>JAFKGI010000036.1 GCA_017307785.1 Vulcanimicrobiota bacterium | reverse complement strand
TGCGGGGACGCGAAGAGTCGTTCCCGGAAGCGGTGATGACCTACATCAATTCCAAAAAAGGCTTCAAGTGCGAGTGGGTCCAGGTGGGCGGCACCAGCATGGGTGAAGAGAACCCCTTCAATGTGATCATGGACCGCATTTCGCACGAAGTGCCCTACTATCAGGTTTACCTGAAGCAGGCCTCGATGCGCGGCACCTACATCGTCAACAATCCTTTCTGGATGAACGCCGACGACAAGTTCTTCGGATACAGCCTGGCTCAGTCCATGGGCATCCCGGTTCCCAAGACCGTCGTTCTTCCCAACCGCGAGTACATCGACGACATCAACGACAAGTCGCTGCGCAACATGTGGCCCATCGACTGGAAGGGCCGCCTGGAAGAAGTCGGTCTGCCCTGTATCATGAAGCCCGCCTTCGGCGGTGGCTGGAAGAGCGTTCACAAGATCGAGACCATCGAAGATGCCATCGAGAAGTGGAACGAATCCGGTCAGCTCACCATGATGCTGCAAGAGTTCATCGAGTGGGATGACTACATCCGCTGCCTGACCATCGGCTGGAAGCACACCCGCCCCATCCGCTACATCCCCCGCCCCCACGGCATGGGTGAATATGTTCAGGACCTGTCGGTGCTCAAGCCCGAGCACGCCCGCAAGGCCGCCGAATACAGCATTCGCTTCAACGAAGTCATCGGCTACGACATGAACGCTCTCGAGTTCGCCGTCAAGGACGACGTGGTGTATGCCATCGACATCACCAACTACGTCTGCGACATGGACTACAAGAGCCTGCGCGACTCCCACTTCAGCTGGGCCGTCGAGCACATGGGCGACCACTGCATGGAACTGGCCAAAAAAGGTGCCAAGAACCATCCCGTGGCCCACTGGGGAAGCCTGCGCGAGCTCGTCGCCCGCTAAGGTCTCCAGCACCGAGGAAAGCCTCCGAGAAATCGGGGGCTTTTTTTATTTCAAGAACAGATAGCCGGACACGACCAGGCCGTAAATCACGATGGCGCTGCGCAAGGCCCCGTCGTGAATGCGGCTGGCCAGACGCGCCCCAAGATAGCCTCCCACCAGAGTGGCCGGGGCGGCCACCAGCGCGGCCGGCCAGTAGACCGGACCGAAAAGAGCAAAGGCGATCACGCTGACGGTGCCGTTGACCAGAGCCAGCGAGGACTTCAAAGCGTTGAGACGGCGCAGGCTATCGGACAGACCCAGGGCCAGGGTGGCCAGCAAAATCACGCCCAGGGCTCCCCCGAAGTAACCGCCGTAGACGGCCGCACCGAATACACCCACCGCCAGCACGCCCCAGCGCTCTCCCGTGCGGCCGGCCCAGCGCTTGAGCCGAGGCTGCAGGGCCAGCATGAGGCTGGAAAATAAAACCAGCACCGGCACGATCAGGTCAAAGGCGGCGGCCGGTAGTCGCAACAGCAAAGCGCATCCCAGGGTGGAGCCAACCAGGGTGATGGCCGTCAAACGCCTCCAGCGGGCTCCCTGATCGGCCAGTTCATGACGGAATCCGAACACGCCACTGGCGTAACCGGGCCAGTTGGCCATGGAATTGGTGACGTTGGCTTCCAGCGGCTGCAGACCGCAGGCCAGCAAGGCCGGAAACAGCACCAACGAGCCACCGCCGGCCACCGCGTTGAGAAAGCCGGAGATCAGTCCGGCCGTGGCCGCCAGGGCCAGTTGAGGAGCTTGCATAGGCAAGGCTTCGCGAGGGATGGGCCGGCATCTGCCGGAAGAGCAAGAAAATGCGCAATATCGTCGACACCGTGCTCTACAAAGACGGCATGATGCTGGTCATCGACAAGCCCGCAGGCTGGTCGTGCACGCCCACCGGTCCTGGCGTGCATTTGACCAACTACCTGCAGGCCCTGACCTTTGGCAAAACCACCCTGCCCCAGGTGGCCCACCGCCTGGACCGCGAGACCACCGGCTGTCTGCTGCTGGGCCGCCATCCCCGGGCCCTGCGCGATCTGGGCCAGCTATTCCAGGACCGCAAGATCCGCAAAACCTACTGGGCCCTGGTGCGCGGACATTGGCCCGAAGCCTTGGACCGACTCGATCAGCCCATCCAGGGACAGGAAGCGGTTACGCTGGTCAAGGTGCGGCAGGCCAGTTCCGAGCAGTCCTGGCTGGAGCTGGAACCGCTCACGGGACGCACTCACCAGTTGCGCATTCACTGCTCTCAAGCCGGTTTCCCCATCCTGGGGGACGACAAATACGGGGGCGGCGAGGGGCCGATGAAGCTGCATGCCCGCCGCCTCGAGGTTCCGCTCTACAAGAAGCGAGCTCCCGTGGTGGTGGAAGCGCCCTGCCTATTTGCCCCAGAGTAGCGGACGCGTCTGCCAGTGGCTGCGACCCTGCACGTCCAGCACCAGGAAGCCCAGTTCGTAGTCGCCGGCCGGCACCGGAGCCAGCGACAGTTGGAGCCGGTCGGGGTGTTCGATCTTCAAGGCACTGCCACGATCCTGGTGACCGCCGGGACGCAAGTCGCGCTCCAAGAAGGACAGCTGATCGCCGGCCTTGAGCTGCACCTCGGTCACCCCCAGGCCGCCACTGCGACTCACGCTCAGCAGCGGCGCCGGACGAGCGAGATCATCGAGCACCAGAGGAAAATACAGCTGCACCGGTTGGGGCGCGCCGCCACCGGCACGGGTCAACTGGCAGGAGAGCCTGGCCAGCGCCGAGCCTTCCGACAGTTCCACCGAGTCCAACTGGGCCATCAAAGCCGGACCCTTCCCATCTCTCAGGGCCAGCCACTTGCCGTCGAAGTAATCGCTGAGCAGATTCTCGCCCGGCTCTACGGCACAGGTCATCTGCCCGACCACCCGATGATCGCGGACCAGAATCGTGTAACTGGCCACCACTTCATCCGGCTTGCCGAGTCGGGCCTGCAGATCCATCCGCCCTCCCCCGCCGCTCAGGGTCACCGGCGACAGCGAGGAAGCAACCTTTACGTGGCGTTCGGCAGCAGTATAGGCCTTGAGAAAGGCGACCCACTCCGGCATAAAGCCTTCCGCCAGGGTGCGGTACTCCTGACTCAAGTTCTCGGCCAGTGCCGGAAAGCAGACGCTCAAACCGCTGCAACTCTGGCGAAAACGACCGCGCACCTGCTCGATCACCACGCGCTCCAGCTGCTCTTCCACCTGCACGGTCTGCTTGGAAAGGGCCGGCACTCGTTGGCGAATCTGCTGCAGCAACTGACCCATGTCCTCGACTTCCCCGCCCACACCGACGCCTTCGATCTGAAAAGACTGAGCGGCCGCCCGGGCTTTGGCCAGGGCCAGCCATTCCTTTTGGGCCAGTGGCTTGAGGGCTTCACTCAACTCTTTCCAGGAGGTGCTCAAGTCCGCGTAGTTCCGTCCGTCCAGCAGCGCCAGCTGGAGGCGCGCGGATTCCTGTTCGTCGCTCTTCAAGCTGCTGCGATGAGCCTGCAAAAACCACCGGCCCAACTGAACCCCGTCGCTCTTGGGCTTACCCTGGAGCTGCTGAATCGCCTGCAGATAATCCAGGCCCTGGCCCGGCAAGGAATCCTGGGAGGCCACCAGCGAGTGAGCATAGGGCGCGCAGGCCAGGTAGACTTCCAGACTGCTCATCAGACAGGCATCCAGGCCCAGCAAGTCCAGGGGGGCGGCCAGCGACTTGAGGGCCGTCTGCAACTCACTCGGGTCCAGCGCATCGTGGGCGCGGGGAGCGCCGTCGTCCCCACAAATGCCCTGCCAGCCCTGCCCGTGGTCGACCAGAAAAAGACCGTAACGATTGGCCGGATAGCGCTCCTGGGCCACCGAGAGCAAGCGACGCAAAGTCTGTGGATCGGCCATATTCAGGCGTCCCCAGTCCTCCAGCTCGGTCAACTTGTCGTGCTGCACGTCGAGCAGCTTGGCATGGCTCCAGTTGGCCAGGTTGGCCACGGCCCGGTTACTGTATCCTTCGTTGTCTTCGCCCAGGGGGCTGCGATCCACCAGGGCCAGGATGTGAACCTGCGGATCATCGGCCAGGTGAGTCAACTCTTCCAGGTCGTTCAACTCGACATCTTCCAGATCGTTGTCGGCCGCGAAGTAAAAAACCAGCGTCCATTCCCCTTTGGCCTTGGAGGGAATCTGGGTCGGCGAAACCGTGACCGGCGGCTGTGCCGGCGGGGGGCTGGAAACGCAACCTGCCAGCAGCAAACCGAGGACCAGCAAACGTCTCAGCATTCGAAAGCCCCCCCATCCGAAACGTGGCGATGCAGGGCCAGGGTGGCTTCTTGCAAACGCATGCGCAGGGTCGGATCCTGGGCGGACGGACCGACCAGCCAGACTTCATGCCAGGCTCGGGGCAACACGGCATCGGCCGCCACTCTGCCCATCACCAGCGGCCGGCCTTTCCAGCGCTCCCGCAGAGACTGATATTGGCGAAACGGAGAAGCTCCGCGCGGAGACTTGTTGTAGAGATAGACGACCACATCTCGGTCCCGGCTGGCCTCCAGCAAAAGGTCGTTCCAGTCCGGCCAACGCTCAAAAAAATCGTAGGGATCAAAAAGCAGCAAGTCGCAGGGCAGCAGCTCCAGGGCCGTCTCGCGGTCGCTCAACCTCGATTCCACTCGCAGACCGAGCGATTCCGCGTGACGAGACACCAGGGAAGCGCTGGACAACCCGAGATAGTTGGCATAGCGCGTCGCCGGTGATGCAGTCACGCGCCCGCGAGTGGCCTCCGTGACCGGGTATTCGCTCCAGCCACAAAACGGGTCCTGATAACGCAGTCCACGAGCGCCTGCGGCAGCCTTCCACTCCAACCACAGGCAGAGCCACTCACCCTTGAGAATATCGCCCCAGTTGCCGGGCTCGTAGCGCAGCAAAGCACCCTGGGCCGGGTCTTTCCAACGCCATTCGCTCAATGCGCCTCGGCCCAACTCTGCCCCACGCCCAGGTTGACCTTCAGAGGAACACTCAACTTGGCCACGCCCTGCATGTGCTCGGCCACCAGTCGAGAAGCCTCGGCAACATGGGCCTCAGTGCATTCAAAAACCAGCTCGTCGTGGATCTGCATCAACATCCGGCAGTTGATTCCGTGCTGCGCGATGGCCCGGGAAATGTTGAGCATAGCCATCTTGCACAAGTCGGCAGCCGTGCCCTGAATGGGGGTATTGGCGGCGATCCGCTCGCCCGCCTGACGTTCCATGACGTTGCGACTAGACAGTTCGGGAATCCAACGGCGGCGCCCCAGAAAAGTGGTGACGTAGCCGTCTCGATGGCCCTCTTCGATGGTTCGATCCAGCCACACGCGCACGCCGGCGTAGGTGAGAAAATACTGGTCGATGTATTCCTGAGCGGTCTTGCGCGGCACCCGAATGATCTGGGCCAGCGCCGTCGCTCCCTGACCGTAGATGGTGGCGAAGTTGACCGTCTTGGCCACCTCGCGCTGGGGAGGGGTGACTTCCGCCTCGCTGCAGTGAAAAAGCTGGGCCGCCGTGCGCCGGTGGATGTCGTGGTCGTTCTGAAAGGCGTCGAGCAAGAGTGGGTCCTGGCTCATGTGTGCCAACACCCGCAGCTCGATCTGGCTCCAGTCGGCCGAAATCAGCTTATGCCCCGGCGAGGCCAGGAAGGTCTGGCGAATGCGCACGCCTTCGGGAGTGCGAATGGGAGTGCGCTGGAGGTCGGGGTCGGTGCTGATGAGACGACCGGTGGCCGAGTTGGTCTGCTGCAAACTGGCGTGAATGCGGCCGGTGCTGGGGTCCAGAGCGTTGGATAAAACGTCGGTGTAGGTGTTGATCAGCTTGGCCAGCTTGCGGTGCTCCAACAACTGGTCGGCGATCGGATGCTTGGGCGCCAGCTTCTCCAGCACTTCGGCGTCGGTCGAATAGCCGGTCTTGGTTTTTTTGATGACCGGCAACTGCAGCTCCTCAAAGAGCACGGTGGCCAACTGCTTGGGGCTACCCAGATTGAAAGAGTGGCCGGCCAGTTCGTAGACCTTTTCCTCGATCTCGAGCAGGCGCTGACGAAATTCCTTGCCCAGCACTTCGAGGTCGACCGGGTCGACCAGGATCCCATCGCTCTGCATACGCGCCAGCACGCGAGACAAAGGCAAATCCAGCTCTCGGTAGGTGTCGGCCAGTCCCAGCTCCTGCAGTCGAACCTTGAGGATCGGATAGATCTGACCGATGAAGTCCGCCTGCTGGCAGACGACCCGTTCCGCGTCGTCGTTGGACAGCGTCCTCTGCAGATATTCGCGGGCCACGCCACCCAGCTCGTGCGGGATGACTTTGGTCGGCTCGCACAGATAAGACATGACCTTGGTGTCCTGGGCACCGTCCAGATCATAGCCATGACGCCAGAGCACCACCAGTTGGGTGCGTAGATCGTGGACCCACTTCAAGCGTTCCGGATCGCGCAGCCAACCGTCCAGTTGGCCGATTTGCTCGGGGGAGACCCAACGGCCTTGCTTTTCCTGCCAGGAGACAGCCATTCCCAGCAGCTCGGCTTGATGCGGAAGGCCCTTCCAGCGCAGCTGAAGAGCCACGGGAAGGTCGGTCGGGAAATCCGTGCCGTCCCAATCTTGATAGTCGGCACCACCCTCACGGTCTTCTTCCGCCTGGGCGTCGGCCGAACGGGCGCCTTCCTTGAGCAGAGAATAAAACTCCAGCGAACGATGAAGCTCGTTCAATACCGCAGGGTCCGGGGGAACGAGGCGCAGAGCCTCTAGCTCGACGTCCAACGGGACACTGGTCTGGATGGTGGCCAGGCGCTGAGAAAGCAGCGCCTGGTCTTTGTACTCCTTCAGCAACTTGCCGTTCTTACCCGGCACTTCCGCCTCAAGCATGGCCTGCAGGTTGCCATACTGCTCGAGCAACTGCTGAGCTCCCTTGGCCCCGATGCCGGGAACGCCCGGGATGTTGTCGACTTTATCCCCGATCAGGGCCAGATAGTCGACGAATTTCTCGGGGTAGACACCCCACTTTTTCTGCACCAGATCCCGGTCGAAGACGACGTCGCGGATGGTTTCCCACATTTTGACCTGCTCGCCGATCAACTGGGCAAAATCCTTGTCGCTGGAGATGATCAGCACTTCATGGCCGGCCGCTCGACCGCGCTCCGCCAGAGTTCCGATGACGTCGTCCGCTTCATAACCGGGCACCCGCAGAATCGGGAAACGGAAGGCCTCGACCACCTTGTCGATCCAGGGCAACTGTTCGATCAGGTCATCCGGAGCCTTATCCCGCTGTGCTTTATACTCGCTGTACTCTTGCTGACGGAAGTTGCCGCCGGGCGGGTCGAAGATAACGGCCCCGAATTCAACCGATCGCCGCTGTAGCAGCTTGTTGAACATCGTCGAAAAACCCAGGATGGCGTTGGTATGCAGGCCTTCCTTGGTGGCCAGGTTACTGGGAAGCGCGAAATACGCGCGGTAGATCAGGCCTGTGCCGTCGACCAGCACCAAGCGGCCGGGCACTATGGCTCCTGATCTTCAGGAGGTGCGACCTGGATCGAAGGCGGGGCCGGCAACGGGGGTTCCCAATGCAGCCAGTCTTGCTTGCTAAATTCCTCGCTCAAGAGCGGCTTCACCAGGTCGCAGGCCGGTTTCATCTGGCCTTTGAGCATCAGCAGTTGGGCCAGACGAAGCTGGTCGGCCGGCGTGGTGCTGGCGCGCAACTTGGCGATGTTGGCTTCGGTGGCGGGCGGCAGTTTGTCCAGAGCGTTCTTCAATTCGGGCTGCAGAAGAGCGGCGGTCTTGTAGGCGGTGAAAGCCGGTCCAAACTGATTGGTCTTCTCGTTGAGTTGCCCCAGAATCCAGTGCAGTTGGCCGACCTTCGGCATATACTGGGCGTAGGTGCGGAAGCACTGCAGAGCCACTTTCGGGTGGCCCGCCCGCCACTGAGCCATGCCCTCCCACCAGGCCGCCGGCACCGGACGTGCCGCCGAGGCCTGCTGAAAGCACTGAATCGCTTCGTTCCAGTCCGACTGACTGAGAGCCTGGCGTCCCAGACGCAACCATTTGACCGCGCCCGGTTTGAGTTCGACATTGATGCGGCGCGGGCTCGACTCCAGCTTGACGTTCATCTGCTGAGTTTCCCAGTCCTCGCCCGCCGAGACACGCAGCAAATGCTGGCCCGGCGTCAGGTCGGTGACCTGGGCACTTCCCTTGCCGCGCAGCACGCGGTCCACGAAAATCAAAGCGTCAGCGGGCTTGGCCTCCACCGTAAGAACGGGCTGAGCCCAGACGGGAACGGACAGTAGCCCCAGCAAAAGAAAGGTTTTCATGGCTCCCGGCTTCTCAGTCAGCCAAGAAATTCCCGCCCCCCGACCAGGAAACGAGCCGTCAAGAAGGTAGCGGTCCGGATGAAATTCCTTCCATACCTCGCCCTGGCCCTGAGCTTGCTGGGCTGTCAGAGCGCCCCCCCGCCGACGGCGGCCACCCCCGCCCCCACCGCGGCGGTCGCGCAAGCCGACCAGGGTTGGTTCACCTACTTCGCTCCGGACGGCAAGTATTCGCTGCAGTTTCCCAAAGCGCCGGAAACGGTGGCCGCCACCCCGATCATCTTGATGCTGGCCCACCCGCTGGACAAGAAGGGCAGCAACCTCAGCTTCGTCTCCTCAAAAATCGAGAATAAGCAGCTCACCCTGAAAGAATTGGTGGATAGCACCAAGACGAAATTTGGCAAAGACATCAAGGTCGTCAAGAGCGAAGAAGCCAGCTGGGGTGAGTACAAGGGCGTCAAACTGGAGATGGAAATGAAAGGGAACCGCGTCTGGGTCCACATGATCCTGGCCAAGCCCTATCTCTACCAACTGCTGGCCCTGCAGGCCAAAGCCTCGACCGAGGACTATCCGCGCGAACGGGAACAGTACTTCTCGTCTTTTCAGTTTACCAAGAAGTAAAGCAGGACCCGCGCCCATACTAGACAACTTTTAGTCGATGTCTGGAAAGGTCGACTTCAAGCGTCCACTCCTGACCCTTTCCGGCTACCTGATCGATGCCGAAGACCCTGAGCTTCGCACCCTGGAACTTGCCCAGCGCTACTTCGAGCGACGGGTAGGGCAGCCGGGGGCCACCGAAGAGGAAATCTGCACGACGCTGATCTGGTTGGCGGGGGCACGAGTCTGGCTACACAACGCCAAGGGAGCTATGCACACCATAGCTCACCTGCGAGCGCGTTCCCGCGGGCGTTTCAAAGAGATCGAAACGCTGGCCAGCATGCTGGAGATCCTGCTGCACCTGGAGATGCGCGAAATCCGCCAGGGCCAGACCAAACTGGAAGTCCTGCAAATCGACAGTGACGACGCTCGCAACAAAGTTCGCCTGCAGGCCTGCGCCGAGCAAATCAAGGGTCGCTTCCTTTCCGCCCAGGGCCAGATCGAAGAGGCCATGCAGTGTTTTGACACGGCCGCCCAGCAGCTCAAGGGCGGAGGCGCGGCCCAGCTCGAGGACCTGGCCATCACCGCCGAGATTTACAACGACCAGGCCCACGCCTTCCAGCGCGAGGGCAAAACCGAAGACAGCCTCAAGCTCTACGTCCAGGCCGAAACGGTCTGTCGCCACATCGTGTTCCCCCTGGGCCTGGCCCGCAGCCTGCGCGGCCGGGGCACGCTCTATTCGGACCGCAAAGAGTTCTCCGAGGCCATCAAATACTTCAAAGACGCCGTCGACATCTATCAGCGCCACGATTCGCCGCACGGCATTTTGCGCTGCAGCATCCTGCTGGGCCGCGCCTATTACGGCATCCATGATCTGCGCGAGGCCCTGTTCTACTTTGAAGAAGCCCGTCTCCAGTGCGGCAAAGGCCGCTATCCGAACGACGAAGCCGAGGTCAACGCCCGCATCGGCGATATTATGCTCAGCGAAGGGCAGTACGAGAAGGCGGCCGAGTACTACGAGCAGGACCTGCAGCTCTCTCAGGTCCACGGGGACGAACGCACCCAGTCCCACGCCTTCCGCAACACCGGGCGCATTCAGCGTCTGCTGGGCAACTTTCCGCGCGCCGAGCAATGCCTGCTGATGTCGGGCCAGTTGCTGACCAAGCTCGGCGACCAACAGGGCATGGTGGCCACCCTGCAGCAAATGGTCCAGCTTTACCTGGAACAGAACAAAACCGCCCAGGCCCGCTCTTCGCTCAATCACCTCAAGGACCGCAGCGACCGGCTGGGACGGGCTCACGAAAAAGCTGTCTGCCGCCTCTTCGAAGGCATCGTCTTGCGCCACGAGGGGCAGAGCACGCAGGCGCTGCCCATTCTCAAGGATAGCCTCTTCGCCCTGGCCCGCGAGCCGGGCTTCTTCACCGTGCTGGCTCAGATGGAACTGGCCCAGGCCTGCTTCGAAATGAATTTCAAAGACGAATCGGTCGGCAAGTTTCTGGAGGCCATCAATATGGCTCGCCAGCTCAAGCATCACGACATCGAGAAACGCGCCCTGGACATGCTTTCCAAAGTGGATCGCACCGAATGGGCCAAAGCCCTGCGCAGTGCCGGGGGTCCCACCGCCGAGCGCAATACGACCCGCGCCATCCTGTCGCTGGTCTGTTGCGAACTGCGCAACACCGGCTGGCTTTGGGAGCAGGAAGTCGACCGCATCACAGCCATGCTGGACGGCTATTACGAGGCGATGGCCCAGTCGATCAGCAAGCAACGCGGTATCGTCATTCAGATTGTGGGCAGCCGCGTGATCGCCGTCTTTGGCCTGGAGGCCAGCTGCGATCCGGTGCAGGGACTACGCTGTGCCGAGACCTGCCAGGAAGCCTTCTTCAAGCTGCAGGGCGAGAACAATCAATATTTAAATCTCGGAATGGCCTGCAGCATCGCCACCGGTCACTGCCTGCACGGCCTGATGGGAGCTACCGACCACAAAGGCTACCGCATCGTGGGAGAACCCTGGGAACTGATCGACCGTCTGCTCGACCAGGCCGTCTCGGGAGAAATCTGGGTCTGTCAGGACACCCATCGGGGCATTCGCCATCTCGAGAACAACTTCACGCCGCGAGACGTGGCCGACCGCGGCGGCGAGGGGAAACTGGTGGCCTATACGGCTTCGTCGAGTCGCCAGGTGGCCAAAAAGCCCGCCAAGGCGAGGACCTGATTTACTGTTCCAGGTTGACGGTCAGCGGCGTCGGCTGCCCGTTGCGCTCCAGATTGAAGTTCAGCGACTGCGAATTGCGCAGTTCCATCAGAATTTCGGGCAGGTTCTCGACGGCCTTGGCCGGCTTGTTGTTGAGCGACAACACCGTGTCGCCCGATTGAATGCCCAGGCGTGAGAACGGATTCTCCCCGCCCTTGTAGTTGATCTGCACGCCGATGCTTTCGCCGTCGCGCAACACCGGTTTGACCAGGATGTTGTTAATCCACTGGCCTTTATTGTCGATGTCGGCCCGCAGTTCTTTGGTCGTCTTGTAAGGACCCTTGGCGGCCGCGTCCGGAGTCGGCTGCTGCTGTGGGACAAATCCAACCGGCGGCTGCATTACCCCCTGGGGTGGCGGTGCCGGCGTGGAATTGCTGGCCACCGACATAGAAATCGTGTATTCCTGATTGCGGGCGTCGCGCAGACGCGCCTGAAACGCGCCGACTTCAATGATCTTGAAACCCTGGAAGTCTTCGCCCAAAGCGACCACCGACGTATCCGAGCTCCCCGCACCTTGCAGCACTGCCAGAGCCTGCCCCTGGCC
Source organism: Vulcanimicrobiota bacterium (assembly GCA_017307785.1). Lineage (GTDB taxonomy): Bacteria > Vulcanimicrobiota > Xenobia > Xenobiales > JADMJV01 > JADMJV01. Next base: position 73,716 of record JAFKGI010000036.1, on the reverse strand, counting down.
TTCCAATGTGCCGACCAGGGTGGGCAGAGCGGTGGCATTTCCCGCCGTCGGAGCGGTGCCCTGAGGCCCGGTGGTGGGCCCACTGGGCAACTTGGGATCATTGACCGGCGGTTCCGCTTGAGGATGCTGATTGAGCACGGCTAACAATTCCCCGGGGTTGCTGGGTCCGGGAGCGGCCACGGGGACACCGCCGCCGGTTTGCTGACGCTGGGGCCGATTGGAAAACTGCCGCTCCATCACCGCGCAAGCTACATCGCCGCAGAGGTAGGCAATCAGGGCCACGCTCAACAGCGGTAGGGCGGGGTGTTGGGGTAGTCTCATCGAGAGTAATGCTCCATAGCCAGAATGAAAGCGTCTTCGCCGGTCAAGTCTAACTGCAACTTGGCGGGAATTTGTTCCCAGGTCAGACCCTGAGCCTTGTACTGCATGATCTGCGCCAGATCCAGCTGGCTCATGCGGGCGATCTGCAGCGCGATGCCTTGCTCGGCCAACTGCCAGTTAGTCTTGGAAAGCATCAGGTCTTCGCTGGGAGTGGCCTTGTAGGCGCGTAGCATGAGCGGACGCAGGGCCACTTTCTCGTCCACGGTCAGGCGGAAATGCTCGTAGCGCAAGGGCATGTTCAGAGGGAACTTCTTGCGCTTGCGGGCGCACAGCACGGTGCCCTTGGTGTAACCGGTGAGCAGCGGATAGACGCCGGTGAGGGGCCCGCGCGTCAGCACGTCGGGTCGCATTCCAAAAGCCAGGCAAATTTCCGACCAGGACAGTTGCTGTCCGCCGCGCGCCGCCAGGATTGAGTCCATGGTCAAGGGCCGATGGTGAGCTAGAACGCCCGCCAACACCCAATCTCCCACCACCAGCGCGCCCTTGCCGGCCGTATCGGTCAGAATCTCTTCAGGGCAACCGAAGGGGTCATCTAAGGCCCGGCGGATATGCTTGATTTCCTCGTCGTCCAGCTTGAAACGAATCACCTGGGTCTGAGTCGGCACGGTGGGAGGGAAGGCATTGATGGTCAGATCGCGGCGCAAGCCGGAGTAGACATCGGGGAGGTAATGCAAAAGCTTGGGCTTGTAAAAAGTCACGCCCAACTGCAATAAGTTGCGCACCGGAATGGGCAGCGTCAGCGGATCGATTTCCACACGGTCGGCCACTTCCAGCCAACGCATCTGACGGCGCAATTCTAAAAGTTCGTTCAGACTGGCGCCTTTGTGCATCAAAGCCAGAGCAATGATGGCATCGGAATAGCTGTAACCGGCCAGAAACATTTCCTGGGGCACGCGGGCGGGAATCTCGTAACTGTCGCCAAGCCATTCGCAGGCGAAGCGCATGTCCACAGCGGCGCGGGCGGAGGGGGCTTGCGGCAGAGGGGCCACCACCTCCACCGAGTCGCTGGCCGTAACGGCCGCGTCTTCCTGGGTCACCGAGTCCGGCTGCGCACCCGCCAAGGGTGCTGCGGACAAGAGTCCGAGAAGAACGAATGGAAAAATCTGCAACTTCATAGGGGGGAACGTTATTCTTTGGGGAACAAAGCACCTGCGTTGAAAAGAAAAGCATTTACCCTGACGGAAGTCCTGATTGGGCTGGCCCTGGCCAGCATTGTGCTGGGCGTGGTTTTGCAAAGCGCCACCCGCGATGTGGTTAGCGTGGCGCGTACTCCGGACCGCTATCAGGCCCTTTTGCGGGCCAGCCAGGTGCTCGAATACCGCATGGAGGAAGACCGTCAGGGCGATGACCCGCGAGGCAGCGCGGGCGAGAAATTTCCTTACGACATCAGCAACCGACCGGTCGTCACCGATCCGCGAGTCGAGCAGGTGGAAGTCGCGGTGGGTGCGGGCGCGGGGTTGCGCGAGACCGTCTCCGCCTACCGCCTGCGTGTCCGCCGCCAGGCCAAAAACGCTGACGCCACTCCCAGCCCGAGCGCCAGTCCGAGCAGCAGCCCCAGCACCAGCCCGGACACCGGATCTTCCTCCGGCTCCGCGCCCAGCACCAACACCAACGGCACCAGCCAGTGAGAAAAGGCTTTACGGTCTTAGAGGTGCTCATGACTCTGGGCCTGGTCGCCATCCTCACCTCGATTCTGCTGATGGTGGTGGTGCGAGTCGCGCGCATGACCCGGGTCACGGCCCAGGCCTCTCTGCGTCGCAAACACTGGATCGAGGCGGCCGAGATCATTCGTTGGGAACTGCGCAACCTGTTTGTGCCCGCCCAGGGAGCGGCCCCCACCAACGCCATCGCGGTGGGCCTGGTGGGAACCCCCGATACTCCCCTGTGGGGCGAGCCCGGCTCCACCGAAGGCCGGGACAGCCTCACCTTTCTGACCTCTCAGCCGCGCAAGCAAAAGGGTGTCTGCGAAGTCGGATTCCGGGTGCAGACCCGCAACGGCGGCGACGGCCTGGACCTGGGCTATCGCGAGTTTCCCTTGCGCAATCGGGCGGGTCTACACGGACCTCTGGACGCCCAGGAAGCTCCCTGGACGATTTTATTGGACGACGTAACCCATCTATCGCTGGATTATTCCGAGGATGGCTGGATCTGGAAGCGAGACTGGACCGACACCACCGCTCCCAAGCGAGTGCGAGTTCACCTGGAAGCCAAAAGACTGCCGGCCCTGGATTTTCAGGTCACGCCAGGCATGGGAGGTGGCCGATGGTAATCTTGATGGTTCTGGCCATGTTGCTGATCCTGATCATCTTCGGCTTCACCCTGAGCGACTCGGCCGGAGCTCTCCATCAGCTGGAGGATCGAGTACGCCAGCGGGAGCAGAACTACCAGGTCGCTCGTTCGGCCGTGGAACTGGCCATGGATCTCTTGAAGGTCGATGAGATCGACGTCGACTCTTCCCGCGACGCCTGGGCCCTGGGCAGCCAGCGCCTGCGTTGGGAGGGGCGCGATCTTTATCTCGAGATTCGTGACGAAGAGAGTCGTTTTCCCATCAGCCAGTTGCCCGTCCCCGGCAAAGAGGAACCCGATCGCGTGGTGTATGCGCAGGCGCTGGAACGACTCTTGAATAAAACCGGCCTGCCCGGCACCCAGGCCCTGGCCAGCCTGCAGGACTGGACCGATTTAGACGACGACGTCCGCAGCAACGGAGCCGAGCAGGGCAGCTACCCGAACCTGACGGTCAAGAACGGGCCGCTGGACAACATCGACGAACTGGAGCGCCTCAGGAACTGGGGCCCTCCCCAGGTGCCTCCGCCACCTCCCCTCGATCCGTCCAGCACCCGACTGGACGAATTCAAAAGCATGTTCCAGAGCAGCACCAGCAAAAACGGTTCGGCCAACTGGGGCGACTTTCTGTCCGCCTACGCACAGGGCAAGGTGAACGCGAACACAGCCCCTCAAGAGGTTTTAGCCTGCCTGGATGAGGCAATGAGCGATAGCGTTGTCACCGAACTGATTGCCTACAGGTCGAGAAATGTTCTCCACAATCAGGAGGACTTGAAGAAAATTCCCGGCATAGACAACGACCTTGCCTTTCGACTGAATAAAGTCATGGGCTTTGCCAGTCAGGTCTTTCGCGTGCGGGTGATCGTCACCAGTCGTGAAATTCCCCTGGAATTGGAAGCAATGCTGGAACGAAAAAGCCAGAGAGAAATTGTGGTCCGCTATTGGAGGGCGCGCTGAGTTTTTACAGCGTAGGTAAGGACTTCGGGAGCACCGGCACACGCGCGGTCTCCCTCGGTCTCATCGGGGGTTCTGCAGTCCCCCTGGACAAAGGGGGACGACCGGTAGCGGTCGCGCCCAGCCACTGCTTTACGTATCGTAAAGTGCGCTTGCCTCAGGCGGGCGCCAAGGCCTGTCGGCGAATCGTTCAGGAAGAGCTCACCTTCGGGCTGCCTCTGCCCTTGCACCAGTGCGTCTGGGATTACTACCTGCAGCCGGGCCCCGAGGCTTTCGCGGTGGTGGCTCAACTCAGCAGATGGCAAGAACTGACGGCGCGCTGGGGTGCGGTGCAGGGAGCCGACCCCGAGCCTCTCTGTTATCTGCGGGTGGCCCTCCACATGAACGTCGCCGACGCTCTGATCGTGGACTTTGGAGCTTCGCACACGACCTGGGTTTCGGTCGCCGGTGGCAAAATCGACTGGGTTCGCACCATGATGCGTGGCGGACAGGCCTTGTCTCAGCATCTGGCCGACCAGGCCCGGGTGAACCTGGGAGAAGCAGAAGACCTGAAACGGCGTCGCGGCACCGAGCTTCCCGAAGTCAAAGCCTTTCTGGGAGAACTGCTGGAAGAAGCCTTGCTGCCCCGACCTCTAACTCAGAGACGGGTGCTGCTCTGCGGCGGAGGCGCCAACATGCCGGGCCTGCGCGCTTATCTGCACAGCCAGCTGGGCATCGAGCCCGAGCCCTTTCCCATGCCCCCCCTGCTCAGCCCGCACGAGCACGTTTCCGCTCTGGGCGCGGCTCTCAGCGCGCGCTTCAATCAACAGCGCCTGAGCCTCCAGTCCAGCGCCCCCGTCAGCAGCGAAGGGGCCGTCAACTCCTGGTTGGCCGTGGCCTTCACCTGCCTGGCCTTGTGGATCGTGGGACTGGAGATTCGCTATCAGGGCCTCACTCGCGAACAAGCCGGCCTGCGGGGCCAGTTCCGTAAGTCGGCCGCCAGCATGGGAGTCAACTTGCCCGCCAATCTCGACAGCCCGAGCCAGGCCGAGAAGTGGTTGGCCCAACAGCAGACTTTCCGCCAGGGAGTTCGTGCCCATTCGGTGGCCACGGTCGCGGATGGAATCGCAAGAGCCGCTCAGGCCCTGCGCGAGATCGAGGGCTGCACGCTCTACAGCATTACCTTCAACGAAGGCAAGCTGATCCTCGAAGGCGAGGCTCCCAACAACCTGAAGGCCCAACAATTGCGCCAGAAATGGAAGCAAGTCTTCCCCAACCTGCAGCAAAAGAAGCTGCAGCCCGGCACCGGTGGACGCTTCCGCTATGAGTTCGAGGGAGGCCTTCCCAAGCAATGACCGCACCACAACGGGCTCTAACGGCCATCCTCACGGTCATGCTCTTATTCGGGCTTTTCCGGCAGAGTTCGCTCAACGAATTGCGCCAACGAGTGCGCGAGGAAGAGAGCGGCCAACGCCGCTTCCTGGCCACCCTGGCCACGGCTGCCGAGGACAATCAACCGTTGCCCCCCGACCCCAAGCCGGACGCTCTGCAATGGCTCTCGGTCAACGTCTTCAAGGGCGGGCTCGACCGCCACATTCTGGCCAACAACCCCACCCTGGGAGGAGCCGGAGCCCAGGTCAAGATGCGCAACATGAAGCCGGAAGAAGTGCGCTTTCTGCTGACCAAGATGACCAAAGTCAATTTAGTCTTCCGCGAACTGGTGCTGTCCGACGTGGGCAGCCGCTCGGTCTGGGATGTGCAAATGATCGTGGAGAATCCGAAAATGGAGGGCACTCCGTGATCGCCCGCGTCTTTCTCTTCCTGGTCGTCTTTGTAGCCACGCTGGTCTGGCGTTTTCCTTATGAAGCGGCCATCGCCGACCGATTGGCCCGCCTGGAGGCCCGCACCGGCGCTCAGGTCGACTACACGCCGGAGTCCGCCTCCATCCTGGGGGTGGAATGGAAAGACATGCGGGTCACCACTCGCACCGGTGTCAAAGTCCAGTTTGACCAGGCCAAACTCCGCCCCACTCTGAACGGAATGTCGGCCTACGCTACTCAGGGGAAGAGCCAGGGACGTATGGTGATGGGACCCACCGGCGATCTCAGCATCCGTATGGACCAGCTAAACATCGACAGCGGCTCCAAGACCTTCGGCGAAATGAACGTGACCGGCAACGTCACCCACAGTTTTCAAAAGCGAGCCGGCGAGGGCAGCCTGCGCCTGGTGCTGGCCCACCACCAGATTCCTCTACCGATCGAGGTCGAGACCTTTGAAAGCGGCAACCGGCTTTTCTGGCAGGACCGTGGACAGGGCTACGAGCTACGCATCGAGGTAAAGGTCCTGGGCGGCACGGAATTTTCCGCGGACGGCGATATTTTGCTGACCCCGCAGCCGGGACTTCCCCACAGTCTCAGCGGCAAACTGAACATCCAGACCAAACTCGGGAAAAGGCGTCTGATGCTCCAGGGTACCTGGAAAGATCCGCATTGGACGATGGTATCTGACTCATGAAAAAGCTTCTTCTCGGGATCTTGCTCCTCAGCGTGCCAGTCTGGGCCCAGCCTCCTGTGCCCCAGCCAGGCGCCAGTCCTACGCCCACCGGCCCCCTGATCAAGACGCCGGCTCGTGGGCCCATGCGCATGAACTACGAGAACCTGGACATCAAGGTGCTGGCCAAGCTGGTCTCGGAGTTAAGCGGACGCAACATCGTGCTCGATGACCGGGTGCAAGGCAAAGTAACCTTGCTTTCCAGTCGCGAGATGTCGGGCTCCGAAATCTATGACCTCTTTGTGCTGGCCTTGGAACGCTACGGTTATTCGATCAAGTCGAAAGGCGGCTACGACGTGGTGATGCCTACGGCCGACGCCCGCAAGCAGGCTCCTTTCGTCGTTCGACCGGGCCACGGGCCGCAGCCGGTGCTTGGCCTCATCCTCCTCAAGAATGCCGACGTAACCCAGATGCTGACCGCCCTCAAGCCACTGGCCAGCGACCAGAATCTGATTCAAGCCTACCCGAATGCCAAGGCCATCGTGATCATCGACAAGCCGGCCGTGATCCGGCGCGTGGGCGAACTGGCTCGCCAGATGGACAAAGCTACCCCCAGCAGCCGCGTCCAGGTCATGCGCCTGACCTACGCCGAGTCGGACAAACTGGCGCCGGTGCTGCAACAGGTTCTCACCAAGGCCTTGCAAACGCCGGGCGACGCGGCCCAACCCAAGGTCGGCTCCTTTGCCCCCGCCAACTCGCTGGTCATTCAGGGCAGCGAAGAGCAAATCGCCACCGCCATGCGGCTGGCCAAGCGTCTCGACCAGCCTCGCTCGGCCCCCGACCAGATCGAAAAGCCCCAATTTTACGTCAAATTCCTGCAGTACGCCAAAGCTGAGGATACCGCCAAGGTGCTGGTCAACCTGTTGAGCGATTCTCAGGACGCCCAGCGCAAACAGCAAGCCCTCGACGCCAACAATCAGAACCAGGCCAATCAGCAGAATGCCGTGGTCAACCTGATTCAGTCGCAGCAGGCTTATCCCAAGCTTCAGGACAGCTTCGTCAACCCGCCGGACCAGACCGGAGCGGACCAGGCCAACCAACAGATCGCCTTCGTCTCTTCGAAAGTCTCCTTCGACGCGGAAACCAACTCGCTGGTGTTCTTTATGTCGCCCTCGGAGTATGCCAAGATCGAAGACCTGATCGCCGAAATCGATGTGCCGCGCAAGCAGGTGCTGGTCCTGGGTATGGTGGCCGAAGTCTCGCTGAGCAAAGTGATGGCTCAGGGCGCCAAGCTCCAGGTGGCCAGCAGCAGCGGCCTGCTTTCCTCATTCCGCGGCGGTCTTACCGAGGAGGGCCTGCTCTCGGCCCTGGCCTCCGGCTCCTTCACGGTGGGCACGCTCGGGAGCGGGGCCGTGCGCACCATCAACGTGGGCGGCCGCGACGTCAAAGTCCCGACCTTCTTCGCCCTCATCAATACCATCACCAACACCACCGATTTCAATCTGATTTCCTCGCCGCGCATCCTGACTTCCGACCACAAAGAAGGCATCGTCGAAGTGGGTGACGTGGTGCCGTTCGCTACCGGCGCTCGCTTCGACAACTTCGGGCAGCCGCTGATCACCTATGACTACAAGAAGGTCGGTATCAAGCTGACCTTCACGCCCCACGTCAGTCAGTCGGACACCCTGCGCATCGAACTCGACCAGGAAGTGCAGGAAGTCACCGACTATCTGCGTCAGAGTCTGGGCGCCACCGGCTACGTCATCCCGCTGATCTCCAACCGCAGCGTCAAGACCCAGCTTCAGTTGAAAGAGGGCGAGACGCTGTTGATCGGTGGCTTGATCTCTAAGCGAACCCTGGACGTCGTCACCAAGGTGCCCATCCTGGGCGACATCCCCTTCATCGAAAACCTCTTCAAAGAAACCAACAAGGAAGAGCGCAAAACCAGCCTCTTCATCGCCCTGACGCCTTACATCATTCAGCATCCCGACGAAGTGGCGCGCATCGACCGTTCCTACGAGAAGTATCTCAAGGACGAAGGCAAGCCGTCTGATTCACAGCATGAGCCGCGCCCGCCGGCTGAGCGTCATGCCGTGCCCGAGCCCTACGGACCCAGTCGCAGCATCGCTCCGCCCGAAGGCTCTCTGGTCTTGGAAAACCTGATGGTGAATCCACCCGACGCCAGTGATAGTCTGCGCCAGGCCCGCATTCACATCCGCAACCGCAATCCTTTTGAGGTCGAGGTCGTCCTTCACCAGCAGGTGCGCGCACCGGGCGGAGTCGCCATCGACACCCGCACCGAACCGCAGCGCCTGCAGCCCAACGAAGACCGGGAGATCGTGCTGCCGGCCTATCGCTTCCCCACCAAAGCGGGCGACTATTACTTCGATGTCTCGGCCTGGATCGGTGACCAACAGGTCAGCCGACTGCCGCTGCCGCGCAAGGTGGAGCTGAAATGATTCCCGTCGAATTCTGGCAGCGGCACCGCATGCTGCCCATGGAAGACACCCCCACCCGCCTGGAAGTGGGCATTCTTCCCGAGACTCCACGTGAGCTTCTGGAAGACATTCGCCTGCAGGCCGGCAAGGACGTCAAACCCGTTCTGTTGACCAAAGACCAGTTGGAGGACGGCCTGCGCCGTCTGGTGCTGAAAGAGTCGCTGGACAGCACCGGATCGCATATCGAAGACGCCGACGCCGAGTCGGCCATGCTCGACCTGCTCCACGATGTGGGCGGAGCCCCCACCGTGCGCCTGGTCAACCAGTTGTTCCTGGAGGCCATGGAGCTACGCGCTTCCGACATTCATATCGAGCCTTTCGAAAACGAAACAGCCGTGCGCTTGCGCATCGACGGCGTGCTCCACGAAAAGCGCCGGGTGGCTCAAAAGCAGCATTCGGAAATCAGTGCCCGTCTAAAAGTCTTGAGTCGTCTGGATCTGGCCGAGAATCGCCGGCCCCAGGACGGACGGTTGCAGGTGCGCAGCGGCTCGCGCGTCATCGACGTGCGTCTTTCCATCGTGCCCACCCTCTACGGGGAGCGACTGGTGATGCGTCTGCTGGAAAAGAACGCCCAGGCCCTGTCCCTGGAGCAACTGGGCACGCTGGATACGATCCAGAAAAGCCTGATGGGCGCCCTGGAGCATACCTACGGCATGATTTTGATTACCGGGCCCACCGGCTCCGGTAAAACCACCACGCTTTACTCCTTGCTGGACAAGGTCAAATCCCCTCAAACCAACGTCCTGACCGTGGAAGACCCGGTGGAATACCGCATGCACGGCGTGGGCCAGATTCAGGTCAATGAGCGCATCGGCCTCAGCTTTGCCTCCGGTTTGCGCTCCATTTTGCGCCAGGATCCGGACGTGGTTATGATCGGCGAAATTCGCGACTCGGAAACCGCCAACATCGCCGTCAACGCCGCTCTCACCGGCCACCTTGTGCTGTCGACCTTGCACACCAACGACGCCCCGTCGGCCTCCACCCGACTGCTCGACTTGAAAGTCCCGGCCTTCTTGCTTTCCTCCTGTTTGCTGGGCGTTCTGGCCCAGCGCCTGGTGCGCCGCCTCTGCCCCCAGTGCGCCCAATCCTATCAGCCGGCCGAGAACGAATGGGCCAAAATCGGCTTGCAGCGACCGCCGGCTCAGTTTGACTGCCGCCTGCCGCAGGGCTGCAAAGCCTGCTTTGACACCGGCTTTCGCGGCCGTTTCGGCATTCACGAGTGGCTGCCGGTCACCATGGACATCAGCCGTCTCATCGCTCAGGAAGCCGATGCTCGCAGGTTGCGCGAAGAAGCCCGCCTGGTGGGCATGAGCTCGCTGCTGGAAGACGCCGCCCGCAAGGTCTGTCTGGGCTGGACCAGTCTGGATGAGGCAGCTCGAGCTGCCCGCTCGATGTAATGCCTCTTTACGAGTATCGCGCCCACGACGCGGCCGGCAAAGAGAAACGGGGCTTCGTCGATGCCCCTTCCTCCTCGGCCGCCTATCAGCGCGTCAAGGAACAGGGCCTTTTCCCCAGCCACCTCCAGGAGAACTCGGGGCAGGGCTCGCGCGGCATTGGCGACGAGGGCCTGGCCCATCTGGTCACCCAGCTGGCCTCACTGCTCAAGTCGGGCATTCCCGTCGACGAAGCGCTCGAGTCGCTCTCTTTGAGCGAAGGCAATGCCAACGTCCGGGCCGGTCTGCAGCGAGTGCGGGTGCGCCTGCGTGAAGGCCAGACCCTGGCCGGCTCTTTGGCTCAGGAGAACCTCTTTCCGGGCATGCTGCTGCGCATGGTGGAAGCTGGTGAAGAATCCGGCAAACTGCCCATCATCCTGCAGAAATTCGCCGACTATTTGCAGCGCGATCTGAGCAACCGCCAGGCGCTGGCCGGGGCTCTCACCTACCCGATCATCCTGGTCTCGATCTCCATCCTGCTGCTGGGCGGCCTGCTCTACTTTTTGACGCCCGTTCTGCGAGAAATGTATGGATCTCTGGGCATCGACCCTCCCGTGTTCACCAAGGTCATGCTCTGGACGGGCGGCTGGATGGTCGACTACGGCGCCTACGTTCTGCCGATCGTCATCTTGCTGGCCCTGGGCATCTTCCGCTGGATTCCGGCCGGCATCCGCCAATCGATCACGCTGCGCGTGCCGCTCTGGGGTCAAATGCTGCTGGCCGCCTTGCTGGAGCGTTGGTGCTCGACTCTGGCCATGCTGCACGGGGCGGGCGTGCCGCTGGTGCGCGCGCTGCAACTGAGCCGAGAAGTGGTGCAAAGCCCGACCCTGGACCAGGGCCTGCAGCAGGTCGAGCGAGCGGTGGAACGCGGCGACGGCATCTCCAACTCGGTCTCCCGGCTGCCCTGGATGCCGCCGCTACTGCAACAATTTCTGCGCACCGGCGAACGCACCGGCGACCTCGAGGGTATGCTGATCTCGGCCTCCCAATACTACGAGCGCGAGCTGGAACGACGACGCTCGCTGGTGCTGCGCTTTATGGAGCCGGCCCTGATCACCGGCATGGGCATCGTGGTCGGCTTCCTGGTGCTGGCCGTGCTGCTGCCCCTGTCGGACGTTTCCTCACGCTTGAATATCTAAAATTACCATCCCGAATCCCTCAGATCGCCTATGGGCAAGGGACGCTTCCCGAGTTACAACGGTAGAATGAACTTTCGATCGCGTTTCATCAGCTGGTTGCGGGCTTTTCAGGGCCCCACCCCTTGCGATCCCGAGCGTCGCCTGCCGATGCCCCGCCAGCCCCTGACCATCGCGGTGCAGTGCCGTCACAACGGGAAAGAATTCCAGGCCCGCGTTCTAGACTTCTCGGAGAAAGGCCTGAAGCTCGAGTGCTCTCGCAGCCTGGAAACCGAAGACACGATTGAAATCGACTCCACCGACCACCGTCAGCATGTGCTGGGAAGGGTCGCCTGGGTCCAGAGCGGGCAGGTGGGTATCCAGTTCAACCCCTCCGACGAGAACATGATCGAAGATTGGCTCACTTTAGCGGCGATTTCTCAATCCGCCTGAAAAGGATTGGGCTGACCGACTCGTAAGATAGCTGCCTATGCGCAGGCTGATGGGCGTGCTACTACTGACTACGCTGGTGGCCGGCGAACCGCCGCCCACCCAGTTGATGTATCTTTCCGCCGACGAAGAACTCAAGCTGGCCGTAGCCATCAAGCGTGAGTATTACCCCTGGCCCGCCATGAAAGTAGGCATCGGCCAGTTCCGAGGACGGGCTTTCGGCCAGATTCGTTTCTTCGTCGCTCCCGGAGCCGGCCGCGCTCAGGTTTTGCGCCAGTGCCGCCAGGCAGCGCTGCTGGCCTTCCGCATGTTCCCCAAAATGGTCCATCTGGACATGGACTGCAGTCCCCACGACGACTCGCCTGAAGCCAAAGCCGTTCCCTGGTTCGCGGCCAGTCTGGAGCGCGACAAGGCCCTCAAACTACCGCTGGATCTGACGCCGCAACGCTGGTTCGACAAGCAGGGACCCCTGACGCTGCGCGAGGACCTGCACAAGGAAGGCAACCCTCCGGACAGCCTCTCTCAGCAGCTCCTCAGCAACTGGAACAAGCCGCTTAAAAAGAACTAGAGTCGATAACGCGCTCGCCTTTGGGAGCGGTGACCTCTTCATAGACACCGCTGTCGCGCCGCTCCAGGCGCTTGAAGCCGCTGTTCTTGTAGTCGCTGGTGAACTGAGAGACCGAGGTCGCCACCGGCACGATCAGACGCTCCACTTTTTCTTTGGGGTCGCGCTCTCCCAGCGGCAGGCCGGCCACTTCGCACAGCTCCCCCCAGGTCTGAGGATCGTGAGACATCTTGTGACTCGCTTCCATCTTTTCTCCGGCGACTCGATAGACATAAACGGGCATTGCTTTCTCCTTAACGATACTGAAACTCGGGACTGGCCAGCAGTACGCCGGCGACCTTGCTGGCCCAAACCTGGCGGCGCCGCTGATCATAGTCGGCCGGCCTGGGGTTGCGAAACCATTTGCGTTGGGGCGGGTAACCATCGCCACCGTTCAAAAGCTTGGGGGCCGACAGCCCGGCGGGGAGGGCAGCCTGTTCCGGGAGCAGCAACGACTGCAGAGCCTGGTCGGGGTTCTCTCCCGGCTTCACAAACCGACTCCAGTCGACCGTGAGCCCCTTGATGCGGTTCTGCGAAAGCTGGGTGGCGAAATTGAGGCGATTGACCAGCGAACTGGTGGAGACCCAGGAGCGACTGTCCTCGGAATAGCCGGTCGGCGGAGCACAGGCGTAGAGCGGCTCTCCCATTCGCTGCAGCCAGTAAAAATGGCCCCTTTCGAACTGCAGGTCGGCATCACAGAATCGCAGACAGCTCAGCAAATACTCCAGGGGAGATTTGACCTTGGAGGGCCGGCGCGCTTCCGCCCAAAACTCGGGCGATTCGACCAGGGCCACCAGCATCGGCCGAATCTCTCCGCGACTCTCGCGGTAGGTCTGGGCCATGCGCTCGACCAGAGCCGTCGGCGGTTCGTCGCACACAAATCGCTGCGCCAGCTTGCGGGCCAGAAATCGACTGGTGGCGGGCTGCCGGGCCAACAGCTCCAGGGCCTGCTCTCCCTCGGCCCGTCCTCCACCGGCGGCGAAGGTCTGACCCAGCAAGGTCTTTGTCTCCGCGTCGTGCCAATCGGCCCGGAAGAGGAAGTCTCCCCGCTGTTCGTAGCCTAACTCGTCGGGCTCGATCAAGGTGCGCAGGTTATCGTTCTTGGCTTCCGGATAGAGCACGGTCCAGCCCGAAAGACAACGCGCCAACTCGCTGACGTCCTTCTGCGAATAACCTCCATCCACACCCAGCGTGTGCAGTTCCATCACTTCGCGAGCGTAGTTCTCGTTCAGGCCGCCGTTCTTGCGCTTGAGCGGCTGCCCCTGACGCAGGTCCTCCTGGTCTTCTTGGGCGGCCGCATCGTAGCGAGCGTTCAAAGTCGTGCGCACGCCCGCCGCCGCGGAAGACTGGGCGTTGTCGAGGTAGTAGAGCATGGCCGGGTGCTGAGAAGTCTGATGCAACAGTCTGGGAAAGGAGCCCAGCGCGCCGGGACGGAGGACATCTCGCTCGTAGCTCAGGACATTGACGCGCACGTTGTCGTTCAGTGCCGCCACATTGAAGTGGTTGAACCAGAAATCGGTGAGCACTTCGCGCAACTGGTTGCTGGAATAGCGGCAGCGGAGCAGCTTTTGATAGCGAAGCTCGTCGAACAGGTCGTCATAAGTGAAAAGCCCTTGCGCCTCCTTGAATTCGCGCAAGCGGGCTTCATAAATCTGGCGACTGCGTTCGCTCCCCTCGGTCCACTTCTTGAGAGTGTCCTGTTCGGCCAGCTCCATCATACGATTGCGACTGACGTAGGCCGTGCGCTCTTCTCCTGGAGGCAGGCCCAGCGACGGCAGCTCGGCCAGACGAGGCGCCAACTGTTCTTCGGCCTCTCTTCCATCCAGCTGACCTTCCAGCCACCGCTCCAACCCCTGGTTCGCGACCGCCTCGACCTGACCGGGGGTAGGACCGAAGGTCAGGCGCTGCAACAAAAATCGGGCGGCCTGGCGTTCATTCAGCCCGGCCGCCCGATAAGGCAAGGGGGGCACCGGCTGGGCCGCCGACCAACCCGTGAGGGCCAATCCCAGCAGCAGCCGGCGCAGCATTTTACAGCAGTTCCGCTTCCAGGGTGATGTTGGTGCCCGTCAGTGCGCGGGAAACCGGGCAATTCTTCTTGGCGTTCTCGGCGAAGTCGGCAAACTCGTCTTTGCTCAGGCCGGGAACCTTGGCCTTGGTGGAGAGCTCGATCTTGGTGATCAGGAATTCGCCGTTGACCACATCCTGGGTCACTTTGGCCACCGTGTTGATTTCCTCGGGAGGCTTACCGGCTTTGGTCAGCAGGGCGCTCAGCATCATGCTGTAACAGCCGGAATGAGCGGCCCCGATCAATTCCTCGGGATTGGTGTTGGAAGTGTTTTCGGAGCGGGATTTGAGCGAGAAAGTGACGTCGATGGCCCCGGTCTTGCCCACAATGTGGCCCGAGCCGTGCATGAGATCACCTTTCCAGGTGGCGGTCGCTTGATTGACTGGCATAATCTGCAGTTCTCCTCAGCTAAATTTAGGTTCCGGGGCGCTGGGCCCCTTCTCAAAGAAAGAGGCTGGCGGCTTCGCGCCGGAACCCGCCTTAACCTAGGTTGGCTTTCAGACAGTCCTGACAGACGCCCTGGATGACCAGTTGGACTCGGGAAACGCTGGCCGCAAACTCCATGGGCGGCAGGCTGACCGCCTCGGTGGGCACGTCAAAAATCGACTGACAGCGCTGACACACAAAGTGGCTGTGCTCGTGGCGGAAGAGTTCATAGAGGGCGGCACCAGGGCCGGCGTGAGCCAGTTGCACCAGGCCGCTGTGCACCAGGTCTTCGACGATTCCGTAGACCGAGCCCCGGGGCAGCGGGTCGCCCCGCCCCCGCAAGTGATCCACCACGTCGTCCACCGAGTGATGCCCCTCCCAATGGGAAAAGACCTCGAGCACAAGTTGGCGAGGTCGAGTGGCCTTGAGGCCGGCTTCACGAAGACGTTGGGCGGTATCCACGGGGCTGTAGGGCGATTTCCCTCTCAGCTCAGGTTTCCCCTGTGCGACAGCTGGCCACAAAGGCTTTGTGGAGCCGTAAGTCGCCCGACAGCTCCGGATGAAACGAACTGACCCAGACGTTTTGCTGGCGAGCAGCGGCCACCTGGCCGTCCACCTCGGCCAGGATCTCCACCCGGTCGCTGAGCGGCTGGGCCAGTGGAGCCCGGATGAAGACGGCCGGAATCGGCTCCTCCAGATTGGAGAGCTCCAGCTGAGCGGTGAAAGAATCGACCTGGCGCCCGAAGGCGTTGCGGGTAACCCGGAGGTCGATTCGATCCAGGGCCAGCTGGTCGGGAAGACCACCCAGAATCTCCTTGGAGAGCAAGATCATGCCGGCGCAAGTGCCCCAAATCGGCTTCTCGAACTTGCGCAGAGGCTCTTCAAAACCGAAACGGCGCAGCAGCTTGCCGATGGTGGTGGACTCCCCACCCGGCAAGATCAGACCGTCGATCTCGTCCAGTTGCTCGGGCAGGCGCACCTCGACGGGGAGGGCGCCTGACCGCCGCAGGTAGTCTTCGTGTTCCACAAAGGCCCCCTGCAGGGCCAGCACCCCGATGGTCGGCTTAGCGGCCACGGCCCTGAACCAGCTCGTGCTGGGGAATGGTGGCGATGTCGAGACCGCGCATGGGCTCGCCCAGGCCGCGAGAGCATTGGACCAGTTGCTTGGCATCGGCAAAGTGCGTGGTGGCTTCCACGATGGCGCGAGCCCGGGCAGCCGGATCGCTGGAACCGAAGATGCCGGAGCCGACGAAAACGCCGTCACAACCCAGGCGCATCATCAGCGCAGCGTCAGCCGGAGTGGCGATGCCACCGGCGGCAAAGGTCACCACGGGAAGGCGTCCGGCCTTGCGGACCTGCTTGAGCAAATCCATGGGAACGCCCAGGTCGCGGGCGTAGCACATCAACTCTTCTTCGGGCATGGCCTTGGCGCGACGCACTTCGGCATTGAGGGTGCGCATATGCCGCACCGCTTCCACCACGTTGCCCGTGCCCGCCTCGCCCTTGCTACGGATCATCACGGCGCCTTCGCCGATGCGGCGGAGAGCCTCACCCAGGTTGCGACAACCGCACACGAAGGGAACTTTGTAGTGACTCTTCTCGATATGAAACTCCTCGTCGGCGGGCGTCAGCACTTCCGACTCGTCGATGAAGTCGACGCCCAGGGCCTGGAGGATTTCCGCTTCCACAAAATGACCGATGCGCACTTTGGCCATCACCGGTATGGTCACGGCATCCATGATGCGCTGGATCATAGCGGGGTCGGACATACGGGAAACTCCGCCCTCTTTGCGGATGTCGGAAGGGATGCGCTCGAGCGCCATGACGGCGCAAGCGCCGGCTTCCTGGGCGATGACCGCCTGCTCGGGGGTGCTCACGTCCATGATGACGCCGCCTTTGAGCATCTGGGCCAGGCCGGATTTGACCTGCAACGAACCTTTTTCTTTGGACACGTCGAACTCCTAAATGGGTAGGAATAGATTGACCCCGAGATCGCATCCTAGATCGCCGGAGGTCGGTCGAAAAGGCACAGTTTTCCCAAAAAACTTCGACCAGTTGTCCTGGTGAACCGACCGAGCCAACCCGACGTAGACCCGGTTATGACTGAGATGCTGACTTACTCACAACGCGTGCAACTGGCACTGCTGGTGCTTTTCGCCAGTCTATGCCTCAACTTCGGCAGCCTGCTGGGCAGCCTCAAACATTCAGCGACTCCCCAATTCTCGACCACTCGGACTTGCTTACCCGGCGGCTGAGTTCTTCTCGTTCCAATAGGTCTCGAAGTCGCGCACGAACTGTTCCTGCTTGAGCGTGCCGTATTGCGAGTTGATGCGTTCGGCCTCGAGCGCTTCGTCGGCCGTCATGCCCTGGGAGATGCGCCAGCAGGCGGTCATCACGCCGGTGCGGCCGACGCCGGCCTTGCAATGGACGTAGACCGGCTGGTTGGCCGGCTCGTTGACGATCTGGATAAAGTCCTCGACCTGTCGGTAGCTGGGCGGCTGAAAATCCTCGACCGCCACTCGGACCACCCGGAGCGGATACTCGGTGGGCGGGTCCCAGGCATTGTCACGGTCGGAGCCACGCAGATCCACTTCCGTCTTGACTCCCTGAGCGGCCAGCCACTGCAGGCCCTCCTGGTCCGGTTGTCCCCCGCGCAGATACTTGGGACTGATGATTTGAAAGTTCGGCACGTCGCAGGCGGAGGGGCGAATCGTGTAGACGGTGTGGGGATAACTGCCGTCGAGAGCCAGGTTGCGCAGCTTCTCGTAGCTACGGCGCAGGTCGGAGCAACCGTCCGGAGCATGCCGGCGGATGTCCCAAAGTAGGCCGCGCACGTCTTTTTTAGTCTGGCCCAGGGTCTCGGGAGTGGCGCCGTCGATGGTGTCGACCAGAGTCTGAGCGATTTCCTTTTCGCAGGGAGTGGCATGCGACTGGACTTGCCGGCCCCACTTCTGCATATCGGCCAGCGTGCGACTGAAATTGGTCTGCACGTTACTCATCACACCACAGTAGGGGCAACGCCTGAAATTTCCCTGATCGAAGGACCGCCGACCATGACGAAGAACTTTCAACCATGCTGCATCCCCGCCGGCTGGCCCTCCGGCCCCATCAACCCGAAGAAGCCCGTGCTCTGGCTCAGGCCCTGGATATTCCCGAAGTCATCGCCCAATTGCTGATCCAGCGCCAACTGCGCGATCAGGACGAAGCCCGCAGCTTTCTCTACGATGATGCTTCTCAAGTCTGTTCGGATCCGATGCTGTTTCGCGATATGGGCAAGGCGGTCGGCCTGATCGAAGCGGCCATCGAACAAGGACATCCCATCTTCATTCACGGTGACTACGACGTCGACGGCATTTGTTCGACGGTCCTGCTGGCCGAGGGGCTCCAGGAATTGGGCGCTCAGGTCGAGCATCACGTTCCCTGCCGCTTTACCGAGGGTTACGGCGTCTCCGTCAAGGCCGTGGAAGCGGCTGCCGCACGCGGCGCGAAAATGTTGCTCACCTGCGACTGCGGCTCGAGCAGCCACCAGGCCATCGACGTCGCCCATGATCTGGGAATGACCGTCATCGTCACAGACCACCATCATTTGCCGGCACAGTTGCCCAATCCCGAGGCCCACCTCAATCCTCAGTTGCCGGATTGTGCTTATCCTTTCAAGCCGATGTGCGGCACCACCGTCGCCTACAAGCTGATTTGCGCGCTCCACCAGCAGCGCGGACTGGCCTGGCCCACCCAGTTCCTGGACCTGGTGGCGGTGGCCACTATCGCCGACGTCATGCCGCTGGTGGGCGAGAACCGCGGCCTGGTGCGCAGCGGCCTTCGTCAACTGGCGTTGCTGGAGCGCCCCGGCCTGCGCGCCCTGGCCCAGATTTCCGGTCTGGAGGAAGGCCCCTGGGGCAGTTTCGCCGTCGGTTTCGGTCTGGGACCCCGACTCAATGCCGCCGGTCGCCTGGAACACGCCCGCCTGGGCGTGCAACTGCTGATGACTCAGGAAGATGAGCCGGCCCGCAAGCAAGCTTCCTATCTGGACAAGCTCAATCAGCAACGGCGCGACCTGGAAGCGGGAATGCGCGCCCAGGTGGAAGAGCGGCTGGCTCAGGATCCGAGCCTGCTGGAGCTGGGCGTGGTGGTCGAAGCGGGCGAAGAATGGCACCAGGGTGTGGTGGGCATTACCGCCAGTCGGGTGGTGGACCGTTACGGCCTGCCCGCCTTCATCATGGGGCGAGTGGGCGATGTCTGCAAAGGCTCGGCCCGCGCCCCCGAAAACGTCAACCTGCACGCCGCCATGCAAAAGTGCGCTGATGTCTTTGTGAAATTCGGCGGACACGCCCGCGCGGCCGGCTTCACCGTGGCCTGGGACCGCGTGGACGAAATGCGTCGCCGCCTGGCCGAAGCGGTCGCCGAAGTGCGCCAGGGACCCGCCCCCGTGCACGTGGACCTGGAACTGGATTTGAAAGCCGCCAACCTGGACCTGGCGCGCAGCCTGAAGATGCTCGAGCCTCTGGGCGAAGGCAACCGCACCCCGGTCTTTCTGGCGCGGCGCGTGCGTCTCGATCAACTCAAGGTGATGGGCAAAACCGGCGAGCACCTGCGCTGCCGGCTGGTGCAAGGCAATCTGGAGCGCAAGGCCGTGGCCTTCCGCATGGCCGACGACCGCCCCCATATCCTGGACAAGCATCTCTATTACGATGTGACCTTCGAACTGGAAGAGGAAAGCTGGGAAGGTCACTCCTACGCCAGCCTGCGCGTGCAGGCCGTGCTCGAGCCCGAACCTCAAGTTTTTGCCCTGCTGCAAAACAAGGCCCAGTGGAATCGTCAGGAAGCCACTCCTTGCCTGGTGGACGGGCGCAACGTCGTCAGTCGGCGCGCTTATCTGGAAGCTTTGCTGCATCAGGGGCACACCCCGCTGGTGGTGGTGCACGATCAGGCCCAGCGCGAGAAGGTGCAGGGAGCCTTGCCCCAGCATCTGCTGAGTATCGAAACCTACGCCAGCCTGCGCGCCGGTTTTGATGACGTGGTGCTTCTCTATCCCCCCTCCACCCGGCAGGATCTGTTGCAGTCGGCGATCCAACAGGCCGCCCGCGTTCACGTGCTCTTCGGGGGGCGAGAGTTGCGTCAGGAAATCCAGCGTCAATCCCAGCTCTGGCTGGATCGGCCCCGCCTGGAAGGCGTCTGGAAGTCTCTGCGCCGCCACGCCCGTGAAGGACGGGTGGAAGTGCGCCAGTTCCCCTCGGTGGAGGAGGATATCCGGCCGCTCAAGGCCTGCCTGCAACAGGCCGTTCAGGTCTTCGAGGAGCTTCAACTCGTAGAACGAAAGTCCGACTCCTGGATCATCCGGACCTCCGGGGGTCGCAAACTGGAGGAATCCAGACGCTACCAAGAGATGTGCCAGGGGCGGGAGCAGTTTATGCAGTTGGTGCAAGGGTTTGACGAGCGGCACCTGCGCCTGGAGGAACATTTGGTCCGGGCGTGAGCGTCTGGAATCCCTTTACTCTCAATCCTTACCGGCTGTTGGGGATTCCCCGCGAACAGGCGCCTCCCCGCACGCTCGAGGCGGCCGTCGTGTTGCACGTCATGGATCTGCCCGACGCTGAAATGACGGAGGAAGTCTTTCAGGTCTGTCTGGCAGAACTCAGCGGGGATCGAGCTCCCCTCCATCGAGCCACCTGGTTCGACTCCACTCGCCCCCTGGATCAACTGGCCTGGCTGGACATTTGTGAAGGCCGCCCCCTGGATGCCTGGCGACGCTGGAGCTCCGAGACCCACCTGCTGTCCGCCCACAACCTGGCGGTCCTGGCCCATCTACGCTGGACCCAAAAGCCTCAGGATCTGGAGCTGGCCAAGGACGTTCATCGCCGCTGGAAAGAGCTGGCGGATGCGACTCGCGACCCCGGCTATCTCCAGGTGGTCGGCTTGTTGCGCGATCGACTCCGTCAGCGCGCCGGCGAGCTGGTCCATCAGGGGCAGGCCGGGCCTCTACGGGAAATCTGGAACTTGACCGTTCTGCTCACCTCGGTGCCCGAGGTGCAGGCCGAGCAAATGCAGATGCTGGCCACCGACGTGGAGCGTTGGAACCTGGACCTCGCTCTGCTGCGCCAAAATCTGCTGGACGGCGACCCCGTGGCCGAAGTGACCCGCAAATTCGAGATTGGCTTGCTGCCGCAGTCGCAGTTTCTCTTGCAGAGCACCGCCGACAATCTGGAATTTTCCGGCCAGTTTCGCCATCAGCTGGCCACCTTCTATCACCAGTTGGCGCGCAGCTGGTGGGACCTGGACGAGGATGCGGCCCGCGACTACGCGGAGTCGTGGATGGAGCAGGCCATCGGCTTGATCGGCCCGGAACTGCAGCCCGGCTGGCGCTCTGACCTGGATCACTGGCGAGTCAGCCGCGTTCCCAGCGTCGCCACGCCGGCCGAGATGACCCTGATTCCTGGAGAAGAAGCGCGGGCGCCGCAGCGCCGCCTGGGAATTGTCGTCAGCGGGCTTTGCCTGCTGGCGCTCGGGTGGGCCTTTCTGCACCAGCCGCGCGATCCCATGGCCACCCTCACCCGGCCCGCCGCTCAACAGCGAGCCGACCAGATCGTGGAAGAACTCTCGCCCCTGGCCGAAAAACTCTCACAGATGCCGGGTAAAATCGAAAAAGCCCCGGCGGGTCAACGAAAAAATCTGGAAGAAGAGCAAGAACGGCTGCAACAGCGCTACGCCGCCCTCAAAGGCGAACTGGTCCGGCTGCAACGCTGGCTGGACGTACACTAAGCGAGAGACTTTCAGCAAGAGATCTCGTACCTGGGGGCGAACGGCATGAAGCCTTGACTACTCTAGATGGAGAAATCTGCCAAAAAGCCATCGAGCTCGGCGGGCCGGAACTTGAGTCCCTGCTGCGCCGCCTCTCAGCCTTTTATGGCCCTGAGGACCTGGAACTGGTGGGCCGTGCTTTCTTGCTGGCCGAGGAACGCCATCGGCCCCAGCAGCGCAGTTCCGGCGAGCCCTACATTACCCACCCGGTGGCCGTAGCCCACATCCTGGCCGACTATCGGCTGGACGCTCCCACCCTGGCCGCCGCCCTGCTGCACGATGTCGTGGAAGATACGCCCACCACCCTGGAAGAAGTCTCCACCACCTTCAGCCCGGAGATCTCCATGCTGGTCGACGGCGTGACCAAGCTGACCTCGATCAGCTCTCGTCAGGGTCGCGACGCCCCCACTCCGCGCAGCAAGCAACAGGCCCAGGCCGAAAACCTGCGCAAAATTTTTCTGGCCATGGCGCGAGACTTGCGCGTCATTCTCATCAAACTGGCCGACCGTCTGCACAACCTGAGAACCCTGGGCGCCCTGCGGCCGCAAAAGCAGGAAGCCATCTCCACCGAAACTCTGGAGATCTTTGCGCCCATCGCCTCGCGCCTGGGCGTGTTCCAGATGAAAATCGAGCTGGAAGATCTCTCCTTCCGCTACCGCTATCCCAAAGAATACGAAGAATTGACCCAAGGTCTGGGACGTCTGCGCCCGGTGCTCGAGCGGGCCATCGAAGAAGCCCGCAACGGCATCGAAAAACGCCTGGAAGCCCTGAAGATCAAGGCCCGGCTGGAGTGGCGCGAAAAGCACCTTTACTCCACCTTCAAGAAAATCCAGCGGACCCACAGGCCTCTGGAAGACGTCTATGATTTGCTGGCGCTGCGCATCATCGTGGACAAGGTCGAGGACTGCTACAGCATTCTGGGGCTGGTGCACTCCATCTGGGTGCCCATGAAAGACCGCATCAAGGACTACATCGCCGTCCCCAAGAGCAACAATTATCGCAGCCTGCACACCACCGTTTACGGTCCGGGTGACCATCCGCTGGAAGTCCAGATCCGCACCTGGGAGATGCACCAGGTCAACGAGATGGGCATTGCCGCCCACTGGGCCTACAAAGAAGGCAAGGCTCCGCCTTCCAAAGACACGGCCATGTTCAAGGAAATCTACCCGTGGATCCGGGCCATCCTGGACTGGGACGCGGAAACTCGCGACGCCAAAGAGTACGTCGACAACCTGAAAGTGGACTTGCTCTCCAACGAAGTCTTCGTGTTCACGCCCGGCGGCGACGTCATCGATTTGCCCACCGGCTCAGTGCCCATCGACTTTGCCTATCGGGTGCACACGCAAGTCGGCCATCGTTGCATCGGCGCCAAAGTCAACGGCAAGATGGTGCCCTTCGATTACAAGCTGCAGAACGCCGACGTGGTCGAAGTCATCACCAGCAAAAACGGCACGCCCTCGCTGGACTGGCTGCGCATCTGCGGCAGCAACCAGGCCCGCAACAAGATCCGCAACTGGTTCAAGAAAGAGCGCCGCGAGGAAAACGTTTTGCGCGGCCGCGACATCCTGCGCCGCGAGTTGACCAAGCAACGCATGGACGGCGTCCTCAACGACGAAGACCTGATGGGCCGGATTGCCAAACAGCTCAACTTCGAAAAGGGCGACGATCTGCTCGCCTCGCTGGGATTTGGCGAGACCTCGCTGGCCCAATTCCTGGGTCGTTTGCGTGAAGAACTACCCCAGGAATCCTCTCAGACTCTTTTGCCCGCACCGCGACGGCCCGCCGGCGGCAAGAAGAAAAGTGGGCAGCCAATCCGGGTCAAGGGAATCGAGAATATCCTCATTCGCTTTTCCAAATGCTGCGCGCCCGTGCCCGGAGATGAAGTCATCGGATACATTACCCTGGGCAAAGGCGTTTCCGTGCACGTCGCCGACTGTCCCAACCTGGCGACGATGATTGCCAAGGCTCCGGAACGCGTCATCGAAGTGGAGTGGGAAGCCGCCAGCGAAAGCGGCAGCTACCCGGTGGAGTTGGAGATCGACGCCTGGGATCGCGACGGGCTGCTCTCGGAGGTCATGGGCATTCTCAACGAAACGCGCATCCCCACTCGTTCCTGTAAGGCCTGGGCCAAAAAAGACCGCGCCTTTGTCAAAATCGCCGTCGACATTCTGCACAAACGGCAGCTGGAAGACTTGATCCGGCGCCTGCAAAAAGTGCGCGAAGTCATCAGCGTTTCGCGCACGCACACCCAGGCCGGACATTGAGGGCACTGGTCCAGAAGGTCTCTCGGGCTGACGTCAAGGTCGAGGGCACCGTGCGCGGCGCTATCGAGCGCGGCTTTCTCATTCTTCTCGGAGTGAGCCAGACCGACAGTAGCCAGGAAGCCGAGTGGTTGGCCGACAAGATCGTAAACCTGCGCATTTTCGAGGACGAAGCCGGCAAAATGAACCTCTCGCTGCTGGATGTCGGTGGCTCCGCGCTGGTGGTGTCGCAGTTTACCCTCTTTGGCGACTGCAAGAAGGGTCGCCGGCCGTCTTTTACCGGCGCCGCCCGACCCGAGTTGGCGGTGCCACTCTACGAGCACTTCGTCGATCGGTTGCGTTCGGTTCTACCACGGGTGGAGACGGGTGTTTTTCAAACCCATATGGACGTCTCGCTCACCAACGATGGTCCGGTCACTCTCTGGCTGGATACCGACGAACTGCGCAGCTAAGGCGCCGGGCGAGTGGCCACCACCAACATCCCGTGACGCAGGCTGGGCACCCACTGAGCGATGCGGTTGGTCAGGACCGAGTAAACCAGCCCCAGGGGCATTTTCCAGCCGCCGAAACGCCGATGAAACTCGACTTTGCCCGTATCCTCGTTTCTCTCGAAAGGCCCGGAGTTCATATAGAAGTGCACTCCATCCCAGTACATGTGAGGACCACCTTGTTCGAGGTGATATCCCTCACGGTCGAGCATGTTGCGGATCTCGGGGTAGGTGTATTCACGCATATGACCGCCCCACCACTCGGGAGGTCCGATCTCCGGCACCGGTGAGCGGCCCAGGAGAAGCTTCACCCGATTGAGCAGTCGGCCCAAATTGGGGGTGGTCAGCAGCAATCGCCCTCCCGGCTTCAAGCATTCGCGCAGATGACGCAAAGCCAGACGGGGATTGCCCTGCAGATGCTCGATCACCTCACTGAAGAGAATCAGGTCGTAGTAGTCTCGAGGTGCGGGCAGCGGGTTCAAGACGTTGCCGAGATGAAAAGAAAGACCGGCTGCTTCCGAGACATCCTTATGTGTCGAACCCAGATCCAGGGTGTGCACCTCCCAATGAGGACAGGCCCGCTTGAGCTGCCGAGAAAATCGGCTGGTGCCGATCTCCAGAACTGACCTGGGCTCGGGCAAAGCAGCCATGGTTTCCACCAGAGCCGCGAACTTGGGGCGGGTGACCGTGTAGTAGACCTTATCGTGCAGGTCGGTGTCGCCCCGCATATCCTGATCGAAAATCTCCAGGAATTTGGCCGGCTGGATGTGCATGGCGGCCGGTTCGCGTCCGTCTAAGTCAGTCCTTCACCACCAGCGACCGCCGCGGCCCCAGCGCCCATAGTAGCCGGGGTAACCCAGGCCGAAGTTGAATCCGCTGCGATAGCCGTTCCCCCAGCCGCCGCCGTAGTAGGCCGGGGAGATGCGATGCAGGTAGGTCATGCGCACGGTGCTGCTAAACTCGGAGTCGGCCGTGCGTTCCGCCTCATTGTCGGGATTCTGGGCGTAAAGCGTAAACTTCGCTTCCAGATCGATGTCGCTGCGACGCGTCTCCGACTTATTGAGATCCATATTGAAGGCAAAAGCGCCCTTGTCATCCGCCTGTGCCGTCCACTCGGCGTCATAGTCACTGTAGCCGACGAACAGAAAACGTCCCATGTCGATATGACACCTGGCCTTGACCAGGGCACGCGGCGGGGCGGTGCCGCTGACCCGGTAAACATCGTTGCCCAGGGACTCCACCGAGGTGATTTGCGGCGGCACCCAGCCGATGGCCTGGAAGTGCCCCACCGGTTTGTCTTCGCTGACGCCCCTGGTGTTGGTGAAGTGAGCATAGAGGGCAATGTCGCCCTTCTCCTCCGGCTGCACCACGTACTTGCCCTGATACAGCCCACCTCCCGCCTCCGGCAAAGTCAGCGAGCGGTTGGAGGAACTGTTGAGCAGGACCGTGCCGCCGCTTTCGGCCTGCACCGATACCAGCACTTCGGCTCCAATCGCCAGGGGCTCCTGAAGCTCGGGAACGACCGTGACGGCGCGAATCAGCGGTTGAGGCGGTTGCAAAGCCACTCCGTTGGCCTCGGCCCAGCGCTGCACCAATCGGTCGCTGCTGCCGGCGGCGTCGCTGACCTTCTTCTCCACAAAGTCGGGGTAGCCCACCAGCCCCAGCAGCTTGCCGCTGGAACTGTAGCGCCCGACGCCGGCCATGGGCAGGTCTGCGGCCAGGATGCCCAGTTCCTGAAAACGCTTGGGTGACCAGCCCTGAGCCAGCACCCGCCGCACCTGCAGCTGATTCTCGCTCAGGTGGGCTCGATCGCGAGCGGCGATGAGCTGGGTTGAGAGGTTCTCGGCCCCGGAGCGGTCGCGGGCCACCACGACCAGGATTCCCCGGGGAGTCTGGGCCAGCACGGCGGTGGAAAGCAGCAGACAGAAAAACAGAGATCTCATCTCTGTGTAATTCCAAGGAACTCTAGGTTTCCTGCAAGCCCCACTCTTCGCGCAGCGCATTGGCCTCTTTGAACATGTCGAAGTGGCCTGTTCCGCGCGCCATTTCCACGGCTTCCAAAACCATGGTGTTGGCCGACTGCTGCCAACCGGTGAGAGCGAAAAAGCGCGAGCGCTCCAGCATGTAGCGCAGCCAGGCGCGGTGCTTCTCGGGGATTTCCCGGCTGTCGCGCTGAGCCGCCTCGATCAGCACGAAGTCGGCCTCGTTGAGAGTCTCGCGAGCGGCTTCGTAGGTGCCTTTGCGCGTCTGTAGATAACCAAGGTGAGAGAGCAAATGAGCGAGAAGATAAGGATTACCGGTCGCTTTGACCTTGAGCTTGTAGGCGGTGAGTTGGTGGATACCCATTTCCAGGTCCTCCAACTGCACCAGGGCTCGAATGGAGTCTTCGGAGACCGAGTGGTGAGAATCAGGTGCAGGCGTGGAGTCTATCGAGTTTGACATCGGAAGTGGCTACGCAAGTAGCTCTAAGGTTCCTCCCCTGGCAGTCGGCCACGAGACGAAGTGGGAGCACTACAGCCGGGAGCTTGCTCCATTGTCTCTGCGCACGGCCTGGTTGAGTCGCTTCCTGGAGCGAACCTGCGCCCCGCCCTGCCATCCCTCTCCCCTACCCCTGGAAGGCTGGAAGTTAATTCTGCCCTGTCTGCAAAGCGCCGACGATTGGGACTTGCCGATCGCATGCTGGAATGAAACCGAGAAAGCGCTGCGCAATCCGCAAAAGCGACCGGCTATTCTCCGGGGACTGGCGTATCTGGCCCAGCAGTGCCCGCGAGAAGTGGCTCGTTGGTTACGCATCTCCCCTCACAACCTGTGCCGAACCGCCCGCCGCCTGGGCATGTTCAGCGCCGAGCGAGCTCGCGAAGTCATCGAGCGGGCCCGCCGCCACCCGGCCTTTGCCCACCCGGCTGGAGGCGAATGCTTCGAACGGTTCGTGAAAAACTGGGGACCGCTACGGCTGCCCGAATGGCTCAGTGAGGGTTCCACCGAGCTGAGGATGTCCGAGTTCCACAAGCAGCAACCGACCCTGCAGCTCGATTTGCTCTACCGCTTGCTGCGGTCGTAAGGTTCTCCCAGGATGCGCGCCAGTTCCACGAAAACCGATTGTTCCCAGGGCACGAACTTCTCTTTGTACAGGTCTTCGCGTTCCAACTGCAGGCTGCAGCCGATGCGGTCAAGCAGCAGCGGAATCGTCCACAAGCGACGAATCAATTCACGGTCTATGCCGTCTCCACGGGGATGGATCTCGCTCAAGATTTCCAGAAATCGATGGGCCGAATTCGGGTCGAATCGCATCTCGAGCAAAGGGTCCAGTAGATCTTCCCACCCCTGGTCTAAATCTGTCAGCAACACGCGAGGCATTTCTTGACCGCCTTTGACCTGCCCTCTCAGCTAGCGATGGGCTGGGAGCGATTCATGGAACCGCTTCAAGAGGGGCGCTTCCTGGCCGATGAAGGGGAAGGCTTTCTGCGAACCCTGGAATGTCACGACCCCCCTGCGGACAAACTACCCTATGATGTCGTCCGCTGGATCTGGCTGATTCCCTTCACCCTGAACTGGTATGGCAAAAATCTGCCGGAAGAAGTCGACGAAGACCGCTTTCGTCACCTGGAAGACCGGTTCTACACGGAAGTCTCGCGCTGGCTGGGCGAACCCTGATCAGTCCTGCATGAGGATCAGCAAAGCGGCTCCGCCCTTTTCCACCTGCTCGAGTCGTCCCGGGTCTTCTCCCTGCACCGAGCCGATCTTGACGCCAAAATTGTTGCGCACCGTGCCATCCGGGTCGACCCGACCTTTTTGAAAAAGCTCCCCATAGGCGTAGACGCGCCCTTTGTCATCCACCCGACCCTTGGGCACGATGCCCGCCGGCCCGGTGATGGTGCCGTCGGCCTTGACCTTGCCGACCGGCCAGCCGATCGGGTTGCGAATGGTTCCGTCGCTATCGACCTTGCCTTTGGGAAGCAGCAGCCCGGAGACCTCGCCTGACTCGGGCGCCGTCTGTGCCTGGGCTACCTGGGCACCACCGGCCACTCCGAGCACGGCCATTCCGGCCAGAGCCAGACCCTTCCAGCCGAAAGCGGCCTCCTTTGGGCTGCTCGCCTCGAAACGGTCGGCCTGAGGCGGACAGGCCGGAGCGGGAGCGCCCGATTTGCGCTGGGCCGGGAGGGGACTGCTGTGGGTCAGTCGAGAGGTGTGCATGCTCTCCAAGGTAGCCCAAGAACCTGAAAGAAAACGAAAAAGCCCGACCGAGGCCGGGCTTTTTCCATCTCTGCGGAAGTTGCTTAGAAGAGCAGGCTGAGACCGGCACCGACGCCGGCGGCGGCCAGATAGCTGCCACCGAGCGCGTTGGTCAGGGCCATGGTGACGGCGCCCTTGATGGCTCCGCTGACACCGCCGACGGTGGCACCCAGGGCTCCACCGGTGAGGGCGCCTACGCCCGGGCGGCCGGCGGCTCCGCCGACCACTGCGCCGCCGATTCCACCGACGACACCGCCGAAGGTGGCGCCAACGCCACCACCGATGAGGGCAGCGTTACCCACGCTGCCGCCGGCCAGCCAGTTGCAGGCCATACCGTTGATGGCGCCGCCGATGACGCGGGTCACGAGCTTACCGCCCGAGAAGTGACCGCCACCGTTGTCGTCGCCTTTGGTGGCCTTGAATTCATCTTGAGGAGCCTGCTGAATTTCGGGGGCGGCCGTCTTGGGCGCCGTGGGCAGGCTACGGGTGGGAACGAGGTTGCCGGAAGTCTGAATGTTCATTTACTGTCTCCGTTTGCGTGTGTTTGTGTGTGATCTGTATTTAACGCCGGAGAATGAACTGGAAATGAACGACTTGTTGCCAGACCTACGAAGGTACTACAATCCACGAGCCGGGCGATGGTAGGAGTCCTCGGCCCGAATTTCGGGAGTTACCGTCGCTTTCAGGCTGCGCCCGCGACGCCAGAGATGCAGGTCAACGGGCCTCCCCACGGGTAACGGGGCCAGCATGGTGCGAAACTGACGCTCGTCCTGAATGGCCTTGCCGTCCATCTCCAGGATCACGTCGAAAGCCTGCACCCCCGCCCTGCCGGCGGGGCCGGAACGATAGCCGCCCTGCACCAGCACTCCCCGGCAACAGGGAAGATGCAGCTCCTTGGCCAGTTCGGGTGTGACCGGCTCCACCCAGACTCCCAGCCAGGACCGGTCGACTCGACCTTTTTTTACGATGTCCTGGAAGACGGAACGAGCCAGTTGACTGGGAATGGCCAGGCCAATGCCCTGGGAGCCTCCGGTCTTGGAAAGCATCGCGGCATTGATTCCGACCACTTCGCCTTTCAAATTGCACAACGGGCCACCGCTGTTGCCCGGATTGATGGCGGCATCGGTCTGGATGAAATTCTCGTAGTCGGCGATGCCCAGGTCATGCCGACCCTTGCCGCTGACAATGCCGTGACTGACCGAACCGCGCATCCGGAAAGGCGAGCCGAAGGCCAGCACAAACTCGCCGGTTTTCAGGGCGTCGCTATCGCCCCAAGCAAGGGCCGACAGGGGCTTGAGGTTGACCTGGAGCACGGCCAGGTCACTGGCCGGATCACTGCCCACGCAGCGCGCCGCGGCCACTCGATTGTCGGCCAGAGTGACGCGAATCTCGCGCACCCCGTTGACCACGTGGTGGTTGGTCAGGATGTAACCTTCGCTACCGACCAGCACTCCCGAACCGACGCTGGGAATCCGTCGTTCCTCGGTAAAGACCTCGTCCTGAATCAGGGTGGAAAACGGATCGGAAAAGGGATGCTGGAAACCGTCCACCACCTGGATGGCGTCGATGCTGACCACCGCGGGTGAGACCTTGTCGACCACCTCGACGAATTGGTCGGACACCTCTTGCAATCGCGGGGGGGCCGGGGTGGCGCTGGCCTCGGCTCGGGCCGGGGCGGGAGGAGACACCTCGATTTTGAGGCGTCCCCCCCACAGGAGAAACCCCGCTATCGTGGCCGTCAGGACCAGCGCCTTTTTGCGAATGTTAGACCACCGCCTCCGCTTTGCGTTCCGCCAGCATGTGCTCGACGTCCATGGCCGCCTTGCAACCCATTCCAGCGGCCGTGATGGCCTGACGGTAGCGCGTGTCGACCACGTCGCCGCAGCCATAGATGCCGGGGACGTTGGTCTTGACGTTCTCACCGTTGGTCTTGCCGAGGTGGGTGATCAGGTAGCCTTCTTCGTCCAATTCGCAAACGCCGCGTAAAAATTCCGTGTTGGGGATGTGACCGATGCCCAGGAACAGTCCGGCCACCGTCAGGCGCTCGCTTTTCCCGTTGACCAGCAATTGGAGGTGTTCCACGCCTTTTTCGGGGCTGCCGTGGACGCTCTCCACCGCCGTGTTCCAGTGCATCTGAATCTTGGGGTGGGCCAGAGCGCGGTCGGCCATGATTTTGGAAGCCCTGAGGCTGTCGCGGCGGTGTAGCAGGTGCACTTTGGAGGCGAAACGAGTCAGGAAAAGAGCTTCTTCGCAGGCCGAATCGCCACCGCCCACCACGGCGATCTCCATGTCGCGGTAGAAGGCGCCATCGCAAGTTGCGCAGGAAGAGACGCCGCGTCCGAAGAGCTCGTCCTCACCCGGGCAGCCCAGGCGGCGGGCGCGGGCTCCGGTGGCCACGATCAAGGCATCGCAGGTGATGACCTCACCGCTGTCGGTGGTGCAGCGGATGGGTGTGCCCGGCTCCACTTTCTCGATGAAGCCATACTGATAGCGAGCGCCGAACTTCTGGGCCTGCTTCTTCATGTTCTCCACCAGATCAAAGCCGTTGATGCCTTCGGGGAAGCCCGGGAAGTTCTCCACGTCCGAGGTCAGGCTCAGCTGGCCTCCCGGCTCGTTACCTTCCAGCACCAGCGGCTTGAGATCAGCGCGAGCGGCATAGATGGCGGCGGTGTGGCCGGCACAGCCAGAGCCGGCCACCAGCACGGGAACGTGTTCAGACATAGGAAAGGACCTCCGAAAAAAGCTTTTCCACCTTTCCGTGTTTCGCTCTCAAGGCCCTTTTTCGTCGATGGCGAAACGCTTCGGATGCAGCCGCAGGCCATTCATGATCACTTCCTGGACGAGTTCCAGGACCTGGATATCAGCAACTTCGAGAGTTATGTGATTGCCGCTTTTCGCAAAGGCTCCAGCGACGTCCACTTCGAGCCGTTGCCCGCGGAAGTCCGCATCCGCTGCCGTATCGAGGGCGATCTTTACGAGATGGCTCGCTTGCGTCACTCGCCGGGGCCCAAGAAGCCTCACCCCATCACCGTCCAGATCAAGGCCCGCAGCGGACTGCAGCTGCAGGCCCGCACGCCCGAAGACGGTCGCTTCGAAATGGTGGTGGACGAACAGCCGCTCAACTTGCGCGTCTCCTCCATTCCCCAGGTTTTTGGGGAAAAGCTGGTGGTGCGCATCTTCAACGTCAACCGCATCACCGATCTCCGCACCTTGGGCTTCCGCGACGTCAACTTGAAGCGCCTACGCCAGATCGTGGTGCAAAAGGCCGGTATGATCCTGATCTCCGGTCCCACCGGCTCGGGTAAAACGACCACCCTCTACTCGATCTTGAACTACCTCAACGATGCCAAACGCAATGTGGTGACCATCGAGGACCCGGTGGAGTATTTCTTCCACGGTATGAATCAGGTCCAGGTCGACGGCACCAACATGACCTATGACACCGCCTTGCGCTCCATCTTGCGACAAGACCCGGACGTGATCATGATCGGCGAGGTCCGTGACAAGCACACCGCCGAGATGGCCTTCCACGCCTCCATGACCGGCCATCTGGTGCTTTCTTCGGTTCACTCCAACGACACCGTGGGCGCCATTTTACGCCTGCTCGACCTGGGCATTCCGCCGGTGATTCTAGCCCAGGGATTGAACGGCGTGGTCTCTCAGCGCCTGGTGGCCAAGCTATGCGGCGATTGCGCGGTGGCCGACAGTCATCCCCCGCTGGACGCCATCCGCACCTACGCCCCCATCGGCTGCAGCAAATGCAGCGGCGGCTTCCGCGAGCGCGTGGGCGTCCAGGAAATCCTGATTCTGACCGACACCCTGCGCAAGATGATCATCTCCAACTTCGACGAGGAAGAATTCTCCATGCTGGCCCTCTCCGAGGGCATGGAGACGCTCAAAGAAGACGCGATCTTCAAGTCTATCGAGGGCAAGGTCAGCTACCGCGACGCGCTAGGCATCACCAGCGAGACCATTGCCCGCATCCTGGCCGACATCAATCGGATTTTGAAAGATATCTGACCTGCTGCTCGAGATCGTCTAACTCGCGGCGCCAGAAGCCGTGGCTTTCCACGTCCGAGAAGCGGCGCACGAAAGCCGGGTCGTTGCGACGCTTGGCCAGCCAGGCGGCATAGTGGACGAACTTGAGGGCGCGCAGCGGTTCGATCAGCTGCAACTGCTTGCGGTCGAAGGGGTGGACGGCTTGATAGCCCTCCAGCATCAGCTCGCGCAACTCGACCGCCTCGGGGTCGCGACCGGAAACCAGCAGCCAGAGGTCCTGCACCGCCGGGCCGGTGCCACAGTCGTCCAGATCGACGATCTTGAGTCCCAGGGAGCTGGTCAGCAGATTGCCCTTGTGTAAATCCCCATGGATCCTCAGATTGGGCGCCTGCGCAAAAGCTCTCTCGACGCGCTGCATCAACTGCTGCACGGTCTGCCGATAGCGCGGCCACAAGGTCTCCGGGACCACCTTCTCCTTCTCCAGCACCTGCAGAGCCTGACCGGCCCAATACTGAGGGCCGAGCACGGGACGGTTGCGGAAGCGTCCGTCCTGCCCCACTCGATGCAGTCGACCCAGCAAGTGGCCCACCTGATAAGCCAGGGCCGGGTCCACTTCGTCACAAGGCCGGCCCACGTGGTAAGGAAAGACGCAGAACCAGATGCCCTCGATACAGCCCAGCGTGGAGCCGCCGTTGAGGGGAACCGGGGCCACCACCGGCAGATCGTCTTCCAGCAACTCCTCCAAAAAGTCGTGTTCCTCTAGCAGGGCGGCTTTGGTCCAGCGTCCGGGACGGTAGAACTTGCCGACCCAGCGCTCTCCCTCCACGTCCTGGACGCGCACGACGCGATTTTCCAGACTGTTCAGAAAAGTGATGGTCGGTTCCAACTCCAGGCCGGCCGACTCGAAAGCGCGATGGATGCAGCCGGGAGTTAGATCATAAAAGGTATCGGTTTTGCTATGGGCCATAGGGGAAGCCTACCCGGTTTCCGGCGGAGTTCCTCGCCGCGGAAGAAGGATGAGGGAGACCGGCATAAAAGTGAGGTCGTACTATGGAACATCATGTTGCGGGCTACGGCCCTGTTGCTAACGCTTGGATCGTCTTCAAATGGGTCATGATTTGGCTCATGGCCTGTGGCATCCCGATTGTCGCCTCGCTGGCTATGCCCCAGTGGGTCAAAACGGATAACCACGCCGAACATCATTGATTCGGCAACTCGATCACGTCGCGATCGCCGTCCCTAGTTTGGATGAGGCGGTACCCTTTTATCGCGATGTGCTGGGGCTGCCCTTTCTCTATTTCGAAGAGGTCACCGACCAGAAGGTCAAGGTGGCCTGTTTCGATCTAGGAGGAATGCGCCTGGAGCTACTCCAGCCCAGCAGTGAGGATTCCCCCGTTTCCAAATTCCTGGCCCAACGAGGCGCCGGCCTGCATCACCTGGCCTTTCGCACCGAAGACGTGGCCGCGGAACTGGAGCGGGTGCGCGATCAGGGCGTGCGCCTGATCGATGAAAAACCGCGCCTCGGTGCCGGCGGTATGCAGATCGCGTTCTTGCATCCCAAGTCGACCCAGGGTGTCTTGATGGAGTTAACTCAACCCGGTGAGCATGTGGAGTGAATTTCCGGTCCCGACCCTGGACGATTGGCGGGCCCTGGTGGCCAAAGAAGCCGGGGGCAAGGCGGCCGAACAACTGGCCAGCCACAGTTGGGATGGCCTGAACTACGGAGCTTGCTGTGACGCGGCTCTGCCGACTACGGCCAGCTGGAGCCCGAGCCTTGACCTGGAAATCTGCGAATTGCAGCCGGATCAGCGGCCTTCTCAGGTCGAAGCTCGACCCGTGCTGCGAGGTCCCCTGGGCCTGCCGGCGCTACTCGCCCTGGCCAACCGGCTGGACGGGGTCCAGGCCGTGGAAATCGACCTCTGGCAGTTTTTGCAGCAGCCCGACTACGCGTGCCTTCAACAGGCCAAAGCCGGTCTCGAGATCCGCTTTACCAGTCAAAGCTGGGTGCAGCAAGGAGCCGACGGCGTTCACGAACTGGCCTGGAGCTTTGCCGGTCTGATCGAGGTGCTCGCTCAACTGGAAACACCGCCCCCCGGGCCCCTTGCCCTCAAGCTCAGCGCCGGCCCGCGTCTGCTGCTGGAAGTGGCCCGCTGGCGAGCGGCCCGCCAACTGTGGGACACGGTGTGCCAGGGCTTCTCCCTGGACTGGCCGGCTCGCATCCACCTGGTCCAGGACTCTCGGTTCCTCACCCATCAAGATCCGCACAACAATCTGCTGCGCTCCACCACAGCGGCTGCCGCCGGTCTGCTGGGGGGGGCCGCCAGCATCGAGTTACTTCCCTGCGATTCCGGTCCGGACGCCTCGCGCTGGGCCCAGAACGTGCTCCGTCTTTTGCGCGAAGAAGCCCGCATGGGGGGACAGACCGACCCGCTGGGGGGCAGCGGCCTGGTCGAAGACCTGACCCAGCAAGTGGCGGAAGCCGCCTGGAAAGAAACCCAAAGGGTCGGTCGCATCTCCGAGCAGACCGAATTGTGGGCGCTGGCAAGGGACCAGCGGCTGCGCTTCGAGGACCAGCTGCGTCGCGATCACCAGGGTCTGGTGGGCGTCAATCGCTACGTAGCCCGCACCGATTTCGCCGGGGACCCTCCCCGGCTGACTTACGCCAGCGCCCGGCCGGTCGCTTATGCCGAGGCGGTTCGCCTGATCGAGGAAGACAAGCCCCTCCACCACACCGGGTTGCTCGCACCCCTCGAGCAACTGCGCTGGAGCGAGGCTTTCGAGGAAGTCTTCCGCCGAGGCCGTGGCAAAACGCTGGACGTGCTGGTGCTCGGTAAGCTGAGCCCGGAACTCAAGGGCCGTCAGAGCTTCGTGCGCACCTGGTTGAGCGTGGCCGGTATGGAAGCCCGTTTTCACGTCATGGAGACTCCGGAAGCCTTTGTGGCGCCGGCCGTGTGGCTGCTCTGCTGCGAGGACGGAGATCCCGACTACAAAGTCAGCCTCAAACCACCGGCCCTGGTCGGCAAGCCTCCTCACAACTACGAGGGCGTAGCCGTCCACCAGGGCTGCAACCGGGTCTACTGTTTAGAACAACTTTTGGATCGAATGCCATGAAACACGTCGATTTCAGCAAGACCGATTTGGTGCGGGTGGCGGGGTCCCGAGCCGATCACGAACAGGTCGGCTTCCGTTCCGGATTGCCTCCCTTCTTGCGCGGCCCCTACGCCACTATGTATCTGCAGAAGCCCTGGACCATCCGCCAGTATGCCGGCTTCTCCACCGCCGAGGACTCCAACGCCTTCTACCGGCGCAACCTGGCCATGGGCCAGAAAGGCCTGTCCATCGCCTTCGATCTGGCCACCCATCGCGGCTACGACAGCGATCACCCCCGGGTGGCCGGCGACGTCGGCAAGGCCGGGGTGGCCATCGACTCGATTCTGGACATGCGCATTCTCTTTGACAAAATTCCGCTGGATCAGATGTCCGTGTCCATGACCATGAACGGCGCTGTGATTCCGATCCTGGCCCTCTATATCGTGGCTGCCCAGGAGCAAGGGGTCCAACCGGCTCAGCTGACCGGCACCATTCAGAACGACATCCTCAAAGAGTTCATGGTGCGCAACACCTACATCTATCCGCCGGCCCCCTCCATGCGGCTGATCTCGGACATCTTCGCCTACACCTCCAGCCACCTGCCGAAGTTCAACTCGATTTCCATTTCGGGATACCACATGCAGGAAGCGGGAGCGACCCCCGACCTGGAGCTGGCCTACACGCTGGCCGACGGCCTGGAATACCTGAGGTCCGGCCAACGCGCCGGTCTGCCGGTGGACAAGTTTGCTCCCCGCTGCAGCTTCTTCTTCTGCATCGGCATGGACTTTTGGGCCGAGGTCGCCAAACTGCGGGCCGCCCGCATGCTCTGGGCCAAGCTGGTCAAGACCCTCCATCCCCAGGACAATCGCTCCCTGTGCCTGCGCACCCACTGCCAGACCTCGGGCTGGTCGCTGACCGCCCAGGACCCCTTCAACAACGTGGCGCGCACCTGCATCGAGGCCCTGGCCGCCTCGCTGGGCCACACCCAGTCGCTGCACACCAACGCCCTGGACGAAGCCATCGCCTTGCCCAGCGACTTCTCCGCCCGCATCGCGCGCAACACCCAGTTGTTCCTCCAGGACGAAACGGACGTGACCCGTAGCGTCGATCCCTTCGGAGGTTCTCTCTATTTAGAACAACGCACGGCGGAAATCGCCGCTCAGGCCTGGGGTTGGATCCAGGAGAGCGAAGAACTGGGGGGCATGGCGGCGGCCATCTCGGCCGGACTCCCCCAGCGCCGCATCGAGGAGGCGGCTGCCCGTCGCCAGGCGCAGATCGACGCCGGGGACGACGTGATCGTGGGCCTCAATCGCTATCGGTTGGAAAATGAAAAGCCGCTGGATGTGCTGGAAGTCGACAACGATTCGGTGCGCGAGGCGCAGGTGGCCCGACTCGCCAAACTGCGCTCGGAACGCGACGGAGAGGCCGTCGCCGCCGCTCTGGAAGCCTTGCAAAACGGGGCGGCCGGGGACGGCAACACCCTGGAGCTGGCCGTGGCTGCCGCTCAGAAGGGTGCCACCGTGGGCGAAATGTCGCTGGCCATGGAGAAAGTCTTCGGCCGTCACAAGGCCAGCCCGGCCGCCGTCAGCGGCGTCTACCTGAGGGAGGCCCATAAAATGGAGAGCGTTCAGCAGTGTCTGCGCGAGACGGCCGCCTTCGAGCAAGAGCACGGGCGCCGGCCGCGCATCCTGGTGGCTAAAATGGGACAGGACGGTCACGACCGGGGCGCCAAAGTCATCGCCGCCGCCTTCGCCGATCTCGGCTTTGACGTAGATATGGGCCCACTTTTCTCGGTGCCCGAGGAAGTGGCTCGCCAGGCACTCGACAACGACGTGCACATCGTGGGCATCTCCACCCTGGCCGGAGGTCACAAGACGCTGGTTCCTCAGTTGATCGAAGAGCTCAAGCGCCTGAACCGACCCGAGATCCTGGTGGTGGCCGGCGGTGTCATCCCCCCCGCGGACTTCGCCAAACTGCTGGAGGCCGGCTGTGCGGCCGTCTATGGCCCCGGCACGGTGATCCCGGACTCGGCTCTGCAGCTCCTCTCTCTGCTGCGCAAGTGAACTCCCAGGAAATCCTGGCCGGCGATCGGGGCGCGCTGGCCCGCGCTCTGACCCTGATCGAGAGCGCCCGCGCCGACCACCAGGCCCAGGCTCGAGCCTTGCTGCGTGAGTTGCCTCCCCGCCAGACCCAACGCGTCGGCGTGACCGGCCCTCCCGGGGCCGGCAAGAGCACCCTGATCGAGAGTCTGGGCCTGCTGGCCTTGGAACAGGGCCGGCGCGTCGGGGTGCTGGCCATCGATCCCAGTAGCCAGCGCACCGGCGGCAGTATCCTCGGAGACAAGACCCGCATGGAGGAACTCTCGCGAGACTCCAGGGCCTTTGTTCGCCCCAGCCCCGCCGCCGGAGCTCTGGGCGGCGTGGCCCGGCGCACTCGCGAGGCCATTCTTCTCCTGGAAGGTGCCGGCTACGACCTGATCCTGGTGGAAACGGTGGGAGTGGGACAGTCGGAAGTGGCCGTTTCTCATCTGGTCGATACGGTGCTGCTGGTGGCCCTGCCCGGAGCCGGCGACGATCTCCAGGGCATGAAACGGGGCCTGATGGAGACGGCCGACGTGGTCTGGGTCAACAAAGCCGACGGCGATCGTTTGCCGGCCGCCCGTCAGGCGGCCAACCAGTTGTCGCTGGCCCTGCGCCTGCTGGGCAGCCGTACGCCCGGCTGGCAGGTGCCGGTTTTGGCGGGAAGCGCCCTGGAACCGCCCCAGACTTTATGGGATGCTCTGCAACGGCATTTTACCCCCGAGGTCGTGGCTCTGCGCGCTCAGCAGGGCCTCTACTGGCTGGAAAGGGGGCTCGAAGACCGTTTACTCGCGCATTTTTTGTCAGACACGGCGCGAGCCCAAGAATGGAACCATCTGAGAAACAGGGTGCAAAACGGCGAAATAAGCCCCGAGGACGCCCTGGCCGAGCTGTTCAAGAGGTAAGAACGCTTTGAAGCCGAACTGCCGGCCGTGGCCGAGCGTGTTCTCATAGTCGACGATAGCACGGCGAACCGCTTTATGTTAGCCCAGTTGGTGCGAGCCCGGGGCTGCCAGGTGGTGGAAGCCAGTGGGGGCCAGCAGGCCATCGACATTGTCCAGATTCAGCAGATCGATCTGGTTCTTCTGGATATTCGCATGCCCGACATCGACGGCTTCGGGGTGCTCGAGTTCCTGAAGGGACGCGAAGACACTCGCCACATCCCTGTCATCGTAGTGTCCTCGCTCGACGATCTGAACGCCACCGTGCGCTGCATCAGCCTGGGCGCCGAAGACTACCTCATGAAGCCGTACGAGCCGACCCTTCTGGGCGCTCGTCTGAGGGCCAGCCTGGAAAAGCGCCAGATGGTCCAGGAGCTGCTCGACCTCAAACAAGACCTGCAAAAGCGCAACGACGAGCTGCAAGAATTCAATCGGCGCCTCGAGATCATGGCCTTCAGCGATACCCTCACCGGGCTCCCCAACCGGCGCTTTGCTCTGCAAGAGCTGGGCTGTCACTGGTCGAGCGCCCATCGCACCGGCCGCCCGCTCAGCTGCATCATGGTCGACCTCGACCACTTCAAACGCTACAACGACACCTATGGCCATGATACCGGGGACGAAGTCATCCGCCACGCGGCCGAGATTTTGCGGGCCACCGCTCGCGGTTCCGACTACCCCTGTCGTTTCGGGGGCGAAGAGTTCCTGGTCATCTGTCCGGACACCGACGCCAGCGGCTGCGTGGACTTTGGACAACGCATCCTCACCACCATGTCGGAACGCTCCCTGACCTGCGGAGAAGACATTCACCACATCACCGCCAGCCTGGGAGTCGCCCAACGCGAGCCCTGGATGACGAGCTGGAACGAGATGCTGGTGGCCGCCGACCAGGCTCTCTACACCGCCAAAAACGCCGGCAGAAACTGCGTGAAGGTTTACACCCAGGCGTGACCAGGTGGCTGGCTCGGCTGCCTCTCGTTAGCAAACTCACGATCCTGATCGTCGCCGTCTCCACCTCGGGCTTGATCCTGGCCTGTCTGATGATCTATTCGCTGTGGAGCGTCCAGCTGCTGGAAGTCACGGAAAAGAACCTGCAGGCCATGGCCGAAGCCAGTGCTGAAACGGCCGCGTCCTCTCTGCTCTTTGACGACGCCAAGGCGGCCGAGGACAGCCTGGGGCCGTTCCTCTCCAAAACCGAGATCATCGGCGCCACCGTCTTCAATGCCAAGGGCAAAGTCTTCCTCAAGATTGGCCAGGGCACCGGCAACGACTACGGCGTTCCCGGAGTGCAGGTGGAGTTGCCCAAGTCGCTGGCCACCTGCAACGTCACCGTCAAACAGGGTGGCGAAATCGTGGGCTATCTCAGTCTGGCCATGAGTTTGGACAGCTATGACCAGCAAAGACGCAACTTCGCCTACCTGGCGGGGGGTGTCACCATTCTCTGCATCTGCCTGTGCGTGCTGGCCAGTCTGCGCTTTCAGACCTGGATCACCGGACCGATCCTGCAGTTGGCCCGCATCGCCAAATCGGTGGCCGAGGACAACGATTACTCGCGGCGCGCCCACACCTTGAGCAAAGACGAGCTCGGCTCCCTCTACAGCAGCTTCAACCGCATGCTCCACGAAATCGAGGTGCAGACCAAAGCGGTGCGCTCCAAGACCGATCTGGTTTTCCTGTTGGAGTCGGTTTCGCGCGCGGCCAACCAGTCGCACAGCCCCGAAGAAGTGCTCAAATTGGGCGCGGAACTGGTGTGCACCCACACCGGCTGGCCGATCGCTCACGTCTGGCTACAGGATCCCGAAGACGAAGAAACCCTGATCTCCTCCAACCTCTGGAAGAACCGCAGCGACTCCGACATCAGCCTTTTCCAGGAAGCCACCCGCGAGTTGCGCTGCCGACGTCGCCAGGGTCTGGCGGGGCTGGTGCTGGCCACCGGTGAGCCGGTCACCATGAACGATGTCGGTCCCGACTCCCGCTTTTTGCGCACCGAGAGCGCCGAAGCCGTGGGAATCCGCGCCGCTTTCGCCTTCCCCGTGCTGACCGGTGAAGAAGTGGTGGCCGTGCTGGAGTTCTTCAGCCCCCAGGTCGAGATGCCCGACAAGCCGCTGCTGGAAGCGCTGGCTCAGATCGGCACGGCGCTGGGCCGCGTCTTCGAACGCCACGACTCGGGCCACGAACTGGTCATCGCCAAAGACATCGCCGAGCAGGCCAATCGCAGCAAAAGCGCCTTTCTGGCCGCCATGAGCCACGAGATCCGCACGCCTCTCAACGCGGTCCTGGGAATGACCGGCCTGCTGCTGGACACCTCCCTGACCACCGAGCAGCGCGACTATGCGCGCACCGTCCAGTCCAGCGGCGAGGGCCTGCTGGGAATCATCAACGACATTCTGGACTTCTCCAAAATTGAAGCCGGCCATCTGGAGCTGGAGAGCACCCCCTTTGAACTCTTCGAATGCGTGGAAGGCGCCCTGGATCTGGTGGCCAACCTGGCCTCCAACAAAGGCCTGGAGCTGGCCTACTCTATCGATCCGATGGTCCCGGCCGGCATCATCGGCGACAGCACCCGGCTGCGCCAGATTCTCATCAACCTGCTGAGCAACGCCATCAAGTTCACCGCCGAGGGCGAAGTGGTGCTGAGCGTCAGCTCGCCCAGCCGCAAGGGCAACGTCCACGAGCTTCAGTTCTCGGTCAAAGACTCGGGGATCGGCATTCCGCCGGACCGGGTCAACAGCCTGTTTCAGCCCTTCAGCCAGGTGGACTCTTCCATCACCCGCCGCTTCGGCGGCACGGGTCTCGGTCTGGCCATCAGCCGTCGCTTCGTGGAAGCGATGGGAGGCAACATCTGGGTCACCTCCGAGGTGGGCGTGGGCTCGGTCTTCTCCTTCACCATCCTGGCTCAGGATACGCCGGTCCCCAAACGTCACTACGATCAGAGCCCCGAGCAGTTCGCCGGCAAGCGCCTCTTGATCGTGGACGACAACGACACCAACCGGGCCCTGTTGCGTAAACGGGCCGAAGGCTGGGGACTCAAGGTGCGCGACACCGCCTATCCCAAACAAGCTCTGGAATGGCTGGCCGACAAAGAAACCTTCGAAGTGGCCGTGGTCGACATCCAGATGCCCGATATGGACGGGGTCGAACTCGGCCGCAAGATCCGCGAGTTTGGTCCTCTCTTCCTGGTGGCCTGGACCTCGCTGGGACGCAAAGAAGAAGGCTCCGAGAAGATCTTCGATGCCTATCTGCACAAGCCGTTGCGACCCGGCCTGGCCTTTGACGTGCTGGCCAATCACTTCTCCGGTAATACCGACAAAAGCGCCTTGCCCGGGGAATCCCTTTTCGACGACACCCTGGGCAAGCGCCATCCACTCAAGATCCTGGTGGCCGACGATCTGTTCGTGAACCAGAAGATGATGCTGATCATGCTGAAGAAAATGGGCTATCAGGCCGACTCGGTGGGCAACGGCCTGGAAGTGCTCGATTCGCTGGAGCGCACTCGCTACGACGTCATTCTCATGGACGTCAATATGCCCGAGATGGACGGCCTGGAGGCCACCCGGCAACTGGTCCTCCGCTACCCCGAGGAACGACCTCGGGTCGTGGCCCTGACCGCCAACGTGACCTTGAGCGAGCGAGAAGCCTGCGTGCAGGCCGGCATGGACGACTTTATCGCCAAACCGATTCAGATTGAGGCTCTGTGCGCGGCCTTGTTGCGCTGCGAACGCCATCCCTCGGCGGCCGCCCCGCCCCCGGAGGCCCTCACCCCGCCTCCGCCAGCGGAAGCGCCCGAGGCTTCGGAAGAGCCGACCCAATGGCACCAGATGCCGATTCTCGATCCGGACTCGATGGGCAACATCCACGAGATTCAGTCGTTCGGGGGCAACGCCGCCGTCCAGGAGTTGCTGGTCATTTTGGAAGCGGAGTATTTGGAGCTACGCCAAAAGTTCTCGGCCGCCGCCCAGGCCGGAGATAGCGCCGCGGTAGGGCTGATTGCTCACACCCTGCGGGGTTCGGCGGCCAACTTTGGAGCCCGCCGACTGGCGATGCTCTCCGGCCAGATCGAGCAGGCCGTCAAGAACGGGGAAGAGGGACCCTGGGTGGAATGGGCGGAACACATCCACACGGAATGCGAGGCGGCCCTCACCGCCTTTCGAGAGGCTTTTCCATGCGAATCGTAGGTCTGGTTCTGGTTTTGACCCTGTCGGCCTGGGCCGCCCCCTGGGGAGCGGGCGGAATCGCGCGCCCCCCGATGCGCTCGATGCCGCAGATGCGTATCCTGAACTCGGACCGCCCGGGGGAACCCCTCGATCTGAAAGCCGAGTTGACGGCGGGGAAATTCAACGTCGTCGACTTCTACGCCGATTGGTGAGCATGCGAAGAAAAGGGCTTCCAGTTGGAAGTTTTGATGCGCAGACTGCCGGGGATCACCTGGCTTAAGGTCGATATCGGCGATGCCGACTCGAGCCTGGCCAAGGAATACAAGATCACCCAGGTTCCCTATTTGCAGATCTACGGCCCGGAAGGGCAGCTGCTGGCCGACGGAGACGAGGCTTTGCGCTGGATCGACGACCGACTGGTCGGCAAACCGCCGTAATTAGCTGCTCTTGAGGATGGCCAGCTTCAGCAAATTGGAGCTGGCCTTCAGATCCGAGGCTGCCAGCGCGTCCGTGTTGACGATGAAGCGGATGCGGTTGCGCTCGGCGGTAAAGCCGATCTGGCCCCCGTGGTCGACGAACGAGGGCAGGTCGCTGATGGTCAGCACCGGGGCACCCTTGAGGGCGGCCAGCGTGCCGTCCAGTTTGTCCGCCTCGGTGCTGCTGATAAAGAGCACGTCCAGACCGCGAGCTTCCTTGGCCGACTTCACGGTTTTCACGGTGATCGACTTTCCGGCCAGCGGCTTGCGCTGGAACTGGTCCAGGCCTCCCTCGAAAGGGTCCTCGCCCATGATGCCTACCGAGATGGCGCTCTTGCTGGACGGCCACTCAATGTAGCGCAAGAAGTTGTAGATGAAGGCGGCCTTGATCTCATATTCCCGGCTGGCCGGACAGGCCACCGTGGAGAGCAGGCCTCCGATCAGGACAACCGTCAGGAAACGTCTTAGAACGTCCAATTCCATGCACCCCCTAAGCGCCAGGCTTCGCGAATCTGCGGTCCGTTCAAATTCTGGTAAATCGGCAAACCACCCTCCACCGAGAAGCGGTGACCGCGACCTTCATCGTCCAGGCCGGCGGCAAAATTGAGGCCGAACAGCAGGTTGATCTGCTCGCCTCCCTGCAGATTCGGGTCCGATTCCGGATTGGCCCGAGGATTCAACCGCGAATCACGCCCCACCAGGTTGCCCCAGCGCAAAGCGTCGATGCGCAGCGAGGGCGAAAAGTTGTCGGAGATTTTCGGGGAAATCCAGGCGGTCAGCTCGATCATGTTGCCCTGGCGGTAGCCGGCGCTGTTGGTGCCGAGACGGACCGTGCCGCGGGCCTGGGCCCCCCAGTTGAGGTCTTCATTCTGACCCAGATAGGTGAGAGCCGGCTGCAGATCCACCGTGCCCGAGCCGGTCTGC
Source organism: Vulcanimicrobiota bacterium (assembly GCA_017307785.1). Lineage (GTDB taxonomy): Bacteria > Vulcanimicrobiota > Xenobia > Xenobiales > JADMJV01 > JADMJV01. The sequence goes on along the minus strand of JAFKGI010000036.1, from coordinate 29,602 downwards.
ATCTTGTATTCCAGCTGGTTGTAGCCGGTCGGCGTCAGGTCTTTCTTGTTGACCGAACCGGTCGGCAGACTCAGCCCGGCCTCGAACTGCACGCGATGCGGATACTCGTCGAAGATCGAGACGATGGGCGAGATGCGAATGTCTCCGAATCCCTGCGACTTGACCTGAAAGGACGAGCCGGTCCGGGTCAGGTGGTTCATGGTCATGTCCATGTAAGGCACCATCACCATCAGAGTGACATCGTCGCTCGGCCCATACATGGCCATCAGCATGTGCATATCCATGGTCATGCTGGTGTGAATGTTGTTGTAGTTGCCGCCGCGCAAGACTTGCTGGTCGGAAACCGAGTTGGTGCCGACGTTGTAGCCCTCGTTCTGGACCCGCATGAACTGGTAACCGACCATCCAGTCGTCTTCCCAGTGCCAGTGAGCGCCCGGCACGGTCGTCTGGATCAACTCCATGTGCATCAACTGCTCGATGTCCATCTCCAGCAGCGGATTGTCGCCAGCCGCCTCGGTCTGAGCGGGAGCGGCCACCGGTTCGTCGGTCACCAGTCGGTCCGCTTGAGCAACCATAGGACAGATTGCAAAGAGCAGTGCAAAAGCCAGTTGGGTCGATTTCATCGCCGCTTTTTACCCCTTCGCGCGTCCGGCAAACCTGCTCCGAGAGGGAAGCTGAGGGAACTGAGAAACCACCTCAGGTGAGTGAAGCAGCTCCCCTTCCCGACAACGAAAGCGACCGCCTGGCCAGCCTGCGGCAGATGAATTTGCTGGACACACCTCCCGAATCGCGCTATGACCGGCTCACCCAGCAGGCACGGGAAGCGGTGGGGGCGCGCTTCAGCATGCTGACCCTGATCGACAAAGAGCGCCAGTGGTTCAAGTCGGTGCAGGGGATGGTGGTCTCGGAGACTCCCCGGGCCATCGCCTTCTGCGCCCACACCATTCTATCCAAGCGCCACTGCGTGGTGGAAGACGCCCGCGTGGACGAGCGTTTTTGCAACAACCCCTTCGTCAAATCCGAGCCGGGCATCCGCTTTTATGCCGGCATTCCCATCCACAACGCCGAAGGCCACACCATCGGGTCCTTCTGCGTGGCCGACACCGAGGCCCACCATCTCTCCCAGGCCGACCTGGAGAACCTGGCCCGTCTGGCCGCCGACGTGGAGCACGAACTGCAACATCCGGCCCAACTACTCCAGGGCAGTCAGTTCCTGGACCCGGAGGCGCACTGCTACAATCGAGAGGGATTGAGGGATCGGCTCCAGTCCCAGGCCTACCCGGCCGCCCTGGTGCTGCTGCTCGAAGGCCAGGAGGGTGTGCAGCAGGCTTTTGGAGCCGAGGCCGAGGCCTTGCTGCTCAAAGAAACCATCGAGTGTTGCCGCCAGGGCCTGCGCCCCCAAGACGAAATCGGGCGCATCTCAAAGGACCGTTTCCTGATCCTCTCGAGCTGCCCGGCCAGTCACCTGGCCGCCTATGCGGCAGACCTCAAGCGACAACTGCTGGAGAAGCCCGGTCTACACCGCAGTCTGCGCCTCCAACCCCGGTTGGGCTGGTGCTCCAGGCCTGCCGACCCCATGGCCTGGGCCGACCAGTTCGAGGGATAATTCAGGCGGGGACGCGCGAGGCCAACTTGGCCAGTCGGTTCAGCGAATCGAACTGGCAAATCACGCGAACTCCATCGCTGGCAACGACTTCCAGCACGTCACCCTGCCATTTGGGACTCCAACCCAGCTGCTCGACGAACTTCTCCACCGAAAAACGATGATTGGGCACTTCGCAGTTGGAGATGGTGTCGCTCAGGGTGGCGATAAAGTCGCTGCTCTTCAATTCTAGAGGAGCGGTATATTTGGGGTCGGCGATGGCCACCAGCAGGTTGGTGGTTTCCATGGCACCGCGGTAATAGGCCGGCAAGCCCAGCAGGCCCAGAACCACCGGACCCAGGGTATGGGCGGGCAGTTTCTCGCGCGGCAGTTCCGCCGTGGTGAACTCTTCGATGCCCAACTGCTGGCCCAGAGCGCGCAGCTGCTGAGCCACCTGCAACTGTTCGGCGGGAATCTGCGAGGCTTCGTTGGCCCAGGCCCACAGCCAGGTCTCGGAGTCAGCCGCTTCGGTGCCCAGGATCTGCACCTGGTAGGTGGGACCCGGTGAGAAGGCCATGGTGCCGGCCGCTTTCTCGTAGTGCCAGGTGTGCGCGCCGATCAACTGGGCCAGATGGCGCTGCTTGCGCATGCCCATCAGGACGTGGGTTTCGTACAATTCTTGAAGCTTATTCGTCATCTGGGCGGGATTCGCAGCCAGCCCGAGAAGGCCTGCGGGTGATTGCCCTGCGCGCTTTTTACTGTCCCTGTTGCGGCGCCCGGCTGGAACCGCCCGGTTCTCGCAAGGTGCACTGCGCTTACTGTGACGCTCAGCTGCTGGCCGAACCTGAATTCATCAGCGAAAGCCGCCCCCAGCGCAATGAATTTTCCTCACGACTGAGCCAGAACCGCACCGGTCGCTTCGAAATGTCCTGGCTGCATCAGCGCGTCTGCGAGCACGAACTGGATCTGCTTCACTTCGAGGCTCTCGGGGAGCGCTACAGCGCCCTCGTCTACCTGCGCCGCTGCGATACCAACGGCAAAAGCCTGGCCGGGCCGTTGCCGTTGGAACCCCTGCTGGAAAGCCTGCGCGCCTACCGCGATCCCGGCCTGGCCGCTCACCAGGCGCTGGAATGGCTGTGCGAGCAGCCCCAGGGCTTCAGTCACAAGCTGGAGTGCGCCATCTGCTTGTTTGACGAGGAGCGCTCGCGGGTGATCGTCTACTCGGCCGGCTGTCGCGACACCATCTACTGGCTGTCCAACGAGCAGGCCAGCGTCACCGATCTGGCCGGCTACCAGGACGCCCTGCAGCGCAAAATGCTGGCCGAGGAACGCGACAATTTTTCCAATCAGCGGCCCTGCCAGCTGGCCGCTCTGGACGCGGTCATCATCGTCTCGGCCGGCTTTGCCGGGCGTGGTGACGGCCCCTATGCCAGCGGCACGTCGGTGCTGGTCCAGGAGCTGCGCGAACTGCTGGGCGAGGACCCGTTGCGGCTGGTGACCCTGGCCAAGAACGCCTTCTGGGAGAAACGCTCGCCGGCGGCCTACGAGGAGGACCCGAGCAACTCGCTGCACGTGGTGGCCGTGCAGGCCCGCCCCAGCCAGCTGGCCGCCAGCCCGACATCCTTTCCTCTAGAATCCTTGGGCACGCCCGTCTTCGAGTTGGCCGGCTGGAGCGGGCCGGATGATTTTCTGGAACTGCTGCCGCTGCACGATCAGCGCTGGGTGCTGGTGTGGGCCAGCAACGACGGCCTGCCCTGGAGCAGTCAGCAGAGCGACTTGCTGCGTTCGACCATTCTGGAGGTGCTGGACCAGCAGCACCACGGCGACAATGAGAACCCCCGGGTGGCCGGGCGGCTGGCGCAGGAGCGCCTTCCGCTGACTCGACTGGTGCTGATCCAGTGCTTTGATCGCTACCGACGCATCAAATATTTCCGGGTGAATCAACCGCATCCGGTCTTCCTGGCGCCGCGCCAGGGCCAGCAGGGCAGCAACATCATGGCCTACGACGAAGGCGGCGAAGTGACGCTGGACCCGGGAGCCCGGCTGCTCTTCCCGGGCTGTCCGCTCAGCGGGCAGCCTCTCAGCATGCAGGAACTGGCCGAAGTCTGGCCGGGCGGCAAAGCCTCCGCGCTGCATCTGGGCCTGACCAAGCTGTGGACCACCCCACCCTGTCAGGCAGCCCTACAAAAGGTGCTGACGGCCGTGGTCAGCGACGGAGTTAAGGCCGCTCCGGGCTACTTTCTGGTGACTTCGCGGCCAGAGTAAGCCGCTTCTCCAGCTGGATGTGGGGACCATCCCGGCGTTGGCGCACGCCCACCAGTTCAAAGCCGCTCAAGAGGTTCAAAATCAGCATGCGCTTGAACTGATTGCGCGTGCCCGTGCGCACCTTGTGGTAGCCCTGCTCGGTCAGGTGTTGGTGCTGCAGCTCCATCAGACGTCGGCCGATACCCTGACCCTCGCGCTCCAGGGCCACCGCCCCCAGCCAGCTGTGGAAAATTCCCGGACGTTCACAGAAGCCCAGCTTGAAGCCGGCCACTCCTCGCTCATCGCGGGCCGCCACCAGCAGACGCTTCTTGTAGAGTCTCAGCGTTTTGAGCACCTTACCCATGCGACACGATCCCAGCCTTTGTCCCCCCACCGCCACGCAGGCAGCCAGCAGTTCGCGATGATCCAGGGGGTCGACAAGTTCAAAGTGCATTCCCCCGGCTTGGCCGAAAGCCGCCCGAGTCCCGCTCAAAAGGTAGCCCCACTTCACGGTCCGAACTCGAACCCATGCTTTCCGCCATCGCGCTGCGCCGACTGCGCCTGTTGTCCACCGCCCCCTCGAGCGTGCAGATTCGTAGCAAGCTGACCTTTCTGGCGCAGCTGGCGGGCATGGGCTATCGAGTCGAGAATCCTCAGGACTACAACGATTCGGTGCTTTATGATTTCACCGAGACGGTGGAAGTGCTCAAGGCCATGCGGGGCGGAGCGGTCGACTATGTTCCCTTGTTCTCGGGCTTTCCGGACAAGGTGCCGGAGAACGACGCTTACTTCGTCGACCGGCTGATCGGCTTTCTGGTGCGCGATTGCCTCACCTATCCGCAAGGCACCCGACTGGAAAATGGGGCGGTGGTGCCGGACTGGCTGTTTGACCTCCAGCAATTCGGGGCCGATCCCATCTCCCAGATGCAGGACCCCAAACTCTGGGCGGCCGCGCGCGAAAAGCAGGCCGACCGCAACCAGGACGCCCATGTCGAGTGGATTAGCCTGCGCTTCGCCGACTTCGAGGAAATCGAAGCATGCGCACTAGCCTACCTGCGAGCCAATCTCTACGCCAAGTCCTCCATCCAGGAGACGCTGCGCCCCGACCTGACGTGGTTGCTCGCACACTTCGGGGCCGAAGCCATCGACCCCGCCCAGGTGGTGTTCCGAGAGACAAAAACCTACCTGAGCCACTACTTTTGGACCCGCCAGGACTATGCCACGGTGGCCCGCCTGTGCGACACGCCCACCGACTATTTGCGGTTATTTGCGGCCCTGAGTGGCGGCGATGTCTCGCTGGCCGAGAAGACCACCTATCCCAAGTTGACTCGCGTGCAGCGCCGGCTGGTGCTGGGAGCGCTCGAGCGAGCCACCAACCTGGCCGAAGATCTGCGACGTTACCGAGGCTTGTGGCTGGCCCTCGGTCGCGGACTGCACCCGGGTGCCGAGTCCAAGCGTTTTCCGCGCGCCGCCCAGGCCTTTCACGAACTACGCAACGGAACCATCCGCACTTTTAACTCGTCCATCGAAATGGCCTTTCAAGCCGGCAAATCCTTGGAGATGTTGGAAAAACTGGCCGAGCGTCCCAGCCTGCTGGCTCGACGGCTGCAGCAGTTACTGCGGGCCAACCCGAGTGCGCAAGCGACCATCCTGGACAGGCTCCGCCGGGTCGCGCCCGAGGTGCCCCTCAAGCTGCTGATCCAGCTGGAAAGCTATTTTCGCCATCAGTGGCGCTCGAAGTACCGAGTGATCGTCAACAAGAAAGGGAAAATGCGGGTGGTTCCGCGTCCCTACACGCTGAACGGGGAGCTGCTGGAGCAACTGGCCGACCTGCTCCAGGCCGAGATCCGCGCCCAGGTCGCCCTGAAAGGCTCCTGGAGTGGCAAGAAGTGCTGGATTGACCCGGAGCTGAAACGCTATACGATTCCCTTCCAGCTGCGCAAAACCTCGGACGGCATGATGGTTTTGGGTCGGGGCACGCGCCTGCCGCTGGAGCCGGGCAAGGTGCTGCGTCTCTTCGTCTATTGGAAGCAAAACCAACGTCGCACCGACCTGGATCTCTCGCTGATCAAATTCGACCAGGAGATGCGGGCCACCGGCAACGTCAGCTACACCCGCCTGGCCTCCGGAGGCATCGTGCATTCTGGTGATATCCAGGACGCGCCCCACGGTGCGGCGGAATTTATTGACGTCGATCTCTCAGTGGTGCGGGAACTGGCCGACTGCCGCTACCTGGCTCCGCAGATCAATCACTTCCGCGGCGAAAAGTTTAACCAGATGGACTGCCACAGCGGCTGGATGATTCGCGAGCAGGTCGATGCCAGCTACCAGACCTTCGACCTCAAAACCGTGCAGAACAAGTTCGACCTGACGGGCTCCTCCGGCTACTGCCTGCCCATTCTGGTGGACCTGGCGAAGTCGGAGATCCTCTTTGTCGATCTCTATGTGACCGGCTCGGGATCTCAGAACACGGCCGAACGCTCGGTCCACGACGTCTCGGTGCTCAGCCGGGAAATGGTGCGCCTGGGCGAGATGCTTCCCAATCTCTACGACCTGGCCGTGCTCCACCAGCAAGCTCGCGGAGCCGAACCGGTCGACCAACCCGAAGAAGCGAAAATCACCTTTGGACTGAGCGGGCGGACCTATTCCGCCGACCGCATGGAGAAAATCCTGAGCGAACTGTGCTAGACTGATCGTCGAGAAAGGCCTGGGAAGCGCTTCCTTCTTTTTTTGGAATTTCAGCGCTTCCGATTTCCTTTCTCTTTCTTTTAACGGATGCCGGCCAGCGCGGCCAGGAAGGCGCCGGCTTCCGGCAGGCAACCCTTGCCGTAATTCTGATGACCCTCGGGGGTGACTCCGCAGAAATAAGTGTCCTGGTCCTGGCCCATCTCCAAAGTGTAGACCTGAGGCTGATGGCCGATCACCGCAAGAAAGTAGGCCTCCGGAGGTTCCTGCGGTGCGGGCATGCTGATCAAAAGCACCTCTCCGAAGGTCTCCCAGGTGGGAGGAGCCGGAAGCTCCCGCACGCCCAGATGCAATCCTGCATGCACCCAGAGTTTGCGCAGCAAGTCTTCTTTTACAAGCGCTTCCCGCGTGCGAATCATGTCCGAGTGAAAGAGCCGCGGCAAGATCCGAAAGGCCAGCAGATAGCTGGGGGTCACGGGTAGGCCGCCAGCGTCGGACCGGACTCGAAATAGAACTCGCCCTTATCGGTCAGGAGGACGTCGTGCAGTCGCCCCTCCACCCATTCGCAATTCACTTGCCGAACCTGAGCTTCCAGCACGCCCGCCACGTAGTGGATCTCGTCCACGCTGGTGACCCGGAAAGGGTGCAGACGGCTACCGTCCCCGCTTTCCATGAGAAACCGGCGCAGTTGCTGGCAAAAATAGAACTCGAACTGCTCCCCCTTGGAGTCTCCCCTTTGCCCGTGCAAGTAGGCCAGACCCAGGTGGGCCCGGGGGTTTACCAGATGAGTTGGCACCAGCTGGCGCGCCAGGGCCTCGGCCTCCTCCAGCTGATCGGCGTCCAGCGCTCGCCACATCTGATCGACCGTATCCAAATCGGGCCGATAGTCCGGACTCGCCAGCACCAGCTGACGCAGAATCTGGTAAGTCTCGGGACTGGGCCCGCTCAGGAAATCTCCCACCTCTTGGCGCACCAGAGCCATTTCTGGGCCAAAGGGTACGAGCCTCTCTGACGGTCTCGTAATAACCTGGTCACTTCTCTGTAACCTTTTCAGAATAATTTGAACGGGTGATCATCGGCTCGCTCAAACAACCCCCGTCTCTTTCCTCCCCACGCAAGGCCCGGGTGGCTGAAAACCCGGCCCAGCCCCAGGACAGCCTCACTTTCGCCCTTCCGGAGAAGGCCGGCCGAGTGCGTGGCCACCTGGCCAGCGACCCCCAGCACGCCCAGCTGCCCTCCAGCCAGTATCCTTTGCGCACCTATATGTTGACCGGGGACAACCAGGTGGCGGCCGTGGACTTTCGCGATCTTTTTGACACCCTCAAAGCCCGCGCCTATCCCAGCAAGAACTACAAGATCACCGACAAGCGTCTGGAGAAAGTGGTCGCCCAGTCCACCCAGGATCGCCAGCAGCGCCTGGAAGGCAAGCAGCCGGGCGCTGGTTTGCGTGCCACTCCCAAGGACAGCTCCCTGAATCCGACCACCGTGACCATGTTCTCCAACGACCTGAGGGAAGTGAGTGGCGTCTACGCCCAACAACTGGCCCAGATCGGGCAGGTGGAAGGGTTCCAGGTGGTGCTGGCCGGCCACAGCGGGCAGATCGAGAACCTGGAAGCCGAACTGGACCAAAAGCGGGTTCGCAACATCTCTTTCATGGCTTTGCCCGAAGGCGAAGTTTGGGTGGAAGATTATGGCGAGCCGCTGCTCCAACAGGGTTGGGTCACTCCCGCCATCTTCGAAGGTGACTGGATCCGGGAAGCCATCGACGAAGGCCGCCAGAAGCGCTTCCCGCAAGACGTGTCCACCAGCTTTGGCCAACTGGGTCAAGTGCACGCTTGCCAACTGCAGCCCACCGCTCTGGGTCAGGCCGCCGCTCTGGGCGGAAAAGCCGTGCAAGGACTGGCCTATCTGGAAGGCGGCAACACCCTGACGGGCACGCGCAAAAACGGTGAGGCCTACGCACTGGTGGGTCAGGATAGCCTGGCCGTCACCAAAAAGCTCCTCAACACCGAGAGCGACCAGCGAGTCACGGACGCGGTAGCCAGCGATCTGGGCCTGCCCGCCACCTCCGTCTTTGGCGTCGAGCAGCCCGGTGAGTTTCATCTGGATATGCGCATGATGCCGGTGGCTCCGGGTGAAATCGCCATCAACGACGCGCGCGCCGCCGCCGAACAGCAAATCGTCTGGCTGGACGCGCAGCTCCAGAAAGATCTGCAGGCGGGAGAGAGCGATGCCCAGGATCTGCGCGCCGAATTCGCGGAGCGCAGCAAGAACTTGCGCGAAGAAGCGGAGAAGCGCGCCCAATACGAGGTTCTCACCACTCGCGACCTGGAGGCCGCGGGCATGAAGGTCCATCACCTTCCGGGCGTTTTCGTGAATCCCGACTACCCCTCATCCGACACCTCCAACTTCTTCAACGCCCGCCACGGCGTCAACGAACAGGGCGAGCGCTTCTCCATCTTCATGGGTGGCAAGCCCGAAGAAGAAGCCTTCGTGGCCGAGAAACTGCTGCACGCCGACCTGGGTTTGACCCGCCTGCACTTCCTGGACCCTACCCAGACGGCTTCCACTCTGAGCCTGCAAGGCGGCCTGAAGTGCCGGACCAAGCCGGACGGCGAGTTGGTGCCCCAGGCCGAGCTGAACCACCCGGTGCAGGGTCGTCTGAGTGCCTGAGCCCAGGATCTATCACAATCCTCGCTGCTCCAAGAGCCGCGCTTGTCTGCAGATTCTCGAGGAGCAGGGGCTCCAACCCCAGCAAGTCCGCTACCTGGAGCAAAGTCCGGATCGCGCCGAGCTGGAATGGCTCTGGAAGCGGTTAGGCCCCGAAATGATTCGCCAGGGCGAGGCCGTCTATAAGGAGCTGAACCTCAAGGACGCTCCCGTGGATCGAGTGCTCGACGCCCTGCTGGAGCATCCCATCTTAATCGAACGTCCCATCGTCATCCTGGGAGATCGGGCGCTGGTGGCCCGACCGCCGGAAAAAGTCCACGAGTTGCTCAAGGAACGGCAATAAAGCGGTCCTTTGGTAGAGATTTGGGAGTACTGCCCGAGTTAGCCTGAGTTCATGAAGAAACTCACCTTGCGCCAACAAGAGGTCCTGCGCTTCCTGGACCGCTATCGTCGAACCTACTACTGCTCTCCCGCCTCCAGGGAAATCGCCGCCCACTTCGGTTGGGCCAGCCAGCAAAGCGCCTACAATCATCTGCTGGCCATGGCGGACAAGGGCTACGTCACTCCCGTGCTCAGTGCGGCCGGCAATCCCCGCGGCTATCGCCTCACCGCCCGGGGTAGAAAATCGCTCCAGGAGGGGAGTTAGCGCCCCGCACAAAGGCCAACTAGATACCCGAACTAAGGGGGCCGTCCCGTGTCCGAACAATCCGAAGCCAAAGTCCTGCGCGTGGTGGAAGAACTGTGCCAGCAGCTCAACCCGCAGCAAACCAAGGTGGTCAACGCCTCCTCCCACCTGGAGTGGGACCTGGGTATCGGCAGCCTGGAGCGCGCCGAACTGATCCGCCGTCTCGAGAAAGAGCTGGGACACAGTCTCCCCAGCCAGCCGCTTTTCGCGGCGCCGCGGGTGCGCGATCTGGTGGCGGCGGTGCAGGCTCCCCACCAGCAAGGTCAGAGTCGCGCTCAGGAGCGGCTCTCGCTGGCGGCTCCCCTACCGCCTTTCCCGGAAGAAGCCCAGACGCTGATCGAGGCCCTGGCCTATCAGCGCCAGCAACAGCGCGATCGCGTTCTCTACTACTTCGAAGACGAGGGAGAACTGAGTCGCTCCCTGTCGCCCGAGGAATTGTGGCAGGAAGCGGCTCAGATGGCCGGCTCGCTGGCCGCCCTGGGAGTGAAGCGCGACGACACGGTGGCTCTGATGCTGCCCACGGGACTTCCTTTTGTGGCCGGTTTTCTCGCCATTCTCTGGCTGGGAGCGGTGCCGGTGCCTCTTTATCCGCCTTTCCGTGCCGACCAGGCCGAAGACTACTTGAAGCGCCAGGTGGCCATCCTGGAGAACGCCAAATCCAAAGTCCTGATTTCTTTTGACCGGGCCTGGTCGGTCACCCAGATGTTGCAAATGCAGGCCAAGACCCTGGAGAAAGTAGTTTCGGCCGAGTCTCTGTCGACCGGACAGCCGATCGAGCCGACTGCGGTGGACGGGGACCAGCTGGCGCTGATTCAATACACCTCGGGCAGCACCGGTTCTCCCAAGGGGGTGGCCCTGAGCCACGCCAACCTGCTCCACAATCTGCGCGCCTACGGTCATGCGCTGCAAGTCACCGAACACGACGTCTGCATCAGCTGGTTGCCGCTCTATCACGACATGGGGTTGATCGGATCGATGCTGGGCAGCATCTATCACGGCATCCCGCTGGTGCTCATGGGACCCCAGGATTTTCTGGCCCGCCCCTCGCGCTGGATTCGCGCCATGTCCCACTACGGCGGCACCATCTCGCCGGCGCCCAACTTCGCCTACGAAATCTGCGCTCGCCGCATACCCGACGAGGAGCTGGAGGGAGTCGAGCTCTCGCGCTGGCGGGTGGCCCTGAACGGAGCGGAAGCCATCCTGCCGGACACCCTGGCCCGTTTTTCCAAGCGCTACGCCCCCTATGGGTGGCAGGAAAGCGGCCATTTCCCCGCTTACGGCCTGGCTGAAGCCTCCCTGGCGGTGGCCTTCTCACCTCTGCAGCGCGGACCCAAGTTCGACCGCGTCGATGAAGAGAAGCTCCAGCGAGAAGGCGTGGCCGAGCCCTCTCCTCAGGGCCATCCCTGGGTGGCCTGCGGCTTCCCGCTGCGCGGCACCGAGCTCTCGGTGCGGGACGAGCAAGGGCGAGAAGTGCCGGAACGCCACCAGGGCCAGCTGTTCTTCCGCAGCGGTTCTTCGCTGCGCGAATACTACCGCAACCCCGAGGCCACTCGCGAAATCAAGTCCGACGATGGCTGGGTCAAGACCGGCGACCTGGCTTACCTGGCCGAGGGCGAACTGTATATTACGGGTCGTGCCAAGGACTTGATCATTAAAGCCGGACGCAATCTCTACCCGCAGGACATCGAAGCGGCCGCCACCGAGGTCGAGGGCGTGCGCCGCGGTTGCGTGGCCGCCTTTTCCGTCTCGGGACAGGACGGAGAGCGGCTGGTGGTGGTTTACGAAACCCGGACTCCCAGCGCCGCTCTGCGCGACCAGGTGCAGCGGGCCGTGACCCAGGCCTGCGGGGTAGGCCCGGACGAAGTGAAAGCCCTGGCTCCAGGGTCCATTCCCAAAACTCCCAGCGGCAAAATTCGTCGCTCGGAATGCCGCAAACTCTTCCAACAAGGCAAACTGGGCTACAAAGCTCCCCGCTGGCTACAGGCCCTGCGTCTTCTGCGCCAGGTTCCTCTGGGGCATTCCCTGCGTGGATTGCGGGCGGCCGTGGCCCTTTTCGGCGTGATGGGTCCGCCTGCCCTGATCCTGGCTCGTCTCAACGGCGGGCTGGGTCGTCGCTGGCTGGGCAAAGCGGCACGCCTGGCCCTCAAGATGCTGGGAGTTCGCCTGGTCGTGAAGGGGCAGCCCAGCGACAAACCCTGCGTGCTGGTGGCCAACCACGCCAGCCTGCTGGACCCGGTGGTGGTGCTGGCCTCCAGCCCCAAACCCCTGCTCTTCCTGGTGGCGCCCTGGATTTACAATCATCCTGTTCTGTCCAAAGCCCTGCGCAACATGGGCCACTTGAAAATCAGCCGAGGCGAAGCCGGTGGAGCCCCTCGTCTGGCTCGGGAAATGGTGGACCGGGTGCGGGCCGGACACACCCTGGCCGCCTTCCCCGAGGGCGGTTTGGAAACGACGCCCGGTTTGCGCGAGTTCAATCTGGGAGTCTTTCAGGTGGCGGCCGAAAACGGCCTTTGCGTCCAGCCGATGGTGTTGATCGGCACCCGTCAGGCCATGCCCTGGCCCACGTTGGTGCCGGTGCCCATGCAGTTGACCGTCGAATTCGGACCCCCGATGTACGCTCACGGAACGGAGTTGGCCGACGCCGTGGAACTGGCCAGTCGAGCCCGTCAGTGGGTGGCCGAGCGCTGCGGCGAAGACCTGCTCAACCAGCGGCTTCGTCGCGAAGCGTAGAGCGCACTCGCCGGACGAACTCGCGCAGGCGAGTCGGGCATTTGAGTCCGTGCGACTGCTCGACCCCGGAAGAGACGTCCACACCCAGCGGTGCCACCGCCGAAATCGCCTCCTCCACATTGTCGGGGTGGAGCCCGCCGGCCAGGTAGAAGGGACGGTTGGGCCTGCGGCTGCGCAGCCAGGCCCAGTCAAAGGGCTGGCCGTGGCCCGGCCGGGCGCCGTCCAGCAAATATTCGTCCGCCGGGAGCTCCACCTCCAGGTGTTCCGGCTGGCTGATCCTCAATGCCTTCACGATGCGGGCTCGACCTCGGTAGGCCTCCAGCATTTCGGCCGGCTCGGATCCATGGAACTGAAGAATGGGGCATTGACGCGCCAGCAATTCTTCCACCAGTTGAGGAGTCGGGTCGACCAGCACGGCCGACCATGCAAAGGAGCCGACCTCGAGCAACTGATCCAACTGCTGCAGGGAGATCTGCCGGGGAGAGGGGGCGAAGACAAAACCCAGCCGGTCCACCTCGAGCTCCAGACAGAGACTGACATCTTGGGGGCGGGTCAGGCCACAGACTTTGATCCGGGTCAAGGGAGACTTAGGAGCGCTTGAGTTGTTCGCGAATTTGCCGAATCTCGGCGTTCTCGGCCAGTTCCAGGTGGTTGTTGAGAGCGCGCACTCCGTCGATGGTATCCCAGAAAGCCAGAGCCACCAGGCCCAGAGTCAATCCCAGCACGCCCGCCCAGTAGGTGGCGCTCTGCATGAGCACTTCGCGGGCGACGGGAGCCTGCGGCAGAGGGCCCTGCGAAATCATGGCGCCCAGCACGCACAGAAGCGTCGATCCAACCAGGCGACGACGGGTGCGACGCACCAGGCCGGTCAGACGAATCGGATTGCGGATTTCACGGACGCCCAGGACCATGCCGACCGCCATGAGAAATCCACCAAAGCAAAGCAAGGTGATGTGATGCACAGTACCTACCAGGTTACCCCCGGAGCCCGGGGATGTCAATTAACCGGCGTTGAGGACGCGATAAACCTGAATCGGCTCGCGACGCCCACGCACGAACAACGAGCGCAAAGGCTCGGTGGTCAGGTGCGAGTTGCCGCCCAGCGACGTCTCACTGACCAGGGTGTCGTCCGGCAGTTTGCGAGACAGACGCTCCAGGCGCGCCGCTCCGTGCATCAGCTCCTGTTTGGCCATTTCTTCCCAGCTGTCCCCAGCCGCGCGCTTGGGCAGTTCGCCGCCAAAGACGCCAGCCGAGACGGTAGGCGAAGTGATCAAACTGTAGCGACTGAGCACGGCCTGCACCCGCGAGCGCATGGTCTGCGCCGATTGAACCGCTCGGCTACCGTGGTCCTGGCCGCAGAAAGCGGCCACGATACGGGTTCCGTAGCGGTCGAGCAGCTTGCCGGCGTGGTCGCGCACGCAGTGCTCGAGTTCGTCGATCAAGACCGACTCGAGTTCGGTGGTTTCCAGCGGATTGCGGTCGCGGGTGAACAGAGTGAAATTAGGAATGTCGGCAGCCAGCACGCTGACGGCGTCGCCTTCGGCCGGCTCGCTGTTGGAGTGGGACGACATCGAAGGCATCTGCAAGACCATGGGCACGGCCGTGGCGGCCGGCAGTTCGGCCAGGCTGGCCACCATCGAGACGGCTTCCATGATGGCCGTCTCGTCGCCCTTGAGGGAGCGTCGCACCTGGGCCACCAGGCTCTTGAGCACGCGCGCATTGGCGGGACGTTGGCTCGGCTTCTTCTCCATCAACTGCAGCACCAGACGCTCCATCTCGACGGGAATGTCGGGATTGAGCGAGCGGGGAGGCTTGGGTGCCTCGTGCACGTGCATGTAGAGGATCGAGGCGGGCTCATCGGCCGTAAAAGGAATGCTACCGGTCAGTGCCTCATAAAGAATGACGCCAATGGCATAAAGGTCGCTGCGCTCGTCGGCGGGCTTGCCGGCCGCCTGTTCGGGCGCCATGTAGGAACAGGTGCCCAGCGCCGAACCGGAACGAGTCAGGTGGGAGATCTCCGGGATGCGCACGCGGGCCAGGCCGAAATCGAGAATCTTCACTCGACCTTCCGGCGTCACGACCAGATTGTCGGGCTTCAGGTCGCGATGCACCACGCCCCGGTCGTGAGCATGAGCCAACGCCTCGCAGAGTTCGTCGCAGATCTCGAGCAACCGGAATGAGTCGGGCCGCTCGCGTCGGATAAAGCGGCGCAACGAAACTCCGTTGATCAGCTCCATCACCAGGTAGGGGCGCGCGTCGTCCACGAAATCCATGGTGCGCACGATTCCCGGGTGGTTCAGCATACCCGCCGCGCGTGCCTCACGGGCAAAGCGACGCCTGGCGTGCTTGGACTCGGCCAAGTCACGGCGCAATACTTTTACGGCTACATCCCGGTTGGTAGCCAGATCCAGAGCCCGGTAGACCGAGCCCATGCCGCCTTCACCCAACTTGAGTTCCAGCTGATAGCGTTCGTTAAGAACTTTTCTGGACATTCATCAATCCTCGCGGCGAGGTTCAACCGCAAAATAGAAAATCCTTCAATTTCACGCAACGAGATCACCCTGTCTTCGGAGGCAACCGACCCTGACCAGGGACCCTCCCCCGCAGCGTTGTATCCTGGATCTCCGTGACCTTTGAACTCTGTCGTCAGAAGATGCTGGAAGCCGGCCTGCAAAGCTGGCAAGTCGACCGATTCGCGCTGGACTTCGAGCGGCTCCGCTCGGGGAGCGGTGGCACGCTGGCCGAGAGCGAACTGATACCCGTCCAGCAACTCCCACGCCTGTCCGCCCTACCCACCGCGGAAGGCTGCGAGGCCCTGGCCCAGACGGCAGTGATCAAGCTGAACGGCGGCCTCGGGACCAGCATGGGGCTGGAAATTCCCAAAGGACTGGTGGAAGTCCGCCAGGGGCTCAGCTTTCTCGACCTCACTCGCCGCCAGATCGAAACCCTGCGCAGCCAAAACTCCAGCCCGTTACCGCTGCTGCTCATGAACAGTTTTCATACGCGGGCAGCCAGCCTGGAGCGACTCCAGGGTTTCAGCAACGATGGGGACCTGCCGTTGGATTTCCTGCAGTCGAAGGTGCCCAAGCTGCGTCAGGACAACCTGGAGCCGGTTCGCTACCCCCACCACCCCGAGTTGGAATGGTGCCCTCCCGGCCATGGAGAGATCTACGCCGCCCTGCGAGGCGAGGGAATGCTCGACCGCCTGCTGGCCGCGGGTTATCGCTATGCCTTTGTCTCCAACATCGATAACCTGGGCGCGACTTTAGATGCCACCCTGCTGAACTGGTTCAGCCAGAGCGGCCTGGACTTCGCTATGGAGGTCACGGCCCGGACGGAACAGGACAAGAAGGGCGGACATCTGGCGCGGTTTGCCTCGGGCCAGCTGATTCTCCGCGAGCGCTCCCAATGTGCCGCCCAGGACCTGGCGGCCTTCGAAGATATCGAGCGACACCGCTACTTCAACACCAACAATCTGTGGCTCCGGCTGGAGGCCTTGCGAGACCAGCCCCTACCGAGTCTTCCCCTGATTATCAACCGCAAGACGGTGGATCCGACCGAGCCGACCTCGACGCCGGTCTACCAGCTCGAATCCGCTATGGGTGCCGCCCTCTCCGCCTTCTCCGCGACCCAGGCCATCGAAGTTTCCCGGCGCCGCTTTCTACCGGTCAAAACATTAGGCGACCTGCTGTTGCTACGCAGCGATCTCTACCGCCTGGATGAGCGCAGTCAACTCCAGGCCGTGACCGCCGGACCGCTCCCGAATGTGCGTCTGGACAGCCGGTTCTATTCGACCTACGAAGACTTCTCTCGGCGCTTCCCGGTCGTTCCCAGCCTGCTCGAGTGCACTTCTCTGGAGGTGCGAGGAGACATCCACTTCGGAACAGGCGTTCGTCTTCAGGGCCCGGTGGAGCTGAGCAATCCTGGACCCGATCCCCTCCACCTGCCTTGACAAATTTGCCGATTTGTCTTTGAGTACAATTCAAGCTATGCGTGCCTGTTACCCTGGTAGCTTCGATCCCGTCACGCTCGGCCACCTCGATATTATCGAGAGGGCGGCGCCTTTGTGTTCCCATCTGACGGTTGCCGTCATTCACAACCCCTCCAAGAAGACGCTTTTCAGCCTGGCCGAGCGCGAAGAAATTTTGCGCCAGCAACTGGCTCATCTGGACAACGTGAGCGTCGCGCACTTCACCGGCTTGCTGGTCGACTACGTGGCCCAGAACGACATCCGCGCGGTGGTGCGGGGTCTGCGCGACAGCTCGGACGCTCCCATCGAACTACAGATGGCCCGGCTGAATCGGGAAATGCAGCCCGCCTGCGAAACCCTCTTCCTGGCCGCTACCGGAAAGTATTCCCATGTAAGCTCCTCTTTCGTGCGAGAAATCGCAAGGCTGGGGGGCCCGATCGGGCAACTGGTCACACCGGAGGTGGCCCGTCGCCTGCAGCAGAAACTCGAATCGAAGGAAGCCTTATGAACATCTATTCGGTGCTGGAAAGCCTCCAACGAGAAGTGACGGAAAGCAAACCGCTGCCCTGGCCACTGCAGGAGAAGTCGGTGGTCGACCGCGAGCGTCTGCTGAAGATCCTGGACAAGACCAGAGACTCATTGCCGGAGGAAGTGAAGCAAGCCCGCTGGATCTCGCGAGAGACCGAACGGATCGCCGCCGAATCGAACTCCAAAGCGGACCGCATGGTTCGAGAGGCCCAGTCCAAGGGACGCGAGATCTTGCGCGCGGCCGAGGACGAAATGGGTCGTCTGCTCTCGAAGGAAGAGGTCTACGCGCGGGCCCGCGAAGAAGCCCATAAATTGATCGAGGAAGCTCGCCAGGAAGCGCGTCGCACCCGGGAAGACGCCGACCGATACGCACGCGAGACTCGACAAGACGCGGAGCGTTATGCAATGAAGGTGCTCAACGGCATGGAGGGAGAGCTCAGCCGCATCCTGACCATTATCAAGAAAGGTCAGGCCTCGCTGGGCACGGCCGGAGAATAAGCGGGCAACTGAAACTGATCGTCCGAGGTCTGCTCCTCGGACTCTGCGTGGGGGTCGTAGCCTGGCTGCCCATCCCCAACCATACGATTCTGCTGCCCGGGCCGGCCGTGAACACCGTCGATCAAGTAGACGTGGAGGGCCACCCCCGGCCGGAGGACAGCGGCGTCTATCTGATCTCCACCGTCTATCAGCGCCCCGCCACTACCTGGTGGGCTCTCCGAGCCCTGCTACAAAGTGACTGGAGTCTCGTTCCCTCCGATCCGGAGCGTCCCCGCAGTCAGACCCTGGGCTACGAAGACCCCGAACACCAGATTCTGCGACGAGTGGTCTATCACACTTGCGGCATCGAACCGCCGGTCATCGTCAAAGTGCTCGACCTGACTCCCGATAGCCCCCTCAAAGAGCGCGTCGAACCCGGCGATCAGGTCACGGTCGTGGCGGGTGTTCCCCTGCGCATGGTGCGTCAGGTTCGCGAGATCGTGCAGGCCCAGCCCCCCGGTGAGAAAATCCCGGTCCAGTTCCGTCGACCCGACGGGAGCGAATACCAGGTGGTGACGGCGGCCCGACCGATTCAGGCTTTGAAGGGAGAGCCGGGGCTCGGCCTGCTGCTCTCCGGCCATGAAGACGACGACACCCTTCCCAAAATCCATTTCCAGGCCGGTGCCTACGAGGGCAATTCCTCAGACTTGGTGCTGGGTCTGGATCTGTGCGAACGATTGCTGCAACTCGACTTGCGCCGGGGTCGCAGGATTTCGGGCAGCGGCGGGCTCGACATGGAAGGAAACCTGACGGCGGTGCGAGGTTTACGGCAAAAATTCAGTTGCGCTCGCCAGGCCAACGCCGACCTCTTCTTCGTCTCGGCGGACGACGCCAAACAGTTACAGGGAATGGACTTTCAGTCGAGCCACCCGCGGATTGTACCGATTCACAGCCTCAGCGAGGCCATCTACTGGCTGCAAAGGGCGAAGCCATGAGCAGCGGCAGGGAATTGTTCGACCAGGAGGGAAACCTGACTTGGTATCTAGCTAATATTGCCCCCCGTATGCGGGTTCGCAGACGAGCGTAGAAGGACAAAATTGGCGCGACCTCAGGAACCGATGGAACCAAGTACAGAGTGAGTAATTCAGAAAGAACGCCTAACGTCATGTTGGCGGTCGGAGCATTGGCGATCGCCGGAGCCGGAATCGGCCTTGCTTGGTGGTGCCTGAATTTAGGCGGCCTCCTGGTGCCGCTATTGCTCCTGGGCATTCTTGGCATGGTGGTCCATCTCATGACGATGGAAGACCTGTCCCACTTCGGGTTCCTGAATCTGGCTTTCTACCTGGCCGTCATGGCCGCCCTGGCTCCCGACTCGGTGTTGCCCTTTAAGGCAGGCCTGGCCGCTCCTCTGGTGGCCGCCGGTCGCTGGGGACTGGGAGCCTGCGTGCTGGTTCTCGGCATGCTCCCCCGCCTGATGCGCGGCAGTCTGGCCGAGTCGGTCGCCTACATCGGTGCCAACAGCGTGCGCTGGTTGAGCGTGGGTCTGACGGTCGTGGCCGTTCACCAGATGATGCTCAAAGGCCCGGTTCCCCTTCTGACCGAGGGGATCGCCGGCGTCATCGTCTACGCCATCATCGACGCCACCCTGGTCAACAAGTTGATGGACAACGCCGAAGAGTCCGACCAGCGCAACTGGAACGCGCTGCTGACCAAGAGCCGTTTCGCAATGGCCTTCCAGGTCTTGTTGGGCGTGCTGGCGGCGGGCTTCGCCGGCGGCTTGAATCTGACCGGAGCGGTGCAGTGGCTGCCGCTGGCCATCAGCGCCATCGCCGCCGTGCCCATGGTCGTCTTCGTCAAATCGGCTCTGAAATACACCGTCCTGGAAGAAGAGATGCAGGACGTGGAAGAGCTCAGTCTCAAAATCCGCGGCACCGAGTTCGAGACCAAAAAGCTGCGCGATGAAAAAGAGAACCTCAGCGACGACGTCAAGAAGAAAAACGAAGAGCTGAACATCATCTACGACCTGGCGCGCTCGCTGGGCGCCTCCACCAATCTTTCGGAAACCACCGCGCTGGTGCAGTCGATGATTCGCCGTCTGCGCATCCCCTACCAGTCTTGCGTCATCTTCCTCTCCAAGCCCGGCGGAGGACTGGATCCGGCGCTGGCCGACACTCCCTACCAGGAAGTGCTGGGTATGTCCGGCCTGCTGCAGTTGCAGGAACCTTTCATTCTTCAGGTGCTGCGCGACCCGCGCCCCTACATGAACAATGAGGTCAGCCCCACCACCTCCGAACAACGCATTTTCAAGGATGAGCGCTCCCTGCTGGTCGTGCCCCTCATGGTCAGCAAAGAGAACGTGGGCATCATCTACCTGGGTTCGGTCAACGCCCGCACCCACAAAGAGGAACACCTCGAGAAGCTGAAGATGTTGGCCGCTTTCGCCGCCCCCTCGATCAAGACGGCTCTGCTCTTTGAACACAAAGAGAAAGAGATGCAGTCCGAGCGCGACATCCGCCTGGCCGTGGAAGCCAAGAACCATCAGCTCAACGGTCTCCAGCAACTGGGCGCCGCCATCGGCGCCTCCCTCAAAATCGACAACACCTTTAAAGTGGTGGCCGAGAACATCAAGCAGATGATTCCCACCGGCCAGAGCATCATTCTCTTCGGGGTCAGCAACGCCGACCCGCACGTACTCAAAGCGGAGCTGATCAACAGCCCTTACTCCGACTATGTGCGCAGTCTGGCCGTTCGCAACGACGCCGGTATTCTGGGTAAAGCCACCGAGCTCAACCGAACCTTGCTGATCCAGGATACCGAGCAGTATGAGCTCGAGAATCTGATCAACAACGAGCGTTCGGTCATTGTGGCGCCCCTTCGAGCCGAGGAAGAGATTCTGGGCCTGCTCTACGTGGGTGGCGCCCGAGAACGGGCCTTCACCGAAGAGCACCGCAGCCTGGTGGAAACGGTCTCTTATCAGGCCTCCATCGCCGTCAAGAACGCCCTGCTCTATGAGCAGACGCAACAGATGGCCTTTACCGACGGTCTGACGGGTCTCTACCTGCACCGCTTCTTCCAGGTGCGTCTGGTCGAGGAAATCGCCTGGGCCGACCGCTACAAGAAGAGCATCTGTCTGGTTATGGTGGACGCCGACAAGTTCAAGCAGTTCAACGACACCCTGGGCCACCCCGCAGGCGACGCCCTGCTGCAAGAAATCGCCTCGCTCCTCAAGGACAAGGTGCGCACCACCGACATCGTCTGCCGCTACGGTGGTGACGAGTTCGCCCTGATCTTGAAGGATACGCCGAAAGACGAAGCGGTGCGCACCTGCGAACGCATCCGTGAGACTTTCCAACTCCGCTTCGCGGCTGCCGTTGTGCAGGTGACCTCGTCGATCGGCCTGGCCTGTTATCCGACCGACGCTCTCAACAAGAAAGACCTGGCCAAAGCGGCCGACGACGCTCTCTATGTCTCCAAGCGTGAAGGTCGTAACCGCGTGACTCCGGCGCCTACGATGGAAGAGAAGAAATCCTTACCCGACGTCGTCCAGGAAACGCTGCCCCGCTAATTCAGACCAACCCGCGCTGACAGTGTGGGCATCGTTCCCCCATCTCGCACTCCTGAAGACAGTGCAAACAAAGCACTTTGCTGTCCCAATTCTGCTCGCCGCACTGGGGGCAGTACTGATACTCACTGCGACCCAGGCCGCGGCAGGAGCGGCATTCTCGCACCGCCTGGCTCCAAGTCTGACGGCGTGAGCTGGTGAAGTAAGACTCCTGGAGACGCTGGCGGAAAATCAGCGCCAGACCTGCAAAAACCAGCAAAGCGGCCCAGGGCCAACCCTGGGTCAGGCACCAGTCATAAAGCCCGTGGAAGATGGCGGCCCAGACCAGGGCCTCGGCCACCGTTCCCCAACCCGCTTGCTTTTGCTTGCGCAGGCCGAGGGCGAACCCCCAGATCCCGGACATGGCCACATGGGCGAACGTCGCCGACAAGGACCGCGAAAGCAGCACGCTGGAATCCTCGAAGGTCAGCACATAGTGAAAGTTCTCGGCGGTGGCAAAGCCAAGGGCCGAAGCGCTGGCGCAACCGACGCCATCCCAGGCCTCGCGGAAATCACGGCGAGGCCAGGCGGCCACCAGCACGGCCAGCATCTTACAGCTTTCCTCCACCCCGCCGACAATCACGCAAAAGAAGACCAACGAGGCAAAGGCGTTGTCCGGCTGGGCCGGATCGTAGAGACGGTGGAAAAGCTCCACGCCAAAGACCGACAGTCCGCCTCCCAGAAAAGTCAGCAGCAGACGGCTCCAAATCACCGGCTGGGGAGAGCGCGATTCCACGTAGGTCAGCCAAAAAAGTCCCGGCAGCCAGCTCAGGACCAGAGCCTGGACGAGCAGGCTCAAGCCGGCACCCAGAAGAGACGCGTGCTGCGATTCCAAAACGGCAGATAGCCAGCCACCAAACAGGCGCCCCAACTACGCCAGCCCAGGCCTCCCCCTTCAAGACCCAGACGCTTGACGGAAAAGACTTGCTGTCCCGGAGTGGCGGAATCCGCGGCCTCCCAAAAGGAAGCCCAGAGGGGGACCAGCAGAAGCCAGAGCCAGCCAGGAAGCTCGGGGAAAAAACAACCCGCGATCAGGGTGAAGGCCAGGCTATCGAAAAGGACTACTCCCAGGCGCCTGACCCCAGAGGCCGGACGCATAACCAGGGGACTGGCGACGGCCGGGCGCTGCACCAGCGATTGGCGGCAGTGTCCACACCAGCGATCTCCCGGAGAGACCTCGAGACGGCACGAGGGGCACTGCAACTGTCGCAACAGAGCGCCGTCCAGTCCGCAGCGCGTGGCGCTGCCCGCGACGCGCACGCCGCAGGCCGGGCAGAAGGGCAAGAACTACTCCTGGTCTCGTCTTTGGGCCAGCCAGAAGCCGCCAATCGCCAGGAAGAGAAAAACGACCAGGGCTGCCCAGAGCGGCCTGGCACTGCCGGTCGAAACCGGGGCCGGAGCTAGCGGTTCCAACGGCCGAGATTCCCCCGTGCTGGCCGGGTCGGTGCTGGTATGGTCCGCGAAAGCCCCACCGGAGCCAGGCACGGCCACCTGCGGCTGATCTCCCGGCCCTCCCCCGTTTTGAGCCGGTGAGCCCGGTCCCGGCTTGGGCTGGTTCTCGGGGACTTTCCCCGGGGCCGGGGTGTGCTTGACGGTCGGGTCCGCCGCCGTTGGCAGGCGAGGCGCGCCGTCCTCGGGTTGCACGATCGAAGCATCCGGGACGACGGCTCCCCAGGCAGCCAGACAAAGCAGCAGCCAGAACAGCCAACGCAAACCAGATTTCATAAGCCCTCCTCGGTCAAAATTGCTGGACCAGACTGTAGACCGGAGTGAAGACGGCCAGCAAAACAAAGCCGACCACCATACCCATGCCAAAAATCATCACCGGCTCCAAGATTGAGACCAGATCTTGGAGCGCGTTTTCCACGTCCATGTCGTAGAAGTCGCCCATCTTGCGCAGCATCCCGGCCAGTTCGCCGGACTCCTCGCCGACTCGGACCATCTGCGTGAGCAGCGAAGGAAACTGGCGATAGTCCTCCATCGGCATGGACAGGGAGACACCGGTCTTGAGATTCTGCGCCACATCCTCCAGCAGGTCGGCCATGACGGCGTTGTCCATGGCATAGGCTGTCGTCTTCAGGGAGTGCAGCAGCGGAATTCCGCTGTCGAGCAGGGTGGACAGCGTGCGGCAAAAGCGGGTCAGTGCCACCTTGTGATAGATCTTGCCGATGACCGGGGCCTCCAACAACACCCAACTCCACTGGCGACGGCCCAGCGGAGTCTTGATGTAGCTGCGCAGGGCGAACAATAACACTCCCAGTCCGATGGCCAGCGGCA
Organism: Vulcanimicrobiota bacterium; assembly: GCA_017307785.1. Taxonomy (GTDB): domain Bacteria; phylum Vulcanimicrobiota; class Xenobia; order Xenobiales; family JADMJV01; genus JADMJV01. The sequence goes on along the minus strand of JAFKGI010000036.1, from coordinate 6,153 downwards.
CCATCACGGCCGGATTGCGCAGGATGTGGGTGACGGTGATCAGCGCTCGGGTGCTCCAGGGGAGGTTGATATTGATACCCCGGAACAGTTCGATGAAGGTGGGAAACACGTAGTTGGTCAGCATCAGGGTAATGGCCACGCTGATCACAAAAACCACCAGGGGGTAGGTGGTGGCGGCCGAGACTTTTCTACGCAGCTCGAACTCACGCTCCAGGTAGCCCGCCAGGCGATCCAAGATCTCGTCCATAGCGCCGGAGATCTCCCCAGCGCGCACCATACTCACATAGACCGGGCTAAAAACGTGGCTTTGCTTCATCATAGCCCTGGACAGGGGCATACCGTTCTTGACGTCCTTGTTAAGTTGGAGAACGGCGCGCGTCACCTTGGCATCCACGTTCTGTTCACCCAGTGCTTCCAGGGAACGCGTGACGGGTACGCCCGACTGCAACAGCGTGGCCAACTGGCGCGTGAAGACCGCCAGGGCGTAAACGGATACCGACTGCAGTCGGTCGAGAACCGCCAGCATGGCCCCGGCCCCGCGCGGCTTCTCTTTGATATGCGTGACGGTATAGCGAACTCGACGCAAGTCCTGAATGACCGTATCGGTATTCGGAGCGTCGACCTCCCCCTGGACAACCCTACCCTTGGCATCTAAGGCTTCATATAGAAACTTCGGTATGGCGTCCTCCTCAGCTCAATTCTTCCTTTTCAGACGCTCTTTTCCCCCTGATGAAAGGCGCATTTCAGCCCGTGTCCAAGCAGTTTTCATGAACACGACCAATTCCGAATTCTTTTCCGCCTTGAGCGAACGCATCCCGGGCGGAGTCAACAGTCCGTTCCGCGCCTTTCAGGCGGTGGGCGGCCACCCTCCGGTGCTGGTACGTGGACGTGGCTCCCGCGTTTGGGACGTCGAAGGGACCGAGTATCTGGACTTTTGCTGTGCCTGGGGACCCTTGATGCTGGGACACTCCCATCCTGAATTGGTGGCGGCGGGACGGCAGGCTCTGGAAGACGGCAGCGTATTCGGAGCCTCCACCCCGTGGGAGCTAGAATTTGTCGAAGCCATTACGGCCGCCTATCCCTCGATGCAGAAAGTGCGTCTGGTCAACTCGGGTGCCGAAGCGGTCGCCTCGACTTTGCGGGTGGCTCGCGGGGCCACCGGCAAAGCCAGAATTGTGAAATTTGAAGGCTGTTACCACGGTCACGTCGAGTGCCTGGATTCGGTGGGAATCGAGGCCGAGGAGTTGGGCGGCCCCCTGGCTTTGGGAGCTTCCCCCGGCAGTGCCGCCGAGACTCTGATCGCCACCTTCAACGATCTCGCCAGCGTGCGCACGATTCTGCAAGCACATCATCAGGAAGTGGCGGCCGTCATCATCGAGCCCATCCCAGGCAGCATGGCCGTCACTCGGCCTTTGCCAGGGTTCCTGGAAGGCTTGCGATGCCTCTGTGAAGAGTTCGGAGTGCTGCTGATCTTCGACGAAGTTCTCAGCGGCTGCCGAGTGGCTCGCGGGGGAGCCCAGGAAATCTTCGGCGTCCAGCCCGACCTCACATGTCTGGGCAAAGCCCTGGCCGGCGGGATGCCGGTGGGAGCCTATGGGGGCCGACGCGACCTGATGGACCACGTGGCGCCTCTGGGCAAAGTCTATCAGGCTGGCACCTTCTGCGGAAATCCCTTAACGGTTCGGTGCGGGACGGCCAACCTGAAGCACCTGGCCCAAGCCGGGGTCTACCAGCGACTGGCCGAGGAGACCGATTTTCTGACCCGCTCGCTGGAGGGGCTCCACCCCAACCTGCGCTTCGTCGCCTACCCCGGCATGTTCGGCCTCTACTTTGCTCCGCGGGAAATAACCAACCACCACGATATGGAGCAGGTCGACCTGGAGTTCTATCGTGGCTTCTATCACAGGCTGTTGGCCAAAGGCATTTACCTGCCGCCTTCCAGCCTGGACGCGGCGGGCCTGAGCCTGGCCCACTCGCGCCCGGATCTGGAGCGATTTGTCCAGGCGGTGGCCGAAGGGTTGTCCTGAGAGAGTTCGAAAACGAGCCCTATGGGTTTCTTCGAAATGTTAGGAGACTCGCTCAAGGGAGCGAGCAAATCGATGCAAAAAGGCCGCGACGCGGCCATCCGCGGCTCCGAGAAGATGCTGCGGGTTTCACGTCTCAAGATGGACGTTCAGGAGATGCGCGAGCAGAAAGACCAGAAGATGCGCGACCTGGCTCATCGAGTCTATGAACTTTACGCCCAGAACAAGTTGAGCGACCCGGAACTGGTCGCCTTCTGTCAGGAAATTAAGACCCTCCAGTGGCAGATCGACGAGCGCTGGACCGAGATCAATCACCTTTCGAAAGCCGACGGATGAAGATTCTCATCGCCACGGCCAACGCCCACAAGGTAGGAGAAATCCGCGAGATCCTGGCCGACTTCCCCATCGAGTTGTGTGACTTGCGTGATTTCCCGCCCGTGGCTGCGCCGGACGAGACCGGACTGACCTATGCGGAGAACGCCCTGCTCAAGGCCCGGTTCTATGCCGCCCACACCGGGCTGCCCGCGCTCTCGGACGATTCGGGCCTGGAAGTAGACGCCCTCGATGGCGCTCCCGGGCTCTACTCCGCTCGTTTCGGGGGTGAGGACATGCCCCACTCCCAGAAGATTTTGCGAGTCCTGGACCTGCTGCAACAACAACCCGAACGCCCGCGAAGTGCGCGCTTTCGTTGTTGCTGTGTCCTTTTGGATCCGAACACCGGACAAGTCTGGACCGAAGAAGCCACCTGTGAAGGAACGATTGCCTCCGCTCCCAGCGGTGAGCAAGGATTTGGCTATGATCCCATCTTCCTGGTGGACCCGGTACGCAGCATGGCGGACCTTTCGGCGTCCGAAAAACACGCCATCAGCCATCGCGGACAAGCGCTTCGCGGCCTTCTAGGCCAATTGTACCCCCACTTATCCACAGCCAGAGCCTGATTTTTTCCCTCTGGGGACAGCCTGTGGATAACTGGCGTTCGCCTTCAGGATGCCTCTGAAATAAGGCCCGTACCTGTCAAGTGGAGAACGTACTTTTCCGGCAAGTACGCACAAGATCCCGTGTTTTCCGCCTGTGGAAAAGTTGTGGACAATGTGGATTTCTATTCGGTGGATTTTCGGTAGGAGTCGCTTCCCGAACATCCGAAACCGATTCGACAAATCGCAGTAAACAAGCGATTAGGTGTTCGCCATCATAAACAAACAGGCGAAAGATCAAGATCAGGAACCAAGGACTCGATGCAAAACTCATCTAGCTCGTCGGGCCAGATTCTCAGCGATGAGGTCTGGGAGCGTAGCCTCCGTGTGCTCACGGAGATTATGGACCCGCCGATTCGAGGGTCACTGGAAGGCTCGCGAATCACGCAACTCACAGGTAGTAAAATCACGGTAGGAGTTCTGGGCAAATGGACCCGGGACGTACTTAGCAAAAAACAAAGCCAGCAAGAAGTGGTGGAGGCCTTGCGCCGGACCACCGGTCAGACTTATCAGGTGGAGTTCAAGGAACTGGAAGAAGAGCCGGCTCTGGAGACCTCATCACCCAACATTGTGGTCGTGGAACCGGAACTGGACGTCTCGGACTCCAGCCTCAACCCGCGCTACACCTTCAGCACCTTTATTCGGGGGAGTTCGAACAACTTGGCGGCAGCGGCCGCCATGGCGGTGGCCGAGAGTCCAGCCAAAGCCTACAACCCCCTGTTCCTCTATGGCGGCGTCGGACTGGGCAAAACCCACCTGATGCAGGCCATCGGGCACGAAGTACTGCGCACCCGCAAGCGGGCGCGTGTCGTCTACGTGTCCTCCGAGCGCTTTACCAACGAGTTGATCGACTCGATCGGTGAAGCCAAAATGAACCAGTTCCGTCGCATCTATCGGAACGTCGACGTGCTGCTCATCGATGACATCCAGTTTCTAGCCAACAAAGAGCGCACTCAGGAAGAGTTTTTCCACACTTTCAATGAGCTGCACGGTGCGAACAAACAGATCGTCATGACCAGCGACCGGCCACCCAGACAGATCCCGACCTTGGAAGACCGCCTCCGCTCGCGGTTCGAGTGGGGCATGATCGCAGACGTCCAACTGCCGGACTTCGAGACCCGAGTGGCGATTCTGAAAAAGAAGGCGGAGCAGTCCAAGGCCTTTGTGCCCAATCCGGTGCTGAACCTGATTGCCGAAAAGATCTGCTCGAACATCCGAGAACTCGAAGGTGCGCTCACCCGGGTTCTGGCTCACGCCTCTTTGCAAAAGAAGAGCATCACCATGGAACTGTCTCAAGAAGCCCTGGCCGGCATCATGCCCGAAGCCGGCAGCCAGGGAATCGACATCCGGCGAATCCAGGAGATCGTCTGTGAGTATTTCAGCATGACCGCCAAGGATCTGCTGGGCACTCGCCGCGACCAGCGCATCGTGAGGCCCCGTCAGGTGGCCATGTATCTGTGTAAGGAGCTCACCGGAGCCTCCTACCCGGAGATTGGCACCCAGTTCGGCGGCAAAGACCATACCACGGTGATTCACGCCTGTAGGAAGGTTGAATCCAACCTTGAGGACCACTATATTCGCACCAGCCTGGAAAACATCCAGGCGAGGCTGCGAGGCTATCAGAGATAAACGACCGTTTCATTCGGAAGTGCAGGCCCGGGGTAACCACCTCGGGCTTTGCCCTGTACGCTTTTTGGTCCAAAACCTACGGGAGAACCTGTGAATAACATGTTGAAAGGTACTCCAGTCCTAACTGGAAAAGTACTCCATGTTATCCACAGATTCCCCATGCTCCACAGGCGGGGGATAAACATCCCCTGGTTTCCAACAGGTGATCCACAGCCGGATCCCCCCGGCAAAGCCTTATCGGATCGGAATCGGCACGGTTTGTCCACAGTATCAACAGGGCCTATTACTACGACTACTAGATATATAAATAAATCATGGAGGTACACATGGAGTTAGAGTGTGAAAAAAATCATCTGGTCCAGGCTCTGGGGGTGGTGAGTCGAGCGATCAATCCGCGCAGTCCCCTGCCCATCCTCAGTCACGTGCTATTTCAGTGCCAGGGAGAGCAATTGAGCTGCACCGCCACCGACCTGGATTTCGGTGTGGTCATCAGCGTCGGAGCTTCCACACTCGATTCGGGTTCGGTAGCCTGTCCGGCACGACTGCTGAATGACATCGTGGCCAAGTTGCCTGGAGCTCCCGTCCGTCTCAAAGCCAGCGCGGACGGCAGGCTTCACATCCACTGTGGCCGTTCCAAGTTCGAGATTTCCACGCTGCCCGCTGAAGAGTTTCCCGGTATTCCACAGCCTGGAGAGCTGCCCCAGGTGGGCGCTCCCCAGAGATCGCTGAAAGGAGCCATCCGTCGGGTTACCTTCGCAACCGCCAGTAGCGAAGAGTCTCGTGCCGTGATGACGGGCGTCTACACGCACATCGAAGGCTCTCAGCTGACGATGGTGGCCACCGACGGCCGACGCATGGCCTATCACGAGCTGGCCATCGACAACCCGGAAGGATTGCAGGTTCAGGCCATCGTGCCGGGTCGGGCCATGCTCGAGCTGTCTCGTCTGCTGGGAGACAGCGAAGAACCGGTCTATTTCAGCCTGGCCCAAGGACAGTTCTATTGCAGCATCGGCAACGTGGCCATGCACTCGCGTTTGCTGGAGGGCGTTTTCCCCGACTACCGCCGAGTGCTGCCCCAAAGTTTTCAGCGCTTTGCACGAGTGGGTCGGGAAAGCTTGATGGGCGCCATTCAGCGTATGCTGGTCGTGGCTCAGGAAAAGCAGTCTCCGAACCTGATCGTCATGGACGTGAGCGGAGACGCCATGACCCTTTCGGCCAACACCCCGGACGTGGGTGTCGCTCAGGAAGAGGTCGCCGTCGTGTATGAAGGGGATCCTTTGAAGATCGCCTTCAACGGCAAGTACGTGGTCGACGCTCTGAGCGTGCTGGACTGTGAAGAAGTCGAATTCGACCTGCAAGACGACACTCGCAGCGGCGTCATCCGTCCCTTTGGTCAAACGGACTATAAATACGTGGTTATGCCCGTGCGTCTCCGAGAAGTGGTGGAAGAGGCTGCCGTTTAGGGCGTAGTTGCATGGAAAAAAAGGTCGTGCTATAGTAACCGGGCTCAATTTACCGGACAGCCT
>JAFKGI010000080.1 GCA_017307785.1 Vulcanimicrobiota bacterium | reverse complement strand
ACCTGTAGATTCCAGCGTTTTGCCCGGTCCGGGTGGCGTTTTCTACGGTCGGGTGTAGATAGTCTACGGCGACCTGTAGATTCGGGCGTTTGGGCCGGCTGGGGTGGGCGTTTTCTACGGTCGGGTGTAGATAGTCTACGGCGACCTGTAGATTCCAGCGTTTTGCTCCGGCCCGAGGGTCGTTTTCTACGCTTGGGTGTAGATAATCTACAGCGTTCCGTAGATTCGGGTGTTTTGGCCGGCCCGGGGGGCGTTTTCTACGGTTAGGTGTAGATAGTCTACGGCGACCTGTAGATTCGGGCGTTTTGCTCCGGCCCGGGTGGCGTTTCTATACTCGAATGTAGATAATCTACAGCGTTCCGTAGATTCGGGTGTTTTGGCCGGCCCGGGGGGCGTTTTCTACGGTTAGGTGTAGATAGTCTACAGCGGCCTGCCGATTCCAGCGTTTTTGCCCCGTCCGAGTGGCGATGCTCTACTGCCGGCCCGACGCTGAGAGCCGTCGGCGCCTACGGGTATCGGAATTGCGCCTACCGGTGTCCGCGCCGCCACGGGTTCCGGAAATGCGCCCACCGGTGTCGGCGCACCTGCGGGTATCGGCGCGCCTACGGGTATCGGAAATGCGCCCACGGGTATCGGCGCCGCCGCGGGTGTCGGAATTGCGCCCACCGGTATCGGCGCGCCCACCGGTATCGGCGCACCCACCGGTTCCGGAATTGCGCCCACCGGTATCGGGGCACCCACCGGTTCCGGCATTGCGTCCACCCGTATCGGCGCCGCCACGGGTGTCGGCGCGCCCACCGGTATCGGCGCCGCCGCGGGTTCCGGCATTGCGGCTACCGGTATCGGCGCACCCACGGGTATCGGCGCCGCCGCGGGTGTCGGAATTGCGCCCACCGGTATCGGCGCGCCTACGGGTTCCGGCATTGCGTCCACCGGTGTCGGCGCGCCCGCGGGTATCGGCATTGCGCCCACGGGTAGCGGCGCGCCTACGGGTGTCGGAATTGCGCCTACCGGTAGCGGCGCGCCTACGGGTTCCGGCATTGCGCCTACCGGTGTCGGCGCGCCTACGGGTTCCGGAATCGCGCCTACCGGTATCGGCGCCGCCGCGGGTTCCGGCATTGCGCCTACGGGTGTCGGCGCCGCCACGGGTTCCGGCATTGCGCCTACCGGTGTCGGCGCGCCTACGGGTTCCGGCATTGCGCCTACCGGTATCGGCGCGCCTACGGGTTCCGGAATTGCGCCTACGGGTGTCGGCGCCGCCACGGGTTCCGGCATTGCGTCCACCGGTGTCGGCGCGCCCGCGGGTATCGGCATTGCGCCCACGGGTAGCGGCGCGCCTACGGGTGTCGGCATTGCGCCCACCGGTATCGGCGCGCCCACGGGTTCCGGAATTGCGCCCACCGGTATCGGCGCGCCTACGGGTTCCGGAATTGCGCCCACCGGTATCGGCGCGCCTACGGGTTTCGGCATTGCGCCTACCGGTATCGGCGCGCCTACGGGTTTCGGCATTGCGCCTACCGGTATCGGCGCGCCTACGGGTTCCGGCATTGCGCCTACCGGTGTCGGCGCGCCTACGGGTTTCGGCATTGCGCCTACCGGTATCGGCGCGCCTACGGGTTTCGGCATTGCGCCTACCGGTGTCGGCGCGCCCACCGGTTCCGGCATTGCGCCCACCCGTCTCGGCGCGCCTACGGGCCCTTGAGGTAGGCGGCCAGGTGCTGGCCGGTCAGGGTCTTGCCTTCCTTGACCAGCTCGGCGGGGGTGCCTTGGAAGACGATCTGGCCTCCCTGGTGGCCGGCGCCGGGGCCGAGGTCGATGAGCCAGTCGGCGTGGGCCATGACGGCCTGGTGGTGCTCGATGACGAGGACCGATTTGCCGGAGTCGACCAGGCGGTCGAGCAGACCGAGGAGTTGCTCGACGTCGGCCAGGTGGAGGCCGGTGGTGGGCTCGTCCAGCACATAGATGCCGCCCTTCTCGGCCATTTCGCAGGCCAGTTTCAGGCGTTGGCGTTCGCCGCCCGACAGGGAGTTGAGCGGCTGACCGAGGGTGATGTAGCCGAGTCCGACGTCCGAGAGTCGCTCGAGGATGGCGCTGGCGGCGGGTGTGCGCGCTTCGCCTTGAGCAAAGAACTCACGCGCTTCCTTCACGGGCATCTCGAGCACCTGGCTTATGTTGCGCCCGGCCAGCTGGTATTCCAGCACCGAGGCCTGGAAGCGCTTGCCTTCGCATTCCTCGCAGGGCACGGCCACGCTGGCCATGACGTTGAGCTCCACGTCGATGACGCCGGCGCCGTTGCAGGCGGGGCAAGCACCCTCGGAGTTCGAGGAGAACAGGGCGGGCTTGACTCCGTTGGCTTTGGCGAAGGCCTTGCGGATGGGCTCGAGCAGTCCGGTGTAGGTAGCCGGATTGCTGCGTCGAGACCCGCGAATGGGGGTCTGGTCGACGGCTTTGACCCCGTCGCCTTTGACCGAACCGTGAATCAGCGAGCTCTTGCCCGAGCCGGCTACTCCGGTCACCACCACCAGCACTCCCAGGGGGATGTCGACATCGACCTTGCGTAGATTGTGCCGACTGGCTCCGCGAATCTTGTATTGGCCCGTGGGCTTCCTCAGTTTCTTCTTAAGGCTGGTGCGGTCGTCGAAGTGGCGACCGGTGACGGTTCCGCTGGAACGCAGTCCGGACACGCTGCCCTCGAAGCAGATCTTGCCCCCGCCGGAACCGGCTTCCGGGCCCAGGTCCACGATGTGGTCGGCGATGGCGATGGTTTCCGGTTCGTGCTCGACCACCAGCACCGTATTGCCCTTGTCGCGCAGGCGCAGCAGCAGGTCGTTCATGCGCTGCACGTCGTGGGGATGTAGACCGGTGGTGGGTTCGTCAAAGACGTAGGTGACGTCGCTGAGCGGCGAGTTGAGATGGCGCAGCATCTTGACGCGCTGGGCTTCACCGCCCGAGAGACTGCCGGCCGGGCGTTCCAAAGAAAGGTAGCCCAGGCCGATTTCTACGAAAGATTCCAGGGTTTGTAGCAAATTGGCCAGTAGCGGAGCCAGCGACTTTTCCTTCAGGCTACGGACCCACTCGACCAGATCACTGATTTGCATGGAACAGGCGTCGGCGATGTTGACCTTGCCGATCTTGCAGGAGCGAGTGGCCTCGCTGAGACGGGTGCCCTGGCACTCGGGGCAGGCTCCGAAGGTGACCGCGCGGTCGACGAAGGCACGAATGTGCGGCTGCAGAGCATCGGGATCTTTCGAAAACATCGATTTTTGCAGTTTGTTGACCAGACCTTCGTAGGTCAGGTTGACGCCCTTGATTTTGACCTTGACCGGGTCTTTGTAGAGAAAGTCGTCCAGCTCTTTCTTGGTGTATTTCTTGATGGGTTTGTCGCCGTCGAGAAAGCCGGAGTCGGTGAAGATCCCCACCGTCCACCAGCCGTCGGTTTTGTAGCCGGGAACCTGGATGGCGCCCTCGTTGAGCGACTTGTTCTCGTCGTAAAGCTGAGTGAGATCGATATCCGAGACGGTGCCCCGACCTTCGCAGCGCGGGCACATTCCGCCCACGCGGGTGAAGGAGCGAGCCTCGGTCTTACCGCCCACGGTGAGAGCGCCTTTGCCCTGGAGCGTGGCCAGGTTGAAGGCGAAGGCGCTGGGCGGCCCGATGTGGGGCTGTCCCAGACGACTGAAGAGAATGCGCAGCATGGGGTTGACGTCGGTAGCCGTGCCCACGGTGGAGCGCACGTCGGCTCCCATTCGTTGCTGGTCGACCAGGATGGCCGGTGTCAGGCCTTCCAACAGGTCGACCTCGGGTCGTGGTTGATTGGGCATAAAGCCCTGCACGAAGGCGCTGTAGGTCTCGTTGATGAGACGCTGCGACTCGGCCGCGATGGTGTCAAAGACCAGAGAGCTTTTGCCGGATCCGGAAACCCCGGTAAAGACCGTAAGTCGACGCTTGGGGAGCTCTACACTGACGTTCTTGAGATTGTTCTCGCGGGCACCGTGAACTCGGATCTTGTCGTGTTGATCGGCCTTCATCAGGCTTCGAACCGGGCTTCGTATTCCGCTTTCAGCCGGGGCCAACCGTGCTGCATAGCGTCGGGTCCCACGATGCGGCCCAGGGGATTGCCGTCGACCAGATGCTCGAGCACGTCGAAGCAGATGTGCCAACCGGCGGCTCCCATGGAGACAAAGCTTTGGGGAATGTTGTGCCACAGGGTCATGCGGGTGCCATTGTCGTGCTCTTCCAACTGCCAGCGCATGTGATTTTCTCCCCAGCTGTATTCCAGTAGATGGGGACGGTCGGCCTTGACAATGGTGGTCTGGGTGGCCTGGGCTCCGATGGTGGTGAGAGTGACCGTCGCGCCCTGGTGGGCCAGGCTGGCGTCGGCATCGAAAGGAGCCCACTCCCGCAGATGCACGGGGTCGGTGATGGCCTGCCAGACCTTCTCGGGCTTGTGGCGGAACTGTCGGACTAGAATGAGGGTCCACCGTTCTCCCTGTTTTTCCACGCGGGCTTCACCGGCGGCGCCGGCCTGATACTGCTGGTTCATTGTGGGGGCTCCATTGCATCGAGATGGCGTTCCAGCGCGTCCATGTAGGGCGTCCAGAAACGGCGGAAGGGTGCCAACCAGGCGTCAATTTCCTGTAGAGGCTCCGGGTTCAAGCGATAGAGACGTCGCTGGGCGTCGACGGTGGCTTCCACCAGGCCCGCTTCGCGCAGCACTCGCAGGTGCTTGGAGACCTTGGGCTGCGACATTCCCAGCTGGCGCTCGATGTCTCCCACGGACTGCTGGGAGCTGACCAGCAGCTTGAGGATGGCACGTCGATTCGGCTCAGCCAGGATTTCAAAGGCGGATTCCATTTCACGTATATACTCCATGGGGTATATTTGAGTCAAGCAAAGATTTAACATCCATACGTCATAATTTAATGATTGTTAAAATAACTGGGGTTACTTGGACTGGGTAATTTTGACTATCCTGAATGTAAGATATCTACCAGGGAGGCTCACTATGGCCATTCGTGCAACCGGGGGAACCACCAGAACTCAGGGAGTTCGGCGCAAAAAGCGTACCAAGCCGGGGGCGGCGCCCAAGAAGCGGCGTACAGGCGTCAAGAGCAAAGGCGACCGGGTCAAAGTTTCCAAACGCGAGAAGCGGCCCACCAAGACCAAGGGACTGGGCAAAGGTCTGGCCCAGAATTTCGGAGCCAAGAAACCGAAAAAGGCCGCTCGAGTGGGAGATTTGGGTCCCAAGGTGGCTGGACAGTTCACCAACCCGGTACCGGGCGGCCGCTTCACCTCGGGATTCGGTCCGCGCAAGGCGCCCACCCCGGGAGCCAGCACCTTTCACAAAGGCATCGACCTGGCGGCTCCTACCGGCACCAAGGTGGGTGCTACGCGCGGAGGTGTGGTGACACGCTCCGGTTTTGACAAGAAAGGCTACGGCAACTGGGTGGAGGTGCGTCACGCCGACGGGACCAGCAGCCGCTACGGACATCTGGACAAGCGCGGTGTCAAAGTGGGTCAGGAAGTGGAGCAGGGAGCGCGCTTAGGAACCGTCGGCAACACCGGCCGCTCCACCGGCTCGCACCTGCACTTCGAGATCCGCGACGCTCAGGGCCGTCCCGTCGACCCCATGAAGTATATCTAGTCTCAACCCCCCCGCGGCGGCGGCCCCACTTTTAGACACGGGGATCTAGCCGACGGGGGGCCTCGGCTTGCTAGTTCACCGTGCGGACGTTACGAGGCGATTTGTTCGAGTTCTGATTGAAAATCTCGGACGGTAATCTCGTAG
>JAFKGI010000035.1 GCA_017307785.1 Vulcanimicrobiota bacterium | reverse complement strand
GCACGGGGGCCAGGGTCTGTCAACATGTCTGGCCAAGGAATTTTTTCGGGGGAGGAACCCCCTTCCTACATGCGAACTCGCCCGCTCTTATGGAAAACCATAAATTTACTAGCGAACTCTCCTCTACTTTCCGCGAGTATATCTTGCTGCCGCGTTGCACGCGTCACGATCAGGGCATCCAGCAAGTGGACCTGTCTACTCGCCTCACTCACGATTTAAAACTCAACATCCCCTTTATGAGCGCCGCCATGGAAGCGGTGACCGGGGACCGACTGGCCATCTCTCTGGCCCAGCACGGCGGTATGGCCGTGATTCCCGCCGGCAACGTGCCCGCTGAAGATCAGCTGGACATGGTGCGGGCGGTCAAGCGCTTCAAGGCCGGCTTTGTGGAAAAGGTCATCACCGTCTCCGACGATATGCCTATCCAGAAGGTCATCGACCTGGAACGCCAGCACGGCTACTCCACCTTTCCGGTCGTCGACAAGAAAGGCAAACTGGTCGGCCTGCTGACCGAGAAGAAATACAACCCCTGGCAAGACGCGCAGCTCCTGGTTAAGGAACGGATGCTGCCTCTCGACAAGCTGGTGGTAGGAAAACACGGCATGTCCCTGGGGGATGCCAACAAGCTGATCTTTGAATCCGGCATCGGCGTGTTGCCGGTGGTGGACGACAAAGGCCTGCTCAAGAGCGTGGTCTTCTTCAGCGACATCCGCCGCGCCCATCAGTTCCCGGCCGGAGTGGTCGACGCCCAGAAGCGTCTGCGCGTGGCCGGCGCCATCTCCACTCATCCCGAGGATCAGGAGCGCGCCAAGAACCTGGTCGATGCCGGCGCGGACATCCTGGTGGTGGACGCCTCCGACGGTTTCTCAGAGTATATGCAAGACACCATCAAGAGACTCAAGAAGTTGGGTGTGCCGGTGGTGGCCGGCAATGTGGTGGATCAGGCCGGTTTCGACTTCCTGGTCGAGAACGGGGCCGATGCGATCAAGGTCGGCATCGGCTCGGGTTCGATTTGCACCACCCGACGCGTCAAAGCCATCGGCCGAGGTCAAGCGACGGCCGTGCACCAGTGCGCTCTGGCCCGCGACCGGTTCTTCAAAAAGACCGGCAAGTATGTCCCTATTATTAGTGACGGCGGCATCGAGTCCAGCGGCGACATGTCGGTGGCCCTGGCACTGGGCGCGGACGTCCTGATGATGGGCAAATACTTCGCCGGCTTTGAAGAGAGCCCGACCACCAGCTTCATGAAGCGCCTGCCGGTCATGTTCTCGGGACAACTGGCGGAGGTCGAGGTGACGGTCAAGCCCTACTGGGGCGAAGCCTCGCCGCGCGCCAAGAACGTCAAGCGCTATCAGCAGGACGACCCGCGCAGCTTCGTGATCGAAGGTGAAGAAGGCTACGTTCTCTATAAAGGCAGCCTGCACAAAGGGCTGCCCCGCGAACTGATGGCCATCAAAGGAACCTTGTCTTCCTGCGGTTGCTCAAGTTTAGAGGAGTTTTACAATGAGGTCCAGGTAGAGCGACAAACCGTCGAGTCCGTCCGCGAGGGCGGCACCAGTATCTTCCGGGCCTAACCCAAAAAGGAGTAAGTCATGAAAAGACCCAGCGTGCTCATTGCCGGCGCCCAATTCGGCGACGAAGGCAAAGGAAAGATTGTTGACCTGCTGGTCCAGAAGGGTGACCTGGACGTGGTAGTCCGCTTCAACGGCGGCGCCAATGCCGGTCACACCATCGTGCTGGACGACGGCAAGTATCCGCTGCACCTGATTCCTTCGGGAATTCTCCACAAGGAAACCATCAACATCATCGCCGCCGGCGTGGTGCTGGATCCCCTGTTCCTGGTCAAAGAGATCGAGAACCTGAAGACCCGCAACATCAGCTGCGACAATCTGTTTATCTCGGATCGCGCCCACATGGTGATGCCCTGGCATCGCGCCCTGGACGCGGCTCAGGGTGGTCGTCTGGGAACGACCGCCAAGGGCATCGGACCGACTTATGAAGATCGCGCCGGTCGGCGCGGCATTCGCGTGGGCGACATGATCGACGAGAATGGTCAGATTGACCTGGAGCACTTCTCTCAGCGCGTGCGCGAAGTGTGTGCCGAGAAGAACAACCTCTTCCAAAAAGTCCACAATCTGGAGCCCTTGGATCCGGAAGCCATCATCAAAGAGTTCGTAGCCGCGGCCGAAGTCATCAAAGGCAAGGTGCGCGACACGGGTGCGATGATCGCCGACCTGATCGGGCAGGGCAAAAGCTTCCTCTATGAGGGTGCGCAGGGCAGTTTGCTGGACGTGGACTGGGGCACCTACCCCTATGTGACTTCCTCCAGCGTCGGACTGGCGGGTTGCTACGTAGGAACCGGCAACTGCGTGTTGCCAGAAGTGCGTATGGGCGTGGTCAAAGCTTATGGCACCCGCGTCGGCGAAGGCCACTTCCCGGCTGAACTCGGTGCCTACGAGCGCATCAAGGAACAAGACAAAGTCGCTCCCGGCGGAAGCCTGCCCCACCTGACTCCGGAAGAGCAACAGCAGGCTCTGGCCGGTGACGACTACTGGATGGGCCGTTGGCTGCGTGCGGTAGGTGCCGAATATGGCACCACCACCGGACGTCCCCGCCGCTGCGGCTGGCTCGACATCGTGGCCGTGCGCCAGGCGGTGCGTATGTCAGGCCTGAATCAGATCGCGCTCACCAAACTGGACGTGCTGGACGGCATTCCCAAGCTGAAGGTTTGCGTGGCTTACGAGTATCAGGGCAAGCGCACCACCGATTTCCCCGCACGCATCCATCATCTCCACGACTACAAGCCGGTGTTCGAAGAGCTGGAAGGCTGGGACACCTTGGGGAAGGCGACTTCTTTCGACGAATTGCCGGAGCAGGCCAAAACCTACGTCAAGAAGCTGGAAGAATGGATCGGCGTTCCCATCAAGATCGTCTCCGTCGGCAGCCACCGCGCCTCCAGTCTCTGGAGATAAGGCCCTCCTAGGATGCAGGTCTTAGTCACCGGCGGGGGCGGGTTTGTCGGCAGCCACCTGGTCCGCGCGCTTCTGGCGCGCGGACATCAGGTGCGCGTGCTGGCCCGTTCGCCCAAGAGCGTGGAAATTCTGCGCGACCAGAGCTTCGAGACGGTCCTCGGCGATCTGAAAGATCGCGACTCCTTGAACGCGGCCGTTCAGGGATGTGAGCGTGTTTTTCACTGCGCGGCCGACTACCGGTTGTGGTCGCTCAACTATCGCGAACTCTACGAGAACAACGTGGACGGCACCGAGAATCTGCTCAAAGCTTGCAAAGAGCAGGGCGTGCAGGACGTGGTCTATACCAGTTCGGTAGCGGCCGTCGGCATTCCCAAAAACGGGAAACCCGGCACAGAGACAACTCCTGTCACCCTCGATGACATGATTGGTCACTACAAGCGGTCCAAGTTTCTGGCCCAACAAGTGGCTCAGGATTTCGCCCGCCACTACCCGGTCTACCTGGTCAACCCCTCGACTCCTATCGGATCTCACGACTGGAAGCCGACGGCTACCGGCAAAATCATCGTCGACTTCTTGAACGGCAAAATGCCGGCCTTTGTCGACACCGGACTCAATCTGGTGGCGGTGGAAGACGTGGTCGAGGGCCATCTGCTGGCACCCGAAAAAGGCCAGCCCGGTCGCCTCTACATCCTGGGCAACGAGAACCTGACGCTCGAGCAGATTTTGCAAAAGCTGGCCGCCCTGACCCAGAAAAAAGCCCCCAAGGTCAAGCTGCCCTACGGATTCGTCTATGGTCTGGCCTGGGCCGAAAACCTGGTCACGGGTGGCCTGCTCAAGCGGGAACCCTTCATCCCTCTCGAGGGAGTGAAGATGGCCAGGAAGCGCATGTGGTTTTCCAATGAGCGCGCCGTTCAGGAGCTGGGCTTCCAAACCACCTCGGTGGACCAGGCGCTGCAGCGCGCCATCGATTGGTATCGCGGAAACGGATATACTCGCCAGTGAAGTCGGTGGGAATCCTGGTGGCCATGTGGGAAGAGTTCACCCCCTTGCGCAAGCACTGGAAACTGGATTGGACCGGTCCGGGGGATTTCTTCACCGGCAAGGTGGGTGACGTGCGCGTCCAGGTGGCCTTGAGCGGAGTTGGCCCACGCCACGCCCGTCGAGCCGTTCAGGAGCTACTCAAGCAAGGGCAACCAGAAATCCTGGTCAGCCTCGGATATTCCGGTGCCTTGAAGGACCACCTGGTTCCGGGAGACGTCGTCTACGGCCAGGAGATCGAGACCGGCGACAGCAAAATCTACCGAAATGAGCAGGCCGGGCATCGCTTGTTGAGCGTCAGCAAACTGGCCCCCTCCAAGGAAAGCAAGCGCTTGCTGGCCGAGAAGCATCCCGAGGCTTACGCGGTCGACATGGAAAGCGCGGTTCTGGCCGAAGCCGCCGAGCAGGCGGGCATCCCCTGGCGGGCCCTGCGCGTCATCATCGACCCCCTGAACAGCAATCTGCCGATCGATTTCAATCGGTGCGTCAGCCCCAAGGGGCAGACGGCGCCGGCCAAACTGGCCAAAGAGATTCTCACCCATCCGGCCCAGATTCCCGCCCTCATCGAGTTCGGGAAATGGGAAAAGCGGGCCCGCCAACAACTCATCCTCAAGAGCAGTGAACTGCTGGAAGCGATCCACTCATGACCTTACTCTGGCTTCTCCTCAGCTTTGCCATCCTGTACCAATGGGCCACCTACTATCTGGTGGAGCGCTTCCGACGCTTCGAGCTGGAGACGCCGGCTCCGTTCAAGCCCGATTACGCGGTTTCTCATCTAAAGACGATTCACGGTCGCCAACCCCGATCGGAAACGAACTGGCGCAGCTACATCGATCAAGACTATCGCGGTGAGCAAGAAGTGGTCTTCACGGTTGGTCGGGTGGGCGACGCTTCGGCCGAGCTGGCTCGCGAGATTGCCACCAAAGACCCGCGCGTCAAAGTCATCGAGGGAGACGCTTCCGGGAACGGAGCCAATCCCAAGGTGGCCAGCATGATCCAGGGATGGCCGCACTGCACGCTGCCCTACATTCTGAGCACCGATTCGGATATGCACGCTCCCCCCAACTACATGGACAAGATCATGGCGGGATTTGAAGACCCCAAGGTCGGCATGGTCACATGCCTGTACTGCATCCAGCGGGTCAACTCGCCGGCTCTGGCCATGGAGGCCTTGAGCGTGCTGGACTTCTCCACCAGCGTGCTGGTAGCCCGGGCCATCGAAGGCATGTCCTTCGGCCTGGGGGCCAACATGGCGTTCCGGCGCGATGTTCTCGAGTCGATCGGGGCCTTCGACGTGCTCGGCGACTACCTGGCCGAGGACTATCAGCTGGGCAACCGCATCACCAAGGCCGGCTGGAAAGTAAAGCTGGCCGGCATGGTGGTGGAAGACGTGCTCCCCGGCATGAAACTCAAGGAATATCTGCTGCACCAGCTGCGCTGGATGCGCACCTACCGCATCTCAAGACCGGGCGGGCATTTCTCCTTCATCGTCACCCAGGGTGCCCTGTGGGCCACCCTGATCTTGCTCTTCCAGGGTTGGACCTGGCAGAGCGCCCTGGCCATGTGGCTGTGGTGGGGCACTCGCATCAAGGCCACCCTCCACAACTGGAAGGTGTTCGGAGCGGTCGAGGCCGAGAAGTGGATTCCCTGGTTGGTCCTCAAGGACTACTTCTACCTCTGCCTCTGGGTGTGCAGCCTGGTCGGCGATCAAGTGCGCTGGGGGCCGCGACTGCTCAAACTCTACCCCGACGGGCGCATGAAGGTGCTCAAGCGGTTCGACGTTTAGCACTTCGTAGAAGTAGACCATTTCGTAGCCCCAGGAAAAGAGAAACTCGCGCCGGTCGTAGGCCTTGAGCAAGGCATGCTCGGCCTGGCGACCTACGCACACCCAGCGACTGCCCGGCTGCAGTTGCTCCACCAGCACCAGCAGTTCGTCCCAGGTTTCTTGGGAAAAGATCGAACCCGCGACGTAGATGACGTCGGCCTCGAAGACTTCCACAAGGGTGAAATCTTCCAGCATGAACTGAGCACTGCAGCCGGTCAGATTGGCGATGCGCTCGCCAAAGTGAATATAGGTCGGCAACAAATCCACGCCAACCGCCTCGGCGCCGAAGGCCACCGCGGCCGTGAAAACCATTTTCCCGCGGCCGCAACCCAGGTCGTAGAAACGCTCGCCCTTTTCCAGACCGGCCATCCGGCAAATCTCCATGCCCGTAAAGTAGGGCGTCTCGCCGAAGCGAAAGTCCTTGAAAGGCCGATCCGAAAGCGGTTTTCCCTGGAGATAAATGTCGAGCGGCAGAAAGCGCCAGAAGTAGAAAAGCCACATGAGGCTCTCCACCTTGATTAACGCAGGAACCCCGAGCAGTGCGGGCACTTCTCGGGGTCCTTGGAAAAAGACGGTGAGGGCTTCTTTCAGCCCGCCACGCGGCATTATTTACCGGTGAGGTTCCAGTAAGCCATCTCGGCCATGCCCTTGAGGCTCTTGGAGGCGGCTTCCACCGCGCTGAACTCGAAGCCCGAGTGCATTTTGCAGTTGGCGCAACGGCGATCCTGGCGGGTCTCCCAGTAATCCCAGTTCATCTCGTTCCAGAAGGTGTGGAAGTCTTCGAAGAACTTCTCACCGATCAGGTAGCAAGGGCCTTTCCATCCGAGGGGCGTGTAGTTGACGGTGGACCAGGGCGAGCAACGCAGCTCGATCAGGCCGGCGGCGAACTCCAGGAAGGTGGGGGTGGCCGTCAGGCGATAGCGGTAGCACAGCTCGCGCACGCGCTTGAACTTGGCGTGAATCTGTTCCTGGGTCATGAAGACGTCGTTCTGGACGCTCTCGTAGTGGTAACCGGGGGCGATCAGCAGGCCGTCGATCTTGATCGAGGCCAGCAGTTCGCAGAGGGCTTCCACTTCGTCCATGTCGGTTTGCTTGTAGATGGTGGTGTTGGTCAGAGTGACGTAACCACGCTTCTTGGATTCTTTGATGGCATCCAGAGCTTTGTCGAAGACGCCTTCGCGGTCGCAGACGTAGTCGTGGGTCTGCTTCATACCGTCGAGGTGAACGTTGACGAACAGCTGCTTATGGGGCGGGATGACGTCAAACAGCTTCTTGTCGCAGAGCAGGGCGTTGGTGCACAAGATGATGTGCTTGCCCATATCGATCAGGCCCTTGATCAGCTCCGGCAGCTCGGGGTAGAGCAGCGGTTCGCCGCCGCACAGCGAGACGGTGGGAGCTTCGGCCAGGCGAGCGGCTTCCAGGCACTTGTCGACCGGCAGGCGGTCCTTGAGCTTGCCCGTGTGGCGCTCGGTGGAGCAGCCGATACAGGCCAGGTTACAGGTGTAGAGAGGCTCAAGCATCAGCACCGTGGGATAACGCTTGCGTCCCTTGGCGCGCTGGCCAATCATATGCTTCGCGTTATTCATTACGAAATCGAGAGGGAACCTCATTACACAACCTCACCACTTGAATAATTTTCGGAGGCGTTGAGTTAGTGTCTCATCGCCAATATCCCCCTCAGTTCCCACAAAAAATCTTGGACCAAACCAGAAAAGAAAAAAACCGGACCATAGGCCCGGTTGAATACTGAGTTTCAGAGGGAGTGACATATGGACCTACCAGAAGTCCAGAGAGCTCACGTGACCAGTGACCGTGTGAACTGAGCACAGCTTAGCATCCCGAAAAAAAGCGGCGGAGAATTTTGCCGCCCTTATGTTAAAAGTTCGCGAAAGAGGGCCGGGCCGCCAGACTGGGGAAGGGTGCCGCCCCCCTTAGAACACTGCTGGAGGCTGAATTGGCGAAGCGCGAACGCTTGAAAGTTACCAATCTGGATGGACCGGGCGAAGAGGTCAAAAGACCTGTGAAGAACGCGCCGGCGGTCGTACCCACCGGCGATTGGGCCGACCTGAAGCTCCCCAAGCCCGGCAGCAAAGAAGAAACCGCCCGCTTCAACGAGCTTTACGCCAAGATGCCGGCTCTCTGGCGCAACCTGAGTGCCGAAGGTCACATCCCCCAGACGGTGGTGGTCGTTCCTTCCATGTCTCTCGACCCGGAAGAACTGACCAAGCTCAAAGGCGCCCAGCACTACGAAGAGCGCATGCTCTTTCTGCTGATCTTGCTCAGCTCGCCCAAGACCCGCGTCATCTTTGTCACCTCCGAGCCGATCCACCCCTTCATCGTGGACTACTACCTGCAGCTGCTTCCGGGCATTCCCTTCTCGCACGCGCGCGCCCGCCTGGAACTGTTCGCCGTCCACGACACTTCGCCCAAGTCGCTGACCCAGAAGATTCTCGACCGGCCCACTCTGCTACGCCGCATCCGCAAGGCCATCGGCAACGACCCTAACAGTCACCTGACCGTCTTCAACGTGACCGAGGCCGAGAAAAGCCTGTCGGTAGCCCTGGGCATTCCGCTGCTCGGACCCGACCCCAAGCACCTGGCCTACGGCACCAAGAGCGGTTGCCGCAAGCTCTTCCGCCAGGCCGGCATCCCCGTCTCGGAAGGCTTTGAAGACCTCAAGAACGAGGACGACATCCTCGACGCGATTTTTAAGCTCAAGAAGAAGCGCCCCGGCATGAAAAAGGCCGTCATCAAGATCAACGACGGCTTCTCCGGCGACGGCAACGCCATTCTGCAACTGGGAGCCATCTCCGACTGGAGCAAGAAGCCCGCCTGCATCAAGCAGCTGCGAGAAATGGTCAAGACCCAGGCTCGCTTCCAGGCCCCCGGCATGAACTGGGAAGGCTATGTCCGCAAGTTCGAGCAGATGGAAGGCATCGTCGAGGAGTTCATCGAGGGCGACGACAAGCCGTCTCCCAGCGTGCAGTTGCGCATCACTCCGCTGGGCGAGGCTCAGATCATCTCGACCCACGACCAGGTGCTGGGCGGTCCCGACGGGCAGGTCTTCATCGGCTGCACCTTCCCCGCCGAACGCGAATACCAGGACGAGCTTCATGACGCCGGCCTAAAGGTAGGCGAGCATCTGGCCAAAGCGGGCGTGGTCGGCCGCCTGGCCGTGGATTTCCTGTGCACTCCCAAAGAAGGCGGCGGCTGGGACCTCTGGGCCGTGGAAATCAATCTGCGCGCCGGCGGAACCACTCACCCCTTCCGTACTCTGCAATTCTTGACCGGAGGGCGCTACAACCACGAGACGGGTCTGTTCGAGGCCGGTCACATGAACCCCAAGTTCTATTTCGCCTCGGACAACCTGGAGTCGGAAAAGTACAAGGGTCTGCTGCCGGAAGACCTGATTGACATCACCACCTTCAATGGCCTTCACTACAACTCGTCTTCCAACACGGGCGTGGTCTTTCATATGATCGGCGCCCTCTCCCAGTTCGGCAAGCTGGGCGTCACCTGCGTGGGCGACAGTCCCGAGGAGGCTCGCGGCCTGTATCAGCAGACCATCGAAATCCTGGATAAAGCGGTTGACGAGGTCGACTGGATCGTTTAGCTGTTCTTCAAACGGTGTAAGAAGCCGCATGAGGGTGCAACGACCCTGCAATCTTCCCGTGCCTCTCTATGAAAGGCGGATTTAAATGATTATGGCAGATACCGTACTTTCGGGCAAAGTCAACAACGAACTGGAAGAGGAACTCAGGCAATCCGGCCTGATGGGTCCTTTCCTCGACGTGACCAGTCCCCGATTCATCAAATTTCTCTTGCAGCCGAAGCTGATTATGCGCAGCGACTGGCTGTTTGATCCTCAAAACGACGTGACCGAACGCGAGGTCCGCGCCTATGTGCTGCGGGCTCCGCACGACTTCGCCAAGGAGGGCGTGCTGCAGCAGTTGATCATCGATCGAACTCAGCGCAAAGCCAGCCTGGTGACCCAGGGCAGCAGCAAATGCCAGACCATCGAAGTGGACCTGCGTTCCTTCGAAGTGCTGGCCAATCACTCCGGCGAACGCACTCCTCAGTAGTGGAACATCGCGTCGAAAGGCGGACGGGCGAAGTGCTCAACTTCGCGACCAGTTCCGAATCCTACACCGTCTACATCGATCCGGACCTGCGTCTGGACGTGGCTCGAGTTCAAACCAAGCCGGCCGACGGCAACCAGGACATCTATATGTGGATCCAGGCGGTGCAGGGCTTTTTCGTGCTGCACCAGGACCTGAGTTTGGGTCGCTCCAGCCCCTGGCGCTTGATCTTTGAGGTCATGCCAGAGTCGTTCTCGAGCTCCTTCTTCCCCTGGGTGGACGACGAGTTCTTCCGGCTTCTCCAGGAGTGGCAAAAGGTGGAGAGTCCCCCGTTGGATAACAACCAGACCGGGGATTGAGAAACATGGTTCCAACCGGTTGTTATTAGACGATTTTTTTAGTGAATACTGGCCACGCGAAGAAACTTTAGAGGAAGTCTGGGGCTGGGTCCTCGGCCGTACTCATGGACACCTCCACTTAGCTGGACCGGTTGGCTGTGGCAAAAGCTGGTTGGTACGCGGACTGGCTGTCGGCGCTCAGGAGCGCGGAGCCTTGCCGCTTTATCTGGAACGATCCCCTGAGGAGAGCTTCACCTCGCTGATCTGGCGCCTGGTGGATTCCACCGAATTCATGCTGGACACCGACGGAGAAGGACTGCGCCTGCAGGTTTCCCAACGGCTCTACGAGAGCAACCCGGCCGAAGCTTTGCTGGCCGCTATGCAGTGGCTGACTCAAGAAGTGGACGGCAGCTTCCTCATTCTCTTCGACGGCTTCGATGAGCCGTCGGAACTGGCCGAGTTGCCCAGTTGGAGAGACTTCCCCGAGGGAGTCTACCTGCTGACTTCGGGTCGGGCCCGTCACCCGGTCGACCAGTTGGTTCTGCAACCCGAGCACCGGCGCAACCTGACCGAACTGGAAGGCTACCTGAGCAAGCGCCTGCCAGCCGAGCAGGCGGAACACATCCCGGAGATCCTCAAGTTGAGCCAGGGCAACTGGCGCTGGGCCTACTACTACACGGTGCTGCTCAAGTTCGACCTGGAATCGCTCCCCGAGTCGGTGCGTCTTTACGACACCCTGCTCGAAGTGCTGGCGGCCAAACACGGACCCGAACTGTTCCGCAACATCCATCTGGAAGTTCTGCTCTTGCTGGCAGTGGCCCAGGTGCCGGCCAGCCTGGATTTGCTCAAGTCCTGGGGCGTCCCGGCCGATCAGTTGGGATTTGCGCTTTTCGAGTTGCGCGATCTGCTCTCGACCGACGGAGAAGGCTCTCAGTACGACGCTCTCTTCACCGGCGAGCACTACTCTCTGCGGTCGCCGGACCTGCGCGCCTACCTCTTAGAAAACCCCGCCTGGCGGGACCGTGTTTCAGACTGTCATCGCCGCGCCGTGGCGGCGGTGTGGGATCGCAGTCGGGCGGCTCTGGGGGAGATGCCTCAGGATGTCGACTACTATTCGCGGGCCTTCGCCCAGTTTCACCTGGCCCAGAGCGGACGACTGGGAGACCTGAATCGCCTGCTACAGGACCCCGACATGGTCGAATCTTGTTGGAATCTCGGTCGCATTGCTCGCGAGCAAGGTTACGAAGAAATCGGTTTGCAGCTGTTTCTGGTGGCCGGACAGATCCTGGAAGCGCGCAAAGCCGGCAAGAGCAAGAACAACCTGGCCCGATTGGCCGAGGTCTACGCCGACTGCTGTCACGCCCTGACCAATCAGGGCCGCTACGCGGACGGCGCTCTGTTCGGAGAAAAGGCCCTGGAGATGCTGCGTCCCCTGGCCGGCGAGGACGCCAATGAAGCGCTGCAAGGCTTGCTCACTCATTGCCTGCTGTGCCTGGCCGATCCTTATCTCTACATGGGCTACGTGCAGCGCGCTTATCCCCTCTATGCCGAGGCCCATCAGCGCAGCAGTCGGGAGGCTGGACCAGAACAAGCTAAGGCCATCCACGCCTTGCGCGGCCTGGCTCGATCTTCTCGAGCTCTGAACAAGATTGACGACTCCCGTCGCAACGGGGAAGAAGCTCTGGAACTGGCCCGCAAGCTCACCAACGAGGAAGGCGAGGAGTGGGCTCAATACCTCTTCGAACTTCTGATGGAGCAATCGGAGACGATGCGCTCGGTGCGTGAGCAGATGACCGAAAGTCCTGGCCCACTCGAGCTTATGGGCATGCGCTGGGAGAGCCTGCGGCTGCTCCGCGAAGCCGAGGACCTCTATCACAAGTTTGGCTGGCCTGGAGATCAAGAACTGGTCTTCCTCTACCTGGAACAGAGCATGGCCCTCTTTGACCTGGAGAAATGGTCGGAGGCGGAAGAGCGCCTGAGCAAGGCGATCGAAGTGATCAACACCTTGCCGGCCAGCGATTCCCATCCGGCCGACCTGGCCTCGCTGGAATTCTTGCGCAGCCACGCGCTGGCCCTGATGAACCGGATCGGTGAAGCCTCGGGCTCGCTGGCCAACCTGCTCACCCCCGCTCTCATGCAGGAGATGGACGTCTCCGAGCAAGCTCTGGTGCTTTTCTTTCGCGGCAAGATTCTCAGTCATCAGGGCTTGCTGCGCCAGGCCGAGAACGCCCTGGAAGAGTCGATTGCCGCCTATTCTCAGGCGATTGGCCTGGGGGCCGAGGACTTGTTCCTGGAGCAGGTGAGCGCCAAGATTTATCTGGCCCGCGTTACGGGTCGTCGCGGTCGTTTGGACGAGGCGCTGGAGATCTGCCACGATTGCTACGCACAACTGACGGAGATGGATCAGGAAGACGGACCGCCTGCCCTGGAAGTGGCCGACGTCAGCGAGTTGGAAGCCTGGATTCTCAACAATCTGGAGCGCTATGCGGAGGCCCTGGTCTTCTGCGACCGGGCCGCCGATGCCCTGACTCAGATCCGCAACAACGAAACCGAAGCCGATGTCGAGACCGAGCACAGCTTGAACCTGGTGACGCGCGCGCTGGGGCTTTCCGGCCTGGGCCGTTCGGAAGAGGCCATTCCGCTGGCCGAGCAGGCCGTGGAAATGGAACAGCGGCGTGCCCAGGAGGGCTACGAGCAGGCCAACATGTGGGTGGCCATTCATCGTCTCTCGCTGGCCAAATTGCTGCGCAAGGCCGGTCGGGCCGAGGACGCGCTGAAAGTGGCCGAACAAGCCTGGACCGATCTGTCCGGGCTGCCGGCCAATCAGCAGAATCACCTGGGCCTGCACCTGGCCGCCGTGCAAATGGAAGTGGCCCTGTGTCATATTCATCTGGAACAGTGGAATCAAGTACGCCAGCCTTTGAAGCAGGCGGGCACCCTCTACGAGAACGAGATGTGGCAGAGCAAAGAGTACCTGGTGGCGGTCTTGCTCGACTGTCAGCGGCACTGGCTGGAGTTCTGCCGGCTTTCGAGCAACAGCGATTGGCAGGATCGCAGCGCCTGGCGCCAGTTCTTCGAGGGTTGGATGCGCTGGCAGTCGCAGATGGTGGAAGAAGAATCCAATCTCTTCCTGCAGCAGTCCCTGCAGCGGCTGAAGGAATGGATCGAGTCCTTGTCCCCGGCCCTTCAGGAAGACTGGAACAGCAAGGCCCCGACCAGTTTGCAGACCAGCAACCTGTAAGCAAACAGGAGACCCCGAGGGAAAACGGAATCAGGAGCGGTTATGAGATTTGATACGCCTGCACAAAAGAGCTGTTATGAGAAGATTCTCCCGCTGATGCGCGAGATGTTCGGCGACTTTGCCGGACAGCGCCAGGAGATCCCGGAATTTGGTGTGCTGGTCGGCTCGGCCTTTGCCCAGACCGCCATTTATCCGTTCGGCGAAGATGAGAGCGTGATTTCCACGCGCGCCTACGTGGTGACCGGAGCCGACCTGACGGCCGATCTGATGCACTTTTTGCTGCGTGAAAACGACCGCATGACTTTTGGAGCCTTCGGTATTGACGAAGAAGGCGATATTTTCTTTGAGCACAGCATCCTCGGCTCCACCTGCGATCCCGAAGAACTGCGTTCGTCGGTGAGTTCCGTAGTGCTCATTGCTGATGAGTACGACGACCTGATCGTAGAGAAATGGGGCGGTCAGCGCGCGATCGATCGCGTGCGCAATGGTAACGAAGCCGCCCAGAGTCCCGCGACCAAAGCTTGACACGAACACCCCTCGGTGATAGTGTCGGAAAACATTTTTTGGAGTTGTCGACAGGGCGAAAACTTGCGACTAGGCCGGATCTCCGATAGGTCTACAGCTCCTAGCCTGAAACATGTGAGGAACCTATGTACGCAGTAGTTGAGACCGGCGGTAAACAGTATAAAGTAGAAGCTGGCCAAACCATTCGAGTGGAAAAGCTCGAAGGAGACAAGGGCGGCGCTGTCACCCTTGACAAAGTTCTGCTTTTGGCCGGCGACGGCAAAGTGCAGTTAGGGGCTCCCTACGTGAAGGGCGTTTCCGTGACCGCCACCATCGTCGAGCAGCATCGCAGCCGCAAGGTGACCCACTTCCACTACAAGCCCAAGAAGTCCATCCGCATCAAGCGGGGCCATCGCCAGCCCTACACCGCTCTGCGCATCGACTCCGTCAAGGCTTAAGCGGAAACCACAGAGGAAGAACGGGCTACGGCCCGTTTTTTGTTTTATGATTCAGATTGATTGGCAGCAAGATTCCGAGGGGCGTATCTGGAGTTTGCACTGCGAAGGCCACGCCGGGTTTGACGGCGAGCTGGACCTGGTGTGCGCCGCCGTTTCGGCCCTGACCGGCTCCTTGGGCATCGGGTTTTCCAAGGTTCTGCAGGTGCCTTGCCAGCTCGAAGCAGCGGACGGCCAGTTTCTCCTGCGGCTTCCCCCGGCCACGGCCGAGCATCCCGAATTTCTCCAGGCTCAGACGCTCTTGCAGACCACCGTGCTGGCGCTGACGGAAATGATCGAGTACTACCCCGGCTTCATCGGGCGCCGCCCCTCGTGAAGCTACGTACGCTCCTCTTCATCGCCGTCCTGGTGACGGTGCTGGACCAGTTGAGCAAGTGGTATATCTGGACCCATTTTGAACTGAGAGAGTCGCGACCGGCCCTCTCCACGCTGGTATCCTGGACCTACCTCCACAATACCGGCGGGGCTTTCAGCATCCTCAACGGAGCGCGCTGGTTTTTCCTGACGGCCGGCGTACTCATCAGCCTGATGCTGGCCCGCGCGCTGCCCAAGATGGCCCAGGGGCATCCGGTACCGGCTCTGGCCTATGCCTTGATCCTGGGGGGAGCGATCGGCAATCTCATCGACCGGGGACTCTACGGGTACGTCGTCGATTTCATCGACTTTCACTGGTGGCCGGTCTTCAATCTGGCCGACGCCGCCATCACCGTGGGAATCACCCTGTTAGCCCTGAGCATCCTGCTCGGCAAAGACCATCAAGAACCCAGGTGATTGATCATCTGGACCGTCGGTAGCACGGCGCTGAGCACGATAAATCCGACCACAATTCCCATGACGATCATGATGACCGGCTCGACCAGGCTCATGAAGGTGTCGATGGAGTGCTCCACCTCCTCCTCATAGAAACGGGCTGCGTACTGGACCATCTCAGCCATCTGAGCACTTTCTTCACCGGCCGAGAGCAAGTGCAGACAAGAGGGAGGAAGCACTTCGTAGAGAGCCAGGGCTTCGGTAACGGTGGAGCCGTCCCGCAGTTCCGCTCCGGCTTTCTCCAGGCGCTCCGCGAAGGCCAGGTTGGAAGCCACCGTTTCGCAGCGCTTCAAGGCGTTGAGAATCGGCAGTCCGGTCTCGATCATGGTGGCCATGGCAAAGAGCACCCGGGCCGTAGCCATTTGCTGAAAGAATTTGCCCAGCATCGGAAGCTTGAGCATTGCCTTGTCGGCTTTGTGAGCCCACTTCTCCTTGTTGCGGCGGGCACGCTGCAGGCGCGGGCGAAACCACTGCCAGAGGATCACCAGCAACACCGACAGGATAGCCCCGGGAATGACCAGATGGCGTGACCCCAGCAACATGCGGGTCGGTAGCGGCAACTCCAGGCTGAAACTGGCGAAGAGCGGAATCATGGTCGGCAGCACGTACTGCAAGAAGACCCCGATCGAAGCCAGGGAGACGGCCACCAGGAAGGACGGGTAGACCAGAGCGGAAGTCAGCCGTTTGCCCAGGCGAACCTGTTTTTCCAGCAGGTCCGCCAGTTTTTCCAGAGCTTCATCGATGTGACTGGAGGTTTCGCCCAGTTCGATGAGGCCCACGTAGACCTCCGAAAAGACGGTATCGTGCTTGCTCAAGGCCTGGGACAGGCGATGCCCCGACGAGATCTTGGTGGCCACGTCGTCCATCACTTCGGCGATGGGACCGGTGGACGAATCCGCGAAGAAGCTGAGTGCCTGGTGTATCGGCAAGCCGGCACCGATCATCACCGAAAACTGGCGAGTAAAGGTAGCTACTTCCCCGAGACCGATGCCGGTTTTTTCGCGACGCCAGAAAAACAGACTGCGTTTCTTCTTGGCCGGAGTCTTACTCGGAGGCGGGGCGTCTTTCAGTCCAGCCACCTGAATCGAGGAAAATCCGCCAGATTTCGGGGTGGGAGTATAGCGTGGCGCCACTCCCACCCCCGCCGGCGCCGGAGCGGGCGGGGGTGGCGGCGGGGCATACACGGGCGGCGGCGGTGGAGCCGGAGGCGGGGCCGCGGGCGGCATACCGCGCGTGACCATGTTGGCGGTCGCCTTGAGGGCGGCCATGGCTTCCTCGTCCAGTCTTTTGGGTTTGCGCGCGGGCTCCGGCATCACCTCGGTTTCCACCAGGGGCGCTCGCTCCAGACGAGCGACATCGACGCGCGCCTCCAGCTCTTCGGGGCCCGGCAAAAAAGCTGGAACGGAAACGTCCGGAGGAGCCTGGTAATCCGCGTCTTCGGTGTTAGGAACGGGAACGGGGGCAGCCACGGGCTCGGGTTCAGCCACCACTTTCGGCGGTGGTGGCGCCTGAGGACGAGGCAGGCGTCTCTTCTCGGGCTGGGGCGGCGGGGCTACGATTTCCACCTCGGCTTCCGCCACCAGTTCGTCGAAGTCCAGCACCAGTGCTTCAGCCGGCTCAGGCTCAGACTCGGGCTCAAGCGGAGCCAGAGCCAGAGGTGTAGCAAAGATGGCGGGAAGCGGCGGAGGAGTGAAGTCAAACACGGACTCCACTTCGGCGCTCGGAGCCCCGGTCAACTCCAGGGGCAAAACGGGTTCGGAGGTAGCTTCCACCGCCTGCACCTCGGGTTCGACCTGCACCTCGGGCTCCGGGGTCTCTTCGACCAGTTCGAGCGGCAGGGAAACGGCGGGCTCGCCGACTTCGGGAGCCGGATCCACGGGAGGCACTTCCACCGCCGGAGGCATTTCCACCTCGACGGGCGCCTGCTCGGCTTCGGTCGCCATCGTGCGTTTCCAGCGTGGAGTAAATTCGGCCTTGGGCGCGGGTGCGACCGGCTCCCGCTCGCTGCGCTCACGCCAACGCGGCTGGAACCCCTTGGGTTTCTGGGCCTGCGCCTCCAGGGGGGCTTCCGAAGCGGGAAGCGCCTCGGAAGCGGGAGAGGGTGCGGCGGTTCGGCGCCAACGGGGCTGGAATTCGGGTTTGTCCTCGACGGGCGGTGCCTGAGCGCGGGCGACTTCTTCCTTGGCCGCCATTTCCTGAGCGCGCTGTCGCCAACGAGGCTGAAAGCCTTTCTGGCTCTGTGTATCCTCGGGCTGTTGCTGCAAATTGGGGTGCAGCCGGGCTTCATTTTCGTCGGGAGCAGGCGTGGGTTCCGCGGTATTCTGGCGCCAGCGAGCCTGGAACTTCTTCTTTTCGACAACCGGCTCCGGGGCGGGTTCGGCCGTATTCTGGCGCCAGCGAGGCTGAAATTTGCCGGCCGGTTTGGGCTTCTCCTCGGGAACAGGAGCAGCGGGGACCTCGGCCTGATTTTGGCGCCAGCGCGGTACAAAGGAAGACTTACCCTTGGGCTTTTTGTCTTTGTCCCCGGGCTGGCCACCGTTGTTTTGTGTCCCGTCGTCCCTCGTCAATGATGCTGCTATCCCTTGTTTCCTTTTCGGAGTCGCCCGCCTCCGGCCTGCCTCGCCCGAAGGGGTAGCTGATCGAGCGGGCGAACGACAAGACATGGATTTCCTTTCCAGTCTGATTCAAGCATTCGCACCCTCCGCTCCTCAGGAAGAGATTCCTGAGGACGACTACGAGGGAGCGGATGGACAAAGCTGTCCCGCCTGTCAGCGGATCAGTCCGCCTGCTCAGGCTCTGTGCACATTCTGTCGAGCGCCGCTGCCGTTTTTGACCGAGGCTGCTCCCGAAAGCGAAGAACTGGTGCTCATTCCGGAGTTTTACCAGCCGCTTTTCCAGGCCTGTCACGCGGTGGCCGAAAAGAAAATCACCCCCGAAGAGTGGAGTCAGCAGTGGGAAGCGGTGGTCCAGCGCCTGGAGGCGATGGCCGAGGGAATCGACCAGAACGTGCAGCGCCTGCCTCCCAAAGCACCTCAGCGCCTCTACATCGTCGAGCTGGCCACCCGGGTGCTGGCGGGCATCGAGGAAGCGCTGCAGGCTCTGGATACGATGGCCCTTTTCTTGGAGAACGAACATCCGGAGTGCCTCAATCGCGGTTGGATGCAGTTGGTGGCCGCCACCGGCGGCATCCAGCGGGCGGCCGCCGAGCTGGCCGCCAGCCGTCCCTGAAAGGGGGCAAATCCGCCCAAAGTCTTAAATTTTCACTCACAAGAAACTCTGACGGCGAATTTGGGTTGAACTCCACAGTGCAAAAATGCAACAATAGTAGTCAATCCATCCTACTCGGAGACTCACAAGTTTGAAGAAGGCAATCCTCTGGATTCTGATCCTTAGCGGCCTGGTTGCAGGCGGTTACGTCTACTACAGCAAGCAGCAGAAACAGGCCGCTCAGTCCAAAATCGAGACCGCCGAAGTGACTCGCGGCAACTTGCGTTCGCGCATCACCGCCACCGGTAACCTGCAGGCCGTGACCCAGATTACCGTGGGCAGCCAGGTCTCCGGCATCATCCAGAGCCTCTACGTCGACTTCAACACCCGGGTGCACAAGAATCAGCCTCTGGCCCAGCTCGACCCTTCGACCTTTCGCGCCCAGGTCGAGCAGACCACCGCCAGCGTCAACAACGCCGAGGCCAGTTTGCACAATCAGGAAGCCAACGTCGGCAATCAGGCGGCCAACGTCAAGTCGGCCGATGCCGCCGTCCTCAGCGCCCAGGCCAAAGTGGACGGCGCGCGCGGCTCGCTGGCCAACTCCCAGGCCGGTCTGACCACGGCCGAGGCCAACCTGCGCAAAGGTCAGGCCGACTTCTTACTGGCCCAACGCAACGAGAAACGCCAGGCCACCTTGCGAGAACGCGACTTGATCGCCACCAGCGACCTGGATACGGCCCGCACCACCACCCTCACCAGTCAGGCCAACGTGGATTCCCTGCGCTCTCAGGTGGAAGCCGCCCGCGCCGGCGTGCGCTCCTCGGAAGCCAACATCAAGGCCGCCCAGGCCGACGTCGACGCCGCCATCATGCGCAAGGAAGCCGCCCAGGAGCAGTTAGGCTCGGCCCGGGCCCAGGTGGAAGGGGCGCGCGCCCAGGTTTCCCAGGCCCGCGCCAACCTCGACCAGGCGCGCACCAACCTTGGCTACGCCACCATCCGTAGCCCCATCGACGGCATCGTGCTCGACCGAAAGGTAACTTTAGGCCAGACCGTGGCCGCTCAATTTCAAGCTCCCGACCTCTTCACGCTGGCCGAAAACCTCGACCAGATTCAGGTGCAGACCAACGTCGACGAAGCCGACATCGGCCAGGTCAAAGCCGGCTCCCGAGCCACTTTCACCGTCGACGCCTTCCCCGAGCAGCGCTTCCGCGGCAAGGTCAAAGAAGTTCGCCAGGCTCCCGTCACCGTGCAGAACGTCGTCACCTACGTCGTCATTGTGGATACTCGCAACCCCGACGGCAAGCTCAAGCCCGGTATGACGGCCACCGTCAACATCGAGGTAGAAAACCGCGAAGACGTCATTCTCGTCCCTAACTCGGCCTTGCGCTTCAAGCCGCCGGACTACAAGCCCCCGACCCGCCGAGAGCGCCCTCAGCAAGGCCAGGGCGGCGGCGACCAGAAACCCGGCGAGCGTCGAAAACGCGGCAACTTCCAGCGCAAGTCCAGCGTCTACACGCAGGATGCGACGGGTAAATTTATCGAGCACAAGTTCACGCCCGGCATCACCGACGGCACCAACACGGAAATGACCGAAGGCGACCTCAAAGAAGGCGACAAGGTGGTAACCTCGGCCGGCTCGACCCCATCCAGCAGCTCCAGCGGAGGAGGCCAGCGCCGCGGCGGCCCCCGTATGTTCTAGCGAAATGAACGTCATCGAAGCCAGCAACCTTACCCGCACCTACGTCACCGGCGAAGTCAGTGTCACCGCCCTCAAGGGCGTGGACATCGTCCTGCCGGAAGGCGACTTCGTGGCCATCATGGGACCGTCTGGCAGCGGCAAATCCACCACCATGAACCTGCTCGGCTGCCTGGACCGTCCCACCTCCGGCTCCTACAAACTGGACGGGGTCGAGGTCAGCAAGATGAGCGCCGACCAGCTGGCCGAAATCCGCAATCTTAAAATCGGCTTCGTTTTCCAGGGCTTCAATCTACTGGCCCGCACCACCGCCCTGGAAAACGTGGAACTGCCACTGCTCTACCGAGAGCAAGAAATTCCCGCCAAGGAGCGCAAAGAGCGCTCCGAAGCTTCGCTGGCCGCCGTCGGCCTGGGACATCGCTTCGACCACGTGCCCACCCAACTGTCCGGCGGTGAGCAGCAACGCGTGGCCATTGCCCGCGCCCTGGTCACCCAGCCCAGCCTGGTGCTGGCCGACGAACCCACCGGCAACCTCGATTCGCGCACCAGCGTGGAGGTCATGCGTATTTTCCAGGACCTCAACGAACAGCAGAACATCACCATTCTGTTGGTGACCCACGAGCCCGACATCGCGCAATACGCCAAACGAGTCATCACCTTTAAAGACGGCAAGATCAAGTCGGACCTGCCCCAGAAAAAGCGCCTCATCGCTCGCGAAGTCCTTCTGACCATGGAGGACGAAGAAGAATGAACCTCTGGATGGTCTTCCGCATCTCTCTGCGGGCTCTCATGCGCAACAAATTGCGCACCTTCTTGACCGCTCTGGGCATCATTATCGGTGTCTCCACCGTCATCACCATGCTGGCCATCGGCACGGGCGCTCAGCGCAGCGTCGAAGCCACTATCGCCAGCCTGGGCACCAACACCATCATGATTTTTCCGGGTTCCAGCACCAGCGGCGGCGCTCGCAGCGGTGCCTTCGGAGCTTCCACCCTGACCGAGGAAGACGCCAAGGAAATCACCAGAACCTGTACGGCCGTAGCCAACGTCAGCCCCATTACCCAGGTCAACGCCCAGATCGTCTTTCAGGACCAAAACTGGAGCTGCCAGATCACCGGCTCCGACGTCGCCTACCCCGAAATTCGCAACTGGAACGTGGTCGACGGGCGCTTCTTCACCGAAGACGACGTGCGCGCCGCCGCCAAAGTCTGCGTGCTCGGCAAAGTCGTGGTGGACAACCTTTTCGGCGGCGAGAGCCCCATCGGCGCCACCGTGCGCGTCAAAGGCATTCCCATGCGCGTGGTCGGTCAGTTGGCCGAGAAAGGCGACAGCGCCTTCGGCCAGAGCCAGGACGACATTGTGGTGGTGCCCTACACCACCTGTATGAAGCGCCTGCAGCGCCAGTCCAGCGTGCGCTACATCATGGCCGAAGCCGCCTCTAAGGAGCAGGTCGACCGGGCCAAAAAGCAGATCGACGACGTGCTGGTCGGCCGCCACAAAATCCAGCCCGGGGAAGACCCGGACTACTCGATTCGCACCCAGGCCGAGTTCGCCGAAACCGCCAACCAGTCCACCCAAATCTTCACCTTGCTGCTGGGCGGCATCGCCTCGGTCTCTCTGCTGGTGGGCGGAATCGGCATCATGAACATCATGCTGGTCAGCGTCACCGAACGCATCCGCGAGATTGGCATCCGCATGGCCCTGGGCGCCAAGCGCCGAGACATCCTGCGCCAGTTTCTGGTCGAATCGGTGGTGCTCTCCCTCACCGGCGGCGCCATCGGCGTTGGCCTTGGCTACGCCTTCGCCAACATCGCCGCCAAGTTCAGCCAGTGGCCTCCGGTGGTCTCGATTCAGAGCGTCATCCTGGCCTTCACCTTCTCGCTGGTGGTGGGGGTTTTCTTCGGGTTTTATCCCGCCCTCAAAGCTTCGCGACTCGATCCCATCCAGGCCTTACGCAACGAATGATCCTGGGCGAAGGCGGTATGGCCGTCGTCTACAAAGTCTGGCAACCCGAACTGGAACGGTGGGTGGCCGTCAAGAAATGCAAAAACCCTCAAGACATCCCGGCCTTTCACAAGGAAGCCAAACTCATGGCCGCCCTCAAGCACCCGGCCCTGGCCCAGATCCACGCCCTCCAGCACGACGAGCTGACCATGGAGTTCATCGAAGGGGACACGCTGCGCAACACGACCATCGATTCCAACCGTCTGCTGGAGCAGCTCTTGGACGTGCTGGAGTATCTTCACGGCGAAGACGTCATCCTCAAAGACCTGAAGCCCGAAAATATCATGATCTTGCCCAACCAGACCGTCAAAGTGCTCGATCTGGGTATCGCCAAGCGCATTCACGAAGGCACCCAACTGCTGCTCAAAGGGGTGGGCAGCGAGTTTTACGCCCCTCCCGAACAGTATGGTCATGGCACCACCGACCAGCGCTCCGATTTTTACTCGCTGGGCGCCACCTTGTATTTCTGTGAGACTCGGGAGGACCCCCCACCCGCCTGGGAACGCCTCAGCAAAGGCACCCCTCTGAAGACCAACAACCCGCTGATCGAAAAACTCACCCAGCTCAAAGCTCAGGACCGTCCAGAGAATGTCCAGGCCATCCGCCAGTTCCTCCGACCCATTCCCAAAAAGGAAAGACCGCGCCCGGCCGAGGTCAGCCTGCGCCGCACCGGCAGCTTTCCGCAAAGCGGCCTGCTGGCCTGGAACGACGAGGGCCTGTGGGTGGCCAATCAGTCCCTGACCAACCTGCACACCCGGGAGAGCTTCGGCAAGAACCTGCAGCCCGTCCGTCTGGTGGGCTCCGGCCAGCGTCTGGCTCTGGCCTGCAAGGATCAGCTGGTGGTCAAAGACCGCGGCCAGTGGACGCAGCAGAAACTCAAGCTGAAAGACCTGGCCCTCTTTCCCCAAGACCTGTTGTTGCTCAGCAATCATTTGGTGCTGCGCGAAGCCGGTCGCCGTTTCGCCACGGGCTGGGGCCGGCGCTACCTGCTCTGTGCCGCCGACGACACGCGCGTAGCCGCCGGAGGTCCCGCCCTGAAAGTCTGGGACCGCGGCGGCGCGCCCTTGTGGGAGTCATCGGAAGCCTGTCACGCCCTGACTTTCCACGGCCCCTTTCTCTTCGCCGTCCAGAAAACCGGAGTGGTCCTGCTGCAGGCCGAAACCGGCCAGCGCCTGACTCAAATCCACACCGGACCGACCAAACAAATCCACCTGAGCGACCGCCACCTCATCGCCATTCACGATCAGCAGGTCAGCCTGTGGGACTATCGCCAGGGTCAGCAACTGCTGCAGGTCGACCTGCCCGCTCCGATTCTCTCGTCTGCCCTCAAGGACGAATTAGCCGTGAGCACCGCCGACAAGATCTACCTCTTGCAAGTGGAGTAAGCAGGAAGTTTCGCGACGGCAAGGCACCCTAAAAACGTGACCCCTACAGACTTTCAGAAATACACCTACGACCAGATTCCTCATCATCAAAGGGCTCCGGTCATTCTCAAAGCTCATCCGGAAATCCGTGAGCTGCTCGGCAAGAAAAACCCCTGGACCTTTGCGGTCATTCTGGGTTGCGTATTGCTACAAGTGGTGATGGCCTGGCACCTCAAAGCCGCCCCCACCTGGCAGATCATGGCCTGCGCCTATCTGGTCGGCGCCTACGCCTCTCACAGTCTCTTCGTGTGCATCCACGAAGCCGGTCACAATCTGATCTTCCGCACCACCAATCAGAATCTCTTTGCCGGCCTGGTGGCCAACCTGCCCACCATTTTCCCCACCGCCCTACCCTTTCGGCTCTATCACTCCAAACACCATTCCTTCCTGGGAGTGGAGGAGCACGACGCCGACATCCCCGGCAAATGGGAAGCTCGCCTGATCGGCAGCTACAGCCTGGGCAAGCTTTTCTGGCTCAGCTTTTTCCCCATCTTCCAGGCGCTGCGCACCCCGCGCATCCAGGACACTCGCAAGTTCGACAAGCGCATCAAAATGAACTGGGCCGTGCAGATCGCCTTCACCGCCCTGATTTACGCGCTGATGGGCCCCAAAGCCATCGTCTATCTGATCGCCAGTTTCTGGTTCTCGGTCGGCCCCCATCCCCTGGGCGCTCGCTGGGTGCAGGAGCACTGGCTGGTCCTCGACGACCACCAGGAAACCTACAGCTACTACGGCCCGATGAACATCATCAACCTCAACATCGGCTACCACAACGAGCACCACGACTTCCCGTCCGTGCCCTGGAACCTGCTGCCCGAAGTCAAGCGCCGCGCTCCCGAGTTCTACGAAGACCTCAACACCCACTCCTCACTGACGGGCCTCTTTTTCCGCTTCCTCTTCGATCAGGAAATCAGCCTGTATTCCCGCATCGTGCGCAGACTCAAATACAAGCAATACTGAGCCAGTCGGTCTCCTCGAGGCGATGACCGTCCTCGACCCAGGCAACCCGTAAATCCAGAAACGCCTCTCCCGCCCGCTCGGCCACCAACTGATGAGGCACAATCGTATCGCGCACTCCGTGAATCAGCACGGTGGGCACGTGGACCGGCTCGCGGCAGACAAACTCGGGACGGTGCAGGGCCGGTGCCAACAAAACCAGGCGCGAGACCAGCGACGGATGCCGCACGGCCCAGAGAGCGGCCATCAGTCCACCGAAACTCGACCCTACCAACAAGCAGGGGTCCTCACCTAGCAGCGGGGCCAGTTGAGCCATTCGCTGCGCCAGGTCTCCCGTAAAGTCCGGTGTTTCCCAGCCCATCGCGGCCAATACCTTTGCTTTGCGCCCCTGGCTGGAAGATTCAAGTCCGTGGAGAAACATCTTACGCATGCGGAGAAATTACGCCCTGGCCACCCTGATTCTCCTGGCCACCGAAGTCTTCATCGCCCTCAAGGTCCACGATCGTTTCATCCGGCCTTTCGTGGGCGACGCCCTGGTAGTCATCCTGGTCTACACCGCCCTGCAGACGTTGTTCCTGAAAAGCAAGAAGACGATGGCCCACATTTCCTTGGCCATCGCCTTCCTGATCGAAACTCTCCAGGCCGTGGACTTCGCCGCCTACCTGGGGGCCGACCGCCACCCCTGGCTGTCCGTCATCCTGGGTCGCACCTTCTCACCGGACGACTATCTGGCTTACCTGGCAGGCTACGGGGTCATCCGCCTTCTCGATAGAGCGAGCCCTGGCCAAGCCGAGCCCGCGCCCAGATCTCCTCATCCGTAAGCGCAGTCTGAATCAACTCCACGGGCACCCCGCCATCGTTGATCATGGCCACGAAAAAGCCATCCAGCGGCTCATAGGGACCTAACAGCAGTTCTTCACCCTCGATAGCAGCCTGCAGATCGTCGACTTTGAAAGCCACGTGGGGCAAAGTCCGGATCAGCGGGTGCAGCGACGAGCCTTCCTCGAAACGGTGCCACTGGATGCGGAAAGAGCCTCCGTTGTCACTGGTGTACATGCGAACAGAAGCGGCGTAGGTTTCGCCTTCGCGCTTCTGATCGGTGGGAATTCCGGTGTGATGAAAAGTGTAGGTAATCCCTGACTTCATTACCCAGCTGTAGCACGGACGTGGGTGCCGCCGCAAGAGCGCATCACCTCACGAGCCGTCTTGGCGCGGTCCGAGTGGGTCAAGACGCCCACCAGGATGCCGCCCTGAGCCACACGCTCGGCCATCAGCTTGGCTTCGTGCTCGGGAATGCCCCAGCCCACCATGGCGCCGATCAAGCCGCCCAGAGTGCCGCCCGCGCCCGCACCGGCCAGCGCCGCCACGATGGGTCCGGCCGCCACCAGACT
The DNA here is from genome assembly GCA_017307785.1 of Vulcanimicrobiota bacterium. GTDB lineage: Bacteria > Vulcanimicrobiota > Xenobia > Xenobiales > JADMJV01 > JADMJV01. The sequence goes on along the minus strand of JAFKGI010000035.1, from coordinate 60,040 downwards.
GATGCCTGGAATCACCAAGTCGCCCAGCGCCACCAGCGTGCACACGATGGCCCCCAACACACCGCCGGCGGCGGCGCCCAGGCTGGCGCCTTCGGGTGCTTTGGTGGTCACGTTCACATTGAATTCGCGACCCTGGGTCGCATCTGACATCAGCACGCTGATGTCGCCTTCGCCGAAGCCCGCCGCCAGCAACCCTTCGGTGGCGGCCAGCGCGGTGGCGCGATTGTCATAAACAGCCGATACGATTTTTCCCATAACTTCCTCCACGAACATGTGCTCTCCCCATTGTAAGCACACCCCTCAGGAAGCAGCAGGTACCGCAATCACCCCATAGGCGGCACGCGAGAACTCCACTCTGGCCTCGTGGAAGTCTCCCCCTCCGGAACGCACAAAGTCCCGGGCCGGTCCGATGACCAGCGCCACCAGCACGGCCGGACTCAATCGCCGCGCTTCTCCGCGTCGCACAAACGGCTCCAGCCACTGGATGACCTCTTCATGAAACAACCGCTGCTGTTCGGACACGGCCGCGATGTGCTCGGTCATGAGCTCGCTGGCCATCACTTTCCAAACGAAGGCTCCCCGGCGCGGATTGTGCTCGAACCAATCCAGGTAGGCCCCCAACATCCCTTCCAGGCCCGCCCGCAACGAGGCCGCCAGAGAAGAACGAATACCCCCGTGAATCTCCGCAATTGCCTCCGAATACAGAGCCACCGCCACCGCCTCCTTGGAGGGAAACTGGTGATAAAAGGAGCTGCGACTGATTTCACAGGCCGTGCAGATTTGGTCCAGAGTCGTGCCGCTCAGCCCCGACGACAGGAACAACTCCAGAGCCGTCTGCAAAATGCGACTACGCTTTTCCGGAGTCGCTCGATTCTGGCTTCCCAGCGTTCTCATAAAAACTCACCAACCGTTCCCAGAGCGCTTCGCAACCCGGGCGAAAAAACCCGTGATGACCCACTTCCTTCAGGCCCAATTCGGCGGGCGTGTACATGTCCACAGTGGCCCGAGCACCCGGATAAAACCGCATCATGTGGGGAATGGTTTGCCAGTTGGCGATCGGGTCGTCGGTAAATCCCACCGCCCACCAGGGCTTTCGCAGGGCCGCCATGCGGCCCAACCTGGTCGATCCCAAGTATTTGCCGAAATAGTCCTTGGAGCGGCACCACAACGACCACTGCAGGGCCACTCCTTTGGGCAAATCCTGGCCCTGACGGATCATGCGGGCCGGAGCGTAGCCCAGCAAAGCCGTCATCAACGGCATGTAGACATACCAGACGAAGACACAGAACCAGCGGTAAGGCTTGAGCATTTTCCACCAGATGCCCACTCCGGCCCCTACCGAGCAGACGGCCGCCGCCTTTTCGATGCCTTCGACCAGTCCAGGCATCTGGCCACCCAGCGAGTGGCCCAACCAGTAGACCGGCACCTCGCCCGAACGTCGTCGCAACTCGGCCCAGGCCGCCGGCATATCCCGCTCGGCCCAGGTCAGCTTGTCCGCCTTGAGGCCCCGCAGTCCGCCCCGCAGCGAGTCGCCGATGCCTCGATAGTCGTAGGTCATCACCGAAAAGCCGCGACCGGCCAGAAAAGTGGCCAGTCGCGTATAAAACCGCCGTCGAATCCCCGTTCCGGCGCTGATCAGCACCGCCCCGCGAGGAGTCTCGGCCGCAAACCAGCTGCCCGCTAATTCATAACCATCGGTGGCTGCAAAGGAAAAATCCATAGCCCCATTATAAATTGGACCATCAGTCCAGTCAACTAGAAACGGCCCGACGATACGGCAGAAAGGCCAGCACTCCCAGCAACGAGAGGGCCGCCCCGCAGCGGAACATCCAGGCAAATCCGTAGGAGTGCAGCACCGCTCCCATCAAAGCCGTTCCCAGCGAGGCCCCCAAGGTGCGCAAGAAGACCACCGAGGAGGTAGCCTGGCCCAACTGCTCACGAGGCACGGCATCCTGCACCGACAGGGTCAAGGGCGTGAACGAAAGCCCGCCGGCCATTCCCAGGCCGATCTGCCCCAGCACCACGCTGTCCAAGCACAGAGCCACGTAGCCCCCGAACAGACTCAAAGCCGACAGACCCACGATGCGCCCGTATCCGAAGCGCAGAGCCCAGCGAGCCGACTGCGAAGAGCAGGCCACCCAACCCAGCATCAACGGCAGCATGGCCCGACCCGCCTCGACCGGATTGAGCTTGTAGAAGTCCTGGAGAAAAACCGGAAAGAAACTGACCCCGCCAAACAAGCCGGCCCCCAACAAAATGGCCAGCCCACTCACCGCCCCGAAGACGGGAAACCGCAGCAGCGGCAGAGGCAGAAATGGATGCTCCAGGCGTCGCGAATAGAGCCAGAGAAGCAGACCCAGCGGCAGCATCCACGGGCTGATTTGCAGAGCCGCCAACATCCACACCACAAAAAGCCCCAGGCCCAACCAGTCAAAAGGAACCTGACGCAGCTCCAGAGCCGGAGGGCGCAAGAAGAAGAACAGCAGCACGGCCCCCACCCCCCCGAAAGGCAGACTGAGCAAAAAGACCCAGCGCCAATCGAACTCCTGAGTGATCCAGCCGCCCAGCGGCGGCCCGAACAGGCTGGCCAGTCCGAAAGCGCTGACCAACCAGGCCTGGGCCGAAGCCCGCTCGTGGCGCTCGTAGATCAAGGACAGCACCGTCTGGCCCAGCGGTGTCAGGCCGCCCCCACCCAGTCCCTGCACGAAGCGCGCCAAGACCAGCTCCTGCATGGAATGCACCATGGAAGCCCAGGTGCTGCCGATCAAAAACACCACCACGCACAAAATGTAGACGGGGCGCGCCCCCCAGCGGTCGGCCAGATTTCCCCACACCGGACCCATGATGGCCAGCGCCCCCAGATAAGCGGAGAACACCAGCGCGATGTGATCGGAACCGCCCAGTTCGGCCACCGTGCGTGGCATAGCCGTGCTCACCACCGTGCCTTCCATCGCCACCAAACAGGTGATGAGCACGATGCCCACCAGGGCCCATTGCCTCATTTCAGAGTCCTTTCAGCCGCACAATTCATAAAGGAAAGAAAAAAAACGGAGTCCGCCATGAGAATTCAGAGCCCGAACCAGAACATCCCTCAACGCAATCTTCCTACCCCACAAAAGCCCGAGCCACAACCCACGCCTCCCCCGGAGCCCGAAGACAAAGGTCTCGACGCTGGGGCCCCAAACCCGCGTTCGGACGCTTCGCTTACCGGAACACGGTCTCGGTGCTGGGGCAAAATCGCCAAAGGCGCCCTCGTTGGCGCGGGCGTTGGCGCGGTTGGCGCCGGAGCCGGCCACGCCACCAGCGCTCTGGGTATGCACATGGGACCCGTCGCCGCCGGAGCCACCGCTCTGGGCATCGCCGGCAGCACCCACGGCGTTGTCTCGGGAGCCAAAGAAATGCTCAACACTCCGATGGGAGCCGTGATGCTTTTCGTCGGCCTGATTTTCCCCCCGGCTCTGCTGCTGGTTGCCGCCGAACCGGCCGCCAAGGGCATCGCCGAAGGTCTGGGAGGCGCCGCCGCCGGTGCTGCACTGGGCTGGATGGGCAGTCAGGGCCCGGTCGGACTGGCTCTGGCCGTCGCCACCGGAGCCGCCGCCGGCGCCACCGCGGAATGGATCAAGCAGTCGAGCGATCAGTGAGAATTGACAAGCCCTTCGCCAGATACCAGCTCAACAATTCCGAGCTGGTCCGTCTGGCGGCCACTCCCCGGGAACGCCAGAAAGCCACCCTCGATCGTTTTCTCAAGGAAGACGAGCGCCAGCCCTATACGCCCGACCAGCTGAAGCAAGCCTTCCAGCACTTCGGTCTGGACGCTCGGCTGCAACAACTCGAGGGCAAGCAAGATCAATCCTGGAGTCCCTGGGAGTGCGGGCTCTACCGCAGGCTCAGTCTGCCCGACCACGATCCCTCCCCGTCCCCCAAGCTTCAAGGCAACGAGTGCGCCGAACTGGCCCAGACCGCTCTGGGCTTGTTCGAGCGCCTCGACCAGGATCACAACGGCCGTCTCTGCGCTACCGAACTGGACGAGGCTCTCCATCAAGCGGACGTTCAGGGCGCCGATGCGGCCGCCGTGATCGTGATGCGCTGTTTCCAGAAAGAAATCGGTAACCGTCAGGGCATCACCCGCAAGGACCTGGAGAAGCTGAAAACCGACGGTCCCAACCGAATGGCCAACACCTTTCGCGTGCGCAAGAACCAGGCCGGTTCCTTGAGCCCACGCAAACCCATCATGGAAGAGTCCTTTGACCCCAAAGAGATCCGCCAGGGCAGCAACGGCACCTGTGTGTCGCTTTCGACCTTGATCGGAACCGACGCAGACCACGTGCGCTCGATGTTCCAGGACAACGGGGACGGCAGCGTCACCGTTCGCCTCAAAGACGGCTCGGAGCACCGGGTCGAGGACGTGAGTCTGGCCGAGCGCCTCTACCACGCCCGCGGCAAGGACGACGAGCGCTGGCCGGCCCTGCTGGAGCTGGCCCTGGGCGAGCGCCTGGGAGACCTGGCCGGACTGCGCGGTCTGCCCGACCGCACTCCCCGTTCCTACGTGGCCACCGGGCAGATGTTTTCCGATGCCTACTCGCTGATGCTCGGACAAAAGCGCCACAAGGTCAACTTCGATCATCAATCTCCCAACCAGATCCGAGAGAAACTATCCCAGGCCGTCCGCCGCGGCGGCCCTCTGGTTACCGCCAGTCGCTGGGAGACCGGCCTCTTCGGCCGCTCCCTCACGCCGCTGAAGAACGGGGTGGTGGGTATGCACGCCTACGCCATTCTGGGCTACGACGAAAAGCGCGACACGGTGACCCTGCGCAATCCCTGGCACAAGGGCGAGTGGGTGGGAGCGCAGGACGGCCAGGACGACGGCACCTTCGACATGCCCTTTCTGCAGTTTTACGCCAGCTACGGAACCCTGGTCAGTCCGGCCGGACCCACCGGCCTGCTGCGCACGGCCGCCGACTGAGCCCGCCAGGCCTTTTCTCTGCTCGGCCACCTCAATCCCATGGTAGGCTAACCGCTCAACCTCCCCGAAGCCCCAGCCTCAATGCTCGGAAGAGACCCGGAATTCTGGCGCGGCCAGCTCCACTCCACGCACCTGCCGGTGCGCCTCTTCGCCCTTCGCGTCATCCGCCAGATGGGCAGCCAGGGGGCCCGCATGCTGCTGGAAGCCCAAATCGATCTCCCCGAATGGCCGCTGGTCTGGGCGCTCCAGGGCTGCGCCACCCCGGCGCTGCTGCGTTCCGGCCCCGCCCACTCCCCGCAACGACTGGCTCTCACTCTGCAGCGCAGAACTCCCCGCACGCGAGCCAAGATCGCCCGTCAAAGCCTGGCCCGCTGCATTTCCGGACTGCGCAAAGCCGGCAATTCCCATCAGCGTCTTTCCTGGATGATGATCCTCTTGGAACAACACGGAGAAGCCGCCTGCGAGGACCTGCTCGGTCTCATCTCGACTCCCACCCCCGAGAAAAGCCAGTGGGAACAACTGGCGGCACTGGCCGCCTGGGCCTTGGGACAACTGGGACGCGGCGTCCTGTTCAACATTCAGGAGCGCTTTCGCCAGGGCGCTCCGGCGGTGCAAATCTGGCTGTGCCAGGTGCTCTGGTATCTCGGCCCTCAGGCCCAGGGCAGCGAATCCTTTCTGGCCACCGCCCCGGGAATCTGGGCCAGCGCCGCTCTTTACGCCCTGGAAGGAGCGGGTACGCGAGCGCTCATTCAGAGGCGCGAAGCTCCCCTTTGGGTCGACCGGGCCGCTCTGGGGCGGTTGGCCGAACTGATCCAGTCCAAGGACCGGGACGATCGTCACTACGCCGCCCGCGCCCTGGCCGGCTGGGGCCCGGCCCTGGCTCGCGTGGCCCGCCTGCTGGAAGGCCTCTGTCACGACCCCGAAAACGCCCTGCGCGACCTGGCCTGGCGCGGTCTGGAGCAACTGGGCGGCGTCACCTCACCGCAAGCCCTGCGGGCCGGCCTGCAGTCGCAGGATGTGGAGGTGCGCGCCGCCGCGCTGGCCTGTTTCCGCGACAACTACGGCAACGAACCGGTCGAAATCTTACGCCGCCATTTGCATGATTCCGAGCTCAGCCTGTTGGCCGTGCTGGCTATTGAGCAGACGGGTCTGCAGCCGCATCAGCAAGACGCCGCTCTCAAACTCTTACCTCGCCTGCACGGAGTGCATCTGCTGATGCTGTTGGGCGCTCTCAGCCAGAGCCTGGCGCCGTCATCGCAGGAACCGGTCGACCTGGCCGCTTTCCTCCAGCATCGCCAGGTGGACACCCGCCAGGCCGTGGCCCGCTTGCTCATGGCCTGGAAACGCCCGGCCCGCGAACTGGCTCCCCTGCTGGAAGACCAGGACGCTCAACTGGCCCGCCAGGTCACCGAACACCTGCTGGAAATCCCCAATCCCGAGACTTTGAGAGTGCTGCTCCAGGACGGTCCGCGGCTGGCCTCCCGGCTGCTGCTGCTGGAAAGCCAGAACACCCTGGGCCGACTGGAACGGCTCGGCTTCTCTCACCACATTTTGGAGCGCCTCCGCCAGCTGGCCCAAAGTGGCGAGCCGGAGGCCCAGCGCGCCGCCCAGCGCATCCTCAAGGCCCAGAATCTCGACACCATGATGTGGTCCGCCTTCGAGACTCTGGAACCGGAAACGCAGCACTCGCTGGTGTCCCTGGTGCGCGAGAGCGGGGCCCTGCCCGATGGACTCCGGGCCGGACTGCTCGAAGGTCTCTACGTCAATCCCACCACTCTCTCTCTGGCCGTGGAGACGCTGCCTTCCGGCTCCGCTTCCACCTTACTCTGGAGCAGTTTCATCAAATGCCCCCAGGCGCACCGTGCCCATTTCTTGGAACCCCTGCTCCATCTCGAAAAAGCCGGCTGGGACCTGTTGCTGGAACTACTCGGCCACCAGGAGCCGGAAGTATCTGAAGATGCCGCCCAACTGGTGCTGCACTGGCTCGACCAGCGGGGCCTCGACCCTTTGCAGGAGGAATCGCTGCTCAAGAGTCCCCCCAGCCCCGACGTGCGCGCCCAGCTGGCCGTCGGCCTGGCCCAAAGGCTGGCCCTTCAGGAAGACGAGCGCTGGTTTCCCTGGTTGCGGGCGCTGGCCCGTCAAACCGCCCCCACCGCCGCTCGCCTGGCCTTGCAGGCGCTCTATCGCTCCCCCGAGGAACAGGCCTTCCTGGAAATTCTGGCCGCCTGCAACCACCCTCACGAGCAGGTCCGCCTGGAAGCCCTGGCCCTGCTGCAGCCCAAGACCCCCGAGCAGATCTGGCTGGCCGCGGTGCGCCTGCGCGCCTATGGCATCGACCCCCATCCCCGGGTCCAAATCCGGCGTTATCTGTGGCTGCAGCAAGCCGAAGATCTCACAACCTACGAGTTAGACCACGCCCGCGAGTTGCGCCTCAGCATCGAGGAACCGGATCTACTCCAAGAGGTTGATCAATTGTCGAATTCCGCAATCGCCGATCGGCTACTCCGGAACAAGTAAGTGGGTGGTTTCCAAATCATCGTAGATCGATAGGAAACGGTAACAAAGGTTACATCCCGATCGCTAGGCAGACGCGCCCAGGTTGCGTGAAACTTAAATCATGAAGATCCAGCGCGCCCTCACCACCGCCCCCCAGAAGCTGCCGACCCGAAAGCAAGTTCTCCAGGAACTGGCCCGGGACGAGTTCCAGTACAGCCGGCCCAAGATGACCGGCTTATGGGGAGCGGCGGCCGGGGCATCGGCGCTGGCGGGCGTGGGCGTCTCCAAGCTCTGGGAACTGGCCCATCTGCCCACCAATTTCGGCCCGGCCGGCATGCTGATCGGCGGAGGCGTCGGTGCCGCGGCCACTTATTTCGCCCTGGGCGACAAGGTCGACATGCCCAAACGACTCGGCATCTCGCTGGCCGTTGGAGCGGGCGCCGCCGTCGCCTGGAATCACTTCGGACTGAATGGTCTCAAAGAAGGGGTGGGAATGGCCATCGGCGGCGGAATCGGCGCCTACGTGGGCGCCAAATCCATGCCCAAAGGCCAGGACGGCCTGCTCAACCGCCTGGGTGCCGCCACCTGGGGGCTGGGTATCTGCCACGTGGCCGGAATTCTGGGCGCCACCGGCGGTGGCACCGGCATGTTCGCGCTCGGGGCCTTCCCCCTCATCGGCGGCGTAGCCGGCGACAACATGGCCCAGGGAAACCGCCTGCGCGCTTAGGAGAGGAACACCATGAAAAAAAAACCTGCTAGCCCTCGTCGCCCTATCGCTCTGGGGCTGCTCCTCTCCACCCCCACCGGCCACCCCCCAGACCTTCAGCGGTTACAACACGCAAGCCAACCACGAGAAGCAGATCTCCCTCGAGGGTTACTTGCGCCTGCCGGCGGCGGCTATGGTCAACGACACCATGCTCCTGGACCTGGTAGAAACGCCGGACTCCAAGGAAAAGCCCGTCTCCGTCAGCCTCTATGTCGGCACGGGAGCCAACCAGGTGGAAAAACCTCCGAAGAACTACACCGACAAAGACCTCAAGGTGCACGCCAACGACGGCAGTCTGCTCGAGCCAGGTCAGAAGGTGCGCGTCTCGGCCAAACTCATCTACAATCCCAGCGCCAGCATCCTCTTCAAGCCGGTCGACATCCAAAAAATCTAGTCCACCAGGATTCACCCGCCTCCAAGCAAAGGCAAGCCTATGATGGAAGCCCTGACCCGACCGAAACTCAGCCCAACCCGCCTGGCCGCTTATTATCTGGCGCTATTGGCGGGAGGAGCCCTGATCTTCTGGCTGGTGAATCAGAGCGGCCAGCATCTGCAAGCCGGCGGACCCGCACTGGGTTTCGGCAGCGGTGCCCACAAGGAAAACTCGCTGATCGCCCGCCTACTTCTCTCGCTGGCCGTAATCTCGGCCAGCTCTCAGGCCCTGGGCAAACTCATGGCGCGTATCGGGCAGCCTCCGGTGATGGGCGAAGTGCTGGGCGGCATTCTGCTGGGGCCCAGCCTGCTCGGCTGGCTCTGGCCGCAGGCATCCACCCTTCTCTTCGCGCCCGACGTTACGGGAGCCATCGGCATCCTGGCGCGCATCGGCGTCATCCTCTACATGTTCTTTGTCGGCCTCGAACTGGATCTCGAACTGCTCCGCCACCAGGGAAAAAGCACCTTGCTGATTTCGCACGCCAGCATCGTCGTGCCCTTTAGCCTGGGAACGCTGCTCTCGCTCTGGCTCTTTCCCATCTACGGCGGGCCGGACGTCCCCTTCCATGTCTTCACCTTGTTTCTGGGCGTCTCCATGTCGATCACGGCCTTTCCTGTGTTGGCCCGCATCCTCACCGACCAGAACATGCAGCGCACCCGCCTGGGCGCCCTGGCTTTGACCTGCGCCGCCATCGACGATGTGACCGCCTGGTGTCTGCTGGCCTGCGTGCTGGCTGTGGCCACCGCCAGCCCCTGGCTGGCCGCCCAAACCCTGGTCCTGAGCGCCACCTTCGTGGTCGGCGTCCTCGCCATCTTGCGTCCGCTACTGCGCAGAGTGACCGGCAACTGGCAGGACCGACGTCAGGATCTGGCCATCGTGCTGGCCTGCAGCCTGCTCACCGCCGCCTGCACCGACGCCATCGGTATCCACGCCCTCTTCGGCGCCTTTCTGTTGGGCACAGTCATCCCCCACGACAGCAAACTGGCCAAAAGCCTCATGGGTCACCTCAACACCCTGGTCGGACTGCTGCTTCTCCCCTGCTTCTTCGCCTTCACCGGCCTGCGCACGTCCATCGGACTGGTGCAGGGACCGCAGGCCTGGCTGGTGGTGGCCGCCGTCATCGCCGCTGCCTGTATCGGCAAATTCGGTGGAACCTGGATGGCCGCCCGTATGGCCGGACTCAAGAACCGTGAAGCCGCCAGTCTGGGAGTGCTGATGAACACGCGCGGCTTGATGGAACTGATTGTGCTGAACCTGGGCCTGGAGCTCAAAATCCTCTCCCCGACCCTGTTCACCATCTTTGTGCTGATGGCGCTGGCCACCACCTTCTCCACCACGCCCATCCTGATGCGTCTGCGCCGCGGCGAAACCGATCAACCCGTCAACCTCGAGGTCGTGCGCCCCGCTTAGGGACCCAGGCGCGTATCGACCCGTCCGCCCTGGCCAGGCTTGCCACCCTTGCCGTCGGGAGCCACCTCTTCTTGGGTGGACAACACTCGGTATTTCCCGCCCTTACCGCCCGCTCCCGGGGTGCCCGGAGTCAGATCCACCTCCAAATACTGCCGCCAGGGCGCATTGTAAGTGGTCACCTTGACGGACCCGCCCCAGCCGGCCGCTCCGCCGTCGTGCCCCACCGCCGCCTGATAGCCGCGAAAGTCATCTCCGGCCGCGCCATCTCCTCCGTTACCACCGCGGGCCGAGATGGCAAAGCGCACGTCCGAATCCACAAACAGATAATGCAAGTTCTGGTCCCGGGAGCGAATGCGCAGATGCATCCCGGCCTCATCGCGCTGCAGTTCCGCCTCGATCTGGCCACCATTGGTTCCCGGCTGACCGGGACCGCCGGCCGGACCCGGACGTCCCGCTGTGCCATCGCGTCCATTGGCGCTGAACGTCGCCTCCTCGGCCACACCGAAGCGACCTTGCTGAACGATCCCGCTCGAATTGCGCAGAATCCAGCCGTAGTTCTGGCCTCGACTCACCGGAACCGTCCAGGAAGCATCGGAAACGACGGCCTCCATGCGCTTGCTGCCCTGCGACCACAGTTCCGCCGTAAAAGCTCCACGCGGCAACTTCCAGCGCAGAGTCACCTCCGAGCGATTCATGATCAGCAGCGCCCCCTCCGGGGGAAAAGCCCCGACGCTGCTGGGAACCGTGCCTCCCAGCCCGGTCAGCAGCAGAAAAAAACACAGCCTTCTCAAAGCAGTGGGGTCCAGTTGGCCAGCCAGCGCGCCACCTTCTCGTCGGCACTCAACTGCTGCGGTGATACCGCCACCGGAGAGCCGAACTCGGCGAAGCGCTCCAGGCAACGCACGTTGACCGCGCCTCGCTGCTGGTGAACCACCGCCAGCAGAACCCCACAGCGCCCGCAGCTCAAAAACTCGGCCCGCTCTTCTCCTTGCCGATAAATCCGAGGCTCCCCCGCTAGAGACAAAGAGCCGGCCGGATCGGAAACATACATCGCGCCCTGGCGGGTGCAGTAGGAGCAGTCGCAGGCGCGCGGCTGAATCGCGCCGGGCTCGGAGGCAGTCGTGTAACTCAGGGTCAGAGCGCCGCAGTGACAGCGGCCTTCATAAAGTGGCACTTAGAATCGTTCTGGACCGGCCAACCGGGTCCTACTTTTGTGCTACACTAGGGAGATGAGAAGACGGGGGAGTTCGCTGGCCGGAGCCGTGTGCGTCATCGCCGTGGCGCTGCTGGCCGTGCTGACGGTGGGCACCACCTCCTCGGTCAACGTGCAGATGCTGTTGCGCTCCGAGAATGCCCAGACCGCCTCCTTACTGGCCGACTCGGCCATTCAGCAGAGCCTGGCCGAGCTCATGAAGGACCCGACCTGGGGCAGCACGGCCTCTACCAAGATCGAATATGACGGTCCGGTCGAAGGCTCCGGCGTGCGCCTGACCTTCAACAAAACGCAGGGCGTGCCGTATTCCACTCGCAACGACAATGACAATTTTCTCCCCGCCTGGCCGGACGGCAAGCTGCTCAAAGAGGGCAAGGTCCCCGGCAAGCGCGTCCACCTGGTGGCTGTGGCCCACTGTCGCAACGTCGTACGCACCCGCGAAGCGGTGGTCTATGTGCCCAATTTTACGCTCTCGCTGGGAGCCACCGGCAAAGTCCACCTCACCGACAGCTTCGTGGGAGCCCTGGACAGTCTGAATGGAGTGGATCTGGAAGCCGTGGCCGCCGATCCGGGCCAGCTGAAACCCGGAGACCTCGGCACCAATTGCACCGAAGCCCAGGCGGCCGTGCTCGAGCAGGGCAGCCGGGTGGCCGGCAACCTGCAGGCAGGCGGAGGCGTCAGCGTGCTCGACAACTCCACGGTCGGGGGCGAAGTGCGCACCTACAACTCCGAGTTGGAGCTGCCCCACTTTGACTTCAATCTTTATGATCCGGCACGCGACTCCACTTTTAACTATCAATCGCTGCCGGCCGGCATCCAGGGGGAACAACACCTGACCGGCATCGTGCGCTGCGACGGGCCCTCGGTCACCATCAACGGAGACCTGCACGTCGACAACACTCTGCTCTACGTCAACGGCAACCTCAAAGTCATCGGCGGCATCAAAGGCTCGGGAGCCGTGATCGTAACCGGCACCACCACCGTCGAGGGCGGCAGTGGCCTGACCTCGGCCGACTCGGTGGCCCTGCTCAGTCAGGGCGACCTCAGCCTGACCTCCACCACTTCGGCCAAATACCAGTTCCAGGGAATGGTCTACACCCGCGGCAACTTCCACGCCCGCAACTTCACTGTGGTAGGCGGCTTCATCGCCGACGGACTGGACTCCACCAAGGGGAATATCGACATGGAGGGCTGCCTGGCCATCCGCGTGCCGGTTTTCAACAAAGTCGACATGTATTTCCCGCTGCAGCTCACCCTCCAGTTTCCCAGCACCATCGATCCCTTGGCCCTGATGCCGGGAGAAGCTCCCGCCAAGGTGGACATTCCCGGCCTCGGACCCGACTTCGACTATGGTAGGAGCCCGGTCCGAGGCGCCTACAAGAACGGCGCCTGGCGCGATAAAAACGACCACATCTTGACGGGTTCCGAAGTACCGGGCAAACCGGGAGGTGGTGCGGCGGCAGATCCCACACAAATGCAAAACCCGGGTCAGGGGGCCTTCATTCAGCCCCCTGGCGCCGATGAAGCCAACAATAGCTGGCGTTGGTGGCAACCCGTCGTGCTCCAAATCACGCGAGAAACCATCAATGGCCGGCAACAATTCGTCTACTACATGATCTATCAAGACGAGGGAACTCCTGGACCCATCGTCGAGCGCTACACCGATCGCGAAAGCCTGATTGCCCGCACCACCGTGCTGGGCCTCTCAAAGTGCTCGGCCTACTATGGCGCTGCCGGCTTCAACACGCCTTCACCAGCCGAGCACGAAGCCTGGTACCGCAGCATTCTTCCCACATGGGAAGAACGAAATGCTGTCTCCAAAGGCCAGAATGAACTCTATACCTTCAGCTTCGACCCCAACCGATTCCTCAAAGAGTCCGACAAACTCCGCATTTCCGCCTGGACGGAATACTAACGGTTCAGGGCCGAGATCTGCAAAATTCGGGTCACCCTCAAGGTCTGGCCGCGTTCGTGCCAGGAAACGTCCACCGTCAACTGACAAAGCGTGTTGCGCGGCACCGTAGAAGTGGGAGAGGCCGCCACTTTGAGCACCGGCGTGTAGACCATTTTGTCGTCCCCCTGCTGGTTGCTCCGCCGCAGGATAATCCCCAACGCTCCCATGGTGGTCAAGTCCACCGTCTGATTGGCCACCAGGTTGGAGAACGGCCCGCTGCGGCAACCGTCGAGCACCGCCTGGGCGATGTTGTTGGCCGTCAAACGATGCTCGGTCTGGCGCACCGAGAACATGGCCGTGGGAAAGATACTGAGCAGCACCATGAAAACGATGGCCAGCAAACTGGCGGTGAAAATCACCTCGAGCATAGTCATACCGCGCCGCTTCATCGTTGCTCCGGCAAAAAGAAACTGCGCTGGTAAGTATAGACCTCGGGAGTATTGCGGCCGGTATTTCCCTTGCGCTCCAGAGTCAGCTTGAAGGTCACCGGCTGAATCATCAAGACGTCGCTCCCTCCCGGTGGATAGGAAATTTCGAAAGAAGTCAGGCCGGTAACCAGGGTGAACTGGCGGGCGGCCGGCACGTTCAAAATCGCGGCGATGCGCCCCGGAGCCAGCCGCCGCGGCTTGGTGATGTCCAGTTCCTCCAGCGTGGCCGCCGGCGCTCCGGGCGGCCATTCACGGCAGTTCAGCGTTTTAGCACTGCCGTCATACCAGTAAATCTGAAAGATATCGCTCCACGACAACTCCCCGTTGTTGAGCACTCCGGACCCCTTCAAGGGGCAGATGGCCACGGCCACGGGGGCCGCCCCGGAACGAATCGCCACCCCCGAACAGCAGCTGCGCCGCAAGTCCGTAAGCAGTCGCTGCATGGCCGTCAGGGCCTGCTGCTGCATCTCGCTGCGCATGGTGATTCGCAGGGCCGCCCGACTGGTGCTGCTCAACAAAAGAGCGGTCAAGCCCGTCACCACCAGCACAATCGTCATGGTGATGAGCAACTCGAGCAAGGTGACGCCCCGGCGCTTCATCCTGTATACCGCAAGGAAGTCAGGGCGTGCTCCAGGTCGCGAAAGCGGTCCTCGGGCTTCTTGGCCAACATCCGTTCCAAAACTTTGGCGAACCGGGCCAGGTCGGGCCGTCGTTCCGCCAGCGATGGCACGGGCTCGGAAAGGTGTTTGACGATGAGAGTCACCGGGTTCTCATCCTCGAACGGTCGCCGTCCGGTCAGGAACTCCCAACACATAACTCCCAAGGCGTATTGATCGCTGGCCGGGTGCAGTTCTCCGTTGATCTGCTCGGGGGCGATGTAAGCGGGCGTGCCCAGCACCGAGCCGGTGGCGGTGACCTGAGGCAGGTCGTGGGTTTTAGCAAGCCCAAAATCCATCACCTTGATCTGGTCGTCGTGACTGAGCATCACGTTCTCCGGCTTGAGGTCTCGATGCACCACGCCCTTTTTATGCGCGTAGGCGACGGCTTCGAAGACCGGCGTCATCAAGCGCAACATCTTCTTGGGAGAAACTCCGTTGGACTCCACCTCCTGGCGCAGGCTGTGGCCGCGAATCAGTTCCATCACCATATAGTAGTGACCGACCTGTTCGCCGGCCGCAAACACCTTGACGATGTGGGGGTGATTGAGGCTTTCGTAGACCCGGCGTTCACGATCAAAGCGCTCGATCAATTCAGGCGTTTTGGCCATCTCGTGGTTCATGATCTTGATGGCCACGGCCTGGCTCTCGTCCAGAGTAGCATCAGGAACCCCCCGGTAAACCCGAGCCATGCCGCCCTGACCGATCTGCTGCAGAATGCGGTAATCGTCCAGCCGCGACCCGATCAGCGGATCCTCGGTGGAACTGGGCACCACCAGGTCAGTCACCACCATGGCCTTGAACTCACGAGCGGCCAGGCTCTGCTCCCGGTTGCGCAGTCGGTCCAGGTAAATGGGCACAAGAAAGGCCAGACCCGTCAGACCAAAGACTCCCACCACCGCCGGCAGCAGGTAGCGCCCTCCCCACTCTCGCCAGCGCGCTTTCCCGGAAGCGTAGGTCAACTGGTAGACTCCGCCGCCGACGGGTAAGCTGTAGCTTCCACTGCTGGTCAGCGCCGTAAGATCGACCTGGACCACAAGCGGTTGGCAGTGAGACTGCAGCAGCACCAACGAGATTGACCCCTGATCCTCGGGCAAGGGCCGAGTAATCAGCGGTTCGCCATCGGCCTGTCCCAGCAAGTCTCCGGGCCGCAATTTGAAATCCGCTGGCGCATACTGCTGGGCCGGATCGTTCTCGACCGCCTTTTTTCCAGGCACGATCAGGTAGACCCAGGCCTTGGGGGGCTCGGTGTGAGGCTCCAACCGGTAGTTGCGTTTCTCCGCGTAACCGGGGCAGCTCCAGAGAAACAGCAATGCGAGCGACAGGCATCGTAGCATCAGAGTGGAACTTTCCACGACGGGCCGTGAATTCCTTAAAATGAACTTCTTCACTCGTTGGCAAATGCGTCGCTCGGTTTCCGGAGCCGATCTGGCCCTGTTCTTTCGCAGCCTGTCGGCGATGTTCAACTCCGGGGTCTCGCTCGACCGCTCTCTGGGCATGCTGGCCGAGCAGCAACCGAACCGCCACATGGCCGTCGTTTGCAACGACCTGGCGAACAAAATCTCGGCCGGACGCTACCTCTCCAACGCCATGTCCCAACAGAACTGGCTTTTCTCGCCCATGCACGTGCGCCTGATCGCGGTCGGCGAAAAGACCGGGCAGATGGGCGCTACCCTCACCCAGTTGGCGGAACTGGAAGAACGCCAACTGCAGATCGAAATGAAAGTGCGCGGCTCTCTGACCGTCCCCCTGATCATTTGCGGTTTCTGTCTGCTCATGGTGACCCTGGCCCCTCCCCTGCTCTTTCGTTCGCTGCTCACGATGCTGGCCGACAACGGCGCCGAAATGCCGCTTCCCACCAAGATTCTGGTCTTCTTCAGCGACGCCATTCGCAACCCCCTGAGCTATGTGGCGGCCGCCCTGGCCGGCGCTTGCTTCCTCTTGTTCGCTCAGCATCAGTGGCAACAACCGGCGCTCAGACTAAGGTGGGTGCGCCGTTTTCAAAGTCTCCCTCTGATCGGTCCGATCATGCGCCTCGTCTCGCTAACCCGCTTTGCCCAAACGCTCTACATCCTCCATTCCGTCGGCATCCCCATCGTGCAAAGCCTCGATTACGCCAGTCAGGCGACGGCCGACCTGAGCCTCATCGAAGACATCAAGGGCGTTTGCGAACGGGTCAAAGATGGCGATCTCATCGGCACCGCCCTGCAAGAATCCGGGGGGTTTCCGGGCGCCTTCTGCCAGGCCGTGGCGGCCGGCGAGGAAAGCGGCAAACTCGGTGATATGCTGGAGTCCATGGCTCGTATGTATCAGGTGGATCTGGAACACGGCCTGGAGGTGCTCACCAAATCTCTGGAACCGATCATGCTTGGATTCGTCGGTCTGATCGTCGCTTTCACGGTGGTCGCCACCATGCTTCCCATGCTCAAGGTCATGGACAGCTTGTAACAAGTCGTTCACATGATTTGGCGTCCACTCGTCGCCGGGGATGCAAGATAGAGACATCCCCGACAGCAGAAAGGACGACACCGTGACCCTCGAACTGCAGAAAGCTCTCTACCAGGAACTCTCCCGCAAACAGGCTCCTCCCGCCTCCCGCTTCAAAGCCCGCGCGCTCGTCCTGCTGCGCCGCGCCTCCCTGGTCACCGGCGGAGTCTTCACGGTCGCCGGCCTGCGCCTCAGCCTGGAGCTCACTTCGGTGCTGACCGCCATGCTCAACCATCAGGACGTGCTGATCTTCTAAACCCTATAGGACGGCGAGCCTTGAGGATGGAAGGCCATCCGATGAGTATGGAATGGATTGATCAACACCGCGAACTTTATCTGCAGGACCCCGAGAAAGGCCACTACTGGGATTCGACCGTAGTAGGCGGCCCCGGTCCGGTGCAGACCCTACTGCTTACGACCATCGGCCGCAAAACCGGCCAACCCCGCATCATGCCCCTCATCTACGGCAAAGTGGACGAAGGCTACATCATCATCGCCTCCAAAGGCGGCGCTCCGCAACACCCCGACTGGTATGTCAATCTGGAGGCCAATCCGGAAGTGGAAGTTCAGGTGGCCAGGGACAAATTCAAGGCCCGCGCCGAAACCGTCAGCGGCCCCAAACGCAAGGAATATTGGGACCTGATGCTGCCCATCTGGCCTCCCTACGCCGACTATCAGACCAAGACGGACCGAGAAATCCCGGTGGTGCTGCTGCGCCGCCAGTGAACTCGGTCTATCCAGGGGTTCGGCCCGGCCAGGGCGAGCAAGCCGAGAGTTTGTTGCAGGCCGCTGAGTGGGCTCAACGCGGAGCGGAACGCGCCTCCGAGCGCGGCACGTTCTGCGTCGGCGGGGTCCTTCTGGGCCCCGCCGGCGAGCTGCTGGCCGAGTCCTCCAACCACGTGCTTTGCGACGGTGCCGTCTGCGACCCCACCGCCCACGGCGAGCGCCAACTGGTCGACTGGTATTTTGACCAGAGCGGCCTGCCGCCCGCCCAGAGTTGCACCATCGTCTCCACCCTCGATCCTTGCATGATGTGCGCGGGCGCACTGCTCTATGGCGGCTTCCGTGTCCTAACCCTGGCCCTGGATCCCGATGCCGGCGTCAATGCCCGCGGGGATTTCTCTTTCGATACCCTGCCCCCGGAACTGCGTCCCGACGCTGCAGCGCGTTTCGCCTATCTGGGGGTCGAAGGGGTGCGCCCCTCCTTCGGTTGCGACCTCTCCGTGTCCGCCGACTTCGAAGGCCGTTCCTACGCCCTCTTTCGCGACAGCCTGAACCGGGTCCAATCGCTAGTTCATGGACGTCCGCGGGTAGAACTCCGTTCTCAGAACTGGAGTCATGAAGAAGCGGCCCTTGTGCAAGATGGCCGGTCGGTGGCGGTCGCCAACGGTCGGGGACACACGCGCACAGCCCTGATGGAACTGGCTCGCCTCGGTCCTTTCCAAGACCTGACCCTGATCCAGAAAAAAGGTCCGGATCTCTCGCCGCTTTCCATCATGGAGCTGGGGGCCTATGGCTCATGCATGGAGGGGCCGGCCCGCGGCAGCTGGCTCTATCAAACCCCTGGTTGCCCCGCCGACCAGCTGGCGCGGCAGCTGGAACGCATGCCTCGCTTCTATCGGGAGGTCGTGGGCATACGCATCCAGGCGGCAGGTGCGGGCACCGACTAGCTGGTAATTCAGAAACGATGAAAGAGCGCATTCTGATCCTGAGTGCCGACGCCAACCTCCGCCAGTGGCTGGTGGACATCCTGCGCTCTGCTCAGGCCAGCCTGGACACGGCCGCGAATGGAGCCGCCGGATTGGCTCTGCTGACCGACAAAGACTTCGATCTGGTGCTGGTCGACCTGGACTTGCCCGGAATGGATGGCCTGGAGACACTCTCACGCATCAAGCAGCACGCTCCTGGCACCGGCAGTCTGGTGCTGGCCCGCAAACAGTCGGAAGAACTGCTGCTGCGCGCCATGCGTTGCGGGGCCGGCGATTATCTGCGCATCCCCTGCAACCCCGAGGAGATCTCTAAAGCGGCCGGGCGCCAGCTGAAAACCTCCCTTTCCCAACGCCGCTCACCGGACCGCAGCCACGGCACGCGCAAAACCCTGGTGCGCGCTTTCCAGTCCATCTGCCGTTCCCTGGACCTGCAAAATGTTCCGGGTCTGCCTCTGCCGGGGTTGCAGGCTCTGGGAATGATGGCCCGTCAGGTGGCCACCGGTCTCAACCTGAGCGAGACCGCCCGCGAGGAAGTGCAGCTGGCCACCTGGATCCAGGCCATCTGCGAACTGCCGGGAGAAGCCCCCGTGTTGATCGACTGGGAAGAACTGCCGGCCGGCGTGCAAAGCCTGCTGGAAGGCCAGGAAGGCAGCGCCGCCGAGATCGTTCAGATGGCGCTGGCCCTGGGTCGGGGGGAAGACATCTACGAGCCAGGTCGCTTTCCCAGCGAGCACCTCGAGCTGATTCCTCGCGGCCCCCAGTTCAAACAGGTCCAGCGCCGCGCTCAGATCTCGCGGGCCCGGGCTTTGCAGGACTCGGGTCAGGGAATGGAGGCCACCCATCTTTTCGAACAGGTGCTCAAAGCCGACCGCAACTCTCCCGAGGTGTTGCTGGCCCTGGCCCGGCTCAAGCGAAGTCCGGAAGTGGTCCAACAAGCTCTGACCTGCAGTCAGAAATTAGGCGCCTGGATCACCGCCCAGACTTGCTTCGAAGCCGGTCTGGTCTTGCACGAACTGAAGGCCCCGGGCGCCGCCAACCAGTTTTTACGCAGCAGCCGCCTCTACGGCGAACTGCGCTCACGCCATCGTCAGGCGCTGGCTCTGTTGGCCCAAGAATGGATCACCGGAGCAGGCCTGCCCGCCGAAACCGTGCGCTCGGCCGTCGAGGACCTGTGCCAATGCCCCGAGCCCGAGCTTCTCAGCGCCCAATCGGACTGGTTGGCTCCGGCCCTGCTGGCCTATCCCGAGCTGGAACAAACCGAAGCGCCCCGTCTGATTCAGCGCTGGCTGGAAGAAGACTCTAACCGTATCGCTCAAGAGATTCGGCGCGGCAACTGGCATCTGGAAGCGCGCAAGGGACTGGCGCGGTTGCTGGGCAGCCTGCCCTGGATTCCCGGAAGAGAAGTGCTGGAAGTGCTCGAGAAGGACCACAGCCAGGAAGTCCAGGAGTCCATTCCAGCCGGCATCCACGTGGGCTCCGCTCTGCCTCCCATCCTGCGAGTGCACGCGCTGGGGCCCCTCGAGGTCTACCAGGGGCGGCGCCGCCTTCCCAATAACGCCTGGCGCACGCAGCGGGCTCGCCATCTGGTCGCCTACCTGGCCACCCATTGGCAGGAGTCCCATTCCGAAGAAACTCTGCTGGAGCGGTTTCTGCCCGACTCCCCCTCCCCGGTGCGCCTGCAGCAGCTCCTGGAAGTGGCCCGAGCCAGCCTGCGTCCGCCCGGATGGCCCGAAGTCAATTATCTGCTCTGGGAAGCCGGGGCCCTGCGCTTCAACCTTCAGTTGCCTCGCTGGGTGGATGTGGAGCAACTGGATCAGAGCTTCGCCCGCGCCCAACAATGCCAGGGCGAACCGGCGGCCGACCAGTACCGCCGGGTGCTGGCGGTGGCTGGAGGAGAATTTTTGGAAGACTTTGAGGCAGACTGGGTGCTACCGGGTCGAACTCGCCTGCGCCAACAGTTGGTGGAAGCCCGCTTCTGGCTGGCTCGCTGGTCCCTGGACGGGGCTCGCCCCGCCGAGGCCCTCGAGCACGCCCAATTTCTCCTCGAGGCCCATCCCGAATCCGAAGAAGCCTGGATCCTCTCGATGGACTCCCTGCTTGCCCTGAACCGAGTCGAGGAAGCGCTGCGCACTTCCGAGCGGGCCAAGAAACTGCTGCCCAACCCGGGTGCGCCGCTCAGCGAAGCTCATCGGCGCACCGTGGCCGCGCTGCACTAGGATCAGTCGAAGTAGTAGCTCTGGTTTTCCCGGTTGCTGCAGGTGTAGCACTGCTCGGCGATCGGATAGGCACCTTCGGCCTGGTCCTGATAGGTGAGCATCAGGCGCCGCTGGTTTTTGTAGTCCACCAGTTTCGCGGAATACTTGCGGGCGTCGGTACCCAGCCCCTGATACTGGATCTTGCCGTTACACACGGTGCCACGGGCCAGGTAGAGGATGGTGTCGTCCTGCTCGGGGCGATTCATGGTGATGGCGGCCGTCACGTGGCCCAGTCCGCGCTCGTCCATCTCGTGGGTCAGAGCCGTCAGCGTGTTCTGCATTCCCTGAATGGCCACGATGGCGGCGGCCACCACCGCCGTCACATTGATGCGCTCCTTGGACAAAAACGGCTGCTCCGTCAGGAAGGCGAAGTTCTCCTCGCCCAGGTCGGCCCGCAGACGGCGATGCACCGCGTTGTTCTCGTCGAAAGCGGCCAGACAGCCCACCACCGCGCCGCAGGCGGCCCGAGGTTCGCGCCAACGAGATTCCTGAGTTTCGCCGAACTTGACCGCGCCATCGGCCTGGTCGGAACGGCCGCAGTGCGTCTTCAGATCGATGGCCACCAGCACATAAGACTGGGCATTTCCCTGGTAAATCGAGTGACGCAAGGTCTTGTCCAGCTGATGGGCCACCGTCACGTGAGCCAGCGTGCGGCCATCGTCGGTGCCGCCGCCGGTGGGCGAAAAGGCTTCCAGCTTGAACTCCCCGATCTCGCTCAGCGTGGCGAATCGAGAGGCCACGATGTTCTCGTAAGACGTGGTGGCCTCGCCCTGATGAATGCGGTCGCCGCAATTGGTGTGGGCCAGAGTAGTGCACACACTGGGCAGACTGAAATCGGCACCACAGGCTCGCACGTCCGGATTGTCGTCGATGCCGGCGAACTGCAGCTCGTCGCGCAGCAGCTGTAGCCCGTTGACCAACACGTAACGGTCGCTGACCAGCTCGTGTAAATACACGTCGTAAGCGTCGCGCTCCAGGCCGAACTGGGCGCCTAGAGACCAGAATTTGGAGACCCTCGAAAGGGCGGCGGAGGGATCGAATGTCGTCATGCCCGGCTGGTTTCACGAGAACCCCTCATCCCCTGCGAGGGGAACCTCTTTTGGGCCCAACTTGGTTAACTTTCTTTATGTGTCGATTCATTGCTTATCTGGGCGAGCCGATTTTGCTGAGCTCGCTGGTCACCGATCCCGATCACTCGATTATCCACCAGAGTTATCACTCGCGCGAACGTCCTGAACCCTTGAACGGCGACGGTTTCGGACTGGCCTGGTATGTGCCCCGACTGAGCCAATCCGCCGCCCTCTTCAAAGACACGACTCCCGCCTGGAGCAACGAGAACCTGCGCCAGGTGGCCCGGGTGGTGGAAAGCGACTGCATCTTCGCCCACGTGCGCGCCGCCACCGGCGGCAGTCCGGTCAGCCGCCTCAACTGCCATCCCTTCTCCTTCGGCAACCTGACCTTCATGCACAACGGACTGATCCCGGAGTTCGGGCGCATGCGCCGCAAGCTGCTGGAGAACCTGAGTGACGAGGTCTACAACTCGGTGACCGGCTCGACCGATAGCGAGCACATCTTTGCGCTCTTTTGCGAGTATTATCGAGGCGGGGGGCTGGAGAACATGGCCGAGGCTCTCAGTCGCACCATCCAACGCTTGGAAGAGCTGCGCCAGGAGCTGGAGATCGACCGCTCTTGTTTCCTGAACTTCGCCCTGACCGACGGCAATGTGCTGCTCACCACCCGCTACATCAGCGACGGCAGCGAACTGGCCAACAGCCTCTACTATGCCGAGGGCGAAAAGTATCGCTGCGAAAACGGAGTCTGCATGCTGGAAAAAGGGCGGCGTAGCTCGGTGGTGGTGGCCTCCGAACGCCTCTCCCTGGCCTCCGAATGGACCCGTATCTCCCCCAACCAGATGCTGCTGGCCGACCGCACAGGCCTGCTGGAACTGCGCCCCCTTCCGTCTTCGACCGCCGCCTTGAGCCTGGCCAGCACCGCCTCGCGCTGCTAGACTAACGGCATGGCCGTCGAACTCTGGATCCGTAGCTACGGGCCCAATGGATTCTTGCACAATCATCAGTTCGCCCAACTGGTGCTGCCGCTGCAAGGAACCCTGGACATCGAGCTGGAGGGCCGTGGCGCCTTGCTGGATCAGACCCGGGCCGCCTACGTGGCCCCGGGCGTGCGCCACGACCAGATCAGTGGGGAACCCAATCGATTTCTGATCGTGGACATTCCCGCCCACCTGGATGAACTGCCGCTTTTTCCGCGCATCAGCACCGGTGCCGCCCGACTCATCCAGCGCATGGCCCGCACGGGTGCCGCCCTCTGGACACCACTGCTGGTCGACGCTCTCCAGGAGGAGCCCAGGCATTCCTGGACCGTCAGCCAGATGGCCGAACGGGTCGGCCTCAGCCCCAGCCGTCTCCATACCATCTTTCGCCAGGAACTCGAGACCACGCCCCACGCCTGGTTGGCCGAACGCCGCCTGGAGGACGTGCAGAGGTGGCTGACCGACACCGATCGATCCATCGCCGACATCGCCCTCCAGGCCGGCTTCTCCGACCAAAGCGCCCTCACCAAGGCCCTGCGCAAAGCCACCGGCAAGACCCCGGCGACCTTCCGCCAAAAACAGTAGTTCTGGACAAGACGGAGGCGGCGCCAGGCGCTATGCTCCATTCATGATTTTCAACGGCATCCTCTGCGGGGTGGGCGCCGGAGCCCTGTGGGGCCTGGTTTTTCTTACGCCGGAACTGGTGCGCGACTTTCCGCCGCTGCACCTGACTCTGGGTCGCTATCTTTGTTACGGCTTGATCTCGGCCGTGCTGCTGGCCCCGCGCTGGCGCCGCCTGACCGCGCAACTGGGTCGGAGGGAGTGGTTCACGCTGGCCGGTCTGGCCCTGGTCGGCAACCTGCTCTACTACTTGCTGCTTTCCAGTGCCGTGCAACGGGCCGGCATCGCCACCAGTTCCTTGATCATCGGCCTGCTGCCGGTCACCATCAGCTTGATCGGCTCGCGCGAACGCAACGCCGTGCCGCTCGGCAAACTGGCGCTGCCGCTCTCCCTGTGCAGCGCCGGAGCGGTCTGTATTGGCCTGCGCGCCGCCCACACGCCGGCCGGCCTGGGCGTGCTCTATGCGGTGGGGGCCCTGATCGCCTGGACCTGGTTCGCCGTCCACAACGCGCGCACACTGGCTCGCCTTCCCCAACTGAGCGAGCACGACTGGAATCTGCTGACGGGTCTGGTTACCGGCCTGTGTTCCCTGGCACTACTGCCGCTGGCCGACCACTCGGCTCATTCGCCGGAGGCCTGGCTCCGCCTGACCGGGGTGGCGGCCGCTATGGCCCTGCTCTGCTCGATCGCCGGCAACGCGCTGTGGAACCGGATGAGCCGAATGCTTCCGCTCACCCTGGTCGGGCCCATGATCTTGTTCGAGACACTCTTCGCGCTGGTCTACGGCTTTCTCTGGGAACACCGCGGCCCGACCCGGCTGGAAGCGGCCGCCTTCGTCTTCATCTCACTCGGGGTCCTCACGTGCATCCGAGCCCACCAGCGCCCCAGACCCTAACCCGGCCAGTAGAGGCGTGAGGGCACCAGCACGCGGCCTTCAAAGAGCCTGCGGGCGGTGCTAATGATGCCGGCCCGCTCGATGTTCAGCTGCCCGTCTCGGACCGAGAACTCCAAATGCACGGGGATGCGGCCCACCGGATGCTCCACCTGAATGGTCTTCTGCTGTTGGCCGGGGCCGGGCATGGGCAGCCAGTCGGAGAAGACGCTGCCCGGCAGGACACTGGCCGAGGCCACGCCGATCGCACCGGTCACCGCGTGGGTGGCGTGGCACTTCTCGGGAACGAAGTAGCGCGAGGTAAAAGTACCGTCCCGGGTGGGAGGAGAGACCACGGCGATCTTCGGAGTGACCTGGCCGGCCACGTCGCCCAGTCCCATTTTGAGCGCCGCCAACCGCCGGATATGCTCCAGTCGATCGAGCAGAGCCTGGTTTCGGTTCAGCTCGGCCGGCGTTTCGTGTCCGGTGATAGCCATACCCACAGGCGGGTCCGGTGCCCCGGTGCGTCGATCACGGCGGCGACGATTGGGCGCCGAGCGGCGGTCGTCGATTCCCATCAACTGATCGGCGCGCAGGATGACCATGGGCATGGCCACGTCCAGGCAGGTCACGGGCACGCCGTCGATCAGATCGATGGTGTTGCCGGTGGGCAACAACTTACCGGTGCGAGCACCGATCACGTTACGAAAGTTGAGCACGATGGGAGAACCGGTGCCGGGAACGCCGTCGATCACGGTGTCCCCGTCATAGGAAATCTGACCGCGCGGCGTCTGCACGATGGCTTCCACGTCAGCCCGATTGTTGACAGCCCGGATGCGCACGCGGGTGTAGGGGTCCTTGGCCACGACCAGGCCTTCTTCAATCGCATAGCAGGCCACCCCGGCCAGAATATTACCGCAGGAAGGAGTGGTATCCACGATGGCCCGGTCGACCATCACCTGGGCGAACAAGTAGTCCACCTCGTGATTGGGATCGGTGGAGGGGGCCAGAATGGCCACCTTACTGGTCAAGCTATCGCCGCCGCCGCAACCGTCGATCTGCCGGTTGTCGGGACTGCCCATGGCGGCCAGCAAAACCCGGTCGCGCACCTTCTGCAGCGGCGGAAGATCGCGAGCCAGGAAAAACAGTCCTTTGGAGGTTCCCCCGCGCATGAGCACGCAATTGACGGCCTGCTGACCGCTGCGCGGCTGCACTTGCTTGGAAGCCCAACGCCGCGGCCGCCCGTTCTCGGGGTCGCGCACCCGCAAGTCGGCTCGCTCCCATTCGAACGGAAGGTTCTGGCGAGGGGCCGTCAACCAGGCGTCAGCGGCGACAACTTTCAAGCGATGCGGCATAAAATCGGGCCTTCCTGACCGTCCCTACGCTTCCCTGGGGGATATTCGGACTAGGGTCTGTGGACATTTTACTTGCGGTGTAATTTTCGCCAGGCGCCTCATACTCCAGAAGTGAGGAACGAGCAGCGGAGGCGTGCGGCAGCACGTTGATGCAGCAAGGAGACTCGAAGAGTCTCCACGTGACGAACGACGCAGAGGATGGGGATGCATGGCGGAAAGGCCACCCGAGGCTAATTGTCCACAGACCCTAGTTCGCGTTCCAGAACCACGATGGCGCGGTTGTTGATGAAGGCGGAATTGATCCACTGGAAAGCAATTTTGTTGCCGTCGTCGCTGATGCTGGTCTGTCCGTGCAAACCGGGGCCGAAGGTCAACTGACGGTTCTGGCCATTCTCGTGGGCGTAAATCTGGGTGTTGGCCGTGTCCAGAAGGCGCCGGTCAAAATTGGTCCAGGCCACCACACCGCCATCCGCCGAGATCGAAGGCCAATCCTCGTCCACCTTCCTGAGACCGGCGATCTGCTCGGTAACGCCAGTGCGCACATCCAGACGAAACAGGTCGTCATCCCCGGCCGCTTCGTCGCTCGCCTGGTAGACGATGACGTTTCCATCCTCGCTGCCGGCCGGTCGAATCTCGTGACCGGGCGCCGAAGTCACTCGTTGGGCCTCGCCGTTCTGGTAGCGAACCACGTCGCTACCGTTGGAATCGAAAGCCCGCCAGAGCAGCGTCTCGTTGCCGGCCCAACTGGGAAAGTTGGCATTGTCGGATTCCGCCGTCAGATCCCGCACCGTGCCATTCTCCAGACACTGCAAGACCGACTTGTAGCCGCCGCCGTTGACGTCATTGCTCCAGACAATCTTGGAGCCGTCGGGAGAAACCTGGGGGTCGCTTTCGTTGGCCGGCGTAGCCGCCACCGTCTGCTCCTGGCCGTCTTTCCAGACCACCACGTCGAAGTTGCCCGTCTTGTCTTCCGGGTCCACGGCCGACCAGCGGCTCCAGGTGATCACCGAACCGTCATAGTTGACGGTGGGATGGATATCCTGACGGGGATCGCTGCTCAGACGGTCGATCTTGCCGTCCTGATAGCGATAAATGTCGGTATTGTCATCGACCTTCTGATTCCATACGACGGTCTTGCCGTCTCCCGAAATCTGAGGCGCACCTACCACCCCGACGGTAACAACCTTGGGGCGAAATCCGTTTAGTTTTTGCATGGTCTACTCCCTGAGTGGACCTCCGGAACCCTCTGCGCCGGCGGCTAACGCGGCCCCGGCTTCGCTGGCCATTGTGGCATCGAGGGGCTCGCTAAAGATGTCCGGAGTGTTAACCGTGCGGAAAATAAAAAAGGCCCACCCCCGGATGAGGGCGGGCCTTTGTGGTCTAGTTGGGTTTACAGTCCCTGGCCCAGGGTCAGGCCGCGCAGCGCGGTAACGCCTGCTCCGATGTTGCCGACGTTGACGGCGGCTCCGGAGGTCAGGTTGATGTTGTAGAGGCCGGTGACTCCGCCGATGGTGAGGGCGGCCGTAGCGCTACCGGTAGCAGCGGCATTGGCCGTGGTCACGGCGACACTACTACCGATGTCAAACCCGTTGACGCCGGTGAAGTCGACGGGAGAGCCTCCGATAGTCACCGGGACCTGCGAGGTCTGCGTTCCGTTGTTGGGCGGGTTCTGAATAAACAGGCTGTCGGTGGACGCGTCCAGCGTATAGAGCGTGGTCACGGTCGCGCCGGCGAAGTTGTTCACATAGCCTGCCCCCGTTGCAGTGGTCGTCAGGCCGTTGATGGACCCGTCGGTCTGGACGCCGGCCAAAGTGGCGTTGCCGTCGACGGGCGTGCCGTTGAGCTGGTTGACGCGGAAGTTCAAACCGGAACCGGTGACCACGCGCAGGCGATCCACCATCGGGTTGAAGTCCACGCCGTAGCCGACGGTGGCCGGGTCCGGCAAATCGACCGGGGTTGCGCCGTCGTTGCCCACAAAAGCGATGGCTCCCTGGGTTGCCCCGGTAGGCAGAGTCAGGGTTCCGGTCTGCGGGTCGACGATGTAGACGGTGGCCGTATTGGCAGCGGCGTTGACGGCCAATCCGTAGAGCTGGCCCGTGGCCGGACGGAAGTCGATGCCCACCAGTTCCTCACCGGCGGCCAGCGAGGCAGTGGCGATGGCCTGCGTGGTCGTGGTGCCGGGAGTGGCCGTGCTGAAGCGCACCAGATTGGTCCCGGTGGCGTCCAGAGCCACAGCCGGCACAGCGCCGTCGGGAAGGATGGTCAGACCGCTCAAATTCGTATTGAGGATCCCCAACAGGGTGGCCTGGCCGTTGAGCAGATTGATACTGTAGAGGTTGCTCGAACCACCCACGGTCAGAGCGGCCAGACCGGAGCCGGAGGCCGGCGCCACGTTGCTGGCGGCCGCGTTGACCCCGGCCGGAATGTCGAAGCCGTTAGCTGCCGAGAAAGTCAGCGGATTGCCACCCAGGGTGATGGCCTGTACGCCCGTCTGGGTTCCGTTGTTGGGCGGGCTCTGGATGTAGAGCGAACGGGAAACGCTATCCAGGGTGTAAAGGGTGGTGATGCCGCCATTGTTAGGCTGGTTGTTGGTGTAGGCAGCCGCATCGGTGGTGGTGCTGCCGCCATTGGTGGCACCATCCATCTGGTTGCCCGCGGCCACTGTGTCACCGTCGACTGCGGTTCCCAGGCTAGGATTGAGACGGAAGTTCTGAGAGGTATTGGTAGTGACGCGAATGCGGTCCACCGCGGGATTGAAGTCAAATCCGAAGCCGGTGCCGGTGACGGGCACCGGGGTGACGCCGTCGGCCGCTGTAAAGGAAATAGGATTGTCTCCCACCGGGTTGGCCACGCCGTTATCCGGGTTGATGGCGTAGATACGCACGGTGCCGGTCGCGCTGTTGCGGCCGAGTCCGTAGAGCACGCGGTTCTGCGGGCGCACGTCGATGCCGACCAGGGTATCGCCGGCCACCACGCCGGTAATGTTTACGTTGGTGGGAGCGCCGGGATTGGTGCTGGTAAAGCGCACCAGTCCGGTGCCGGTGGCATTGAGACCGATCAGGTTGACGGCCGTGCCGGCGCCGGTCACGGTGAAAGCCGCGTTGTCGGTGAAGCCGGCGCCGCTGGCGGTGATGACCGCGCTACCGGGAGCGACGGCGGTGGCCAGACCCGTGTTGGTAACGGTAACGACAGCCGGATTGGAGCTGGTCCAGGTGACCGCGCTGGAAACATCGATGGTGGTGCCGTCGTTAGCGGTGGCGGTGGCGGTAAACTGCTGGGTCTGTCCGGCCGTCTTGGTGACGGGCTTGGGCGAAACAGCCAGGCTGGTGATGACACGGTTGAAACCGTTGAAAACGACGGAGTCGTCGCTGCCGCCGCAGCCGATGGCGCAAATGCCGCACATGAGCAGCAGCGCGAAAAGAATTGCTTTAAGCCTTCTCAAAATAAAGGGTCCCCCTCCAAAATTCTAGGCGGCGCCTTTCTGCAAGTCTTTCGACATGTCATCTTTTCTTGAGATCTATTTTGGCGTAAAGGAAACATCCTGGTGCGTACAGGCGCGCGCGGCTTGAAATAGACTCCGGCTATGAAGATCCTTGCCACCGGCTACGCTGAACCCAGGGAACGCGCTCCTCGTCTGGCCATGCTCGACGATTTTGATGGAGATCCGAACGGCTTCCCCCACGGCCAGGCGGTGGAATCGGTACTGCTCAGCCACAGCGATCTGACGCCCGACCAGGTTCAACGCATGCAAAATGAGCCGCCTCAGGCCGATCTGACCAAACTGGTCAAGGAAAATAAATTGGACTTCGTCACCGCTTTTCGCACCATGACGGCCCGCAATCTGGCAGGTTTCTATACCGCCACGGCCCAGAATCTGCAGACCATCCTGCACGAGCAGCCGACCGTCCAGGTCATCAGCCAGTCGCAGGGAGAGACCACCGCTCGTCAGTTGGAAATGGTGTTCGACGGCGTGGTCAACAATCAGGCGTTTCGCCAGGGAGTCGCTCAAACGCTGGGTCAGCCGGGGGCAACCGCCACCGAAGTCTGCAAAGCTCTGCTGGATGAGGCCGATGCAGTGGCCGGCAAAGACCCGTTGGTACAGAAGGCCCGTCAGGAATACCAGCTTGCCGCTCGCGAAGCCTACAATCAGGGAGTGACTTATGTGGTGGCCGCCGGCAATCACGGCGCCTTTGCACGCCAGCTAGAAAACATGGGCGTGGAAGCCAGTTCCAGCGCCTTCCGCAACATTTTGGTTTGCGACTACGCGACCGTGGTCGGAGCCAACGACGCTCAGGGCCAGGAATCCAGCCTCAATTCTCCCCACGCCGGCATCGAGGTGCGCGCTCTGGGTGAAGACATCGCCTGGAACACGGCCGAAGGACAGAGCGGCGTCAACAGCGGCACCTCTTTCGCCACCCCCATCGTGGCCGGCGAAATCCTGCGCGAATTAGACAAGAACCCCAAACTCACGCCCTTCCAACTCGAAAACAAATTGGCCGGACTCGATTCCTATCAGGTCAACCAGGGAGAAACCCTGGCCACTTCCAACGGCCAGCAGCTGATCGGCGACGGACAACTCGAGGCTTACATCTCGAATCAAATCGGAACGGGCTTCATCACCGACCTGGCCAGCCCCGACGCCCAGCAAATGGCTCAGGCCCACCAGGACTCCACCTTCTTCGGCCTGCCCGGCACCAAAGACCACGAATTCCAGCTGGTGCGCATGGCCCCGAACCTCGATGGCAAACGTCAACTGGAGATCGATACCTGGTTCAAAGAAGGCCATCACGTGCTTCAAGCCATCGCCGAGAACGGCGCCTGGACCCAGTTCCACGAAGAACTCCATCTCGACAAAGCCCGCGCCGACCAGATCAAAGACTAAAAGGTCACCGTCTACCCACCGACCAGATAGGGCTGGAGCCTCGGAACATGACGAGGCGTCCGTCGTCCTGCATAACCAGGGAAGTGCCGGTGCCGGTGTTGGACTTCCAGACCGTCTTGCCGTCCTCGTCTCTGAGGCGCAACCAGCCGTCGGAATCGAGTCCAAAGACCACCTTCGAGGCGCGGGTGTCGCTTTGCCAGACCGGTTGATTGCCGTTATAAATCACTAGATTTCCGTCACCCTGAATGGCGAAGAAGTAATTGCCATTGCGCGAGGTCAGCCGACCTTTGACGATAATGCTCTGTCCCGGCAGCAACGTATCGGTGGTATCCGTCTGGGTGATGACATTCGGATTGCCGGAAGTCGATCCGGTGGTTCCGGTCGAGCCGCCGCCGCCGACAATGCGAGCGGGCAGGGAAGTCGAAGTTCGCTGCAGCGAGAGAATCTCGGTGACTTCCAATTCCAGAGTATAATCGCCGGAGGCCAGGCTGGAGGGCAAGTTCAGCTGACCGTTCAAGCGAGTTTTGTAGTCTTTGACGTTGACCGAAATGTTGGATTGATCGCGAGTGACTTCCAACCCGCTGGCATTCTTGAGCACGGCACTGACTTGCATAATCGGACGCTCATCCGGACCCGGACGCACATTGCTGAGTTCCAGCGCATACTTCAATCCACCGCCAGCCCTCGCGCCATTCTCCACATTGCCCCGGTCGAGCACCATAGGCGGTACCTTCTTGGTGACCGAGGTAGGCATCGAGCCAGACTCCTGATAGACGGCCATCGCTTCGGCCGAACCAGGAATGTCGGTGATGTTGCGGATCAGGCTATCGGGCTTGATGGAGACCGGATTCCCGTCGGCGGAATTGCTCACCACGGCCATAAATGGAGCGGTTCCACGCGGAGCTCCCAGCCGCGCCAAAATATCGTCACTGAGGGCATCTTCAGATACATGCACGGAAGCCGGTGGAGTTTTGCTGCGCCGCGTACTGGCCACCAGATAGGCCAGGTCCAGTTGATTGGCCTCCTCGTCATTGCGTCCCACGCAGTAGAGCAAACTCGCATTCGGCCTGGTCAGGTTGCGAATGTAGCGAACCGTATCGAGACTCAGGCCGGTTCGCTGAACGCAATAAGTCTCGGACTCCATATTCAAAAGCCGCGAAATCATCAGATCGGCCTCAAAGAGGCACGACATGTTGCGCTGGATGGCCGGTGGATTGCCCAGCACTTTCTCGGGATTGGCCACCGCCGACATGCGCACAATGGCCATGCAGGGTAGCGCCTGGTCGCCAATCCCCAGCCGCTTGCGGTCCTGGGGGGAGACCTGCTTGTCGTAGATCACGATGCCCTTGCCCGTGGCCGCGTTGTAGCCGATCTTCAGCGCATCGCGCCGCTCGGCGATCAGTCCGCTCAGTTGCTGATAGGTGCTCTTATCCGACGCCAGCACACAGATCACCGCTCGCCCCCGCAGGTCGACCGCGACCGATAGAGCGGGCAACAGCAGGGTGGTCAGCAACATTCGCTTGAGCATCTTCATAGGGCAAAACTTCCTCTAAGAACCCCGATCTTCCTAGGCCGGAGCCGCCCCGTAGGCACCGCGCCGAAGTTGCTGCCCCGGTAGGCACAAAGTGCCGCTCCCGTAGGCACATATTGCCGCGAGCAAGCACAAAGGCGAGGGCTCTCGCCCTCGCCTTCGTCAACGAACAAAACCGATCTTTTAGGCGTTCTGAGTGCCGCCTCCACGCGCGGTGTTCATCGCCGATTGGTAAGTGGACCAGTGGCTACCCTTGCCGTGGGTGATGGCCCAGGCGGTCGTCAAGGCTTGCGCCTTCCAGTCGGTCCAGTTTTCGCTGACACCCTGCCAGGCGCCGGGATTGGCGGCCTTGGCCTGCGGCATCATCGACTTGAAGGTCGGTTCAATGAACTGGAACATGCCTTTGGAAGGCGTGCCTTTCTTGGCGTTGCTGTCCCAGTTGTTGGCCACGTCACCGGTATTGAAATTCGATTCGCGACGGGCGATTTCGCTCAACACCTTCGGGTCGGCACCATACGACTGAGCCGCGAACTGAATAAACTGGTCGACCTCTTCCTTGCCGGCGCCGGCACCCTGGCCCGCACCCGCTTCGTTGGCTCCACCGGCACCCTGGTTCCCGCCGGCCGGAGCCGCGCCACCCTGATTGCCGCCAGCCGGAGCTGCGCCGCCCTGGTTACCGCCCTGATTGCCACCGGCCGGAGCCGCGCCACCCTGGTTACCGCCGTTGTTGCCGCCGGCAGGAGCCGCGCCGCCATTGTTTCCGCCGTCCACCGGAGGAGTGCCGCCTTTGTTATCGCCACCCTTGTTACCGGCCGGGTCACCCAGCTGGCCCTGCAGATTGGCGATCTCGCCGGTGAGGCGCTTGATCGCTTCCTGGTCGCCCTTTTTCTTGGCTTCCTCGAGCTCTTTGTTGAGCTTGTCGATCTTCTGTTGAACTTGCTTCTTCTCTTCGGGGGTCTTGGCTTTGGTTTCGCCCGTCTTGGGATCTTTCTCGCCCTCTTTGGCGTCCTTGGGCTTCTTGTCGTCGCCAAAGTTGCCGGCCAGGGCATCGGTCAGTCCCTTGGTGTCGGCCTTCTCGCCGCTCTTGGCCTCCTTGGAAAGCTCGACCGGTTTGGCCTCAGGCTTCTTTTCGGCAGGCTTGATGGCCGTCGCTGGTTCCTTTTTGGCAACCGCAGGCTTTTCTTTGATCTGGCTGTTAGTCCCGACGTTATTGGGTTTGATCATTGCCATCTCCTCATGGGGGTTTTGTCGATTATGCCACACGTACCCGCGGCGCAAGTCCCCCCAGCGTAAACGCCTTGTTAACTATGTAAATCTTTGATGTCCCTTTGTTGATTCCGCTTAAGAAATGAATTTGCCCCGGGGGCGCGAACCGCCTGCCCTTATGAAACGAATCCTGGCCTTGTTGTTGCTGGCAGCCCCCCTGGCCGCCCAAGAAGTAGACCCGGTTTTTGAGCGGGTGCAAAAATCGACCTTCCAATATTTCTGGGAAGGAGCCGAACCCACCAGCGGCCTGGCCCGCGAGCGCATTCACTGCGACAACGTCTATCCCGACAACGACCAGGACACGGTCACCACTGGCGGCAGCGGCTTTGGCTTGATGGCCCTGCTCTCGGGAATCGAACGCGGCTACATCTCGCGGGAAGAAGCGGTCGAGCGCTTCGAGCGCATCGCCGGCTACCTGGAAAAGGCCGATCGCTTCCACGGAGCCTGGCCGCACTGGATTCACGGCCCGAGCGGCAAGGTGAAACCGTTCGGCAAAAAAGACGACGGCGGCGACCTGGTCGAGACGTCTTTCCTGGCTCAGGGAATGCTCTGCGTGCGCCAGTATTTTCGCGACGGCTCGCCCCGCGAAAAAGCTTTAGCCAATCGCTTCGACGCCCTCTGGCGAGATATCGATTTCGACTGGTTCCGCAACGGGCAAAACGTGCTCTACTGGCACTGGAGTCCCAACTACGCCTGGCAGATGAACTTTCCGGTGCACGGCTACAACGAGTGCATGATCATGTATGTGCTGGCCGCTTCTTCCCCGACCCACCCGGTCAGCCCCGAGGTGTATCACCAGGGTTGGGCCGAAAACGGCAAGATTCGCGATCCCCATCCGGCTCTGGGAATCCCCTTGCAGCTACACCATCAGGGTGACGCGGTCAACGGCGGTCCGCTCTTCTGGGCCCACTACTCGTGGCTGGGCCTGGACCCACGAGGACTCTCGGACAAATACGCGGACTACCAACAAGAAACTCACAATCAGGCCCAGATCAACTACGCCTGGTGCGTGAAGAACCCCAAGAAATTCAAGGGCTACGGACCCGACAACTGGGGCCTGACCGCCAGCTATTCGGTCAAGGGCTACGCCGCCCACGCCCCCTCCGAGCGAGATGACCTGGGCGTCATCTCTCCCACCGCGGCCCTGTCTTCCTTTCCTTATTTACCGCGCGAAGCCAGCGCGGCCATGCACCACTGGGGAGAGAAGATTTATGGCCCCTATGGTCCCTACGACGCCTTCAGCGAACAGGACGACTGGTATCCCCAGCGCTACCTGGCCATCGACCAGGGTCCGATCGTCGTCATGATGGAGAACTATCGTAGCGGACTGCTCTGGCGCCTGTTCATGTCATGTCCTGAGGTGCAGGATGGGCTGCGCAAACTCGGCTTCACTCGCCGTCTGTCCGCCCTTAAGGACGGTATTCAAAGCCCTCAGCCGTAGGTAGAGCCGGGGTGGGAGTAGGAAGAAGCGGCGCGGTGGTGCCGTTCACTCCCCCGTTCTGGTAGCTCATGCCGTCTGCCGTCTCCAAAACCCCCTGATACTGCGGCACACTGGGGGCCACGTAAGCCGGGGTCGGCGCGGGTGAGGGGGGCGGGGGCTGATAGACCGGGCTCGGCGTGGCAATCGGTGTGGGGACCGTATTGATCACGACCGGCGGGCCGACTTGAAATTCGAGTTTCGGAGGCTCCTGCTGCTGCGGAGCCGCTTGAGCCATGGGGCGACTCGCGGGCTGCGGCGGTTGGACCGGGGACGGCTGCACGATAGGCGGAGTCACCAATACCCGCGGTTGGGCGGGGGTCGGCAGCGGTCGGGGCTCACCGACGAGCTCTAGAGAAGGGGTGACTTCCACCCGTCGGTTCTCCACCACCTGGGTCCGCTCTTGCCGTTGGTGGCTGGTGACGACGTCCATGTCCGGCTGTGAGCTGCTGCACCCGGCCGCCAACAGGGTCAGGGCTATCCATGCTTTTCTCATAGAACCAGCATAGGCCCGAAGCGGCATCCAAACTGCGGGGAAAGGTACCCGCCTGGCCGGGACCGGGATCCCGATTCGGATTTAGTAGTAGGGCCGACGCATTCCGTTCGGGTTGCCGCCCCCGTAAAGGTAGCTGCCGGGATTCTGGTTGTTGTAACCATTGCCATACTGATTGCCGTATTGGCCGTTGACGCCCTGGCCGCCGTATCCGCGGTTGGGGTCGACGATGTTGCGGCTGTAATTGTTCCAGCCCGCCGTCATATTGCGGCGGTTCTGTTGGAAAGCGTCCTCACGCTGGCGCATCATGGCGGCGCGCGGGTCGCTCGATCCGCTGCTGCCCGAGGGCGTGTAGGTGTTGTTGGTCAAGGTCGACGGATAGGTCCAGTTCTCCGGACGGAAGCAGGCGAATTGATATCCCTCTTCGCGAGCCGGGGCTTGCGTCTGGGGCTGGGCCTGGAAAGTGGGCTGCTGATAGGCGGGAGCGCCCATCGGGGCGGCGCTGGGAGTCCAACTGTCGGCGGCGGGCTGCGGCGTGGGGATGGGTGCCGCGCCAGGCGGAGGCGGGGCGAAAGGCAGCGGAGCGCCGGTATTGACCATAAAACCGTTGGACGGGATATTCATACTCTCAGTCTACCCCAGAATCCGACTTTGATAAGAAACAACCTTCGCATATTTCTTAACAATTTAAGTCGAGCGTCAGACTTTTTTCAGAGCCAGTCCAACAAATGGGCCGGATAAATCAACTCGGAGGTCGCCGAAATTTCCTCGCGCGACCACCAGCGGTGGGCCGTTACCCCGCGCAGTTCTTCCTCGGTAAAGCCAGCACTCAAGACCTCATGGAATCCCTCCAGGCGCACCCGAAAGTAGGTCTGGAACTGCACGATACGGCGGCCCTCAAAGACAAACTCGATCTGCTCGCTACCCAGAGGCTCTCCCAGGGACCCGAATTCCAGCCCCACTTCTTCCAGCACCTCGCGTCGAGCGGCCGCCTCCAAATCTTCCCCTTCATCCAGGCCACCACCGGGCGTGAACCAGTAATCGTCGACAGAACGAAACAACAGCGTGCGCCCGCTCCCGTCCACCAGTATGACTCGGACCGCCGATCTCACCTCATCCATAGCCGTTCATTTCCCCACAAAGCAGTACTCTAAAGAGGCCTTTGCACGATTTTTCATAACTTCTCCGACTATGAATCAGACGACCGTGAAGATCCGCCCCGCCCTCATCAATCCAGCCCTGTCCCGACTCGTGTTGTGGCTGCTGGTGCTGGTCATCGCCTTCTGGACGCTCGAGCAAATCAAGACCACGCTGACCATCTTCGGCATGGCTTTTCTGATCGCATATCTGCTCAACTCGATCGTCACCTGGCTGGAAAACCGCTACAAATTTCCGCGCGGACGGGCTATTTTACTGGTCTATCTGGTTCTCTTCGCCACCGGCGCGCTGGCCACGGCCATCCTGGTTCCTATGATCGTGGGTCAGGTCAATGCCATGGTCACGCAACTGCCGGAATTCTCCCACCGCATCACCGCCCTGGCCACCACCCTTCAGGAGAATTACATCTCACGGGTGCCGGTGCAGTACCAGGCCCAACTGGAAGAAGCGCTGCGCAGCAGCGAGTCTTCCGCTACCGAGATGGCCAAGTCGATGCTGATGGGGATGCGCAACTTCATCCTGCACCTGGTTTCGGCGGCCTTTCTCATCTTCACTTCGCTGATCGTCTCCATCTACGTGATTTTGCGCTGGGGCGGTATCTGGCAAAGTCTGTTAGAGATCTTGCCCGTCAGCTACCGTACGGAAATCGTCAACCTGGCCCGCGACCTCAACAAAATCTTCGGTGGCTATCTCAAGGCCCAGATCACTCTGGCCAGCACCTGTGGCGCCCTGACTCTGGCCGTCTTGCTGGTGCACAGTCTGCTCATTCATTCCAACCCCTACGCGCTGGTTATCGCCGTGGTAGCGGCCCTGACGCTGCCCATTCCCGTGCTCAATCAAGTGATTCCCCCGATTACCGCCATCATTTTGGGGCTCATCAACGTGGGCCAGATGGGCTACGCCATCCAGCTGGCCGTGCTCGTCTATGCGGTCAACCTGGTGGTCGAACGCGTCATGGCTCCGCGCATCATGAGTGAGGCCGTCGGCGTCTCGCCCCTGTTCGTGCTGCTGGCCGCTTTCTCGGGAGCGGAACTGCTCGGCCCCGTGGGTGCCCTGGTGGGCGTGCCTCTGGCCGCCATGATCAAGTCCGTCTTCGTCTGGTTCCACGGTCGCTTCCTCACCGTGGACGAAGAAGCCGAACAAGCCCACATGGCCTCCTTGGAAAGCGAAGAGATCGCCTTGAAGGCCCGACTCCACACGGTCGAGGCCCGTCTGGCCGTCATGGAAGAGCGCCACGCCCGTCGGGTAGCTGCCGCTCGCCGTCGCCGCGCCGACAAGCCTGCCCAGTGAACCCTATCGGCGGCTTCTCCATCCCGGAGGGCCCGCAGAAAGCCAGCCGGCCGGTGGAAAAACCCGTTGTCCCCCAAGACCGCCTGGAAACCGCTCAAACTCAGCAAACCGGCTTGATGAAGCCTGGCTTCCTCAAAAGTGCTCCCACTCTAAAGCAGGATTCTCCCCGCCCCTACCCCACCGCCCCCGAGGACCTTTCTAAGGGCTCAGCATTGGCCAATCTGACTTCCAAATCTTCGTCCAAAACCGCCGCTCCCATGCTTCCGGCCGGACTCGCGCCGTCTCTCCTGAATCTGGACCAGCCACCGCGGGCCGCCGAAGACGCCAACCCCACTCCCGACGGCTGGAAGTTACCCGCCAATCCCAACTCCACTCCGCTACGTCCCCGGGACCTCTTCAACATACCGGTGGGAACGGACGATCTGGGCCCGCTCAAGATGGTCGCCTCTTCTCACGGGCGCATCCGTGCCCTGCGCCTGCAATGGCCGGAAGAGTTTCAAGAACCGGCCTTTGGAGCCCAGAAGGCCGTCCTGGTCGACCTGTGCACGCGCTTGCCGCAGGACGTCCATTTCGAGGTTGTGGCCGAGGGTCTGGCCG
This sequence comes from Vulcanimicrobiota bacterium, assembly GCA_017307785.1. Lineage (GTDB taxonomy): Bacteria > Vulcanimicrobiota > Xenobia > Xenobiales > JADMJV01 > JADMJV01. Next base: position 21,679 of record JAFKGI010000035.1, on the reverse strand, counting down.
CCGCTGCTCTGCCCGGGCTGATCCAGGAATGGCAGCTTCCGCTGGAGCGCATCCGCATCCATCCGCTGCACATCGCCGCGACTCCCGAACAGATCTATCATCCCATGACCATGTGGGCGCGAGACGCGGCCGTGTTGCTCACCACCACCGAAAACCAGCCGGTTCTGCTACTGCCGCGCTCCTTCCGCGGCGACTGCCAGGTCGACCCCCGCCTCAATCGCCACGTGGTTCAGGGCACCGGCGCCGCCCCCGCCTGCCTGTCTCGGAGCCTGCCCGACCTGATCGTGCGCCGATCTCAACTCGGCTTCGAAGGGGGCGACGTGGTGGCCAGTCGACAATCGGTGCTCATCGGCGGCGAGGTCGTCGCGCGCAACATGCAGGAACTGAAATTGAGCAAAGCGGCCGTTCTGGAGCTTTTCCGAGAACAATTCGGACTGCCCGTGCACGTGGTGGAGCCTCCGCCCGAGTTCCATCTGGACCTGGGCTTTACGTTTCTCGACGACCAGACCATCGCGGTCGCCGATCCCGCCGAAGGCCTGCGACTCGCCCAAGGCAATCCCGAGCTGAGCAGGCTGGTTCAGGCGACGCTGGACAAAGGCGTGGTGGACAAATACAATCGCGCCGCCCAGCAACTCATTGCCGTGGGCTATCGCATCATCCGTCTTCCCAATTTATGCGGCGTCGGCCTGGCCACACCTTATCTAACCTACAACAACGTGCTGATCGAGAACTATGGCGGCAGCAAGCGCGCCTATATGCCGGTCTACGACGTGCCCGCCCTGGACGACGCCGCCCGAGGGGTCTACCAAAGCCAGGGCTTTCAGGTCGTGAGCATGGGGTCCGCCCGCTTCAGTACAAAACTGTGGGGCGCCATCCGCTGCGCTACCGGGGATCTGCGCGTCAGCGATACCTGATCGGCAGGATCCACGCCCCTGCCGAAAACCGGCAAAAGAGAACATACTGTCGATAGACCTCACACAGTTTGGAGAACGACGATTATGAATCTCTTATTGCTTATTCTTGTATTGCTGCTCGTAAGCGGTGGCGGTTACTACGGTTATCGCGGTGGCTATTACGGCGGCGGCGGACTCGGCGTCGGCGGATTGCTCCTGCTGGTGCTCGTCTTCTGGATGTTCAGCGGCGGCGGACTCCGGGTCTAATCCAGAGCATAGTTTTAGGCGCATCCTCTCGAGGGTGCGCCTTTTTCATTGGGCGGCTGCCAACTTGCTCAACTTTCGCAGGAGCGCTTCCCCGTCGAAAGGCTTTTGCACGAAGTGAATGCCCGGCCGCAACTCGCCCCGATCGACAATGGCCTCCTCGTTGTAGCCTGACATATACACCACCTGAAGGTGCGGCCAGCGTCGACACAGCGATTGGGCCAGTTCCGGCCCGCTCATCTGCGGCATGACCACGTCGGTCAGCAACAAGTCCACTGGAGTTCGCACCTGCTCGGCTTCTCGTCCGCTGGCGGCCAGAATCACCTGGAAGCCGTGGCCTTCGAGCAGCTTTTGGGCGTATTTGCGAACTCCCTCGGCATCGTCCACCACCAGGATGCGAAAGGGTCCCGCTCCCCTCTCTGAATCCAGGCTCTCCTCCTGGGTGCGCTCGGCAGGTTGAGCTCGGGGCAGGGTCACCTCCAGACATGCTCCTCCCTCCACCCGATTGTGCGCTCGCACCCCGCCCCCACTCTGGACGACGATGCCGTGCACCGTGGCCAGACCCAGGCCTGTGCCCTTGCCGAACTCCTTGGTGGTGAAAAACGGCTCGAAAATACGCTCCAGAACCTCTTCAGGAATGCCCGTCCCGCTATCGCTCACTTCCAGAACCACCTGGGATTCCTGACCCCGAGTTCTCACCCTCAGGCGCCCGCCCTGGGGCATGGCGTCCCGCGAGTTGACCGCCAGGTTCAGCACCACCTGCTCCAGCTGACTGCGATCCGCCCGCACCCACAGGTCGTCGCGCAGGTCCAAGGTCAAAATCACGTCTTCGCCGAGCATGCGCGCCAGCATCGGCTCCAGGCCCGCCACCACCGCATTCAAATTCAGCAAACGCGGCTCGATGATTTGCTTGCGGCTGAAAGCCAGCAACTGGCGAGTCAAGGTGGCCGCGCTCTGGGCCGCCCGCTCGATTTCCTCGGTATAGCAGAGGCGAGGATCGTGATCGTCGAGTTCACCGCTGAGCAAGGCGGTAAAGCCCAGGATGATGGTCAACAAATTGTTGAAATCGTGGGCCACCCCGCCGGCCAGGCGTCCGATGGCTTCCATCTTCTGCGACTGCTGAAATTGCTCTTGCAGCTGTCTTTGCTCGGTGATGTCCTCGGAGATGCCCAGACTGCGAACCCGTTCGCCTTTTTCATCCAGAATCACGCGGCCGTGACCGCGCAGCCAGCGCACCGTTCCGTCCGGCCACAACACCCGGCTGGTGATGGTAAAGTCTCCGGAAGCTCCGACCGCCTCTAAAACGGCCTGATGGTCCTCGGGATGTACCCGGCTCATGAATGCGTCCAGCTGTCCCGGAAAGGTGCCCGGCTCAAACCCGTATTGGCGCTCCAGCCACGCGGACCAGCGTAGCTCGCCGGTGGCGATATCCAAATCCCAGGTGCCGATGCGAGCGCTATCCAGGGCAAAGCGCATCCGCTCTTCGGCGCGACGCAGGGCCTCGTCGGCCCCCTTTTTGGCCGTGATGTCGCGAATCACGCCCAGCAAGTTCCCGTCAGGCATTTGCTTGGCGATGACATCGGCGGGGAACTCGCTGCCGTCTTTGCGTCGGAAGCGCCACTCGCGCTGGTAATCGTCCTGAACATCGATGTGATCGAGAGCGGACTCGATGTGCTCCACCTCGCTGGCCACCACGATGTCCGCGGCATTCAAGCCGATCAGTTCTTCTCTGGAATAGCCGAGCATCTCACAGATCATGGCGTTGCCGTCCAGGTAATTGGAGGCCGCGTCGGCCACCACGATTCCATCGGGCGCGTAGTCGAAAAGGGCCCGGTAGCGGGCCTCGGAACGCCGCTCGCTCTTCTCTCGCTGACGCAGGGAAAGCAGAGCCGAAGCCTGCCGGGCCAGAGCCTGCAGACCGTCCCGCTGCTGCCGACTCAACCGGCGCGGACGTCGATCGCGGACCACCAACCAGCCCAGTTCCAGCCCGTCCTGATCGTGCACCGGCTCGGCCCATTCGAAAGCATGCTGCTGACCCGCTTCTCCCGGCGGATCGCTGTGGAGCCGCAAGAGAGCCACCGGCACGCGGCATATTTGGCGGGCCAGGCTTATCAGGTCATCTACGCGTGCTTTGTCATACACGCATGGGTTTTCGGCCAGTTTTCTGCTTTCCTTAAACGCCGAGGTTCCCTGTACCTGAAAGTCGAAGCGGGAAGTATGGAAGAAGAAGCCACCCTCAAACTCGAGACGAACGCCAACAAAGTCCCCTGGATCGAAACCGATCTGGAAGTGCTGGTGATCGACTCCCAGGGCCGCGAGTCCATCTGGCCCATTACGCGCGCCTCCATGCAGGTCGGATCGGCCGCCAATCCTCGTCCCAACGACATCGTTCTGGACGGCGCCGCCGCCGCCGATCGCCAGGCGGTGCTGCAGGTGCGCAATCAGAACGTGATGTTTCTCAACTTCGATCAAAGCAATCCGGCCAAAAAGGGTGGCAAGGGCATTACCTACTGCGAATTTCTACCCGGCGAAGAAATCGAAGTCGGCGGCTACAAGCTCAAACTGCAAAAGCACGTCCCGGCCGCAGCCAGCCTGGTGGGTTACAGCCATCCCTATCGCGGTCGACGCTGGTTGCTGCGCGACGGCGTCAATCAGGTCGGCCGACCCGGTAAGCGCGACAACCAGATCGTGCTGGAAGAACGGACCGTCTCGCGGACCCACGTGACTCTGACGGGCGGCGGAGATCACTACGTGCTGCACAACGAAACCGAGCCGAGCGCGACGTTCATCAACGGCCACCCCGTCAAAGCCGACTCGGAGTTGAAGGACGGCGACCTCATTCAGCTGGGAGCGCAGATTCTGCGCTTCTGCCCCGGCAAAAGGCCGGCCCAGGGCATGGAAACGCGGCACGGCACCGTTCTCTTTGCCGACATCTGGAACTACGACAAACTCACCGAGAGCGGGGCCATGGATCAGTTCGTGCGCCAGGCGGCGGACTTCTACGAGATGGTGGCCCGCGTGGTGGAAGAACACGACGGCGTGCTGGCCACCTACCTGGGGGACGCCATCGTGGCTCTTTTCGAAAAAGAGAGCTCGGCCGCCGACTCGGCTCTGGAACTGTTCCAGCATCTCGACCAGATGAACCAGCTCTGGGACACCGCCGTCCTGCCAATCCTCGAGGTCGGCATCGGCATTCATACCGGCGACATCGTAGTCGGGGACCTCAGTCTGCGTGGCCGCTCCGAATATGCGGCCGTCGGCGAGCAGGCCAATCTGGCCGCAGAAATCGAAGGCTACACCCGCCAGAAGCAGGTGCGCGTCTTGATCAGCGAAACCACCGCCAGGGCGGTGGAAGCCACCCACAACCTCAAGAGCCGCGGAACCGTGGCCCTTGAGGGGGGACGTCTGGAAGTATTTGAATTGGGAGCGAAAAAATGAGCACTTACATGAGCATGGAGACCTTGAACTGGATGCTGTTCGAGGTCTTCCGCCTGGGAGATATGCTGAAAGCGCCCCGCTTCCAGGACCACGACGAACAATCGTTGCGGCTCATCCTCGACAGCGTCAAAAAGTTTGCCGACGCCGAACTCTACCCGGTCTTCCGCGCCATGGATGCCGACCCGGCCCGCATGATCGACGGCAAGGTCATCGTTCACCCGGCCGTCAAAACCATGCTTGAGCGCGCCAGCGAACTGGGCCTGGTCGGCTCCACCCTGGACTATGACGATGGCGGCATGCAGCTGCCCGTCACGCTCTACCAGGCACTCAACTTCATCGCCGACTCGTCCAACAACAATATGACCGGCTACACCGGCCTGACCTCAGGGGCGGCCGGCATGCTGGCCTCCTTTGGTTCCCAAGAACTCAAAGACCAGTACATGGCCAAAATGCTCTCCAACGAATGGGGCGGCACCATGGCTCTGACCGAACCGCAGGCCGGCAGCTCGCTCTCGGACGTGGTCACCGACGCCATTCCCCGCGACGACGGCAGCTATAGCGTGCACGGCCAGAAAATCTGGATCTCCGGTGGTGACCACCAGTTTGCCGAGAACTTTATCCACTTCACGCTGGTGCGCGTGCCCGGCGGCGGCCCCGGCACCAAAGGCATCTCCTTGATGCTCATCCCCAAATTCCGTCCCGAGAACGGCCAGCTGGTGCCCAACGACGTCTCGACCGTCGGCGACTTCCAGAAGATGGGCCAACGTGGTTACACCACCACCCACCTGGTCTTCGGTGAGAAAGACGACTGTCGCGGCTGGCTGGTCGGCACTCTCCATCGTGGTCTGGAGCACATGTTCTACATGATGAACGGAGCCCGCATCCACGTAGGTCGCCACGGTGCCGCCATCGCCACCGCCGCTTACTACGCCTCGCGCCAGTTCGCTCTGGAGCGTCCCCAGGGTCGCCGCCTCCAGGCCGGCGGCGTCAAAGACACCACCGAGGGCCAGACGTTGATCATCAACCACCCCGACGTGCGCCGCATGCTGCTACTCCAAAAAGCCATTGCCGAAGGCTCGCTGGCCCTGGTGCTGCAAGCCTCGGTCTACGCCGACCTGGAAAAGACCTCCGAAGGCGAGGAAGCAGCGCGCTATCACGACCTGCTGGAGCTGCTCACCCCGATGGCTAAGACCTATCCGGCCGAAGCCGGTCGTCGCTCGGTCGACCAGGGTCTGCAGGTGCTGGGAGGAGCCGGATTCTGCGATGAATACGTGCTCCAACAGTATTATCGCGACGTGCGCATTATGGCCATTTACGAGGGCACCACCGGCATCCAGTCCCTCGACCTGCTGGGCCGTAAGGTCTTCATGAACAAGGGCGCTTCGCTCAAATTCCTGCTGGCCGAAATCGAAGCGACCTGCGCCGCGGCGTCTTCCAACGAAGAGCTCAAGCCCTATGTCGACCAGTTGCGCGAACAATTGGGCCTCAATCAGAAAGTGCTGGGCTACTTGATGCCCATGGCAGCCCAGGGCGAATTCGAGAAGATGCTCTCGGACGCCACCCTCTACATGGAGTTTTTCTCCAACATCGTGGTGGCCTGGCAGTGGCTCAAGTTAGGGCTGGCGGCCAGCTCGGGCAGCTCCGACTTCCATCGCGCCAAAGTTCACACCATGAAGTTCTTCTTCCAGTACGAACTGAGCAAGAACCCCAGCCTGGCCGGCATCATCATGCAGCCTCAGCGCCTGACCATCGTCACCCCGGTCGAGGTTCTGGACTGATGAAGAAACGCGTCCTTCTGGCCGCCGTTCTGGCCATTGGCTGCGGCAACCAGGTCGGCATCAACATCCCGCCCAGTGGCGGCGGAGGCAACAACAATAACAACAACCCTCCAGCCCCGTCCCTACGGGAGCTGGTGGTCATTCCCAATCAAGCCGACAACACCGTGACCGTCAAGCAGGTCAATCTGAACGACGGCACCACTTTCACCCGCAGCACCGTGAACTCGGGTGGCCAGGGACCCACCGTGGTCAAATGCAACACCATCACCAACGTCTTCTACGTGCTCAACGCCAACAGCGGGCTGATTTCGGAGTTCCGCATCGACCTGGAAGGCAATGTCACTCCCATCGGCAACGTCGCCTCGCCGGCCAACCCTTTCCTGATGACGTTGCATCCCTCCGGTAGACTGGTCTTCGTGGCCGGTTCCACCGGTCGCCAGATCTTTACCTACGCGGTGGGCAACGACGGCACTCTGATCAAGGTGGCCGAGACGGCCACCAACTTTCTCAACGGCGCCCCCGGGCTAGATGCCGATTTTAGCGGCAACGGACGCTATCTGCACCTGCCCGTCATGGGCGGTGTGCAGACCTGCACCATTCAAAACGACGGTAGTTTGAGCGGCAGCACCCTGAATAACGCCGGCGGCGCCATCGGGGTCAACGATCAGGTGGTGGACGTGGACGTCCACCCCGGTCAGACTTCCCTGCAGGCCTCTATCCAGCGCGCCGGAACGGACGCCATCGGGTCCTTTTCTCTCAATAGCGGCACCGTCACCGCCACCTCGGTCACTGCCGTCAGCTACGAAGTGGGCCTGGGCGACTATTCCGCTCCCGGCCGCTATTACGTGGGAGAGAACAATGCACCCAGAGTCCACGGATACAACACCAACGCCGGTAGCGGAGCCCTCAGCGAACTCACCACCAGCCCGTCGACCAGCACCGGCGTGAACGCCCTCTATACGCAGGTCGACTTCACCAGCTCCTACGTCTTCAGCACCCAGAGCGTGTCGGCCAACCAGTTCCTCTCCCGCTCCCTCAGCGGCGGCGGCGAGTTCAACGCCAGCACCGTGGACAACACCAATCTCGCCTCGCCGCAGCTCTTCGACTTCTTCCTGGTCCAGGTCAACGGAAGTTAATCGAGCAACTCGTATTCGCAGAGTCGGCGCGTATTGCGTCCCTTCGGAAGGGCCATCTCGGTCACACTCTGGGCCAGCACGACCCGACCCTGTTTGAAGTCGAACTCGTAGAGCCACTCCACCTCGGTGCGCGGGCTTTCCACCACCTTGCGGCTCACGATCTCGGCCACATCTCCCTTGATCGAAGTCAATTCGTAGAAAGCTCCATCGGCCGTCCAGGCATCGCCCTCGTTCAGTTCCTTCTCCGGCAGAGAAGGTAGAAAATCCGGTAAAGACTGGCCCATTTGAAACTTGCCGGCCCGCGTCAGTTCTTCGGGAATCTTGAACGGTCCCGAGCGACTCTCGATGCGTGTCTCGGTGGTCAAGGCTCCCTGATCGCCCACTTTGAGCACGACCAGAAGCTCGAGCTCATCCACTTCGTCTTCGCTTTCATCCATCAAGGACACGTCGAGTTGATACTTTAGAACCTGGCGAAAGGCCAGTTTGTGCTGTAATTGCGGCATAGCCCGGCCTTCAGCGAAAACCCAGCACCCCCTCCAGAGCAAAAGGCATTCGCCTGCTGGTTCCGAACCTGGCACGGTGAAGCGACTCTGGCTGTCCCTTGCCCTGTTAGCAACCGGCTGCGCACAAACGGCGTCAGCTCCGATTCGTATCGGCGTCTTGCATTCCCAGACGGGCACCATGGCCAACAGCGAAAAGCCCGTGGCCGAAGCCGTGCAGTTGGCCGTCGACGAAATCAACGCCAAAGGCGGAGTGCTCGGTCGCAAAATTGAGATCGTCACCGCCGACGGCGCTTCCACCGATGACACCTTTGCCCGCGAGGCCGACCGGCTCATTCGCACCGAAAAAGTTTGCTCCGTCTTTGGATGTTGGACCTCGGCCAGTCGCAAAACGGTGCTGCCCATCTTCGAAAAAAACCATCACCTGCTCTTCTATCCCGTTCAGTACGAAGGCCTGGAGCAGTCCCCCAACATCGTCTACCTGGGAGCCGCGCCCAACCAGCAGATCATCCCGGCCGTCACCTGGGGCTACTCGCAACTGGGCAAACGCTTCTTCCTGATCGGTTCCGACTACGTCTTCCCGCGCACCGCCAACGCCATCATCCGCGATCAAGCGCTGGCGCTGGGCGCCGAAGTGGTCGGTGAGGAATACCTGCCGCTGGGCAGCCGAGACCTGGGCCAGACGCTGGAGCGCATCCAAAAAAGCAAACCGGATTTGATTTTCAATACCATCAACGGTGACAGCAACCAGGCCCTCTTCAAGGCACTCCAGGGACGCAACATTCCGGTCATCAGCTTTTCGCTGGCGGAAGCCGAGCTGCAGTCCATGGATCCCGAGCTGACGGCCGGACACTTCGCCGCCTGGAACTACTTTCAGAGCCTCTCGGGACCGCGCAATCGTCAGTTCGTCGAAGCCTTCCGCAACAAATACGGTCAGAACCGCGTCACCGACGACCCCATCGAAGCCGCCTACTGTGGCGTCTACCTCTGGGCCCAGGCCGTTCAGGAAGCCGGCTCTGACGAAGTCAGCGCCATCCGTCGCTGCATCCGCCGCCAAAGTCTGGCCGCCCCCGAGGGAACCATCTACATCGATCCCGACACCCAGCATTCGTTCCGCAGCGTCAATATCGGACGCATTCGCAAAGACGGACAATTCGACGTCATGTGGAGCTCCGGACAACCGATTCGTCCCGTCCCGTTTCCCATCTACCGCTCGCGCGCCGACTGGCTCAAATTCCTCGACGACCTCTATCGAGGCTGGGGAGACCACTGGTCGGCCCCCCAGTGAGAATCACACCCCGTCTCAGTCTCTGCTTTCTGGCCCTGGCCCTGATCCCGCTGGCGCTGGCCACCTGGATGACCACTCGTCAAGCCGAGGCCGGTTTGCGCCAGGAAACCCTCAACCGGGTGCAGGCCCTGGCCGAAGGCAAATCCGGCCGCCTGGAAGACTATGTTCGGGAGCGTCGCGACATCGTCTCGGCGCTGGCTCGCAGCGAGCAAATCGCCGACTCCCTGCAACAGAAGACGCTGGCACCGTCCAGCCAGCGATACATCCAGAACTATCTCTCGCAGTTCGGTTTCACCGAACTGCTGCTGCTCACGCCTCAAGGTCAAATTCTGCACAGCGCCAACGGCACCCAGAAAGTCGGCGCCAGCACCGACGGCCTGGGCCTGCGCGGCACCGAAATCGCCCGAGTCTTCGAGGGCGCCCGCATGTTTTTAGAAACCGAATTATCCGACTTCTCGGCCAGCGCCAGCAGCGACGAGCCGGTGGCCTACGTGGGCGCCCCGGTGCTGCGCGACGGGCGGGTTATCGGCGTGGTCATCCTGCAACTGGACAATCGGGCCCTGAGCGAAGTCGTCAACGACTACGTGGGGTTGGGAAACACCGGCGAGGCCCTGGTGGCCAGCCCGCGCGGGCAAGATTTGCAATTGATCACCCCCACCCGCAATCAGGCCGACCGGCGTTTGTCCCTGAGTCAAGAACCGGCCCTGGCACAGGCGGTGGAAGGCCAACCCGGTTCCGGAGAAATCAGCGGTGGCTACCTGGGCGCCTGGCGCTATCTGCCTTCCCTGCGCTGCGGGCTGCTGGTGCGCATCAGCCGGAAAGAGGCGCTGGCACCGGTGGTTCAACAGCGTCGTCTGGCGGTGATGGTCTTCAGTCTGACCTTGCTGGCCGTGGGCGTGGTGGCCACTCTGGTGGCCCGTTCGCTGACCGCGCCCCTCCTGCAACTGACCCAGGGAGCCCGCCAACTGGCCGGCGGCGACCTCAAGCATCGCCTGAAAGTGCAGGCCTCGGGCGAGCTGGGGGAACTGGCTCAGTCGTTCAACACCATGGCCGAAGAGCTGGACCGCATGTACACCAACATTGAGGACCAGGTGCAGCAGCGCACGCGCCAGCTTCGCGAGAAAACCGCCGAAGTCGAACTCTTGGAAAGCGTCTCGGCCGCCGCCAATCAGTCTCAGGACCCCGACGAAGCTCTGGCCCGCACCCTGGAACTGGTCTGTCGCCACACCGGCTGGCAACTGGGGATCAGCTGGGTCCTGCGAGAGCAAGAGCTGGTCTTTGGAGGCGCTTCTCAGGAGAACGAGTTCACCCAGGAAAGTCAGAGCTTCACCTTTGCCAGGGGTATCGGCTTGCCGGGACGGGTCCTCTCGAGCGGACAGCCCACCTTTATCGAAAAACTCAGCAAGGACGCCAACTATCCTCGCCAGGCTCAGGCCGCTCGAGCCGAACTCGACTGCGCGTTCGCCTTTCCCGTGCGCAATGGCGAGGAAGTCCCGGCCGTGCTCGAGTTCTACACCACCCATCACCAGGGTCTACCGGACGATTTCCTGGCCGCCATGGAACACATCGGTCGCCAGGTCGGTCAGGTGTTTGAACGGCAACGAGCCGGCACGGCCTTGCTGCTGGCCAAGGACGAGGCGGAAAGGGCCAACTCCACCAAGAGCGCCTTCCTGGCCACCATGAGCCACGAAATCCGCACCCCCCTCAACGCCGTGCTGGGGATGGCCGGGCTGCTACTCGACACCGAGCTGAACAAAGAACAGCGCGATTTCACTCGCACCATCCGTAACAGCGGCGAGGGCTTGCTGGCCATCATCAACGACATCCTGGACTTCTCCAAAATCGAAGCCGGACACCTGGACCTCGAGAACGTGGCCTTCGATCTGCAAGAGTGCCTGGAGGGTTCCCTCGAACTGGTGGCTCTGCAGGCCGACAAGAAAGGCCTGGAACTGGCCTACTCTCTGGATGCGGGCGTGCCACTCTATCTCTATGGCGATCCCACCCGCCTGCGCCAGATGCTGCTCAACTTGCTCAGCAACGCCGTCAAGTTCACCAGCAAAGGCGAAGTGGTGGTCAGCGTGACCGCGCCGCGACGCGAGAGCAATCGCCACACTCTGCAGTTCTCCGTGCGCGATACCGGTATCGGCATTCCCGAAGACCGCCGAGAGGGACTGTTTACCCCTTTCAGTCAGGTGGACAGTTCGATCACGCGACGCTTTGGCGGAACCGGCCTGGGTCTGGCCATCTGCAAAAGCTTCGCCGAGGCCATGGGCGGCAGTATCTGGCTGGAAAGCGAAGTCGGCAAAGGCTCGACCTTCTCGTTCTCCATCCTGAGTGAGGCCGCGCCCGCCCCCAAATCACGCCTCAACGACCAGCCCGTGCAATTCCGCGGCAAACTTGCGCTGGTGGTGGACGACAACCCCGCCAACCGAGAACTACTCTGCATGCGCTTGAAAGGCTGGGGTCTGGAAACCGAGGACACGGAATTCCCGGCTCAGGCCCTGGAATGGATCGCCCAGGGAAAGACCTTCGACGTAGGCTTTCTCGACATCCAGATGCCGGAAATGGACGGAGTCACGCTGGCCCGCCACATCCGCGAGAAAAACAGCCAACTGCCGCTGATCGCCTGGACCTCCATGGGTCGCAAAGAAGCGGGTGCCGACGATCTTTTTCGCCAGTGGCTGCACAAGCCCATGCGGGCATCCAACTTCTTTGACGCTCTGGCCGACCTGTTTTTTGCCCAGCACGTGCAGGTCAAACCGCACGATCCGACCTTCGACCGCCAGCTGGCCGCCCGCCATCCGCTGCGCATTCTGGTGGCCGACGATGTAGCCGTCAACCAGCAAATGCTGCTGCTCATTCTCTCGAAAATGGGTTATCAGGGCACCGCCGCCGGCAACGGGGAAGAAGTCCTGCAAGCATTGGTCCGAGAGCCCTACGACTTGATTCTGATGGACGTCAACATGCCCGAGATGGATGGCCTGGAAGCCACCCGGCGCATCCATCGTCAGTACGGCGACCGTCGTCCTTACATCATCGCCGTCACCGCCAACGTCACCCAGAAAGAGCGAGAACTTTGCAGCGAAGCGGGAATGGACGATTTCCTGGGCAAGCCGATTCAGCCGGAACTCCTGCAAGAAGCCATCGTCCGCTGCGCCGAGCAGAAACCCGCCGAAGAAGAAGAACTTCTGGAACCGACCGCCGTGAAGAATCTGCAGCGCATGGCCCAGATGGGCGGGGCGGCGGCCGTGCGCAGCTTGCTGGATCTGGTGGAAAGCTCGACTCCCCCCTTGATCGAAGCGGTCGAGGCCGCTCAGGGAGCCGAGGAGTTGCGCAAAGCTGCCCACGCCTTGCGCGGAGCGGCCGCCAATTTTGGAGCCAGGCGCCTTCAAGAGCTCAGCGCCGAACTCGAGCGCCAGGCGCAAAGCGGGCTGACTCCTACGGTGCCGCCCCTGCGACGCCACTACGAACTGGCTCTGGCCGCTCTGAAAAAGCAGTTGGCGGGCGCCTGATGGATTTTTCCAGCCTGGCCCTGATGAAGACCCTGGGCCAATCCCAATCGCTGGCCTCCCAGCCGGACCTGACCAGCTTCACCAACGAGCTGCTCGACCTGGCTCGCGGCGAATTGGAAGCGCGGGGCTGCGCCCTTTACGTGCTGGAACCGGAAGGCTGGGTGCTGCTGGCTCGCAGCGGCGAAGCGCTGGACGGGCAGCGCTGGCTGCCGACCGAAGCCGGTGAGGCTCCCCCACGCATTCAACGAGACATTATGCTCCATCCCTTAGGACGCTTTTGCCTGCTCGCCCACGGAGAAGACCTGCAGAACGGTGGTCTGAGCACGCTGCTGGCCCTGCAGGGTCAGATCCGGACCAGCCTGCAAAACCTCCATCAGCTTGCCCGGCTGCAACACGAAGTAGAACAAAGCCGCCACGCCATCCAGCGGCGCAGCGCACATCTGGGCGGGCTCTCCCACGAACTGCGCACCCCGCTGAATGCCGTGCTGGGCTTTTGCCAACTGCTGACACGCAACGCAGAGACCACCAGCGCCCAGCTGGAAAGCCTGCAACACATCCAGGACCACGGCGTCAAACTGCTGGGCATGATTTCGGAAGTGGTCGAGATGTCGCGCCTGGAAGCCGGCCTGGTCAAGCTGCGCAACGAGCCCATCGACCTGCACGGACTGCTGCGCGAACTGGAGGGCGCACTGGCCTTGCTAGTGACCCCGCGCGGTCACGAGTTGGTTTTCGAACTCGATAGTTCTCGACCTTTGCTGGGAGACGCGGAGCGCATCAGCCAGCTGGTCCGCCACGTCATTCTGGCCAGCTCCCGCCTGAGCTCGCGCGGACGGATTCGCCTGACCCAACGATGGGATTCGGAAGGGCGTCTGCAGCTGGAGATTTTCGACGATGGACCGCGCCGGGAGCAGACCGACCTGGAAGCCCTCTTTGACCCCTTCACCCATCCGCAACACGGAGCGGCTGGATCCACCGGCCTGGAACTGCCCATCAGCCGCCATTATGCGGCTTTGATGGACGGTTGGCTGACCGTGAAAGCGCAAGAAGACGGCCTGCTCTGGACCATTTGCTTGCGTCTGGGCGAAGACCTCGGCTCCTCCGCCCAGGCCATGGGCAGGTTGGAGAACATCGAAAAGCTCCACGCCGACCAGGGAGAGGTGCGCGTGCTGGTGGCGGACGATGTAGCCATCAACCGCTTCTTGCTGACCAGCTTCCTGCAGCCCCTGGGCTTCGCCGTGCGCGAAGCCGAGAACGGACAAGAGGTGGTCGACATCTTCTCCGAATGGCAGCCGCAGGTGGTGTTGACAGACCTCATCATGCCGGTCATGGGTGGAGCCGAAGCCATCGAAAGGATTCGCGATCTCCAGGGGGGAGCCCAGGCCCTTCTGGTGGCCGTCAGTGGGGCTTCGGACGAAGCCGGACCTCCCAGCAGCAACGCTCAGCTCAGCAAGCCGGTTCAATTTGACAGCTTGCTCCAGATCATCCAGAACCATCTGAACCTTCGCTACCAATATCGGGCTTCCGACGAGGCGCCGACCGCCGAGGCCAGCGCCTGCCCGCCGGCCGACCTGCTGGCCGAACTGGCCGACGCCACCGCGCTGGGCGACGTAGCCTGGGTCGACAGCCTGCTCAACCGGCTCTCTCGCGAACAAAGCCAGTATGCTCAATTCTGGAAGCGGTGCGGCGAACTGGCGGGAGAATTCGACCTGGCCGGTCTGGCCCAAACTCTGCCCAAGCCGCTGGCCCAGCACCACTCGCCCGACGAGCGGCCGGCCATCCTGCTGGTGGACGACAACCCGACCAATCTGAAGATTCTCTATCGAGCCCTGGCCGGTCTGGAGTGCCGCTGTCTGGTCTGTCAGTCGGGAGAAGCGGCCCTGCGCATTTCCCGGCTGACCCATCCAGTGGTGGTTTTGCTGGACGTGCTCATGCCGGGCTGGGACGGCTTTGAAACCCTGCGTCGGCTACGCAACGATTCCCGCGCGGAGTCTCCGTCGGTCATTTTTCTCTCGGCTCTCAGCGACACTTCCGACAAAGTTCGCGGACTCGAGCAAGGAGCCCACGACTACATCAGCAAGCCTTTCCACCCTCAAGAAGTGATCGCCCGCGTGCGCCTGCAGCTTTCGCTACGCTACCTGCAGGACCAGTTGCGCCATCGCAATCACGAACTGGGCAAAAGCAACCAGCAGAAGAACGAACTGCTGGGAATGGCCGCCCACGACTTGCGCAACCCACTGTCGGTCATCACCGGTTATGCCGCCATCCTGGAACGCGGCCTGGCCGGCGCCCTTCCCGATAAATCCCAGGCTCTCGTGCAAAACATCCATTCCACCAGCAAAGAAATGCAGGTCCTTTTGGAAGATCTGCTCAGCGTCTCGCAGATCGAATCGGGCCATCTGAATCTTCACCTGAAACCGGCCAACCCCAAAGAGATCTTCGACGGCTGCATCCAGCTCCAGAACTTTCAGGCCACCGCCAAAGAGATCACCCTGCACGCTCGGGTGGAACAGCCGGTTCCCACCAGCCTGCCGCTCGACGCCAGCAAGATGAAGCAAGCTTTTGCCAATCTACTCTCCAACGCCATCAAGTTCTCCAAGCCCTACACCGTGGTGCAGGCCCGCCTTTTCACACGCGACGAGATGCTGGTGTGGGAAGTGACCGATCAGGGCCCGGGCATCCCCAATGCGGAGCTCGACAAGCTCTTCCAACCCTTCCAACGCACCAGCGTGCGAGCCACCGGAGGGGAACGTAGCACCGGTCTCGGGCTGGCGATTACCAAGCGCATTCTGGAAGGGCACGGAGGCAGCATCGCCGTGGACAGCCAGGTAGGTCGGGGCACCACCTTCACGCTGGAAGTGCCGATCAGAGAGTAGCCATTCCTAGCGAGTTCACCTGGACTCCCGGCGCGATCTCATTCCAGGACAGCACCACCAGCATGGGAAAGCTGCGCTCGCACAACCGTCGCAGCGCCGGCCGCACATCCGGAACCGTCAACACGATCGGCTGCAGTCCCCGCTCGCGCAAGCTCTCGACCTCCTTGCCCAGGCAGCTCAGAATGTGCTGCCCTTCGCGCGGGTCCAGGTTCAACTGCAGCCCCATCACGTCCCGATGCATGGCCTGCCGCAGGGACCTCTCGATTTCCGGGTCCAGCGAAATCACGTTGAGCATCTTGTCGTTGTTGACATAATCCTCGCAAATATTCGCGGCCAGGCGCACGCGCACAAATTCGGTGAGCAAATCCGGGTCTTTGGTCACGCCCACATGGTCGGCCAGGCACTCGAGAATTCTCGATAGATCTCGAATCGAGACTCGCTCGGAGAGCAGATTGCAAAGCACCTTCTGGATGTCCCCCACCGACAAATCCTGAGTCGCTTCCTTGACCACCATCGGTTTGGCTCGCTTGATCAGGTCAAGCAGGGCCTGCACCTCCTGGCGGCCCAGCAGCTCCGCCGCCCGCGCCCGCAGAACCTCGGTCATCTGAGTGGCCATCACGCTCACAGGGTCGAACAACATGCAACCCAAACGCTCCGCATCCCCGCGCTGCTCCGGGCTGATCCAGACGCCCGGCATGGCGTAGGTGGGGTCCACCGTCTTGGTGCCCCGCAGGTTCTTGAGCTTTTCCTCGGGGCCAATGGCCAGGAACTGGTTGCAGTTCACTTCCCCGCGAGCGACTTCCAGGTTGCGCATCTTGATGACATAACTATTGGGCGCCAACTGCAGATTGTCTCGGAAGCGCACTCCTGGCACGATAATGCCCAGCTCCAGAGCCAGGTGGCGGCGAATGGCGACCACCCGCGAGATCAATTTCGCTTCCTCGTCCGGGTTGACCAGTCCCAGCAGACCTCTGCCGACCTCCATCGCGATGGGATCGACCTCCATAATGGTGGTCACCTCGACGGGATCGCGACGCTTGACCGCTTTCACCTGGTCGTCCTTGGTTTCCACTACCTGAATGGCGGCGTTTCGTTCCGACTCGAGGCTTTTGAGACAGAAGTGGAGCACGCAGCTGAGCACCAAGAAAGGGGTGGAGGGAAAGGCGAAGAGGCCGGTCAGTCCCAGCATTCCCATTCCGAAGAGGGCCTGGGTGGCCAGCTTGAGAGCCCGGGGCTGGGCGGTCAGTTGCAGGATCAGGTCCTGGGCCAGGTTGGATTGGGAAGCCGCTCGGGTCACAATCAGCCCCATCGAAGTCGACATCAAAAAGGCCGGCACGGTGGTGATCAGGCCGTTGCCGATAGAAAGCAGGGCAAAGGTGTTGAGCGCGTCCCACACGCCCATATTGAAGTAGAGCATGCCCATGCCCATGCCGCCCACGATGTTGACCACCATGATGATCACCGCCGCCATGGCGTCCCCGGTGATGAACTTGCCGGCACCGTCCATCGACCCGTAGAAATCCGCCTGGCGCTGCACCTTGGAGCGGCGTTCCTTGGCCTGGTCCGAGGTGATGATGCCCGCGGCCAGATCCGCATCGATGGCCATCTGTTCGCCGGGCATTTTATCCAGGGTGAAGCGGGCGGCTACCTGAGCCACGCGTTCCGCCCCCTTGGTAATCACCATGATCTGAATGGTGATCAAGATGACAAAAAGAATGAGTCCGACCAGCAGATTTCCCCCCACCACCACTTTGCCAAAGGCCGGGATCAAGTGCCCCGCTCCGGTGGGCATATGGCTTACGGGGTCCTTTAGATAGCCGTTGAGCAAAATCATGCGCGTGGCCGACACGTCCAGGCTCAAACGGAAAAGAGTGGTCACCAGCAGCATGGTGGGAAAGACGGAGAACTCGAGAGGTTCCACAATGCTGAGAGCAATCAAGATGGTGATGACGGAAAAGGTGATATTGCACACCAGAAAAAAGTCGAGAATTCCCGGGGGCAGAGGCACAATGAGCATAAATACGATACCCAGTACCACGATGGCCATCATAACTTCCGAGAATTCGAGCAGCCGCTGGAGAGGTTGATTCGCGTCAGGGGGAGCCATACTCTCAGCCTAGCCTCAGTCGGTTAGCAAATTGTGTTCGTTTCGTAACATATTAAAGCCGCTTAACATTTGCTCTTGGGCCGGACCTTCGCACCTCCACCGCGAAGAAAGCGGGCCGTGTTTCTCTTCAAAGTCTTTTACTGCTATCAAGGCTTTCTGCCGCTCTGGATCACGGGAGCGATCCTATGGTGGTTCGCGCAGCTGGCCTATCGCAGGCGACACGGCCTGATCACCGGTCCCCAGCTCAACCGTTCCATGTCCCTCTTCAGTCTCTCCGTGCTCAGCAGCCCCCTGCTGGGACCCATCCCCTTCTATCTGTTTCTCTTCTACTGGCTCTATCAGCAGCCCGGCCGCGAGCATCCCGTCCTGCGCGGCTTCAACCTGGCCCTGGCCACGCTGCTGGTCGGCAGCGCCCTGGCCCATACCTGGCTGGACTGGCAGCACCCCGCCGAACGCCAGATCAGCCGCATCCTCGACACCGGCCACCTGGACGCCACCATGCACAACCACCCCATCGCCAGCGCCCAACTCAGCGAATGGGCCCGCACCCGCGAAGGCCGCCTGCAAAGCAATGCCGTCTACCTGCTCCGCTACTGCAAAGACCCCGAAGCCCAGAAAACCCTCGAACAAATCCAGCGCCAGGGCCCGCCCCTCAGCGACCTGGCCCAACAAAGCCTGGCCCACCGATAGTCCGTCCCGCCGGCGTTAGAACGAATCCAGGCGAATCTTCTCGCACTCCCAGGCGTCCCTCACCAGGTCCTGCATCCGTCCGCTGGCCACCTCGCGCAGCTCCTCGTGACGGGCCAACTGACCCAGGTAGGCATACTCGGACCGGTAAGGACCCAGCTCTTGCAGGCTCCCCAGGAAACCCGCCAGGGCGTGCGAGCTCTCGTGCACGATCACGGCCGTCACGTCCACCAGTCCTTGCAGCACCAGCGGCTGCTCCCAGCGCTCCAGCGCCCAGGCGCATTGGCGCGCTTCGAGCGGCAGGCGACTGGAACTCAGATACAGACCACCGGTCAGGGCGTTGAACAGGCCCTCGGCTCCGCGATACACTTCCGGCACCACCGAAACTCGGCCGGCCCGCATGCGAGTCCGCCACAACTCCCAGTGCTTCTCAAAACCACGCGAACGTGCGCCGCCCCATTCCAGGGCGCGCAGCAGATAGTCACGCTGCTCCGGGGACAAAGAGAACTGGCGAAAGCTGTTCAGCAAACCCATCCTCCTGCTTTCGGCCCGAACGCAAAAAGGCCCCCGGCCGTTGGAAGCCGAGGGCCTTTTCGGACTAACTAATTCTTGAAGTAAGCGATGGTGCCGCCGAGAGCGGCCGCGCCCAGCGTCAGGTAAGCGCCCGAGTGTCCGGCGATGCCCAGACCGACCAGGCCACCCAGAGCCAGGCCGGTGGCCACGGTTCCGGCCGCACGACCGGCCGATTCGGGAGCACCCAGCTTCTTGGCCACCGAAGCGCCGAAGTTGCCGACCACCTTGCCCAGGCCTTTGGTCGCGTAGCAACCGATGACACCACCGGCGACGGCGCCGCCAGCGGCCCACAGACCGGCCGAACCGGCCGTGTGCAGCAACGAACCTACGGTTACGCTAGAAGTGCCGGTCACAGCACCAGAAATCGTCGAAATGGCGCTACCGCCCAGGCTGATGGCGGCTCCGCCCACAGCGCCAACTACGGCGCCCTTCCAGGCGCCCATCGCGCCGTTGGCAAAATTTGCGCCTTTGGTGATACCGTTGGAAACGACGTCAACGGTATCCGGCTTGTTGGGGGGAGGGGTTCCTTCACCGCCCTTGGATTCTTGATTGAGAGTCAGACGCGGAAGCTGAACGGGATTGTTGCGGGTAATCTGCATGATCGATTCTCCTCTGAGATGTCTCTATGTGTGTGGCAAAAACGCTAGCAAAACCCGCCTAAAAAAGCCTGAAAAGAGGTCCTGAACTTGCTCTCGCCCAAGCCATGGCTATGCCACTCAAAACTTACCAGGGCAGCTGCCACTGCCAAAAAGTCCGCTTTCAGGCCGACATCGATCTGGAAGCCGGAACCGGCAAATGCAACTGCTCCTTCTGCATCAAAGTGCGCGACTGGATCGTGCTCATCAAGCCCGAAGCCTTCCAGCTGCTCAGCGATGCGTCGGAGCTGGGCGACTATGGCTTCACCTCCCAGAGCGTCAATCGCCATCTCTTCTGCCAGCACTGCGGCGTGCGCCTCTACAGCAAATGCCACTTGCCCGAACTGGGCGGCGACTTCATCAGCATCATGGTCTCGGTTCTCGACGGCATCAGCGACGAACAACTGGTGGCGCTGCCCGTGCAATTCTTCGATGGGCGCCACGACAACTGGTTCGAAGCTCCCAAGGTGACCGCTCACCTTTAAGCTCCTTTTGAGGACTCCACGCTAGAATTCCAGAGTGAAGATCTCACAGGCTCCTAAATTCGCGGTCAGCACCTTCATCGACGCCAAGGCCCACAGCATTCAGGCCCAGGTGCTGGGCGGCGTCGACCAGTTCGTGAAGGCCAGTAAGGCCAACGACGGCGACCTGGTGGTGCGCCTCGACGGCCCCCGCTCGCCGCGAGCTCTGCAGTTCGCCACCGCCGCCGGATTCGTTACCGCCGGGGCCGGTCTGGCCGCAGCCGGTTGGGCGCTGGCCAGCTATCCCGGACTGGCCGCGGGAGGCCTGCTGGGCCTCTACGTCGCCTCCCAGGCCGAAGATCATCTGCGTCAGGCCCTCAAAGCACCCGAGTGGAAAGGCAACCAGCCGCACCAGCTCGGCTCCGGTCCCCTGCCGCAAAGCCAGGGCCAGCCGGCCGAAAAACTCAAGCAGCTCATTCAGAGCAACCTCAAAGACTTCCCCTCCAGTCGCCAGGTGGTCAGCCTGGCCGGTCACGGAAATCACGAACAGGTCGGCCCCCTGACCTACCAAGAAACCGCCAAAGCCCTGCAGGGCAACCCGGTGGAACAGGTCATCCTGGACACCTGTCTGGGAGGCCAGCTAGAAGTCCTGGCTCGTCTCGCACCCTGGAGCCAGTTCATGATTGCCTCGCCCCAGCCCATCCCGGCTCTGGGCCTGCCTTTTGAAAAGATGTTCGCTCCCGAGCAGCTGGACAAGAACCCGCGCCAACTGGCTCACTCCTGGGTGGAGCAAGGCTCCAAAATCACGCCCAGCCTGGCCGCCTGGGACAGCGGCCAATTCCAGAACGCCCTGCTGCCCGCGCTGGATCAACTTGGCGCCAAACTGGCCGGCGAAGATCGCGCTGAAATTCGCAAAGCCCTGCGTCGCTCCGACTCTCCCGACTGGCTGCCCAGCGGACGCGTGGACCTGGGCAGTTTCCTCAAGAACCTGGACCAGGTCAAACTCAGCCCCGAGAACCAGCAACTCGCTCAAAATGCGCGGGAAGCATTCCAGTCCAGTCTGGTTAACCAGCAGAACGACAAAACGCTCACGTTCCACCTGAAACGTGAGCGCACGGACGAGAGCTTACCTCAAGGCTGGCGCGACTTTCTGAAGGCCGCCGACTTCCGCCTCAAGCCCTGGATCTAGCCTCCGTCGCGCGCTACAACCCGAAGATTTTCATTTCAGGCGCGCGACTCCGTTGGTCTCCAACGTTTGTTCGCTCGCTTCGCTCCTGCGAACAAGCCGTTTGATACTAGCCTCCGCCGTGCGTCGCACGGTCAATAATCATCGAACTTTAGGGACGCACGGCTCCGTGGGTCCCTAACCCGCGTTCGGTCCGCTTCGCTCCCCTGAACACGGGGTTCGAGACTAGTCGCCCGCCCACTTCGTGGCCACCATGATGATCAACCCTGTTGCAGTTATTGGTGGGCGGAATTCGGTCAAAAACATCGAACCTGAACGGTGCCAGGAAAAGGTCGTGCAAGCAATTGG
>JAFKGI010000034.1 GCA_017307785.1 Vulcanimicrobiota bacterium | reverse complement strand
GAACCGTGGGCCCCTAGTCCCCCAGACTAGTGCTCTAACCAGGCTGAGCTACACCCCGAGGTGCTCGCGCACTGTAGCACAGTTCTCCAGGCAGATCAAGCGTTGTCTCGAGGTTCGTTGAGATTTTGTTGGTGGATTGGTTGCTGTTCGTCGATGCGGAGTCGAGGGAAGCTATTTGTGGACTGCGTTCTGGTGGGCCAGGAGAGCGGTCGAGCTACTTTTGGGTGGGAGGTCAGGCTATTGTTGGTGAACCTTACAGCTATGGGCTTGGAGCTTGGTTTTGATTTGTCTCGAGATGATGTTCGCCCCTACTTCCTTTGGTCCGAGGAGCTGAGCCTGGGGGAGTTGAGGGCCATTCTGGCGGGGGAGCAGGGCGAGTATTTGCGTTGGGTCTACTCGGGGAGGGTGCTGCGAGAAGCGCGTATGCAGGATGTCTGGGCCTTCTTTACGCCTGGCTGGGTTTCGGAGAACTGGGAGCGGCTGGCTCCTTATTTGGGGCGGAAGCGGGAGTTCTGGTTGCACTGTCTGACGGTTTGGAAGCGTCATGGGCGTATCGCCTAGACTGAGCGCTCTTCAGAGCGACTTTTTGCAGTCCTGGTTCAGGCTGTCTCAGGAGTTCTTCTTGACGGGTGGGGGAGCTTTGATTGGTTTCTATGGTTTGCCCAGGACCACGCAGGATTTAGACCTGTTCACCACCTCCGCTCAGGGCTTTGCTCGGGTCAGTGATTCTTTTCGCGATCGTTGTGCCGCTCTGGGAGCGACGGGCTCGTCTATGGTGACTTCCCCGCACTTTCGTCGGTTTCGAGTGGAGAGGGAGGGTCAGGTCACCCTGGTGGATTTTGTGGAGGACCTGGCACCTCAGGTTTTCGCCCAAAGAATGGTTCGAAGCGATGGTGTGGACCTACATTTTCTGGCGACCGCCGGTTTCAGCCCGGATGAGGCACTCAGGCTTGCTTCTCAGAAGGATGGAGGCGTTCACGCCGAGAGTTTGGCGATGATTCTTCAGTCGGTTCCCTGGGAACAGTTTCGTCTTCCCGGGCTGGATACCGTCGAGGTGGTGGGGTTCTTTAGGGCCTGGTTGGACCGGTTGACTTTGGGTTTGCATCCGGGTTAGCCGGAAGGCAGTGGATCTTCTAATGGATAGTCTGCTTTGTGTCTGACCGGTAGCTGCGAGAGGGTTGTCGGCGAGGCAGCCTTCGTGCGGGAGTTGGGTCGGACCCCTTTTCTTGTCAGAGGTGGCGGCCGATGATAGGGGGGATGGACATTTTACCTAGTCTACTTTGCGGGCGCCGGTGGTGACCTACTTTGTTTTGCGGGCGGTCGGTTGGGGTGCGTTTTGGCGGACCTAGACGATCTCAAGGTGGGGGTGCTGGATCTGGACGAGAGCGGCCGGATTTATTATGTGAACCGGGCGGCGCGGCAGTGGCTGGGTGAGATTCGTCCGACTTTGGGTGAGATGTTGAGTCCGGGCAGTTCCTTTTCAGGTCAGGACCTGGACGGGGTTTCTTTGTCCCTGTTGGATGCAGAGGGGCGAGAGTTTCCGGTTTTGTTTAGCGGCCAGATGTTGGCCAATGGTTTGCAGCGCCTGTCTTTTCTACCTATGCGGCGGCATGCTCTGGAGCAGACGCGGCTGGCGGTGCGGGACCGGTTGTCTATGATGGCCACTTTGGCGGCGGGCGTGGCGCACGAGATCAACAATCCGCTGGCCTATGTGATGGGCAATTTGGAGTTGTTGGCCACGGCCAGGTTGGATGAGGAGGAGCGCGAGGGATTGGCGGATGTGCGCGAGGGGATCGGGCGCATCCGGGGCATCGTGAACAGTTTGAAGACGCTGTCGCGTGCTGAGGAGGATCGTAAGGTCCCGGTGGACTTGAATGAGGTCGGGCAGATCGCGGGGCGTTTGGGCAGCAAGGAAGTGCAGTTTACCTGTCAGCTGGAGTATCGCTTTGGGGGCGAGCCGGTGATGGTGTTGGGTGATGAGGGCAAGCTGACGCAGGTGGCTTTGAACTTGCTGATCAATGCCTGTCAGTCCTTTGAGCAGCCGGATAAGTCGTTGAACCGCATCTGTCTGCGCACCTGGATGGAGTCCGAGGAGGGCTGGCTGGAGGTTTCTGACAATGGGCCGGGGGTGCCGGTGGAGTTGCGCCGGCGCATTTTTGATCCATTTTTTACGACTAGACCGGTCGGTTCCGGCACCGGGCTGGGTTTGAGCATTTGTCAGGGGATTGTGCAGTCGCTGGGCGGGCGAGTGGAGTTGGCCGAATCCGAGCGGGGCGCCTGTTTTCGGGTTCGCGTTCCGGCGGCACGGGCTTTGCGGCGGGCGGCTCCGGCTCCCTCCAAGGGCAAATTGGAGGGGTTGCGTTGTCTGGTGATCGACGATGACCCGAAGGTGGCTCAGGTTTTTCGTCGCTTGTTGGCCAAGTGCGATTGTCGGGTGGCTTTGGGCGGGGTGCAGGGGCTGGAGATATTGCGCGGGCCGGATCCTTTCGACCTGGTGATCTGCGATTTGATGATGCCGGATCTTTCGGGGATTGAGGTCTATCAGGCGGCGGGCGAGCGCCAGCGTCAGTTTGTGTTTGTAACCGGCGGTACGTTTACCACCGAGGCGGAGGACTTTTTGCGAGCGGCCGCGGCGCCGGTGTTGACCAAGCCTTTCGATCAGCATCAGTTGGCCGAGGCTTATCGCAGTATGCGCTAGGGGTTGGTTGGGGCGAGCGTGGAAGGTTCGGAGATGTTGTTACGAGCGGCTCGGGAATTTCTGGACGAGTTTTATGAGGGGTGTATTCCCGGCGAGCGCTGGCATGAGGTGGAGCGCTCGGTGGAAGAAAGCGGCACTTACCGGCACACGTTCGAGGAGCTGGAGTTCGGGGCGCGGGCGGCCTGGCGGAATAGCGCCCGTTGCATCGGCCGTTTGTTCTGGCGCAATCTGGAGGTCTTTGATTGCCGTGAGGTGAGTGGGCCGTGCGAGATTTTCGAGGCGTGCCGGCGGCATGTGGCCTGGTCGACCCGGGAGGGCCGAATTCGTCCCGCCATCACGGTCTTTTCGCCCGAGGCTCCGCCCGTGCACAATCGTCAGTTTTTTTCTTACGCAGGGTTTGCCGAGTGCGGCGACCCGCAGTCTCGGGATTTGACCGAGCGGGCGTTGACGCTGGGGTGGCGGCCGGAGCGGGAGGGCGATTTCTGTTTGCTGCCGTTTATGGTGGGTGAGCAGTGGTTTGAGTGGCAGGCCGGCGATTGTCTGGAGGTGCCGATCGAGCATCCGGAGTTGGACTGGTCCGCTTTTGCCTGGCGTTGGTATGCTTTGCCGGCGGTGAGCAATATGCGGCTGGAGATTGGCGGCGTTTTTTATGGCACCGCTCCTTTCAGTGGGTATTATATGGTGACCGAGGTGGGCAGTCGCGATCTGGGGGATGCGCGGCGCTATAATGTGTTGCCCAAGATTGCCGAGGCTCTGGGGATTGCGGGTCAGCCCTTGTGGCAAGACCGCGCCAGCTATGAGCTCAATCGGGCGGTGTTGCATTCGTTTCGTCAGGCGGGGGTGACGATGGTGGATCATCACACGGCTTCGTCCCAGTTCATGTTGTTCTGTCAGCAGGAGGAGGCGGCTCGGCGGCCGGTGTCGGCGCAGTGGAGTTGGATTGTGCCGCCGACTTGCGCCAGCGCCACCGAGGTGTTTTTTACGCCGATGCGCGATTTGCGGTTGTGTCCGAACTTTCATAATCCCTGAAGCAGGTTTGCATTGTATGCGATGAGAATGGTCGGCGATGTTTTTCCGCACCGCGCTTTCCGCTCTGGCCCTGACGGGTTTGCTCACTTTTTCGGCTCAGGCCGTGCCGCTTTATAACCAGGCGTTTCTGAACAACCTTGGTTGGTCCAGTCAAAACGATCCGATCGGGCCTGAGGGTAATTTCGCCACGGTTTATGAAAACTTTACCCTCTCCAGCGACGCTTCGATCACGGATTTAACCTGGATCGGCGGCTACTTTGGAAGTGTCACCACTGGTACGATTACAGGTTGGACGATTCAATTCTACGCGGATGATATTCTGGTGCAGGGACCGGACACTTACACGGTGCCGGGAGCGGTGTTGGCCACGGAAAGCTTTTCCGGTCTCGCCAACCAGACTCTGAGGTCGGGCACGACCTACGACTACTCGCACACTTTGGCCACGGCGGTGAATTTACAGGCGGGTGTTCAGTATTGGGTCTCCATTGTGCCTGATCTCGTCCTTGGTAACGAGGGCCACCAGTGGGAATGGAAGAACGGGTCAGGTGGAGACGGACGCATCGTGCAAAATTGGTTTGGTTCCATTCTGCCGGACCAGTCGCCTGACGTAGCTTTCAGTCTTTCGGGGAATTTGCTGGCGACGGAGGCTCCGGAGTTGGATCCGGGCCGTAGCACGTTGCCGCTGGCCTTTGTGGGCTGCATCTTAGGAGTGTTGGCCGGGCGCAGGCGCGTCGTTTCCTGATTTTTTCAGGGCACAGGTTCATGGTGGGGGCATGGATATCAAGCCCTTGAGGGTGATGGTGGTGCACACGTCGGCCACCGGCGCCGGGCATCGTGTGGCCGCCGAGTCTCTGGTGGCGGTACTGGAAGAGCATCCGGGCGTGCAGGCCGAGTCGTTTGATACTCTGACCGTTTCTTCTCCGCAGGTGCGCGAGGCGCAGACCTCGGCCATTTCCTCGATGGGTAAGATTCCCGGGTTGGCCAAGTGGGCCTATGAGGCGGCCGTGAAGGGCAATCCGGTGGTGCACCTGGCTCAGGTGGCTCTGATGGCTTTGAAGGCGCACGCTTCGCCGGAGGCGTTGGCCCATATTCAGGAGTTTCAGCCGGATTTGATCGTGTCCACTCAGGCCGAGGCCAGTCATATGCTGGCTCACTGGAAGCGCGGCGATAAGATCGAGGCGCCGGTGTGGTCGGTGTTGACCGATCACGTGGCCGACGGTCGTTGGGTCAGCAATCAGGTGGACCGCTATTTTGTGGCCAATGAGCCGATGGTGGGCGAGCTTTCGCGTCTGGGCGTGGATGCTGAGCAGGTGAGCGTGAGCGGCATTCCCATCAAGGTTCCGCCGGTTTCTTCCGAGAGCACGGAGGAGTTGCGTTCGCGTTTGGGGCTGCGTCCGGATGTGGCCACGGTGGTGATTACTGGCGGAGGTTTGGGCGGGCAGCCGTTTGAGCTGCTGGTGGAGGAGATGGGCAAGTTGCCTTATCCGAAGCAGATTGTCTGCATCACCGGAACCAATGCCCCGGCTCGCCAGGCGCTCGAGGGTATGGACTCGCCGCATCTGCTGCACGTGGAGGGCAAGGTTTCCAATATGCACGAGTGGATGCGCGCGGCCGACGTGGTGGTGACCAAGGCGGGCGGGCTTTCCACTTCCGAGATTCAGGCTTTGGGCAAGCCGATGGTGATTCATCGACCGGTGTCCGGTCTGGCGGTGCGCAACTCCGAACGGTTGGTGGAGATCGGTTCGGCCTTGATTGGCCGGGACGTGACCGACACGGCTCGGCAGACCGAGGCGCTGCTGTCGAACCCGCAGCCGGCCACGGGGGGTCGCGCGCAGGCAGCGTCTTTGGTAGCGGGAGAAATTGTGGGTTATCTTCGGGATTAATATACTAGCTTCTTGAGTAGGTGATTGACAGTGTGACAGTGAAACTGGCAATCATGGCGAGAATAACATTGGATGCGAAGGTAACCGGGGGAAACGATTATCTCTGCGAGAAGCTGAGGGCGAATCGCGAGCGCTGGCAGAAGCTGTGCGAGAAGACGCAGGATCTGCAAGAGTGGTTGAACCGAATCGAACAGAAGCTGTGGACGAGGTTTCCCGGCGATAGCTAGGTCAGTCCCACCAGAAGTAGAGTTGGGCGGGCACTTTTTGTAGTTCTTCGGTAAGAACTTGCAGGCTGCCGCAGCCCTGGTCCACGATGTCCGGGCAGATTTTATACATGCTGCGGGCAAGTTGTTGGGGCCGGGCGATGGGTGTCAGGAAGACGCCTTCCAGGCGGTCGTGGCCGATGCTCGTGAGTTGGAAGGGTTGAGTTTCGTTCAGCTTTTCCAGCCACTGGAGCAGGTCACCGGGCAGGATGTCGCAGTTGGCGCCGTTGGTTTGCATGAGGGCGATGGCTTCCCGCCAGTCGGCCGGGATGGCGGCCAGTTTTTCCGAGTCACCGGGATGGAAGAGGTAGATTCCCGGATGCTGACTTCTAAGTTGGGCCAGGTCGATGGGCTGCGGAATGGCAAATTCGCGGCCGCCGCGCAGGTAGTCGGGTTGTGTGGCCCGGGTTCCCAGCGCCGCCTCAAGTTGGCTGAGGTCCGGCATGTGGTTGTAGGTGGGTTGGGGGAGGTCTTTGGACTTTTTCCTGGGCTGGGTTTGGGCTTTGGGTTTGGGCAGTTGGGCCCCGGCGGCCAGCAGGACCTGGCGTGCTGCCTCGACCCGTTCGGGCGGCTCGGGTACGTCCTTAAAGCAACCGTGGTCGTTCCAGATGGTGGTCCATCGGCCGGGCGGGGCCTGATCGGCGGGCACGCGGCGAGTGGCGTAGGCTAACGCTTCCAGCGCTTTGTCCGGCTTGAGTCGGGGTTTGAGTTCGAGCATTTTCCGCAGCAGCTCGGCGTCGGCCATGTAGGCGGCCTGGACCAGGCATTTCTGGTCGGGCGGGCTGCCGGCTGCGAGCAGCAGGGCGGCGCACTCGGCCTGGCGGTTTTCCAGGGCGGCGAACAGGGCTTTGGGGTCGGGCTGGAGGAGCAGGCGGACGGATTCGAGGTGTCCGGCTTCGGCGGCCCAGAGCAGGGGCGTCTGGCCGAGGTAATCCTGACGGTTGGGGTCGGCGCCTTTTTCCAGCAGAAGTTGCAACACCCGGGTGTGGTTGAGGCGGGCGGCGTGGAAGAGCGGGCCGTGGCCGAGGGGTTCGTCGCCGAGCTGGTCTTTGCCGCCGAATTGCACCATGACTTTGAGGTTGGGGCGGGCGGGCCGGCCGTCGTGGGCGTCGGGGTCGGCACCCTGGTCGAGGAGGCGTTCGACCGCGCTCAGGTCGTTGGCAAGGACGGCGTTGAGGAGTTCCACCCTGTCGGGTTTGGCGAGCGGCCGGATGGTTACCTGTTGGCAATAAGAGTTTTCATGTTGTTCACATTTTCAGAAGAATTTTAGTTTTCCCCGGGGTCGGATCGCGGTGGGGGTGGCTTACTCTGATCTCAATAGAGAGCGACAAGGGAGAACTTCACTTTTATGTCATCCATCGGCAGCAGCACTTCCATCAAGCCTTCCAGCAGCAGCGGGACGAAGAAGTCCAGTTCAGTAAGCCGCAGCGGTTCTGCCAGCAAGTCGACCTCCAAGCAGAAGAGCGGCTCGGTCAGCAAGGGCTCGAGCGACAAGGCCAAGGTGTCGAGCGATGCCAAGAAGGCCGACAAGCCGAATGCGATGGCCGAGGGCATCACCAAGAACTGGAAGGAAAAAGGCCTGGAAACCAGCGATGGGAACAAGCTGGGCAAGTACACCAAGGGTGGTGAGGGCACGATTGAAAAGGAGCTGCTGAAGAAGGGCTTCACGCTCAAGGATATTTACACCAAGGACAAGCAGGGCCGCACCCTGGCCGACCAGGTGGCCCAGACCAACGGAATCAAGAATCAGAAGCAGATTGCCGACGGCAAGGAGCTGAAGCTACCTCAGCGTCCGGGCGCTCAGGGCGTGAGCTCGGGTGAGGTGAAGCCGGGCGAGAAGAAGACGGTCGAGACCGTGAACGGTGCCAACAAGGCCGAGCAGACCATCGCCAAGGACAAGGATGGCGCGCTGAACGTCAATCAGACCACTTCCGCCGGCGGCAACAGTGTGGGCGTGGACACCAAGGCGGGTCCTGGCGCTACTTCCACCGGTTCGACCGCCAAGGATGGCGGCGAAGTGGTCAACAACAACTTGACCCAGAGCGCCGACAACAAGGCGATGACCGAGACCACCCAGCGCACCGACAAGGGCGATGTGAAGACTCAGGTCAAGGATGTCGACGGCGCCCCGGATTCGACCGTGAAGCGCACCGACGAGGGCATCCAGGTGTCCAATCCGGCCGGCAACGGGGACAAGGTGGACACCACCATCGGGATGGGCCCTCAGGGTCTGGGTCAGCGCATCGCTAACTCGGTGGACAAAGCCGCCGAATACGTGGCTCCTTCGTTAGTGCAGGCGCAGAAGCAAACCGGCGGCGAGACCCCGGTGAGCGGCGTGAGTTCAGTGGACGGCGTGCAGCGTCCCGATGGTTCGGCCGACTACACGGTGCGTCAGGCTAATGGCCAGACTTCGCAGGTGGGCCAGACGGCCGATGGTCCGGTGTTGGGCGCTTACAAGGCGGTCGAGCATACGGTGGGTGAGGCTTATGATGGTGTGAAGCACACCGTGAGCGATGCTTATGAGGGTGCCAAGACCGGCGTGAGCAATGCCTACGAGGGCGCCAAGGCTGGTGTCAGCAATGCTTATGATGGCGCCGTGGGCGGCATCAAGAGTGGCTGGAACTGGCTGACCGGCGGCTAAGCCGTTTGCTGGATTGGAGAAAGGGTCGTCTCGAAAGGGACGGCCCTTTTTTGTCAGGGTGGGGGAACGTCCCAGAGGAGCGAGAT
The DNA here is from genome assembly GCA_017307785.1 of Vulcanimicrobiota bacterium. Classification (GTDB taxonomy): domain Bacteria; phylum Vulcanimicrobiota; class Xenobia; order Xenobiales; family JADMJV01; genus JADMJV01. Next base: position 83,986 of record JAFKGI010000034.1, on the reverse strand, counting down.
GATTTTCCACTGGCCGTCGTATTTGAGCATTTGGATGGAGTTGACGCCTTCGATGGTGCCGCCGTCGAGGGTGGCGCGGTAGTGGCTGGAGCGGTGGGCGATTTGACCCATGAGGTGGGTGCTGGCGTCGGTTTCTTCTTCGAGAAAGGAGGCGAGGCCGTTGGCGCGGGCGGTTTCGACCCATTCCATGAATTGTTCCAGGGTGTAGTGTTCGATGCCGCTGAGGCCGGCGCGCACCAGCTGGGCTTTGGGCCAGAGGATGCGGCCGAGGGCGGGCCAGTCCGGGGGTTTGTTGCGTTCGAAGCTGACCGCCAGGTAGAGTTCGCGGACCAGTTGGGCGATGGCCTGGACGTCGTTATCCATAGAGAGCTCCTCGCACGTGGGCGGCCACCAGTTCGGGTTGGTCGAGGTGGAGATGATGGCCGCCCTGGAGTTCCACCAGCTGGCCGTGTTGCAGGCACTGCAGGCGGTCTTGCAGGGGAAACTGGTTGAGGATTCCTTGGGAATAGATCTGCACCTGGACTTTGCATTGCAGGGCCTGGAGGTAGGCGCGGATCTGAGGTTCGCTGATGCGGATGCGCGAGATGGCGCGCACGCGCGGGTCGTAGCTGAAGTAGAAGCCGTGGGCGTCGCTCATAAGGCTGCGTTCGGCCAGCACGGGATGCTGCAGGCGCTGCATGGCTTCTTCATAGGTGGGGTAGTAGCGGCGTTGGAAGGTCTTTTTCTCAGCTTCCAGGGAGCGGCGGAAGAGCTGGGGGGCTTCGGCTTCCGGGCTGGTGATGGGGCCGAGGGCGTCGAGCAGGATGATTCCCCGCGTGAGTTCGGGCACGACGGCGCCAGCGATGCTGGAGAGACCTCCGCCCAGCGAGTGGCCTATGAGGTGGGCCGGACCCCAGTGCTCGAGGAGTTTGACCAGCCAGTAGACGGTGTCGATGAAGTGGTAGGTGCCGGGATGGGGCAGATGGTCGGAGCGGCCGTGGCCGGGCAGATCGACCGAGAGCAGGTCGACTCCGGGAAGGTAGTCGGCCAGGGGCAGGTAGGTGTTGGCGTTGTCCAGCCAGCCGTGCACGGCCAGCACGCGCGGGCCGTCGCCGGGGCGGCGCCAACCGCGCAGCCTGAGTCCGTCGAATTCTACTTGGAAGGGATGCACAGGGAGTGGTTTTCCATGATCCAGCGGCTCTGGCAGGGACGCATGCCTTTGCGGCCGGTTTCTTCGTTGGTGATGCGGATGGCTTCTTCGGGACTGTGGCCGCGCACCAGGCGGTAGGCGGCGGTGAAGAGTCCGGTGCGGCCCTGGCCGGCGAAGCAATGGACCAGTCCGCGGGTTTGGGAATCTTCGAAGGTCTTGAGAAAGTCGAGAACCTGGGAGAGTTCGGGCACGGACATGTCCTGCACCGGGATGTGATGGTAGGTGAGGCCGACCTCTTGGCACAGGTCTTTGCTGCTTTCGCATTCGGTGCGCAGGTTGTAGACGGCGGTCAGGCCTTGCTTTTTCAGGGCCTGGAGGGTGAGCAGGTCGGGCTGGGGACCGCGCCAGAGGTGCGCATCGACTCGGGTGAGTGGGATGAGCACCGGGCCGCGGGCGGCGTGGCCTTCTTGCCACTGGCGGTGGTATTCGTGGCCGGGGGTGAGGTATTGCCAGGCTTGTTCGAAGCTGGTGGGCTGGACATCCCAGGGGCCGTCCACCAGCTGGCCGTTGCGCAGGCTCTGGCGGACGGTTTCGGCGTGCTCCGAGTTGTCCAAGGTGGCTTTCCAGTAGTTTTCCATGGCTGGGGGGCTTCCCGTCGAGATCGCAGAACCCTGGCCGCATGGAAGTGACGATTACCTATCTGCAGATGTTTGCCCCACCGCTTCAGCCGAATGTGCCGTTACCCGAGCCGCTTTTGGCCATGCGCTCCGTGGAGCCGACGGTGGCTTTTTATCGGTATTTGTATAGTGCGGTGGGAGCCAGCTGGAAATGGGTGGATCGGCTGGCCTGGTCGGATGAGCGTTTGGCGGCGGCTCTCCGGGGGTGTGAGCTCTGGGTGCTTTACTGTGCGGGCACTCCCGCCGGTTATTGTGAGCTGGTGCGCTCGCAGGAGGAGGTGCAGGTGAGCTATTTCGGGTTGATGCCGGAGTTCTTGGGCCGTGGTTTGGGGCGTTTGTGGTTGGGTTGGACGTTGCATCAGGCCTGGTCTTATGAGCCGACCCGGGTGTGGCTGCATACTTGCACGTTGGATCATCCCGCGGCTTTGCCGTTGTATCAGAAGCTCGGGCTGGAGCCGTATGACTCGTTAGTAGAGACCCGGTAGGGCGGGAGCGCCGTAGTAGTCGGCCAGGGGGCCGGTCTGCTGATTGCGCATGAGATTTTCGATCTGGCTGCTGCTGAGACCGGGGTGGGCGGCGTGCAGGTTGGCCATCTGGGCGGCCACGCGCGGAGCGGCGTAGGAGGAGCCTTCGTCGCCTTTGGGGGTGGTGTCGCCCTGGTAGGCGTTGGCGTAGAAGTCGACGCCTTTGTAGACGTTGTTGTATTCGGCGGGGTAGAGTTTGCCTTCCCAGTCGCGGGCCGCGCCGACCACGGTGGCGTTGTCCACGCCCAGGTCGTTTTGCTGGAATTCCGGGGAGACTTTGAGATCGCGGCCGTAGGCGCCGTTTTCCCAGAACTTTTCCACGCCGCCGTCGTTGCCGGCGGCCACCACCACCGAGTTGTTGCCGGCTTCGAAATGGTCGACGGCGGCCTGGTACTCCGACTTGGATTCCACAAAGCGCGGGTCGTTCTGGGTGGATCCGACCAGGTCGACGACGCCTTGGAAGAGTTTCTGGCGGGCGGCGCCCTGGATGTCCTTGTCTTCGCTGGAGAGGTCGGCGTCGTTGACTCCGAAGGCGGTGGCGAATTTGGCGCGTTCGGCTCGGGCGGCGGCCACCGATTCGGGGTCGTTGGGGTCTTTGGGGCGCAGGCTGTTGAGCAGGTTGTTGACGGTGGCGGCCTGGCTGCCGCTGGCCGAGATGTTGACCACGCTGTTGTGGGCGCCGGCGTCGCTGAGGTCGTCCAGGCTGGCGGTGGCGTTGTCGAGCAGGCGGGTGCGGTTGTTGAGGGCGCGTTCGTAGAGGGACTTCTGAAAGTCTTCGGGGGTTTTGCCGTTGTTCCAGAGTTCGGTCATTTTCCCGTAGCGCTGGGTGCGCTCGGCGTCGCTGAGGGGGCGGTTGATTTCCAGGGGGATGGCGTCGCCCTGCAAGCCGGATTTTTTGGCGGTGTCGATGACGGCGCCCCCGTGGGTGGCCATCCATTCGGCGGTGGCCGCGGGACCGGGGACGGCCTGGCCGCCCAGCGGCTGAAAGTCGTCGAGGGCGAACATGGCGCCGGGTTTTTCGTTTTTGAGGGCGCCGCGCAGCCAGCCACCGGTGATCTGGACGGTGTCTTTGGGTTCGGTGCTGATAGGTTCTTGAGTGGGGGCGGCTTTGGGCGTGCTTTTGCTGGGACTGACACTGGGGGTATTCGGGGAAGAGGAGACGCCGCTGATTGCCATCGGTTAAAGATAGCTTAAAAAGTTTGCCGGTTTGTTGCTATTGTCCGAGAATTTGAAAGTACATCTTCTGGGTGTCGATTTTGGGGAACTTCAGTTCCTGGTTGGCGTCGATGCATGCGGCGTTGACTTCGCCCGTGTAGCGCAGCCAGGCCGAGGTGATGGTGCCGGCCGCCTGGGCGCGGGCGGCGCGCACGCGGGCGGTTTGGGGGGCGTCGTCGGGGACGATGAATTTAAGATCGTAGGGGTAACTGCTGTAGAGAGGCGGCATGGAGGGGCGGGCTTTGCGAATGCACTGAGCGGTGTGGCGGCCGGCGTGGTCGAGGCGCGCGGAGACGACCTGGGCGGCCGAGAGGATGCGCTGGGCCCAGTATTCATCGTCGTTGGGCTGGGCGAAGGCGCTGAGGCTGAGCAGCAGGATGAGCAAGGCGATTTTCATAGTCGGAGTCTTCGCAGCGTTTTCAGAAATTCCCCGGTGTCGGGTCGGTCCGAGGCTTTATAGGCAAGGTAGCGGAAGTGGATCTGGCCGCTGGGGCGGGTGAGGATGATTTTGCCGTTCTGCAGGGGGTCGGCCAGGGTTTTGTCCAGGAAGGACCAGAAGGGTGGCTTTTTCAGGCGGTTTTGTTCGTAGGTTTTGAACTGGGTGTCGCTGAGCAGGGCGCAGGGGAGTCGTTGGAGGTGTTGGCGGCGGAAGAGGCGGGCCTGGGGCGGGGGGCAGGGTGAGATGAGCACGAGTTTGACGGGGTCGAGGATGTCGAGTTTGCGCAGTTGCTGGATCTGGGCGCGGGCATAGCGGCAGCCGAGTTGGCGAAGCCAGACGAAGAGAGCCGGATGAAATTCGCTGGTGTGGCGCAGGTATCCGTCTTCGTCTTGCAGCGAGAAGTCGGGAAAGACGGTCACGCGCGCTGGATGTTTTTGCGCAGCTGGAAGATGAGCAGCCCCAGGATGGCGATGACGCCGTAGGAGACGCGCAGGCTGGATACCGAGGAGACGTAGCCGATCATGGGCGGGCCGAGCAGGAAGCCGAAGTAGGCCATGCTGGCCACGGTGGCGATGGCGACGCCGGGTTCGACGGAGGGGCTGCTGCCGGCCAGGCTGTAGACGTTGGGGACGACGCTGGAAACGCCGAATCCTACCATCATGAAGGCCAGGGTGGCGGGGACGAGCTGGGGGAAGAGGATGGCCAGGCAGAGGCCGGTGCTCATGAGAATGCCGCTGGCGCCGAGCACGGGCAGGCGGCCCCAGCGGCGGATGACGCGGTCTCCTAGCAGGCGTCCGCTGGCCATGCAGATCATGAACGCGGAGTAGCCGAGCAGGATGAAATGGCTGGGTGCGTGTACGACTTCGCGGAAGTAGACGCCGCTCCAGTCGAACATGGAGCCTTCGGTGGCGAAGCTGCAGAAGCCGATCATGCCCAGGGGCAGGAGTGTTTTGTCAAATCTAGCCTTGGCTTTTTGTTTGCGTTCGCCAGAGGCGATCAGGTGCGGGTGGAGGATTTGCACGAGCACGAAGACGAGTAGCCAGACGAAGAGAAAGTGGCGGGCGGGGGAGACGTGAAACCACATCATGGTGAGGCCCAGCAGGGCGCCGGTGAAGCCGGCCAGGCTCCACAGGCCGTGGAAGGTGCTCATAATGGTGCGACCTTCTTGTTTTTCGGCGAGCACCCCCTGGGTGTTGATGGAGATGCTGGTGATGTTGCCTAAACTTCCCATTCCAAAGAGGGCTAAGGCCAGCGTCAGGGGCGTGGGAGCCTGGCTGGTGAGCACCAGCATGAGGGCGTAGAGGAGCAGGCCGGGGCGGGCCAGGTTTTTGCTGCCGAAGCGGCTCTCGAGGTAGGCGGAGAGGGGCAGCGTGAGGAGTTGGCCGGCGGGCAGGCCCATAAGCAGGCTGCCGAGTTGTCCGTCCGTGAGTCCGAGGGCCTGTTTGATATCAGGGATCCGGCTCGCCCACGACGCAAAGACCAGTCCCGCGCAGAAAAAACAAAGCCCGATGGCTTTACGCGCGTTCATTTGGGGATTATGCGCACAGATTCTGGCGGGTGGCAAGGACCGTTTGGAGTACTTGATCGGTCAGGCTTAGAGGCGTTGGGGGCGGGTGGTTTCTTCGCCGTTGGCGGTGCCGTTGTAGTTCCAGGTGAAGTTGTAGAGGGAGTAGTGATTGGACCGGTCGCTTTCCTGGAGCTGGTCACGGGCGGCTTTGGCTTCCGCTTCGTTCTCGTAGCTGTAGGAGGCGGGATAGATTTTGATGTCGCTGTCGTAGTATTTGATCTGGACGCCCCGTTTGGCGGCCGGTTTGACGATGCCTTCGTCGAAGTATTTGTCCAGGTTCTGGATGAGGCGGAGGTCGCCGACTTCGGTGGTGAGGGTCTGAGAGTAGTAGACCCGGGTTTCATGGCGCGTTTGCTTTTTCTCTTGCCAGCTGACCTGCGTTTCCAGGCGGGCAAAGTAGAGTTGTTCGGCCCAGGCGGTGCTGGTGAGCAGGGCGGCGAGAAGCAGCGGCTTTTTCATGGGGGTTCCTTTCAGGGTTGGTAGCGGGAGGCGGGGACGAGCATGACCGGGACGGTGCCGGCGAATTCGGCCTGATAGCGTGAGGCGATGTGTTCGAAGCTGAGGTCCACCTGCAGGCTGCCGCCGTCTTTGAGTTCGCCGGAGAGATCGCCGAGTTCGATTTTCCACTGACTTTTTTGGGTGGGGTCGTTGAGCATGGCGCCGGTGAGGTTGAAGCTGGCCGGGTTGAGGCAGCGGCCCACGTTGAAGGTCTGGATCGATTTGGTGGAGAGGGATTCCGGGTTGGTGATGCCCAGCTCCAGGACGGCATAGGGGAATTCGCTGCCGGCACCGTGTTTGTGGTCGGCCAGGGCGGCGGCGAAGGCTTTGTGTTCTTCCTGGCTGCGTTCGTGGCGGAAGAAGTAGAGGGCCAGCACGGGAAGATTCTTGGGGCCGCCGACTTCGCTTTGTTCTTCGAGCTGGGGCGAGTAGAGGGCCAGCGGGTAGTGGAAGGACTGCATCTTCTTTTTGTTGGTGATGTTGGCGTAGTCGTGGGCGGGATCGGCCTGGACCAGGCCGATCAGGGCGAGGCAGAAGAGCAGGCGTTTCAAGGGGCGGGGAAGGAGGCGAGCACGGCTTCGGCGCGCATCAGGGCGTTTTGGGATTCGTTGGAGGCCATGAGCAGGTTCTCGTAGCTGCGACTGGGGATGCCCATGGAGCTGGCGTTCCAGCTTTCTTTGACGCTGAGGGCGAGGCCGTGGAGGCCGATGAGGCTCTGGGAGATTTCAAAGCCGGTCATGTTGGGGATGCCGTTGCCCGCTTTGGGGATGTCGAGCCAGGAGGTGACGACTTCGCCGGACTTTTTGCTGAGGCGCTGGATGATGGAGCTGGAGTCGTCCGGGTTGGAGAGGATGACGGCGTCGAGTTGACCTTGAGAGGTGGTCATGGAGATGGCGTTGGGGTTGGGGTTTTTGTCGCCAGGGGTGCCGTCGAGTTGCTTGAGGGTGCGCAGGCCTTGCTGGGCTGCTTCGTAGGGCTGGCTGATGTTGGCGTGGTGGAAACTGGTAAAGCTGGCGATCACTGGATTGGGACTTTCTTTATGGTGAATTCAATGTAGGGTACCGGGCCGGGGGTTTGGGAAACTGTGTGTTAACAGCCGGTCACGCGGTCCGGAAATTTTCCTGAAACTATTTGGGGCTGCCGAGGTTGGTCTGGAAGAAGTGGACGGAGCGGGTCCAGAGTTGTTGGGTGATGGTGACGTCGGGGCGGAAGCTGTGGGTGATGCCGGGCAGAACCAGCAGTTCGTAGGCCTGGCCGTGGCGGAAGAGGGCGTCGCTGAGGCGCAGGCTGTGGCGGAAGTAGACGTTGTCGTCGGCGCTGCCGTGCACCAGCAGCAGGGGGCGGGTGAGTTTGTCGGCCAGGTTCATGAGGTTGGAGCGTTCGTAGGCGTGGGGTTGGGTCTGGGGCGTGCCCAGGTAGCGTTCGGTGTAGTGGGTGTCATAGTCACTCCAGTCGGTCACAGGAGCTCCAGCTACGGCCGCTTTAAAAAAGTCGGGGCGTTGCAGCACGGCCTGGGCCGAGAGGTAGCCGCCAAAAGACCAGCCCCAGCTGCCCACCCGATTGAGGTCGAGCTCGGGGTATTTGGCGCCCAGCTGCTGCAGGGCTTTGACCTGGTCTTCTAAGGGCAGGGTGTCGAATTTGCCGTAGACGGCGTCCTGCCAGGCCAGGCCGCGGCCGGGCGTGCCGTGGTTGTCGGCGGCTACTACGATAAAGCCTTGTTCGGCCAGCCACTGGTCGAGCAGCCAGGCTTTTTCGGCGTGGGCCACCTGGATTTTGGTGGGGCCGCCGTAGACGTCCAGGATGACCGGGTATTTTTTCTTGGGGTCGAAGTTGCTGGGGCGCAGGATGAGGGTGCGGTAGTCTCCCACGGTGACGAATTCGGGGTGGACTTCGAGCTGGGGGGTGAGAGCCTGGCTGTCGACCGTTTGGTCTTCCACTTTGAGGGTGGGTAGTTGATCCATGGTTTGCTGGATCACGGCCAGTTTACCGTTTTTGTAGACGGCTTCGTCGACGCCCTCCAGGTTGGGGTCGTGAGGGGCTTCGCCATCCAGGGAGACCCAGTGCAGACGAGGGTTGCCGGGGGTGGAGTCGACGCGCAGCAGCACGCCGTTTTCGTGTTGGGCCACGATGTTTTCGATGTCGTAGTCTTGTTTGGGGTCGAGGAAGCGCACCGCTTTGGTTTTGCGGTTGCAGAGGGCCAGGGCCATGCGGTCGTTGTTGGGCTTGAGCCAGAGGTAGTGGTCCTGGTCCAGCCATTTGGGCACGTCCTGGTCGAGGGGGACCCAGGTGCGCGAGGTCTCTTGCTGGAGGGTCTGGAGTTTGCCGTCTTTGACTTCGGCCAGGGTCAGTTTTTGCTGCAGGCGGTCTTGCAATTGCAGGGTGAGTCCGCCGTCTTTGTGCCACTGCATGGCGGCCAGATACTCAGCGGGCAGTCCGATCCATTGGGTCTTGCCGGTCTTGAGGGAAAGGATGCCGAGGCGGGCTTTGACGTTGGGCTTGCCGGGCCTTGGGTAGTACTGCTGGGCGGGGGCGTTTTCCGGGTGCAGGGGGTCGCTGATGTACCAGATTTCCACTTTGCGGTGATCGGCTTCTTCGTAAGCGATGGATTGAGAGTCGGGGCTCCAGCAGAAGCCGGAGAGGCGGCGCATTTCTTCCTGGGCTACGAATTCGGCGATGCCGTGGGTGAGTTCTTTGCTGCCCCCGCTGGTGAGGCGGCGTTCTTTGCCGGCTTTGAGGTCGTAGAGCCAGAGGTCCTGGGCTTTGACGTAGGCGATTTTGCTGCCGTCCGGGGACCACTGCGGGTCGATGGCTCCTTCGATCGGGAGGGCTCGGGCTTTTTCTTTGAGGAGGATGAGGCGGCCGGCCAGGGGCAAGAGAATGCTGCCGTCTTTGGGGTTGGGGAAGAATTCGGTGAAGCCGGTGCCGAGCTGGCGTTTGCGCTCGTTGCGGGCTTTTTCTTCGGGCGAGAGTTTTTCTTCCTGGTTGGGAGCGAGCAGCAAGTGGGCTTTGCCGTCTTTCCATTCATAGAGCGATTGGGTGCGGCTGTCGCCCGGGGAGCGCAGAAAGAGCAGGCGGCCGTCGGGGGTGAAACGCGGTTTGACGGGGCGGCCCAGGGCGTAGCCTCGGGTTTCGCAGTATTCCTGGAGGAATTCGGGCTTCTTCAGGGGTTCGGCGGGGAGGCAGTGAGTGAGGGCGAGAGCGAGCAGCAGGCGTTTCATGGAGGGCTGGTTCTGGGGGTTGGTATTTTCGCCTGCTGGCAGGAGTTGGCGGCGAAATGATCAATCGTGTGCGATGAAGTTTTTGCCCGTTCTCTTTTGTCTCCTTTGTCTTCCGGCTCTGGCCGCTCCGGTGGTGGTCTACGATCAGAGCGCCTATCTGAGTCCGCCCCCGGGCACCCCAGCCTATGGGCTCGACTCTGGATTTTCCCTTGCCAGTTCGTTCACAACCGGCGGCAGCACCATGACTCTAAGCAACATCCTCACGGGAATCGTCTATGCTAATTCAGGTGGTTCGTCGGGTCCCGGACTTTCGTTGGGTTTGTTTTCCGATGGGGGTGGCGTGCCCGGGACGCAGGTCGCCTCGCTCACTCTGCAGGATCCTGTGACGTTTACGCTGGACACGATTGCACCACTGGTCAGCTGGGCTCCAGACGCGGTTACGGTGTTGAGCGCCAACACCACCTACTGGGTGGTGGCCAGTTCTTCCGTCCTCAACGGTTATTCCTGGAGAATGTCCAATGTGATGGGTTCGTATCGCTTCAACGGAGGGGGGACCGGGGGGCCGTGGACGAGCTCCACCTTCTACTTGCCGACCATGCAGGTGCTGGCCGATGCCGGGGAGGCTCCCGAGTTAGACGGATCTTCGGCTTTGCTGCCGGCTTTTCTGGCGGTGGGGCTGTTGCTGGGAGGCCGGCGCAAGCGGGCTGCGCAGGGTTAACCGGGCCCGGTGTCGGATGCACCGGAATGAAGACTTTACTAATTCTTACAATGTTGAGTCTGGCCGCCTGGGCCGGTCCTTTGAAGTTTCCGGGGCAGAAGAAGGCTCCGGGCTTTACGGTGACGGTGGGCGGGGACTGGATTTCCACCGATACTCCCATCGCTTACTCGTTGAACGAGGCGGAGTATGCGCCTTTTTATCCTCAGTCGATCTCCGGATGGGGCGAGGATGATCGGGACAATGTGAACCTGGTGGACAAGGTTTTGATGGTCCAGCGTATGCAGGGCAAGAAGGACTTTCAGGAAGTGAAGCTCGGCAAGTTGCGGGCTCTTTTGGAGCGGAAGCAGGACGGTTTTCAGGTGATCGCCAGCAGCGGCATCACCAAGTTTGTGGTCAACTACAAAGACGGGCGCGATGGCAGCAAGCGCACTTCCTATGAGGGCATTTTGCAGGAGGTCCTGAACTCGTTCAGCTTTTGAGCAGGCTGTCGGTGTCCACGCCGTATTTGGACCAGCGCGTGAGTTCTTTCATGAAGGATGCGGTGCTGTAAGGGTTTTGCAGGGCTTTCTCGGCGCGTTGCTGGAGCCAGCCGGTGAGGGCTTCCACGGCCTGCCGGCGTTCTTCTTTGGGAAACTTGAGGTCGGGGTGGTCGAGCATGGTGGCCATGCGGTCGGCCAGTCCCGGCTTTTTTTCTTCCTGGAGGCGGGTGGACCAGCGGCCCAGGTCGCCTTTTTGGTAGACGGCCTGCCAGGAGCGGTTGGAGAGGTCGGCGGCTTGCACGGGCAAGCTTTGCTCTTGGGCCAGTTCGGCCACGGCTTTTTGCAATTCTGAGGCTTTGGGGTTGTCGAGCACGGCCTGAATGAGGGCCTCAGAGGTGGCGAAGAGGTCGGGGCCTTCTTTGGGAACGCCTTCTTTGAGGATCTGGGCCGTTTGCTGACGGACTTCGGGGGCGTCTTTTTTGTGGATCGAGGGGCGATTCTGAGCCTGCTGTTGGAGGGCCGTGTGCAGTTGTTCGGGTTCGATCTTTTTGTGAATCAGGGCGTCCTGAATGTCGGCCACATCATCGGACAAGCCTTCGGAGCGGGCGTGCAGGTGGGGGATGAGTTTTTGGGTGATGGCCGGGCTGACGCCGGCCAGGGGATGCTGTTTTTCCAACTGCTCGAGGTAGCTGGTGAGGGGGGCGGGGGAGAGCACGCTGTCGCCGCGCAGTTCGGCCAGTTCCCGGCGGAGCTGGCTCATTTGCTTGCTCATTTCGGCCGAGGTCGCCCGTTCCTGGGCGCTCTGGAAGTCGGCCGCTTCGCAATACATGTAGGTGCCGTAAGCTTCTTCCAGCTTTTGCTCGAGGCGGGCGATGCGCTGGGGTTGCGGGGTGGAGGCCGAGGTTATCTTCATTTCTGAATAGTAGGTGAGGGCCCGGAAAAGGAACTGAAAGGGCTTTCCCTTAATTTAGCTGCAAATGGCCATCCAACCGATTTCCGCTTCTGTTTCCACTCCGGTGCGCACCGCCGCCCCGGTCGCCCGCCCCGAGCCCGCCGCTGCTCCGGCGCCGCAGCCCGAGGTGAAGACGGGCGTCGAGGCGCTGTCGCTGGAGAACAAGGTGGAGTTGTCGCAGAAGGCCGTGGTGGCCCCGCCGCCTCCGCCTTCGCAGGGAACCAAGAAGAAGAGCGCGCCCGAAAAGGCCCCCGTTTCCAAGCGGGTCGAAGGGGAAGACTTTGCCGGCCGCACCTGTTCGGGAGAGCTGCACGGGCCGCTGCTGATGGAAGCTCCCGGCGGTTTGACCTTTGAGCTGGAGCACGAGCGCGATTTCGAGACCATGGCCCAGATGGGTCTGCAGCTGGGCCAGGTGCCGGCCGAGCTGCTGCACAGCCCGGCCGGCGAAACGCCGCTGGTAAAGGAGAAGGGCTTCTCCTACTTTGGTATGGAGGCCGAAGGCGCTCGTCTGGTGCAACACATCGAGGGCGAGGCGGCCGAACCCAGCCGGGTCAAACTACCCAGCGGTCAGGAAGTGCTGATTACCCGCGGCCCCAATGAGATTTCGATCCTCGTCCCTGCAGCCAGCCTGGATGAACTGGCCAATTGGGGACGAAACTTGCTGGCAATCGGCTAGCACTGCCTGCGAGTCGGCTCAGAGCTTCTGACTCGGAGATGGGCCGGAGTCGAAAACGCTTGAGGGCGGTCGAGTTGTGCAACCAGGCCATGCCCGTGCTCGATTCCGGCAGGTAGAAGTATTCTCCCTGGAAATTTCCGGCCGTGAATTCCCCGAAGATGAGTTTGCCGCTGCGCTGCGTCTTCAGATTGTCCAGTGCGGGAAGACCGATGCCCATCTGCATGACCGCGCTCTGCAGCAGGACTTCCAGGATATTGTCCTGGGCCGGTCGGGCCTCCACGGGAACGAAGTTTTCCAGGAAGAACTTCCGGGTCTTCTGGTGATTGTCTCGCTCTAGCAGTTCTTTGAGTTTCTTGATCATTTTTGCCTCCTGTGTGTGTTGGGTGTGGGCACACTATGCCAGGCGAAGTACTCCCAAATCTCTACCAAGGGGGGGTATTTGTGAACATTTCAGTCGTCTTTCAGACAGGTTTGCTAGAGTAGGGGCATGCAAATGATCTCCGCTCGCCCGCATGTCTGCAATCACTCCCATACTCATGCACCCACCCCTCCGGTGGTTTCTCAGGTGCAGTGCTCTGAGGAAGAGTTGGGGCAATATCGGGACCTGGTGGACCGGGCGGTGGAGGCGCGCACCCACGCTTACACGCCCAACTCGCACTCGATGGTGGGTTCCTCGGTGCTGGCCCAGGACGGCAAGGTTTACTCGTCGGGCAACTTTGAGCTGACTCCCTACGCCGACCACGGCGAGCAGCTGGCGCTGGCTTTTGCCCTGGCCGATGGTCAGAAACCCAAGGATTTGAAAGCTTGCGCCGTGTTCGTGGCCAAGGAAGGCGCTTCGGTGGAAGAGGCGCGCACCAAGCAGAGCAGCATGACTTCGTGCGGCAACTGCCGTCAGGCGATTTTCGAAATCAATCCGGAGATGCACGAAATTTTGCTGGCCTCGGATGGTTACAATGTCGAGGTCTATCGGGCCGGCGATATGCTGCCCAAGGCTTATCACCGGGATCGTCCTGAGGTTCCCAATCTGGCGCCGCCTTCCAGCGATCATCCCGACCCGCTGGTGGCTCAGGCTTTGATCGCGCGTTCGCGCTCGTTTGTGCCGCGCACCAATGAACCGGTGGGCGCGGCCGTGGAGACGGTGGACGGTAAGATTTACACGGGCATTCGCGTGGAGACGTCCTCGTTTTCCACTCAGGCCGAGCGGGTGGCTATGGCCAACGCCATGATGCACGGCGAACATCAGATCAAGCGTATGGTGATCGTGGGCGGCAGTTCGGCCGAGGGCGAGATTCCCAAGCGTTTGAGCTGGGACGCGCTGCAGGCGGTGGCCCAGCAGTCTCCTCAGGCGGAAGTTCTATTGCCGGACGGACACGGCGGATTCGTTTCCAATCCGATCGCTCAGGTGCCGGGGTATTTGCTCACTCACTCGTAAGCTTGTTGAATTCGAGCAGCATGCGGGTGCGCCAGTGCAGCACCATGCCGAAGGCCAGCGTGAACATGAGGCCGGCCGTTTGGGGCACGGTGATGAAGTGCTGAACCTGCTGTTTCAGGGCCAGGCGAATGGCGATCAGGGCCAGGATGGTGAGGAAAAAGGCGGGCGAGCGCTTGAGCCAGATTTGACCGTTTTCTTTGTGGAGCTTTGAGGTCAGGATCATGGGCCAGGCGAAGACCAGCGCGCCCAGCAGGAAGGCGACCAGGCCCCATTCCGGCGGGTAGCGGAATTCTTCTTTGAAAAACATGCAGAAGCCGGTGCTCATGCCGAGTGGGGGGGCGATGATTTTGCCTTTTCGGAGCGGCGTCTGACCTTCGCGGATGCGCCAGAGCAGGATGGCGGTGGTGCCCACGGCCGTGCCCACGCCTCCCAGGAGTAGAGTATTCACGGGGCTGGTGTTATCCGTGCGGGGGGAGTTTCCTACAGGGGCGAATGCTCTTTGGTGCGATCTTTGAGTGAAGAGATGATGGACCTGTCCTGGAGCCGTTCTTCGGCCCTGGGTTATGAGCTTCAGGCGGGATTGGAGTTGAGCTGCGGGGGCGACTTTGGGGAGGGGGTTCGGCTGATTTCCGTGCTGGATGAGGAGTATCCGGCCAATTTGCTGCGCTGTAAGCAGCGGCCCGCCGGGTTGTATGTGCGCGGGCTGATTTTGCCGCAAGATGAGCGGGCGGTGGCGGTGGTGGGGACGCGTTCTCCTTCGCCGCAGGGGTTGGCGCGGGCGCGGCGTCTGGGGCGGGCGTTGGCGCAGGCCGGGGTGACGGTGGTGAGCGGTTTGGCGCGGGGCGTGGACACGGCCGCTCACGAGAGTTGTTTGCGGGCCGGGGGGCGGACTCTGGCGGTGCTGGGTCACGGGATGGCTCATTGCTATCCGCCCGAGAATGCGTTGCTGGCCGAGGGGGTTGCCGCTCAGGGGGCGGTGCTGTCGCAGTTTGCGCCGGATTTTAAGCCGACGCGCTGGTCGTTTCCGGAGCGCAATCGGGTGGTCGCGGGTTTGTCGCTGGTGAGCGTGGCCGTGGAGTGCTCGGAGGAAAGCGGAACTTTGAGCGAGCTGAAGGCCTCCCGGGCCCTGGGCCGGCGGGTGTTTTTGTTGGAGAGCCTGGTGTCTTCGGCTGCCTGGGCCTCGGAGTGGGTGGCCACGGGTCGGGCCGAGGTGCTGAGTTCGGAGGAGCAGCTGCTGGCGGTGTGTTGAGCTTGCTGCGGTTGCTGGGTCCGAAAGGGGAAGGTGGAGAAGGCTTTGGGGCGCGGCGGGGCGGCGTGCGAGATTGTGAGTTTGGTCTTGCGTTCAGGGATTAGAGCGCGGGGGCAGGGGGACGGGTAGAGTCGAGGCGGGTTGCCTGGCGTTTTTAAGGGATTTCGTTCTGTGCCTATTTAGTTTCAAGAAAACCAGCCGGGCGTTTGGTTCGTTTAGGAACTCCCCAACCGGCAGCCGCGTAAGCCGGGCCGCGAGCTCTGGCTTTGGCATCAGGGAGCGAGTTGGCCGCGTCGGCCGGGTCTTTCCACCGTCCCCTTTCGTGACGGAGCAGGCGCAGCAAGGGTCGGGGCGGTTGTTTAGAGTTTGGCCGGGGCGAACATGGGTCCGATGATTTGGATGAGGCGTGTGAGGGAGCGGCTGACGGGCGGCAGCATGAGGGCGAAGCGCAGACTTTTCAGGCTGTCCTGGGTGAAGTCGAGCAATTCCTGGGTGCGTTGCTGTTCGGGGCTGCGGTCCTGGAGCCAGAAGAGAATGACGCTCAGGTGGATGGAGTAGAACAGGGTGGCCAATTCTTCGGCCTGTTTTTTGGCGGGCGGATCGGATGCTTTTTGGATGACTTCCAGGTAGGTGCTGTAGACGCGTTGGCGCAGCGGACTGGACTGGTCGCCCAGCACGGATAGTTCCGATTCGGGATCGAGGCCGGCGCCGAAGAGCGCGCCCAGCGATTGGCGGTGGGGTTGGAGTTGGGCCAGCGCGAGGCGCAGGGCGGCCACGAAGCGTTGCGCCATAGGGGCTTTGGGCAGCTGCTGGACGGCCGCTTCCGTCTGCTGGGTGAGATGCTCGTAGAGGGCGGCGATGAGTTCTTCTTTGCGGGCGAAGTAGCGATAGGTGAGGCCGATGGAGATGCCGGCCTGGCGGGCGATGTCGCGCAGGGTGGTCTTGTGATAGCCCTGCTCGGCGAAGAGTTGCAGGGCCGTGTCCAGGATGTGCTGGCGAGATTGCTCTCCTTTTTTGAACGTGTTCACTTTCTGTCCTCCCTGTGCTAGAGTGTCGTTAATGAACGCGTTCACTTTCTGAGAGGGAGCATCCTTCCGATGTTGCTTGGTTTCTATTTGTTGGCGCGTTTTGTGCCGGACCGTTTTCGTTCGCTGGTGCGCTGGTTGGTGCCGTTGAGTGTGTTTTGGTTGCCGCTGGGGACTCCGCTGGAGCGGTTGGCGGCCATGAGTTTGTATCTGTTGTTTGCCTTGAAGTGCTGCGTGTTGTTGGGGCGGTCGCGCGCTTATGTGGCGGGTTTGCATTTGCTGCCTTACTTTACGGTGTGGCCGGGGGTGGACCCGAAGCCGTTTGAGCAGCGAGAGTCGCTCGAGTTTCCGCTGCGCTGGTTTGTGCAGGGTTGGGTGACCATGATTGTCACTGCGGTGACGGTCGGGTTTCTGGCGCTGCAGGGCTGGTTGAATTCGTGGCTGATGCTTTTCGGGGTGCTGGCCTTCGTGCATCTGGGCTACTCCGACGTGCTCTCGGCGTTGCTGCGGCTGGCCGGGTTTCGGGTGGAGCGATTGTTTGACAATCCCCTGGCCTGTCAGGACTTGCGCGATTTCTGGAGCCGCCGCTGGAATCGACCGTTTTCCGACTTGAACCGGTTGTTGTTGGGGCGGGGTCGAGTTTTTGAGGGGTTTTTGCTGTCGGGGTTGTTGCACGAGGCGGCTATCAGTTATCCCAGCGGTTCTGGCTGGGGCGGTCCGCTGCTCTACTTCGGGTTGCAGTATCTGGGGATGCGCTTGCGCCGGGGTTGGGCGCTTTTGTGGGTGTTGTTGCCGCTGCCGCTGTTGTTTGGGGCGGGTTTTCGTGGGGAGTTTTTGCAGCCGCTGGTGTTTCGGCTGGCGTGGCCTGAGGTGCTGAGCGGGTTGTTGTGGCTGGCGGGTTGGGGGCACTTTCTGGTGCTGGCGGCCGGTCTGCAGGTGCCCTGGCGGCTGGGCTGGCGCCAGGAGTTGGCCCGTTTGCGGCCCCTGAACCGCAAGTTGTTGTGGGTGTATTATGGGTATATCGGGACCTTTATTCTGACTTTTGGCTGCGTGATTCTGGGGTTGCACGACGAGATGCTGACCGGGGAGCGTGGGGCCCGGGTGTTGTTGGGGATCATTACCGTGTTCTGGACGGGGCGCATCGTGGTCGACGGGTTGGTGTTCGAGCACTCGGACTGGCCCGAGGGTCCGCTCTTCGGTATCGGGCACACACTGTTGACCAGTCTCTTTATATTCCTGGCCATGACCGGCTGGCTGGTAGTACTTTCGTAGTACGCGGCCGTTTAGGGTGGCGATATGGTCGACGACTTTGACTCTCCCTGGAAGGAGGCAATTCGCCTTTATTTCCGGGACTTTGTGCAGTTCTTCTTTGTGGAGATGGATGCGGATATCGATTGGGATTCTGGTTGGGAGTTCTGCGATAAGGAGCTGCAGGCCATTACCCCTGAGGGCGGACGTCGTCACGTGGACTCGCTGGTGCGCGTGAGCCGGCGCGACGGAGTTCAACTGGTGTTGGTCCACATCGAGGTCCAATCCCAGCGGGACCCGGAGTTTCCCGAGCGGATGCTGCTGTATCACACGCGCATCGCGGACCGATTCGGGGAGAGCGTTTGTAGCCTGGCAATTCTGGGGGATGGCGGGCCGACCTGGCGGCCCAATCGATGCTTGAGATCGGTGTGGGGCTGTCGCTTGGAGCTGCACTTTCCGATCTGCAAGTTGCTGGATTATCCGGATTGGGCCGAGGGAACCGACAATCCCTTCGCCTGGCTGACGGCCGCTCATCGGCAGGCGCTGGCTACCCGCCGCCAGCCGCAGCGGCGGGCCGAGATCAAGTTCCGGCTGGTTCGGGGGTCTATACGAGTGCGGGTTGACTCGTTCCCAGTTGGTGGGCTTCTTCCGGCTGGTCGATTGGATTCTGGCTCTGCCTGCGCCTTTGGAGTATAATTTTGATCAGAGCCTGGCCCGATGGGAAGAGGAGAAGAACATGCCCTATATCTTGAGAGCGGAAAGAATAGGTCGCGAAGAGGAACGGGAAGCGGCCCGTCAGGAAGTTCAGGACGTGATTCTGGCACGCCATCGGCAGCGTTGGGGGGAGTTGGATGCGGCCGGGCAGGCCAGGTTGGAGAAGGTAAACGACCTCTCGCGTCTGGCGGAGTTATTGGCGGACTTGATGACGGCCGAGTCCAGTGCGGAGTGGCTCAAAGCCCTTTAGGAATGGCTTAGAGCCAGCAGTTCCAGGAACTGGCTACGATAGCCCTCGGTGTCTTGACCGCGGGCCGATTCGGCCAGTTTTTTTACGTCTTCCCACTGTCCCGGTTGGCCTTTGAGGAGCATGCCCCAGCGGGCCACGGCGGCGGCGAAGCGGAAGTCGTCGGAGGTTTTCTCCAGGGGTTGGTGCTGATCGCGGGTGACGATGGTGCTCAGCAGTTTGCTGGTGCCGCCTTGCGGGGGCTGGTAGCGTAGTTTCACGAGGGCGATTTCCGAGTTGGTGGGCTTTTGTTTTTGGTAGCGGAGCGCGTCGACTTTGGGGCGCTGAGTTTTGTCGCTGAGCTGGAGTTCGTAGAGAGCGGTGACGCGGTGGCCGGAGCCGACTTCGCCGGCGTCTTTGCCGTCGTCGTTGAAGTCTTCGGCCTGCAGGGCGCGGTTCTCGTAGCCCAGCAGCTTGTATTCCTGGACCACGGCGGGGTTGAATTCCACCTGGATTTTGACGTCTTTGGCCACCGTGACCAGGGTCGAGCCGGCTTCCTTGACCAGCACTTTTTCGGCTTCGGCGCCGGAATCGAGGAAGGCGTAGTTGCCGTTGCCTTTGTCGGCCAGTTGTTCGAGGCCGGCGTCGTTGACGTTGCCGAGGCCGACGCCCAGGGTGGTGAGGAAGACGCCGGACTGGCGCTCTTTTTCGATGATGCGCAGAAGTTCGTCGTGATCGCTGACGCCGACGTTGAAGTCGCCGTCGGTGCACAGCATAACGCGATTGATGCCTTTGGGGTCGAAGTTGGCTCGGGCCAGTTGGTAGGCGCCGCGGATGCCGGCTTCGCCGTTGGTGGAGCCGCCCGACTCCAGGTTGTCCAGGGCCTGAAGGATCTTGTCTTTGTCGTTGCTGGGTTCCAGCACGACGCCGGCGTGCCCGGCGTAGGTGACGATAGCTACGTGATCTTGGGGGGTGAGATTGTGGACCAGTTTGGCCAGGCCGGTTTTGAGCAGGCCCAGGCGGTCGGCGCCGGTCATGGAGCCGGAGACGTCGAGCAGGAAGACGAGATTGCGGGGTGGGAGCTGATCGTCCGGCTGTTTGCGCGCCTGCAGGCCCAGGCGCAGCAGGGCGTGGTCGGGGTTCCAGGGGCAGCTGGAGAGTTCGGTGTTGACCTTGAGCGGCTCGTTGCCGGTGGGCGGGGCGTAGTCGTAGGGGAAGTAGTTGATGAGCTCTTCCAGGCGCACGGCGTCGGCCGGCACGGGGCGGTGGCTGTTGAGGTAGCCGCGGACGATCCCGTAGGAACCGGTGTCGACGTCGATGGCGAAGGTGGAGAGCGGGGCCTGGGCCGGTTTCTGCCAGCTTTGGGTCGGCAGTTTTTCGAATTGGGGCTGGCTGTATTCTTGGGCGGAGTAGCCGGCTCTGGGGCTACTGCTGTCGGAGCAGCCGGCGGCCAGTAAGGTGGCCAGCAGGATGAGTTTGCGCATGGACGAGATCCCCCTCGATTTTGGCTTGGGCCTTTAAGCCGGGTTGGCAGGTTTTTGTTCCCTGGCCTGGGAATTTTTCCAAGATGATCGTTCCCGGCTCTCAATTTCCTACGCGCGGTGTGCGAGCTCGGATCATGCAGCACGCGGCTCCGGACGGGAGCCGCCAGGAGACCCCGTTGCTGGCGGTGTCCTATCATCAGCCCTCGGATCAGGTCGAGGGCGGTCGGGGCGCCATTTTTGTGGACCGCGATGGGGTGCTCAATCGCTTCGGCAACATGAAAAAGGCTGAGGATCTAGACCGGCTGCTGCAGCCGAACGCGGTCGAGTCTTTGCTGCGCTTGATGAGCCACACCAAGATGCCCGTCTATGTGGTGACCAATCAGCAGCGGGCCGCCAAGGATGATCGCACGCTGAGCCAGGTGGAGGCCAGTCTGGACCGGTTGTGTCAACTGGTGGTGGAGAATGGCGGCAAGTTCGCGGGCGTGCTCTTTTGTCCGAGCCGTTCGCAGGATCCGGTGCCCAAGGGAATGGTCAGCGGGCACAAGCCCAACGCCGGCATGTTTCTGGAAGCGGCTCGTCTGGACTCGCTGGATTTGTCGCAGAGCTATATGGTAGGAGACTCGGTCAAGGACATGCTGGCGGCCAAGCAGGCTCATCCCGAGATGACCACTCTGCTGGTGGCCACCGGCCACGGCGGTCGGGACGAGTCTCAGCCCCATCCTCCCGAGGCTTCGGTAGCCTGCATTGGGGAGGCGGCCGATTGGATTATCGGCCGGGAGTCAGGCAGGACTTGAGTCTGGGGCCCGTTAAGGCCCGCCCATGGATGAAATCGCGAAAGTTTTAGAGCGGGTGGAAAAGCCCAGCAAAGTGTTGGTGACGGGAGGGATGCCCTACGCCAACGGACCACTGCACGTGGGACATCTGGCCGGGGCGCTGGTTCCCCCCGATATTTATGCCCGTTTTATGAAGATGGTGGTGGGGACGGACAACGTGCTGTTCGTGTGCGGCACCGACGACCACGGCTCCACCAGCGAGGTGGCCGCCAAGAAGGCGGGCCGGCCGGTGCGCGAGTTCATCGACGAGATTCACGACCGTCAGGCTGCCACGCTGAAACGGTACTCGATTGGCGTGGACGTGTATTCGGGGACTTCTTCGCCGGACAATTTTGAGGATCACAAGGCGATTTGCCAGGATGCTCTGCGTAAGCTTTACGCCAACGGACTTTTAGAGAAACGGACCAGCAAGCAGTGGTTCGATCCGGGCATGAACATCTTTTTGGCCGATCGCTACGTGGTGGGCACCTGTCCGCGTTGCGGCCACGGGCGGGCTTACAGCGAAGAATGTGATTCTTGCGGCGCCAACTATTTGGCCGCCGAGTTGTTGAATCCGGTTTCCACCGTGAGCGGGGCCACGCCGGAACTGCGCGATACCGACCACTGGTGGTTGGATATGTGGAAAGGTCTGGGCGATTTGAAAGCCTGGATCGCCACCAAGGAAAAGACCTGGCGCAAGCTGGTATTCACCGAGGCCATGAGCCAGGTGGCGCCGTGTCTGGTCTTTCCCAATACTCACGAGGCCGAGTACAAGGAGCAGAAAGCGGAACTGCCGGCTCATAAGAGCCGTTACGCCACCGGCAAGCGAGTGGTGGTGCAGTTCGATTCGGTGGCCGACCTGGAAAAGGGGCGTTCGATCCTGAAGTTCCCCACCGAGGTGATGGACGGCTGGGCTCATCGGCCCATTACTCGCGATATCTCCTGGGGGATTCCCGTGCCGCCCGAGATCGATGCGGCCATGGTGGGCAAGACTTTTTACGTGTGGCCGGAGTCGCTGGTGGCTCCGCTGGCCTTTACCCGGCGGGCCCTGCAGGCGCACGGGCGGGATCCCGAGACGTATGTGGAATATTGGAAAGATCCGAAGGCTCGGGTGGCTCAGTTCATCGGTTCGGATAACGTCTTTTTCTATGTGGTGATGCAGGGTGCGATGTGGCAGGGGATGCGCGACGGTCTGCAGATGACCGACGTCTATGCCAACTGCCACCTGCTGATCAACGGCGAGAAGATGAGCAAGTCGACCGGCAATTATTTCACGGCCGATGAGCTTTTGGACGAGCACGGCTTTTCCGCCGATCAGTTGCGCTACTATCTGTCGCAGCTGAGCCTGGCCAAGAAGCAGTCCAATTTTGAGCTCGAGGGACTGCGCGAGAAGTGCGGATTTCTGGCCGGACCTCTCAATGCGTCTTTGGAAAAGCCGATTTCGGCCTGTTTGTCCAAGTTCGATGGGGTGGTGCCCGAGGGTGAGCTGATGGGCAAGACCTTCGAGGAAACCCGCAAGATGATCGAGACCTACTTGCGGTTGATGGCCAAGGCCGACTACGCCGACCTGTTGGGGCTGGTGGAGAATTACGCGCGCCTGATCAACAAGCTGTTCACCAGCTACAAGCCGCACGATGATCGGTTTCCCGAAGAGGAGCGGCGCAATGCGCTGTATTCCAGCTTCTACATTCTGAAGTCGCTGATGATCATGCTGTATCCGTTCGCGCCCGAGACCATGGACCGGGTGCGAGTGGCCCTGAACCTGCCGGCTACGGTGTTTGCGATTGCGGAGCTGGGGACGCCGATTGCTCCGGGGCACCGGGTGGGTTCGCTGGTGGAGTTTTTCCCGTCGACCCGGGAAGCCAGCGAAGCAGTTCATAGCTAAATTCACTGGCACTGATCAGGTTCAGCTCGGGTTGTCCGGTGGGGGCCGTGTAGCTGAGCTTGACCAGGCCGCGCGCACCCACCACCCGGCGGTCGGGCACGGAATAGAGGACTTCGCCGCTCCAGCTGCCCTGCATAGGGCTGGGGGTGGCCTGCAGGTCGAGGGTGGCTACGGCTTCGCTGCTGCCGGGCACGGGCGGGCGCCAGGTCCAGTGGCATTTCCATTCCATGGCCAGCGGTTTGGCCAGTTCCCGGGCTTCGATTTGTAGGGGGACGGTGCTGTCCCAGCTGTCGCCGGGGCGGATTTCCTTGTCGGGAAGTTCGGGCCAGAGGGCGGCGTTGAGCGGTCCCAGCACTTCCGTTTGAAACCAGGGCGAGCTGGAGGCGGCTCGCACCTTGAGGGACTTGAGGCCGCCGTTGGGACCGACCACGGTGTCCCAGAAATTCAGCAGGGTGGCCCGGGTTTCGATGCGCTTCCAGCTGTATTCGGTCTTCTCGATCGATTCGAAGCGCCCGGTATTTTCCTGGGTGATGATGCGGGCTTTGAGATGGGCTTTGCGATCATAGGGCTGGGGAGTGGGGGAGCCGCCGGCCACCGTTCGGTATTCCTGGAGGTTGACGTCGACCGTCCAGTGATCGGTTTCCGAGAGGCCGCTGTGAATGAGTTTCTGGGGTTTGGCGGCCGGGGGGGAGCTGCTGAAGAAGAAACCCAGGGCGATGGCCACCACCAGGAAGGCCAGGGGAATGAACTTGCGCTTTTGCATTGGGGGGTAGTTTAAGGAGGAAGTGAAGGGTTCCTTTCTGGAATAACCAGTGGTGGCAATCAGCTCTACAACTTCGAGCGGTTCCGGTTCCGGGGGTGGGTCATCCTCCGTCAGTTCTTCTTCTGGCGCCAAATCGACGCCCAAAGAGAGTTCGGCGAGTTCTTCCAAGGAGTCTTCCCAGTCCAAGGGCGACGCGGTCAAGCTCTCGGCTGAGGCGGACGATCACGGGGAGGGAATGGATGCCGGTCATTTTTCCGCCCTGGCCGGCAGTTTTGGCGATTCGCTGCCGGGCGGATTCTGCGCAGCTCCGGAGGGGACTCAGGGGGCGGGCCATTTTACGGCCACGGCCGGTCTTGAGAAGGGTCCGCTCTCGGGCGACGGCAAGGGTGGATTCGATGTCAGCGTTTCCAGCAATAAGGCGCTGACCACGGCCGACGGAAACTTTGTGGACACGGAATTGCGCAAGACTCTGGGCGGGGGCACGGCGGCTGAATTGAAGTTGGGCACGGTCAGCAATGACAGCAAGACCATGGGCATCGGCGATTCCTGGCAGGCCACTTTGCCCCAGAGCAAGCTGGGCGACTGTGTCGATGCGTCCAATCCGGCCAGCTGGGCTTCGGGCACGGATCTGGCGCGTATTCGAGACCAGTATGCGATCAGCGATACCTCCAAAAGTCTGGGAGTGTGGTCGGCCCAGTCGGTGACGGAGAAGCGCCAGGGTGAGATCGAAGGCGTGACCAAGGACGGCGACTCGGTGATGGCCTACAACGGCGAAATCACCAGTGAGCATCAGAAGCATCAGTTCGGTATGGAAGGCGGCGTGGGCGGCTCGCTGGAGCTGTCCAAGGATGCCGAGTTGGCGGGTCACCTGGACGGCGGCGTGTCGGTGGGGCGCAATGACAGCGTGGAGCAGGTGAAGGGCAAGTTCACGGAAATGGGCCCCAACGGGCTGCAGAGCGGGACTTTGCTGAAGACCACCTATGAGAATGCGGTGGGTCTGAACGCCGATTTTTCCGCCGGCTTCCAGGCCAAGATTGGCGACTGGACCTTTGGCGGCGATGCCAAGTTTGGTGGACTGGCCGTGGGCAACAGCACTTTTCGCGAACAGACCATCAAGGATTATGACAACAGTCCGGCTCAAGTGAAGACCGATGTGTATGCCGAGACCTGGGGACAGCGCGGCTGGGAGCGGGTGGAGAAGACCGATGCATCCGGATCTGTGAGCAAGTCGCAGTCGGTGACCATGGCCACCGATCCGGCTTACAAGGAAATGTGGAGCGACGTGTTCGGTCCCAAGACGCGCTTTGACGGCAACAACGTGGTGCTGGATTTGACCGACGAGAAGGCGGGCGAGTTGAGCAAACTGGTGCAGGACGATCCGATTCGCCGGGAATCGGGCTTTGGAGATGCGCTGTCCAAGGTGAAGACGGCCGAGGAGCTGGCCTGGGCGCTGACCGAGGCCAGCAACACGGGCAATAACTTCATCATCGAAGATCTGTCGCGCTGGTCGCGCAGCTAAGTTCGTTCGGTGCTGGAGTCTTATCTAGAGGGGCTGTCGGTCGAACGGGTCGGGCAAGAGTTCACGGTGGACTTGAAGGCGCAGTCGCGCAAGATGGCCGCCTTTTTGGAGCGAGAGCCGGCTCTGTGGATTTTGCTGGCCGTGCAGGCGGCGGTGCGCGCCGGGGCGCGTTCGGTGCACCTGGGCTTGACTCGGGAGATGATGGAGATCCGATTCGTTTCGCTGGATGAGGCGGACCTGGGGCAGGCTCTGATGGCGGCGCTGGCGGCTCCCTCGCAAGCGGTCAGTCTGTTTCTCGGGGATAAGGCGCTTTACGGCGCGGGCTACCCCGGTCGCGGGAGGGAGTATCGCCTGCATTTGCGCAGGCCGGCCCGTTCCTGGTTGTCGTTCGGAGACCCTCTGGCCGCGCAGGTTCATCGCTCGCTCTATCGCCGTTGCGGCCTGAGCAGCGTGCCCATCTGGCTGGATGGGCGGTTGCTCAATCAGGGGTGGTTGGAAGAGGTGGGGATGGTTCCGGCAGCCACCGCCAATCCCGGGTTCGGGGAAGGGGCGGTGAAGTACCGCTGGCTGGCCCAGGCGAGCTGGTTGGCGGAGAGGGAGCCGCGCTTTCCTCTGACCTGTCCTTTGCTGCGCAGCTCGTATCGGACCCGGCTGGTTCGTGGCAGTTGGAGGCCTGGCCGCGCCTGGGCGAGCCGTACGCGCCCTACGAGTCGGCGGCCCATCATACTCTCTATGCTGAGCGGCCAGTGGAGAAGCGGGAGTGGTCGCAGCTACGCGAATCTTCTCCTTGGACGCTGGCTCACGATCAGATTTCGTCCACGCTGAATGCGGAGACTCTCGTGGCGTTGGGCATCTGGAGCCAGGCCTCGGGGAGCGTTTCGTTTTTTTATGTGGATGCGGATGAGCTGGCCATGCCTGGTTTTGCACGGGCCACTACCAGTCTGTGGGTGCGTCCGCTCAAGTTGCCCGCAACGGGGTGCAGGCGCTGGTTGGGGCTGGCGGCTCGAGCGGATGAGCCCGGGGGAATTCACTATCTGAAAGATGGAGTGTTGCTCGATCCGGTAGAAGAGGCCGGACGTTACGAGGGCACGACTGCGGTGGTGGCGGATGCGGCGGTGGAGACCGATTTGAGCGGGTTGGGCGTGGTGCTGGACGAGCAGGTGCGTCAGGATCAGCTGTGGGTGCGCGAGCAAGAGGCGGTCTTGCTGGAGGAGTGTCGGGCGGCGGTTTTTGATGCGCGCGAGGGCGAGCGGGCGCGGCTGCCGATGTCGGTCCGTAACCTGTGGCGCTCTCGCCTCAGGTGAGCTGGTCGAGGCGGTGGATGATGTGGTCGGCGCCGGCTTTTCTGAGGGTTTCTTCGCTTTGATTGGTGGTGATGCCGACGGCCTGGAGGCCGGCGGCTTTGGCGGCGCGCATGTCGTCGACCGAGTTGCCGATGTAGAGGCCGCCCTGCAGGGCGTGTTTTTGGATCAGGTAGTGAAGGCCGTCGGGGGCGGGTTTGCCGGGGAAGCCGTGTTCGCCCAGGCAGAGCACTTCCGTGAAGTAGGGGTTGAGGCGTTCGCCCCAGATGCTCTCGTATTCGTCGCGGGTGCGGCCGGTGAAGATGAAGAGGCGGCGGCGTTTCTGCCAGTTCTGTAGCCATTCCTGAGTGAAATATGGGGTTTCGTTGGTGGGGGCGAGACGCGCGTAGAGTTCTTTGCCCTGGCGGATGATGTCGTCCAGGGGGCGAGGGCGGTTCTGTCTGCGCAAGAGTTCGGCGGCGGCCGTCCAGTCGTCGTTGAAGCCGCCTTCGGAGCGCAGGTTCTGGAGTTCCTGATGGGTGCAGCCGGTGATTTGTTCCACGGCCGCGTCGTAGCTGCGCGAAGTGTCCACCAGGGTGTCGTCCAGGTCAAAGAGCAGGGCGTGGCTGTCCAGGATTTCGAGGACTCGCTGATGATGCTGAGAGGGCGGGATATTTTTCATGTTGCTCATGGAACGGTAACAATCTGTGGTTTTGGTAGAGATTTGGTAGATAGCGGTGCGCGAGAATCGTGTTCAGGAGGAAACGATTCAATGGCTATTACGAACTTTAACGCGCAAGCGATGGATACCTTGATGGTGCAGAGCGATCTGCGTCAGGCTTTGTCAACGCAACGGCAGACGATGCTGGAGCTGCGCAAGTCGGATGAAAACGACCGGGCTCTGCTGGCGAAACTGCTGAACTCGATCAACGACATTACCTTCGGAATTCACAAAGACAAACAGAGTTCCGCCAACAAGCAGTCGGAAGCGATGCGGGGACTGCTTTAGGTTAGTGGGAGAGGTTCCAGCCGTCGGAGATGCCGGCGGAACCGAGGGAGCCATGGGCCTGGAAAACGTTGCGATTGGTTTTGACCAGGAACTCGATTTCGCGGGTCAGGTTCTCCTCGGTTTTTTCCGGGGGCTTTTCCATGACGGTCTGGGGGACTTCGGACCCGCCACTGGACTGAAGCTTCAACATGTCGTTGAGGCTGAGCTGACCCTTTTCGGAGGGACTGCTGGTCCAGGACTCGAGGAAGTTGAAGGCGGCGTCGTCGTCGACGGGCGGGGGCGTGTGGATCGGACCGGTGGGGCGAGTTGCGCCGACGCCGGGGATGCTGAAGCCTTGTCCGCCGATTCCGTTTATCATAGTCCTTCTAGTATCACTCATTCTGCCCGGCTTGACTAGCTTTTAAACAAACTTGTAACAATTTCGTCAGGCCTGGGGGAGGGCGCCGCGGCTTGCGGCGCCCTTCCCCGCTAGTCGAGGAGTTGGCGGATGGCTCCGGCCATTTCGGTCATTTTCCAGTCGTTGTCGGTGAAGACGCGGCGTAGTTTGCCCTGGGTGTCGATGATCGAGGTGCGGGTGTTGTGCACGACCGTGCCCCTTTCGTCGTAGTACATCTCCCCGAAGAGACCGGCGACTTTGAGGATGTCGTTGGGTTTACCGGTGAGGAAGGTCCAGTTCTTGGCTTTGTGCCCCTGGGCGTAGGCTTTGAGGACTTCGGGGGTGTCGTTTTTGGGGTCCAGGGTGATGGAGACGAGTTCCACGCGGTTGCCTTCCATCTGCGCGGTCAGTTCCTGGAGTTTGCTGAGTTTGGCCGAGAGCATCGGACATTTGGAGGGGTCCGGGCACTGGGTGAAGAGGAAGGAGAGGACCACTACTTTGCCACGGAAGGCTTTGAATTGAGTGGCCTGGTTGTCTTGATTGGTGAGTTGGAAGTTGGGGACGGCGGCGCCGATGTCGAGGCCGCCCATTTTTTCGGCCACGGCGATGCCAAAGCAAAGCAGGCCCAGGGCGAGGATCTTTTTCATTCTTTCTGTGCTCCTAATAAGATTGAGGCTGAGGGTCGTTGGATTGGGAGCGAGGGGGCGGAGGTTCCGGTGCCTGGGTCAGGTCTTCGGGTTTGCTGAGCAGGGGAAAAGTGGGGGGAGGAGCGGGGCGCTCCTGGTTTTGTAGGGGGCGCTGGATGGCGGGGCAGAGCAACTCCTGGCGGGGCAGGGCCGGGGTGGGGCTGACGTTCTTGGCGCAGAGTTGGTGCTGCTCGCAGCGGCAGAGTTGGCCCAGATGGATGGGGCAGGGGTGGGGGCCGCAGAAGTCTTCCGCAAAGGCGGGCCAGGCCAGCCAGAGGAGGATCAGCAGCAGTCGCATCAGGGAATTCTAGGGGGTCTGCGAGTGGGGGACTATCGGGGGATTCCCGTACACGAAAAAAGGGCCCCGGGTGGGGCCCTTTTCCAGGGGACTTACTTTTTGCAGTTACCGCAGCACTGTTTGGCTTCGGCCTTGCCGTCGGTCTTGGCACCGCCGCAGCAGCTGCCGGCGGCTTTGCCGTCAGCCTTGGCGCCGCAGGCGCAACCGGCTTTGGCGTCGGTGTTCTGGGCGGTGCAGCAGCTGCCGTCGGCTTTGTGGTCGTGTCCGGCGCGGGCCAGGGTGCCGGCTCCGGTGAACCAGCCGGCCTGCAGGCCTTTCTGGGCGCAACAGTTGTCGGCGGAAGCCGAGAGGGCCATTCCGAAGCTGAGGACGGCGGCGGCGACGAGGATTTGCACTTTCTTCATGTGAGTCTCCATAAATGAAATCTTAGGTGCTAGGGGTATACCCGTACTATGGAATTTGAAACTGCGGTCCTGGACCGGTTGGTGAGTGTTTTGCGGAAGGCGGATTGGTCCGCGGTGGTGGGCGTGCTGGAGGAGCTGGTCGGGCCGGTTTCCTCGGTGCTTTTGTATGGCTCGCGGGCGCGCGGCCAGGAGCACGCCGAGAGCGACTACGATTTGTTGGTGGTGGCCGCCGCGGCGGGAGAGGGAATTCGCTTCGTCTATGGCGGGCTGGATCTGGATATCGAGGTGTGTTCGGCGGCGGTCTATGAGGAGGCGCTGGAGGGGCGTCTGTATTTGGATTGCGGGCGGGTTCTGTTGGATCGGGGAGGCTTTCTGGGGGAGTGGCTGGCCCGTTTGCGCGCTCGGCGTGCCCAGGGACCGGTGGCTTTGAGTGAGGCGCAGCGCTTGCGGATGGCGGGTTGGCTGGATCGGATGCTGCGGCGGGCGCGGGCTGGTGGGACGGTAGGTGCGTTGCGGGGCGCGGCTTTGGCCAGCAGTCTGCCGGAGGCGGCGGTGGACTGTCTGGGAAGTTGGCCGGGGAGTCCGCTGCAGAATCTGGAGGTTTTGCGGGCGCGGTGGCCGGAGTTGCATGGGCTGCTGGAGCGTTGGGCGGAGGAGGGCGGGTTGGAGCATTTGGAGAGCGCGGTGCGTTTGGTGGCAGGTGCCTATACGGCAGGCCCAAAAGGGAGCGCCCGAGATGATTTATAAAGCTGTTTGCATACCGGGGGATGGTATTGGTCCGGAGATCACCGCGGCCACGTTGAGCATTTTACGGGCGGCCGGAGCGCCGGTCGAGTTTGAGGAGCATCCGGCCGGGGTCGGCGCTCTGGAAAAGGGCCTGGATGTGCTGCCCGAGTCGACTTTGAAGGCGATTTCGCGCCACAAGGTGGCGCTGAAGGGCCCGTGCACGACGCCGGTGGGCGGGGGCTTCACCTCGGTCAACGTGGGTCTGCGCAAGCGACTGAACCTGTTCGCGGCTCTGCGTCCGGTGCGTTCGCTGAAGGGCGTGCCCACCCGCTTTGAAAACGTCGACCTGATCGTGATTCGCGAGAACACCGAGGGCCTGTATTCGGGTCTGGAGCACGAAGTGGTTCCGGGCGTAGTTGCCAGTTTAAAGGTGGCCACCGAGGCAGCCTGCGGACGCATCGCTCTCTGGGCTTTTCGCTTTGCCACGCATCGGAAACGTCGGAAGATAACGGTATTTCATAAAGCGAACATTATGAAGTTAAGTGACGG
This sequence comes from Vulcanimicrobiota bacterium, assembly GCA_017307785.1. Lineage (GTDB taxonomy): Bacteria > Vulcanimicrobiota > Xenobia > Xenobiales > JADMJV01 > JADMJV01. The sequence continues at coordinate 54,209 of JAFKGI010000034.1, read as the reverse complement.
CGTATTCAGGAAGAACGCCCAGCAGGTTCATCGCGAGGATTATCCCAACATCGACCTGGATGACATGATCATCGATGCGGGTTGCATGCGTTTGGTGCAGGACCCGAGCCGCTTTGACATTTTGCTGATGGAGAATCTCTACGGCGACGTGGTCAGCGACTTGTGCGCCGGCATGGTCGGCGGTCTGGGTGTGACTCCCGGCGCGAACTATGGGGAGCACGGCGCCGTGTTCGAAGCTGTGCACGGCTCGGCACCGGACATCGCCGGTCAAGGGCTGGCCAATCCGCTGGCCCTGTTGATGTCGGCCGAGATGATGCTGCACTACCTGGGCGACCAGCACGAGGACCGCAGCGCCGACCAGGTTGCGGAGCGAATCCGTCGGGCCTACGAGGGCGCTTTGGAGAACGGCGAGAAGACGAGGGACCTGGGCGGTGAGCTGTCGACCGACCAGTTTGCTCAGGCCGTGATAGCGCGTCTGTAATTAGAGAAGGGGGCTGCAACTCTGTGACCGTGAAACCCAGCGAACTGTCCGTAGCTTTGGATCAGGCTCAGGAGGCCATCGGCAAGTTGGATTACCCGAAAGCCAATCAGCTTTTGGAAGACGCCATCCGCAGCCGAGCCGAAGCCACTCCTGAACTGGAGATGGCCCGACTTCTGTTGGCCGAAACCAGTTTGGTGGTGGGCCGTTGGGAGCGGGCGCAGCGCGAGTTGGACCGCCTGGTGGAGTCCGCCGAGAACCCCGAGGTTAAAGTGCGCAGTCTGCTGGGTCAGGGCGATTTGTTCTCGATGCGAGGTGAGCCGGAGCAGTCGCGAGACTTTCTACACAAGGCCCGCACGGCCGCGGAAGCGGCCGGCTTGAAGCGGCTAGAGTTGATGTGTGTGGAGCGCCAGATTGCGCTGGCCGGTCAGACGGGCGAGGTGGACCAGTCTCGCGTGCTCCTGGAGCGCGTCGAAAAAGAGCTGGAGCCGCACATTTCCGACCCCGAGTGGGCCGAGGTCTGCGCCAGCTTTGACCGTCAGTGGGGACTGTATTATTTCCGCGTTTCGCAGCGTGCCAATGCGGAAGAAAGCCTGGCCATGGCTCTCAATCGTTTGCGCAAGAGACCTACTCGTTCGCTAGAAGAAGCCAATGTATTGCGTTTCCTGGGCGTGATGGCCAGTCTGCGTCGTGAGCATCAGAAGGCGTTGGGCTATCATTTGAAGGCTTTGGAGATCTATACCAAGGCCGGCGACCGCTATGGTCAGGCCAAGGTCTACGACAGCATTGGACGCACCATGCAGGGCGCCAACCGATTGGATGAAGCCGTTTTCACCTTCAAGAAGAGCGAGAGCCTCTGTCGTCGTCTGGGCGCTCACGCCGAGTTGGCCACTCTATATGGCAAGCTGGGCCAGGTGGCCTTGCTGCGCGAGGATATGGAAGGGGCCATCCGTTACTTCCAAAAGGATCTCGAGCTTTCTTCACGCTACCGCAATTATTACGCGCTAGGATATTCCTATCGCAACCTCGGTCGCTGTCTGATGCAGGTCAGCCGGTTCGAGGAAGCGGTCGTGAATCTGACCGAAAGTATCGGTTTATTCCAGTTTGTAGAAGACTGGATGAACCTGGCCCGCGTCTACATGGATCTGGGATTCGCCCACGCACGGGCCGGTCAGCTCAAGGAGGCGGCCGAGGTGCGTGAGCGGGCCGCGGCTCTGTTCCAAGAGCACGATTTGCAGCGTGAGCTAACTTTTCTGGGCTGTTTGGATGGAATTCTGGCTCGTGCCGACAATCGCTTTGAAGAGTCGGAAGCCTTTTTCCGCAATTGTATCGAGGCACTTTCGGTGGGGTCGGCCGGGGCCTGGTTGGCCGAGGCCTACTGCGAACTGGGCGTGCTTTATCGCCAGTTCAAGCAGACAGCGCAGGCCACCGAGGCTTTCAAGTCGGCGGTGCGCACGGCTCGCGGCGCGGGTCTGGCCCGTCAGGTGGGTCGTTACTTGCAAGAACTGGAAACGCTCGACGAGATCGAGTTGTTCCGCGTATGGATGGAAGATTTGCCCAAGCAGGGCGATAGTCAGGAAGGTCCGGCCAATGACCGTGCAAACAGCTGAGGCGGTGGACACCGCCTGGACGATTGAAGACAGCGAGCAGCTTTACCGGGTGCCCGGCTGGGGAGATCCGTATTTTTCCATCAATTCGGCCGGTCATCTGACCGTCTCGCCTCAAGGCGATCGCGGCAGTATTCTGGACTTGTATGAGTTGGTGCAATCGCTGCGCCAGCGCAGCCTGAACTTGCCGTTGCTGATTCGCTTCCCGGATATTCTGGAAGACCGCATCGATCGCTTGAACTCGGCCTTTAAAAAAGCCATCGGTCGTTACAATTACAAGGGAACCTACCGAGGGGTGTTTCCAGTAAAGTGCAACCAGCAGCGCCACCTGGTGGAGAGTTACGTCAAGTTCGCCGACCGCTATGACTTCGGTCTGGAAGCGGGTTCCAAGCCGGAATTGATGATCGCTATGGCGGCCTTGAATACGCCCGGCGCTCTGCTGATCTGCAATGGCTACAAGGACAGCGAGTATTTGGAAAAGGCCATCCTGGCTCGGCGTTTGGGCAAGAACTGTATTATCGTGCTCGAGCAGATGGAAGAAGTGACCGAAGTCATCGCGGTCAGTAAGCGGTTGGGGCTGCGCCCGGTTCTGGGTGTGCGCGCCAAGCTCTCGACCAAAGGCGAGGGACGTTGGGGCATTTCGGCCGGGGACCGAGCCAAGTTTGGCTTGACCGTTCCCGAGCTGATCAAGACCGTGGAGATGTTGCGGGAAGCTGGACTGCTGTCCGAGTTGCAGTTGCTGCATTTCCACATTGGCTCGCAGATTTCGTCGATCAAGGTTTTGAAGGACGCGCTGCGCGAGGCGGGTCGGGTTTATGTCGAGCTGGCTCAGTTGGGCGCGGATATGAAGTATCTGGACGTGGGCGGCGGTTTGGCCGTGGACTACGATGGCTCCAAGAGCAATTTCTACGCCAGCAAGAACTACAATATCCAGAACTATGCCAATGATGTAGTGGCCGAGATCAAGGATTGCTGTGAAGCGGCCAAACTGCCGGTCCCGACCTTGATCAGCGAGAGCGGGCGAGCCCTGGCCTCGCACCAGTCGGTGTTGATTTTTGATGTGCTTTCGGTGAGTCAGGTGCCGCGCGTGACGCCGGAGGCGGTGACCTCCGAGGATCCGGCTTTGCTGCGTAACTTGAACGAGAGCTACGAGGGGCTGACGGCCGAGAATCTGTTGGAAGTGTATCACGACGTGACGCACTTTAAGGAGCAGGCGGTCTCTACGTTCAACCTGGGTTATCTCAGCTTGAAGGACCGGGCTCGGGCCGAGCAGATTTACTGGGCCACACTTTGGAGAATCCGTGATCTGGTCCGAGATTTGGAGCAAGTGCCCGAAGACCTGGAAGAACTCGATCAGGTCATGGCTTCGATTTATTATATGAATCTCAGCCTGTTCCAATCAGCCCCGGATATGTGGGCGATCGACCAGTTGTTCCCGATTCTACCGATTCATCGCCTGGACGAGGAGCCCGTGGAGCGTGGCACGCTGGCCGATCTCACTTGCGATTCCGATGGCAAGATCGACCGCTTTATTGATTTGCGTGACGTGAAATCGGTGCTGGAGTTGCACACCCCCCGCTATGACAAGGAAGGCGAAATGGAGCCCTATTTCCTGGGAATGTTCCTGGCCGGAGCTTATCAGGAGATTATGGGGAATTTGCACAACCTCTTTGGTGACACCAACGCCGTGCACATCCGATTGTCTCAGCAAGGCTATCAGATCGAGCACGTGGTCAAGGGTGACACCATTCAGGAGGTGTTGGGCTATGTGCAATACGGCGCCGAGGACCTGGTGGAAAGTATTCGCATTCAGACCGAGGCGGCTTTGGAGAAGGGCCTGATCACCCTTCAGGAGTCGCAGTTGTTGCTGCAGAGTTACGAGCGCAGTCTGGCCAGCTACACCTATCTTTCGCCTTAGAAACGGCAGGGTGTTGGCCAGTCAAAATTCGCTGTGTCTTTGCAACAGGGGGAAGCAACGGGGACCAGAAGTCTCTACACTGTGTTGACCGCGGGTCATGTGGTTCAGGACCGCTACAAAATTGAGAAGATGCTGGGCGAGGGCGGGATGGGTTCGGTTTACCTGGCCAGCGATACTCGTTTGCCGCGCCAATGGGCGCTCAAAGAACTGATCCAAAATACCCAGGATGAAGCGGAGCGAGCCCTGGCTGAGCAGTCTTTCGTAGCCGAAGCCCAGATACTCTCCAACTTGAACCATCCTAGCCTGCCGCGAGTGGTCGATTTTTTTCAGGAGAACGGTCGCCATTACCTGGTGATGGACTACGTCGAGGGAGTGACACTCGAGCATCAACTAGAGAAAGCGCCATTGAGCGTAGGCGAGGCGATTCGCCTGGGCGTGCAGATGTGCGAGGCGCTCGAGTACCTTCACGGCCAGTCCCAACCGGTAATTTTCCGGGATTTGAAGCCGGCCAATATCATCATTACCAAAAGCGGCAAGCCGATGCTGGTGGACTTTGGCATCGCCCGGGTATTTCGTCAGGGGGCGGGCACGGACACGCGAGCTTTGGGTACGCCTGGCTACGCCGCTCCGGAACAGTATGGGCGGGGTCAGTCCGACCATCGGACCGACCTGTATGCATTGGGCGCCACCCTGCATCATTCTCTGAGCGGTTCCGACCCGGGAGAGAGCCCATTTCAGTTTGCTTCTTTGGATCGGATCCCCGATGAGTTGAATCGTCTGCTGTTGCGGGCCGTGTCCTTGAAACCGGAGGATCGCTTCCAGAGTGCGCTGGATTTCCGGCAGGCTCTAGAGGGGGTGGAACGTCGCTCGGGCGCGCTGCCCAGGAGTTCGAAGACCAGTGATTTATCGGCGGAGCCCGCACCCAGCGTTCCCGTCCCGGCCCCCGCGGTGAGTGGGCCGTTAGTGGACGGGTTTAACCCGGGCACGGTCTCTTTGGGTCGTTTGGACTGGGGTGGACAGGCTCGCGCTTCGCTGGTTTTGCAGGGTAAGGTCAAGGGGAAGCTGCGAAGCGACAGCAAGTGGCTGAAGGTAACTCCCCCCAAGGTGAGCGGCGAAAATGTGGCTGTCGCGGTTTACGCGGATACGCGCGTGTTAGACGAAGGAGGCAAAGTCGCTGGTCTGATCCGGCTGGAGGGAACTCCGCAAATGCCGCCGCTCCGAGTCGAGCTCGAGGTTCTGCCGCGCAAGATGCCGGCCTGGGCTTACCCGGCCGCGGTCTTTCTGATTCTGTGGTCGGTTTTGCCCTTCGTGGGGTTGGTGACCACCCCGTTGATGTTTGCCACCGCCTGGAGCGCTCCGCGACGGAAACGCGGCGGACTTTCGTTTATGGCCTGGGTCTCTGCTTTTTTTACCCTGAGTTGGGCGACGGTGGGAGTGGCCATAGTAGGAGTTTTACACCTCGACTGGAAGGCTTTTCTGCATAGCCTGGGCTTATAAATTCAGGCTTGTTAAGAGGCAAGAAGGGACTTTCCGCGTTGATCACCTGCAGTGGCTGCGGTGCCGAAAATCCACCCGGCTCGATTTATTGTGAAGACTGCGGAGCCCAGATGGAGACCGATTCCGGGGCGGATCGTCCCCGGCTGGGACCGCTCGATCCTGGAAGTAAGGTTTTGGATCGCTATGTGATCGAGAGCTTGCTGGAGAGTGGACCGATTCTCCGCTATCAGGCGAAGCGCGATGACCAGCCATTTCTGTTGTTGGAAGCCCGCCGGACCGGTGAGGTTTCTCAACTTTCCCGCCAGCGCGAGTTGCTGAGCGGTCTTGGTGGTGAACACTTTCTGCAGCCTTCCGACTTCTTCACCTCGGAAGACTTTGACTATGCCGCTACCCCCTGGCCGGGCGACCGTCTGGAGGACCAGGTGGCCAGTTCCGGCGCTTTCGAACCGGCTGAGGTCCAGAAGCTGTTGGCGCAACTTCTGGAAGAGTTGCAGGAATTGCACGAGCAGAAGATGCTCTCGCGCAGCGTGCAGCCCAGTCGGATCTGGCGGGATGAGGCCGGACAGATCAAATTGGACCTGTGGGAAAGGGCTTGTTCTGTGAGCGGGAAGGGTGAAGCCGAGGAGGTCTGTAGCGTTTCGCCAGGCTTTTCGGCTCCCGAGATGTATGGCCTGGGGGATCAGGATGAGCGACTGGACCTTTTCAGCGTGGCGGCCGTCGGGTATTACCTGCTGACTGGACAGCGGTTGAACTTGGATTCCCGTGAGAGTTTCTTCGTCATTCCGCCGCCTTCCGTGACCGGCGCCGACGGTTTGGTGAAAGTGATCATGCGCGGGCTGCGTAAGAAGGCTGAGGAGCGCTTCGAGAGTTCTAAGGCGATGCTGGAAGCACTGCGCGATCCTGCCCGCTTGACCGATGAGCCGACTCCGGCCCCCTCTCCAGCGCCTGCCCCCGCGCCGGCCCCGGCTCAGGCGGTGAAGAAGAACGGACGAGCCGCCGCCAACGGTCCGGAAGTGGCTATGTTCAGCCACATTGGCTGCGTCAGGCGCATCAACCAGGATGCCTGTTTGGAGTTGCGCTTCAGTTTCTATGAAAAGAGCCAGCGCTACGAAGGGTGGCTGGTCACGGTCATCGACGGCATGGGGGGAGAAGCAGAAGGCGACAAGGCAGCCTCGCTGGCTCTGCGCACCATTGCCCAGGAAGTGGTGGCGGCCGATTTGTCGCTACGCAACGGTCGCCACACGACCGTGCTGATGCCCGAAGATTTGGACCAGCGCTGTCACTATTTGCTCGAACGTGCTTTGCGAGCGGCCAATCGCACCATCTTTGAGTATGCCTCGCAGGATTCGGCCCGTCAGGGCATGGGTTGCACCATCACGGCCTGCCTGTTGGCGGGCAGTAAGGCTTACTTCGCCCAGGTCGGCGACACCCGCGGATACCACGGGAGGGACAGCAAGTTGTCCCAGGTCACCACCGATCACAGCCTGGTGGGACGCCTGGTGGCCATGGGTAGCCTGACCCAGGAGGAGGCCCGCGTTTCGCCGCAGCGCAGCATTATCTATCGAGCGCTGGGGACGAATCCGGATGTCGAGGTGGACTTGTTCGACCGCGAAGTGGCTCCGGGTGACCGCATCGTGCTCTGTTCCGACGGGGTCTGGGAATATTTCGAGGCCGATGAGTTCGAGCACCACGTGATGGCTCCTCAAGCTCCTCAGGAACTGTGTCAGAGGCTGGTTGATTTGTGTTTGGGTCGTGGGGCGGATGACAATGCGACGATTGCGGTGATTCAATGCTGATCACAGGAATTCGGGGCTTTGACCCCAAAGGCCAGCGGCAATCGACAGGAGGACTATAGTGGCTGAAGTTGACCTCGGAACTTACCTGAGTTACCAGAATGTACTGGTGACCAGCGAAAATAAGTTGGTCTACCTGCTGGCGGAAGTGAAGCCCAGCGCGGAGATCGGGGTCGGGCCGGCGGCTCTGAATATCGCCATCGCCCTGGATAAGAGTGGCTCGATGTATGCTGCCGAAAAGCTGGACTACGTGATTTCGGCAGTGAGCCACGTGGTGGATTGCCTGCGTCCCAACGACCTTTGTTCGATCATCGTTTTCGCCGACAAGGCGCGCGTTCTCATACCGTCCAGTCAGATTTACGACAAGCAGTCGGCCCGACGACTGGTTCGCAACATTGACCAGGTAGAAGTGGGGTCGGGGACCGAGATGCTGCACGGCATCCGCGCCGCCATGGACGAGATTCGTCGCAATCAATCGGCCGAGCGTCTCAATCACATCGTTATTCTGACCGATGGTTTGACTCTGCATGAAAGTCACTGTAAGGAAGCCTGTCTGATGGCGGCTGGCCGAGGCATTTCGGTGTCGACCATCGGGGTGGGTGACGACTTCAACGAGCAGTTCCTGCTGGATATCGCCAACGCGTGTCGTGGCAACTCCTACTATATCGATATCCCGCGCGACATTCCGCAGATCTTCGAGAAAGAGTTGCGCGGCGTGCAGAACGTGGTGGTGCGCAATCCTCGTCTGTCGCTCAAGCTGTCTAAGGACATCACCGTGCGCAAGGCCTACAAGGTCAAGCCGCTGATCAACGATTTGGGGGCGCTCAATACCGTCGAGCGAGTGGCCACTGTGCCGCTCAGCGACTTGCAGCGCGAGGAGACGCAATCGATTCTTTTCGAACTCGTGTTGCCCTCCCGTCAGCCCGGCACCTATCGTGTGGCGCAGTCCGTGCTGGAATACGATATCCCGGAGAAAGGTTTGCACAACGTCCAGGTTGCCCGCGACATCACGATCGGCTACACGGCGGATGCGGCTCAAGCTGCCACGGTTACCCCCCGCGTGATGGCGGTGGTGGACGCGGTCAGCGTGTTCCGTCAGCAGACTCGAGCTTTGCAGTTTGCGCAGGCCGGCGACAAGTCCAAGGCCACCCAGTTGTTGCGTTCGGCCGCTACTCAGTTGCTCCAGCAGGGACAGGCGGAGTTGGCGAATCAGGCTCTGGCCGAAGCCAGTCGCATCGACCAGGGCGGTGGCGCCTCTGCGGCCGGAACCAAGAAGCTTGAGTATGGTACTCGCAAATTAACACAATTATTGACAGAAATACCGTTACCGCCTGGTGCGGGACAGTCCTGAAGGAGAGAACTAGCTAATGCGATGTAACGTTTGTGGCGCGGACAACCTGGAAGGCGCCGCTTACTGCGAAGATTGTGGCGCTCGTCTGCCTATGGCAGCCGCCCAGCCCACGCAGGAGGCCTCTCAGTCTTCGGTAGCTCCCACCCCCGTGTCGGTCGCTCCGGTGCCTACCCCGGTTGCGCCTGTTGAGGTTGCGGCTCCTCCGGTCGAGGCCTTCGAAGCCCCCCAGCCGATTCCGACCCCTCCACCGGTCCCGGCTGACCCTGCTCCGGCTGCTCCGGCCGCGGGTCCGACCGCTTGTCCTGCCTGCGGTGCCCAGAATCTCCCGGGTGTGGCCTTCTGCGAGGATTGTGGCGCCTCTTTGAGTGACGCGCCCTCCACCGGAGCCGCCGTTTCCCCGCCCGTCCATTATGACGCAGTGCCGGTAGCCACTCCGGCCGTGACGGCGCCCCCCGTGGCTCATACGTCACGCCCGCGCCTCATTCACACCAGTGGTCGGGAATTTCCCCTGGAAAAGGACACCATTCTATTGGGACGTCGCAGTCCGGTTGACGGAATTTTCCCTGAGGTCGACCTGACCGACTACGATACTGATTCTTACATCAGTCGTCGCCACGGCCGGATTACGCGTCACGAGACCGGCTATGTTTACGAAGACCTGGGGAGTTCCAACGGCTCCTGGGTCAACGGCAACAAGTTGCAGGCTCATATCCAACAACCACTCGGCGAGGGCATCAGCTTGCGTCTTGGTAAAACGGAAATGGTCGTGCGCCTAAGCTAGTGGAACGCGAAGTTTTCAAGGCTCTCACCGGGGGACTGGGCCTGGCCGGGAAACTGGTCGGACGCAGCGTCGACGAGGTCGCCAAAGTGGTCAAGGGCGCTGAGGATCACACCCAGATCATCGAGACCGGTCTGTATCATCTTCCCCAGCCCCCATCCGCGCCCCTGGCGCCCAGGGTGCGCTGGCTGGAGACTCAGTCCAGTTCTCGACTCAATGTGAACCTGCTCAAGGGCCTGACGATGACCGCGGGCGAGAAGGAGTTTATCGAGGGCCTGCGGTTTATGCTGCAGGGCCGCACTGCCCAGGCCATCGACTCGCTCCGCGAGGCCGCGCGTCGCAGTGAATCGAAAATTCACGTGACCGATGCCTATTTTGTGCTCGGTGCGCTCTTGCTGGATGACGGGCAGGCTGAGGAGGCGTCTCGTCATTTCCACACCGCATTGATGGCTCAGCAGGGGCTGGGGCGTGGTTTGAAACGCTGGTGTCCGACTTTTCACATCACCTTGTCGTTGACTGATTTCAGCGCTTTTGCGCTGGGGCCGGACCTGATTGGTCTGACCGTGGCGCTGGCGTTGTCGCAGTTTCATCGAAGTCCGGAAGAAGCTCTCCATACCCTGGATCAGCTGCTGGAACTGGTTCCCGGCGAACCGACGGGCCAGTTTTTCGCCGGCCTCATGCGCTACCGTCTGGGCCTGGACCGAGAAGTCTTCCATCTACTGCAGAAGAGTCTGGCGGATTCGAACGTGCATCTGGCCGGGCTGCTTTTGTTGGGCCTGAGCTGCGCTCGTCTAGGCGATCCGTCTACGGCTCGCGACCTCTTCAAGAAGGCGTTGTTGCGTCAGGACCTTGATGCCACGTTGGCCAATGATCTGCGAGTAGGATTGGCCAACGCGACCAGTCTGGCGGGCTCGACTCGCGAGGCGGAGGCCGAGCTCGCAGCTCTGCGCCTGAAGTCGCCACGCTATGTTTCCTTCGAGCAGCGCTGGGGTTTGCAGACCCCCGAGCCTGTACCGGAACCGGAGCCCGAAGTCGTGGTCGAGGAGAAGCCCCGGCTGAAGGTGGCTGATCCGGAGCCGCCAGCGAACCCTGTTAGCGTGATTGACGCCGGTGGTTCGGCCAGTCGCTTGGTGTGTTCCGAGAAAGGCATCGAAGTCTCGCTGAGCACCGCTCCTTTTACCATCGGTCGTGAGGCGGATGTGAGCTTGCCCAACGACACGGCCGCTTCGCGGCAGCACGCCCGGGTCACCAAAGCGGATGGAGATTACTGGGTCGAAGATTTGGGCTCGACCAACGGTACCTGGGTGAACAGGCATCGCATTCGTCGCATGGTAGAGCTCCATCGTGGCGATATTATTGAGGTTGGTGAGCACCGCTTCGAGGTCCGATAGTGTTTTTCGGCCGGCTAAAAGGGGTAACCAGGAGCCGAAGGTTTTTTCGAGAACCGGCTGTCAGCCAAGATCATTAGGGAGAGTTTTATCCAATGAACAAGAAAGTTTTACTCGCGATCGCGAGCGGAGCCATTTTGATGAGCAACGCCGCACCCGCTGAGAACTACTACGTGCGGAATCGTCCCTTCACCCAGGTGGTCAAGGCCGGGGGCGAGGCCATGGTTGGTGCTGAAGCCTTCTTGCGTGCACTCGGCCTGAACTGGACGGTCGACGGCAATGTGGTCACTCTGACCGACAAGCCCGCCGCCAATCCCGCTCTGAAGACCGGAACCTTGACCTATCGCTACGGCAGCAGTGAAGTTCAGTTGGAAGGCAGCCCTCGTGGAGGCGCGACCTATGTGTCCCTCCGCCCGCTGGCCAAGTTAGCCAACTACTCGGTTGCTTCCAATGCCTCCCTGGGAATCGTCGACGTCAACAAGGCTCGACTGTCCACCGATGCCGAGAAGAAGCAGGTGAGCGAAGTCCAGGCTCAGTTCGCTGCTGCTCAGAAGGAAAAGGAAGAGGCCTGGACGCGCAAAGCCGCCGAGTTGAAAGAGAAGCGCGAGAAGGATGCTGAGGCCAGTAAGTCTGGTGATGCCGGCAAGCCTGCGGAAGAAGGCAAGGAGGCTGCAGATACGGGCGAAGCCAAAGACGCGAAAGACAGCAAGGATTCGAAGGATAGCAAAGACTCCAAGGGCAAGAAGAAGCCTGAAGAAACCGCTTCCACTCAGCCTGCTGCTCCCGCCGACCCCAAGTCTGACGAGAAGAAAGATGAGAAGAAGCCCGAGGAGAAAAAAGAAGCCAGCCTCGAGGCTCTTCCGGTCAATGTGACTCCCAATCCAATGGTTGGCACCGTCACGATGCAGTGCGAAGTTCGCAATGTCGGCAACGCTCCGTCCAAATCGGTTTCCGGGACCCTGACACTGACGGGCCCGAGCCGCAGCGGTTCGGTCACCGACAATGGAAACAGCTCGAGCAGCACCTGGTTTACCAAGTCGGTTAACGGCCCCTCGATTGCTCCTGGCGCCAGTTGGACGTTCACGGAGACCTGGCGTCATCCGAGCGGAAACTCGATGCCGATCGGTAACATCAACGCTTCCATCAAGCTGAACAACACCAAGTAAGGTTCGTTCTTTCCCAAAAAAAGAGCCACCGGCGACGGTGGCTCTTTTTTGCTTCTCCGTTCGGTTCAGTCTCCCAGGGGATCGACTCCGTTGAGCTGGAGTTCGCGATCCAGCGCCTGTTGAGCGTGAGCTGGACAGCCCTTCGCCAGGTAGACGCGAGCCAGTGCGCGGTAGATCATCGGGTTCTCCGGGTCCTTCTTGGACATCTGCAGCAGCAGCCCCAGCGAGCGGTCAATCAGCTTGCGATTGTTGTAGAGAATGAACATATCGGTGTAGTGATTTTGCTGGGCCTTGCCGGCTTTTTGGGCAGCCTCGAATCGCTTCTCGTTTCGCTCTAATTCTCGAGCATGCAGAGTGGTCAAAAGCGTAAAAGCGTATTTGCGCACCAGAATCTGGTCGTTCGGGTCCAGCACCTGCCACAGATACTGACTGTTCTTGGCCAGCTGGAACGGCCCGTTGTAGGGGAACTTAAAGCGGTTCTGGGGCGTCTTGGTCTCGTAAATGACCTCGTCCCATTCGTTGAAGAGTTGAAGCCGGTACTGCTTGGCATTGGTGTTCCTCCACTGCCACACGGGAGGAAAGGCTTCCGGCCAGACGGCGGCGGCCAGGTAGACTTTCTCCTTGTCCATTGCGTCGGGCTCACTGGCGGGCGCCAGATCCTTGGCCGACAGTTTGCGCTCCAACATATAGGGGATGGGGATCTCGACGACGGCACGGTCTCGGGCCTGCTCGCGTCGCACTCCGCCGTTGCCCTGGATTTTGGTCAGGCTTTTGAAGGCGACCTTGGCCTCGGTGCCGACATCGACCGCTTCCAGGTGGTCATCCGAGAAGAAGTCCACCAGAATCTTGCCCTTGTCGGGCATCTTGATTTGATCTTCCGGACGCAGCAGCGTCAACCAGTAGGCAGGCTGCCAGTCTCCGTCCGGATGCTTGATTTGAACGTCCCCTTGGACCAGAGAAATGATGGCCACAGGATTGTTCTTGGCTAATTCAACTTTGTCTTGGGCGACCGCCATGGTAGTCACCATGGTTGCCAGAATACCCGTCAGAACACGATTCATGTTTACCTCCCGCTCGGGCGTCGAGTGAACCAAGCATACGCGAAACCGGCTAGGAAGCCTCCCAGATGACACCAGTTGTCGATGTTCCCGCCCCAGGCCAGGGTGACGCTGGCGAAGACGGCCAGCCAGGTGAGTTGTTCGCGCAATTGCTGACCGTTGAAGATACGGTAGCGTTGGTAGGCTCCAAACAGCATACCGAACAATCCGAAGATGCCGCCCGACATTCCGAGGCTCACGACATTCTGCGACATGGCCTGGTGGCCCAGGGCACTGACCAGACCGCCTCCCAGGATGCACAGCATCATTGAGAGGGCGTAGCGTCGACTGCCGTAGTGGCCTTCCAGGATGGGGCCGTAGCGAATCAGGGTGGACATGTTGCAGGCCATATGAATGAATCCACCGTGAATCAAGGCGTAGCTGAGCAGGCGCCAGGGTTGCGTGCTCCACAGGCTGCTGATGTTGCTCCAGTTGGCGTCCAGCCAGTTGTCCGCTTTGGGATTGAAGACACCCAGGCAGTAGAGGAAGATGCAGGCGAATATCAGAGCGAAAGTCACCGCGGTGCGGGGCAAAGTCTGGTCGAACCTGGTCTCATACTTATCGCGCACCTTGCGCTGCAAAGCATCGGTGATCTGGCCACTGCCCTCGCAGCTGGCGCATTTGGGGGCGCAGGCGGCCGCTCCCGTGCCCTGGCAGTTGCGGCAGGGGTAGGTGGCGCCACGACTCGAGGTGCGCTGGCCGCTTCCGTCGCAGCTAACGCAGGTGACGGAGCCCTGGCCGTGGCACTCGGAGCACTCTCCCGTTCCTTCACAGCGCGGGCATTGCATTATCGGCGTACCTTCCTTTTCACGCTGCCTTGTTACGCTGAGCAGGAGATTGCTCCCTTTTCTAACAATTTCCCGGAGATGAAATTGCCGGCTTCTTTTACCCTGCTCGCTTTGCTCACCGCCTCGGCCTCGGCCCAGAGCGTTTACCGAAACGGAACCGACTACGCGCAGGGCGAGGCCGTCCACAGCTACACCAATGCCGGTGCCGCGCAGTATCGCCGCACGGTGGTGAATTCCGGTGGAGTGATTCGCTGCAGCACCCCCAAGGCCGCCGATCTGGGCCTGTCGGCCTCGGCTCCCGCGCCCAAGGCTTTCAGTTTTGATGAGAGCGGTTACAAGGGTGGGCGCCGGATGGTGACCTCTTATCAAAAAGTGACCGATGAGAACGGACAGATTGTGCGCCGTCCAGTCATGGTTGACATCGCCGCGTTGATCGAGCGGGAGGCCAAGAAGAACGGTATCGACCCTCTGATTGTAGAGTTGATCGTGCAGCAAGAATCGAATTTCGACCCTTACGCGACCTCGCACAGTGGCGCCCAGGGCCTGATGCAGTTGATGCCGGGCACGGCCGCCATGTTGGGCTGCACCGATCCTTACGATGCTGAACAGAATGTCGCTGCAGGCACCAGTTACATCGCTGCCCAACTCCGGCGTTTCCAGGATTTGGGTCTGGCGCTGGCGGCCTACAACGCCGGTCCGGGCGCTGTGGCCAGTTGCGGAGGCATTCCGCCCTATGCCGAAACTCAGAATTACGTGTCCTTGATCTGTGGGCGGTATAACCAGAGGCGCAAGAAAAGTGGCGTCGGTCTCGGCGGATAGTCCCGCCTGTTTCGCATTGTTTCCACAGGCATTGCTCTTCCTGAACGTGTAGTCGATTCTAGCTGGCTCGAATCGAAGCATGGCTTAGAGCCCGGTTGGATTGGTCGGCACGTGGGAGTCGTTGCTCGCCACTATTGCTCAGGCGGCGAGGACGCGGCTGTTCTGGCTCGACGCGCCACGGCGCAGGCCCTCGAGGTTGCCGGAGTGGACCCCCGGTCCGTTGAGCTGGTAGTGGCCGCTTGTGGCACCTATCAGCAGCCCTTGCCTTATCGCGCCGCCACACTGTTGCGCGACATGGGGGACTGGTTCCCCGAGGTGGCCAGTTTTGATGTGGACAGCACCTGTCTTTCTTTTGTGGTCGCCTGTCAAACGGTGGCCAATGCCCTTGCTCTAGGGCAGTATCGCAGAGCTCTCATTCTTTGCAGTGAGGTGACTTCGCCGGGCCTGGATTGGCGTCATCCGGAGGCGGCTGCTTTGTTTGGCGATGGGGCAGTGGCCGTGCTGGTGGAGGCCGACCCGGCTTCCGCCCTGTTGGATACCTGTTTGCGCACTTTTCCTGAAGGTCGGAGCTGGTGCCAGATACCCGGAGGGGGAAGTAAATTTCCCCCGTCTTGCTTTGATGAGAGTAGCTTTGGCGAGTTTCTTTTTCAAATGAACGGTAAGGAACTCTATCGGTTGGTGGCCGAGCGACTGCCTGGTCTGGTGGAGGCCGTGATGAGTCGCAACGGTCTGACCTGGGATCGAGTGGCTCTGGTTTTGCCTCACCAGGCCAGTCCCAGTGCCATGCGTCTGGTGCGTCACCGGATTGGCTGTCCAAAGGAGAAGTTCTATTCGGTGATCGAGCGCATGGGGAATTTGGTGGCAGCCTCGATTCCCATGGCCCTGCATCTCGCCGTAGAAGAAGGCTTGCTGCACCGCGGGCAAACGGCCATGTTGCTGGGCACCTCGGCCGGAGTTTCTTTGGGAGCTTGCTTAATCCGGTACTAGCTGGGGTAGACTGACGCAAAAGTCCGTAAAGGAGGGGTGGAATGCCCCAGTTCGATCACGAGCCCGGCACGGCTGGCTTGCAGCGACAGACCCACAGTCTGGTTTTTAGTTTGTCTAAAATAGCGGTTCTTCTCTTTGTTTGTGTGATGACGGGGAGCTTTGCCGCGGTTTTCGGTCTGTCTGTCTATCAATCGTATTTTCAGATTCCCGACGAGGTGAATGTGCCGGTGATTACCGGCAAGGATCTGGCCAAAGCCAACGAGATTCTCGAGAACGTCCACTTGAAGCTGGCGATTCAGGAGTCCCGGCACACCAACTCGCATCCCGAAGGGGTGGTCATTTCCCAGGACCCGGCGGCGGGTCGCAAGGTGCGGCGTGAGCGTCAGATCATGGCGGTGGTCAGTCTGGGGCCGGAGTTGGTCGATGTGCCCGACTTGAAGGGCAAGACTTTGCGAGAGGCCCGCATTCTACTTTCCAACAACCGCTTGAGAGTGGGCAAGGTCACCTTTAAAGAAGAGAAGGTGGGGGAGCCGGAGCAGATTCTCGAGCAGAGGCCGCCCGGTGGGGAGAAGGTCGCCAAAGGACGTGCGATCGATCTCCAGGTGCAGAAGGGCAGCAGTTCGGCCACCACCCGGATGCCGAACTGGCAGGGGGAGCCTGTCTATCGGGTCGAGGACTTGCTGACGTCGGCCCACCTGTCTCTGGGTTCGGTGGTCTGGGTTTTCAATGATTTCGCGCCACGGGGCGAGATTGTCGGTCAGGTTCCGCGCAAGGGAGACCAGGTGGCCTTTCACAGTGAGGTTGAACTACAGGTCTCGGCGGGTCCCTCTCAGGACAAGCTCTTTAAGCAACGACGTCTGTCGATCGCGGTGCCACGTGGCACCCGCAACCAGCGTGTCAGCGTGGTCTTGAATTCGGAGGCCGGTGCCGATCGAATTTTTTCCGGAGCGACCGTGGGTGGGGATCGGCTGGAGTTGATGGTGGCCGGCTGGACCGGCTCGGAAGTCGAAGTCTATTTCAATGACCGACTGCATCGGAGGGAAAAGCTTTGAGGAACTCGCTGGTGGTCGCGCCTTCTTTGTTGGCGGCTGACTTTACGCGATTGGCAGAGGAAGTCGAAGCGGTCCATCGGGCTGGTGCGGACTGGCTCCACATCGACATCATGGACGGCCATTTTGTTCCCAACTTGTCATTTGGACCGCTGGTGGTGGACAAATTCGGCAAGGGTCCCTTGCCATTGGACGTTCATTTGATGGTGACGAACCCGAATGATTATCTCGAGCCGCTGCAAAAAATGGGGGCCCACTCGATGATTGTTCATGTGGAGGCCTGCGTGCATCTGCAGCGCCAGTTGCATGCCATTCGTCAACATGGAATGCTGGCTGGAGTGGCGCTCAATCCTTCGACTCCCCCCGAGTTTTTGGAGTATGTGAAAGACGAAGTCGACATCGTGCTGGTGATGACGGTCAACCCGGGCTTTGGCGGGCAGGCTTTCCTTTCGTCGATGCTGCCAAAAGTTCGCCGCATTCGCGAAATCGTAGGCCCGCGTCCGCGCATCACCGCCGACGGTGGGGTTGCCGCGGACAACGCCGGGCTTCTGGTCGAGGCCGGCATCGACGTTCTGGTGGCCGGCAGTTCGGTCTTTGGCAAAAAAGACTACGCGGCCGCCATTTCCGCCCTGCGTCCGGCAGGATAGCCTTGTCGGGCGTGGTAAATGCTTCAGGCAACTTGAAATTTCTCAGCGGAGGCTGATTTTGAAACTACTACACGATTTTTCCAGTCCGGAATACCAGGAAGCTCTCACCACCTCGATCAAGAACGGGCTGGGCATTGTACTGCTGATGCTGGTCGTCGGCGCCGTTTTGACCCTGGCGGGCGGTGGTCTATCCGCTCGCAACAAAAAGGAGAGCTCCGCACATCACCATTAAGGGGATCGCATGATCGTTGCAGTCACCGAGCCACAGTCTTGTTGGGAAGCCTTTCAGGCCAGCTTCGTTCTGAAGCGGGCACACAAGCGTCTAAACCGAACCGTAATCGAGGCCCTCATTCGTGAGCGCCTCGAGCTGGCGGTGGCCCAGAAGGCCGCCTGGTGGCTGATGAGCGACGGTCTGGCGGAGGGCTGTCACCAGGTAGAGGCCTGGATGAAAGAGCAACTGATGGTGCACGGCCTCGAGCTGGCCAGCCTGGAATTGGTGGGAATTCCGCGCACGGCCCGAGGCCATGACCGCGACGATCTGGTGCCCCTGTATCAGGAGTCCTGGCTCGACCAGTTAGCCACCGCGGACGGGTTTCACCTGAACCTGTCGGTGGTGGTGCGCAGCTGGGTGCCGGCCTCGGTGGCCGGCCAGGGGCATCACAACATCCTGGATGACGATCTGCGTCATCTGGCTTCGGCGTTCTTTGGGGAGCTGGACGCGGAGACGGCTCTGCGCGATATCGCTCGCTGGCAGGAGTCCTTGCGTCCCTTGCTGGACCAGTTGGAAGCAACCTACCGCACGGTGGCTGGCCTGTTGGCCGCCACGCGGAGCGGCGTTCTGAGAGAAGATCCGGGCATTGTCTCGGACACGGTGTGGATTACCCGGCGCCAGCTCAAGTCGAGTCCCCGGGCCTTTCAGCCGGGTCAGCGCTATGGCTACCTGGATCCTTATCAGCTCTTCTTTATGCTGAAGGACCGCAAGCAGCTCCACGAGCGCTATCGTCTAGGCAAGGGCTAGCGGTGTAGAGCCAGGCGCTCTACCGCTTCACTCATTTCCGGCTCGTGTTGTAGAGCTGCTTCCCAGGCTTGAACCGCCATTGGCTTTAAGCCTCGCTCCAACATCAAGTCGCCCATGAGCAGCTGTGCCTCAGAGTTCTGCGGGTTGAGTCGCAGGCTGCGGCGCAGGTGGGTGAGAGCCTTGGTGCTCTTTTTCAGGGCGTAGTAGGCTTTGGCTTGCAACAGCTGCAGGCCCGCGTGTTCCGGGCAAAGCTTGAGGGCTTGATCCAGGAAGCGGCGAGCCTGATCGACTTCGCCTCCGACCATGTGAATGTGGGCTAGAGCTCCCAGGGCTTCCGGCTCCTGCGGGTCGATTTCCAGGGCGCTGGCGAATCGCTGGCGTGCCGATTCGGGCAAGCCGGCTTTCACTTCCAGGGCGCCCAACAGCAGCAAGCCTTCCAGCAACTGCGGGTCGAACTCCAGGGCTTTCACCAGGTAGACGCGGGCTTCATTGTAGATGCCTCGGTGGGATAGCGCGTGTCCCAGATTGTAGAGAATGTCGGGATTGGTGGGGGAGAGGCGATAGGCGCGGCGGAACTCCAAAATCGCCATATCGGTGAAGCCCTGATGCATGTAGACAACGCCCAAATTCATGCGGGAACGCGGGAAAGAGGGGTCGATTTTGACGCAGGCGCGCAGTTCCTCGCGGGCCCGAGCCAGATCTCCGCTGTGCAGGTAGATGACCCCGCGCAAATTCAGGGCGTCCAGATGATAGGGCTGAACCTTAAGAATGCGCTCAATTTGGCGCAGAGCTTTGGCGTGCTTGCCCAGCTCAATATAGGCCTCGGCCAACGAAAGGCGTAGTTCCCAGTCTTCCGGGTCGAGGCGCAGGGCGTTCGACCAAACTTTGGCGGCCTTTTCCATGTCGTCTTGCTGAAAGTAGGCGAGTCCCAGGTAGTAGTGAGCTTCGGTGCAGGTGGGATCGAGTTCGATGGCGCTTTTGAAGCACTGAGCGGCGGGCTCCAGCTGCCCTTTTTCGGCCAGAACGACCCCCAGATCGAGGCGAACTTCCAGATTGGTTTTATCCAGGGCGGCGGCTCGTTGCCATTCGCGGATGGCCAGATCAAGACGGCCTTGCTCGCGATATTGTCTGCCCGATTCATAGTGGCTTTCGAAGTTTTGGGTGCGCCGAAATGGCTGTAGGGGAATGACCTTAGCGCGTCCGGACTCAGGTGGGCAAACGTTTTGTTCCATCGCCCAACGTTCCACTCGGTATTTGGGAAACCTCTTTGCCATGCCGTTCGAGGGGGTAATTTGATTCGCGTGCTCGTAGGTTTGGCCGTTCGGAGGTACTCGTGTCCAGTTTTATCGCCCCGCCCATGCGGCAGCTCGTTTGTGCCCTGCATAAGCATCCGGAACAGGTGGAGGAAAGCCAGGTCAAGGCCGCGGACTGGCTGGTTTCCAGTCTCGAAGGACTGCGCTTGCTCAAGCCGGTGGTGCTGTGGAGCGAGGAGAGGGAAGAGTCACTTCGCCAGGCCGAGTTGGACCTGAAAGAATGCCAGCGCCTGCTCAAGGATGTCTCCCGGCCTGCGCCCGAGCGAGGAGCGCGCCTGGCGGAGGCGGTCATGAGTTACTACTCGCACCTGTTCGCGGTCCAGAAGCTGGAAAGCCAGCGACCGGCCTTCAGTCCCATCCTTTCGCTGGATCAGTTGATCAACGTGGCCTTCAACGTGCTGCAGGAGAAGAGCGATGTCTTCGAGTTGCGCAGCCGCTTTCCGCTGGCTCACGCCGACGTTCTGCAGATGCGCGCTCAGGTTCAGTCGAGACGGGCTCTTTTTGGGGAGGTGCCGTTCGAAGTGGACGAGCCCTTACAGATCACCGAGGGCGGGCTGGGAGCCGTGGCTCACTATCTGGAGACGGGCGAGCGCAAGGCGCTGGAAGAGGCCATCCAGCTGTTGGGGCGCGGTTCCGGGGACTTTGCCCACAAGCTTTCCGAGGCAGAAACGGCCATGCGTGCCCAACCGCGCTACTCGCCCTACGATGCCCTGGAGTTTTGGATTCGCCTGGTGGCGCTTCCCACCGATCTAGGTCCGGAAGTTGCCGGTCAGGCCTGGGAGCGACTCTTTCAGGAAGTGGATGCTTTCCAAAGGGCGACGGAAGTGAGTCGCCGGGCCGGTTTGGGAGTGGCCCAGCCGGAGCTGATCCGGGAAGCGAATATGCTCGCCGAGCACATTCGCGAGCAGCTGACGGCGCTAGGGGCGGCCGAACCGGCCGAGATCGCGGCCCGCTTGAATCCGCTCTGGGAGGCGATGGGTCAGTATCGGGGTGGGGTCCAGGCGGCTTTGAGCGACCTGCAGATTCGCTTTGAGGGAGCGCCTCGGGTGCTTGAACTCATCGAAATTCTGGGCCAGATCGAGACCAAGGTCTTTCCCGTGTGGATGCTCCGCGACGAACTTGAGCAGCGCCAGCAAGAAGCCAACGCGTCGCTGCAAGCTCTTCAGGAGTCCCCTCAGGCACCCGAGAATCTGGTGTCTCTGCTGGCTTCGCACGATCAGGCCTACCAGCGCATGCTGCTCTATTGCGAAGACCCTCAGTTGATTCATCTGGTGGAAGGTTGGAAGCTGTTATCCCTGACGATGCCTCCGCTGATGGCCTTTGAAAAACAGGTGCGGCGAGCTTTTGCGGAGACCGGCAAATCCGGTCAGCAGGTTACCTGTATCCGCTGTGGTCACGTGCAGATTCCGGCCAAGATCTGTAGCGAGTGCGGTTCGGCCTTGCCTCAGCTGCAAATCGACGACGTCAAGTATGAGGATATCTCCGGGGGCTCCCAGGGCAAAGATCACCAGGTGGCCGACCACCTGGCCGACCTGGTCCAGGGTCTGACCTTTGGAGTGACGACCTGGGAGCAAATCATCCAGGAAATCATCAACCAGCTCGAGGTGCTGGACAAGACTCGAGATCGGTTTGAGCGCGAAGTCGTCAAGATTATGGGGCGGGATGAAAGCTTCGACACCTATTGTCAGTTCTTTGTGATTTGTATGGGCAAGTTGTCGCAGGCGCTGACGGTGCTTGGCGAGGCCGCCCAGACGCGTCAGTTGACTCCTTTGAAAGCGGGCCTGACGTCGTATCGACAGCTCCACGAAGAGTTGATAGAATTTCAAAAGAAGATCACGGAGGGAATCGGTAAAATCGGTCAATGACGCTGTCCTTTGAACGTCTGGAGCAAATGCGGCACCACCAGGAAAAACAGCGGGCCGTTCCTATGGAAAGAGCTCTGGGCGGAGAAGAGGTTCGCTGTGGCAACGGCGTTTTTCACCGTCGCCACCAGTGTCTGGACGGCAACTTGAGCCACGGACCGTTTCCTCTGATCCGCTCTCAACTGCGCGACCTGTCCCCCTGGCTGCCCGAAGTCGCCGGCAACCGCATGCTGTATCTGGATACCGAGACCACAGGACTTGCCGGTGGTTCCGGGACCTATGCCTTTATGGTGGGGATTGCCTTCTTCGAGAAAGGGCAGCTGCGAGTCGAGCAGCTGATTATGCGTTCACACTGCGAAGAAAAAGCCATGCTGCAGTATCTGATCGAGCGCCTGGAAAACAGCGACGGTCTGGTGACGTTTAACGGCAAGAGCTTTGATATTCCTCTGCTGCAGACGCGCCTGATTATGAATCGGCTGCGCTACGATCTGGAGGAATTGCCGCACCTGGACTTGCTGCCGGTTTCGCGACGGCTGTGGTCGCATGCTCTGGAGAACTGCAAGCTGGAGACTCTGGAAACCGAGATTCTCGGTCTGCCGCGTCACGGGGATGTGCCCGGTTGGATGGTTCCGCAGATTTTCTTTCGCTTTCTGCAGACCGGATGCGCTCGTGGGCTGGCCCAGGTGGCCGAGCACAACCGGCGGGATATCCTCACCATGGTGGGTCTGGTAGCCGGCCTGTGGGGTTACGTGGATCATCCCCACGATTGGTCTCAGCGTTTTCGTCAGGACTCGCGCTTGCTCCACCTGGAAGACCTGGCCCTGGCGCAGCAGTTGTTCCGCCAACGACGGTTTGAAGAATCTCGCCAGTTGCTGGAACGCTGCTACGGGCATTTTCAGGGAGCCCCCTTGCGCCAATGCGGGACTTTGTTGGCGCGCCTGCGCCGGCGGGCCGGCGAAGTTTCGCAGGCTCAGGAGATCTGGTTGCGCCTGGCCGAGTCTTTTCCCCAGGACCCGGAGTTGCTGGAGCAGGTCGCCAAACAGCAAGAGCATGTCCAGCGCGATTGGGCCTGTGCCCTGGACTGGGTGGAGCGGGCTTTGAAGATCAAGCCTCTGGCCGCGACTCGAGTTCGCCGCCTCAATTATCGGCGCGATCGGCTACAAAGGCGAATGCTCGGGTAGTTAATTTCTGGGGTGGGCCTGATCGTAGGCCTCACGCATCTTGCGCCGCGAAATGTTGGTGTAGATTTGGGTGGTCTGCAGACTTTCGTGACCGAGCAACTCTTTGATGGTAACCAGGTCCGAGCCGCCTTCCAGCAGATGGGTGGCGAAGGAGTGTCGCAGCGTGTGGGGAGAGGCCTTGCGTTGCAGTTGGGCGGAGTCCATGCGCTTACCGAAGAGAATCTGCACGGCCCGAGTGGAGAGGCGTTGCCCGAACCGATTCAAAAAAAGCGCTTCACTCTTGTGGGTGCGTAGTTTCAGATAGGCTTGAATGGCCTGTCCGGCGTGGGGCGTGAGGAATACAAAGCGCTGCTTGTTGCCTTTGCCGGTAACCCGCAAATGAAGCTTCTCCCAGTCGATGTCCTGGAGGTTGACTCCGACCAGTTCGGAGAGGCGTAGTCCGGAACTATAGAAGAGCTCCAGGATGGCCTGATCGCGAGCGGCCAGTTCCGGGGAGAGCTTTTCCTCGGTCGGTTGGTCGAGCAAGACTTCCACTTCTTGCTCACTCATGACTTTGGGCAGCAGGCGGCCTTCCTTGGCCGAGGAGATGCGTTGCATCGGGGAGGAGGTCAGGTAGCCTTCGCCTTCGAGAAACTTAAAATAGCCTTTGAGAGCGGCGATTTTACGATTGAGCGCGGAGGGAGAGTAGTTCTTTTTGTTGCGCAGGTAGGCCAGGAATTCGCGAATGGTGCGCGCGTCGATGGTGGCCAGGGTGAGTTCTTCGGCGAAGAAGGGCGCCAGGTAGTCCAGGAACAGTCGCAGATCTTGTTCGTATTCATGAATCGTTCGTCGGGCCAGGGTTCGCTCTACGCTCAGGTAGGTCAAGTAGTCGGGGAGGTAATAGTCGCGGACGTGCTCCATAGAACACGTGTTTGAGAAGCCTTCAAGCCTCCCTGGCTAGACCGGGAAAAAAGTGCCCAGTTTCATGCCCGCGGCAAAGGTGGCGCCCAGCACCACCAGGATGGCGGCGACGCGACCCAGGGAGAAAACTCTGGTCATAAAGGATTCAGCGGTGCGCAGCAGAGACTCCTGAGCGTCCGAGAACTGGCGACGCAGGCGGCGTTTGCTCCGGCGTTTCTGGTCGAAGCGTTGTTGAGCCGCCTGTTTTTCTTTGAGCACGCGCATGGCCTGGGCCATGGCCGCCTGAGTGGCCCGGGCCTGCTGGTCGGGCAGCATGACGTGATTCGTGTTTTCAGCGGCGGGGGCGCACTTGGTCACCCATTGGTGGCGCTCCAGGCTGATGCCATTCATGAACGTGCGACCGCAAGAGCAACGATACTGGGCGGGACTGGCGTAAACTGCACTCATCGACAACCTCCTGAAGTTAATTTTTCACAGTCTAGGGCATCACCCTGAAAAGGACTTGAATTAGGCCCCAGGCGAAGAGCCGAGCCATGCAAGAAGCTGAAAAAGTATTAATTAAAAGCCTGGTCCACGTAATCTGGGCCGACGGAGAAGTCTCGGAAGACGAGCGACGCCTGTTGGGGGGGGTTCTCACTCAATTGGACCTGGACGACGGGGCTCTCAATGAGGTGGCCTCCATGATGGCCAAGCCTCCGGATCTCACCAATCTGAAGGAAGCGGTCCAGGACGTCGAGTCACGCAAAGAGATCATGAAGGTTCTGCTGGCGATGGCCATGGCGGACGGCAAGGTCGAAATCTCCGAACTTCGCTTCCTCAACAAAATCGCACGCCAACTGGAATTGAGTGACGCCGACCTGGAAGCACTCAAAAAAGAGACCCTTTCCGAACTGGACTCGGTCGAAGAATAGACTATACTCGAACTATGCGTTCGTTCGTAACTTTCGCCCTGGGGCTCGCCCTCACGGCCCAGGTGCTGGCACAGGCGCCCGGCCATTTCGACGTTTCACAGCCCTCCGGAGGCCTTGCCCAGAGCCAGCTGGACCTGCGCTGGGACCCGGTACCGGGGGCTCTTGGTTACGAGGTCCTGCGCAAGGTTAATGGCAAGTGGTGGCTCAACGAGGAAGACCCGAACTGCACGCCTATGACCAACTCGACTTCCATCACGGGCCTGGCGTCCGGGGCGGACTTCGAGTTTTGCGTGCGAGCCGTGCTTTCCCATGGCGTCTCCCCCAACAGTCAGGTCAGCAAAGGACACACGCTGGCGGCTGGCGCTGCCGCTCCCGTAAAGGCTCAGACCCCTCTGAATCTGCCGGACGTTCCCGATCCGGAAGAGAGCTCTGCCAGGGGGCGCAGCAATACCGACCCGGACCCGGTTCCGGAGGGAGCCTCGGTTTCCGAACTGCTGGGCCCTGCTCCCGCAAAGTCGGCTAAAAAGACTCCTCCACCTCGCAACGACAATGCTGAACCTGATCCGGTTCCGGCCCATGCTTCTATTACCGACCTGGTGCCTCCGCCGCCGCCTCCCAAGAACAAACCGGTGGCCAAGGAAGAACCGAAAGGCCCGCCTCCGCCCACGCCTGAGGGCCTGATGGGGCTTTATACCAGCCAATCGGATGTGCGATTGAGCTGGCGGCCGGTGAAAGATGCCACCGGCTACCAGGTCGAGGAAGAAAAAGACGGCAAGTGGGTGCTGCTCGATGACGGAATTATTGAGGAGAACAGGCCTTCGTTCGTTCTGAAAAATCGTGGCTCCGGTCCCTACCTTTTCCGTGTGAGAGCGGTGCGCTATGGTGTTCGTTCGAGCTTTAGTTTGCCCACCAAAATCGAACGCTGACCTACTATTGCCAAAAGTCTAAAGCGACGAATCCCGACAAATCACAGCTTTTCCACAAGGAATCCACAGACCCGCACCTGAACCCCGTGCCTCATCCCAAGTGGAATCCAAAATTTTTACTTCTATGGAGTTCGTGCCTATGAAATCCAGTTTGCCAATGCCGGCGGCCGAGCGAACAAAATCGAATTTTTCGTCCCTACCTCCCGTTGGGCCCCGAGGTTTGTGCCTGGAAATCTGCGTGCACGGAGTGGTCTCTCAGCGCCAGCGTGGGCCTGAGGCCGCGGTTCTCTCGCGTCTCAAGAAGCGGGCTCGCCTCTATCACGGATTGGCGACCATCAAGCGATAAAGTGACTATGGTCACAGCCAGCTTTGCAAAAATTGCATAAAGTCTTGGTATGAGCCAGACCACAAGTCCCCAAATCGACTCCGCCTTCGAAGTTCTCAACTACAATCAGCAACTGATCCAGTTCGCCGACGCGAAAGCGGGCAACCTGATCGTCATCAACAGCCTGTTCATCGCTGCCGCCCAGGCCACCCATTCGAACCATAGGCTGTTGCTCAAGTTGCTTCAGGTGCCGCTGGTGTTGGCGGCCGGGCTCGCGCTGGCGCTGTGTTTGCTGGTGATTATGAACCGGGCCGGTCTGCCGAAGATGCCCCGCAAAGACTGCATTTTCTTTGGGGATATCGCCCAGCGCAAGAACATGAATCAGTTCGTGGCGGATTTCACCAGCAATACCGAGCAGCAACATCTGGAAGACTCCCTGCGCCGCACCTACGTGCTGGCCTTGATCGCCAGCCGCAAGTTTTCGCTCTATGGCTGGGCTCAAGTATTGACCGCTGGCGCCGCCTTGATCTGGTTGCTCCACAGCGCTTTGAGCGTGGTCCTGAATTAAAAAGGCGGGCAGATTTCTCTGCCCGCCTTTGTTTTACAGGACCCGGAGCGCTATGCGGTCCTCTTCCACGCCGGCTTCGATTACCGAGCCGGGCTGTACGTTGCCTTCCAACAGCAGCTTGGAGAGCGGATTCTCCAGTTGCCGTTGCAGAGTCCGCTTGAGCGGACGAGCGCCGTACTCCGGATCCCAACCGCGCTCGGCCAGCCAGGCCAGAGCCTGGGGATTGACCTCCAGCTTGATGCGAATCGGTTTGAGTCGAGCCCGCAGCCGCTTCAGCTGAATTTCCACGATTTGCTGCAGTGCACTCGGCTGTAGCGGTTGGAAGGTGACGATGTCATCGATTCGGTTCAGAAACTCGGGGCGGAAATGAGCGCGCAAAGCTTGCTCCACCTCCGCCGGGAGATCCTGGCCGGCTCGTAACAAGGCCTGTCCGCCCAGATTGCTGGTCATAATCACCAGCGTCTGGCGGAAGTCCACCGTTTTGCCCTGGCCGTCGGTCAGGCGTCCGTCGTCCAGCAACTGCAAAAGCACCTGATAGACTTCCGGGTGAGCCTTTTCCATCTCGTCCAGCAGAATCACGGAGTAGGGACGGCGCCGCACCGCCTCGGTCAACTGCCCGCCCTGCTCGTAGCCGACGTATCCGGGAGGCGCACCCACCAGACGAGACACCGAGTGCTTCTCGGAATACTCGCTCATGTCGATGCGCACCAACGCTTTTTCGTCGTCAAAGAGCAATTCGGCCAGAGCCTTGGCCAGCTCTGTCTTGCCCACACCGGTCGGCCCCAGGAAGAGGAAGCTTCCCAGCGGCCGATTCGGGTCGGAAAGCCCGGCCCGACTGCGGCGAACCGCTTCGGCCACCGCCTCCACGGCGGCATGCTGGGCCACCACCCGCTGCTCCAACTGGCGCTCCAACTCGAGCAGCCGGCGTCGTTCTCCTTGCAGTAGCTTGGCGGTCGGAATACCCGTCCAGCGCGAGATGACCTGGGCGATATCCTCTTCCTCGACCTGCTCGCGCAAGAACTTGGGAGGGTCCGCTTCCAGAGCCGCTTCGGCCGCTTCCAGTTGCTTTTGCAGCTGGTGCTTTTTGCCATAGCGGATCTCGGCCAGTTGAGCCAGGTCGCCGAGACGTTCGGCTTCCTGCTCTTGAGCTCCCAGAGCGTCAAATTGGCGCTTCAGAGCCCGGATGATACCGATGCGCTCCCGCTCGGCCTTCCAGACCACCTGCTCCTGGGTGAGGCGCTCTTCGATGGCTTTCAACTCGCCGTCCAGGTCGGACAACCGTTGCTTGGAAAGCGCGTCGCTTTCCATCTCGAGAGCCTGTTTTTCCACCTTCAGCTGGCGAGCCTGGCGTTCCAGGGAATCGAGGGCCGAGGGCAGGGAGTCGATTTCGATGCGCAACGAGGCGGCCGCTTCGTCGACCAGGTCGATGGCCTTGTCGGGCAGGAAGCGATCGCTGATGTAGCGGTCTGAAAGTCGGGCGGCCGCCACCAGTGCGGCATCGGTGATGCGCACGCCGTGGTGCACCTCATACTTCTCGCGCAATCCGCGCAGGATGCTGAGGGTCGCCTCGACGCTCGGCTCGCCGACAAAGACCGGTTGGAAGCGTCGCTCCAGCGCCGCATCTTTTTCGATGTGCTGGCGATACTCGTCCAGGGTGGTGGCCCCGATGCAGCGCAACTCGCCGCGAGCCAGGGCGGGTTTGAGCAAATTGGCGGCGTCCATCGCGCCGTCGCTTTTGCCTGCGCCTACCAGGGTGTGCAGCTCGTCGATGAAGCACAAGATTTTTCCCTGCGCCTGCTGGATTTGGGCCAGCACCGCCTGGAGCCGCTCTTCGAACTCGCCGCGGTATTTGGCTCCAGCCAGCAGCTGACCCATGTCCAGCGAGTAGATGATGCGGTTTTTCAGGCTTTCGGGCACGTCGCCAGCCACGATGCGCTGAGCCAAACCTTCCACGATGGCGGTTTTACCCACTCCCGGGTCGCCGATCAACACAGGGTTGTTCTTGCGACGACGGGACAGAATCTGCACGCAGCGACGAATTTCTTCGTCGCGCCCCACCACCGGGTCCAGTTTGCCGCTACGGGCCAGTTCGGTCAGATCGCGGCCGTATTTCTGCAGGGCCTGGTACTTGTCTTCCGCGTGAGCGTCGGTGACGCGCTGTCCACCCCGCAGTTCAGCGATGGCGGATAGTAGAGCGTCGCGCTTGAGGCCGCGCTGGGACAGCCAGTCACCCTCTGGTTTGGCCTTGAGGAAGGCCAGCAGAAGATGCTCGAGGCTGACGAATTCGTCTTTCATGCTCTCGCGCTCCGAGTCGGCGCGCTCCAGCAGTCGAGTAAATTCCTGGCCAGCATAGACGGCGCTCGGTTGGGACAGGCGAGGCTGAGCTTTGAGTGCCTCCTCCGTCTGTTTGAGCAGTGCTTTGAGGTCCAGGCCTTGCTCGGACAGCAGAGTGGCCACCAGCCCGCCCTGGTCGGCCAGGAGGGTGGCGAACAGGTGGACCGGCTGCAGTTGCGCGTGGCCGGAGCGTTGCGCGAGTTGAGCGGCCGCTTGCACGGCCTCCTGGGCTTTTTGAGTGAGTTTGTCGGTTACCATTCGGTACTACCTCCAGTCAGTTGTTGCACCCAGTCTGCACTCCACAAAGGTAGAAAACCGTCAACCAACTGTTGGTGTTCCGTTAGCGAACTAGAGCCAGCCGAGCAGGGTCTCCTCGTCGCCCCCCGACTTTTCCTCGGGAGGATCGGTGGGGGGAGGCAACAGCTTGCCAGCCGGCTTGGGCGATGGTGCGGGAGGGGCGGGAGCGGCTTCTTCTTCTTCCACATCCATTTCGGGCGGGGGCGTGAGGCCGGCCCGAAGAGGGCTCAGGGATTCGGTGGAGGGGGGCGGCAAAGGCGAACCTTCCGGCTCCTTGGCCGCGGGCGGAGCCGCCGTTCTGGCTTTGCCCGGCTGGCTGGTTTCCACCGCGGTTTGGAGTGCGGCCATGTCTCCCCGTTCCAGCCAGGGGCGAACTTTGGCGGTGTTGAGGAGATATTCGTTGGCTTGGGGTTCGCGATAGCAGAGGATGGAGCGCAGAGAGGCGCTCAGTTGTCCGAGGATGCTGCCGCGGTGCTCCGGGGCCGTCAGTTCCAGCAGGTGCTGGACGCAGCTGACCACGCCGGCGCCGGGGCAGCAGGCGATGACCAGGGTTTTCTCGGAGGCAAAACTGAGAGCTACCTGTAACTCGTCTCCACTGGCGACGCGCTGCAGCATGAGCACGTCGGGCTTGAGGCGCAGCAGGTCGCCGGCATGATTGATGTCGATGCCGCGCTGTAGTTGACTGACGAGGCTTTGTTCTTCGGGCAATTCGTAGCTGACGGCATCTTCCAGGGTGAAGATGCGGGCTCGGCGCTGACGATTGATGGGCTGGAGCAAGGCATAGGCTACTCCGCGCAGCATTCCCATGGCGCCGCCGCACAGTAGAATCAGTCCGCGATCTTCCAGAAGAGAGACCTCCAGCGCTCGCGGCAAGTCCAGTTGCTCCAGGGCAATCGGTGGGGGAGTGAGGCGTCGCACGTAAGCGCCCAGCTCGCCTCGCTCAAAGTAGGCGTTGAGCAAGAAACGGGCGCTGTGGTATTCGACCAGTTTGCTGAAAGTGCGTTCCTTCAGCAGCTGCTTGCGCTCGTTGAGCGTCAGGGATAGCATGATCACTCGATAGGAGTCTGTGGCCGTCAGCAGTTGTTGGCCGATGGGAATGAGCTCGTCCTCGAGATAGGTGTAGGGCAGGCTGTTAGGACGAATGATCAGATCGCTGGCGTTATGACGAATCGGTACTTTGGCCAGGTCGGCCAGGCTGAAGTCGACCGTGCCCGACAGGGAAAGCAAATAGTCGTTGGATAGCTCATCCTGGGCATCCGAACCTCCGCCGCTGCGGGCAGCCGCGGCCGAGCCGCGAGCCAGGCGGGACTCGCTGTCGTCGAGGCGGCGCAGTAAGCGGTTCTCCTGGTCGACGAGGCGACTTTCAAAGAGGGCGGCGGCCGCCCCCAGTTGACCGGTTTCGCGCTCCAGCCGCTCCAGCTTGTCCTGGATGGCCTGAAGCCGGTCGAGTCCGGGCATTTCCGCGCTGGTGGCGGGAACGGCGGCCAGCTTACGGGTGCGCTTGTTCAGGCCGCGCACGCGTTTGCTGAGCTCTCCCTGCACCTCCTCAAAGTGGCTTTGAACGGACTGAAGATTCTCCCGAACCTTGCTCAGTCCATCTTTCAACTCGTCCAGGGCAGCCGAATCCACCGGCGCTTCTCCGTCGCCGGGAGCGGCCTTGCCGCTGGCATCTTTGATGGAGTGAACGACCATCCAAAGGTCATTGAGTTGCTGCTCGATATTGCTGCGAACTTCATTGCGAATGGCCGCCAGCAGCTTGGGTGGAACGCCGAGTTCCTCCAGTCGATCGCTCACGTATCCTCCTTGTCGTGGCTGACCGTGAGTGGTGACTCAGCCTCCTCGTAAATGGGTGGCAATGGTTCTTCGTTGGATTTTTCCACGAATCGGTCCCACAACCAACGGGTTGCCCTTGTGTAGAAGGGCTCACTCAGCCGTTCCAACTGACGAATGGTCAACTCCACTCGTTCTAACTGTTCCGTTTGGCGCTCGCTGCGCTTGTTCATCAATTGAAGTTCGAGCCGCAGGGCGTAGGCCAGGGGTAGGGCGGCGCTGTAGTTATGAAAACGGATTTGCGTGTTGAGCGCGGCCTGTCTTTCGCTGACGTCCATCAGGCTTTTTGCCCCTTTGCCAGGCTCTGGATCAGCTTGACGACCGTTTCTTTCTCGGCCTGGGCGGCCAGTTCGGCGGGCGTCAGTCCGGCCCGGTCGCGGGCGTCGAGTTTGCCGCCGTTATGGATCAGGCATTCGGCAATGGCGCGGTGGCCTACGTAGGCCGCTTCGTGCAGGGGGGAGCGTCCCGACATTCCGCTGACTTTGTTGACGTCCGCGCCACGGGCCACCAGGCCGACCGCCATCAAGTAATGACCCAGGCGGCAGGCCAGCAGCAGGGGAGTGTCGCCACGGTCGTTGACGGCATCGATCTCGAGGTCTTTGGCGGTGAGCAGTTCCATCAACCGGCTATCGCCATTCTGGGCACAGCGGTGGAGAGGATGCCAGCCTTCCTTGGTCAGCTGATTTTGCGTCTGAGCTTTGTTGGCCAACAAGGCGATCAGGCGACGGTGGGCCCAGCGACAGGCGATGTGAAGGGGCGGCCATTCGTCGGTGATTTCGTCAACGGAGGCTCCCTGAGCTAGAAAAGCTTCCACCATGCGCTCGTGACCGAAGAAGCAGGACCACTGCAGCAGGTTCCAACCGCTGGCATCCTTGACGTGGATCCATTCGGGATGGTTCTGCAGGATCTGGCGAATCGAATAAGAGTCACCGCCGAAGGTGGCGGTGTAAACGGTGCGTGCTTCCGGGTCCAGGAACGGCTCTGTGAGGCGGTCCAGGCACCCTTCCCAGATAGCCTTGAACTCCGTGGTGGACGGGCCCAACTCGCGCTGCAGCAGTTGCAGCGCTTCCCAGGCGCGGTCCTGAGAAGCCTGCTGTTCGTTGAGTTCCCCCAGGGTGGACATCTGGATCATCAGGTATTCCAGCTGCATTTCGGCCTTTTGATTGGAAACAGCGGATTCCAGGCCGCTCAGGGTTTCCTGAGAATCCTTGGGGCGGTTGAGTTCCAGGTAAATGCGGCTGAGTTTCAGGCCGACGCGAAAGAGGTCGCGGGTGCTCTGGGTTTCGGCCTTCTTCAGAATGCTCAGGCTTCTTCGCAAGGCGTTCTCGGCTTCCTGAGCGTGGTTCTGGCGCTGCTGCAGATCACCGACGCGCTCGTAAGCCAGAGCTACCGCCGGGGCGTAAGCACCCAGCTGACGTTCCAGGATCAGCAGGGCCTTGCGCATCTGGGCCACTGCTTGGGCCGGCTCCATTTCATCGTCGGCATTGACCCAGTCCATCAGGGTGCTGCTGACCCGCACGTCGTCCTCGCCAAGCAGTTTTTCACGGATGCTCAGGGCTCGGGAAAACATGGCGGCGGCTCGCTGGCGCTGAGAGGTTTCGACATAGTAGCGGCCGAGGTCGATGGCGGCCTGGGCCGGGTGTAGATGGTTGCCACCGAAGATCACTTCGGCCTGGAGCAGTGATTCTTTCAGCTTGTCTTCCGCATCCTTGGGGGCGTCCAACTCTAAGAGTCGCTTGGATTCGGTGACCGAGGCCAGATGATTGCGCTCTTCCCGGGTCATGCGCTGCAGCTTCAGTTGCGTTTGGGCCCAGGGGAGCAGACCCACGATGGCGCCGATTCCCAGAGCGGTGGGCAACCAATCCGGTGAAAGGTCGAACTTTTTAGCAAATCCGGCGACGGCCAGGAATCCTACATAATTGGCGATACAGGCGCTGGCGATGGATTCGAAGACGACAAACTCTTTGCGTGCGCCGCTTTTAGCAAAGGCCGGTAGCGAGTAACGAAAGATGACCCCAAAAAGGACGAGGGCCAGCACCAGGGCGGCGATGGCCATAGGGGGACTGTAGGGCAACAGCCGAACGACCCCGAGCAAGAGGATGAAAAGGCTGATGGAACAGTGCAACCACAGCCCAAGGAGCAGAGCCTTAGACATCTTGTCCTGCCGACAGCGTGGACATGCACATGGTGTTCATGGGTTTCCGTTCCACCCATTGCTGTCCTGCTAATGAGCGAAAGAATTCGACCCTATAGAGTGCGTGCAAAAGACTGGCTGAAGTAGACCTGATAGAGGCGGTTGTTCACGCTGGCCATGTCTTCGCGGACCTGGTGGAAGAACTCGATGGGAGACTGCTCAAAAAGCTCGTGGATCGAGGTGTAGCGCAACTGGGCCAGCAGGCGCCCGACTTTCGATTCCAGTTGAACCTGAGCCGTCATGCCCGTGGTCTGGGCCAGGGCTTCGAGCGACTTGGCCGTTTCGGCTACCGAGAAGGCCAGCGAGTGGGGGAATTCGCGACTGAGCAAGAGGAATTCGGCCACCTGGAGGTTGGTCAGTTCGGCGCCGTTGACCTTGCAGTAAGCCTCCCAGGCGGTGCAGCTTTTCAGCAATCCCAAAAGCTCGGAGTAGTGTTGCGGGTCGCTTTCATTTTCGTCGAGGAGATGACGCAAGTGATTCAGCAGCAGGCCGACGATGAGGTTGGCTCTTTCCAGATAGCGTCCGGCCCGAATCCACTGCCAGCCCTGGCCATGGGTCATGGTCGAGTCGGTGATGCCGGCGAAGAGATGAACGCCGTCCTTGACTCGTCCGAAGACGAAGTTGGGCTCGATGGCGAAACGATCCTGGGTGGGCCGGGAGCGAATGTAGAGGTAGAGTTTGTTGATCTGCTCGAACATTTCCGAGCTAATCTGTTCGCGGATCTGGCGAGCGTTTTCGCGGGCCGCTCCGATGCAGTTGGAGATCGACTCGCCCAGCAAACTGTCCAGGGTCAAGTCGGTGGCAGAGGGAATCTGACCCTCGAAAAAGTTGACCTGCAGGGCCGCCAGCACGTCCTCGTAACGGCGTTGCCCGGCCGTCGGGGTCAGCTCCATGTTCAAGTTCAGGTGCACGTCCAGGAGGCGGGCCGTGTTTTCCGCCCGCTCCAGGTAGCGACTCATCCAGTAAAGACTTTCAGCGACTCTCGATAACATCAGTAGCTCCTAATCGTGCAGAACCCAGGTGTCTTTGCTGCCGCCACCTTGGGATGAGTTGACCACCAGCGAACCGCGTTGCAGGGCAACGCGCGAGAGACCACCGGGGACGATAGTCATTTCGCGGCCGTTGAGGATGTAGGGTCTGAGGTCGACGTGGCGAGGCTCTACCCGTCCTTCGGTAAAGCAGGGGGCGCAGGACAACTTCAGGGTGGGCTGACCAATGTAATTGCGCGGGTTGGCTTTGACCTTTTCGGCGAATTCCGCGCGCTGGGAAGCCGTGCTATGAGGGCCGATGAGCATTCCATAGCCGCCACTCTCGCCTACGGCCTTGACCACCAACTTATCGAGATTGTCGAGAATGTACTGACATTGCTGCGGTTCCCAGCCCAAGAAGGTCTCGACATTGTCGAGGATGGGGTCTTCATCCAGGTAGTATTTGATCATCTGCGGGACGTAGGCGTAGATGGCTTTGTCGTCGGCCACGCCGGTGCCGATCGCGTTGGCCAGGGTGACGTTGCCGTGGCGGTAAGCGTTGAACAGGCCGGCCACCCCCAGCATCGAGTCGGGCCGGAAAGCGAGAGCGTCCAGGAAGTCGTCGTCGATGCGCCGGTAAATGACGTCCACTCGCTTCAGTCCCGAGGTGGTTTTCATATAGACGAGGTTGTCGTGGACCACCAGATCGCGACCCTCGACCAGCTGAATGCCCATGGTGCGAGCCAGGAAGGCGTGTTCGAAATAGGCCGAGTTGTAGACGCCGGGCGTGATCAGGACCACGGTGGGGTCGGGTCGGTCGTGAGGTGCCAGCGAGCGTAGCGTGCTGAGAAGCGCCTGGCCATAATGGTCGATGGGGCGCACGTTGTAGTCGCGGAACAATCGGGGGAAGACGCGCTTCATAATCTGGCGATTGGTCAGCATGTAGGAGACGCCGCTGGGCACGCGCAGATTGTCTTCCAGCACCGCGAAGCGCCCGCCGTCAGTGCGCACCAGGTCGCTGCCGACCACCGAGACATAGACTCCGCGAGGAACCTTTACGCCTCGCATCTCTCGACGGAAATGTTTGCACGAGTAGACCAGTTCTCGGGGGACCTGCTTGTCGTTGAGGATCTTCCCCTTATCGTAGATGTCTCCCAGGAAGAGGTTGAGGGCGGTGATGCGCTGTTTGAGTCCACGCTCCACCTCGCTCCACTCGCTATTGGAGATGACGCGCGGCAAAAGGTCATAGGGGAAGATTTTCTCGGTGGCTTCGTCGTGGCCATAGACCGTAAAGGTAATGCCCTGGCGAAGAAAGCTGAGGTCGGCGGCGGCCTGGCGACGCGCGAATTCTTCCGGCGAGAGCAGGCTCAGGCGTTGGGCCAGGGGCAGGTATGCCGGCCGCACTTCGCCCTTTTCATCGAACATTTCATCGAAAAACTGCTGAATGTGATAGCGCTCGAAGAGCGGCGAGTCGAGAGAGGTCTTTGCCATGCCTCGGCCGTTCGCTCATCAAGGTGCCGAGCCCTTTGGGCATGGACTGAGCTGTTGCCATCAGTGATTTAGGTCTAAGTTATGGCGCTTTTACACCTATGAAGAAGCGACTAAGAAGTGCCGACTACTAACTGCACACTCGCCAGGGTTTCTCCCGCTCTATAGTGAAACTGGGGCTTGGGGAAGAAAGGGGAGCCAACGCTATCAGCGCCAACTCGAAAAGGTCCTTCGGCGAGATCCTTCATTATGCAAGAAAGTCTCGCGGAATGACCATCAAGCAACTGGAAAGTCGCTCCGGGGTTTCCGCTTCGTTCATCAGCCGAATCGAGAACGACAATGGGAACCCGTCGGTCGAGATCGTGGGGAAACTGGCAGAGGCATTGGGGATTCCGGTCTCCGATTTCTTTTACGACCAAAAGGGTGGGAAGATTCTTTATCCCTTGCGTCTTGCACAAGCACGTTTGCTTCAGGACCAGGATGTGGGAGAACTGATGGAATTGCTGGTCCACCTGTCCAGCGATCAGCGCAAGGCAGTGGTGCAAATCGCGGCCGGTGCGATCCAGTTACTGAAGGCTCCAGGGGGACGCGTACTGCCGATGGACTCAGATGATCCAGGATAGCGCGCTAAGGTGAACGGGGGGAAGAAATGTCCATATCGGTTTTAATTGTTGAAGACCACCCGGTGGTCCGGTCCGGCATCCGCATGCTGCTGACCGAAGAAGGCGACATCGACGTTCTGGCGGAGGCCAGTAACGGCCGTGAGGCTCTGCAATGCCTCGAGACGATCACGCCGGATTTGTTGTTGCTCGATATCTCGATGCCTGAGGTCAATGGCCTGGAAGTGACTCAGCATGTGCGGGAAAAGTATCCCACCATGCCCATCCTGATTCTCACCATGCATGAGGATGAGCGGTACTTTTTCCAGCTGCTTCGAGCGGGGGCCACCGGCTACATCGTCAAGGGTGCCGCTCCCAACGACCTGGTGTCGGCTGTGCGGGCTGTGGCCGCCGGTCAAGCTTACCTGTATCCCAGTCTGGCTCGTTTGCTGGCCAAGGAGCCCGACACCGTTCTTTCGGCGCGCGAACTGGAAGTGTTGCAATTGACGGCGCAGGGACTGACGGCTCGCGAAGTCGGCAAGAAGTTGTCGATCAGCTCCAACACGGTGGAGCGGCACCGAGCCAATATTATGAGCAAGCTGGGAGTGTCGAATCGGGCGGAGTTGATCCGCTACGCCATCCGGCGCGGGCTGCTGTCGATCGAAGACCTGTAGTCGTTAATCGAAAGCGGCGGCTTCGCCAGGGGGCTTGGCGCCCATCAGTTCGGCCACCACGCGCTGGAAGAGTTCGACCAGGGCGCCGGTGGTTTCGTCGATCTTTTTCTCTAGCTCGCGCAGCACTTCGATTTCTTTGCAGGCTTTGATCTGCGCGCCTAATTCGTCGACTTCGCGGGCGAAGGTGTTGAATTGCTTGAGGTCCTGAGGGTCGGGACTGAGGCCGACCAGTTCCGCCATCTTCTGGTTTTGCGAATCGGTCAGCTCGGTGACGCGCTTTTTCAGTTGCTCCGCGGCGATGATGTTGGCCGCTTTGGAGAGCATCTTGAGGTTCCCGTCCAGGTCTTTGGTGACCGCGGCCAGTTCTTCGAGCTTTTTACGCACTTCTTGCGGGTCTGGAGCGGCTTGAGTGGACAAGGGACACCGTTCTTTCAGAGTCTGGGCGGTTCAGGTTCAAGCAAGCGCTAAGGGATTCCTTTGGCCTCAACGGGCGGGGGAGGCAGGGGTTCAGCATAGGCTTTTAGATACTGAGCCTGCGTGAACTTCTGGCTGGCCCGCGCCATGTCCATGAGCCAGGCGGTCCACACGTCTTGATGACCAATGAAATTTTTCTTGGCTTCTTCAAGCTTGACGCGTTGCGAGCGCACCTGGGCCTGGTCGGCGTGGGCTGCTTCCAGAAGCTGCTGGACCTGGGTTCGGGTGTAGCCGCGGTCCGGCCAGGGAAGTACCCGGAAGACGCGCAGGTGGTCCTCGGTTTCTTCGATTTGTGGCTGACTCTCGGCCTGAGCTAGATTCAGGGGGAGCGGCTGAGCGGGGGTGACATCGCCTCGTAGAGTTTCGTTGCAGCGCTCTTCGTAGCGACCGAGCAAATCCTCGGCCCGAGCCAGGTCGTCGTCTCGCTGATCGTAGGCTTGCTGGGTCTTTTCCAGTAGGTCCAGATACTCCCAGCCTGCGTAAAAAGTCCAGGCCACGCTCTGGTCGGGGAACTGCGCCCGCAGCTTGGCGAGATAATCGGCTGGGCTGAGCAGCACCGATTGCTGATTCACCCAGGTCTGCAGTTGAGTGACCTGGGCAAACGGCAGCAGCTGCACCAGTTCCGTGCGACGCTGGCTCAGATCCGGCGGCAGATAGGCGCTGGCGGGGCAGGCCAGAGCGAAGGAAAGAACCCCCACAACCCAAAGGTTTCTCATCATGAGAGTTGGGCCTTTGTAATGAAACTGGTATCTCCCTTTCCGCCGAGCGGCGACCAACCACGTGCCATCGAAGAGATCGTGGCCAGCCTGGAAGCCGGCAACCGCTTTACCACCTTGCTGGGAGCCACCGGCACCGGCAAAACCTTCACCATGGCCTCGGTTGCGGCGCGCATGAATCGGCCGGTGCTGGTCATGAGCCCCAACAAGACTCTTTGTGCTCAGCTCTGTTCTGAGTTCCGCGAGTTTTTTCCGGAGTCGGCGGTCGAGTATTTCGTTTCTTACTACGATTACTATCAGCCGGAAGCTTACGTAGCTTCTTCGGATACCTACATCGAGAAAGACGCTTCCATCAACGACGACATCGACCGCTTGCGTCACTCGGCCACCCAGGCCGTGCTGGAGCGGCGCGATGCGCTGGTGGTGGCCTCGGTGTCCTGTATTTATGGTCTCGGTTCTCCGGAGGATTACCAGAGCGGCATGATCGTTTTCCGTCCCGGAGAGGAGATGCCCCGTCAGGAGTTGTTGCGTCGTCTGGTCGACCTGCAGTATCAGCGCACCCAGGCCACTCTGACCCGTTCCTCGTTCCGGGTGCAAGGCGACGTGTTGGAGATCCATCCGGTCGACCAGGAAGTAATCGTGCGCATCGAGTTCTTCGGCGATGAGGTGGAGCGGATGTCCACCTACGACCCGCTCACCGGAGAGTTTCGCTCTTCTCCCAAACGCGTGGTCATTTATCCGGCCAGCCACTACGTAACTCCCTACGACAAGCGCAAGAAAGCCGTCGAAGGGATTGAGGAAGAGCTGCGCGACCGCCTGACCTACTTTCGGGAGCACGACCGGCTGTTGGAAGCTCAACGGCTGGAGATGCGCACCCGCTACGACCTGGAGATGCTCGAAGAAATCGGCTACTGCAACGGCGTCGAGAACTACTCCCGCCACCTGACAGGGCGTCAGCCGGGCGAGACTCCCTACACGCTGATGAGCTATTTTCCCCGTGATTACATCGTTTTTATGGACGAGTCGCACGCTTCTTTGCCGCAGGTCCGGGCCATGCTGCACGGGGACCGGGCCCGCAAAGACGCACTGGTGGAGCACGGTTTTCGCCTGCCTTCCGCCTACGACAACCGGCCACTGGCTTTCGATGAGTTTTTGGAGGCGGTGGGTCAGGTGGTTTTCGTCTCGGCCACCCCCGGCGACTACGAACGCCAGAACTCCCAGGTGATCGTCGAGCAAATCATTCGCCCGACCGGTTTGCTCGACCCCGAGATCGAGCAGCGGCCGGTGGCAGGCCAGATCGACGACTTGCTGGCGGAGATTCGCATCCGCGAGAAACGCCAGGAGCGCGTGTTGGTCACCACTCTGACCAAGAAGATGTCGGAAGACCTGACCGATTACCTGACCGGTCTGGGAGTGCGCGTGCGCTACCTGCACTCGGAAGTGGACACACTGGGCCGCATCCAGATTTTGCGCGACCTGAGGCTGGGCGATTACGATGTACTGGTGGGCATCAATCTGTTGCGTGAAGGTCTGGACTTGCCAGAGGTCTCGCTGGTGGCCATCTTGGATGCGGACCAGGAGGGCTTTTTGCGCTCGGCTACTTCGCTGATTCAGACCATCGGTCGCGCTGCTCGTAACGTCAGCGGTAAGGTCATTCTCTATGCGGACCGCCAGACCAAAGCCATCGAAGCGGCAGTGGGCGAAACCAATCGTCGTCGCGCCTTGCAGCAAGCCTACAATGACGAACACGGTATTAAGCCGGAGACGGTGCGCAAGGCCATCAACGACATTCTGGACACCCTCGGCGACATGGGGGGTAGCGTGACGGCTAACGAGCGCAGCGCCCGCACCAAGCAGATGAATATCGAGGAACTGCAGCGCAATCTGGTGCAGTTGCGAGCGGCCATGCAGCAAGCGGCGCGCAACCTGGAGTTCGAGACGGCGGCGGCGCTGCGCGACGAGATCTACGACGTCGAGCGCAGCCTGAAGGAGAAAACTGGCGATTTTGCCGTGGGTCTGGCGCTGGAGGGTACGACCGAACTACCGGCGCGGCGCGGAGCCCGGCCCGCGCGTCAGGGCCCCGCCAAGCCCGGCGAACCCGGCTATAAAGCTCCTCGGGGGAGGAAAGGCCGTTAGCGCAAAATGGCCACTTCTCTCCATGCAATCGCGCCTTTTTTAGGATATTCTTAGCTCGTCGGTGTAGGGTCATCTGCAGCACCAGGCCAAAAGGCCTGGTGCTTTTTGATTTCTTCCCTTCTGCGGTAGTCGCCTCGGAAAGGGGATTGTGGAGAGAGCCAGGGCAGGCTAGCGGGCGGACCAGTCGAGCAGGCGGTCGAGCTGGGGGACGAGCAGGCCCTCGAGGACGGATTCCACGGCCTTTTGATCGCCGGTGAGGGCGCCCAGTAGTCGACGGTGGGAACGGCCCAGGCAGCCGTGGGACCAGAGTGCGTTGGAGCCGATGTGGGGCCAGAGCAATTGGGCCACCAGCGGCTGCCAGGCGGGCAGGTGCTGCTGGAGGCTGGCCTCCACGTGGCTGATCAGCGCTTCGTTGCCCATGCCGGGCAAGTCGGCCACCACCAGGATGCCGTCGAAGCGTGGATCGGTGAGTGCCGCCAGCAGCAGGCCCTTGAGGCGACCGAGGTCGGGGCGCAGGACCTCGCGCACGATCTGGTCTTCGTCGCTGCGGGTCAGGCGCTGCTGCACCAACTCTCCCAGCGGATCGTGAGGGGGCTCGGAGACAAAGGATAAAAGTGCGATTTTCATAGGCCGGCCGCCTTCGGACCGAGAAGGGGCCGATCCTATGCTGTCTGAGCCTTGTAAAACCTTCCGCGATCCTGTTCACGGCGACATTCAACTGCCCCACGGCGTCATCTGTGAGTT
The DNA here is from genome assembly GCA_017307785.1 of Vulcanimicrobiota bacterium. GTDB lineage: Bacteria > Vulcanimicrobiota > Xenobia > Xenobiales > JADMJV01 > JADMJV01. The sequence goes on along the minus strand of JAFKGI010000034.1, from coordinate 13,388 downwards.
GATCGACCATCCGGATTTTCAGCGACTGCGTCGCATCCGCCAGTTGGGATTGTGCTACACCACCTTTCAGGGGGCGGAACATTCGCGCTTTCAGCACACCCTGGGCGCCTGCTGGCTGGCTTTTCAGGTGGTGCGCAACTGGACCTGGCAGCAGCAAGTCGAACTCACTCAGCAAGAGATTCAGGCCACTCTGTGCGCCGTGCTGCTGCACGACGTGGGCCACGGACCCTTTTCCCACGCTCTGGAGCATGTCTTTACCGGCGTAGACCACGAGTCGATTGGCTGGGAGCTGATCCGCAGTCGTTTTCGCAACGTGCTCGAGCGCCACGGAGTCGAACCGGAAATGGTCATCTCGATTCTGCGCGGCGATTACCCGCGCCGGGTCCTCCACGAACTGATCTCGGGTCAACTGGATGTGGACCGCATGGATTATCTGCAGCGCGACTCGCTGTTTACCGGTACCCGCTACGGACTCTTTGACGTCCAGCGCATTCTCTCGAGTCTGACTGCGGTTTATGACCTGGAGCGGGGCTGCGAGGTGCTGGCCGTCGATGCCAAAGCCATCGAAGCGGTGGAAGCCTTTCTCTTCAGCCGCTACTTTATGCACTGGCAGGTCTATTTTCACCGCAGCGTCCGCGCGGCCGAGTTCTTGCTGCGCTCGATTCTCCAGCGCGCCCGCAACCTCTACCCCAGGCGTCTGCACTTGCCCGACAGCCTGCGCTTTCTCTTCGAGGGCGAGGCCGGCCTGACGCCTAACTTCCTGGCCGGTTTCATCGCCAGCGACGACAGTGACATCCTGCAGGCCATCAAACTCTGGCAGGGCGGTTCGGATCCGGTGCTGGCCGACCTCTGCCAGCGCTTCCTGGGTCGACGTCTCCCCAAGGTGCTGGAGAGCGCCAATCCGGAACTGCAGGAAGCAGTGCGCGATCTGGTGGGCCGCCGTTTCCCGGATGTGGATCTCTATTTTGGGGTGGACCGCCCCAGCGACCTGGCCCTGGAGGACGCGAAAACGCCGATTCGCGTCCTCACCGGGCGCGGTCGCCAGTGGAGTCATCTGGCCGAGGTCACGCGCACGCGCGCCCTGCGCTCCCTCAGCGAGCGCGTCAGTCAGGACATGATTTTATATCCGCCCGAATGCCGCGACGAAGTGGACCGTCTACTCTGACTCGACCGGAGCACTCCAGGGCTTCAGTTCCAGCAAGCGGTCGGCGGCAATTCGGCGACCGATGAAGAAGGTGCCAAAGTCCGCGTAGATGGCGCTGACTTCGTCAAAGCGCATCTCGTAAATCAGCTTCTTAAAGTAAAGCGCGTCGTGCGAGTAGAGACTTACGCCCCAGTCAAAATCATCGAGTCCCATCGAGGAGCTGATGATTTGCGACACTTTGCCGGCATAGCGACGACCGGTCTTGCCGTGAGTGGACATGAGCTTGCCGCGTTCGGGAGCTTCCAGCATAAACCAGTTGTGTACTTCGCCGCGTCGCTTGTCCATCGGGTAGAAGCAGATGTATTCCGAGTCGGGGAACTCTGGCCAGAGGCGGGCATGCTGGACCTGACGGTCTTCGGCCAGCATGGCCTCCAGGGCTTCGTCCCACTCTTTGGAGTGCTCAGCCAGTCCTTGCTGCAGCAGCAGGTTGCGATAACGCTCGTGGGCGCCATGCAAAGAGAGTTCGACGCAAGAGAAGTAGGAGTAGGTCGCTTCCAGGAAAGGCCAGATGGGCAGCAGGGTCAGCTCGCGCTCCAGCTCGGCCAGCTTCTCACCGGAAACGCGAGAGAACACGAACATCAAGTCGGCCTTGTGACCGAGCACGTGGTAGAGAGCGCCGCTATCGTCGCCTTCTCCCCGGCTGCACAGACGCTCGAGCATTTCCGCGCTCTGGCGCTGGATTTTCTTACGCTTCTTCTCCTTGAGCTGGTGCCAGGCGGTCCAATCTACCCGAAACAATTGGTGTAAAAGGAACGCTCCATCCAGAGTAGAGGGGGCTTGTGGCATGATTTTTGACGAGACCTTTCTATGGTTTGGAACTGCCTTCCCGATACAGGGGAGGCCCGCCTTCTCGCGTAGAGATCGGCATGTACACACAGGCTGAGGATTATCGCCAACGTCGCCGGCGGCTGGCCCAACTGTTCCCCAAACCGGTTCTCATCGAGAGCGGGCCGATGCTGCTGCGCAACCCCTCGCAGACCTTTCCCTTTCGGGCTAGCAGTCATTTCTTGTATTTTGCCGGCTGGAATCATCCGGAAGTGGCGCTACTCCTGGAGGATGGGCGTGCTACGCTTTACTATGATCGCCCGGACGTTTCTGGAGCGGTCTGGGAGGGTCCGGGACCGGACCTGGACGAGTTGTGCGAACGCTATGGCTTTGACATGGTGCTGCCTTTTGAACAGGCGCCGTCGGCGATCCGACTGAACTCCCAGGCGCCGGAGGCACTGCTCGACGCGGTCGTGGCCGTGCGCCTGCGCCACGACGCGGCCGCGCGCAGCCAGTTGGAGCAGGCCGTGGACATGACCGTGCGGGCTCACTTTCAGGCCATGCGCGCGACTCGGCCGGAGCGTCGCGAGTTCCAGATTCTGGCCACCTTGTTGGTCTCGGTGACTCAGGAAGGCGGCGCCACCAGCTTTACCCCCATTGTCTCCCGGCGCGGAGAGATTTTGCACAATCCCCACTACGACGGCACCCTGCAAAAGGGCGACCTGCTGCTGGTGGACTTCGGGGCGGAAAATCGCGAAGGCTGGGCCGGGGACCTGACCCGCACTTTTCCGGTGCGCACCACTTTTTCGCCGCGCCAGGCGGAGATCTACGAGTTGGTGCTGCGCGCCCAGAAAGCGGCCCTGGCCGAGTGTCGGCCCGGTCAGGAATACCGAGAGGTCCATCGGGCCGCTTGTCTGACCATGACGCGAGGGCTGGTCGATCTGGGATTGCTACGCGGTGACCCGGCCGAGCTGGTCGAACGTGGCGCTCACGCCCTGTTTTTTCCCCACGGAACCGGACATCTATTGGGCCTGGACTGCCACGACATGGAAGATCTGGGCGACCGGGCCGGTTATGCGCCGGGTCGCCGCCGCAGTGATCAGTTCGGGTTGAATTTCTTGCGACTGGACCGGCCGCTGGAAGACGGTATGGCCGTGACGGTGGAGCCAGGCTTCTACTGGATTCCGCAGTTGTTGGAAAACCCCGAGCGAACAGCTCCTTTCCAGGATTGCCTGGACCCTAAGACGGTGGAAGCCTATCGTGAGGTGCGCGGTATCCGCATCGAAGACGATGTCCTGATCGAAGAAGCCGGCTCCCGCGTGCTCTCATCCGCCTTGCCCAAAGAGCTGCTGGAACTCGAGATCGTCGTCAACTCCTGAGGTTCTTGCTTGCGCTCGCTGATCCCGATCAGGGGGACGCCAGAATCAACCTCAAGAACGTTTTGAGATCGGGCCGGCCTTTGCCGCTTCGCTATCTCCAAACCCCCAGAATCCCCCGGGTCCCCCTTCCCGACGGAGACCGGGCAGAACGGAAACTAACGCAGAACGGAAAGCCTTAGAAGCCTTCGAGGGTTTGGGAGGCGAAGCGGCCCTGATAGGTGGCTTCGCCTTCTGTGCGTTCGAAGATGAACTGGCAGAGGCGGGTGCCCGGCCGCAGGCCCAGGGCGACCGAGGAGACGTTGCTGATTTCCAGCACCTGGCGGTTGTTGATACCCGGCTGCATGAAGCCGGCCGTCACGTGCACCATCAGTCCCAGGCGGGCGAAGCGGCTGCGGCCTTCCAGGCGTCCGCACAGGAAGGGGGCCAGTTTGATGCGCTCGCGGGTGATTCCCAGGGCGCTTTCTCCGGGCAGAAGTACGAAGGTGTCGTCGACTTCCACCAGTTGAGTGATCTGGGTGAAGTCGGCTTCATCCGTAACGTTGTAGATGTGATGCAGCTTCTTAAAAACGCGGAACTGGTTGTCTAGATGCAGATCGACCGAGCCTGGCCCGACCAGGGCGGGATTGAACGGATCGATTTCGATATCCCCTCGCTCTACGGCCTTCAAAATCTCATCGCGGGTCAAAACGCCCATGGGGATACTCCTTGCCTGTCATTTGGGTTGAAGAATATTCAACTATAGCAGGGAAATTCCTGCAAGCTAGAATTCCATCCCCATGGATAAGCCACATTGCGCCGAAGCGTTTCCGATCAAGCTAGAGTTGGAGCCAGGTTCCTACTCCTGGTGTGCCTGCGGACTCTCGAAAAATCAGCCCTTTTGTGACGGCTCGCACGCAGGCACGTCTTTCGTGCCTCATAAATTCGAGCTGACCACGGCCAAGCGAGTCAGTCTCTGTCAGTGCAAGATCACCGGCAGCCCGCCGTTCTGCGACGGTAGCCACGCCGAAATCGAAGACTAACCTACAGCCAGTTGAGGTAGCTGCCGCTCGGAGTGGCCCCGCTGCGGGGCTGTTCATGGTGCCGATTTGCCAGGCGGAACTCGGTGCTTTGTTCGGCGTGGAAGGCCGCTTCTTCCCGGGTGACCAGACCTTGTTCCAGGAGGCGCGTGAGCGATGAGGTGAAGGTTTGCATGCCCTCACTGGCCCCCTGCTGAATATAGGGGTAGATTTCCTTGGTGTTGCCTTCCAGGATGAGTGACTGCACGGTGGAGGTACACACCAGCACTTCCACGGCCGGCACTCGACCTTTGCCGTCTACGCGCTGCAGCAGTTTCTGCGAAACGACTCCGCGCAGACATGACGAGAGCAGCATGCGAATCTGCTTCTGTTGGTCCCCGGAAAACGTATCCAGAATACGGTCGATCGATTGCACGGTGTTGGGCGTATGCAGGGTGGAGAGCACCAGATGGCCCGTTTCGGCCGCGGTTACGGCCGTCATGATCGTCTCGGTGTCGCGCATTTCGCCGACCATAATCACGTTCGGGTCCTGACGCAGAGCCTGGCGCAGAGCTTCCGCGAAGGAGGTCGTGTCCGTCCCGATCTCGCGCTGGGAAACGAAGGAGTGAATATCGTGGTGATAGTATTCGATCGGATCTTCAATGGTCACGATGTGGGCGCGACGGTTGCGATTGATCCAGTCGATGACGGCCGCCAGGGTGGTGGATTTGCCGGAACCGGCCGGACCGGTGACCAACACCAGGCCGTTGTACATGTTAGACAGGCGTGCCAGAACTGAAGGCAGGCCGAGGGCTTCGAAGTTCGGCACCTGGGTCGAGACCATGCGGAACGCAGCGCTGACTCGACCCCGCTCGAGGAAAGCGTTGAGACGAAAGCGGACCCCACGCGACACGTAGGCGGCGTCGATTTCACGGATGCTGTTGAGCTTGCCGCGCTTATCTTTGGGTAGAGAAGACATCACCAGGTAGAGAGACTCCTGCTCCGTCAGCGGGCGTTCCCCGATGGGCACCAGGTCACCATTGAGGCGAACGGTAGGGGGCGCGTTGGCTTTGATATGCAGGTCAGAAGCGTTGTAATTGATGACCACGCGCAGCAGGTCGTCGAGGGTGAACTGCAGATCCTGTGGCCGTACGGCCTCGCCGACAAAAGTCACCCGTGGATTTTCCTCGGCGGAGACGCTGGGAACGCGCTGATTGCGCAGGCTCTGCAGCTCTCGCTCCTGCCTTAGCAGTTTGTCCTCCAGTTGCTGCAGGCGCTTTTCCAATGCCTGCACCGGAACGGACTCCGTGGGAGCGAGCGAGCCGATCTCCGGCAGCAGGGGCGTCGTCAGGAGCGGCGACGCCGGACCCAAAGCGGGGGAAGCACCGGGTAGAGGCAGTTCGTGGGGGATGTCGCTCATCTTACAGATCTTCCGTGGAAATGGGGAAAAATCCCGCAACCGCCAGTTCCGTGTCGCGACGCAGAAACTCTTTCAGGCCGGCGGCGCTCTCCCCCGATACCGGACGGATCGGACTGTTGAGCCAGACGCGCTCGACCCAGTCCCAGCGTAGCTGTTGTCGCAGCTCCCGTCGTTGCTTGGACTTCGGCAGATAGCCAAACCAGCGACCCAGTTGCAGGCTCTGACGAATGGCCGGAGCGAATTTTTCCATGCACCCCCAGAGGGCATCCCGGTTCCAAACTTCGTCGACGAAACTGCCCTGCCAGGCAACGACATAGGCGTCCGCGTAAAAGACCTGACCCGGATAATTCTGCGACAGGTGACGGGCGAAGATCTGCCCCCAGCTGCTGCCCAGGAAATGACCGAGCAGGTTTCCCTGCGGACCGGAGAGGAGGCAGCGCGGGCCCAGCCCCAGCCACTCGGCGAAGTCCTGGCTGCTTTCCAACTCAATGGGAGCGGCCGGACCGCCTCCGGGAATGGTCACCTCGCCCTGGGGTCCGGTCTCGGCTTTGGCCAGCACATTCTTCTGCTTGTAGTCCTGACGCAGTTTCTGGGTGTGTCCGCCCAGGGTGATGCGACTGGGAATGCGCCCGCGCCGATCGGCCTCGACGGTACCCAGCACGCGACCACTGAAGGCCTCTCGGATTTCCACCTGTTTTTGCTGCAGGCTGCCGATGTTGGCGTGCATTTGGCCGCGCCGATAGGCCGCTTCGAGACGCGGCGAAGGCGTATAGCCGGGACCGCTCTCCAACAGCCATTTGCCCTCCACCAGCTTCTGCAGACTTTTTTCCAGGGCTTCCTCGTCCCAATGGCCGGCCAGCTCGGAGGGTAATCGCCCTAAAACTGCCGCCGCCTGGATGGTCTTGCGCGGATTCTGAAAGAGCAGGCTGAGCGACTGCTGGACCACCACGCTCTCGTGTGGCGGGGCCGCACCGGTCGATAGGCTGGGGGAGTGGGCCCGTTCCAGAAAATACTGGTAACGCATTCGCTCTCCGGGTTGGCGGAAGCAGGCCACCACCTGAGCAGGCGCCCCGCGTCGTCCTGATCGGCCCACTCGCTGGACAAAGCCCAGTCGGTCTTCGGGGGGATGCAGCAGCACCACCCAATCGATGTCGCCCACGTCCACTCCTACCTCCATGGTGGTGGTGGAGCACATCAGGGCGCAACTCTGGCGCAGGAACGACTGCTCCGCTTTGAGGCGCAACTGCCGGCTGAGACTGGAGTGATGGACATAAACGTGGCTGCCGAAGGGCGGAAGGCCTCGCAGGCTTGTGGCGGCTTCCTCAGCCTCGGCCCGGCTGGAGGCAAAAAGCAGGACCTTATGCCCTTTGCTCAGGTCGGCCAGAGTATCGCGCAGGTTGTCAAAATCGATCCACTCGTGGTAGTGAGCGCGCAGTTGGCGACGCCCGGTTTCTTCTAGGACCTGGGCGTCCTTGCCCAGGAACGACTCGGCGATGTCCTCCGGTCGCCCCGCCGTGGCGGTGGCGCCTACCCTCTGCGGAAGTGGCTTCTGCAGGGCTCGGCAGACCCAGTCCAGCCGTTCCAGCAGGCACAAGGCCTGAGTTCCGCGCGGCGTGCCGTAGAGCAGGTGGATTTCGTCCAGCACCACCGCCGCCGTGTTGCTCAGCCAGCGCGCGTGTCGGCAGAGCAGGCTGTCCAGACCTTCAGGAGTGGTGATCCAGAGAGCGGCCGGCTGATCGACGGGGTTCTCGGAAGCGTCCGAAGTGCGTCGCCGCAGTTCCAGTCCGCAGGCCTTCAGGGGAGCCTGCAGGCGCCGGGCGGCGTCGTTGACCAGGGCGCGCGTCGGGCAGACCAGCAGAACGTGTTGCTGGCCGCCGCGCAGCGCGCTGAAGTAGCGTTCCATCAGCGGAGCGATGAAGGCTTCGGTCTTGCCGGAAGCGGTGGCCGAGACCAGCAGGGCGGATTTCCCGTCCAAAAGCGGCCGGGCGGCTTTTTCCTGGATGGCGCTGGGATGGCGGAAGCGAGCAAAGAATGGATAGTAGGTTTTGGGCAGCAAGGAGCGCATGGCCGGCTCCCTTCTCGTTTCCCCCAGGAGCCGCCTGGGCCGAACGAGAAAGTTGATCGGTGAGGCAGGTGGAAAAACTAGGCGGAGCGGGGCTATGTCTGCTTTCATTGCTCGGCGGACAACTGCTCGTGATCTATTTGCTGCAGGGTCAGTTGACCGCCGCCATCTTCAGTCGCCCGGAGTTTCTCTACCTGCAGGTGCTGCCCGGTCTGGTCTGGCCGTTGGTGGCCGCCTGGTTGTTTTCCGCCTGGCAGGCCCGTCGCCATCCGGGGGTTACGGCTCTGCCTTTCGGGTATAGCCTGGGCCAGTCGGCCCTGCTGACGGCCAGCCTCATGGTTCCGATGTATCAACAGGCAATTGCCAAAATGCCGGCGGAAAGGGCCTGCAGTCTGGTCTGGTCGGCGAGCGTAGCCCTGACCTTGCTGGTGGGACTTTTTCAGATCTTGTTGGCTCCTTTCGCTCACCGCCTGACCTTCAGTCTCTCGCTGCCGCTCTCTTTGGGCCTGGGAGCGGCGGTGGCCGTCCAGTCGATCGCCGGTTTGTTTCCCTGGCTCCAGGACCATCCTTTGCTGGTGCTGGCGGGCTTGATTCCTTTGTTTGCCTATCTGGTGGTAGGGCTACCGCGACCTTTTGGGTTCTCGACCGCCTGGTTGGTTCTGGGAACGGGGGTGGCCGCTCAGATCTTCTCCGGCACCAGCTTCGAGGTTCCTGATTTTCACAGCACGCTGTTGCCCAACTGGCAGCTTGGTTGGATCGAAGAGGGCCTGCAGTTCCTCTGGTTGCGCACCGAGTTCCTCACCGTGGCTTTACCCATGCTGATGCTTTCGCTGGTGCGCGACCTGGTGCTTTTGCGTGAAGCACAGGCGCACCCCAACCCGCCCGCACCACGCAACAGCCTGCTGGGATTGGGCCTGATCAACGTGCTGGGTGCCTGCCTCGGCTGCGGGTTGCCTCTGGCGGTGTTGCCCGGTTTTCCGGGCTACCGCCGCTGGGGAGGCGGTCAATTTTATTGCCAGGCGGCCGGACTGCTACTGGTACTCTTTAGTCTGCTGGGAGGCTTTGGCGAATTTTTGGCCTGGGTGCCGTTGCCGACGATGGGAATCGTTTTTTGCGCCTTACTGCTGACTTCGGCCGGCGTATCCGTGAACCAGATTCGGCAACCCAACGGGGTTTTGTTGGCCGCTTGCTGGCTGCCATTTTTTTCCGGATTGGGTAGTGGTTCGCTGTTGCTGGGTCTGGTCTGGGGCGGCCTGGCGGCCAGCGTTCAAAAGGAACGTTTCTCGCGGGCCGCCACGGTGGCGCTGGTCGGCAGCGTACTGACGGCTACTGGCGTGCTGCACCGCAATCTCTGGGATCCCGATTTCGACCCGCTGGCAGGCACTTATCTGTTGCTGGCTATTCTATTGCGGGTGGGAGACGTGGTTCCCACAGCGTTGCGACTGCCTCCACCACCTGCTGCGGAGTCACCGTCTGATAACAACGAAAGTCCCGACACGTCGGCTTCCGACAGCCCTTTGGACAGCCCGTCGGCTGAGGCCGCAACACCCGAGCCGTTGGCGTAAGCGGCGCCCAACGCTGGGGGAAGTCTTCCTCCAGGGCGTAAATTCCCACCACTCGCGCGCCAGCGGCTGCCGCCACGTGCATCGGTCCGGAGTCTGGACAGACGAACACGTCCACCTGTTGTGTCACCGCGGCCAGAGTGGCCAGGTCGGTTTTCCCTGCCAGGTTGAGCACCTTCTCGGCACCGGCCAGAGCCACGATTTGATCGGCGTAGGGCTTTTCCCCGGGACTGCCCGTGACTACGATTCGCGCGTTGAGCTGCTGGCGCAGGGCCTGGAGCCAGCCGGCAAAGACGGGGAGCGGCCAGCGGTCGAGCGGAACCGGGGGGCCTTTGAAAGGATGAAAGCCGATCAAAGGACCACTGCCGGCCAGGGGCTCCAACAAACGTTCCGCCCGTTGACGGTCGTCCGCGGAAATCTCCAGCCGCACTCGCGGTGGCCCGGGAGTTGGTCCGAGGGCGCGCACAAAGTCCAGCAAGATCTCGGACCAGTGGGTTTCTTCGTCGCCGTGCTCGCTGCGCACGCGGACCCTGTGGGTGTAGAGGAAGCTGTAGGCCAGCCGCGAGTCCTGACCGACGCGCACGGGAATGCCGGCCAGAAAGGTGAGCCAGGCGACCTGGGTATTACTCCACAGCACCAGCGAGGCGTCATAGCGCTTGGCGCGTAGCAATTTGGCCCAGTGCCACAGTTCGCCCAGGCTATGGGGGCGGCGATCCGGCCATTGGTACAGCTCTTGAATTTCAGGGTTGTCTTGGAGGGCCGCGGCGGTGCGGGATTGGCAGAGAAAATCCACCTGGCTGCCTGGATAGGCCTGGTGGAGGGCATGCACGACGGCGGTCGAGAGTAAGACGTCGCCGATGCCGCCGGCGGTATGGATGACGAGAAACTTACGCAGGGGGCGCGACACGGGAAAGGGCTTTGTCAGTCAAGCGCCAGGTTTCCTCCGCGACCGCGGGTTGAGGCTCGGGCTCGTTGCTGGGACAGAAGTTTTTTACGCTGCAATGACCGCAGCCGGTGTGGCAGGCCCCTTGTTCGGGGATGGCGCGATCCACGTAGCCGCCGCGGCGCAGTTGCAACAGGGCCGATTCGACCTGACCGGCGCCCGCGCCCAGGGTGCGCACCAGCTCGCGCAGCGTCTTGGGCCGACTCCGCAGCGTTGCCAGCAGCTCTTCGAGCATCAGGCCATGACCTGGTAGGTCAGCCAACCGGCCAGCCAGGCCACGCTGATTTGCCAGACCACCGAGAAGATGGCCCAGCGGTTGCCGAACTCGCTGCGCACGGCGGCTACGGTGGCCACGCAGGGCGTGTAGAGCAGCAGAAAGACCAGATAGGCCAGAGCTCCGGCCGAGTCGGAGGCGCGCGCGATCGCGGCACTCAGGCCACTGGGAGATTCATCGGCAGGTAGTTCGGCACTGGGCACGCCAAACAGCTTGGGCACAGCCAGTGCCGTCTCTTGGAGAGCGACTCCCAGGCCTTCCGCCAGTTGCTTCATGCCTTCGCCCAGGCCGCAGGCAGCCACCGGCTCTTCGCCCAGGAAGCTCACGCCCAGGGTGCCCACCACCACTTCTTTGGCGATAAAGCCGGGCATCAGGGCTCCGGCCAGACGCCAGTCGTGGATGCCCATCGGCGACAGGGGCACGGTCAAGGCGCGAGAGACTCCGGCATAGAGGCTGTTTTCGGGTTTTCCGCCCGGCACTTGATGCAAGAACCAGACCAGCAAAACGGCGCCGGCAATGGGCCCGGCGGCGTCGCGCAGGAAGGACGAAGTGCGTAACCAGGCCTGACGCACGGTGGCGCGCCAACTGGGAAAGCGGTAGGGGGGCATTTCCATGATGCCGGTACGGTCGCTGTCCTGAGGGACGAAGCGGCGAGTGAGCAGAGCGGTGAGCAAGCCCAACAGCAGGCCCAGCAGATACAGCCCCAGGACCACGTAAGGCGCGGTTTTCGGGAAAAAGATGGCGGCGAACAGCACGAAAACGGTCAGACGGGCGCTGCAGGCCATGAAGGGAATGGCCAGGGCCACCCGCAGGCGGTCGCCCAGGTTGGGCAGGATGCGCGTGCTGTAAACGGCCGGCACGTTGCAACCGAAACCCAGCAACAGCGGAATCAGACTGCGTCCGGGTAGGCCCACCCACTTCATGATCTGATCGAAGAGAAAGGCGGTGCGCGCCAGCAGGCCCGAGGCTTCTAAGAAAGCCATGGCCAGGTAGAGCAGGAAGAGCACCGGAGAGAAAGCCGCCACCGTTCCGGCCCCTCCGATGACGCCGTTGACCAGGAAGGATTCGAAGAGGGGAGTGAGGCCCCAGGAAACGATCCAGCCGCTCAAGACCCCCTTGATGACGTCGAGGTAGCCAATCCAGGGAGCCGAAAATTCGTAGGTAAAGCGGAACACTTCCAGCATCCCCAGCAGGAACAGCGGCAGGCCCAGCAACGGGTGCAGCAGCAGGCGGTCGATTTTCTCGCTGCGGGAAATGCCTTTGTCTACCCGGGTTTCCACGTCTGAGGTGAGGTGACGGGCCATTTTCAGACGAGCCTCGGCCACGCACAAGAACGGGTCTTGGACGGGCTCCAGTTGACGCCGCAGTTGGGAAGACTGCTCACTCGGCTGCAGTCCTTCGACGTCTTCACTGAGCAGGGTGACCGCACGCCAAAGGTTGCTTTCGTTGAGTTCGCGCACGGCCGTCAGGAAAAACTCCGGATAATCCACCAGAGCCCTTGGTTGGCTGGCCCGCGTCAAGGCGGCCTTGACTTCGGCGCACCCTTGACCGCTCGAGGCTACCGTTTCGATCACCTCGATTCCCAGGCAGTCGGAAAGTTTACGAGCGTCGACTCCGATGCCGTGGGAGCGGGCTTCGTCGACCAGATTGAGCACGACCAGCATGGGCAGACCCAGCTCACTGAGCTCCAGGGTGAGACCCAGATTGCGCTCCAGATTGCCGGCGTCGACCACGTTCACGATGACTTCCGGGGGGGATTCGAGCAGTTCTTTGCGAGTGATCGACTCTTCCGAGGTGGCTCCGGCCAGACTGTAGGTGCCAGGTAAGTCCACCCAGTCCACCCGCACAGTTTCCAGGTCGAACGAGATGGAAAGTCGGTCCACGGTGGTGCCCGGCCAGTTGCCGACCATGAGGTTGGAGCCCGCAATGGCATTGATCAGGCTGGACTTGCCTACATTGGGATTGCCGACGGTGGCGACGCGCAGAGACTTCATGAGCGGGCTTGCAGAAGGACCTGGCCGGCTTCTACGCGGCGAATGGAGAGCTGCAGACGACCGATTTCCACCTGGATAGGGTCGCCGAGCGGAGCCTGGCGCACTACACGCACATCGCACCCGGGGGCCACACCCAGCGAAAGCAGGCGGCGCATGAAAGGTTGGGGTCCGGTGATACGTTCCACCACGGCGGGTTGATTCAGAGGTAATTGAGCCAGAGTCAAACTCGGTTGCACGGGTGGTCCTTCATTCTTGGATTGGCTTGGCGTCGAGACCCCATTGACCCAAACAATTATGGCATTCTTCAGGTCGTGCTAAACATCTTTTCTTTCCCACCAGAAAAAAGAAGGGCCTCGAACGACGGTCCGAGGCCCTCCTCAAGCAAGCAAAGTGAGCTGATCAGGCGCTGTAGACGCCCAGTTCGTACATCGCGTTGCTGAGATAGCTGGGCAGGGATTTGCCAACGTCTTTGGGTTCGCGGCGCTGCTGAGCCATGGCCATCATTTTGCGAGGGTCGAGCGTGAAGTTGTCTTCGGCCTTTTCCTGTTGCGCCCGCTGTTTGTGGTCATACAGGATGGCGGCGACTTCCTGATCGTGCTCCATGAGAGCCTTGGTGTCTTCCGAGTTCTCCTCGGCTTCCATGTGTTCGCGGTCCATCCCGTGGAGTTTTTGCAGTCCGCTGTCGAGCTTGGCAGCAATCTCCTCAGACGGCGGCATGTCGACCCGCCAGCGCTCGTCTTCCTGATTCTGCTGCAGGTCGAGCGACTTCTTTTTGGAGGCCACCACCATC
>JAFKGI010000033.1 GCA_017307785.1 Vulcanimicrobiota bacterium | reverse complement strand
GAATAAAATTCACCCTCTATGAAAAAAGCTTTGCTGGTAGCCAACCTTTTGAGTCTCTTCGCCCTCCTGGTCGTGGCCGGGCTGTATTTGCTCTGGCCGGAGCATCTGGACCATATGGGGCTGCGTGGAGAGTCCGGCAAAGTCGTCTGTATGCAGATCATTTCTTTCATGCTCTTGCTGGGCAGTCTGCAGTCGACGCTGGCGATGGGTTGGCGCCGTTTTTCCTTGTTCGCCAGCTTTGTCGTGCTGAGTCAGTCGATTTTGATGTCCATCCTGCTGCCCGGCTTGTAGGAGAGGTCGCATCGGAGCGGGAACTGCCGCCACCATGCGTGAGACGATTGAATCCCAGTTGTATAGCCGCGAAGCCATCGCGGCTCGAGTCAAAGAGCTAGGCGAGCAGCTTAGTCGCGATTATTCCCACACCGAACCTCTGGTCGTGGTGGTCCTCAAGGGCTCGGCCATGTTCGCTTCCGACCTGCTTCGGGAAATGTCGATCAGCGTCGAAGTCGACTACATCGGCACCAGTTCCTATGGAGACGCCACCGAGTCTTCCGGCCACGTGCGCATCGTCAAGGACATTGGCGCCCGCTTGAAAGATCGTGACGTCATCATCATCGAGGACATCGTGGACACCGGTTTGACGCTGGATTACCTGCTGCGCACCCTCAATCTGCGCGAGCCCGCCAGCCTGAAAATCTGCGCCCTGCTGGACAAGCCCAGCCGCCGGCGAGCCCAGGTTCCCGTCGACTACATCGGATTTTCCATCGAGGATCACTTCGTCATCGGTTACGGTCTGGATTATGCCAGCCGCTATCGCAATCTGCCTTACATCGGCATTCTCAAGCTCGAAGAGGAATGACGCAGCAGCAACTCCTGTTGCGCCTGAAAGACCTGGACGAACAGACGGCGCGTTACGAAACACAGCGCCAGCGCAACGGCCTGAGCGCCTACGAAGAGCGCCTGGCTCGGGTCTCTGAAGAGCTGAGCGTTAAAACCGCGCGGATCGGACTCATCGAGTCCGACTCCACCGAGACGGAGCTGGCGGAAATCGAGAAAGCGATCGCGCGCCTGGAAGGCTCGCTGTCCCGGTCGACCAGTTACGACACCGCCCTGCTCAAGAACGAACTGGCCCCGCTTCGTGAGCAGAAGGCGGCCTTGGAGGACCGTGCTCTCCACCAGATGCTGGAGTTGGAAGAGCTTCAGCCTCAGCTCCCCGGCCTGCGTGCAAGCCTCCTGGAAGTGCAGCAAGAGTTGGAAGAAGCGCGACCGGAGGAGCAAGAACGACTGGACAATCTGACGATGCGTCTGGAGGCTCTGGCGCGAGAGCGCGGAGAGGTTACGGCACTACTGCCTCAAGAGGTCGTGAATGTTTACGCGAAGACCGGCCGGGTCGACGAGATCAAGCAGGGACGCTGCCGCTGTCGGCTGGAGGTGCCGGATCACTTTCAGCGTCAGATTCGCGCCGGCAATGCCTGGGTGTGTAACACTTGCGGGAGTCTGATCATTCAGAACTTGAACCCTTAGGGCTTCTTGGAAACCAGCGCGATGACCGTAATGTTGTCGCGGCCCCCGGCTTCCAGGGCGCCTTTCACGCAAACTTCGGTGAGCTTCTCGGGATCACCCGAGTATTCTTTGACCCACTCTTGCAGTAATTCGGCGCTCACTTCCCCGCACAGTCCGTCGCTGCAAAGAAGCACGATGTCGCCAGCCGCCAGGGCCAGAATGGAAGGCTGATTGTGGCTGTCTTGCTCGTCGCTCCAGCGCGGCTCAAGCACCAGTCGTTTTTCCTGGACGCCCCCGCCCAGGCTGGAGGTGAGCCTCGAGCGCATCGGATGGGTGCGGGCTTCCTCGGCGGTGAGCAAGCCTTCTTCCTGAAGGTAGCGCACCACGGAATGGTCCCGGGTTTGATAGAGCAATTCGCCTTCCCGGAAATGGTAAAGCCGGCTGTCCCCGGTGTAGAGATGAACGCACTCGCCGGGGAAGCAGACGGAGGCCACACCGGTGGTGCCCATGGTGGTCAGGCTGGTGTCGGAAAGGGCTCTCTTGCGAATGGCTTCATCGGCATCGACAAAGCTGTTCTCCAGTTGCTCGTAGAGCCGGACTTCGGGCGGGCGTTGCGTGAGCGACTCGAAGACCGTTTGCACGGCAATGGACGCGGCTTGAGAGCCTCCCTGGTGTCCGCCCATTCCGTCGGCGACCATGGCCACCAGCGCTCCGCCGTCTCCCCAATTGGGCACGACTTCCAGCAGAAAGCGGTCCTGGTTCTCCTCGCGCACTCGTCCCCGATGACTGCGTGCGAATGCGTCGATCCAAATGGGTTCTCCCAACTGAATCCGCTTAGATGTCTCGATGTCTTCGAAGCCGGCCATGGCCAGGCTTTTCTACGCCCACCTGCCGTACGCCTACCGGGACAAGCCTGCCTGTTAACACGTTTGTAAAGATTTTTGAGAAGCTAGCGGATATACCGTAGTCAGCCCCGATTTTCGGGTCAATTTTAAGGTGGTGTGAAGACGTTGAGTGTTCCAACTCGTCTGTTTGCCGATTGGTCTCCCGAGCCGTCCCGTCAAGTATCCTCACCCTCCGGTGCTGGTGGAGCCAGTCAGTGGTCCAGCCTGCGTCAGGCTGACGATACCCGCCAACTGGCCGACCGGGCTCGCAGTTACATCCTCTCGATGCTGAAGCAGGAGAGCGGACCCCGCTACCCCGGGCAGTAAGCGTCCGTGTCATCCCCTCAGGACCAGAGTGAGTCTCCCGTCCGCTGGAGCTTGCTGGCTGTCCTCTCGGTGGTATGGCTGGCTTTTGCGCTGGGTTGGTGGCTTGCTCCCGGCACTCCCTTCGCCTCCTGGGAAAACTCCTGGCTCGATCATCTCCAGCGCGCTCGACTGCGCTTGCGCGGCCCCGAGCCGACCGACCCGCGTTTCTTACTGATCGCCGTCGACGAAGAGACGCTCGAGTATCTGGCCAAGCCGCAAATTTTCTGGCTACAAGATTTTGCCGAGTTGAGCCGTGGGTTGCTCGACGGAGGCGCCCGCGCGATCGCCTTTGACGCGATTTTTGCCAACCCGAGTCAGGGCGTCAGTCCAGCGCTGCAGGCCGAACTGGAAGAAGACCGCCTGGAATTTCTCCAGGTGCTGGCCACCGGCAAAGTCGCCCTTGGCTATCTGCCCGACGACAATCGGCTCGGGGTGCACAATCATCCCGACCTGGAAGCGGTCTGCGAGAGCTTCCGAAGTCTCTGTTCGCTGGGCGTAATCGCTGACCCCGACGGATTCTATCGACGCATCTATCCGACTCTGCCGGGCAAGGACAGGCCCAATTGGAGCCTTTCCCTGTGGCTGGCCGAAAAGCTGGGCTCCAAGGTGGTGGTGAATGGCGGCAGGTTGCGGGTCGACGGGCGCCCCGTGCCCCTCGAGGGCAATCCCCCGATGCTCAGTCTGCGCTCCGCCTACCGGGACCCGGACCCACCGTTCGTCTCCGCCGCTTTGCTTTTGCGTCAGTTGAGGTCCGGACAGAAGCTGACGCTGGCCAAAGATCGGGTCTGTTTGATCGCACCGACGGCGACCTCGCTGGGAGACTTCCGGCCTTCCGTCTACGATGACCTGGCCAGTAAGCGAGATGCGGGCGGCACTATGGGCGTGGAGCATCATCTGGCCGCCGCCCAGACTCTGCATCGAGGAAGCTATATCCGCCTGTATCCGGCCTGGCTTGGAGGTCTCCTGAGTGGAGTTCTGTGCCTGATCATGCTGGCTCTGGGCTACGCCGCGGTCAGTTGGTGGTGGCCGGCGAGCACTCTGTTGGCCCACATGCTGGCTGGAATTGTGGCTTTCTCCTTCGGCAACGTCTGGCTTCCCTTCTGGGGTCCTCTGCTGTCGGGGGTCTTCGGTTACGCCGCCGGCTATCAGTGGCGTTATCTCACCGTGGAGCGACAGCGTCGCCTGACAGTCGAGCTGTTCTCGCGGATGGTGTCCCCTCAGGTGGTGGACAAGGTTCTTTCCGACCCGGGTCTGCGCCAGCTGGGCGGCACTCAGCGACGGGTGACCGTTCTCTATACCGACATCAACGATTTCACTCCGATGTGCGAGCGCCACACTCCCAGCGAGGTCATCGTTTTGCTCAATCAGTATTTCGAAGAGATGGTTCAAGTGATTTTCCGCCGCGAGGGGATGCTCAAGCAGTTTGTGGGGGACGAAATCATGGTGATCTATGGGGCTCCCATGGACCAGCCGGACCACGCCGCCCGTGCCGTCGACACGGCTCTGGACATGCTGGAGCGGCTGACCGCGATGGAAAAGGCCGCCGGCGGCGCGGATGGTTTCTTTGACATCAAGGTCGGCATCAACACGGGAGATGTGGTGGTTGGGCACGTCGGCTCGGACAAGCATATGGAGTATGCGGCGGTCGGTGACGATGTGAACCTGGGGGCCCGAATTATGGCCACCACCAAAAAGCTAGGAGTGAAGATTTTGGTCAGCGAAGTCACCAAACGAGAAGCGGAGCCTTTGCTGCCTGACGTCGAGTGGATTCCTCACGGGGTGCAAAGTTTCAAGGGCAAGACCGCGCAGATGGAAGTTTACGAAGTGCGACGGAGGGGCTAACATGCGGAAAAGTCTGGTCGGTATCGCTGTATTCTTGACGATGGCCGGTATATCGGGGGCTGAAACGGCCCGTCGAGCAATGGTTCTGGCGGTTCAGGGCAAGGTCTCGGCCTATCAGAAGCCCGTCGTGACCGGGCAACTGCTGGATGACAGCAGCGTGCTGGACTTGCCGGGCGGCTCCTCGGTCACTCTGCTGGTCTTGAATAAAGGGGAGCGGGTGGCCGTCAGTGGGCAGGGCCGTCTCCAGTTGAGCGACCAGGGCGTGCAGGTACGGGATGGAGCGACTCTGCGCGTGATCGATTCCAATCAGCAAAAGTTGAGCCTGAATGGCGAGAATCACCGCACCATCGGCGGCATGACCACTCGCAGCCTCGAGGTGGGACGCACCGTTCTCAACAGCACCAGCATTGACCGGGTCGAGGTGCGTGAGGGTCAGGGGCTGATGATTTCTCGACCGGCCGGCACCGGCAGCCCGCCTTCCCTGACTTTCCGATTTACCCCGGTCTACAAGTTGCCGGAGGTGGTCGACGGTAAGCCGGTTTGTCTTTTGCCGGATAAAGACGTCTATCTCTGGTCTCCTGTCGTTCCCGGTCAGCGCGTGGGTTCTCGATGGCAGTGGGAAGTGGGTTGGCCGAAGGAGGACCTCAAGACCATGGGTCTGGTCATTACCGAAGCGGATGAGCCGACTCCGCTACTCTATACCTGGGTGTATCAGACCAGTCCCGAAGAGGAAGAGCAGTTGCGAACGCTAGGGCAGGAGGTCAAAGCCTGGAGTCAGCGTGAGCCTAAGAGCGTCGAGCCCATGGTTGTCTTCGCCAGCGTGCTGGAAGATCGCGGCTTCCTGGAGCGGGCCGTGCAGCAGATCGACCAGGCTTTGGCCCTGAAAAACGATGAACCCGGGCTTCTGGAAATGAAGGCCCGGGTTCTCACCGAGTTAGGTCGCTACGCGGAAGCCGACCAGTTGTTAGCCCGCTAGTTCGGCCATTTCTTCCTCGGTGGGCTCGTCTGGTTCGATCGCTTCCACCGGTGCCGGCAGTGCTTTGACCTGAGCCTCAGGCAGCGTCCCGAACTGGATCAGCAGCGCTCCGCTCTCGATTGCGAAGCGCTCTACATTCAGCTCCGGCTTGATCGGGATCTTGCCCCAGGGGTTGATCCAGATGTTGTCCCCGGAAGCGGAGATCTCGCGGCGTCCCGCGGCAAAGGTCTGAATGGCCTTGAGGATGATGGGGCGGGCCATTCCCAGGAAAATCTTTACGATGTAGATGCCGAACTGATTGTCTCGGGTCGAAAGCTGTACCTCCACCGGTACCTGCATGGGCAGGGGTCCCAGTTTCAGCTTGAGGTCGAGTCGCATAGTGCTGTCGATCAAGGCGATATCGATCCCGTTCACTTTGGAGGGGATTTTGTCGCGGACCACGTCGATGACGCGATTCATCATCATTTCCAGCACCCGGATGCGCACGTCCTGAAGGCGGATGGTGGCCTCTCCCAGAGCTTTTTTCTTATCTTTCTGGCGCAGGTCGAAGTTGAAGACCTCGAGCTTCAGCGTGGTGGTCTCCTGCATCAACTGGCCGACCAGCTTGATGCGGCAACTTTCCATGGTCACCACCACGTCGGCGACTTTGGCCGGAGTCAACTTGACTTCGACGCGCAAGTTGCGCACCTCGACGCGGTCGAGCAAGACTCCGAGCTTGCCGACGATGGGGTTCTTCGCCAGTTTGGCTGCCCGTGCCCAGAAGGCGGGCGCGATGTTCAAGTCTACGTTCTCCAGTACGATGGTGGCGTAGAGATTGAGGTCGGCGGGGTGGGGGAGCTGCAGTTTTTCCAACGTAACCTGGATTTGCTCCAGGCTTAAACCCTCAGCAGCTTCCGTCTTCAGCAGGATCTGGTCGATCGAGGTCTTGACCCCGATCGCCTGATCGCCCGCCGAGGAGAGCCCCACCTGGAGCTGCTGGAGTAAAATGGTGTTGACCAGTTCGAAAACGGGCTGCAGCTTTTTCATCAGGCCACCTTGTCCGAACCGCCGCCACCGGTCGAGCCGCCGCCGCCGGAATCTCCGGAGGGTTTGGATTCAGCCGGTTTGCTTTCGCTGGGTGTGCTCGATTCAGCGGGTTTACTGCTATCGGAGCTGCTCTTGCTCGAGGAACTCGATTTGCCGCTGTAGTCGTTTTTGTGGAAACCCGTGCCCTTGAAGATGACGCCTACGGGGGCGATCACTTTGATCAGGGCTTCTGCCTGACAGTGCGGGCAGGTCTTCAGGGGTTCGTCGCTGACCTTTTGCAGCGCTTCGCAGTATTCGTTGCACTGGGTGCATTTGTAGACATAAATGGGCATGATGCACCTAATTGCCCCGCTATCGAACAAGGCAAACCTATTGACAGCGCCGGTGTACCTCCCTATAATCCCCAAGCGGTCCGAAAGGACCATGCCGTAGACAGCAGGAGCTTAAGCTTAAATACGCGCGCAAGTGCGGACCTGCCGAGGCGATGATGAATGGAGATCTGCGATCTCCCTTTCTCCTCGTTCTTTTTGCTGCCCACGGCCCACTTAGAGGAGATACGAACTATGCTGACTCACGAACAGGCGATGAAGCGCAAGGGCGAGTCCTTGGACACCCTGCGTTCCTGTTTGGAGCGTTCCAGCATCGCGATCCTCACCGACTATCGTGGCCCCGCTAACGGTTTGACCGTGAAGCAAGTCACGGACCTGCGCGGCAGGCTGCGCAAGCAGAACGGTGAGTACCGGGTGGTCAAGAACACCTTGACCTCCAAGGTAGCCAAAGAGCTGGGCGTCGAAGGTCTCGACCCCTTTCTTGAAGGCCCTACCGCAATCGCGTTTGGCTATGACGATCCCGCCGGGATCGCCAAAGCCGTGCTGGACTTTGCGACTGAGAACAAAGCCACTTCGCTTCCCGCCGTCAAAGCCGCTGTGCTCGACGGCGTGCTGCTGAAGCCGGAACAGCTGAAAGCAATCGCTGACCTTCCCCCGAAGGAACAGGTTTTGCAGCAGCTGCTGGGTCTCATGCTGGCTCCGCACCGCCACATCTTGGGCGTGATGAACGCCAACGGCCGTCAGATGGCCACCGTAATCGACGCCTGGCGCAAGAAGCAAGAAGAAGAGGGTGGCGCCGCTGCGGCTCCTGCCTCGGAACCCGCTGCTTCCGAACCGGCTCCCGCCGCCGAGTAATCGGGCCCAAGGCAATCCAAACTAGCTGCCTCAGGCAGTGAGAAAATTGTAGGAGAACATCATGGCTAAACTCGAAAAAGATGCACTGATCGACGCGATCTGCAACCTGACCCTTCTCGAAGCCGCTGACATCGTCAAGGCTCTCGAAGAGAAGCTCGGCGTTTCGGCTGCCGCCCCTGTGGCTGTTGCCGCCGCTCCGGCTGGTGGTGGTGGCGCTGCTGCCCCCGTCGAAGAGAAGACCGAATTCACCGTGGAGCTGACCAATGCCGGCGCCAACAAGATTCAGGTCATCAAGGTCGTTCGCGCTGTCACCAACCTCGGCTTGAAAGAAGCCAAGGACCTGGTCGAAGGTGCACCGGCTGCCGTCAAGGAGAACGTTACCAAAGACGAAGCCGACAAGATCAAGAAAGAGCTCGAAGAGCAGGGCGCAACCGTTACCCTCAAGTAACTCCCGCGCTCGCCAGAGACAAAACGGCTCTACCGGCAACGGTGGGGCCGTTTTTTGTTTGTTTCGAGGGTTCCGCCTGTCGACATCCGAAAGTCGCTTTCTATGTTTCGACTCCTGGCCTGGACCGACATCGAGCGTCTCTACAAGTTGCTGGATGACGAAGAGTTGGTCCGCAATCTCAAGCGCGTTCCCTTCCCCTACAGTCACGAAGCGGCGGCGGAATTCGTGCGCATGTCGGGTGAGCAAAAGCTGGATCTGCCCCCGATGGCCGGATTGCGAGTGGGGGGGAAGTCGGTTTGGGCCATCCATTCGGAGGGCGTGTTGATCGGCACTCTCGGGCTGACGCCTGGGGAGGGGGCCGAGAAAGGCGACTTCCATCTGGGTTATTGGCTGGGCAGGGACTATTGGGGCCGCGGTCTGGCCACCCAGGCGGTGGCGGTCGCCTGTCGCTGGGCCTTCGAAGAAGTGGGGGCTCGCCGCGTCAGTGCCAGCGTTTTCTCCTGGAATCCCGCCTCCATGAAAGTGTTGGAAAAGAACGGCTTCCAGTATGAAGGGTGCCGGCGCCAGGCGATCGTGCGCCTGGGTTACCAATGTGACCTGTTGAACTACGGCTTGTTGCCCGAAGAGTTGCGCCAGATCACGTAGATAAAAGAGTAGGTGAAGGCGCCAAAGCCCAGGGTTAGCAACTTGAGGGTGGCAATGCGGTTGACCACCACTCTTGGATCCGTGAGGGTGCTCTGGGCGGGGTCCGCCGGGTCGTAGAAGACCTTGATCTCCTGACCTTTCTGCGGTACTTCTTCCTGGCGCATCGAGAAATACTCTTCGCCGGTGAAGCTCTTGCCGGACAGGCTGAATTCGTAGCCTACCACGTAGCGAGACTTGCCTTCGATGATCTCGCCTTCCCCCTTCACCACCTTGCCCTGACAAGACTGGGCGACTTCTTGCATGTGCTGGGCCATATTGCTGCGCACCTGAGCGGCGTTAAAGATCGCGACCTGAAGCACGGCGACAACCACGCAGAGCAAGGTGAGAAGGGGCTTGGACATCGTGATTTCCTTAGGCGGAGGCTGTGGTCATCAGCTTGTTGAGATCTTGCTCATTTTGGAAACCCAGCTTGCGATCGACTTCCTCGCCGGCGCGGAACAGAATCAGGGTGGGCAGGCCGCGCACCTGATACTTCAGCGACAGATCTTGATTCTCGTCGGAATTGAGCTTCACGACTTTCACTTTGCCGCCATAGGCTTGAGAAACTTTTTCCAGGACGGGCTCCATCCGTTTGCACGGACCGCACCAATCTGCGTAAAAATCTACCACCACCGGCAAATCGGACTTGAGCACTTCTTGCTCGAAACTGGCTACATCTACTCTTTGCATTCCGCCTCCAATAACAGTCAACGCGTCGGGTCGTTCAGTCGACCCACAGATTATCTAGATACACTGGGCCTTCCGATGGTTCGCTCGCAAGGACCTGTAACAATTGTTCCCCGAAGGGTGGGTGCATCAGAATTCCTCGCACCTCTTCGAGAGGGACCCAACGAACCTCAACAATTCGCCGTTCGTGGGGTTCCATATGTTCGTCGCCGAGCTGCAGCGTGCCCCCCCGAACACTACCCCGAAAAACGACATGAACCACGTGGCGAGTGCGATCGGGAGCGAGGCTCTCGGCTGCCATCAAGAAGGCCTCGACCTCGACATCCAGCCCCGTTTCTTCGCGCAACTCGCGCTGCGCGGCTTCCCGCATGGATTCGCCGAACTCCAGACCGCCGCCGGGCAGCAGCCAGTAGCTGCGGTCCCTCTTCTGGTGACGAACCAGGAGCAGACCTTCAGGACTTACCAATGCCACCGCTACACGAACTCTGGGAGTTTTGGTCTTGGTGATGGGTTTCCGAAAGGAGCGTCGCCGCATCCCCCAGGCTTGGACATGGAAGATGCCATTCCCTTGGGACTTTGTACCGACACGACCGCGGTGCGCGGAGTTATTTCATCCAGAAGCTGTTCGAGGTCACGAAAAATCCGATCAGCAGTCCCATGGCCACGCCGAAAGGAGCCAGTACGCGCATCAGCGTGGCTCGCCGGAAGAACAGGAAGATAGACAGGATAAAACTGGCCGGCAAAAGGAAAACGATTCCCAGAAATCCCCCGGTGGCCAGGGTGCGCACCAGTTCCGTGTTCCAGTGGGAAGCCGGCAGCATCAAGGCCAGGCTGGCAATGCCGGCCAGGGCTACAATGGTGGTGCCTTCGTCTTCCACAAAGCCAAACAGTCCGCCGCTGTGTCGCGGCAGCGCATCTTCTACCGGCAAGATGGGGACCGGTTCGGGCACGACCACTTTTTTGGGTTCCGGCGGCGGCGTGATCGCTACCGGGGCCGGCTTCTTCTTATCGGCAGAGGTTTCTAGAGGCGGAGGGGGGCTGGGTTTGATGACGATGCTCGGAGGGTCGCCGTTGGCCCGCAGGTCGAGCTTGCGCGGCGCAGGCTTGACCGGTTCCGCGGACGGCCGGGACGCCGGAGCGTCGCTGGCCCGACGGGCTTCCGCCACGGGCTTGGGTGCCGGGTCCAGCGCCGCCTCTTTCATGCGCAGGGCTCGAAGTTCTGCCGGGATGGGAGCCGCCACCGAGGCGTTGGAGCCCGTCGAGCTCAAGGCCTGGCGCATGGCGGCGCGCATGTCGGAAGCTGTCTGGTAACGTTCTTCGGGGTTTTTGGCCAAGCTTTTGACGACCACTTGCGAAACGGGTTCGGGAATGGTGAAGTCCACGGCCGAAGGGGGGTCCGGGGCGGTGAAAAGCTGCTTTTTCATGATCTCGGCGATCGTGTCGGCGTGGAAAGGACTGAAGCCGGTGAGCATTTCGTAGAGGATGACGCCGGTGGCGTAAAGGTCCGAGCGTGCATCGGTTTTGCCCTCGAACTGCTCGGGTGCCATGTATTCAGGAGTGCCCAGCACGGAGCCGGTCTGGGTCAATTTGCTGGCCGACTTCATCAGCGCAATGGAAAAGTCGGTCAGGGCGGCGTCGTTGCCGTCAGTGACCATCACGTTGGCCGGCTTGATGTCGCGGTGGACCACTCCCTGGCGATGGGCGTGGTCGAGCGCGGCCAGCAATTGGTCGCAGAGACGGACCGCGTCGTCCACCGGCACTCGGCCGTGGTCCTGGACGTAATTTTTGAGCGTGCGCGAACCCAGATACTCCATGGCGATGAAGTAGAGGCCCTCGCGGTCGCAAAAATCGTAGACCTGAACGATATTAGGATGACGGAGCTTGGCGGCGATGCGGCCTTCGCGTCGGAAGCGCTCGACGAATTCCTCATCGCGTACAAATTCAGGAGCCATGAGCTTGATGGCCAGTTCGCGTCCCAGGTTGTCCTGGTAGGCTAAATAGACCGTGCCCATGGCTCCACGGCCTAACTCCCGAACGACTTTGTAGCCGCCTATCATTTCAGGCGCGGATGGCATGCGTTCGATTTTTTTCGACGCCAGGAGAGTGAGGCCTCTCTTATTCTTTACTCTTCCAGCGTCGAGGTGTCACCGATTGGTTGACCCAGTTCCTTGGCTTTGAGCAGGCGGCGCATGATTTTGCCGCTGCGGGTCTTGGGTAGTTTGTCGACCACCTCGATGGCGTCTGGCCGGGCGATTTTCGACAAATGCACACCGACATGGTCGCGTAGCTCATCTTCCAGTTCTGGGGTGGCTTCTTTGCCCTCGCGCAGAACGACAAAGGCTTTGATGCTGTTGCCTTTGACTTCGTGGGGCAAGCCGATGCAGGCCGCTTCGGCCACCGAAGGATGGCTGACCAGCGCGCTCTCGACCTCGGCCGTACCCAGGCGGTAGCCGCTCACCTTGATCACGTCGTCCATGCGGCCCACGATCCAGATGTAGCCGTCTTCGTCCTTGCGAGCGGAGTCGCCGGTCGTATACATGCCGGCGATCTTGCTCCAGTAGACTTCTTTGTAGAGGTCGGGATTCTTGTAGAGGGTGCGCAGCATCGAAGGCCAGGGTTTTTTGACGACCAGGTAGCCGTCCTGACCCTGCGGCACCGGTTGCCCCTGTTCGTCCACCACGTCCATATCGATGCCGGGCAGCGGTCGCGTGGCCGTTCCGGGCTTCAGCGCCACGCAAGGGAGCGGTGAAATCATGAACGAGCCGGTCTCGGTCTGCCACCAGGTATCCATGATCGGACAGCGTTCCTTGCCGATGACGCGATGGAACCAGCGCCAGGCTTCCGGATTGATGGGCTCGCCCACGCTGCCGAGCAGACGCAGACTGGAGAGATCGTGGCGTTCCGGCCAGGCCTCGCCGTAACGCATGAGACCGCGGATGGCCGTGGGCGTGCTGTAGAGGATATTGACTCCGAGTTTGGCCACGATGCTCCACCAACGATCGGGATAGGGAAAGCTGGGAGCGCCCTCATACATCACCTGAGTGGCCCCGGTCAGGAAGGGGGCATAGACGATGTAAGTGTGTCCGGTGACCCAACCGGCGTCGGCCGTGCACCAGTAACGGTCCTCATCGCGAATGTCAAAGACGTTCTTAAAGGTGCTGTAGGCCCCAACCATATAGCCGCCGTGGACGTGGAGAATTCCCTTGGGGCGACCGGTGGTGCCGGAGGTGTAGAGGATAAAGAGCGGGTCTTCGCTGTCCATCGGCTCGCAAGGACAGGGACGGGAAGCGATCGGCAGCGCGGCCAGCTCGTCATACCAGAAGTCACGGCCTTGCTCCATGGGAACCTTGTGGTCGGGCGTTTTCAAAGTCACCCGGCGCACTACCAGCACGGCTTCCACGCTGGGCGATTTGCGCACGGCCTGGTCCACCATCTCCTTGAGAGGCACGATCTTTTCGTTCATGAAGCCGCCGTCGGCGGTGATCACCAGGCGGGATTCCGCGTCCTGAATGCGCTCATGCAGCGCGTCCACGGAGAAGCCGCCGAAGATGACGCTATGAATGGCACCGATGCGCGCGCAGGCCAGGATGGCCATCAATTGTTCGGGGATGCGCGGCATGTAGATGGTGACGCGGTCTCCCTTGTGAACCCCCAGGCTCTTGAGCACGTTGGCGAAGCGCGTCACTTCGCGGTGCAAGGCGAAATAGCTGTAGGTGCGGCTTTCGCCGGTCTCGCTTTCCCAAATCAGGGCCAGCTTG
The DNA here is from genome assembly GCA_017307785.1 of Vulcanimicrobiota bacterium. Classification (GTDB taxonomy): domain Bacteria; phylum Vulcanimicrobiota; class Xenobia; order Xenobiales; family JADMJV01; genus JADMJV01. The sequence continues at coordinate 81,104 of JAFKGI010000033.1, read as the reverse complement.
TTGCGGCGCCAGGTCTTGAGGTGGCGGTCCAGGCAGTTGTGCACGATGTTGCACTTGGCGCCCAAGAACCATTTGGCGAAAGGGGCCTGCCAGTCGAGCACCTGGGTCCAGGGCTCAAACCATTCCAGCTCGCGAGCTTCCTTCTCCCAGTAGCCCTCGGGGTCGGCGGCGGCGCGGGTGGCGACTTCGTCGTAACTCTTGATGCGCGCGTTCTCGAGAGTTTCGGCTGACGGGGGATAAAGGTCTTGTTCCATAGACCTTTACTTTGTCAGCTGGGCTCCGCAGTCCTGGAGCAGTTCGCGGTAGAGCTTCTCCGCCGCGTCCACTCGTTCGGGAAATTCCTGACTTCCCCAGATGAGCACCAGAATTCTTCGAGTTTCCCCATGGGTCTTGGTGCGCTGAGAGTCTTTGACGGGGGAGCCGCAAGGGCCCTGGGCGTCCCAGAAGCAGACCAGGCCTTGGAGGTCCAGTTCCTGGCCGCTGGGATTGAAGACATAGCTAATCTTCTCCGGCACAATCTTCACCTGGTAAGGCGCCTGGGCCAGGTCGAGGTCAATCACACTGATGGGTAAGCCGCTGTGGAGCGACACCGCGTTGCACACATCAACGGCTGCGTTGATGGGGTTCAGGTAGCCGTCTTGAAAGGCTTTTTCCAGATACTCGCTGGCCGGTTTGCTGCGGCCCGTCGGCTTGAAGCCCCCCAGGCGCAGCAGGTTGCGCACGGCGGCCTTGATGGCGTCGTCAGGAGCGAAGCCCGGACTCTCTTCTTTGCGCAGCAAGCGAAGGACGCGCTCGGAGGCCGGGCAGTCTTGCAGCGGAGCGGGAAAATCACAGGTGAAGGTGCGCGCCAACAGGCGCTCGTTGGGGGCGACTTCGATCATGCCGTGTGCTTACGGAAAAAGTCCGGATACTGACGGTCGAGCATGCGCAGTTGGGCTTCGATGGCGGCGTTTTCCAGACCGGCTTCCAGTTCCGGTGCGGCGCCCTTGACCGATAGACGCGCGCCTCGCTGGGTGATGGTCTCGATGACGGGTCGCAGACTGCGCCACTGTTGGGGAGTTTGCTCACAGGAGGCGCGCAGATCGAGGATCAGGTGATGGAATCCGGCGTCGGCGGCATCCAGCAGATCGCGGCTCAAGCTTTCGAGATCACCCTGGTCCGGACAACCTTCCATTCGGAAAGTTGCCATGAAGTCTTCGGTCGTCCGCTGCCAGTGGGCCACGCCTGATTAGAATTCGTCTTCGACGCGCGGCGGCAGCATTTCGCCGCGGCGCAGGGCGCGCAACCGATTGAAGGCGGCGTCAATCTTGGTGGCTTTGTCGCGCAGACGCAGTCCGCGACGGCGGTCAAAGGGATGACCGGAACTCTCGTTTTCAGCCAGGGATTCGACCGCGGCCTGGGCGGCGCGAATGGCGTCCTTCCAGAGTTCTTCCTCGAGTTGTGCCTCTAACTCCAGAGCTTCCGCGCGGAGGTCGTCGAGTGGCGAAGAGGCAGCCTTCTTCGTGGTGCGTTTGCTGCTGGTAGTCGTGGTGGTCCCCATCTCCGCAGGTTCTCCAGCCGGGGGAGGGGGCCCTTCAAAGTCCGGACTTCAGGTACAGTGAGGCCAGGCCCAGCAGCAACAGAAAGCCGATCCAGTCGGTCAGGGTGGTCAGCCAGACGGTGGAGGCCAGAGCCGGGTCCACGTTCATGCGTTTGAGCAGCACCGGAATCATGCTGCCTCCCAGAGTGGCCAGCATGACGTTGCCGCTCATGGCCAGAAAGACGATGCCGGAAAGATTGCGATCGTGGGACATCCAGTAGGCCAGGCCCGAGGTCAGGGCGCCGGCCAGCAGACCGTAGAGCAGTCCAAAGCTGGCCTCTTTGCGCATAACCGTGACCACGTCGCGGCGACCGATTTCGTTCAGAGCCAGGCCGCGCACCACCAGGGTCGAGGTCTGGCTGCCGGCGTTGCCGCCGTGGCCGGCGATGATGGGCATGAAACTGGCCAGCAAGGCTGCTTTGGCGATGGTGCTCTCGAAGAGGCTGACGATGAAGGCCGAAAAGAAGCCGATGACCAGGTTGATGATCAGCCAGGGCACGCGCACTTTGATGGCCTGCATGACGGGGCTGAAGGGAGAGGCGTCGCTCTGCAGGCCGACCTGCAGGTAGATGTCTTCGGTGGCCTCTTCGACCTGCACGTTGAGCACTTCGTCGGCGCGCAAGAGTCCGACCAGTTCACCGTTCTCCTCCACCACCGGCAGGGCCAACAGGCCGTAGTGACGGATGCGCTCGGCTGCTTGTTCCTGGTCGGTGGTGATGTCCAGGCGGATGACGTCGGTCACCATGATGTCGCGCAGTGGCACCTGCGGATCGGCGGTGATAAAGTTGCGAATGCTGACCACGCCCTGAAGAATGTTCTCTTCGTCCACAATGTAAAGATAGAAGTGCTCGCCGCTGTCGGGTTTCTCGCGGCGCAGGTAGGTAAAGGCTTCTTCCACCGTCCAGTCGGCCTGCAGCGAGAGTACGTCGGGGGACATCCAGCGGCCCACCACGTCTTCGGGCAGGCTGAGCAGTTCGGAGACTTCCTCGCGGTTGGCCAGCTGCGAAAGAACCGGGTTGACCCGCTCGTCGGGCAGCTGCTCGACGATGTCGGCAGCCACCACTTCGTCCACGCACACCAGGATGCGCGCCAGCTTGGCGTTGTCCAGGCGGGATACGAAGCGGGTGCGCGGCTCGTCTTCCAGGAAGTCGAGGATTTCCGCGATGTCCTCATCGCCTAAGTGGGAGAGCAGCCGGTCGCGAATGCTCTCGGGCAAAGCTTCCAGGGCGTCGGCCTGGTCGGCCGGATGGAAAAGCTCGATGCGCGCCGCCGCCAGCTCCATTTCGTCCTGCTCGACGAAGGTGGTGAGCTCGTCTCGTAGGAGATAGAGAAGCTCTTCGTTCTCCTGCAGGGAACGGGTGGCGGAAGAGGCCATCGGGTTAGGCCAGCTGTTGGAGCGCCTGGCTCAGCTTGGCGGCGGCCGCATCCAGTTCGGCCGCCGTCGCGTTCAGATTTTGCCGCGAGAAGTCCATATCGTTGCCTCCATTGATGGGGACGACATGAAAATGCACGTGAGGAACTTCCAGTCCGGCCAGCATCAGCCCCACCTTTTCGGGCTGGAAGGCTTGCTGGGCGGCCCGCGCGATGCGCTGAGCCACCTGGGTGCAGTGCTGCAGCAGTTCCGGGCTCAAATCGATCCAGTGATCGACCTCTTCGATCGGCACGACCAGCGTGTGGCCGGGCTGAAGTGGATGAATGCTGAGGAAAGCCACGCAGCGATCGTCGCGATGCACGAAGCGACCGGGCAATTCCCCGTTGATAATGCGTGTAAAGAGAGTGGCCATGGCTGCGCGGCTTCGGTCCGCCGGATGGAACCCCTGTTCATAGGCTGGCAACAGTTCCGGGGCTCGCACCACGTATACTGGCCTGGCTATGTCAGAAAATGATCAAGATTTACCCCAAGAATCAATCGGCCCAGCCCAGGTTGTCCAAGAGGACAATCTGGATGTTAAGCAACTTGGCCTGTTCTCTTCGATTGCCAGTCTCGGTTATGTGTTCTGGATCGTCGGACTGATGGAAATGGTCGAGCGCCTGGCCTTTTACGGCACTCGCTCAGTAGCCACGCTCTACGGGAAGGACCCCGTCTCCAAAGGTGGACTGGGCGTCACCCCGGCGGAAATGGGCATTCTCTTCTTCTGGTGGATGATTTTCCAGAGTTGGGTGCCCGTCTTTACCGGCGGCGTGGCCGACCGCTACGGCTACAAGCAAGCCATCTTCTTGTCTACCGTGCTGAAGATTTGCGGATACTTGATCATGTCGGCGTTTCCCACCTACGGTGGATTTTTCGCCGGGGCTTTGGTGCTGGCATTGGGGACGGCCATCTTTAAGCCGGGCATTCAGGGCACTTTGGTCAAGTGCACCAACCGCCAGAATAGCTCGATGGCCTGGGGCGTCTTCTATCAGACGGTCAACATCGGGGCTTTTCTAGGGCCGCTGCTGGCGGGCTATATGCGCAAGATGGAGTGGCGCTACGTCTTCCTGGCCTGCGCGGGAATCATTTGTCTGAACTTCCTGCTGCTGTTGACCTACCGAGAGCCCGGGATTGAGGATCGCCTCGCTCGCGAAGAAGCTCGCAAGAAGAGTGGCGTCAAGCAGCGTCCCATGATTTTCGATACCTTGGGAGAGCTACTCAAGCCTCACCTTTTTCTGTTCGTAGCCATTTTTTCGGGCTTCTACTTCATGTTTTACAGCCTCTTCGACGTCTTGCCCAACTATATTGACGATTGGGTGAACAGTAGCGACGTGGTGGCCAGTGCCGGCAGTCTGGTGCACAAGCCTGATTCTCCCGTCGAAGCGACTCTCATTCAGAAAATCGCCGGCTTCGTTATGATTGTGGATAAGAAGGGCGAGCAGATTCAGGCCGAGGGCATCATGAACGTCAACGCCGGCATGATTATGCTGACTTGCTTCTTCTTCGGCTACCTTTCTTCGCGCGTCCGTATCACCAGCAGCATCTGGTTCGGTACTGGCCTGGCTACCCTGGCGCTGCTGATCTGCGGAACTTCCACCAGTGGCTGGATGTGCATCGGCGGAATTATGTGCTTCTCGGCCGGCGAGATGCTGTCGTCTCCGAAGTTCTCCGAGTTCGTCGGCAACCTGGCTCCAGCTGATAAGAAAGGCACCTACCTCGGACTGTGTCAGATTGCTCCCGGTATCGGCGCGGCGATGGAAGGCTACCTGGGGTTGACGCTCTATGGAAAGCTGGCCTCTAAAGAGGCCTTCGCCCGCCAGATGCTGGCCGAGAAGGGACTCAGTCCGGAGCAGATTCAGGAGGTCAAAGTCGGCGAGGCCTTCGATAAACTCGTGTCGGTGCTGAACCAATCGCCCCACGACGTGACCCAAATGCTTTGGCAGATGCACCACCCCGAGCGCTTTTGGTATGTGATGGCCTCGGTCGGCATTCTGACCACCATGGGGCTCATTTGGTACGGCAACTGGGTGTACGACTACCTGAAACGCAACCCCCAGAAGGGGTAACCTAGGAACCCTCCCGTATTTCTTCCGGGGGATTGGCTCGTCGGTCGGCTTCACGAAAGAAGAAGAGTGAGCCAGGAACCGAAACAGATCAGATGCAAATCAACGGAGTCGTCACGGCCAAGCTCCAGCAGCTTGACCAGGTCCTGCGGGAACTGCGCAGCCTGGGAGAGCTGACGGTAGAGCGGCTGCAGGCGGAGTGGCTGGTGCGGCGGGCGGTGGAGCGCGATCTGCAGATCGCCGTGGAAGCGCTGATCGACGTGTGTCAGCGCGTTCTCTCCTTGAAAGGTAGCCCGCCGGCGGCGACTTCGCGAGCGGCTTTGACCGCCTGCGAGCAGTTCGGGATGCTGAAGAGCGCCGACAAGTACCGGCCACTGGTTGGGTTTCGCAACATCCTGGTGCACGATTACGACGACCTGCGCCTGGATGTCGTGGCCGACATCGTCAATCACCGACTGGATGTGCTGTTGGATTTTCGCGATGAGGTCCTGCTGTATGTCAGCAGCTGAGCGGTTGCAGGGTGTTTTCGGGCGCTTTCCTTGGGTTGAGTCTGCCTGGCTGTACGGATCGCGAGCTCGCGGGCAGGCGCGTCCGGATTCGGATTGGGACGTCGGGGTTCTGCTGTCGGGCGCGCCTCCGGCATCGGCCCTTGAGGAGCTACAGGAAGCGGTGGAGGACGCGGTCCACGGAGAGGTGAGTCTGGCTGTGCTCAATCGCGCCGACTCCCTGCTCTGTCGCGAAGTCCTTGACGGCCAGCTTTTGCTCCGTCGCAATCCCGAGGTCCACGCCGTGTTTGTTTCCAAGGTCTGCCGGCTGGCCGAGGATGAACATTTACGCCTCCAGCGAGGGCTTCGTTGGTGGCGGGAGCACCAGACAGGTTAGTCGGGCCCGCTTTTTTCGAGGGGTTCGGCCCTTCCGGGGTTGTTCTCCGCGGCTGGGTGCGGCTGTCCCGCGTTTTTCCCGGGGGATCGGCGCTGGCAGGGCGATTTTCCGCGGCTGAGTGCGGCGGCCCCGCGTTTTTCCCGGGGGATCGGCGCTGGCAGGGCGATTCTCCGCGGCTGGGTGCGGCGGCCCCACGTTTTTCCCGGGGGATTGGCGCTGGCAGGGCGATTCTCCGCGGCTGAGTGCGGCGGCCCCGCGTTTTTTCCGGGGGATCGTGGCTGGCGCGGCGATTCTCCGCGGCTGAGTGGGCGGCTCGGCGTTTTTCCTCGGACTTCCCCAGCGGCCCGGCGTAGAGTTTTTAGCCGGGGCGGCGTAGGACCACGATGCGGTTGGTGTTGGTGCCTTTAGCGCCGTTGGCTACGCCCCAGCAGTTGGCCGTCTTGGTGAACTTCTGCTGGTTGATCAGCACGCACATCGGCTCGAAGCCGGCGGTGCGGGCCGCGGGCACGACCAGGCGTTCCAGTTCGAGGCTGGCTTTGCGCACTTCGCCTACCTCAAAAGCCACCACTCCTTCGGGCCGCAGCATGCGGTAGCAGTTGCAGAGCACGTTGGTAATGTGGTTCTGCCACTCGCCCTCGCGGCGAGTGACGGTGGGCGTGACCTGGCCGGGGTTGAGGCCAAGGAACCAGCAGCGCAGCCAGTTGTCCAGCGCGTAGTCGACCACGTCCAGGAAAGGTGGGGAAGTGACCACCAGGGCCAGCTTTTGCGAGGGAATGGCCAGCGGTTGTTCGCTGGAGGCCGTGAACAGCCGGGCCTGGCCGGCCTGGGCATGCAATCTCTCTCGTTCGTCGTTGTTCAAGTCCAGCAAGAGCGAGCGGCTCTTGCGCAGGATGATCTGGACCACGTCGCGCGGTGGAGGGACCTGCTTGCGTTTTTCGTTGATGCGCCGCTGTGATTCCAGCGAGACAGCCTGGTTGGGCGGCAGGGTGTAGACCGAAAAGAATCCCGCCGAATGTCCGGCCAGCCGGGTCAAAGCCACCATCTGGATCCAGCGGTCGATATGGTCCAGTCCGCCCCGCTGCAGATGCTTGCGCAGTCCGCACAGATGCTGCAGGGTGGTGGGGTGGTAGAAGACCAGCAAGTCTTCGGGGAGCTCCACTTTCCGTTCCCAGGCGACCTCGCTGAGTCGCTGCTCAATCTCGGCCATGGTGGGCGGTGCCAGGCGAGGCGCCAGCAAGGCCTGGGAGAGGGGATTGATGTCGCAGCCCACCGGAACTCGTCCCAGGAAGGCGGCTTCCAGCAGGCTGGTGCCTCGGCCCATATAGGGGTCGAAGACCCAATCGCCGGGGTTGGTGAAGCGTTCGATGAAGAAGCGGGGCAACTGCGGCTTGAAGCAGGCCCGATAGGAAACCTCGTGGAGGCTGTGGGCGGCCCGTTGCTTGGAGGTCCAGAACTCGTTGGCGATGCGGGGCACGCCCAGGACCTCATCCAGTTCGCTCTTTCGGCCAAACTGCTGGAACTCGAGAAACTCTCGCAGGGGACCGGAGCTTGAACGAATAGATGAAAACATTTGAATTTTATTCAAAAGCCAAAGACGTCCCCCTCTTGATAAAAACAATACTTCTGAGGCACAATAGGCAGGTTGTGAACGACCCGTTCAGCTTCCTCATGCCGGCACGAACACTCACTCCGCAGCAGAGACTGCAGGCGCAGTTGCTGGACCAACTTTGGGAAACCGAGCTGGAAGAGTTCTTTGACCGCCTGGACCTGCGGCCCGGAGCCCGGGTGCTCGTCTATCAGTGCGGACTGGGCAACGACCTGCCGCGTCTGGCCCGCCGCGTCGGGGGTGGGGGAGAGGTCGTGGGCGTGCAGCCCGACCCGTTCCTGGCCCATGAGGTGCGAGGCAATCTGCGCGAGCACCGCGGTAAAGGCATTCGCGTGGTGCTGGGCGACTCCGCGGACCCCATTCCCGATGGCCTTTACGAGGTGATTTTCGTGGCCTGGCGTGACAACGAGTTGCAGCCCGTGCCCCAGCGGGCCCGTGACCTGGTGCAGCGACTGCGTCCGTTGTTGAGTCCACAGGGACGCCTGGCGGTTTGGGAAGACCGTTCCATCGGGATGCGTCTCTACCCGAGTCTCCCTATCCTGGAAAGAACGATGCGGCGCTGGCTGCGAAGCACTCCGCCCCGGCCGCTGCTGGCCGATACCCTGGCCGGCGAATTCACCTACTGCAACATCCTGTTGGAATCGGCTCGCCCCTTACAGAAAGCGGAAGTGCCGGGGTCCATCACCGGCAAGTGGATGGACCACTGGCTTGCGCGGGTGGGGCCGGAATGGGTGGAGGCCAATCTGCTGACGCCCCGCCAGTGGGTGCGCTTGCAGGCACAGTGGGAAGGACGCCGCGTCAATCCCGGTACCCTTTATTACTCACCTCAGGCCATCGGAGTCGTCGGCAAGGCTCTTTCTTCTTTCGTCGCTTAGCGGACGGTGCGAACCTCGCCCTGACGCTGCGTGAACCCAATTTGATCGAAATACTCCAGCAAGGGGATCACGAACTTACGCGAGGTCTGCAGCGCGTCTCGCGCCTGCGAGGCCGCGAATTGATTCGGGAGTTCGGCCAGGCGGCGCTTGCCTTCTTCCAGGGTTTGCCTGAGCAGTCCCAGTTCGGGCGCCAGTTTTTCCACCCGACCGGTCTCCAAAGCGTAGGTTTCCAGGATTTTCCATTGGGCGGCTTCGAGCTTGAGAAGGCCGGCCAGTTCAGACCAGTTGGGTGGCGCGAAGGCTTGCTGGAGAAGCAGGCTTTCCAAGCTCTCCAGCGCCTGTTGCTGGGTTCGCGTCAGTTCCGGCTGGTGCCCGGGCAGGCACATGAGCCGACCGGTCAGCTGCAACTGACCCTGTTCCAACATGTAGGTCAGGCACTCTTCGGCAAAGCGCGGTTGGGGGTGGGCCAGGTGCTTGAGCAGTTCTTCCTTGCGCCAACCGGTTTTCCAGGGCGATTTCTGCTGGAGGCCGGCCACCAAGCCCAACAGGCTATCGTGCACTTCCTCCAGGCTGGCGCTCTGTGCCCAGGCCTTGCCCAGCCACACGACCTGCTCCAGGTCCTGCAGTTGCTGCAGTCCCTGTTCCACTTCGACCAGCGGAAGCTGAAGTTGGGCGGCCAGTTGAGTGGCGCTCCGCGAAACACTGCCTCGTAGCTCCGCCAGCAGTCGCTGGTGTAGACCACCGATCTCTTTCTTCTGGAGACGGTGCAGAGCTTCTTCGTCGTGGCGGCGGTGAGGCTGAGCCAGAGGCTCGAGCACTTCAGCGCCGCCCAGCGTATAGGAAGAAGTGAAGTCGCGCAGGATGACCCGGTCGCTCGGCAGCATGACCAGTTCCTCGTCCAATACCAACTGCACCAGACCGTTTTGACCGGCGGCCAGTTCCTCGCCCTCGAGCAGGAGCGCCCGGCCAAAGACCTCGGTGGTCCCGTGATAAACGCGCACTCGGGCGCGGTGCTTCAAGGCTCGCGGAGCTCGGGCCGAGACGTGCACGCGCACGTCGCAGCGTTGGGTGGGATGCAACCACTCGGGCGCGGCCAGCAACATCCCGCGCTTGACCTCGTCGGAATCGACTCCGGAAAGATTCACGGCCACCCGCTGGCCGGCCACCGCCTCCTCGACTTCCTGGCCGTGCACGTGCAGTCCGCGCACGCGCACCTCGCGGCCCGAAGGCCACAACTGCATGCGGGTGCCCTTGCTCAAACTGCCGCTCCAAAGCGAGCCCGTCACCACGGTGCCAAAGCCGGGTTTGACGAAGACGCGATCGATGGGCAGGCGAAAGCGAGCCTTGCGGTCGCGCACGCTGGAGCTGCCCAGCAGTTTGGTCAACTTTTGGCGCAGCTCGTCCAGGCCTTTGCCGGTTTTCGAAGAGACGGGCACCATCGGTGCTTCCGCCCAGATAGTGCCTTTCAGGCAGTCGCGCAGTTCTTCCGTGACCAGTTCCAAAAACTCCGCATCCACCAGATCGGCCTTGGTGATGGCCACCAGCCCCTGCGGAGTGCGCAGCAGTTCCAGGATTTCCACGTGCTCTTTGGTTTGCGGCATAACGCCTTCTTGAGCGTCCACCACCAGCAGTCCGACGTCATAGCCGCCCACGCCGGCCAGCATGTTTTTCAGAAAGCGCTCGTGGCCGGGCACGTCCACGATGCCGGCCACTACGTCACCCGGCAGAGCCAGGTGGGCGAAACCCAGGTCAATCGAGAGTCCTCGGGCCTTTTCTTCGGGCAGTCGGTCGGTTTCAATCCCCGTGAGCGCCCGGATCAGGCTGCTCTTGCCATGGTCGACGTGGCCTGCCGTACCGACGATAAAATGCTTTCTCATAGAACGCTCAAGAGAGCCCTTTCTTGCTCGGGAAGGATGGTGCGCAGATCCAGCCAGATCTTGCCATGCTGGATGCGCGTCAGCACCGAGGGGTTGCCCTGGCGTAGCTGCCGAGCTCGTTCTTCGGAGGCCGGAAGGCATACGGCCCAGCTGTCCAGTTGCTGGCCCGGGGTGGTGCCGCCGCCGATAGAAGACCGGCACGGATGAACCTCCGCCCCGGGGATTTTGCGCGCCAGACGTTGGGCCCGCTTTTTCAAGTCCTCGCTGGCCTGGGCCAGCATGGCCCGGATGGGAACGTCCTGAGGAGCGAGCAGATGGTCGAGCAGGCCACCCTGCAGCGCGGCCAACCGCAGTTTGTCCAGGCGCAGGGCGCGCATCCAGGGATTGCGGGACAGGCGCCCGATCAGATCGGGGCGGCCCAGGATGAAGCCGGCCTGGGCACAACCCAGCAGCTTGTCGCCGGAAAAAGCGATCAAGTCCCAGCCCTGGGCCAGGGAGGATACGATGTCGGGCTCGTCCATTCGTCCCGGCAGTTGGCGGCGGTCCAGCAGTCCCGAACCCAGGTCGAGCACGCTGACGACTTCATGACGGCGGGCCAGTTCCACCAGTTCAGCTGGCTCGGGCTGGTGGATGAAACCGAGCTGGGCGAAGTTGGACAGGTGAGTCGAGAGAATCATGCCGCTTTCGGGGGTCAGGGCCTGCTCGAAGTCGCGCGTGTAGGTGCGGTTGGTAGTTCCCACTTCGATCAGTCGAGCGCCTCCCCGCTGTAAAACGTCTGGAATGCGAAAAGAACCGCCGATTTCCACCAGTTCTCCGCGGGAAACCAGCACCTCGCGGCCGCGAGCAAACTCATCCACGATGAGCAGCATGGCGGCGGCGCAATTGTTGACGGCCAGCGAAGCTTCGCAGCCGGTGAGCAGGTGAAGGAGCTTGTGGAGGTGGCGATCGCGATGGCCGCGCTGACCGCTTTCCAGGTCCAGCTCCAGGTTGGAATAGCCGGCGCACAGCTGTTGCACCTGTTCCAATGCCCTCGGGGAGAGGGGGGAGCGCCCCAGGTTGGTGTGCAGCAGCACGCCGGTGGCGTTGATGACCGGAACCAGCGATGGTTGAAAGGCGCTTCTCAAAAGAGAATCGGCGCGTTGCAACAGTGCTTCCGGCTCGGCCTCACGTCGAGCCTGGCGCGCTTCGCCCACGGCCAGCCGCAGCTTCTCCACAATCTGGGAGCGGGGAAACTGTCCCAGCCAGCTCTGGGCCAACGGGCTTTGCAAAAGGCGGTCGATACTGGGATAGCGCATGCTCAGGCTCTTCTGGGGTGGCGGTCTACGAGCCTGCGGTCACACGAAGTCCCGGCACGCCGCGGACCACCGAGCCGATTCTCCAGGCGCACCGACCTGCGGCCCGCATTCGCTCCACAAAATCGTTGGGTTCGGGCAGGCCCAGCAACAAGCCGCCAGAGGTCTGAGCATCACAGAACAGGTCGCGTAGATCGTCAGCCACTCCGTCATCAAAACTCAGCTGGCCGGATTTTTCCAGCCAGGCCCGATTGGCCGCGCTGCCGCCCGGGAAGGCGCCCAGCGCGCGTAATTCTCGAGCTTGAGGCAGCAGGGGCACAGCGTCGGCCTCGATCTCCAGCTGCAGTTCACTGGCTCGGGCCATCTCCATGGCGTGACCCAGCAGGCTGTAGCCGGTCACGTCGGTGGCCGCTCGACAGCCCAGTTCCACCATGATGGCACCGGGCATATCATTCAATTGAGCCATCCATTCGATGGCCGTCTGTAGACTTTCGGCGTCGACCAGGTCCCGTTTGTGAGCGGTAGTGAGAACGCCGGTGCCGATAGGTTTCGTCAAATAGAGCTGGTCACCGGGCTGAAGTCCGCCCTTGTAGGTCACCTTGTCCGGATCGACCAGACCGGTCACGGCCAGTCCGAATTTGGGCTCCGGATCCTCGACCGTGTGACCGCCGGCCAGGGCGGCTCTGGCCAATGCCAATGCTTCCTGACCACCGCGCAGAATCTCGGCCAGCAGCTTGGGGCCCAGGCTGCGAGTGGGAAAGCACACGATGTTCATGGCAGTAAGAGGCCGTCCCCCCATTGCATAGACGTCCGACAGCGAGTTGGCGGCCGCAATGCGGCCATACCAATACGGGTCGTCCACCACCGGCGTAAAAAAGTCCACCGTCTGCACGAGCGTGGTGGTTTCGTTTACGCGAATCACCACAGCGTCGTCATAGTGGTTTCCCTTGCCTAAAATGCGGGGATCACGGTTGGGAATCAGCTGAAGCAGAACTTGCTCCAAGTCCTCAGGACGGACTTTGGAAGCTCAACCGGCGCAGCTAGAAAGACTGGTCAATCTGATTTTTTCGGACATGACCGGCCCTTCGCTCAGCGGCGCCCAACTCACTTTTTATCGCCTCAGCTGACGGAAGGAAATCGAATGCAGAAGCATCGAGTTGTCATCGTCGGCGGTGGATTCGCCGGCCTGGGAGTTGCCCGAAACTTGCGCAAGGCTCCCGTGGAAATCACCCTGGTCGATCGCAGCAACCACCACCTCTTTCAGCCCTTGCTCTATCAGGTGGCCATGGGCGGCCTCAACCCCGCCGAGATCGCCTCGCCCATTCGAGTGGTGCTGCGCAAGCAAAAGAACGCCACCTGTTGGATGGGCGAAGTGACCGCCATCGACACCGCCGCCAAGACCATCACCCTGGACAACGGAACCCAGACTTTACCTTACGACACGCTGGTGCTGGCCGCCGGCGGTCGCACCAGCTACTTCGGCAACGATGAATGGGAGAAGGTCGCTCCTGGACTGAAGACCATCGAGGACGCTCTCAAAATTCGTCAGCGCGTTCTGTTGGCTCTGGAACGGGCCGAACGCTGCCAGGACGAGAAAGAGCGCGAGCGCCTCTCGACCATGGTGGTCATCGGCGGCGGTCCCACCGGGGTGGAAATGGCCGGTGGCCTGGCCGAGCTAACCCACCACGTGCTGCGCTGGGATTTTCGCGCCGTTAAGCCCAGTCAGGCGCGCATCGTGCTGCTGGAGGGCGGCCCCAACCTGTTGGCCGCCATGCCCGAGAAGTTTTCCAAGTACACGGCTAAGAAGCTCCAGTCCATGGGAGTCGAGGTGCGCCTCAGCGAGCGCGTCCAGTCGATCGAGCGCGGCCGGGTGGTCACCGACAAGGGAGAAATCCAGGCTGAGAACATCGTGTGGGCGGCCGGAGTGGGCGGCAATCCGCTGGGCAAACTGCTGGGAAGTGAGACGGATCGGGCCGGGCGCGTGGTGGTGGAAGCCGACATGCGCGTTAAGGGCCTGGAAAACGTCTACTGCCTGGGAGACATGGCCAGCTACGTCCATCCCCATACCTTCAACGGCAAGCCCTTGCCCGGCGTGGCGCCGGTAGCCATGCAGCAGGGTAAACAGGCGGCCGCTAACATTTGGGCGCAGCTCAAAGGCCAGCCCACCCGGCCGTTCAAATATTTCGACAAGGGCACCATGGCCACCATCGGGCGCAGCAGCGCGGTGGCCATGAGCCAGGGAATGGAGTTCACCGGTCTGACCGCCTGGTTTGCCTGGTTGTTCATTCACGTGGCTTACCTGGTCGACCTGCAGAATCAGATTCTGGTGATTATGCGCTGGATCTGGGCTTACTTCACCTGGAAGTGGAATGCCCGCCTGATCACCAACATCCCGAAATTGCAACCTTCCCAAAGTGCTGACCCGACGCCAGGCGCTCCCAGGCCTGAGGCGCCTGAGAGTACGGCAAGCGCTGATCCAGCACCGGCCGGATCTGAGCCCGCGCCAACACCCGGTTCATAGCCTCAAAGTCGTCGCGATTGCCGACCAGCACGCCCTGCACCCTCAGCTGCTGCATCAAGATGGGCAGCACGTTGAGGGGTTTGGCGGCTCCGGCCAGGATACCGATCATGGCGATTTTTCCGCCGGGCTTGAGGCAGCGTAAGGATTGTTCCAACGTTCCGGCTCCGCCCACCTCCACCACGCAGTCGACGCCGTCGCGCGCCCAGGCGCGCACGGCCCGGCTCCACTCCGGAGTTTCCCGGTAGTTCACGCAATGGTCGGCGCCCAGGGCCCGGGCCCGCTCGATTTTCTCGTTGCTGGATGACGTCAGCAAAACCTCCAGGCCGGCGGCCTTGGCCAGTTGCAGGGCAAACAGCGAGACTCCGCCGGTGCCTTGCACCACGATGCGGGAGCCGGCCGGCTGGTCGCTGATGGCATTCCAGGCGGTGACGGCGGCGCAGGGTAGGCAGGCGGCTTCTTCCCAGTCGAGGTGTGCGGGAACGGCGACCAGGCTTTGCTGATCGACCACCATTTCCGGGCGCAGGGTGCCGTCCAGCGGTCCACCCAGAGTCTGGCTGATGCGCTCTTTGCTGGGTGGCCCACCGACCCAGGACTGGCTGAAGATCGGGCAGACCCGGTCGCCGACCTTCCAGCGCGTGACCCCCGGCCCGACCTCCACCACTTCCCCGGCTCCGTCCGAGCAGGGGACGAGCGGTAGCGGTTGTTTTGGGTTGTACTGCCCGAGCATCATGAGATGGTCGCGGTAGTTCAGGGAGACGGCCCGCATCTTGAGACGCACCTGGCCTTCAGCCGGCGCGCCAGGAGAAAAATCACTTTCGGCCAGTTTGGCCCACTCTACGATTTGCCATTGCTTCATCCTTCGCCCTTAGCTGCAAACCAAAGGGGACCCTCCCGCCCAAAACGAAGCGCCTGCTGTGGGCTACGAATACGATGCCGTCATAGTCGGGTCCGGTCCCAATGGACTGGCCGCCGCCATCACTTTGGCCAAGCAGGGTCTCAAGGTGATCGTCCTGGAGGGAGCTTCCGTTCCCGGTGGGGGGATGCGCACCGAGGAACTGACTTTGCCGGGGTACCGTCACGATGTCTGTTCCGCCATTCATCCGATGGCTTTGGCCAGCCCGTTCTTTCAAGGGCTCAACCTGGAGCAGTATGGGCTGGATTGGGTTCATCCCGAGCATCCGCTGGCCCATCCTCTAGATGGCGGCCAGGCCGTCTTGCTCAAGCGTTCGGTGACGCAGACAGCTGAAGCCCTGGGAGCGGATTCTTCCCCCTATTTCCGCTTGATGCAAAAACTGGTCGGCAAGTGGGACTACATTGACCGCGAGGTGTTGGGGCCGCTTTCGGCTCCCCGACGTCCCTTCAGTCTGGCCTGGTTCGGTTTGCACGCTCTCTGGCCCGCCAAGGCTTTTCTGCGCACCTGGTTCCAGGAAGCTTCCACGCGGGCCCTGCTGGCCGGCATCGCCGCCCATTCGACGCTTCCTTTGGAGTGGATGCCGAGCATGTCGGTGGCGCTGGTCATGGGAGCGGTGGCTCACCGCTACGGTTGGCCTCTGGCCCGGGGCGGCTCGGCTTCGATCACCGAAGCCATGATCAAAGTCCTGGAAAGCCACGGCGGGCGCGTTCAGTGTGACAACTGGATTCACCGCTGGGAGGACATACCGCCCGCTCGGCTGATTTTGCTGGATTTGCACGCCCACCAGTTTCTCAAACTGGCCGGCCACAAGCTTCCCTGGGCCTACCGACGTATGCTGGAAAGTTATCGAGGTGGCCCCTCGGTCTTCAAGCTGGACTATGCCCTGAGCGGACCGGTGCCCTGGCGCAATCCCGAAGTGGCCACCTCAGCCACCGTGCACCTGGGTGGAACCCTGGAGGAGATGTGCGTCTCGGAGAGTCGTGTCTGGCAGGGCAAGGTTCCTACTCGACCTTATGTGCTGGTCTCCCAGCCCAGTCTCTTTGATTCCAGTCGCGCTCCCGAGGGCAAGCACGTGCTCTGGGCTTACTGTCACGTGCCGCGAGGCTCCTCGGTGGATATGACCGAGATTGTAGAGGCTCAGATCGAACGGTTTGCGCCGGGCTTTCGCGACCTGATCCTGCAGCGTTCGGTGCTGAATCCGGCGGCTATGGAGGCGCACAACCCCAGTTACATCGCCGGCGATATCAGCGGTGGAGCGCTCCTGCTGCAGCAGCTGTTCACCCGGCCGGTGCCGCGCTTGAACCCCTATTCCACTCCTCTGCCGGGGGTGTATCTTTGTTCTTCTTCCACGCCGCCGGGTGGAGGGGTCCACGGGATGTGCGGTTATCATGCGGCCCTGTCGGCTTTTCGGGCCCGCTTTTTATGATTCATCTGCCCGAATGTGAGTCCACTCAAGATGTCGCCTGGGACTGCGAGCCCGGCACCTTCGTGGTGGCCGACGTTCAGACGCGAGGCCGCGGCCGCGGGGCGGGTCGCGAGTGGATTTCCCCCCCGGGTGGACTCTATATGAGTTGGCGGCTGGGTGCGGTGGACCCCACCGGCTTTTCGTTGCTGGGGGGTCTGGCCGTACTGCGCAGCCTGCGCCATTGGGGGGCCGAGGCCTGGCTGAAGTGGCCCAATGATTGCTGGGTGGGCCGCGACAAGATCGCGGGAGTTTTGCCGGATTGCCGCTGGCGGGGGACGGAATGCCTCGGCATGGTGTTAGGCATTGGCGTGAATGTTCGGCTCGAAGGGTTGCCCGAGGGTGCTGTTTCCCTGCATCGGCTGATCGAGGGCGGGCCGGGAGTTGCTGAGTTCGGCGAGCATCTGCGAGGCCAACTGCGCGAGTTGCTGGCAGTACATGAAAAAGTGGGAGTCTCGGGCTATTTGTCCGAGGTTCGCTCCCACTCTCTCCCACCGGGAAGTAAAATCGCCTACTTTGTAGGTACGGAACGCTTCGAAGACGAAGTCGTCGATCTCGACGACCAGGGCTTTCTAAGGGTCCGCCAGGCTGGCCGGCTCACTGCCGTCGACCGCCTTCTACCCTTGTAGGGACTTACTCGACCGTGTCTACTTCTACCTGGAGGCCCTTGCCGCGCAAGTAGTTGGCCACGTCCTGACACTTTTCTTTGGCGCCCGAGAAGCAGATGGCGCGGCCCTTCTGATGGGCGGTGTAGGTAACGTGCTCGGCGACCTCGAGGCTGCAGCCGGTGGCCTTTTGCAGCCAGTTCACCACTTCGACCAACTTGTTGTAGTTGTCGTTGTATAGGATGACGTTCCAGCCGCGTAGCTCTTTGGTCCATTCCTGAAGCTTTTGCTCAAAGTCAAAGTCGAGTTTTGGTAGATCGATCGTTGCGGCCATGTTGGCACTCCTTGGTTGAAGCTGATGGGTCTCTATTCCCGGATTTTTTTTTTCTCAATCCTGATTCCGCTCACAAGGGTACCGCCATGCCCATATGTGGTGGTCGAGATTCAAAAGGGGTCCATATTTTGAGTTTTCACCGCTCTATGATCCTTTTTACATAAGCATCCTCGGGTTGACAGGGCTTTCCAGGGGCTCCTATAATCGGGGGACAAGTGGGGCAAAGTGGAGGGTAGTGGAGTAAGTTGGAAGGTTCTGGAGCAACATTGTTCTCAGGCACCTACGAACACTCGTTAGACGACAAAAGTCGTCTGACCATACCCTCTGTTTTCCGCAAAGATTTTGCCGACGGAGCGGTCTTGCGCAAAGACCGTGAAGGTTGTGTGGAGATTCTGCCGCGCGAAGCCTGGAGTAAGTTCCTGGCCAAGTTGCAGACGATTCCCCGCACCGACCAGCGTGCCCAGCGCTGGATGACCCAGCAACTGGCCGCAGCCGTCATGACGGAACTGGATAAACAGGGACGAGTCGTCCTGAGCGCCGATCAGAAGGCACACGCTGAGTTGCAGTGTGGGCCGGTGGTGGTGACTGGAGCGCTGGATCGACTCAAAGTCTGGAATTCCAGTCGATGGGCTGAAATGCAGCGAGAAACGGAACAAGAGGACCTGGAGGGCTACATCTATGAAACGTATTCAATCTAAGCCTCAAGATTCGCATTTCCCTCTGCGATTGGCCCTGCCGCCTGCTCCCAAGTGGCGTCGTCGCCCTCCGACTCCCGATCCGAGTCGGGGACGGCCCGAGGACGTTCGTGCGGAGTTGCGGTTGATTGTCCCTGGAGAAGGCCCCGCCGGACTTGACTGAATCGGCGGGCGTGGGTTTTCACCACGTCCCTGTGCTCCTTCAAGAGACTCTTGAGGAGCTTTGTTTGTTTCCGGGGATGCGCGTGCTCGATTGTACGCTGGGTGGGGGTGGTCACTCCCGCGCTTTGCTCGAGCGTGGTGCGCGCGTAACCGGTTTGGATGTTGACGAAATGGCCCTCGAGGCGGCTACGGCCAGGCTCGAGGGCTTTGCTGACTTCCGAGCCTTTCGCGTCAATTTCGGCCAAATCGCTGAAGGCGACTGGATGGAGCGGATCGGACCGCAAGACGGCGCTCTCATGGATTTGGGGGTGTCGTCTCCTCAGTTGGATCGTGGCGAGCGCGGTTTTAGCATTCGTCGCGACGGACCGCTGGACATGCGAATGGACCGGCGACTGGAGTTGAGTGCCGCCGATGTCGTGCGCGAGTATTCCGAGTCTGACCTGCGTAGAATTTTTTTCGAGTTCGGGGAAGAAAGGCAGGCAGGTAAGGTTGCCCGTCGCCTCGTACAGGAGCGCACTCAAAAGCCGATTTTGACGACCGGGCAACTGGTGGAAATTGGTGAGTCGGTACTGGGTAGACCTCGGCCGGGAAAAGTTCATCCGGCGACGAAAATTTTTCAAGCATTGCGAATGGAGGTGAACGCCGAGCTAGAACGTCTGCAGTCGGGGCTGGAGGCGGTTTTTGAAGCTCTGGTTCCGGGCGGTCGTCTGCTGGTGATGTCCTATCACTCGCTGGAAGACCGTTGCGTCAAGCGCTTCATGAGCGACAGGCTAGGTCGGTGTCGGTGTCCCCGCGGGGCGCCCATTTGTATGTGTGGAGCAACACCATTGCTCAAGGCTCGAGGGAAGGCCATTCAGGCCAGTGCGGCCGAGGTGGAGGCCAACCCGAGAGCTCGCTCGGTGCGCCTGCGGGTGGCGCAAAAACTTTAGAAGGTATGGGAACAATGCAGCAGAGTAAAACGGCTCCTCCGCGCGAGGAGCCCAAAGATTGGATCACCTGGTCGCTGGCTTTGGGAAGCTTTGCGGCCGTCTTCATGTTGACCATGGTCTTTCTCTGTCAGTACGCCATCCTGGTTCAGAATCACTATCGAGTGGTCGCTCTGCGTGACCGTCAGAAGGTGCTGGAGCGAGAGAAAGACCTGATGCAACTCGAGTTGCAATCCCTCAGCAGTCTGGAGCGGGTGGAGAGCGTGGTCACCACCAGGCTGAAGATGGTTCCCGCCGTGAATCGGCAAGTACTGGATTTGAGGAAAATTCAAGCTAGTGGGCAGGTGGCGGTAGGCTCCACGGTTAAAAATTAATATTGAATTAAATTCCACAGTCTTTGGTCCTAGTATAGTTGTTTGGAAGGAGGTGGTTTCTGGTGGGTGGATGGTCTGGCAAGACGCGCAATCGGTTGATTTTTCTCTACTGGCTTTTCACGTTTTTCTACATCTGCTTGATCGGCCGTCTGGCCAGCCTGCAGTGGCTGAAGAATGAACGGCTGCAGCAGCTCGCTCGCTATCAGCAAGAAGGCGACGTCGAAATCCCCGCTCTGCGTGGCGATATCAGAGACCGCAACGGTGTGGTGCTGGCGAACAGCATCTCTCTCTCCTCGTTGGCCGTGAATCCGAAGGAAGTAAAAGAAGTGGACGCGTCGGCCAAGCGCCTGGCCAGTTTGCTCCAGATGCCCGAGAAGCGTGTCCGAGAAGCTCTCACCGGCAAGGGCACTTTCCAGTGGCTGGCTCGCAAAGTGCCGGACCGTGTGGCCAAAGCCCTCAAGGATCAGCCCGTCGCCGGTGTTTTCTTGCTGCGTGAGCCCACTCCCGGGCGCCGCTACTATCCAAAGGGTCATTTGCTCTCCACCCTGCTGGGCGCCACCGGAACGGATGAGCAGGGCCTGGACGGACTGGAAGCCACCTACGATGACTATCTGGGCGGATCGCCCGGTGTCCTGCGCACTTTCATGGACCGCGATGGCTGGTCGATTCCGGTCGAGCAGTCTCGTCTGCTGAAGAAGGCCGTGCCCGGCCGCCATCTGGTTCTGACCATTGACGAAACCATCCAGTACGTGGCCGAGCGCGAGCTGGCCGCCGCTGTCAAGCTGCGCAACGCCAAAGGTGGCATCTGTATCGTGATGGATGCCAAGACCGCCGGCATTCTGGCTCTGGCCGTGATGCCTGACTTCCCCGCCGATAAATTCGGCGAAGTGCCTCCGGAAGTTCGCCGCAACCGGGCCATCACCGACCCCTATGAGCCCGGCTCGACTTTCAAGACCTTCACTATGGCCACGGCCATGAACAACGGCATCAAGCCCACCGACCTCTTCCCCGCTGCCGGTGTCATCAGCATCGGCGGCTGGACGATCAACAACGCCAACGACGGTCTGGGTGCCCAGCCGATGGAACCGGTGTCCGAGATTCTGGCCTTCTCTTTCAACGTCGGTACGGCTCACGTGGCCGAGCGGTTGGGCAAGAAAGTTCTTGCGAAAGGGTTGGAGGATTTCGGATTCGGCTCTCGTACCGGAGTAGACCTCACCGGTGAGAGCGAGGGCATCCTGGCTCTCGTGAAAGACTGGGAGAGAATCAACCTGCTCACCATCTCCTTCGGGCAAGGCGTGGCGGTCACGCCGATGCAGTTGGTGTCGGCGATGCAGGCGGTAGCCAACGGCGGGGTTCGTCTGAAGCCCCACGTGGTCTCGGAAGTCTTGAATCCAGACAATACGGTTTATAAAAAGATGCCGATCAAGGAACTCAGTCGCCCGATCTCGCCCGAAGCGGCCAAGGACACCCTTGGAATGCTGCGGGGAGTGTGCGACCACGGAACCGGAAAACATACGGCCAACATTCCGGGCTATCGCACCGGAGGCAAGTCGGGAACCGCTCAGGTGGTGACCAACGGAGTCTACGGCGATACCTACATCGGGTCTTTCCTCGGGGTTTGCCCCGTCGAAGACCCCAGGGTAGTGGTCTTGGTAAAAATAGAGGAGCCGACACCGATCTATTGGGGTGGAACGGTAGCGGGTCCCGTATTTGCGCGGGTTGCGCAGGAGGCGATGTGGAAATTGGGTGTCAACCCATCGCATCCGGAGGAAATCAGTAGTGCTGCTCAGGGAGGCCAAACAAGTGAACACTGATAAGGATCTGGAAGAGTTCCTTCGTCGTTACATCAATGTCCAGGCGGCTCCGCGTTCGCGAAAACCGGCCCAGGAGATTATGATCTCCGGCATGCAGCCCTTCGTGGGACCGCGTGTCGATATCGGACGCAACGGTCGGAAACGGTGGGTCACACGACTGGATCGCAAAGCCGATCTCAGGTCGGTGCCGAACCGATATCCCATGGTGTAATTGGCTGGAGGAGTCTAAAAACGTGTTGAATCTTAAGGTTGTTGCCGACCTGCTCGGTGTCACGGGGCCCTCTAATGGGGGGGACCTTTCTGTTTTTAAGGTTGAATTTGATTCAAGAAAGGTGACCGGCGGAGACCTGTTTGTCTGCGTCCCCGGCTTCAAGGTCGATGGTCACGATTTTGCGGCTCAGGTCGTCGAGCAAGGCGCGGTAGCCCTGGTGGTGGAGCGACCGCTCCCCGACATTCAGGTGCCTCAGTTGGTGGTTCCCAACGCCCGACGTGCTCTGGCTCAGGTAGCCGCTCTGGCTTCGGGCTATCCGGTTCAGGCACTTCGTCTGGTCGGGATCACGGGCACCAACGGCAAAACCTCCACCGCTCACTTCTGCGAGTCGGTCCTGACCGGCGCGGGCCGAGTTCCCGGCGTGCTGGGCACCATTCATACGAAAATCGCCGGCAAGCCTTTGCCGACCACTCATACCACTCCAGAGTCCCTGGTTCTGCAGCGCCTCTTTTCGGACATGAAGGAAGCCGGATGCGATTCGGTGGTGATGGAAGTCTCCTCCCATGCTTTGGAACTGGAGAGAGTTCACGGTGTGCCTTTCGACGTCGCAGTCTTCACCAACCTCAGCCACGACCACCTCGATTTTCACGGCGACATGGAGACCTATTTCCAGGCCAAGCGCAAGCTGTTCTCAGGTCTGCGCTATATCAAAGGGCGCACCGCACCCTATGCGGTCATCAATGGTGACGACCCCTTCGGCGCCCGGCTCTTGAAGGAACTGAAAGTTCCTTACATCAGCTATGGTCAGGGCCAGCACTGTCATATCCGCGCGACCGATCTGAACATCGACGCCAATGGCGTCTCGTTCAATGTCGAAACCCCCGTTGGCGGACGCCGCGTGGACCTATCGATGTCCGGTTTGTTTACGGTTTACAACGCCCTGGCCGCCATTGGCGTGGGCCTGGCCGTCAAAGCCGATCTGGAGCAAATTCTGCTGGCCGTGGAATCGGTCGGCAGTGTTTCCGGTCGTTTCGAGCCCGTGCGCGAAGGTCAGGACTTCTCGGTGCTGGTCGACTACGCCCATACGCCGGATGGCCTGGAAAAGTTGCTGGTGTCGGCTCGCGAAATTACCAAAGGTAGATTGCTGACAGTGTTCGGTTGCGGTGGTGACCGCGACGCCAACAAGCGACCGGTGATGGGAGAAATCGCCGGACGTCTCAGTGACCGGGTCATTCTGACCTCGGACAATCCCCGCAGCGAATCGCCCGAAGCAATTCTCGGGCAGATTGAGACGGGGATGACCCAGTCGACCGCTCTGGTGGAGATCGAGGCCGACCGAGCTCAGGCCATCGCGCGCGCCATCGCCCTGGCCGAGGCCGGCGACACCGTCGTGATCGCGGGCAAAGGGCACGAGACATACCAGATTCTCGGGGATCGCACCATCGACTTTGACGACCGGGAGGTCGCCCGCATCGCCCTCCGGGGCCGCATGTTTCGGGGCAAAGGGCAATTGAAGACCCACGCTTTGACCTGGACCGAGAAACGCCGGCCTCAGTATGATCCCGCCGTGGCTACGGCCGGAGACCACTAGAACCTGATGCTGGGCTGGTCCCTTCAAGAGGTGCTCGCGGCTACGGCCGGTCAGAGCACCTCTTTGTCTTTTTCGGGCGAACATATGTTTGAAAATATTTCAACGGACTCTCGCCAGATCCGTTCAGGGTGTCTATTTGTCCCTCTGGTAGGCGCCCAACACGACGGTCATGACCACGTCACCTCCGCGCTGCAGCAAGGAGCTGCCGCGGCTTTGTGGGGCCATCCAGGAGAAGCGCCCGAAGGGGTCATTCGCGTGAGCGACACCCTGCAGGCGCTGCAGGACCTCGGTGCCTATCATCTGCATCAGCGGGTGAAGGCAAGAGTGGTGGCCATCACCGGTTCCACCGGTAAGACCACCACCAAAGATCTGGTCGCCTGTCTGTTGGGCACCCGCTACAAGATTCACAAGACCCCCGGCAACTACAACAATGATGTGGGCGTGCCGCTGACGCTGCTGCAACTGGAGCAGGACACTCAGGTTGCGGTCATGGAGATCGGCATGCGCGGCCTGGAGCAAATTCGCCGTCTGGCCTTGCTGCTCAAGCCCGAGATGGGCCTGATTACCAACGTCGGTGTCTCGCACATCGAACTGTTGGGCAGCCGCGACAAGATCGCTCAAGCGAAAGGTGAGCTCATCGAATCCCTCGAGTCTTCCGCTATCGCCGTATTGCCGGCCGATAGCGACTTTTTCGACTACCTCAAAGGCCTCCATCGAGGTCAGGTGGCCAGCTTTTCGGGAGACCCGGAAAGTCAGGCCTCCGTCAAGCCGCTGTTGCGCAAGCAGCGCGGCCTGGAAGGGTGGCAGCTGGAGTTCGAAGCCGGACAACTCTGGGATTTCCCTTTGCCAGGCGAGCACCACGTCGAGGACCTGGCGGCCGCCTGGGCCGTGGCCCGGCATTTTCAGGTGGACCCGGCTCAAGCTGGTGAGGCCTTGCGGCAGGTACGGCTGAGTCATTTGCGTATGGAACGGCAGATGCTTCCGAACGGCCTGTGCTTGCTCAATGATGCCTACAACGCAGCACCCGACTCTATGCGTTCCGCACTCAAAGTTTTGGGCTATGCCCCGGGACGGAAGCTGGCGGTGCTCGGAGACATGCTGGAGCTGGGAGCCTACGAAGAGCAGGCTCACCAGGAGCTGGGCCAGTGGGTGGCCGAGATGGGCGTGGATTTGTTGCTGGCAGTGGGTCGTCGCAGTCAGACGATGGCACGCAGTGCCAAAGGCGCCGGCCTGGCGCCTGTATTGTGGGCTCCCGACACCGAGGCGGCCGCCGCTCTGTTGGCTCCGCAGTTGAGCAACGGCGACACCCTGCTGCTCAAGGCATCGCGTGGCGTGGGCCTGGATCGTTTAGTTCCCGAATTGGAGAAGTGGCAAGATGATGCCTGAAGTTCAATCCTTGTGGTTCGCGGGCTCGATGGGAGCGGGACTCACCCTGCTGGGGATGCCCGTCTTTCTGGCCGGCATGCGCCGGCTGGGCTGGGGCCAGAAAATTCGCGAGGAAGGCCCCAAGGACCACCAGTCCAAGGCGGGGACGCCCACCATGGGGGGCGGACTGTTTGTTCCGGTCGGTCTGCTGGCCAGCTTTTGGGCCTATCACTGGAGCGCGGATCTTTTCGCTGTCTGGATTCTCACAATCGGATGCTGGCTGCTGGGCATGACCGACGATCTGACCAAGGTGATGCGCAACCGCAACCTGGGTTTGAAGGCCCGTCATAAGCTGCTGATTCAGACCGGCCTCAGTCTGGCCATGGGAATCTACCTGTGTTGCACCATGGAGCGGCCGGGAGTGGAGGTGCCTTACTTCGGCTTCTTCGCCGGCATTCACTGGGTCCTGATTCTGACCTGGCTGGTGGTGTCGGGCACGACCAATGCGGTGAATCTGACGGATGGGTTGGATGGATTAGCCGGCGGCGCCGTGTTCTCGTCGCTGGTAGCCTACGGCGCCATCTGCATGTACGGAGGTCACGCCGACCTGGCCACCGCCGCCATCGGAATGGCCGGCGCGACCCTGGGTTTCCTCTGGTTTAACAGCTTTCCGGCCCGCATCTTTATGGGGGATACCGGGTCGATGGGCCTGGGCGGTTTGCTGGCCGGCCTGGCCTTGATCACGCGGACCCCGTTCCTGCTGGTGATTATCGGCGGCGTCTATGTGGTGGAAGCGGTCTCGGTAATCATGCAAGTCACCTTCTTCAAGCTGACCAAGGGCAAGCGCATCTTCCGCATGAGCCCCATTCATCATCACTTCTGTCTGGGCGGGATGCACGAAGTCCAGGTGACTCAGCGGATGTGGCTGATCTCCCTGGTGCTGGCCCTGTTCGGTCTCTACCTTCACCTGGGGGGCAAATTGTGAAATCGATTCCCCAATCCTGGGAAGGACAGCGCGTTTCCATCTTGGGGCTGGCCCGTAGCGGGCTGGCCCTGGCTCGCGTTTTGACGGGCAAAGGCGCGCGCGTCCTGCTCAGTGACCAGCGTGGCCCGGAACAACTCGGCGACCTGCCCGCTCAGGCCCGGGCACTTGGTGCGGAAGTGGAGATGGGCGGTCACAGTGACCGCCTGCTCGACTGCGACGTGCTGGTCATCAGTCCCGGCGTTTCGCTCTATGCACCGGTGGTGCAGCAGGCGCTGCAGCGTGGTGTGGCCGTTACCGGCGAAGTGGAAATCGCCTATCGACTTTGTCCCAAGCCTCTACTGGCCATTACCGGCACCAACGGCAAGAGCACAACCTGCTCTTTGCTTCAGCAAGCCCTGGGGATTCGCTCGCGTCTGGCCGGCAACATCGGTGTGCCGCTGGTGAGCGAAGTCAGCGGAGATTTGACCGGCGTCGACTACGTGGTGGCCGAGATCAGCAGCTTTCAGCTGGAGACAGTTCATCAGTTTCGCCCCCATCTGGCCCTGCTTACCAATGTCACCGCCGATCACCTGGACCGGCATCGCACCATGGAAGAGTATGTCGAGGCCAAGGCCCGCCTGTTTGCCTATCAGACCGAGAACGATTGGGCTATCTTCAACCTCGACGATCCGGAAGCCAGCAAGGTCGGCGACTGGGTGGCCCAGGGGAAACTGCCTCTCTGGCCCCATTATCCGCCGCCGCAGACCAACGGCGCCAAGATTTTGCTTTACTCGGTTCACCAGGAAGTGGCCCAGGGAGCCTGGCTGGATGACGGCTGGTTCTGGGTGAGAATGCCCGGCCACGAGGCCCGCAAGGTCCTGCGCTGGCATTTTCCAAACTTGCCGGGCCCGCACAATCTTTCCAACGCTCTGGCCGCCTGCCTGTCGGCGCTCTGCGTCGGTGCCAGCGCCGAGCAGATCGAACACGCCTTTGCCAACTACCATCGCATGCATCATCGCCTGGAAGAGGTGGGGGCCCTCCAGGGCGTTCGCTTCATCGATGACTCCAAGGCCACCAATGTGTCGTCGGTGGAGTCGGCCCTGCTGACCTATGAAGAGCCGGTCGTGCTGATCGCCGGCGGGCGCGACAAAGGGCTGGATCTGGACGAGTTGGGCCAGGTCATCGCTCGGCACTGCCACGCCCTGATCAGCATCGGGGAAGCCGGACCGCAAATCGCTGAGCATGCCCTCAAGTACGGGCTCAAGGCCCACCAGCGTGCCGGTTCCATGGAAGAGGCGGTGGAAATGGCTCACTCGCTGGCTCCGCGTCCGGGTGTCGTGCTGCTTTCGCCCGCCTGCACCAGCTTTGATATGTTTCAGAACGCGGAGCATCGGGGCGAAGTCTTCGCCGCCAGTGCCACCCGCTTAATGGAAAAGATGGAGGAACGATGAGGTTACGTCAGGCTGATCCTTGGCTGATCACCATTACTGCTTGTCTCACACTACTAGGGTTGCTGATGGTGTTCTCGTCGTCCACGGTGATGACGGCCTCCTCGGAGGACTTCGGCTTCGATCCCTTCTTCTTCCTGAAAAGGCAGGGGATGGCGACGGGCATCGGTTTGATGGCGTTGTTTTGCGTACGCAAACTCGACTTGACCCGTTTGCGCTCTCTGACCAGCGTGCCGTTCGCGATAGCGACCATCGGCTTGCTGGCCCTGGTGATGCTGATTGGCCCGGAAATCAACGGCGCCAAGCGCTGGATTCCCATGGGACCGTTTCAGTTCCAGGTGGCCGAGATGGCCAAACTGGCCCTGATTTTTTATCTGGCCGACTGTCTCGACCGGCGTCGTGAGAAAGTGGCACAGGTGTGGCGAATCATTCCCGCCCTGGGAATCTTCGGCATCATTTTGCTGCTGGTCGAGCAAGAGCCTGACCTGGGAACGGCGCTGGTGCTGGCGGGTGTCTTCATGGCCATGCTCTTTGTGGCCGGGGCCAAGCTGGAGCATCTGGGCGGCATGGCGGCCGCCGGTGTCATGGCGGTGGTGATGATGATCATCGCCAAGCCCTTCCGTATGAAGCGTCTGGCCACGTTCGTGGACCCGATGGGCGACGTTCAGGGAGCCGGCTACCAACTCTACAATAGCTTGTTGGCCCTGGCCTCCGGTGGTCTCACCGGTCAGGGCATCGGCAACAGCCACCAGAAATACAACTACCTGCCCGAGATGCACACCGACTTCATCTTCGCCATTTTGGGTGAGGAACTTGGCTTCATGGGCACGACCGCGCTCTGTACCCTCTATGTGGCCCTGCTTTATAAGGGCTTCAAAGTGGCGGTGCAATGCCGTCGCCCCTACCTGCGCCTGCTCTCCGCCGGCGTCACCTTCCAAATCGCGCTGCAGGCCTTGATGAACATGGCGGTGGCCAGTGGTTGCCTGCCCTCCACCGGCGTGCCGCTACCCTTCATCAGCTACGGCGGTAGTTCGATTCTTTTCAGCCTGGTCAGCGTGGGCGTGCTGCTCAACGTGGCCGACTTCAATGCTCGCAACGTGGAAGGTGAGGGTAAGCCCAAGCGCCGCGAGCGCCGCACCCGCCTGGGCGCAACCCTGGTCAGCTCCAGCGACGAACGGGTCGCTCCCATCTCGAACGGTACCTGGGAACAGCGCGCCGCCGGCCAGCGCCTGCGCCGGACCGAAGCCCGCCTGCCTCGGCCCATTATCGAACCGACCCTCAGCGATCGCAGCTTCGTCAACGTCCGCGAAAATCGCCGTAAGCGCAACAAACGGGAAAAAGCCGAAGCCATCCTTTAGGGGAGGTGGAAGTCGGGGGAGAGGGAGAGAGTTGGCCTCAGGCCGACTCTCTCTTTTTTTGGGGCCCTTTCCAGGTTTTTTTAGGTCGCGACGCTACAGTTGTGAGGTGGTGAATCTCGTCTCTTCGCAATTTAAGCTCGCCGGGCCGCTTCCGCAGCGGTCGGTGGCCGCGCCTGTGGCCAAAGAGCCGGCGATTCGAGACGGCTACTCGCCCGGTGAGGCTCGCCAACTGGATAAACTCTCGGGTCCCGAGCTATGCGCTGAGACGGTGAAGCTGACGTTGGATGAGAGCGGCAAGCCCAAGACCGTCACCGGCGACGACTTCGGGGACTCCTCTCCGGTTTTCTGCACGCTGGCCGATGGGACTCCCGGCGTGCTCAAGCTGGAACGCCCCAAGTCGATGTGCGAACTCAAGCAGTTGGAAGCCTGGTGGGCTCATCAGGTCATCTCTTCCGAGATCATGGGCGAGCTCGGTTGCAGCACGGTACACTATCGGGAAGCTCATGCGAACCTCAACGGCGAGATTTTGCGCGGGACCGCCTGCGAACTGGTGGACGGCATCCAGGAATTGGCCGGCAACGAGAAGCTACTGCAAGGCCTGAAAGATCCGGACCGAGCCATCCTGGGCACGGTCGTCTGCGCCTGGTTGGGTGACTTCGACCGCTCCGTCAAGAACGAAAACATTTGGTTCGACAAAAACAAGGAAGTGATCTACGGCGACTACGGCTGCGCTGGTCTGGAGCAGGTCAACGCCTTTGGCGTGATGCCGAAAGTGAATCGCAAGCTTTTCGCGACGCTCGGCACACCGGAAAACGTTCAATCCGCTTTGGAGAAGGTGCGAGGTCTGAGCAATCGTCAGATTCACGACATGGTTCGTCGCGGCGCTCGCCAGATTCCGACCGTCACCAAGGACGTGCTGCAAGAAATGACGGCGACCCTGATCAAGAACCGCGATCAACTCCGCCGCGACAAGAGTTGGGGACTGGACCTGATCGGACCGGAGCAGACCAGTAGCTATCCGATGCCCGAGAAGATTGCCGCCGGTATCCTGGACCGGATTCGTGAGAAGTATGGAGACGATCCCGCTCGCAGCAGCGAGGAAATCGCGCGCCTGGCCATGGACAAGGTCCCCGGCTATGGGCCTGACAAGGGAAAAGACATCGGCCTGGTGTCCCTGCAACTCAGTAATGCTCTCACTCGCCAGCGCGAC
Source organism: Vulcanimicrobiota bacterium (assembly GCA_017307785.1). Lineage (GTDB taxonomy): Bacteria > Vulcanimicrobiota > Xenobia > Xenobiales > JADMJV01 > JADMJV01. The sequence goes on along the minus strand of JAFKGI010000033.1, from coordinate 51,566 downwards.
AGCGGTCAGTCTAAGATCGATCTTGTGCCGGATTGCTTCTATGCCTGGATGCAACTGGCCAAGAAAATCTTTACGGTGGACGAGTCTCTGGCCCTGGGTCTGGGCCTCAAGCACCGCGGACTGGAAGCTTGAGTTACGACTTTTACCATCTGATCGACACCCTGTCGCCGGCCCAGCAAGCTCGCTTGCAGGAAGTGCGTGAGTTCCTAGACGCCCAGGTGCGTCCCATCATCAATGAATGTTGGCGTCGCGAAGAATTTCCCATGCAGATCATCCCGGAAATGGCGCGCCTCAAGCTGGCCGGTAATCCCTATCGGGGATATGATTGCCCGGGCGAGAGTTGGGTCTTCGAGGGGCTGCTGGCCCAAGAAATGGCCCGCGTGGATTGTTCGGTTGCTACCTTTTTCGGAGTCCACAGTGGACTGGCCATGGGGTCCATCTACTTGTGCGGCAGCGAAGAGCAGAAGCAGAAGTGGCTGCCCCCGATGCGCCGCATGGAAGTGCTAGGAGCATTCGGACTGACCGAGCCGGAGCACGGTTCGGATGTAGCCCAGGGTCTGGCCACCAGCGCCCGTCGGGACGGCCACCAGTGGATTTTGAACGGCCAGAAAAAGTGGATTGGCAACGCTACTTTTGCCGACTTTACGGTGATCTGGGCTCGCGACGACGAAGACGGCGAGGTCAAAGGCTTTCTGGTGGAGCGCGACACTCCCGGCTTTCAAGCCACCAAAATGGCCAACAAGATGGCTCTACGAGTCGTGCAGAACGCGGAGATTCAGTTACAGGACTGCCGCGTGCCCGAAACTCATCGATTGCAGAATGCGCGTAGTTTTAAAGATACCTCCCGAGTGCTGCGGATGACCCGAGCCGGTGTGGCCTGGTTGGCGGTCGGCTGCATGGCCGGTGCCTTCGATCTGACTCTGGACTACGTCAAAGAGCGCGAGCAGTTTGGTAAACCCATCGGAGGCTATCAGCTGGTGCAGGATCGGTTGGCTCAGATGCTTTCGAATCTGACCAGCTCACAAACCCTGGTCTATCGATTGGCTCAGCTCCAGGACGAAGGTCGGCTCAGCGAGGACCAGGCTTCTCTGGCCAAGCTGGCCACCACCGTCAAGATGCGCGAGACGGTGGCCCTGGCGCGCGAGCTCTTGGGCGGCAACGGGATTTTGCTGGAGCACCAGGTGGGCCGCTTTGTGGCCGACGCCGAAGCCATTTATAGCTACGAGGGAACCCGTGATATCAACGCCCTGATTGTCGGTCGCTCCCTGACCGGAATGAACGCCTTCACATAGTGCAGCATCCGACAAATTCGTCCCTACCCCCGACTGCCATGCATCCCCGCTCGCGTCGTCGAAGTTCTCTCAAATACATCCCGGTATTCAGCGTTCACTTCTCCTAGCGATCGGGGCGCCTGGCCGCCGTGGATAGGAACGAACATAGCGGACGCTGCACTAGGCTTTTTCCGCGACCAGGACGTGATGGCTGAACAGGTCTCGGATTCCGAACTCGTGGTAGATCGGACGAAGGCCCGCGGCGCGCAGGTAGTCTTCCGCTTGTTGGCGCGATGCCAGCGCTCCGGGGGTGGCCTGCTCGGGAGGAGCCTGCAGCTTACGGTTGGCAAGGCTGCTGAACCAGTGAAACGCTTTACGGGCCCAGCTTGCCGGACTACTGCGCGGGGACCAGAAGAGCACCAGGCGGCCGCCCGGCCGCAGCACGCGCTTGAACTCCTGTAAAATACCGGCGATTTCGTCCGGTCGAAAGTACTCCATGACTCCCAGATTGTAGATGCCGTCGAATTCCTCGTCCCCGTAGGGTAAGCTGAGGAGATCTCCCTGGCGTGCCACGCAATAAGGAAGGTTGACCTGATCATAGAGTCGGACGGCCTCGGCCGAAATATCGCAGGCCGAGAGTTGCAGACGATGGCGAAGGCGCAGATCCACCAGGCCGGATCCGCACCCGGCGTGGAGTACACGCAGACGTGGTCCAAAGAAGCGATACATGATGCGCTCCAGATACGGCTTGGTAAAGAAGGTGCGAAACCAGACGGTGCAGGTTTCAAAGATCAGGTCGGAAGCTCCCTCTCTGGGACCTCCGCTCCAGTATCGGTCCCAGGAACTGCCGTCCGTGCGGGCCACGCGTTCAGGCAGATCCTTGTTCAAGTAAAGGTCGGGGGATTGACGCACATTGCTGTAGAGCAGAACCAGGCGGAAAGCGCTGACCAGAATTTGTTCCAGAGTCATCTTGGAACTGCCGTAGTGTCGGGCCGGCAACTCGATAGGCACCTCGGCCACGCGACAGCCGTTGTTCCACAAGATGAAGAGGCTCTCGTAAAGAAAAGAATAGCCCGGGGAGCGCACCAGCGCGAAATTACCCTGAGGGATTCGTTTCAAGTTATAGATTCGCAAAGCGCCGGTTGCGTCGTAGGGCATTTTCAGGAAGAAGCGGGTCAAAAAATGTCCCAAATAGGTCATCGCCCGCCGATAGAGATTCCAGCCCGGCAGGCTGTCGGGTAGCAGGTGACGAGAACCCACGACCACTTCCGCTCGCTCGATCAAGTCGAAGAACTGAGGAAGCAATCGCGGGTCGTGAGTCAGGTCCGCATCCAGTGTGGCAATGTACGAATAACCGTTGGCATAGGCGTAACGAATCGCGTCGCGGTGCGCCGTTCCGAGACCCAGTTTGCCAGGCCGGCGAACGAGAAGCAGATTGGGCCAGTCTTTCTGGACTCGCTCCACTTCCTCGGCAGTCCCGTCCGGAGAGTTATCGTCGAAATAGGCGATGTGGAAATCGCCTGGAACGCCCTTGAACAACTCCAGTAGCGGAACGATATTGTCCTTTTCGTTGTAGGTGGGGATGGCCACCAGAACGGTATTCGGACCTATGGGTAAGTTACTCAACGATAGATCTCGATGGTGGGTAGTGGGAAGATGAGGCCGGTCCCGCCTGCCACCGTGTCCTTTTCACGCTGCACGAACTCCTCGCGGAAGTGCCAGGGAAGCACCAGATAAAAATCGGGCTTCATGGCTCGCGAGTCCGCTTCACTGATGATAGGGATATCGGTCCCCAGCGTCTTGGCGCCAAACTTGTCCGGGTTGCGCTCGGCCGCATAGTCGATGACCCGGTTGTCCAGTCCACACCATTGCAAGATCGTGTTGCCCTTGGTCGAGGCACCGTAGATGTGAATCTTTTTGCCTTCCCGTTTGAGGCCCCAGAGTAGTTGGCTGAGCTCCTCACGGTGCACGTTGATGCGTTCCTGGAACTGGCGGTAGGGAGTATCCGTGTCCAGGGCCAGATCAAATTCGCTCTCGCGCAGACGCGTGATAGCCGTTTGGAAGTCCGCGTTCTTGTAGCTGAAGTTGGTGGAGTGAGTGGCAAAGCAGCGCAAGCTTCCGCCGTTGCTGTCGTTGAGCTCGGCTCGGACTACCTTCATGTTGGCGGCCTCGAGGATGCGCTCGATGACGGCCAGGCTGTAATACTCCAGATGCTCGTGGCAGATGGTGTCGTAAGACGTCTTTTTGAGCATCGTGGGCATGTAAGACATCTCGAAAACCCACAATCCTTCGGGAGCAAGCACCTCGGCGATGTTGCGGACGAAGTCCACGGGCGCCTCGAGATCATAGAACATGGCGATAGCGGTCACCACGTCAAAGCGGCGGCCGCCCAACACGCTGGTCAATTCTTTACAGGGGAAGAGGTCGTTGATCACCCGGGTGTTGGGCAGGTTGACTTCGCGGCCGATGACCGAAGGGTCGATGCCGACTTTCTCCACTTCCGTGGGGTAGTTGCTGAGCAAAGTCCCATCGTTGCAGCCGATGTCCAGAACCAGTCGAGTCGGTTGTGAAGACATGGCGGTGGCCTGCTCGACGATGCCGCCCAGGTGGTCTCGCATGGTCTGATTGGTTCCGGAGCGATACCAGTAACTGGAATAGAGAATGGAGGGCGGCACGGTATATTCCATTTGCAGCAGCCCGCATGCGCTTTCGTCTCGCATCGGATCGCAGCGAACCAGCGAGGTGGGCAGACGCCGGAGGGGAGGGCTGGGCTGGTCGGCCTTCACGAAAGAGCCTTGTAGATACTGATCGCCCAGGTCGATTACTTTGGTAAGGCAGGCCGAGCCGCAGACTCGGCAGCTTTGTCTATGACGGAGATGCATGGGAAAGCCTTACGTCGGGTAGGATCCAGATCCTTTCCGAGGACTTGGGTGCGGAGCCCGAGAACGCTTCTTTTGTGAAATGGCTCAGGGCGCTTCTGCAACCGCTACGCATTCCGGAGACGGTAGGCCTCGACCTGGACGACCCGTCCACCACGCTGCTTCATCGTGACATCATCCGCGCCAAGCCTTTCCTGAAAGCGATCTACGTCGACTGGTATCGCTCGTTGGCCCGGTGGGACGGCGGGCTAAGCGGACCGCGACTGGAGATCGGCTCCGGCGGAGGTTTTCTACCGGAAGTCATTCCAGGAACCATGACCTCCGACGTGCTGGCCCTGCCTCACCTGGACCACCAGATATCTGGGGAAAAGCTGCCTTTTGAAGACGGGACTCTGGCGGCCATCTATCTGGTGAATACGCTCCATCACGTTCCCCAACCGGCCCAATTGCTTCGAGAGGCGGAACGCTGCTTGATGCCGGGGGGGAGATTGGTTTGCCTGGAGCCGGCTCCCACACTTTTTGGCCGTTTCATCTATCGTTGGCTCCATCACGAACCTTGCGACCTGGGGGCCGGGCGAGAGCTGGATCGGAGTGACGGACCCCTCTCCCACAGCAACTCCGCTCTTCCCTGGATCTGGTTCGTGCGTGACGCGCACTTGTTTCAGGCCGAATTCCCCGGCCTTCGCCAGGTCGCGCTCTTCTATCACACGCCCTTGCGTTATCTTTTGAGCGGGGGCGTCTCGTTTCGTTGTGTCCTGCCCGCTGCTTCACACGGTCTGATGTTGGGCTTGGAAACCTTGCTCCAGCCGCTCAGCCCCTGGTCGGGAATGTTCATGACCATCGTGCTGGAACGTCAGGGCTTCAGAGCCCAGACCTCGTAGCCGGGGACTGCCCAGATCTTTCGGTAGTCGGCAAAGATTCTCTCCGCCTGGCGGGCGTATTCTTCGTGGAACTCGGCCGCCGGGGTGTTGGAGTATTCCGCCAGGACCGCCTCTTCACTCAGAAGTCGATGCAGGATGTAGGGGACCCGGTCCCGTTTCAAGACGGCCGCGCAATCGATGAATTCCTGGTCGCTAAACACCCAGGGGAGCAGGATCGCCTGCTGGATTGGATTGCTCAGTTTCTCCAGGGAATATTCTCGAGAGAAGTAGGGGTAGGCCAGCACCTTGCTGTTTTCCGGACAGTGTGTTTCGACGAAAGCGTGCAACTGGTTCAGCGAGTTGGCTTCTTGGGGGTCTGCTGCGTAGTAGGTGCCGGACCTGGTGGCGATCGGGTAACAGAAGGCCAGGCTCAAGGAGCAGGCTCGGAACAGCCAGCCCGCGGTCTCCAGGGCGCTCCAGGCCGCCGCCCATCTCTCTTTGCCGGCCAGCAGACACAGCATCGCGAGCTGAAAGGCGGGCGCCGCGTAGCTCAGATAGTCGATGGTCTGGCAATAACCGGTGGTCAGAGCCCAGGCCAGACAACCATAGACCAGGGCAATCTGGTGGCGGTCGCGGCGCTTTTCGGCCACCAGCCAGGCCAGCGCAATCAGGATATAGTAGGCCCCATATTGGAGACAAACCCGAAAAAATTGGCTCCAGGCAGCCAGGAAATGAATGGTCTGGGATTGGAATTCGAGGGGACGGTAGAAGCCGTAGAGCTCGCCCAGGCGCTGCCAGGTGTAGGCCTGGCGATTGAAAGCCAGATGGCGTGCCAGGATTTGGAAGTGATTGAGCCACACTTCCTGGCTGTAGCCCACCCAGGGAAGCCACAGCACCAGGTCGGTCGCGATATAGGCCCCGATGACTCGGAGCAGACCGGTGGGTCGGAAACGAAGCCAGATGAGGACCACCATCAGCAGGGATGATAGACCGTTGGACTGGAGGAACCAGCTCGAGAGAGCCGCGCTGAAGCCTACCCAGAGCGGAGTTCGCGCGCCGGGCTGAAGTGCCCAGCGCAAGACCCAATAGAAGGTGAAGAGTGTGCTGCAAGCTCCGAACCAGTGGTGATTGAGCTCCGGTTTTTCGGCCACGCTGCCGCAAGTCCACAGAAACCAGGGCAAGTAGCGGAGCCGGCTCTGTGTGATTTGGCGGCTGCAGCTTAGAATGAAGAGGCCGGAAATCGAGCTGACCACCCCCATCAGAGAGCGGGTTCCAAGTTGTCCGCTGCCAAACACGAGATAATAGGCGGCGGTCAGGAAATAAGTCCCGGGGGTGTGACGAGTCATCCAGTCCCGGTAGGGGAGCTCTCCTTTGAGCATGCGGATGGCGCCGAGCGCAGCCACCGCAGCTTCGTCGTCCATGTCCTGGTAGAGAGACCAGTAGGGCACGGTGGCCAGCACGCCCAGCACGAAAAGTAGCAGGTTCTCCCGGGTCAGCAACCGCTTCATCGAGTTTCTTCTCGCTTTCTTTGGTAAAGGGCCGCTCCGCCGATGCTGCGTCGCACTTCGTAGCCTCGGGTCAGCTGCTGGCGCGCTTCTTCCCAACTTTGCTTGAGCAGGTCGGCCGGAATTCCGGTTTCCCCTTCGATCTCGGCGGTATCCGGAGCCAGGTAGAGGAGCCAGGGGACTTTTTTGGACTCCACCTCCATTCGGGCCGCCTCGAAAGCTGCGGGAGGGTCGAGGAAAGGGATCAGGGTTTGGCGGCGGATGGGGTTCTTGAAGTTTTCCAAGGAGTAAATGCTGACGGCGTATGGGAAAGCGAGCACCGGGGTTTGTGGTGGCAGGTCTCCTAGCCAGGAATAGATGATGTTCAGCGCCTGAGACAGCTGCGGGTCGGCCAGGTAGTAGACACCGGTCCGGGTGCTCAAGGGATAGGCGTAGATTTGTTGTTTCAGCATAAATCGGGCCGACCAGCCAAAGATCTCCAGAGCGGCAAGAGCCCCGGCCCACCAGCGCGCGCCCGGTAACCGACGCAATCCCAGGCTGATCAGAACTACCCAGCCGGGATCGAGGAAGGACACGTAGAGCAGAGTCTGACGGTTGGCCGTGCCCAGGGCCCAGCCGATCATTCCATAGACCAGGGCGATTTCGGTGCGATTGTGGGCGCGTTCACTGGTCCAGCACGTCCACAGCAGCAGCACCGGAAATCCCAGATAGCGCAGCACGTTGATAAAAATATGGCTGGCGCCGGCGACAAATGCGACCCATCCTTGGGATGGCGACAAACCCTCGTAGTGGCTCAAGAAAAAGGTCAGGTTGGCCAGTGAATAGGGCTTGTGGTTGAAACGCAGGTGTTTGCCCAGGGCCGCGTTCTGCTGTAGGACGGTTCCCCACTCTCCACAGACCGGCAACCAGAGCACAACCGAGGTCAGAAAGCACCCCAGTACAACCCAAACCACGCTGCGCAGGCGGAATCGGAGAGTCCAGAGGATCACCATCAGCACCCCTACCAGTCCCTCAGACTGGAGGAACCAGCCGGCTCCCGCCACGGCCGCTCCCAGCAGCAGCGCATTCTTGCGAGAAGGCTGATCTACCCAGATAAGCCCTCGCCAGAGACTGGCCGCCGCCATACCGCTGGCCAACCAGTGGTAGCTGAGCACGGGAAATTCGGCGATGCCGCAGGTGCCCCAGAGCAGAGTCGGCAACCACTGCCAGCGACCGCTCAAGCACCGTTGGGCGATCAAGTCGACCAACACGGCGGTGAATCCAAAGATGCAGGCAAAAGCCAGGCGAGTGCTGGGAGCCTGAAATCCCATCATTCCAAACCACAGGGCCCCCAGCAGAAAAGAACCCGGGCTCAGATGGGTGTCCCAATCCCGGTAGATACCCTCCCCGGCGAGGATGCGCTGGCTCCCCACCACCACTACGGCTTCGTCGTTGGCAGCCGTGTAAAGACTCCAGTATTCCAGGCTTAGCAGGAAGGCGAAGCTGAAGACTGCCAGACCACGGAGGAATGCGCTTTTCACAGCCACAATCGACGGTTACTGTTGGTCTGGACCGATTCCTGCCCAGGAATGTGCCGGAGGCGAGGCAAAGGACGTCTCCGTGATTATCACCGTCGTGCCCGCTTACAATGAAGAGGCCAATGTCGGCCGCTTGCTCGAGGATCTGGCGGATGGTTTGACCCAGCTTATGCCGAATTCGCCGGTCACGGTCGCACTGGTAGACGATGGCTCGGCCGATGCCACCTTCGAAGTTGCTGAGCAAACTCGCGTGCGTCTCGAAGCCAGACACCCCCTGTTTCGAGTGGTGCTTTTGCGCCACGAAAAAAACCGCGGTCTGGCCGAGGCTATCAAGACCGGCCTTTTTTATGCCTGTGACATTGCCGAAGACCGCGACATTATCACCACCATGGACTGCGACAACAGTCATACTCCGGGCTTGCTGGTGCACCTGACTCGTAAGATTTTTGAAGGCTACGACGTGGCGGTGGCCTCGCGCTATCGCGACGGTAGCCGCATTCTCGGCTTGACTCTCTTCCGTCAGGTCCTCAGTCTGGGGGCGTCCATTCTTTTGCGCGCGTTGATGCCGATCCCGGGTATTCGCGACTACACCTGCGGCTTTCGCGCTTATCGTGCCTCGGCTCTGAAGCGCGTCGTGCGTGAAAATCCGACCTTCGTTTCCGAGAGTGGTTTCTCGGTGATGCTCGACATTCTGCTGAAAATCTATCGCCACGACCCCCATCTCGCTTTTGTCGAGATTCCCATTTTGCTGCGTTATGACTGGAAGAAAGGCGCCAGCAAGCTACGCGTCGGTCCCACCATTCGTCAGACTCTGAGCCTGGTGGCGCGTCGGCGTCTCGGGCAGTGGGATTGACTCAGGGCTGATCTATTTCGGCACGGCCGGGACGCGAAAGGCGTTCGGCGATGTGAATCGCTTCCAGGTAAACGCTCCGCCCGGCTCCGGGACGATGGCCCTCGATCGAGATGTGACGACGAAAGACACTGGCGGCGGGCGCTGCCCGGTAAATCCCCACCATATGCCGCACCATCTCTCGAAGTGGAGTGCCGCGAGCCAGCTCTGCTTCCACGTAGGGTAGGCAGCGCTGCATAACTTCCGGCGGAGTGGGGTCAGGCTCGCTTCCTCCGAAAAACAGACGGTCTACTTCCGCCAGGCAGAAGGGTTCTTTGTAGGCGGTGCGTCCCATCATGACCCCGTCGACATGCTGGAGGTGGAGTTTGGCCTGGTCCCAATCGGTAACCCCTCCGTTGAGGACGATAGAAAGCTCCGGGAACTCGCGCTTGAGTCGATAAACGTAGTCATACCGCAGCGGAGGAATTTCGCGATTTTGCCTGGTCGACAGGCCGTCAAGCCAGGCTTTGCGTGCGTGCACGATAAAAACGCGGCAGCCGCTTTCTTTGGTCAAGCCGACAAATTCGGCCAGATGGTCGTAGCTTTCTTGCTCATCGACGCCCAGTCTGGTTTTGAGAGTCACCGGAATGTTCACGGCCTCGATCATCTCTTGCATGCACGCCTTGACCACCTGCGGATGGCGGATCAGGTGGGCGCCGAAAGGGTTGCCTTTGCCTTTTTTGCTGGGGCAGCCGACGTTGAAGTTGATCTCGTCGAAGCCGACCTGCTCCAGCTCTTTAGCCGCCGCTGCCAGCATCTTAGGGTCGTTGCCACCCAGCTGGAAGGCGACTGGATGCTCCTCCGGCGAGAAGCGCAGCCAGCGCTTTTTGTTGCCGCGGACGATGGCTTCCGGAGCCAGCATCTCCGAGTAAGTCATGGCGTTTCGGGTCAGTTGACGATGAAAGTAGCGGGCGTGACGATTGGTCCAGCCCATCATGGGAGCGATGCAAATACGCCGGTTCAAGTCTAGAGGATGGCTCACTCCCCACGGTTACCCAATTTCCGCAAGGTGACACCAAAATGACACAGTCACCTGGTAAACCAAGCCCAGCCATCTCTGTGTCCGCGCACACAAAATTGTAACAGAGGTGAAGGGAGAACTGCCCCCTCACCTAATTTCCTTGAAAATAATTCACTGTCAGGAGAGTGCCTCGGCGTTGTTGTCCCGCGTTCTATTAGCTGGAGGAGGAACCGGAGGGCACCTGTACCCCGGTCTGGCGGTTGCCGACCGATTGCGGGAACAGGGCGTCGACTGCCGCTTCGTCGGCACCAGCCGCGGCATCGAAGCTCGGGTGGTCCCACAACGTGGCTATCCTCTCCATTTGATTCACGCCCGCGGACTGGCGGGTAAGCCCTGGCACAAATTGTGGGCCGTGCTCCAGACGGCCTGGGGAGTTCTCGACTGCCTCGGGATTATCTCGCGTCAGCGCCCTCAGCTGCTGATTTCCACCGGTGGTTATGTTTGCGCTCCGGTGCTCATGGCGGCCCGCTTGCGGGGACTGCCCGTTTTGATGCTGGAGCAGAACGCGTTGCCCGGCAAAGTGAACCGCAAGCTGGCCCGACTGGCCCGCCGAATCTGTCTGAGCTTTGATGAATCCAAGAAGTTTTTCCCCGCGGATCGTTGCGTAACCACGGGCAATCCGGTGCGTCAGGAGATTCTCCAGGCCACTCGCTCCGAAGGCCGCAAGCATTTCGGGATCCCCGAGGACCGACCGGTGCTGCTGGTGACCGGAGCCAGTCAGGGAGCCGCCAGTCTGAATGAGGCGGTGCTTCGAGCACTTCCCCTTTGGAAAGACAAGGGCTGGACGATCATGCATCTGACCGGCCCGAAGCACCTGGCCGAAGTAGAAGAAAAGTCTCGTTCCCTGGTTGCCGGCTCGATGTTAGATTATCGCGCGATTGGATACATGGGGGAAATGCATCTGGCACTGGCTGCCGCCGACCTGGCGGTAGCGCGAGCAGGTGCCAGCACCCTGGCGGAATTCAACGCTGTGGGTCTGCCGTCCATTCTGGTGCCCTATCCTTTTGCGGCCGAAAAGCATCAGGACTACAATGCGGATGCACTGGTGAATCGCGGCGCGGCGCTAAAATTGGACGACTCGGCTGTGGTCGAGTTGCTGGCGGACACGGTGGCGAGCCTCATGGAGGACTCCCAGCGTTTAGGAAAAATGGCTGAGGCCAGTTTGGCCGGCGGTCGTCCCCAGGCGCTTGAGCAAATCGTTGAGCTTATCGATAAAGGGCCTTGGGGCTAAAGGAAAGGGAATCAAATGAAACCAGGACAGAAGATCCACTTTGTTGGGATTGGCGGCATCGGCATGAGCGGAATCGCGCGCGTGCTGCTGCAACTGGGTTACCAGGTTTCTGGTTCAGACCTGAAGGCCTCGGCCATCACCGAAAACCTTCAGGAAATGGGAGCCACCGTTTACCTTGGCCACCAGGCCGAGAACCTGGCCGCCGATGTGGAAACGGTCGTCCTCTCCACCGCCATCAACGAGAAGAACCCTGAGGTCAAGGCCGCTCTCGACCGCGGTCTGCAGATCATGATCCGCAGTCAGATGCTCGGTTTCTTGATGCGCACTCGCTACGGTATCGCGATTGCCGGCACCCACGGCAAAACCACCACCTCCTCGATGATCGCTCACCTGCTGGAATACAGCGGATTGCGGCCCACTTCGGTGATTGGAGGCGAAGTCTATGGACTGGGCTCCAACGCTCAACTGGGTGTCGGACCCCATCTGGTGGCCGAAGCCGATGAGTCCGATGCCTCCTTCTTGGAGCTCGAGCCCAAGATCGCCATCATCACCAACATCGATAGCGACGTGAATCTTTCCGCCCCCCACTTTGAGGGCCACAACTTCGATTACGACAAGACCATGGCCATGATCGAGCGCATGTTTGTCGACTTCATGCAGCGTGTTCCGCAGGACGGCAAGCTGATTTTGTGTGCCGACGCCCCGCTGGTCATGGAGCAACGCTCCAAAGTTACGGCGCCGGTGGTCACCTATGGTCTCAATCCGGAGTCCGACATCACCGCCATCGATCTGCACCTGAAAGGCTTTGCCTGCAAAGGCACGGTGGTCATTCACGGTCAGAAGGTCGGTTCGCTGACCATGAACATTCCGGGCAAACACAATATGCAGAACGCTCTGGCGGCGGTGGCCGTCGGCCTGGAGCTGGGTCTGACTTTCGAACAGATCAAGGAAGGCCTGGAGGCCTTCCAGGGCGTCAAGCGCCGCTTTCAGATTTTGGGAACCCACGGCGGCGTAACGGTGGTCGATGACTACGCCCACAACCCCGCCAAAGTGATGGCCGCCTTGCACGCCGCTCGTTGTTGTGCTCAGGGACGCGTCATCGGAGTCTTTCAGCCACATCGCTACACCCGCACCAAGTTTCTTGCTCACGAGTTCGCCGAAGCTTTTGGCGACGCCGATATCTTATTGATGACCGACATCTACTCGGCTGGCGAGGTGCCCATCGTGGGCGTGCGCAGTGAGATGCTGATCGAGAAAGTCCGCACCGGCAGCTCCAAGTGCCGCGTTGTGCACACCCCGGGTCAGAAGGAAGTGGTGGAATTCCTGCGCCGCGAAGCCACCTCGGGTGACGTGGTCATGCTCTTGGGAGCTGGCGACGTCGGCAGCTGGGGCGCGGCCATCCTCGATTTTTTGACCCAACCCGTCTCTAGTCGAGCCGCCGCCCTCTAATCCAGGTAGGCGACGCCGGTGAGTTCTTCGGAGACTTGCCAGAGGCGTTGTTGCCAGGCGCGGTTGCGGGAAGCGGTATTCGAGTTGACTCTCACGGGCGGGCCTTTGCTCTGCAAGATGCCGTCGGGTCCATAAAAGTCGCCGGGTGTGACGCGTGGATCGGCGGCTGCCCTGAGAGTGGGCAGGGCTCCTGAACGGGAGTCCTGACTGAGGGCTCGTTCGGCCAGTTTGAAGATCCAACGCACCAGAAAGTTGCTGCGCACGTGACGCTGCAGTTCGGTGCGCGCCCAACCGGGATGGGCCGCCACCGCCAGGGTCTCGCTGCCGGCCGATTGCAGGCGGCGTTGGAGTTCGTAAGTGAAGAGCAGATTGGCCAGCTTGGACTGGGCATAAGCCCGGCCTGGATGGTAGTTCCGTTGCGACTGGAGATCCTCAAAGTTCAGGGTCCCGAAATGATGGACGCCGCTGCTCACCGTGATAATGCGGGCGTTGCGGGTCGTTCGCAGCAAGCTGATCAAAAGGCCGGTCAAGGCAAAATGGCCCAGGTGATTCGTGCCAAACTGCAGTTCAAAACCCTCCTGGGTCAGACTGTAGGGAGGCACCATCACTCCGGCGTTGTTGATCAACAGATCCAGTCGAGGTAGTTGTTCGCGTAACTTTTCGGCGCACTGGCGAATCGAGTCCAGTGAGGCCAGATCCAGGGGCACGACTTCTACCGGCAACGCCGCTCCCTGTGTCTCCATGCGTTCGGCTGCCAGGCGGGCCTTCACCGTATCGCGGCAGGCCAGCCAGACCTGAGCACCACGCTGAGCCAGCACTTTGGCCGTTTCGAAGCCGATGCCCGAAGTCGCACCGGTCACGACCGCTGTCTTGCCTGAAAGGTCCGGCAGATCGGTTAAGCCCCAAGGTCTCATAAGCATGGGTTAGTGCCTCGAGGTGGGCGCACCTTTAGAGTCTCGGGTTTAGACGTTGTTAACCCTGAAGCGTGGAGGGACTTTTAGGCGGAACGCCGATCAGATCGCGGCGGATAATAGCCAGGTTTTCGAAGATACGGCGACCGAAGGTGACGACCGCGGCCAGATACATTTCCACGCCCAACAGGTCGCCCACGTAAGTCATCAACCCGGCCAGCACCAGGTTGGTGGTAAAGCCGGAGACAAAGACGGAGAGGTTGAAGCGATTTTCAATGCCGGCGCGAGTGCCGCCCAGCACGGAGTCGAGCCCTGCCAAAAACGAAACCGAGACATATTTGGCCATATTGGGGGGCAAAGCGAAGGGCATGTAGGCCCCGATCCAGACTCCCAGGGCCATGGCGGCCATCACCCAAACCATTTCGAGTTGCCTCCCTAAGAGTGGGTCGCGCTGACCGCGCCCGTCTTGGTATTTTCCGGAACCGGCTGGGCCAGCCGGAAGGACATACTACCGCCAAAGGCCGGAGTGATAATCTCCTCGCCGCTGATGATCTTTACTTCGCCGCCGGAGCGAATCAACATGGCCATGCTGTCGAAGAAGCCGTTGGGCATGCGCAGTCCGCCTTCGATCTCTTTAGCCGGCCCGATGGCCTTCACGACGAAGGGCGAGGCCAGTTGCACCGTGTTGACCAGAACAGAGGGGCCAACGCAGCGGATGGAACTGCGGGTAATGATTCGCTGGTCATTGATGGAAACGGCTTCGGCGCCGGCCGCGAAAAGCTCGTTCGTCAGAGTCTGCAGATCGGCATCATGGATGATGAAAAAGTAGGCATCTTCGTCCGGACCTGGACGACGTTTGGAGTCGCTCAGGGTGATCGTGATTCCGGGACCCTTCATGGCCAGCAGGCCCGCCTGCATGCGGGCTTCGGCCATCTGTTTGGCGAGTTCGGCGAAGCCGTTGCCTTCTTTGGCCAACTTGCCTTCGATTTCACTCAGACGCGCGCGCGTGGCCTGCAGTTCCTGAGTGATTTTGTCGCGTTCTTCTTCCAAGTTTTTGATCATGGCGATCAATTCCGGCTGCTTGCTGGTGGATTTATTAGCGCTGGTCTGGTTGCGAAATTGAAGCGAGACCAGGATACCCATCAAGATACTGGCCATGGCGACGGGGACTTGCCAGCTTTGGGCGGGAGAAGATTTATCCACAGCGGACCTTTCAGAATTTCAGACCTGGCTGCAAGCTCGGTGACCGCCCGAGCATAGCACAGGCGAATGGGGCCGTAAAGCGGTTTTAGGTGGGATGCGGCGCCGGAGTCTCAGGCGGTTTCGGGGGATGGAGCAAACGCACCACGGGAGTTGAGAAGCGTAAATCAATTCCCGCGACCTGCTGCTGCTGCATGACGGAATTCATGAGAGCGCGCAATACTTTTAATTTATAATCCAGATTTTCCAGGCTGCCGAGCTGCACGTCGACCGGATACTGACGAGAGAAGGTGCGGAAAGAAAGGTTGCCGCGCTGGTCCATCGTGTAATACCAGATGGAGGCGGGGAACTCTTGCTCGATCAAGCCGCAGGCTTGGCTGCAGGTCGCGATCAAGGCGGGGTGCAGGCGTTTGCCGACCTCGATGCTCTCCTCAAGTTTCAGGCGAGGATACTGATTGCTGGTTCCTTTGAGTTTGCGCAGCACCAGGCCGTGCTCGTCCACGGCAAACCAGGTGGGATTGGGAGTGTTGCTGGCCACCTGATAAACAGGCTGGCGCTCGTGCACCGTAATGTTCACCTGACCCGGCAAAATGAATGCCACATTGGCGCTGGCCACGTTGCGCAGGCCGGCCACCCGGTTGGCTACTTCGCCCGGCTGCTGCTTCCAAAGATACTGGCCGTTCTTGAGACCACTTTGGCGAAGCACCTGGTCGCTGGTCAAAGTCTCCGTGCCGGCCACGTAGATGCGTTGAACCTGGAACATGCTGCTGGTGAAGAGGATGACCTGGGAAATCAGGAACATCAGCACCAGGAAGCAGTGACGCGAACTCACCGACCAGCTTGGCAGGTTGACGCTGCTCGGTTTGGCGCGATGGGCGCGTTGGCGCCTCGGTCGCGGCAGTGGCCGGGCCGAGGTCATCCTGGTATTCGATTGCACAGCGGGTCGTAGCATGAAAGCCCCCAGAGTATGAGCGAAGAAGCCTGTCTCTGTTGGTGAATTTATTTCAATTTCCTGCTGGCTTCTCAGGAATTTCCCGAATTCACTTCAAGAAATCCTGACCCTCCAGCGGTTCGAGGACCGCCCGCGGGAAGCGCGAAAAACCGGGCGTGCTTGCCCGCCTCTTTGGTTTGCTCCAGAAAATCGGCCGTTCTCTCATGCTGCCGGTTTCGGTCTTGCCCGTGGCCGGGCTGCTGTGTGGTCTCGGCAGTCAGAACTACAGGTTCGTGCCCGGCATTGTGACCCAGGTGATGAACCAGGCCGGCAACTCCATCCTCGGCAATCTGCCCCTGCTTTTCGCCCTGGGAGTGGCTCTCGGCATGGCCGAGTACGAGGGAGTCGCAGCGGTCGCCGCCACCGTCGGTTACTTCGTGATGCTGGCCAGTCTGGGCTCTCTAGCAGGCGCGGGCGGTCAGGAACTGGTGTCGGTTCTCGGGGTGCGAACCCTGGACACGGGAGTCTTCGGGGGGATCCTGGTCGGTCTGCTGGCGGCCGCCGTCTATCGGCGTTTCTACCGACTGGAGCTTCCGCCTTATCTCGGGTTCTTTGCGGGCAAGCGCTCCGTGCCCATCGTGACGGGCGTGGCCTGCCTGTGTCTGGGAGCGGTGCTCAGTCAGATCTGGCCGCCCGCCCAATTGGCAATTCAGCGGGCCGCGGACCTGGTCGCTAACGACAATCCGGCCGTCTCCGCGGGCGTTTGGGCGGTGGTGAACCGGGCCTTGATTCCCTTCGGTTTACATCACATCTGGAACAATCCGTTCTTTATGGTGATCGGCTCCTTCCAGGACCCGCACACGGGAAAGCTGATTCATGGTGATATCTACCGATTTCTCGCGCACGATCCCAGCGCCGGGCTGCTAGGTGGCGGGTATCTCTTTTCGCTCTGGGGATTGCCTGCGGCGGCCCTGGCCATGTACCATTGCGCTTCCCCTCGCCGGCGACAGGAAGTCGGAGGCCTGCTGTTTTCCGGAGCCTTGACTTCGATTCTGACCGGAATCACGGAGCCTATCGAGTTCTCTTTCCTCTTCGCGGCTCCCGTGCTCTACGCTCTCCACTCGCTGCTGGCGGGATTGGCCTGCTGGCTGATGGTGACTCTGGGCGGCCACCTGGGCATCACCTTTTCCTTCGGTTTGATCGACTACCTGGTGCTTTTCCCCCTGCACACCCGCCCCTGGCTGGTATGGCTGTTGGGACCCCTCTTTGGCCTGGCCTACTATGGACTCTTTCGCTGGGCGATCACGCGCTTTCAGTTGCCGACCCCCGGGCGCGAGGAGCCTGATTTGCTGCGGTCGCTAGGAGGGACTGACAATCTTTGTCACTGGGAGCTCCGGGCCGGGCGTCTACGCCTGGAGGTGAAGGACACCGGCCTCGTGCAGCAGGAGGGTCTGACTGGAGTTCGTGGCGTTCAGATTTTGCCTAATGGGGTCGTTCATTTGTTGCTCGCTCCGGATTTTGATCGTCAGCCCTGGGAACGCAACCACTGAAGGGTGGCCGGACGGCCAGATTTGGACTCGAACTCCAAGATGGACTGAATGGACCGGCCAAAGGTGTAGTGCTTGAGCTTGAGCAGTCGGTCCGCCTCGGCGCTTCCTTTGAGAAAGTAAAACTCCACCCAGCGCGCCATGCCTTCGCGCAGGCTGAGATTCTCGGTCAGGAAGCTGGCTTCACGCTGGAAGGCGTGCACCAGTTCATGGGCGACCAGGCTTTTGAAGCGGACTCGTGTCAGTCCGGGTTTGACCCACATTTGATGAGCCGAGCTACCCTTGAAGTCGACCACCTGATGTCGAGCCAGATTGCCCTCCGGGTTGTAGACCATGGCTTTCCAGCCTTTGGCCGGGGGAGCTTTCAGTTCCAGCAGAATCGGCCAGCTCAGTTCTATTTGGAAATCACGGGCTAACTGGCTGCGGACTTCGGCCAACGCCAGCTTGGCCTGCACGCCGTTGTCGATGGTGCTGGCCGTGGTGAACTCGCTGGTGGTGATGCGGAACTGGCTTTGACCGAAACAGGCGCGCTCGATGGCCCGGCTGACTTCGGTGAAGACGTGGGCAAGCCACTGAGTGGCCATCAGTGGGCTCCCTCGATCACAAAGGTGAAATGGTCCGGGACCTGCTCATTCCAGAGCCTCCGCTTCCAACGCTTGCCGTCCACGCATTCTTGCTCGAAAGCTCGGGTGAGCTCGCTTTCGCTCCAGTTCTGCAGATGGGTGAGGGCGGGGCAAAAGCACAATAAGGGCGTTTCGGTGTAGAGGGGCGCCCCGACTTTACCGCAGCGCAGCATTTCTCGTAGGCAGCGTGCCAGCACGTCGTCCACCAGATGTTCGAAGATATCGAAGGCCAGGTAGAAGTCGAAGAAGTTGTCCTGGAACGGGAGATTCAGGATGTCCACGCGGTGGGTCTCGATGGTTCCGGGGAGTTCTCGCTGTTCGGCCAGTTTGCGCAAGGTGACCAGCGAACTGTCCGCCAGATCGCAGGCGTGAATGCGCCGATGCTTATACTCGCTCAGAGTCAGGCAGATGCGTCCCCAGCCGCAGGCCAGGTCGCAACCCTGAAGTTCCTCGCCTTGGCCCAGGAAGGGCTCCAGATAGAGGTGAGGCGCCTGCACCCGGAGGGCCATCCGCCAATAGGGAAAGTCTGGCCGGGTCATGTAGCCGCGCTCGCATTTGCGGATCAGCTGGTTCCGCGCTTCGCCGAATTCGTCGATGCTGGCGTAGAGCGGTGCCATGTGGGGCCGCAAGTCCACGTCTTCGGGCGGGAAGAATCCGATGGCGTCCATCAGGCTGATGAAGAGGGGACTTTGCCATAGCACTCCCACCAGTTCCTGGTCCTTCGGGTCGGGTGAGGGCACCAGCCGGAGTCGCTTCCATTCGGAAAGCTCGTGTCGAATCAGTTCGTCGGGAAAGGCCTCGAGAAGGGCGGAGGCCCGGGTGTGCAGCTTTTTCATGGCGAAGAGCGGCACGAAGTTTCCCCACAATTCGCTACAAAAGTTGTCCAGACCGGGCAATTCTTCAAAGGCCTGAGCCAGTGTGACGGGCATGGGCAAGGCCTTCGTCGCCTGCTTAGAGGGCCCCCCCACGGGGTCGTGGAAACGCCCTGGCTATGGGTGGGGTTTCGGATGTTTCCGTAGGTGGCTTGCTCGAGCTGTGGAGCCAGCGTCTCCCGGACAAGCTGGCTCTGGTGGCGGGCGAGCATCGGCTGACGTTCGGCCAGCTGCAACGACGGGTGGAACACGTGGCCGGGGCCCTGCACCGTCTCGGCATTGGACGCGGGGATCGGGTGGCCGTCTGGCTGAACAATCGCCAGGAGTGGATTGAGCTACAATTTGCTCTGGCTCGCCTGGGTGCGATTCTGGTCACCGTCAACACGGCTTTCCGAAGCCAGGAGCTGGACTATTTGCTGCGCCAGTGCCAGGCGCGCGCGCTGGTCTACATGCAGGGCACTTCGTGTCTGGACTTTATACGAGAAGTGGCCGGGCTCAGCTACAGGCCGGAATTCGTTCTTTTCGTCGACCAGCCGCTTCCTCCCGACGCTCTTGACTACCATTCCCTTCCTTCAGCAGCGCTGGAATGGCCGGAGATCGGCCTCGATGAGTGCATCAACATGCAGTACACCTCCGGCACCACCGGCTTTCCCAAGGGAGTGCGTCTGACCAGTCGGAACATCGTCAACAACGGCTACTGGTTGGGCCGGGGACTGAACTATACCCCTGAGGACCGGCTTTGCTTATGCGTGCCGCTCTTTCATTGCTTCGGATGCGTGATCGGGGTGCTGGGGGCTTTCACTCACGGGGCCAGCCTGCACCTGGTGCCGGCTTTTGAGCCGCTGGCCGTCATGGAGACGGTGCAGCGCGACCGTTGCACCGCTCTCTACGGCGTGCCCACCATGTTTTTGGCTCAATTGGAGCATCCCGAATTCGCACGCTTCGACTTCTCCAGCTTGCGGACCGGGGTCATGGCCGGTTCTCTCTGTCCAGAGCCGTTGATGCGTCGAGTGATCGAGCACATGAACCTGAGCGAGATGACCATCGCCTACGGTTTGACCGAGGCCTCGCCAGCCATTACGCAGACAAGTCCGCGGGATGGGTTGGACTTGCGCACGCAGACGGTCGGTCAAGTTTTGCCGGAACTGGAAGTGGAGATTCGCGACCCGGCGGACGGCAGGGTGCTGGGCGCGGGGGAGCTTGGGGAGCTGTGCGTGCGCGGCTACAACGTGATGCAGGGATATCACGACGATCCGGATGCGACGGCCCGCGCGGTGGATGCCGAAGGTTGGCTGGCTACCGGTGACCAGGCCTCCATCTGTTCTCAGGGATATGTCCGCATCACCGGGCGCATCAAGGACGTCATCATCCGTGGGGGAGAGAACGTCTCGCCCAAGGAGGTCGAGGACCACCTCCGATCTCATCCGTCGGTTCTGGACGTGGCGGTTTATGGAGT
Organism: Vulcanimicrobiota bacterium; assembly: GCA_017307785.1. Lineage (GTDB taxonomy): Bacteria > Vulcanimicrobiota > Xenobia > Xenobiales > JADMJV01 > JADMJV01. Next base: position 31,404 of record JAFKGI010000033.1, on the reverse strand, counting down.
GGCTCACGAAAGGTATGGAGAGGAAGTGGCCGCCGCCGTCCGTCTACGTGCGGGCTGGGAAGCGGACGGTCAGGCCTTGCGGGAGCACTGCCGGGACCATCTGAGCTACTTCAAGATCCCCACCAGCTGGTGCTTTGTGGAGCAGTTTCCGCTTACCGCCTCCGGGAAGATCCAGAAGTTTTTGCTGCGCCAGCAGCACCCTAAAGAATGCTGCGGTGGTTGATGATGGTGCGGTCGCGGGGGGCGGGCCGCATTTCGGACATCAGCTGGCCCCACTTTTCCATGCCGGTCTTTTCTTGATAGACCTTGGGTTCGAAGTTGTGGGTAGGCACCCGGGCTGACAGTCCGCGCGCATGGTCATAGCACATCTGGTTGCGATACCCGACCACGGCCGCTTTGAGTGCTCGTTGGGCGGATTCTACCGCCTCCTTCGTGTCGGGCCGGGTGACTTTCTGTTCCAGATTTTCCAGCACATTGCCCAGGTCCCCGTAGCCTCCCCACTCTTTGGATCCGGTGTAGGTGGTGCCAAAGGTGTGGACGTCCAGGGCTTCAGCAATGGCGTTGCGTTCCGGGCCTTTCACGTCGCGCAGCAGTTTCTCGCCCAGGTCTTCCACCGTCTCCTTGAGGGGCTCAAGTTTGCCCAGATCGATCAGCGACATGGTGCGACCTTCCCAATGACCGCCGAACTGCTTGACGATGGTCTGGCCGAGTTGGCGCGGGTCAGCCTGGGCGCCGCCCATTTCGTTGAACACCAGGTCCCAGGCTCGGTGTCCGGTGTAGACGATTTCCTCCGAGGCCACCGCATACTGCGCGTGAGGAGCCAGTTTGCTCAGCCCCTCCATGTTGCCCATCAAGCAGGAGTCGAAGATGACCAGATCGATTTTTCGCCCGCTCTCCTGTACGGCCTGGCCCAGGGCCTCGGCCAGTTGGTCCATGCTGTAGTGGCTCCAGCCGTGGAAAGCATTGCCGTGGCCTGCCAGCAGCACCGCTTGATGTTTGGAGGGATACGCCTTCATCATCTCGGCCAGGCTATGTCCAAGCTCCTGGGGAGTGGGCGGGTCGAGTTTCTCGTTGCTCGAGACGGTGGGCGAATCGAGCTTGAGAGGAGAGCGGCCTGAGGAGGCGCTCAGTTCCAGCACGCGGGTGCCTTCCCAGGCCGGCTCGTTGGCGTGGCGCGGCGGGCCCTGTTTCAGGGCGGGCGGGGGCACCGAGCGCATCAAGTTTTTGCCGGCGAAGTAGGCGGTGGCCAGGCCTGCCAGTCCGGCGCCGGCCGCGATCAACGGGTGGTTTACTAAGGACATGCCGGCTATGGCAAAACTGGTGGCGGAGAAGGCGGCCTGGGTGATGCCGGCGGTGCGGTCGAGCCCGCGGTCCACGGCATCGGGGCTTTTCCGAGCCTTATACGCTTTACGCTGAATCTCCATGACTACGTTGACGTCTTGAGAGTCAATGGTTTGCAGGCAGGCGGCGTTGCGCAGTTCGTCCATCTCCAGGTTGGAAGTGGCGTCGATATGGCCGACCAGGGACCAGTTTTTGAGCGGCCGTTGCGGCGGAGCGGATTGGATTTGCATGCCCGCTCAGTATGGCGCGCAGGGCTGAAAAATAGCTGCAGGGAAAGAAGCGCCATGCGCAAGGTTCTCGTCTGGCTTCTGCTCCTCACCGCCTTGGGATACGCCCATTCCGTCGACTATCAGGTGGATTCCGCCCGCGCCATCGTGGTCACCGCCCGCTTTTCGGACGAGGATGTGGCCAGCTATTCGCCTTACGAAGTCTTCCGCCCTCAGGAGAAGATCGCGTTCCAAACGGGACGAACCGATCAATTGGGTCGGGTGGTTTTTGCGCCGGACAAACCGGGAGCCTGGCTGGTCAAAGTGCAGGCCGACTCGACCCACGGACTTCACGGCATCTCCGTTCCCATCGAAGTCGGGCCGGATGCGGTGGTGGTCAACTACAAACGGCCGCTGGTGGCGACGCACACCAAACTGGTGGTGGGGATCGCTCTGCTGGTGGGTTTCTTCGGATTTCTCTCGCTTTTCCGTAAAGGTCAGGCGGTCAAGCCGTGACGTTCCAGGAGTTCTTTGTCCGCTAGCAGGTCGGCGGTGGCTCCCTGATAAACGACCCGGCCTTCGTCCATCACGATGGCATCGGGAAGGAGTTCCTCCACCATGGCCAGATCGTGGGTGGCCACCAGCATCGTGTCGGGCAGGCCACGAAGCAGCTCAATCAAGGAGCGCCGGGCTCGCGGATCGAGTCCGTTGGTGGGCTCATCCAGAGCCAGCAGGGCGGGCTGCATGGAGAGGACGGTGGCCAGCGCCACCCGCTTCTTCTCTCCTCCGCTCAGCTGATGCGGGGAGCGAGGACCGGATTGCTGCATTCCGACCGCCTGCAAAGCCCGCTCGACCCGTTGCTCCACTTCGGGAGCGGAGAGTCCCTGGTAGAGCGGTCCATAGGCGACGTCGTCAAAAACCGTGGGACAGAACAGTTGGTCATCGGGGTCTTGAAAAACCAGGCCTACTTTCTGGCGTATCTCACCCAGGTTTTTAGGGTTCAGCTCGACCCCGTCCACCACGATGCGACCTCGCCCTTCCAGGATGCCGTTCAGGTGAAGCAAGAGGGTGGATTTGCCGGCACCGTTGGGTCCGAGAAGAGCGACCTTGCGGCCCGCTTCGATCTGGAACGAGACCTGGCGCAGAACTTCCCGCTCGCCGTAGGCAAAATTCAAGGATTCCAGGCTTACCATGGCCACCACAAAGTCGCCATGGCGACTTGAGCCAGCAGCAGCCAGAGAAACTCGCGGGCTTCGGGGGGAGCAGGTGGCCGTAGACGTCGTTCTCGGCCATCGTAGCCGCGACTTTTCATGGCCAGATAGACGCGGTCGGCCCGGTCCAAAGAGCGCGCCAGCAAGCTGCCGGCGGTCTGACCGACGGTGACCGCCCGCCACCACCAGGAAGGTGCGCGTCGTCCCGCGCTGCGGGCCGCTCGCGCCCGGTTCATGCGGGTCAGTTCCTCGTGCAGCACTTCGAGATAGCGGGTCATCAAAGTCACGATGGAAAGGAGCACGGGCGGAAGCCCCAGTTGGCTCAGGGCCAGCAACATCCGCGGCCGGCCCAACAGCGACAAGCTGAGAAGTCCGGCCTGGGCTCCCAGCCAGGCCCGCAAGAGGATCGTGAAAAACCTCTCGCAGCCCGGAACAGTGATAGGGAGGCCAGCCCAGTCACACCAGATGGGACCGGGCACGCTGAAGATCAGCGGAAGGGCGGCCAGAGAGAAAGGGGTCACCGCCAGAGCCTGGCCGGCCAGTCGCAGAGGGTTGCGTCGCGCGGCCAGCATCGCGCTCCAGAGTAGCAGCGCGAAACCAACCAGACGGAGCCAGTGGCCGACCGGCAAGAGGCCGAGCCAGATCAAGTAGGTGAAGGTCAGGACCAGGGTGAGTCCGGGGTGCTTCAAACCAGGCCGCCCAGCAACAGAGTGAACAGCAGCGCCACCACCAGCCAGCCCGGGGCGGCCTGTTGCCAGTTCAGAGAAATGGTGGCCCGACGTTTTTGCAAGATGGATAAGGCCCCGGCTGTGGCCAGACCTTCGCCGAGGCCGACCAGCCCCTGGGCCGGGAGCATGCCAAGCAGCGAGATTTTCAGGGGAGAGCTGCCGGCCGCGGCCAGCTCCAAACAGGTGGCCAGAGTGCTCAACTCGATACTGATCCAGGCCGCCAGAAAAGCCCAGAGAAAGGCCGGCACTCGCAGCCGTTGTCCGAGCCAGCCGAAGCTGCAGGCTCCCAGCGCGCCGACCAGAGCCATGTTGACGATGTTCCAGCCCATGGCCAGCAGGCCGCCGTCCCCAAAAATCAGCGCCTGCATGGCGATCACGACGGTCAAGACCAGAATAGATGCCGCCGGTCCGAGAGCCAGCGCCACCAGGGCTGAGCCCTGCAAATGGGCGCTGGTGCCGCCCGGCACGGGGAACTGTAGCGATTGGGCCACGAAAGTGAAGGCGGCCAGCATCCCCATGGTGGGCACGCGTCGCTCCCAGTCCGGGGAACGGGAGCCCGCCCGCAAGGCCCAGGCCAGGGCGGGGGCGGTCAACAACCAGCCGGCCGCACAGAAGTGCGGTGGTAAGAAGCCATCCGGAATGTGGAGTGCCAGGACCAGGCTCATCGGGCTGCAGAAGTTCCTGGATCCTACTGCCGTTCCTGCCAACTGCCAGGAGTTGCAGGAGGGCGGGATTCTAGCCGGGGATTCGATAGGCGTGAGGACAGTGGGACGGTACCATCCAGCACCAGTGGAGCAGATTGCGCAACCAGTTTTGGGTGCGCGCCTCGGCCACCGGGTCGGCCGCAATCAGCGAGGGCAGGCGCTGTCGCAGACCTTGCGTCAGCACGTAGCTGTGTCCCACCGCATCGGCCACGAAGAAGACGCGTCCCGCTGCCGTCTGACAGAGCAGTCCATACTGTCCATGGCAGTGACCGGGCAAAGGAACAGCCAGCACCGAGCCGTCCTCAAAGACGTCGAAGCCGGTGACCGGGCCGTGCGAGCGGCGCGGCAGGTCTTCGACCCAGCGGGTGCGCGCGAACTGGTCCTCGGGCCAGAGGGCGGCATGCCAGCCGACGTGTAAATCGCTGCCCAGGCGGGAGGATTCGTAGCCTTCCCGGGAAGTCAGCAGCACTTCGGGCCTCAAGGCGGTCAAGCCAGCGCCGTGGTCCAGATGAAAATGGGAGAGGAAGACTCCGCTCAAGGGAGGGGTGGGCGGCAGGCCATCGGGCACCTGCATCCGAGACAGCTGGGTGAACAGGCGCAGTTGCAGGCTTACCTCGCGGATACGCGGATGCAAGCCGGTGTCGAGCAGCCAGCAGCCGGCCCGGGGATGTTCCAGGAGCCCGACCAACACCGGTTGGCGAATGATTCTGACGCCGCCTCCGCGCATCAACAGCCAGCCGGGACTGGCGCATTCCCCCCAGGGGAAAAAACGCAGTCGGACGGTCGGGGTCGAAAGGCTCACCCGGGAGTCTTCCACTCCGAGGCAATTTTTTCCGGTGGGGAACTTGTGAAATGAATCACAATTTGCTAGGATCTTTTTGCAAATACGCAAAATCTCTCTGTGAGCTCTTCCATCACCCCGCCTAAATCGAAACGACGGAGGTAAAGTCTATGAGCTTCTTTTTTGACCTGATCAGCTTCCAGTGGATTCCCGGACAAGTCTTTCTCTTTGTGTTCGCGGCCATGGTGTTGGCCTGTGGAATTCATCTCTATGGCTTGCGCCGTGGATTACGCCTGAGCGGTATCCAGGAAATGCCGCGTCGCGAACTCAACGCTTACGAACTGGCCTACCTGCAGGACGGGGGCGGTCGAGCCTTGGTCACCGCCATCCTCCAGCTGGAGGCGAAAGGCGGGCTGCACATCGACCACGACACTCGGCCCGCGCCCATCACCGCTCAGGCCGGCTACAAAAGCGATGACCCCCTGGAACTCAGTATTCTTAGCGAAGCGAGCTCGGCCACCACTCTGCCCGAGCTCCACAAGTCGCGCACCGTGTCCGAGCAGCTGGCGGCAGTGGGTCAGGATCTGCAAGCCCGCAACTGGTTGCTCGCTCCCTCAGCCATCCGTCGGGTCAGCGACCGGGCCTCGCTGGTGCTGGTGGGGCTCTCGGCCATCGGTCTGACTCGGCTCTGTATCGGCTGGGCTTACGGCCGCCCGGTCAACTACCTGATCGCGGAACTGGTGGTGAGCTACATGGCATTTGTTCTCTTGTTCAGCAAACTACCTACCCGGCCGGCCGAGTCGGACCGGTATCTGGAGAACCGGGTGCGCGAACAGTCCGCCCTGGCCCTGGCCGCCCGCAGCAACCCCGGCACGGTCAAGGGCGAAGACGCCGCCCTGGCGGTGGCGCTCTTTGGAACGGCCGCACTGACCACCACTCTGATGCCGGTCTACGCCTACCGCGAATCCGGCGACAGCTCGTCGGGTTCGTCCTGTAGCTCCTCCTACAGTAGTTGCAGCTCCAGCTCCAGTTGCAGCTCCAGCAGCTGTAGCTCCTCGAGCAGTTGCGGCAGCAGCTGCAGTTCCTCGTCGAGCTGCGGCGGATGATGCGGCTGGGGCTTGGCGTCAGCTGGCGCGCTCAACTGGCGCTCTCGATCGAGCGTTACCCAAAGCTGGGCTTTGTTGAGCTGATGGTGGAACACTTTCCCAGCCACAAGCCGCTGCCCCAGGCCGTCGTCAACCTGCTGGAGCGAGGTGTGCAGGCGGTTCCTCATGGGCTTTCGCTATCGCTAGGGGGAGCGGAGGCCCCGTCGGGCCAAAGATTGCACGAAATGGAGCAGCTGGCTCGTCGCTGCCATGCCCCGCTGGTTTCCGAGCATCTGGCTTTCGTGCGGGCACGCGAGCTGGAAAGCGGGCATCTCCTGCCGGTGGAGCGCACCCCGGAGAGCCTGGATATCGTGCTTGAAAACCTGCGCCTGGCGCAGCAGGCTCTATCCCGCCCCCTCTACCTGGAAAACATCGCGACCATCGTCGACTGGCCGGAGCCGACCTGGGAAGAAGCTGAGTTTCTTCGTCTGTTGGTGGAGCGTTCCGGTTGCGGGTTGCTGCTGGACATCTCCAATCTGTACGCGAACAGTCGCAACCACGGAGGTGACCCGGTCGAATTTCTGCGGCGTATTCCGCTGGACCGCATCGGCTATGTGCATGTAGGTGGTGGGGTGGAGCACGACGGTCTCTATCACGATACGCACGGTGCGCCCCTATCCACCGAAGTGCTGGACTTGCTCACAGAGCTCTGCGCCCTGTGCGAGCCGCCGGGAGTGCTCCTGGAGCGAGACGATGACTTCCCCGGGGAACAAGAGTTTCTCGAAGAAATGGAAAAGATCGAAGGGGCGGTGCGGCGCGGAGAGCGTCGCCGTCAGGAGGCACTGCGATGAGCCGCGAGCGACTGCTGGAACGACAATATCAACTCCTCAACTCCTTGGTGGCGGGCGGGCCCGACCCGGAGGGGATGCCCGCTCGCAGGTTGCGCATCGTAAGTCGCGGACTGGCCTGCAAGCGCCGTCGCGAGGCCATTTCCAGCTGGCCGGGACTGGCCGAGCTCAAGGGCCAGGTCGAGGATTGGTTTGACGAATACGCGGCCGGGCACCAGCGCCCGGCCGGTGGCTCGCCGTTGCTGGACGGATACCAGTTCAGCTGCTGGCTGGCGGAACGCGGGGTCCCTGTGGCTCTGCACATCGTCACTCGCTGCCGTCCCTTCGGGGAAAGTATCGAGCCCAGGCCGTTCTGGGAACGCGGCTCGCTTCGTCTGATGTATGCGCTGAAGAGCTGGCGGCAGCGACAATACCCCGAATATACCCTGAAGAAATCTTTACCCGCGCTATCCTGAAACCATAGACTCCTATCTGTTCGGCTGGGGTTCATCCGTCCTAAAACATTCCTGTAGGAGTCTCTCTCATGAAATCTTCTCCTTGGCGCCGCGTCTGCACTGCCGCGCTCCTTACCTCTCTGGCTTTCTTCACGGCTGCTTGCGGCAGCGACGACACCAACACCTATAGCGGTTTCAACCAGGGACAGGCCAACCGGTTCTTGGGCAACTTCGCTGGTAGGGGAGCTCTAAGTAGCGGCCAGACCGGCACTCTCAACTTGAGCGTGGGCGCCAACGGTCAGGCGACCGGCACGTTTGTGGTCACCAATCCGGCCGTTCAGGCTTTGGCAAATTTCAGTGTGGCCACCGGCAGCTACAGCATCAGCGGCACCGTCGACCAGAACACCGGCGCTTTTACTCTCACCGGTACCGTCCCCGACTTTGGCACCTTTACCATCACCGGCGTGCTGACTCAAAGCGGGACCGTGGGCAGCTATGCGATCACCCTCAACGGTCAGACCTTTACCGGCTCGATTCAGCCGGGCACGACTCCTCCGAGCAACACCAATCCGACCGGCAACGGCACCACCAAGCCGATCGCCAGTGGCTCTTTGACCGGATTCAGCTTTACCGGTAGTGGCTTCAACGGAGTCAACCCGCCGCTGACCAGTCCGATCGTATCGGGTGAACTCACCACCGGAACCACCGACAACAATCATCTGACGATAGCGCTGGCGCAAACGGGCTCTTCAATCACCAACTTCCGCACCCTGAGTTTCGTCGTGATTACGCACGGAAGCGCGCTGACTACCGGGACTTACAACATTCTGCAAAACAGCTCTGACAACGGTTTTTCGGTAAGCCTGAGCGACACCACCGGCACGACCATCAACTCGGCCTGGGCTCAAACTTCCGGAACGACGGGAACTTTCACCATCACTTCCTTGACCGACAGCCGGGTGGAAGCCGATTTTAACGTGAGCAACGTCGGGCCCAATTCGGTCACTCCCGGCAGCGCTGTCGGCACCTTCAACGCTTCCGGCCACGTGGTGGGCAACTTCCTCAGTCTGCCCTAGAGCCAGCCTTGCTGACGGGCCTTGTCCAGGGCCTGCCGGCGGCCGCTCACCTGGAGTTTTTCGTAGATATTCTTCACATGGGTGTGGACGGTGTGCGAACTGACGATCAGGTGGGCGGCTACTTCTTTATAGGAGTAGCCGTCCGACAAGGCCTTCAAGACCTCGTGCTCCCGGTCGCTGAGCGGATCCTGACTGGGCTGGACCTCGCGGATCAGCATGCGGGCGATCTTGGCGGTCAGCGGGGCTCCGCCTTCGGACAGGCTGCGCAGACTGCGCAGGAGTTCGCCGGGGGTCGAGCCTTTGAGTAAATATCCCGAGGCTCCCGCCCTCAACGCCGCCAGCACCGTGCCGGGTTCTTCAAAGATGGTGTGAGCAATGCATTCGATGGTCGGATGGCTTTGGCGCAGTTGGCGAATCAGCTCTTGCCCGCCCATACCGGGCAGCCCGAGATCCACCAGCAGAACTTCGGGTGGATTGGCGTCCAGTTGCTGGAGCAATTCCTCGGCATCCTGGCAGGCGGCCGTGATTTCAAAATCCTCTTCCGGCTCCAGGGTCTGCAGCAAACTGCGGCGGCAACGTTCGTCGTCGTCCACCAGGGCGATTTTGATTTTCTTCACAGGGGCAGTCGGAGCTCCAATCGCACACCGGACTCGGTTTCCCACCTGAGACGACCGCCCAGATCGGAAACCCGCTTTTCGATGCTGCGTAGACCGCGGCCTCGCGTCACCTGACCGAATCCACGTCCGTTATCTTCAAGACTTATTTCGATCTGGTCAAGAAAGTCCAGAGACAACGATACCCGATCGGCGCCAGAGTGCTTTTGAGCGTTGTGGAAAGCTTCGCGAATCAAGCGGAAGAGCGACAGGGCCTGGGCTCGTGCCATCGTGCCTTCCAGGTCCCCGCCGGCTCGAAAAACGAACTCGCGGTCCGCGAACAGGCGATTTCCGTAGGCTCGCAGCTCAGCCAGGAAGCGGCTTCGCTCCATCTGATAGTCAGGGCTGTCGTAAAGAAAGCTCTGCAGTTCGTGAAGGGCGTCGCCGGCCATGGTGGCGACCTCAGGCTCGTGGCTGAGCATGCGAATGCCTGCCAGAGCGGCTCCCACTCCGTCGTGGAGATCTCCCAGCAGGCGCTCTCGTTCCTCGAGACGCTCGGCTTGCTCGCGATGAGACTGCTCAAAGAGCAAGGCATTTTCCAAATAGAGTGAGGCCTGCCGGGCGAGTTGATCCAGGCAGCGCATCGTCTCGGAAGAATAGCCGCGCCCGGGCGGCAGCGGGCCGCAAAGCAGGCCGGTGTCTGGACGAAGAGATAGGAGCACGGTAGGTTCGCCCTCAAGGTTCAGAGTGGCCCCCGCCTGAGTGCTTCCGAGCTGGGGACGGATCCACTGCGGCGCCAGCAGCACTTCCACGGTCGTTTGCAGGGCTGCCCTCACTTCGCTGGCGGGTCGGCCGGCTGCTCGAGTGCGCAATTGCTCCAGAGACTGCTCCACCGAGAGCGGTCGGCGGCGAAACCAGCCGGCCAGAACTTCCGCCAGCTTCCAGCGGACCATTCCGTAGCCACTGGCTAAGACGGCCAGCAAAAAGACCTGACTCGAGTCGAAAGCAAGCTGAAGTCCGAGCGAGGTCAGCACCGCCCATTCGCAGAGCAAAAGCAGCAACAGGGTCAGTGCGTAAGCCAGCGTGCCTTCCAGGAAGCTTCCGATGTCGAAGAGTCGATAGCGATGGATGGCCACCGCCATTCCCAGTGGGATAAAGACCAGAAAAGCGCCGGGCAGGGTGTCGGTCATCCAGCGATGACCCAGAAAGAGCATCGGGAATCCATTGATCAGCAGCCAGGGACCCACTCCCAGGGCGAAGCCGGCACCGATCCATTTCATCTGCTGTCTCTCGATGGTGGAGCGATAACGGAGGCTTGCCTGCAGGATGGCCAGCAAAGAGCCCAGGAAGAAAGCGGGCACGACCACTCCGTGGAGGGGGATGCAGACCGTCAGCACCACGTAGACCGAGAGCCCGTAGATCAAAGCCAGCAACCAGGGCCGGGTTCGGTCGCGGGGGATGAGCAAGGAGAAGTGAAAGAGCAGGCACGGCGCCAGCACGAAGGTGGACGCGTTGAGCAAGTTGACCAGGCTCCAGAGCGGCGGCCAGAAGACCGTCTGAGCCGAGAGCGAGGCGGCGTTCGTGATGTAGACCAGGCTCATCGCCAGGCACATCAGATAGAACCAGAAAGCCTGACGTCCCGCTCCAGGCCGCAGGTAGGTCGCCCAGCCCACCACAAAAAACGCCACCCCCACGGGCAGGTGAACCAGGCCGGCGTGATGGAGAAAATCCCAGGACCCCCGTTGAACAGGCACTTCCAGGCGCCGGGAGCCAATCTGCAGTTCGACCTGCTGGCCGCCAAGTCGCTGGTAGAGGTCTGCCTTTTGGGCCAACCACTCGAACATTTCGGCTCGCGTCCGCAGCGAAAAGTTGTCGACCATCAGAGTGAACGGAGTCACGGAGCGACCCGCCAGAGACTGCAGCCTCTCTCCTGGCTTGATCGGAGCCGGGCCGCTTTCCACTACCCAGGCCTGGCCGTCCCAGGCGAAGGTGTAGGGGAGGCGAGGCGCCTGGTAGAGTGCGACGGCGGCGGAGAGCAAGAGGAACAACACGGAGGCCAACCCTCCGGCCAGGGAAATTCTGCGAATCAAGCCCCTTTCAGAGCCTCCTCGGCCTGTTCCAGATCTTGCTGGAGTTCTTGCAGGCGAGCCCGGCGCATGTCGGGGGCGGGAAAGGCTATTTTGTCGAGATCCTGGAGGGCAGCCTGCATCACCCGTTCGAGCTTCTCCGAGGTCAGGAGACGGGCTTGAAACAGTTGCAGCGCCGCGCCCACGTAGGTGTCGAAGACCGACACCCCGCTCTGGTCACAAAGAGCCTGGCGGGCGGGAGGCAAGGCTTTGACATTGTGGAGCATGGCTTTGGCTACCTGGACTCCGTAATGGCAGGCGGCTTTGCTGAGGAACTCGGGGTCGGCCTGACCGGTGTCTCCGAACATGACGATGCGCATCTCGGGGAACAGTCGGTAATGGCGCTCCAGGTTGGCCCATTTCTTGGAAAAAATCCAGGGATGCACGAACTGATGAACGAGTGAGCCGGTCAGCATAGTGATTTCTTTGACGCCCAGGGCGCCCAGGCGCTTGCGGTAGCGACGTTCCAGGATTCCCGCGGTGTCGCCTACGCGTCCGGTTAGAACTACTAGATCGCCTCGGAGTTCCTGGTGCAGTTGCAAGACTCCGGGATAAACGGTTTTGGGGGGGAAGCGCTTGTCCGCCCAGTTGCAGTAGATGGTGTCGTCCAGGTCGGTAACGATGCGCACCTCCGGGCACGGATGCAGGCGACCTTCGCGGTGGATATGATCGAGGATTTGCTTACGGTAATCGCTGCGGTCGATGTCGTGGAAAAGCAGCTGGGCCAGGTCTCGGTGGTCGTCGCAGCGGTCGATATGGCGCTTGAGCACGGTCAAATCATGTCCATGGGTGGCCAGCATCAGATCGCGGATGGCCCGTTCGCGTTGGTAGTAGGTGGCTCCGACCTGCATGGCTTTGATGAGGATGCCGCGACTGCGCACGCTCAACTCTTGAGTTCGGCCGCGCACGACTTCGTCTAAAAAGGCTTTCTCGGCGGAGGTGCTCAGGGCATCGAAGGCCTTCGGAAAATCGGCGGACCCGATCCATTCGTTGAGTCCCTCGCCCGTCAATTCTCTAGCACGGCTTAGCATGCTATGGGTTTAGCCTTGCCGGCCGCGACCTCCTGGGTACGGGCATAACAGGTGTTTGGTATCCTTAACGCGCCCAGCTGGGAGCGTTCACCACGTAGGCGGCCCGCATATAGAGCTCGCTGTCGAAGGCTTCTTCCAATTTCCAGTGGCGATAAAGAGCCTGGCAGGCATACAGGGCGACGGCCGTGGTGGCCAGGGCCGAGAACACCGGACCCAGGGTGTGGACGCCGAGGAACAGCAGCAGCATGGCCAGGGTAAAGAAGGCCAGAGCCAGGCACGGGCGCTGCTCCCGGCGGCGGCGGCGCCACTCGATGCCGATCTCGCCGACCTCGTCTCCGGGCACGCTTTCCAGGGTCTGGAGGAAGCGTTCCAGTTGGAGAGTGCACTCGCCGATCTTGCTCAGTTCCTGGAGCTTCTTGCTCCAGGTCATCATCAGTTCAAAGCGTCCAAGGCGGTCAGCGTTCATAGAGAAAGCTTAATGAATTACGGATAAGGCGGGAGCGGAATGGTGGACCAGAATGTGAACGAGTAAAGTCCGGGATGTTGCAGACATGTTAACTTTGGGAAGATGCTTGGAAGGATGAAGAAGATGTTGATCGGGATGACCTGCCTGGCGCTGCTGGGCTACCTATCGCTTTGCGCGGCGGTCTGGCACTGGCAAACGCGACTGCTGCTTTTTCCGCGTGTGGGTCTGACCCGCTCTCCCAAAGAGCTGGGGTTGTCCTTTGAGGAGTGGCAGGTGCCCTCGGGTTCTTCGCAGATCGTGGCCTGGAAAATTGCTCCGGCCGGTGGCGCCAGCCAATGGGTGCTCCACTGTCACGGCAACGGCGGCAACATCGACGGGCGACTGGAACTGGCCAAAGAACTCTGCCAGCGCGGAATCGGGGTGGTGCTCTTTGACTACCGAGGCTACGGTCGCAGCACCGGCGCCATCACGCGAGAGGGCGAGCTTTTTGATGACGCCCAGGCGGTCTATGACCGACTGGCCGAATTGCACCAGCCGATCTGGATTTACGGAGAATCGCTGGGAGGCGGAGTCGCCTCCTACCTGGCTGAGAAGAATGCTTGCAAAGGCCTGGTGCTGCAGTCCACTTTCACCAGCTTTCTCGAGCGTGCCGGCGAAAACTATGGGTTTCTTCCGCTTTCCGTCTTATCGCGATTTCAGATGAACACGCGCGCGCGACTGGCCAACCTGAAGGTGCCGGTGCTGGTGATTCACGGCAACCGCGATGAAGTGATCGGATTTCGCCACGGCCAGGCGCTCTTCGCCGCAGCCAAGGAGCCTAAAAGCTGGGTAGAGGTGAACGGCGGATTTCACGATTTGCCGGAAGACGTGCTGGCTGATGCGGTGGCCGCCTGGATGGCCAAAGTCGACTAGCTGTGGGCTTCCAGCCAGCGGAGACCGTCCAGAGCTCGTGCAGCGCCAGCACCCTGGGCTTCGGGCGCTTGCTTGAGGTCCAGGGCCGACCGCTCTAAAGCTTCCTGTGCCTGAGCCGGGGTCAAATCTGGCTTGGCCTGTTTCCAGAGGGCGATGACGCCGGAGAGAGCGGCCGCCGCGTGCGAGGTGCCGCCCTCCACCCAGTAGCCTCCACCGGTGATGGGTTCGAGCCAGCCGGAGCCAGGGGCGCTGACGGTGGCGTGATCTTCGCCGACCGGCGAGCGGTGGGAGAAGTCGGAAATGGTGGAGGTTTTGCTTTCCAGGCTGGCCACCGAGATGGCGCTGGGAGCCGAGGCGGGGGCCTGCATCTTGCTGGGGTCGGGGCCGTCGTTGCCGGCCGATGCGACTACGATAATCCCCTTGGCGCTGGCTTCTTCGACGGCCTTGAGAACCTCGGCGGTTTCCAGAGGGTCGTCCTTGGCTTCTCCCGTGAAAGACATATTTAGGACCTGGATGTTGTAGCGTTCTTGATTTTCTATCGACCAGCGGATGGCTTCGGCCAGCTTGTTCAGCTTCAGGCTGCCTTTGTCGTCCGCCACCTTCAGGCCGATCAGGTTGGCGTTCGGTGCCACCGCCGGATAGTTGCCGTCCTTACCATAGCCGCTGATAATGCCGGACATGGCCGTGCCGTGGAAATGGTCGTCGTGAATGTCTTGCTTGTCATCGACGAAGCTGCGGTAGGCGACGATGTTGTCGCGTAGAACGGCGTGGCTGGACAGACCGGTGTCGAGCACGGCCACACCCACGCCCTCCCCGGTCAGGTTTTTCTCCCAAAGTTTGGGCGCCTGCAGGCTTTCCAGATTGGTCCAGTGACTGTCCACCGCCGTCTGGCCTCGCTCTGGCAGCAGCAGGGCGGCCGCGCTGCCCAAAGCCAGTCCCACACCCAGGCCGGCCAGTCCGTCCAGAGAACCCAGGGTCTGATGAAGAAGCGAAGTCGTCAGTCCCGCGCTCAAACCGGCCACCGCGCCGACGGCGGCCTGGCGGGCGATCAACTGGGAGGGCTTCTGCAGCACCATTTCCGAGGCGACCATGCTCTCGGCTCCGGCCCCCGTTACCGCTCCCGCGCTGACTCCGGCGATAGACCCGAAGAGCGCACCGGTGGTGCTACCCACACCAATGGTCACCACATCGGCCGCGCCTTGCTTCCAGTCAATAGGACGCCGAGTGCGCGGCTGCAAGACGGAGTTGATCTGTTGGACTTTCACTCGCTCAGAGTAAGGGCTGACGCCTACAAATCTCTGAAATCCGCTAGAATAGGCATGTGGTCGCTGCTCAGAGACCCGGTCGTTTCGAAGTTCAGGCAGCTGAGTTCCGGGCTGTGCCAGATGTAGTCGATGCGCAGCGCGGGCAGAGTGGACTCGAAGGAAAGTCCCCAGCCCAGTCCGCCTTCCCGGAAGCTGTCCCGCATTCGGCTTTCCAGTCCTTTCAGGCAGTGGTCGCGAGGCTGGGAGTTGAAGTCGCCAGCCACCACGCAGGGGCCCTGGAGGAGAGGCAGCAACCTGGCGATCTGGCCGCTGCGGTCGGAGAGCGCCTGGGTGACGTGGCTCTTGAGTTCGCCTCGGTGGGCCGCCAGCCACTGAGGGCCGTGGACGAGCAATGACAGGTGCACGTTGATGACTCGCAATTTGCCGCCAGGCAGTTGCACGTCGACCACCTGGCAGGGTCTGGAGAACCGTTCCGTCTGCAGTTCCACCAACGATGATTTGAGAATCGGATAGCGCGAGAGAAAGAGAAACTCGCCGTCATTGGCGAGATACTTGAGCTGTAGAAAATCGGGTGAGCGGGCGGTCCAGGCCGAGACTTCCTGCAGGGCGTAGAGGTCCGCGCCTAGAGACCTCAAGGTCTCCGCAGTTTCCTTCTCGCCGTGTGGGCAGCCTTCCAGATTGTAGCTGGCCAACCGCAGCGGTACTTTACTGTGGATCTGCCAGTTCAGACAGAACCCGCTGCCTCCCAACCAGAGCAGCCACCCGACCAGCAGCCAGAACGGGCGGCGCCGCGCGACTCGCAGTCGAACGTAGGTCAGCAGCAATAAGGGCAGCCCGGCCGGCAGATGCGGCAGGCAAATCAGGATCGCGACCGGCCACCAGCCGTTGAGCAGACGCTCCAGCAGCCAGAAGAACAGGATGAGCAGGCAGAACGCCTGCTCGCAGCGGACCAGGATACGTTCAGCGGTCGTCAATCTGATCGATGCTAACGCCTGCCTTGTAAGAGATCAAGGGACGCTTTTGCAGCACCGAGGTCAACTGGTCGGCCACCCGCCAGGCCGCCAGCGATTCGGCCGGAGTGGCGAAGATGGCGGTTTCCCCGCGGATCGCCTGGCAGAACAGGGTGGCGTAGGGCGGGCGATTGGGAACGCGCTCATCGTAGGCGACCTCCAGGCTCTTGTGAGTGGTGGGGAAGTCGACCCAGATGCGCGCAATCGGATTCATGGTGGTGTGGATGACGGCCGGCTGATTGGCCGGAACCGACCAGCGACTGGCCAGTTTTTCGGGCAGAGCGCGCAGGTAGATGTCCACGCCCGAGCGCTTGTGATCCACGCCTTTGGCGTTGACCAGGCGGAAGGGCACCGACTGCCAGCGTGGACTTTTGACTTTGAATCGAAAGGAAACGTAGGTCTCTGCCTGGGACGGGGAGGCGCCGGCGGGCGAGCCCTGAGCCGGGTCGTTGAAGCCTTCGAACTGGCCGCGCCGGCAACTGGCTTCGTCCACATCGATGCTCTTGATGACTTGCTCGCGTTGAGCCCGAATGGCGTCGCCGTCTTTTTCCTGAGGCAGTTCGCAAGCCATGGTGGAAAAGACCTGGATGGCATGATTTTGCACCATGTCTTTGACCAGACCGGTGTCGCGGAAGTAGGGACGGTCGTTGCTCTTGATGCTCTCGAGCACTTTGACGTCGAACTTCTCCACGTACTTGGAGTTGAGGGCCTCGTCCACCACCGGGTCGCTGCGAAAGCTCAGCATGTTGGTCATTCCCGGATAGGCCAGGAAGTGGTCGACCAGCAGCACCTGACCCGGCTGGAAGTCGCGCGTCAGTTTTTCGTTGAGCGCCCGCGCGTCGGCGGACTCATTGCCGAAGGGCTTTTCCAGCAGGATGCGCCGAAAGCCGCCCCCGGGCTGCTGGCTCAGGCCGGACAAACGTAAGTTGTCCAGGAAGACGCCGTAAAGTTTGGGCGGCAGAGCTCCGTAGAAGACGGCATTGTCGCCGCCCAGTTCGGGGGCCAACTTCTGATAATCGGGCGCGTCCTTGACGCTGATGCCGATGATCTGCGCTTCTGGACCGTCCAGTCGGGCCAGCTTTTTAAAAGCCTCGAAACCTTCCTGAGTGATAGGCTTTGACTCCGCGTCGCCGGTACGGAAGCCGGCCAGATAGGGGCCGGCCGGAACCGTTTGCTGTCCGAGCAGCACGAACGGGTCCTTCGATCCCTCCAGAGTATGGGTTTCCGCCAGTTGCACCAGCGCGTCGCGGACCGCTCGTTTGCTGACCAGGTCGCCGGTGGCTCCGAAGACGTAAAAGTGACAGCTGGGGAAGGGTTTGCTGGAGCCGACCAGCAGCTCGACCCAGGGGTTTTTGTCAGGAGTCTGAGCCACTTGAGCGACCAGCGCGGGGGGCGTGTAGAAGGGAAACATCCGGATAGTGTAAGCCAGATTCGCCCTCGAGAATGTGAAGTTTTTGTTCAGATTCGAGGGTTGGGCGTTTCTAAGACAGCGCCGGGAAGGGCCGAAAAGGCCCTGTCCAAGAGTTTACAAGCCGTTCATTTCGGATCCCGTTTTTTCCCGAAGGCTTCCGGAGTCGATTGCTATGATGCCCCCATACACAACGTGGAGGTGCGACAGATGAGTCTACTTGGCGGTCTCTTGGAGCTTCCCGGCAAAATCATTGGCCAGAGCCTGAAGGCGCTCAGCGGCGAAAAGTCAGCGGAGAAAAAGTCAGCCGCCCCTCCGCCTTCGCAGTCGCAGATCCGCGACAACGTTCATTTTTCCGAAGAAATGCGGGAGACCATGACGCCGATGCCGATTGGCAACGCGAACGATCTGGATAGTTTGCAGGCTCCGCTGGCCCCTATGTATGGCATCCACGAGGGCCGCTACGACTACAACCCGCAAGGTGCGCGCGTGCAAAAACTCTTCGAATCGCAAATGACGGATTTTGGAGCTCTGCATTAACGGGTAAGCTTCTCCGTATGAGAATCTTCTTGTTGCTGATTGCCCTGACCGGCCTGGTGCTGGCTCAGGGCATGTTTGATCTGTTCGAGGGCCGCTGGGCGGGGAAAAGTCCCGAAGGCCAGCGGTTGCAGCTGCACACGGGTGCCAAGGTGCACGACTTCGAGCTCGAATACGGCGACCACTGGGTGGTGCGCGGCGAATATCGGGTCACGGCCACCAAAGGTCAGCCTCACGTCTCTTTCAAGCCCACCAAGATTCTTCAGGACGGTCACACCCGCAAGTACGTCGAGATCGAAAAGTGGCCGCTGGTGGTGGGTCGCGAGAGCAAGGCCATCCTGGACTATCAGGACGAAAAGCTGCAGATGGACGTCTTTGGACCGGAAATCGAAAATTACTGGCGGGCTGAGTTAGTCAAGGTCAAGTAATGTCGGACCCTCCGTAGGGCATTGCCTCGAGGACTCGTTGCATCTCGCTCTTGAAATCGTCGAAACATTGCTGGACAAAAGGGTCCGGGTCTGGTTCGAGGGCTTCCATCCAGCTCACGACCGCACTCACCTTAGGTTGGATTTTCCGGATATATGCGATTGCTTCGACTCGGACAGCGCGATCCGAGTGACCTAATGCCTCGAGGATGAGCCCTATGACCTCGGGTCGCCTCGATACGGCATAGTTCTCATAGAGAAACTCCAGGGCGTGTAGGGCGGACCGGAAGTCAGCCTGGCACAATTCTCGAGCCCATTCGAAGTGGTCGGGAAAGTCCAACCGGCAGACGACCTGGGCCACCAGCCACTGCCAGCGCGCGCGCGCCGGCGGCGCGGCATCGGGAACCAGCACCGTCCAGCCTTCTTGCCGCAGCCAGTCGCTGGCGCCTGCGAAGTCTCTGAGGCGCGACTCCAACAAGTCCAGGGCGGGTTCGGCCAGATTGGGTTGGTCCAGCCAGGAACTCAGCAGCGGCCAGCCCTGGCTCGGCAGCAGTGGCAGAATCTCGACAAAATGGACCCTGTCTTCGACACCACTGACCGAAAATATCTCGGTCAGACGCTCTCCGAGTTGATGCGGAGGCGTCATTCTGGCCACCAGCTCCAGGCTCTCGGGGTGGATGGACTCCCCGGAAAGAACCGGCTGCAGCAAGGGAGTTGGCAATTCCCCGGACTCGAGGATCACTTCGAGGGCCTGATTGCGGCGCTCGGAACTCAGCGATGCCAACCGGTCCCAGGTCAGACAGGCCCCCTGCAGTTGCTCGCGCAACTCTTCGGCACCGCTTACTCCTTCCAGTCGTTGGAGCAGGCGCTGACGCAGGGCCGGCTGCAGGTAAAGCTGCACGGTGGCGTTGGGGCGCTCCGCGATGGCGCGCAACAGGTGAGCGTTGGAGGGCTCCAACTCGACCAGACGGGCCCAATCTTCGGCCCACCAATCGGCCTTGACCAGCCAGGCGGCGGCTTGCCGCTGTTGCTCGTCGTTGAGACGATTCAGCAGCGCTAAGAAACGGCGCAACCGCTCTCCCGGGAAGGGACGCGCCAGCAACCGTGCCAGAGCCAGTTCCACACGCAATGGGTCCCCGGCCTCGAGGGCTTCCTCCAGCGAGTCCAGCGGAGACCGGGAGCCGAGCAGCAGGTCGCAGTGGTCGGTGGCCAGCTCCACCAATTGGGAATGCTGGCTGCGCAGAGCGCGTGAGACATCGGCCGGGTCCGGCCTTTCCCCCAGGCTGAGCAGACTGCGCCAGGCCTGCAGCACCACTTCGTCGTCGGGATCAGCCAGGGTGGCTCGCACCAATCGAACCGCCTGAGTGCGGGCCGGTCCCCATCCGTCCAGGGCGCGCAGGGCGTAGAGTCGATTGCCCGGCTCCTGGGAAAAAGCCAGATCCGCCAGTCGGTCCAGGCTTTTCTCATCCAGCCAGATGGGAACGCGGCGCCTCTCGATCAAGGCCTCGGAACCCAACGCTTCCAGACGGTAGAGGACGGCCTCAGCCCATTCGGTCTGCTGGACCTTCATCCAGGCCTGGCAGCCGCGGGCCTGCCCGCCCAGATACCAGAGAGCCTGACAGTAGTGTTCGCGCACGAGAAAGGGCGCGTCTTTGAAGCGCTCGCCGATCGGCAACAGGATGTCGCGGCCCAACTGACCCAGCGCCCAGGCCAGGGCTTCGCCCAGTTCGATGAAGGGGGAGGGGCGATTCAGAGCCACCCCCAGACTTTTCAGCAGCGGCTCGATGGCTTTCTCACCGTGCCCTTCCACCAGCGCCATCAGCCAGGCCAGGCGTTGCACCGGATGCAGCGCCCGGGCGCTCTGGTGCAGACAATGGTCCAGCGGATGGGGTCCCGCCGGGCGCGCCTGCCGACGCTGCATGGCCAGGGCCAGGCGCTGGGCGGAAGCCGAGGGAAACGGGGTCAGGTCGGCTTCGGAGGAGTGTTGGCTCAGTGCCCAGGCGGCCGGCCAGACGGGAAGTCCGGAAAGCTCCGCCGGTTGCGCGCCGTGGCGCGCCAGAGCGAAGAGACGAGCCGGCCAGGGCATAGAATTCACGACACTAGAACCTTCGCGCCGGCTTTCAGGCACTCCCGCCACAAAGAGAAGGGGCCAGATTTCTCTGGCCCCTGCGGATTATGCTGCTGGCGGCTGCTGCGCCGGAGGCTGTTCGGCCGGCGGTTGCTGGGCCGGGGGTTGCGGAGCGGGCGGCTCCTGGGCGGCCGGCGGCTGGATCTGCAGCGAGAGCGCTCCAAAGGCGTTCAGGCGGCGGCCGC
Source organism: Vulcanimicrobiota bacterium (assembly GCA_017307785.1). Lineage (GTDB taxonomy): Bacteria > Vulcanimicrobiota > Xenobia > Xenobiales > JADMJV01 > JADMJV01. Next base: position 10,904 of record JAFKGI010000033.1, on the reverse strand, counting down.
CGTCGACCACACCCTGCCACTGGGGCAGTTTGTCAGCGCCTTCGTAAAGGCGCTGCTTGATTTCGTCGTTGCTGGCGTTGGGATACATGGAGGCCACCAGGCCGGCCACGCCGGTTACGTGAGGAGTAGCCATGGAAGTGCCGCTCTTGTTACCGTATTTGCCGCCGGGAATAGTGGAGTAGATGTCCTTGCCGGGAGCGGCGATGTCCACCGACTTGGCACCGTAGCAGCTGAAGCTGGCGCGGTTGTCGTTGCGGTCGCTGGCGGCCACGGCCACGTTGTTGGGCAGTTCGTAGCTGCTGGGGTAGTGGGGCGACTTGTCGTTGTCGGTGCCGTCGTTGCCGGCCGCCATCAGGTGTAGGGCCGGCGAGGTGTTGAAGGCGTCAAAGATGGCCTGGCTGGCCGCGCCGCCGCCCCAGGAGTTGGAGGTCACACGGGCGCCCATCTTGGTGGCGTAGTTGATACCGCGCACGATGGCGGCGGCGTTGGTGGAGCCGCTATTGTTGAAGATCTTGACGGCCATCAGTTGGGCTTCCTGGTTGACGCCGACGACGCCCTGGCCGTTGTTGCCGACGCCCGCGATGGTTCCGGCGCAGTGGGTGCCATGCGAGTGGCCGTCCATAGGATCGCCCGAGTTTTCGAAAGCGTTGAAGCCGTGGACATCATCGATCACGCCGTTGCCGTCGTCGTCGATGCCGTTGCCGGGGATCTCGCCCGGGTTGGTCCACATGTTGTCCTTCAAGTCGGGGTGACGGTAGTCGATGCCCGTGTCGATGACGGCGATGACCGGACCGTTGCGGGTGCCTTTGTGCAGGGCCCAGGCTTCGGGGGCGTCGATATCGGCATCGACCTTGCCGCCGTTCTGACCGGTGTTGTTCAGTCCCCAGAGAGCGGGCTGCAGGTCGTTGGGAAGATTCTGGTCGGGGATGGTGCCCTGGTCGTCCAGGGAGTATTTGTAGTTCAGTTCCGCATATTCGACGCGGGGGTCGAGCGAGAGCAGGCGCTGCATCGCTTTGGTATCCTGGCCTTCTTTCAGGTCCATCAGCAACAAGCGGCCGCCGTCGGCGATGCGCGTATTTTCGCCGGGAGGCGTCAAATCTTCGTGGACGGTGGTGCCGTAGGTCTCGTTGAAACTTCCCCCATCGAGGCTCAATCCTTCGCGCAGACGAACCAGCAATTGCCCCTCTTCAAAAGCCGGTTTGCAGCCTTTCTCAAAGCCGTCGGAAGGCGGCGTGCCTTCGTTCTTGGCGGACTGAGCGCTACGGGTCGGCACTTTCGGGCCGCTAACTTGACGATTAAGGGGGTTGATCACCGGGGAAAGACCTCCTGGGGTTTTTGGCTCGCTCAGCATAAGCGTGACCGGTACCCAGGGTCGTTACAAAATCATGAACAAGCCACGAGTCTTGTCGGATCGGTGTGCGACGGCGAAAGAGAGAACAACGATGTTGAAAATTTTTACAAATTGGTGGGTCCTGTCGCATGCCGACAAGACCCACCAAACTGCCCAATCGAACGGGACTAAGAGCTAACTTTCGGAGTCGCGACGCGCTGGCTGTAAGTCTGGAACGCAGCCAAAAACTTAACCAGGTGTTCGCGTGTAGATTCGTCGGTCAGATTGCCCTCTCCGTCGAACTTGCTGTGCGCGGCCGGAACCATGATCTCGGGACGGTTCATCACGTGGCCGTTGAGATAGACGAGAATCTGGCGCAGATGGTACTGGGCCCGGGCCGTTCCCAGGTTGCCCATGGAGGCACCCATGATGCCGACGGGCTTTTCGCTGAAGGGTTGCTCGGGTAGGCGCGAGATCCAGTCGATGACGTTCTTCAGGACGCCCGAAGTAGAGTAGTTGTACTCGGGCGTGACCAGCAGCACGCCGTCGGCCTGGCGAATGGCGTCGCCCAGTCGCGTGACCGATTCGGGAAAACCTTGTGCCTGGACGTCTCCGTTATACAAAGGCACATCGGCGATTTCGAGCAACTCGATTTCCAGGCCGGCTGGAGCGAGAGCGGCGGTGGCGCGCAAAAGAGCGCGGTTGAGGGATCCTTGGCGTAAACTGCCCACCAGGGCAACGATTTTCGTACTCATGCAAAAGAGGCTACGGCGAGGTCAGGGAACAAGCCTCCCCTGATTCGCGACGCCAGAGTCTAACCGAAATCTACCTCTCAGGGAGCTATCCAGTGAGCCAACGTTCTACCCTTTTGTCCGGTCTTTGCTTGAGCAGTTTGTTGCTGACCAGTGCCTACGGCGAGCCCGTCGGACTGGATTTTGACCAGGTTCCGGCGACCGGCGGTCCCAAGCCCGAGCGCACCGCTCGAGCCCATCCTTCCCCTCTGAGTCTCGAAGAGTTGCGCCGCTTGCTCTCTCGGCTCGCCCCGCTCAAGGCCAAACCTCAGGACCGGACTGACTTCGCCCTGCGTGCCGCTTCCTTGCCCGCCCCGAAAACGGGCCGACGCATCCAGCAAGACTTTCCGCCGGCTCAGAAAATGGCGCCCCCGAGCGTCGAGAAAAAGCCGGTTGAGGTGCTCCGCTACGGTCCCGAAGGCGACGTCGAACTGGCCCCCAATCTGAGCGTCACCTTCAATCAGTCGATGGTGGAGTTATCTTCCACCGCCAGTCCCACCAGCGTGCCCGTCAAGTTGACGCCCGAGACGCCTGGCGAATGGCGCTGGGTCGGCACCCAAACGCTGATCTTCCAGCCCAAGACGCGCCTGCCCATGGCCACCGAATTTCGGGCCGAGATCTCTCAGGCTCAGGCGCCCAACGGGTCCTCTCTGAAAGCCCCGGTGAGCTGGACCTTTCGCACTCCCCCGGTGGTCCTGAAGCAATCGTATCCGACCTCCTCGGGCATTGGACTCAAGCCCGTGCTGTTCATGAGTTTCGACCAGCGTATCGACGCGGATAAATTGATTTCGCTTTTGCAGTTCTCGGGGGGCTCGGTGCGCAAAGCCACCCGCGAAGAAATCGCCGCCGATGCTTCGGTGCAGTCTCTGGTTTCCCAGGCCGAGGAAGGTCGTTGGCTGGCGGTGGTGGCCAGTTCTCCCTTGAAGCCGGGCACCAGCTACAGTCTGACCTTGCCGGCCGGAGCCCCCTCGCTGGAGGGCCCGCGCACCACCGTGGGAGCGCAGACGCTGGGATTTTCCACCTACGATCCTCTGCACATCGTCAACCAGACCCCCGACAATCAGCCGCCGGGGACTCCGCTTTACGTCCACTTCAACAATTCGCTCGACCCCAAGAAGTTCAAGGCCAGCGAGGTGGTGGTCACTCCCGAGCTGCCCGGCATGCGGGCGGTGGTGCGCGGAGGCGGACTGTGGATCCATGGTCGCACCAAGGGACGCACCGCCTACACCATTACCGTGCCGGCCTCGGTGACGGACACCTGGGGCCAGACTCTGGGACAGGCTACCCCGGTGACCATCAAGGTCGGTAGTGCCCGGCCCATGTTCGTGCCTCCCAAGAAGACTTTCGTGGTGCTCGATCCGGTGGGCCCCTCGCAACTCAGCTTCACCACCATCAACCACAAGTCGCTGCAGGTCGAAGTCTACGCCGTCAAACCGGAAGACTGGAAAGCTTATCATGAAGCGCTTTCGCACCGCTGGGACGAGAAAGAAATGAAGTTCCCCGGGGAGCGAGTTTTTGATGACACCGTCAGCGCCGAGGGCCCGGTGGATGAGTTGCGAGACGTGAAGGTCGACCTGACCGCGCCTCTGCAAAAAAGCCACCAGCTGATCGTCGTGGCCACGCCCGACCAGGAGGACGCCAGTCAGCGTCGCTATCAGCGCTACGTCGCCTGGGTGCAGCGCAGCCAGCTGGGACTCAATCTGGCCGCTGACGGCGATCAGTTGCTGGCCTGGGTCACCCGGCTCAGCGATGGCAAGCCGGTCGAGGGAGCCGAGGTTCGCTTTGCCGACCTGAAAGAAGGGGTGCGCTCCGGTGCGGACGGCCTGGCCCAGCTGAAGTGGACCGGCAAGACTCAGGCGGTGATCGTCTCGTCTAAGGACGACCAGCTGTTTCTTCCCGACTCCGTCGATTACGGCGAAGGCAGCTTCAATCCGGGCAAGAGTGGTGATCAGACCCTGTGGTTCGTGAACGACGATCGGCGCCTCTACAAGCCCGGAGAGACGGTGGCCATCAAAGGTTGGTTGCGCAAGCAGATTCACCAGCATCGGGGAGACCTCGCCAACACCGACGACAAGACGGTCAGCTACAAGTTGGTCGATTCCCGAGGCAATGAAGTCAGCAAGGGCAAGGCGGCCATTGGCGGACTGGGGGGCTTTGATTTCAAAGTGGAGCTGCCCAAGAACTTCAATCTGGGCGACGCTCACCTGCAGCTCGAAAGCGACGGATCGGAGCACGATCATAGTTTTCAGGTCCAGGAATTTCGCCGCCCCGAGTTCGAGGTTTCGGCGCAGACCGAGTCCGGCTCCACCGTGGTGGGCGGGCGAGCCACCGTTTCGGTGGAAGCCAAGTATTACGCGGGCGGGGGTCTGAAGGACGCACCCGTAGCCTGGGGCGTCAACGCCACTCCCACCAACTACAGTCCGCCGCACTGGGAGGGCTATTCGTTCGGCACCTGGACTCCCTGGTGGGATTGCTATTGCTGGTGGGCGCCCGCGCCCAATCCGAACCAATACAAGTCCTTTCAGGGACGCACCAACCACGCCGGCAAGGACACGCTGGAGCTCCAGTTCAAATCGGCCGATCCGCCTCGACCCTACAATGTGGAGGCGACGGCTACCGTCACCGACGTCAATCGCCAGGCCTGGAGCACCAGTACCAACCTGATCGTGCATCCGTCCAGTTTCTACGTAGGCATCAAGGCTCGCTCTACCTTTGTGGAAGCGGGCAAACCGCTGGTCTATGACGTCGTGGCCACCGACCTGGACGGCAAGGCGGTGACCGGCAAACGATTGATCGCCAAGGCCTACCGACTGAGCTGGGAATACTCGGACAGCGAGAACAATACTACCAAGAAGGAAGTTTTTTCTCAGACCCTGACCTCCGCGGGCGCACCCCAGGCGGTGACCGTTCCCACCGGCGAAGGGGGCACCTATCAATTCGAAGTGACCGTCGAAGACGAGTCCAACCGAAGCAACCAGAGTCAGATGACCTCCTGGGTGGCCGGCGGCAAGCAGCCGCCCAAGCGAGACGTGGAGATGCAGCGTCTGACGCTGGTTCCCAACAAGAAAGAATATGAGCCGGGCGAAGTGGCCGAAGTGCTGGTGCAGTCTCCCTTTACCGGCGCTCAGGCGCTGGTGACCCTGGAGCGGCATGGCCTGGTTTCCAAGCAAGTGCTGGATTTGAGTAGCGGCAGCGCCACCCTCAAGGTTCCTCTGGAAGAGGGCTTTCTGCCCAATCTGTCGGTAACGGTTGACGCGGTCGGCCAGGAACCGCGCACCGACGAGCAAGGCAATGCGGTGGCCGGAGCGCCCGCGCGGCCCGCCCACGCCCAGGCCAGCTTGAACTTGCCTATCAGCGCAAAAAGTCGGCAGCTCACGGTGGAAGTGAAGCCTGCCCAACCCAAGTCCGAGCCCGGCAGTCAGAATGCGCTGGAAGTGCGCCTGAAAGATGCAGCCGGCAAGCCGGTGGCCCAAGCCGAAGTTGCGCTCTACGTGGTGGACGAGTCGGTCTTGGCCCTGGCCGGGGGCGACTACTCCGACCCGTGGAACTTGTTCTACGCGTTGCGCGCGGCGGAAGTGAGCCACTACACCATGCGTCAATTCGTGGAGCTGGCGCTGGCCAAGGAGGTGGCCGTGGAGCCTCCCGCTCCGCCACCGGCGCCGGAGGGACTGATGCGTCCGATGGCCATGCCGACCGTGGCCCGGGGCATGGCCATGGACGACGGGGCTTTTGCTCAGAATGCACCCGGCGGCCGTCGGGACAGCATGCGCCTGCGGGGCGGCAAGAACGAGATGGCCAAATCCAGCCTCGGCGCTTCCCGCGAAAGACCGGAGCCGATTCGCGTGCGTAAGGATTTCTCGGCACTGGCTTATTACGTTCCCTCGGCTCGAACCGATGCTGAGGGGCGCCTCAAGCTGCCTTTCAAACTACCGGATAACCTGACCCGGTATCGGGTGGTGGCGCTGGCGGTGGCGGGTGAAAAGCAGTTCGGCAAGGGGCAATCGTCTCTGGTGGCTCAGCAGCCCCTGATGGTGCGTCCTTCGCCGCCGCGCTTCCTCAACTTCGGTGACCGCTGTGAGTTGCCGGTGACGCTGCAAAATCAGACCGACAAACCGATGGCCGTGCAGCTGGCTTGTCGGGCCACCAATCTCAAGGTGGATCCGAAGGGGGCGGGCGTGACCGTGCAGGTGCCCGCTAACGACCGGGTCGAGGTGCGCATTCCCGTCAGTGCCGACCAGGCCGGCACGGCTCGCTTTCAGGTGGGGGCCAGCAGCGCCGGTTTTGCCGACGCGGCGGAGCTCGATTTCCCCGTTTGGACGCCGGCCACGACCGAGGCTTTTGCGACTTACGGAACCGTCGACGAAGGCGCCGTGGAGCAGGCCGTTACTCCTCCCGCCGATATCTTTCGGCAGTTCGGTGGCCTGGAGGTGTCGACCAGCAGCACCGCTCTGGCGGAACTGACCGATGCTTTCCTTTATTTGCGGACCTATCCGTTTGAGTGCGCCGAGCAGGTGTCTTCGCGGGTGCTTTCCACTGTGGCTCTGGCCCCGGTGCTGCGCGCCTTTAACGCCCCGGGGATGCCCACGGAAAGCGAACTCAAGACCTCGCTGGCCGGCGACATCAAAAAACTGACCGGCATGCAGAACTACGACGGCGGCTGGGACTACTGGGTGCGCGATAAGCCTTCGGTGCCCTACGTCAGCCTGCACGTCACCCATGCCCTGGTGCGCCTCAAAAAGGCCGGCAATGCGATCCCGGACGACACCTACCGGCGCGCTCTGGAATATACCAACCACGTGGAGAACCATATTCCGGCGGAGTATGGTGACTACTACAAGCGTTATCTGCGGGCCTACGCGCTCTACGTGATGCGCCTTTCCGGCAAGCCGGACGCGGCTCGGGCCCGCAAGCTGATTCAGGAATGGGGCGGGGTGGAAAAGACCCCGCTGGAGTGCCTGGGTTGGCTGCTACCGACTCTCTCGGAGGATGCCGCCAGCAAGGAGTTGCTCACCCAGGTTCGGCGCCATCTCAACAATCGGGTGACCGAGACGGCCTCGATGGCTCAGTTCGCCACCCACTACGACGATAAATCCTACCTGGTGCTGGCTTCTGATCATCGGGACGACGCGATTCTGCTGGAAGCCCTGATCCAGGACCAGCCGCAGTCGGACCTGTTGCCCAAGTTGGTGCGTAACCTGCTTGACCATCGAGTGGCCGGCCGCTGGGCCAACACTCAGGAGAACTGCTTCGTATTGCTCGCTCTGGACGAATACTTCCAGAAATACGAAAAGGTCACCCCGGACTTCGTGGCTCGTCTCTGGTTAGGCGATCAGTTCGCCGGGGAGCAGAGCTTCAAGGGGCGCAGCGCCGATACCAAGGAGTTGCGCGTCCCGATGGCCGACATCAAGGGCAAGCAGAACCTGGTTTTGAGCAAGAGCGGTCCGGGCCGTCTCTACTACCGCTTCGGCATGAAGTATGCGCCCACCAGTCTCAAGCAGAACGCTCTGGAACGGGGCTTCTCGGTAGAGCGCCTCTATGAAGCGGTGGATGATAATCGGGACGTGCGCCGCGATGCAGAAGGGGTCTGGCACATCAAGTCAGGAGCGCGGGTCAAAGTGCACGTCACCATGGTGTGCCCGTCGATGCGTTATCACGTGGCACTGGTGGATCCTCTGCCGGCCGGATTGGAAGCCATCAATCCGGCTCTTCAGGGCAGTCAGCCGGCTCCTCAGCTCACTCCTCCCAGCGGTCGCCGCTGGTGGTGGAATCCCTGGTGGTACGAGCATCAGAACCTGCGAGATGAGCGGGTAGAGGCCTTCAGTCAGTGGGTCTACTACGGCGTCCATGACTACGACTACTTCGCCCGCGCCACCACGCCCGGCAACTTCGTCGTCCCTCCGGCTAAGGCCGAGGAGATGTACCACCCGGAGACGTTTGGTCGTTCGGCGAGCGATCGGGTGATTGTGGAGGACTGAGCGCCTTGAGAAGTTGGAGCAACTGGCGCAGTCGGGTCAGGCGATAGGCGACGGGAGGATGGCGGTAACCGGCCAGGTTCTGGGGGTTGCCGCCGGCCTCCTGGACCTTGGCCAGGGCCGTGACCAACCCGTCTTCGCGATAGCCGGCCAGACGGGCCAGCTGGAGGCCGATGCTGTCGGCATCGGCTTCCTGGGCGCGCAGATTGAGTTCCACTTTTTTGGCGGAGGCCTGGATGATGGCGATGCGTTCCTGGAGTTCCAGGGCTTTTCGGGCCAATTCTTTTTGGCGGCGAGCGAATTCCTCGGGGCTCAAGCGAGAGCGTTGGCGCTCCAGTTCCTCCACTTCCAGTAGCGCCTTCTGTTGGTCGAGGCGTGCCTGTTCCATCTGGAGGCGGGGCTGCTGGTTGAGCTCCACGTGGTGCATCATGCCATGGGCGACTTCGTGGCCCAAGATGCCCGCCAACTCATCGTCGTCCAGCTCCAAATCGAGCAGACCGCGGGTCACGTAGATGGTCCCCTCGCCTCCACAGCCGGCGTCCACTTTGGGGCTGTCAACAACCACGAATTCCCAGGGCGGTCTGGGATTCTGGCGAGCCAGCAGAGCGCGCCCGACCGCCTCCACGTGCGGCTGACGCGGGTCGTCTCGGGATATTTCTAGCTGTTGCTCGGCCAGTGCCTCACGCAAGCGTTTCCAGCCCGGCCACTCCTGAGCATGCACGCAAACCGGAGTCAGCAGGCAGGCCAGCAGCACGAGCCGTTTCATCAGCGCGTCGGCTTACGCGGTCGGGAACGTCCCGGAGGCAGGCTTTTACCCTTAGGATGAGCTGCGCCGGGAGGTGCTTGTGGGCGTTGACTGGGCGGGCGGAAGATCAGGATCTTCAGGTAATTGGCCTCGGCAAAGCCAGGCTTGTGGTCCAGTTCCATGGGAATGCGCTGCCACACCTTGGCACCTCCCAGAGCCTGGCGGACCACCTGCTCGAAGCGTTCGGGGTTGATGCGACTGGTGCAGCAACAGGCGATCATCACTCCTCCGGGCTTGAGATGCGGCAAGAGTTGGCGATAGATTCTGCGGTAGACGGCCAGAGCTTGCGGCACTTGATCCATCTGAGAGGCCATGGAAGGCGGGTCGACGATGATCCAGTCGTAAAGGTCGTTCTTGGGCAACTCGGGGATCCAGCGGAAAATATCGGCGCAAACCCACTTCTGACCGGGAGCGTTGTGATACTTGGCTCCGAAGTCGAGCGAGGCCTGGGCCGCGTCGACGTTGAGCACCTCGCGCGCTCCGCCCTGGCAACAAGCCAGTCCGATGGCGCCGGTGTAGCTGAACAAGTTGATGACGCGAGCTCCGCGCATGGGCTGCTCCGCCAACCAGCGGCGTAGTCCTCGTAAATCCAGGAAGGTGCCGCTTTTCTGGCCGCTGCGCAGGTCGGCCGCCAACTGCACCTGACACTCTTGGAAGCGCACCAACGAGGGCAAACGACCGCGCAACAGGCGCACAGTATGTTCCGTATCTTTTCGCTTGGTAGGCGTCTTCCAGAGCAAGCCTTTGAGGTTCAGCTCTTCGTAGGCCACACCCGCCAGATATCGTCCCAGACTGTCCACGCCTTTGGAGTAGGTCTGTAGAACCCCGTAGCCGTTGTAGACATCCAGCACGATGCCGGGCAGTTTGTCGCTCTCTCCGTTGAAGACGCGAAAGGCCTCGGTCTCCCGACGCAGGGGCGTTCTCTGGGCGATGGCTTTCTGCACCAACTTTCGGTACCACTCGCGACTGGGCGGGTTCTCGCCCTTGCGCAGCACGCGGATGCCTACGCCGCCGGTGGCCTGGTAAAGTCCCCAGCCTACCGTCTCATTGGCGCCATCCAAGAGTTGCAACCACTGGCCATCCTCAAAGACCTCGATGGCGCTGCTCAATTTGTCGCGAAAAATCCAGGGATGACCCTGGCGCACTACAGAGGCGCCTTCTTTTTTCAGTTGATAACGGCGGGGTTGGAAACGCTTGGATTTCATGGATGTAGCTGGCTCACAACTTGTTGATCGAGGTCGTTCATCGGATAGTTGACCAATTCTGCTAGGGGAATCACGGCCTGGGCATCGTGTTCGCGAAGTTCCGGTGGGCCCTCCTGGATCACGACTTCGAAAGCGTGCATTTCGATACGCTCGTTGCGAGCCTTGGCCACCAGCTCTCCCACCTGGACCTGGATCCCCAGTTCTTCCCAGAGTTCGCGGGCCAGGGCCTGGGCGAAAGACTCTCCCGGTTCCAACTTACCTCCCGGGAATTCCCACATGCCCGCGTGGTCGCGGCCCGGACCGCGACGCACCATCCAGTAGCCCTGCTCATGCTTGACGACGGCGGCGGCTACCAGCATCTATCGGTGTTCGCGCAGAAAGCGGGCGGGATTGCCGGCGTAGACGCCTGGCCGGGTGATGTCTTTGGTGACCACCGAGCCGGCACCGATCACGACGTGATCGCAGATACGAATCGGCAAAATCGTCGCGTTGCTTCCGATGGAAACGTGGTTGCCAATGTGGGTGGACTTCCATTTCTCGGGATCGCCCGCCGGTTTGCCCTCGCTAAAGAGGTCATTGATGAACATAACGCCGTGGCCCACGAAGCAATGATCGCCGATGGTGACCAGTTCACAAATGAAGGTGTGCGACTGGACCCGGGTTTTGTCGCCGACCACGACTCCCTTTTGGATTTCACAGAACGGACCCACGAAGCTGTCGGAACCGATGGAGCACTCGTAGAGATTGACCGGCTCCACCAGCGTGACGTTGTCGCCGAAGTGAACGTCTCGGATGCCGGCC
>JAFKGI010000032.1 GCA_017307785.1 Vulcanimicrobiota bacterium | reverse complement strand
GTGTGGTGCTGCTGGGAGTGCTCAATCTGGTGGGGCTGGCGCTGAGCATGCATATGGTGAAAAAGGGCGTGGGACTGCGCAGTTAGAAAGAAAAAACGCTCATGATACCGCGTTACACTACTTCCAACGAAGAACTTGATAAGAAGATCTGGGAACTGATCGACCTGAACGGTCAGTGCAACAACCGCGACCTGATTTTTCAGCTGATGGTGACCACTCTCAAGCTGGCCAAAGACGACACCGATCGCGGCGACCTGAAGATTATGAACTCCACCCTCAAGGAGATGCGCTTTACCTGGAAGGTCTACGGTCCTTACCGGCATCACCGCAAGGTTAGCGTTTTCGGCTCGGCGCGCACCCCCGAGGATCACCCCGATTTCGTCATGGCCGAGGCTTTCAGCAAGCGCATTGCCGACGAAGGTTTCATGACCATTACAGGCGGAGGCAACGGCATTATGAAGGCCGGTAACGCCGGGGCCGGGCGCGACCGCACTTTTGGCGCCAACATCCGCCTGCCTTTCGAGCAGGCATCCAACACCGTGATCGCCGGCGACCGCAAGGTCATCAACTTCAAGTATTTCTTCACGCGCAAGCTGGCCTTCCTCAAAGAGTCGCACGCGGTGGTGTGCTTTCCGGGCGGCTTCGGCACCCACGATGAAGCTTTCGAGTCGCTCACGCTGATTCAAACGGGCAAGTCCCACATGATGCCGGTGGTGCTGGTGCATCCGGAGGGCAGCAAGTTCTGGACCACCTGGGAACAGTATGTGCTCGACCATCTGCTGGCGCCCGGCTTGATGTCGCCGGACGACACCAGCCTGTATCTGGTGACGGATTCCATCGAGCGAGCGGTGGAGGAGTGTGTGCACTTCTATCGCCGTTATCACAGTAGCCGTTATGTGGGCGACCAGCTGGTCTTTCGTTTGCAGTGCCCGCTCAGCGACAGCGAAGTGGCGGAGCTCAATGCGGACTTCGCCGATCTATTGGCGCCCGGGGGAGCTTTCGAGCAAGCCTCGGCGCTGCCCCAGGAGTCCGGCGACCCGGACATCGCTCATCTGCCGCGCCTTTCGTTTCGGTTCGTCAAGCGCAAGTTCGGCCGACTGCGCCAACTTATCAATCGTATCAATGACTTTCCCTTGCCCTCCGCCCAGCATCTGTCCGCTCCTGAGGTCGGTCAGGGCGGAAATATCCCCGAAGAGAACGATCCGGATTGAACGTTTCCACCCTCCGCCGCCTCAGTCACGATTTGCGCGGGTCGCTGGCCAACCTGCGCATGGGACTGCAAGCCTGTCGCGAGAGTCCCGACATGTTGAACATGCTGGGTGGGGCTCTTTTGGAGGAAGTGGACCGTCTGGACGGCCGTTTGATTCAGTTGAACTGGATGGCCAGGTGCGGCTCCCCGAACCGCGACGAAGTCAACGCCCACCTGATCGTGGAGGGCTGGGCCAAAGACAAGAATGTGCAGGGGCTGCAACTGGAGCCTGTGCAGGCCAGTCTTGATCCTGACTTGCTGAAAGCGGCTCTGGACCAACTTTACGACAATGCGGTCCGGCACGGCGGCGGCTATGAGGGCATCGGCCTGCGAGTCACGGGCCGACGGCTGCATCTGGAGGTTCGCGACCAGAACAAAGGCTGGCCGGACAATATCTACGATTGGCTGAAGGACCCGCAGCTTTGGAACGGCCAGATTGCGTTGGGCCTACCGCTGGCTCAGAAGGTGGCTCAGGCCCATGACGGCGACCTGCTGCTGGAGCCGGGCAGCGCCGCCTTGAGCATTCCCCTATGAGCGTGGAGGTTCAAGATTTTCGCCGCACCCTGGGTCGTTTCGCGACCGGGGTGGTGGCCGTCACCGCTCTCTGGGAAGACCATCCCTATGGCATGACCGTCAATTCTTTTACCTCGGTCTCCCTGGATCCACCGCTGGTGTTGTTCTGTTCCTATCCCAACGGTCACACCTGCAAGGCCATTCAAGCTTCCGGAGCTTATGGCGTCAGCATCATGGGCCAGGATCAGATGGAACTGTGTAAACGCTTCGCTGGCATGACGGCGGTGGACGAACTGGACCGTTTCATCGGCCTGGAGTATGCCAGGAGCCCCAAGCTGGGCGTGCCCTGGATGGCCGATTGTCTGGGCTGGTTGGAATGCCGCCTGGTCAACACCTGGCAGGCCGGCGATCACGTGGTTTTGCTCGGGCAGGTGGAGCAGATTCGAGTCGGCGTCGACGGCGATCCGCTACTCTTCTTCAATGGCCAGTGGCCTACGATTCAAAGGCCCAACGACGGGGTAGGATAGACTTCCAGTTTTCCTAAAGGGAGTTTATCAATGTCTACTACTCAAGCGGCTGAAAAAACCGAACTCGTTCGCTACTCCGTGCAAGATGGCGTGGCCCTGCTGACGCTCAACGATCCGCCGGCCAACACCTACACCCACGAGATGATGCGTCAGCTCGACGAGTGCATCCTGAAGGCCCGTTTCGACGTCAACGTTCACGTCATCGTGATCACCGGAAACGGCGACAAGTTTTTCTGCGCCGGCGCCAATATCAAGATGCTCAGCGAAGTGGACCCCACCTTCAAGTATTACTTCTGCCTGCACGCCAATGAGACGCTCAACCGCCTTGAGCAGACCCCCAAACTGGTCATCGGTGCCCTCAACGGTCACACCGTCGGCGGCGGACTGGAAATCGCCATGGCTTGCGACATTCGCATCGCCCGGAAAGGCGCCGGCAAAGTCGGCTTGCCCGAAATCAACCTGGGCGTGCTGCCCGGCACTGGCGGCACCCAGCGCTTCGCTCGCATCGTGGGCCGTTCCAAAGCCATTGAACTGATGGTCACCGGCGAGAGCTTCTCGATGGAAGAAGCCAAAGACATGGGCATCATCAACCAGATTTTCGAAGGCGACGACTTTATGGGCCAGGTCATGACCTACGCCAAGCAGTTCACCCCGCCCAACAAGGCTTCGCTGGCCGCCGGTCGCATCAAGCGCTCGGTGCAGTCGGGCCTGGAAATCAGCTTCCAGGAAGCTCTCTCGCTGGAGCGCGAGCTGCAGCAGCAGCTGTTCCAGAGCGGCGACGCCAAGGAAGGCCTGGACGCTTACGTGAGCAAGCGCACCGCCGAATTCAAAGGCCGCTAAAGTAGCGGAGAGAGGGGGAGGGGTTGGGGAGAGGGGGAGGCTCTTCGCTCTGGCTCCCGAGGCTCTTGAAAAAGAGGCCCGGCATGGCGCCCGGCCTCTTTTTTGTGCTTACCCCCGCCCAAGCCAGGCTCTCTCCCTCTCCCCCCAACCTCCCCTTCTCACCATAGACGGAGAGTCTGGAGTTTGGCACGCTCGACGCCGCAGGCGGCCAGCTGGTGGTCGCTGAGGCTGAGCCAGTGGCGCATGAGATTGTTCCAGCGGACGCCCAGTTCGGCGCTCGGGGGATGGAAGTTCTGAATGTCTTGCAGGGCGCGCATGGCCGGCTCCAGGGCGAGGGCCGGCACGTGCTCGGGGTTGCTCTGGTAGAGGCGGTAAAGCAGGGCCAGCGCATCCAGCAGGGCCGTGGTCAGGCGGCGCTTGTCGCCCAGCAGAGCCAGGTTGATGGCGGCGCCCACCAGGCGCTCGCCCAGACCGGGTTGCTCGACCGTGCCGCCCAGGTGAGCCAGCAGCGAGGAGAGCTGGTCGCACTGAGGCTGACACAGAGGTCCCGGTTGGTAGTGAGAAAGCTCTTCGGCCATATCCGATAGCAGTCGCGAGGAGAGCAGACTGGGGTCCATCTGCAGCCAGGTATGAACCCAGGCCACCACCCACTCGCCGGCCATTTCCGGCGAAAGGGCCCGCAGACGGGCCAGGCTGGTCAGGGAGTCTTCGGCGCAATACTGGAGAAAGCTCGTCTTGGACCGGTCTTCGAGATTCATGAGACGCAGTCGGCAACGCAGTCGCTCTTGCAGAACCTCGGTCCGCTCTTGTTGGACCTGGCTCAGCAACTGGGCGGCTTCGCGGAAGTCGGCGCAGGCTCGCTCGGATTGACCTAACTTGTCGTGAGCCAGGGCGCGGCCCAGATACATCCAGCTCAAAACCTCGGCACCCAACGGCTGAATTTCCTCTAGCGAGAGCACGTAGGTCAGCTCCTGAACCACCTGCGAATTTTGTCCGTTGCTACGGAGCAACTGGGCCTTCTGGGTGGCCAACTGGGCCAGCAGGCCGGGCCGCCCAGGATTCTCCGCCAGCAGTCGGGTGGCTTCGTCCAGGTCGCGCATGGCGCGAGGCGCCAGCCCGGCACGCAGCAGTCCTTCGGCGCGACGGGCGTAGACTTCGGTCAGCAGTTCGCTGGGTTCGTCCTGGAGGGAGCGCAATTGCGCGATGGACTCCGACAAGTCTTCCAGGGCCTCGGTGATGCGCTGGCAGGCCAGCCGCTCGCTGCCGCGCTGATAAAGGGCTCGAGCTTGCACCGAACCGCTGGTTTCGGGCTGTAGCTGGCCGTAGAGTCTGGCCAGGGCGACTAGCACGTCGGCTCGGGCCAGTCGGGTCGATTCATCGCTACGCGGATTGCGCTCCCCTTCGATCTGGGCGAAAAGCTGCTCGACTCGCTCGGAAAGAGGGGCCTGAGGAGCTTCCTCGCGCGTCTTGAGAAACTCGGCGTAGAGAATGGTGAACTCTTGCCACAGTTGCAGGTGAGCCTGGCTGCTCATCAGCTCCAGCAGTAGCTCGAGACGCAGAGCGGGGTCGGCCTTGCGGGCTCGCAGATCGTCGAGAGCCACCAAAAGCTCCGAGATGGCCAGAGGATAGCGTTCCTGTTTGTTGAGGATGTGGGCCCGCAGGCGGCGCAACTGCAGGCGCTCTTCCCAGGCCTTGTTGGGGTCGCCGCTGAGCAAGTCGGCGGCGGCCTGCAGATCTTCAAGCGCCGCGTCCGTCTCGTTCTGAGTGATTTGCAGGGCTGCCCGGCGCCGCAGCACCTCGGCCTGCTGGAGGCGGTCGGGTTCCTGGCCGTCCGCCCCGTAAAGGTGGAAGGCAAGCCCAAAATCCTTCAGGGCCTGGTTGAGGTCTCCCTGAGTTTGGGCCAGTTCGGCGCGCAGACGATGAGCGTCGGCGAGTTGACGATCGAGGTTGCCGGTGCCGCTGCGCACCCGCAGACTCAGCACCTGAATGGCTTTGCTGGCAGTCTCCAGGCCGGTGACTGGATCGCCCAGATGATGCAGGGCTTCGGCCTGCAGGAGGTGAGCCTGGGCGACCACCTCGCCAGGACCGCCGAGGCGCTCTTCCAGCAAGCGAATCGAGCTGGCGGCGCGGTCGGCTGCCTGGCTGGCTTCCCCTAACTGCAGATAAAGCTGGCCACTGTTGAAATAGACCGAGGAGAGGCGGCGGAGATCCGGCTGCTGCAGCTTGCCCGAATTCAGGCCGTAGAGAAAATCTTCGATGGCTTTATCGTAGTCTTGAAGCGCTTCTCGGCGACGGCTCAAGGAGCCCAGGCAGTCGCCACGGCCTTGATAGGTCTGAGCTCGGAAAGGACGCAGGTCGCTTTGTTCTTCGCACTCGATCAGTTGTGCCTGGAAAGCCAGCGAACGCGTGTAGTCCTCGATGGCGTCGTCCACCCGATTGCGCCTGCGACGCAAATCGGCGCGGGAATGGTAGGCTTCGGCCAGAGACAGACGCAGATCCAGCCGGCCCTGGCGGACCTGCTGACTGTAGCCGTGAATGGCTTCATCGTAAGCATCCAGAGCTTCTTCGAAGCCTTGCAGAGCTTCGTAGGCGCGGGCCTGGAGAATCTGCACCTCGGGAGCCTTGGTGTTGCTCCAATCCACGCCCTGCACTTCTTCCAGGTGCTGGGTGAGCAGTAGAGCCTGGTCCAGGTCGAGCAGCGAGTTGTCGTTTTCGCCCACCACGCGGTAAGCCTCGGCGCGCACGATCAAGGCCTTGACCCATTCGTTGAAGTGAGTGGCCACGTCGGCCTGATTGCCCCGGGCCTGGGCCTGCCGAGTGCTTTGTTCCAGCAAATTCAGGGCCTCTTGCAGGTCGGTCAGGGCACGTGGCCAGAGACTGTGATCGGCCGCGCAGCGGGCTCGCTGCACCAGGGCTCGGGCCAGGCCCAGGCGCGGTTGTTGCGGGCCACCCTCGACCAGCGATTGGCGGTGGTGCTCCACCGATTGGTGGGCGCATTCCCAGGCTTCGCCGACCTGGCCCAGCGAGCGAAGGGCTTCGCTGCGGCGATTCAAGGCCGAGGCCAGACCGCTGCGATAGTGCACCTGATGGCGCTGGTCGACCAGCAGGCGAAATTGCTGCTCGGCCAGTTCCAGCTCGGAAAGACAGCGAGAAAATTGCCCCAGGTGCAGATACGTCAGTCCGCGGCTGTTGTAGGCCCAGGCCAGTTCGTCGCGTAAATCGACCGAATCGTGCTGATCGAGCACCAGTTCCAGACACGACTTGAGTCCCTGCAAAATCGAGAGCTTATGGTGAAAGCGGCCGTTCTGTTCCAGGTAAGCGCAGACCTGATTGCGGAACTGCCCCAGTGGTTTGTTGGAGACCACCGACTCCGTCAACTCCTGGTTCTGCGAGTCGAGCAGCCAGCGGTAGAGGCAGTCCAGGCGGAAGCTGCCACCGTTCAGGGCGTCGGCGTCAGGGGAAGTCCAGGCGGGCCGGTGCAGCAACTGGTGGGCGGCTCGGGCGGCCAGCCTCTGGCAGGTCTGGCTATAGCGGTGACTGTAGTGTTCTTGCAGGTGCAGCCGCAGGTTCTCGTGGGCCAGTTGCAGCTGCCAGCCGCTATTGGCGGTGGGTCGCTCGGCCAGGAAGAGCGCGGGCACATCGTAGAGCAATTCTTGGACCATGGAAGGGGAGAAGCCCAGATCGCTGAGTTCCTCGATGGGCACGGGATTGTAGGCCGTGGCCAGAACCATCAGCAGGCGCAGCCAGGGATCGCCCCAGCGGCGCTCCAGGTTGGCGATGAGATCCAATAGCACTTCGTCGTGGCCGGGCCAGTTGCCGGGCGGCAAATGGTCTGCCTCCACACCCTGACCGAGCAGGCGCGATTCCATCAGTGGATAGCCTTGTTCGACCAGGCGAGCGGCGTTCTCCGGACTGACGAAACTGGCGGCGATGATGCGCTGACACCAGCTGACGTAGACCGGCTTATCGAGGGGAAATTCCAGCGCGATGGCTCCGCGTTCCAGCAATTGCGTCAGGCGGCGCTGTAGACGGGCCGAACAGCCGTCTCCGCGATAAGCCAGCAGCAAAAAGACCCCATCGGGCAACTGATCGGGCAGAAAGTCCGCCAGCGATAGGCTGCTGTCCGAACCTTCGAAAGCTTCGTCCAGGCCGTCCAGAGCCAGCACAAAGCGCTGTCCGTTGCGCAGCACCAACTGGCTGAGGTAAGCCTGAAATTTTTCGGCAGGCGAGAGTGGAGAGTAGCGGCGATTCAGCTCCTGGATGACCAGAGGCCCCAGCGGAACCATGGTGGTGATCTGGGCGTCCAGACGCGTCTGGATGCCTTCGTCCACCTCTTCGATCAGCGTTTGGAAGTCGCCGCCGAAGCAGGTCCGTACCGAAAAGTGAAGCACGGTCAGGTCCGGGCTGAGTGCTTGTTGCAAGCCTGCCAGGGACAAGGATTTACCGGTGCCCGCGGGGGCGTCCACCAGTAGATAGGCGGAAGCGTGATGAGCGACCTGATGCCGCAGGGGGCTGAGCAAAAAGTCGGGCGGATGCAGTGAAGCCAGGGGAGGAAAGCGCTGCTGCAGGTGATGGACCACGCGATCGAATTCTCCGCGGGACCACTGAGGGCTCCACTCGCCGGAATCGGCCGATTCTTCCGCCGATTCTTCCGGTTTCCAAGGGCAGGGCGGCATCATGGGTATGACACGAGAGCCGACTTGCCAGCCCTGGACCTCCTCACGACCCGTGCGCGGATTGAGGGCGACCTGCCATTCGACCGCGCTCAAGGCCGGCAGAGAGGCGGCGACCCAGGATTCCAGGACTTCTCGATAGCGGGGTAGGAGGCTTTCCTGGTCCAGACTGCCCGGCGTCCAACGCGAAAGCGGCGGGAGGGGGCTGGCCTCTGAACTCAACTGCAGCCAGATGGTGTGGAGGGGCGCGCTCAGATCTTCTCGGGCGGTGTGGGGGAAGAAGATATCCAACAAGATTTGCTGACTGGGCTGCGGGTCCAGGTGGCGCAGCAGATTGACGGAAAAGCGCAGCAGGCGCTCGTACTGCAGAGGGCGGTCCAGCCCCGAAGCCAGGGCGGCGATTTCCGGTCGGCTGGGGTCGAGAAATCTGGCCAGCCCCGCGCTCATGCCCGTGAACAGACGCAACAGGTGATCCAGGCTTGAGTAGAGATCGTCTTGCGTGAGGGGGCCCTGCTGTACACGTTCATAAGTCGCGGCAAATCGAGGCGACAAACTGGAAGAACTACCTTGCGGGGGATGGTCTAAGTCGTGCATGAGAGGGCGCGTAGCCTTGCACCGAGGTTCTACTGCGGGTGGGTTTATCCCTGGCAAGGGAGGCGGCTCTCACTTTAGAAAGCAGGAAAAGCCTGAATGTGTCCCAATACCTGGTTTCAGGGTATAACCCGGTTATCAAAAGGTTGGAAAGAGAGGACGCCCATGTCACAAGGCGGTCAACTTCAGGGAGCCTGGCACCGTCGTCGCCGACGTTTGGGTGATAGCGTACCGGGCTGTCTGCTCTTCATCGCCATCGTGATCGGTGGAACGATCTGGGCCTACTTCAAGTTCGTCCACTGGCGCCCTCTGACCCTGGCCGGGCATAACCACAAGACCTTTAACTATAAGAAGAACTCCGCCGCCTACCTGGAGTATGGCCGCCGTATGCGCACTGGCTTCGGTTTTCAAGTCAAAGCAATGTACATGCAGAATGCCGACCTCATCAAGAAGTTCAAAAAGGGCGAGTACAAGGACCATAAAGAGGATTTCGATACCGATACGACCTCTTTTTGCAACTCTCTGCTGGAATCGATCACGCAGTTTGACGGGCAACAGGTGCCCGACGTCCTGGAGAAATCGCATGCCAGGATCGCGAACTGCCATCGCCTCTGTTACGAGAGCACCCAGGCTCTGCGCGAGGCTTACGGTGCCGAAGGGGCGGAGCGAGATCGCCTTGTCAAAGAGGCCGAGAAGAAGATGAAGGAAGCCTGGGCGCAGGGCAGCTCCGGTGTCAAACTGCACAACGACATCTGGGCCCGGACCACTACCTGAGTCGGTCCAGCATCCCCGCACTGGCGCCCGCCAGTTCTTGAAAAGCCTGCCGCAAGAGCAGGCTTTTTTGTTGTAGCTCCTCCGGTTGATCCAGGATCGCCGCCACCTGAGTGGCGATATCCTGGGCGCTGAGAAGATCCACCATTTCGGGCATGACCGCTCGGCCCAGCAACTGGTTGGGTTGGGCCAATAATCCGACGCGGTGCTTTTGACGCAGCAAGAGCTTGCCTTTCAAATGGGAACCTCCCGGCAGCCAGTCGAGCAGGCCGAGCAGGCCGTGAACGGGCAGAGCTTCCGGGCAGTTCAGCGGCACGATGGTGAGACAGGGAACCCCCAGTACGGCCGCTTCGGCCGTCTTGGTGCCGGGCAAGGAGAGCGCCAGCACCGAGCGGGCCTGGTGCTCGAGGGAGCGCTCTTGATAAATCAGAACCTCGAGCCCATCGCGGCACAGATAGCGGTTCCCCACCAACTTTCCGCCGGCGTGGTCCATTCGCCGATCCACGGGTCGATCCAGCAACTTGCCTAATCTCTCGAGAGACAAAAAGGGCGAGAGCATGGTCTGAAAGCGCAGCTGGGGACGAGTTTCCCGCAAAATTTCGGCGGCCCGACTGAAGAGCGGCAGGGCGTGCCGAATCTCTTCGTCGCGACTGCCGGGCAGGAAGGTGATCAGGTTCGGATCGCGCTCGGGCAATTCAGGGACCTGGAAGTTGACTGAGTCCACCACCAGATCGCCGACTTCCACGATCTTATCGGGATGGACCCGGCGCCGCCGCAGGCCGCCGGTCGATTGGGCGTTGCGGCTGAAGTAGCCGGCGAAAGCCTTGTCCCACCAGGGGCGGGCCCAGAGATAGCTCCAGCATTTCCAGCCGAAGCGGCGTTGCAGGAAAGCTGTATACATCAGGTCTCCGCCCAGGTGGATCAAGGGGGTCCCCGGCGGATAGCGGCGTCCCTCTTTCCAGTAAAGGGAGAAGAGCGACCCCTTGGGCCAGACCTTCTCTACGGCCGGGTAGGTGCGCAAGACATCGGCTTCCTTGCCGGTGGCAAAAGTGCAGGGGTAGAGGATGATGTCGCAACTCCAGCCTCGAGCGGCAATTTGTTCCGCCAGGGGGCGGATCCAGGCGACTTCGCCCGGACTATTGGCTGTGATGAGGAGTTTCACGGAGCTGTGACTCAATCTTGGTGGTAGAACGGCCCTCGATCAGCGGAGTGACCAGCACCTGGCCCCCCCAGCTTTTGACCAGAGCGGCTTCGGGAAGTTCCTCGGGTCGATAATCCCCGCCTTTGACGTGGACGGCCGGACGAATTTGGGCCAACAGGCGCATCGGATCGGCTTCTTCGAAAATCACCACAAAGTCCACGCAGGCGAATCCGGCCAGAAGCTCGGCGCGGTCCCCCTCAGCGGTGATGGGCCGGGTCGGGCCCTTCAAGTGACGGACGCTGGCGTCGGAATTGAGCCCCAGCACCAGCAGATCTCCCTGAGCGCGAGCCCATTGCAGCGTGCGCAGATGACCCACGTGCAGCAGATCGAAACATCCATTGGTGAAGACGACCCGGCGGCCTTGCAGGTGGGGTAGCAGTTCCTCGACGGTGACGACTCTACCCATTGGCGGAAAAGCTCGCCAGAATCTCTTCGGGATTGGCGGTGGCGGTGCCCACTTTGCGAACCACCACGGCGGCCGCGTGACTGGCTGCCTCGATGGCCTGAGCCGGGGTGGCGCCGCCCGCCAGAGTCCAGGATAGAGTCGAGAGCACGGTGTCGCCGGCTCCGCTAACGTCGAAAACCTGACTGGCCAGGGCGGGCTGGTGGTGCACTTCGCCGGCTTTTTCAAAAAGAGACATCCCGTGTTCCCCGCGGGTGATGAGCACGTGGCTTCCGGGCAGCTGTCGGCGCAGTTCCGCGCCGGCCTCCAGCAGGCTGGCCAGTGGTAAGGCGGGGTGGCCGGAAGCCTGGGTGGCCTCCTTAGCGTTGAGTGTGACCAGGTCGGCTCCCTGGAAACGTTTCAAGTTGCCCGGCTTGGGGCCGCCGATGACTTTTTTGCCGGCCTGATGGGCGATCTGGAACAATCGTTGGACTAATTCCGGCTGAAACAGGCCTTTGTCATAGTCGGAAAAAACCACCAGCTGCACGCGCTCTATGAGCGCCTGGATTCGCTCCAGGACCTGATCTTGAAGGGCGTCCGCCAACGGTTCGCGGCTCTCGAAGTCGGCTCGAACCATCTGCTGGCTGTGGGCCACAATCCGGGTCTTGAGCGTGGTGGGGCGGTCCGGGTCGGTGATCAGGCCGCTGACGTCCGCTCCTTCGCGGCGCAAAATGGCTCGCAGCTTGCGACCCGAATCGTCCCGGCCCACCACTCCCACCTGGAAGCAAGGGACCCCGAGCTCCCGCAGGTTGGTGACAACGTTGGCGGCTCCGCCGGCGGTATAGGTGTAGCGTTGCACGTCCACCACCGGAATGGGCGCTTCGGGAGAGATCCGGGTCACGCTCCCCCACACCCAGTGGTCGAGCATCAAGTCGCCCACCACCATGACCGGCACCTTGGAACAACGGGCCAGGCAGTGATGCAGCCAGGTATTCTTGGACATCAAATCTCCTCGGGAATTTGCAGATGAGCCGGTAGGCTGGGAAAGACTCCAGAATTGCTGCGCCGTGGGCGCTGCCCCACCTCTTCCAGAAAATGTAGAACCTCGTCGGCAGTCTGGTTCCAGCTGAAGTGCTGCAGATGTTGCTCGATTTCCTCGCTGGTGCGGTTGGGCTTTTCCAGCGCGTCCATGATGACCTTGGCGATGTCCACCGAGTCCTTGGGGTTAAACCAGAAGGGCAGGGCGCCGCCCACCTCGGGCAAGGAAGCGGCTCGGGCCGCCGCCACTTTGGTGCCGCAAGCCAGGGCCTCGAGCAGGGGCAGACCGAACCCTTCGTAGAGCGAAGGCATGACAAACAGATCGGTGCGTCGGTAAAGCTCGACGAGGTGGGCGTCGTCCATCGGATCTAACCAGACCAATCGCGACTCGAGCGCGTCGCAGATCTCCTGAAGAGCGTGCGTCTTGCCCCAAATCTTGTCGGTCCAGGGGGTGGTCGGTCGGGGGCAAAGCAGGGCCAGTTGATGGGGAATCTGCTTTTCCATCAGGCTCATCGCCTCCAGCAGGCCGCGTAGATTTTTGCGCGGCTCCAGCGTGCCCACATAGAGCAGAAAAGGCTTGTCGTGGAGAGCCTCGGGCAGCAGATCCTTGCGCACCAGGGCGCTGGGGCTGAAAAGCTGTCGGTCGGGCGCCCAGTAGACCACTTCCATTTCTTCGATGGGGTAGCTCAGGTAATGGTGGATCTCCGCGCGGGAAAAGTTGGAGACGGTCATCACGGCATCGGCGTGACGTACGGCTTCGGCCATACGAGCCTGGTCGTCTTCGCGATGGCGGGTCTGGGGGTGGAAGTGCGTAAAAGGAGCCACGTCGTGAATCAAGGCCACGCGCGGGCACTCGGGATCCCAGTCGATGCGGTTCCAGGGGAACCAGCAAACCGACAGGTCGGGTGCCTGATTGTAGAGGCACGTTTGCCAGCCTCGCTGGGCGTATTCTTTGAGCGAGGCCAGGTGGCGCCGGCTTAAAGCCAGCAGAATGAAGCGCTCGGGATTCTCTTCCCATTCGTGCAGAATGGCGCGGACGCAACGGCCCATACCGCGAGTGTCGCGAGTCAGGTAGGTGGCGTCGACCCCGATCTTCAGGCCAGAGTTCAAGCGTTGAGCCCGATCAGAGCGAACTGGTCGACGTCGACCAGTCCCAGGTCCGTCAGCTTGAGCGACGGGATCACCGGCAGAGCCAGGAAGGAAAGGGACATGAAGGGATTGGCCGCGGTGCCTCCTAGCTGGCGGGTAGCCTCGATCAGATCCAGGTTGAGTTGGGCCACCGTCTCCAGTTCTTGATCCGAGAGCAGTCCGGCGATGGGCAGAGGCAGGGCCGCCAGCACCTGGCCATCGGCGACCACCACCCAGCCTCCGCCCAGCCGCTCGACTTCCCGCGCGGCCACCAGCATGTCGCTGTCGCTACAGCCGGCGATCACCAGGTTGTGGCTGTCATGGGCCACGGTCGAAGCAATCGCTCCCCGTTTCAGGCCAAAACCACGCACGAATCCCAGCCCGATGTTGCCGGTGGCCCGATGTCGTTCGACCACGGCCAGCTTGAGCACGTCTTGCTCCAGGTTGGCCTGGAGTTTGCCGTCTTGTTGGACCACCTGTGCGGTTGAGCGGCCGGTCACAATTTGGTGGGGGATCAACTCGATGACGTGAACGTGGGCGTTGTCGTTTACGATATCGAAGCTCGAGGCCTCCAGGGCCGGCAGGTGAACGGTGGGCTTGGGAGCCGCCACCTCCGCCGGCGTGCCTTCCCAGCTGAGCCGGCCGTTTTCGGCCACCCAGCGGCCGCGCTTCATGACTCGCTCCACCTGGACCGCTTCCAGGTCGCTCACCACCGCCAGGTCGGCCAGGTAGCCCGGAGCGATCGCGCCCTGGAAGTGCAGCTGGAAGTAGCGGGCCGCGTGATAGCTGGCCATGGTATAGGCGCGGGCCGGAGGGCAGCCCAGCCGAATGGCTTTGCGAATACAAAAGTCGATATGGCCTTCGCGCAGCAAGTCGAGCGGTTCACGGTCGTCGGTGACGAAGAAGCAGCGATGGGCGTTGACTTCATCCACGGCCGGCAAGAGCGCCTCGATGTCGCGGGTGACCGAGCCCTCGCGCAGCATGATGTGCAGTCCCAGGCGGAGTTTCTCGCGGGCTTCGGCGGCCGTGGTGCATTCATGGTCGGACTGGACCCCCGCGGCCACGTAGGCGCACAGAGCCTGGCCGCTGAGGCGGGGCGCATGACCGTCCACCGGTTGATCGCCCGTCTGCAGAACCTTCTTGAGGCACTCCGGGTCACCGCTGAGCAGTCCAGGAAAGTTCATCATTTCGGCCAGGCCCAGCAACTTGGGATGCTGAAGCTCGGCCAGATCTGCCGCCGTCAGGCTGGCTCCAGCGTTTTCCAGGTGAGTGGCCGGCACACAGGAACTACGCATGACCCACATGTCCAGGGGCAGTCCTTCGGCGCTGTCCAGCAGATACTGAATCCCCGGAGCCCCCAGGACATTCGCGATCTCGTGCGGATCGGTGACCACACTGGTGGTGCCGCGCGGCACCACCGCCCGGGCGAACTGGCGCGGAGTCATCATGGAGGATTCCAGGTGCATGTGGCCGTCGATGAAGCCCGGCACGAGGATACGCCCGCTCAGGTCGATTTCTTCCAGTCCGCTGTAGCTCCCCACTCCGGCGATTCGCTCACCGCACAGGGCTACGTCATGCTCCAGGATTTCACCGGTAAAGACGTTGAGGACGCGGGCGTTTTTCAGAACCAGCGGAGCCTGCTCCTGGCCGCGGGCGACGGCCAGCAATCGTTGCGCTTCGTCATAGGTCGGGCGGTTGTTCATGCCCGAGGGCTTTGTTTGCAGAGCCAGGATTTCCTTGGCGGGTGGGGTAGACCTGAGTGTGAGAGTGTGGTGTGTCGGATTGGCTCTGCTGGCGGTGGGCTGTGGCCTGGATCCGCGCCCTCGGGCTTTGCGGCGCGGTATGGATCAGGTGCGCAGCGTGTTAGCCGACCCGCGACTGCGCAGTCTGGCCGACAAATCCAAAAAGGGCGCTCTGGAAGAGCGTATGGTGGACGCGCTTTTCTCGGCCAACGCTCGTTCGCTGTGGCCGCCGCGCCTGGTTTCGGAGCACGACTTCAACATCAGCGATCAGTCGCGTCTGCCCGGGCGTATCGCTTATCTGCCGCAGCCGGGACTGCCCTGGGCGGTGGTGGTCCAGGCTGACGTCAAGACGCATCGCATCGTTCTCTCCGGCTACGGCATGCAGTTGAGGCAACCCCTGATGCAAGACGTGGTCAACCCCCAGCCATGAAGATGCCTCGCGTGCACGGCCTCGAGTTGGAAGACTTGCAAGCGTGTCCGGCCTGGTTGCGCGATGAAGCGACCGAAATTCTGGTGCGCGGTCTCAACCTGGCGGGCTGGCCGCGAGCCATTGCCCGCCTTTGGCTGCCCTGGTTGCAGCAGTTGAACTTTCCCCGGGTTATCGACTGTTGTTCCGGTTCTTCCGGTCCGATAGGCGGTATTTTACAAGAGCATCCGATCCGGGTCACGGTTACGGATCGCTACCCCAACCTTCAGGCCTGGCAAGAGCTCCAGGGGCGCTTTCCGGGCTGGGTGGATTACGAGCCGGCCTCGGTGGATGCCCGCTGCCTGCCCCCTGATTTGCGGGGAGTCTGGAGTTTCTTCAATAGCTTTCATCACTTGACTCCGGCCGACGCCCGGAAGGTCCTGGCGGAGGCCGTCTTCCGCCGGCAACCGGTGGCCATTTTTGAAGCCTTACAGCGTCGCTGGCCGCGGCTGCTCAGCGTTTTTCTTATGCCGATCTTGAGTCTGAGCAGTATCCTGTGGGCCAGGCCGTTTCGCTGGCGCCGGCTGCATCCACTGGTTCCTTTCTTGCTGACGTTCGATGGCTGCATGTCTTGCTTTCGGGTCTACACCGAGGATGAGTTGCGCGAGATGACCCGCGAGGTGGATCCAGAGGGGACTTTTGATTGGCGCATCGGCTCCTTCCGGCTAGGCTGGATGCCGTTTGACTGCCCTTACCTGCTGGGCTCTCCCAGGTTTGCCTCCCCCTTGCCCGAGGCATAATAGCTTTCCATTCTTCATCAAAGGAACCCGAACTGGATGAATCTAGAGGTCTATATCGATGGAAAATATTACCCGAAAGAACAGGCGCGTGTGTCTGTCTATGACCACGGCTTGCTCTACGGAGACGGGGTTTTCGAGGGTATTCGCGCTTACAGCGGTCGCGTTTTCCGCCTCGACGAGCACTTAGAGCGCCTGTATGCCTCGGCCCGCTCGGTGGCCATCGACATTCCCATGAGCCTGCCGGAGATGCGCGAGACCGTCCTGGAGACTCTTCGCCGCAACAAGTTGCGCGACTCCTACATTCGTTTGATGGTGACCCGCGGCGTCGGCGATCTCGGCCTGGATCCGCGTAAGTGCAACAAGGCTTCGGTGATCGTCATTACCGATACCATCAAGCTCTACCCGGCCGACGCTTATGAGCATGGTTTGCGTATTATCATCGCTTCGACCCGTAAGAATTCGCCGGACTGCTTGAGCCCCCGCATCAAGTCGATGAACTATCTGAACAACATTTTAGCCAAGATCGAAGCCATTGGTGCCGGCGTGGCCGAAAGCTTGATGCTGGACAAGAACGGCTTCCTCACCGAGTGCACTTCCGAGAATATCTTCATCGTGAAGAACCGCACCTTGTATACACCTACCTCGGTGGTCGGCATCCTGGAGGGCATCACGCGTAGCGTGGTGATGGAGTTGGCTCAGCGCGCCGGCATCGAAGTTCAGATGGCCTTCCTGACTCCTCACGACCTCTACACCGCCGATGAGAGTTTCGTGACCGGCACCGGCGCGGAAATTCTGCCGGTGGTGGAAGTCGGCCAGCGCAAGATCGGCGACGGTAAAGTGGGTCCCATCACCCGCCAGCTGCTGGGCGCTTTCCGAGAGTTGACCCAGCGCGAAGGCACTTTAATCTTCGAGCCAGATCCGGCCTCGGTTTAGTTGACACGGAAAAGGCCTGTGCTATAATCAGGCCTGGCTTCGGGGCGTAGCGCAGCCTGGTAGCGCGCTTCGTTCGGGACGAAGAGGTCGCAGGTTCGAATCCTGTCGCCCCGACCATTCGAGGACTCTCATTTCGATGAGGGTCCTCACGTTTTTTTCCGGGTTTTTTCTGTGCTCTGTCCCATACTTGGGATTATGCTACAGGGTCCCGCTATGCGCTTGCACGATCGATTCAGCCGAATGGCTGGAGCGCGTTGGACCCAGTTGTCCGGCCAGGAGCTGGAACAGCGACCGGCGACCGTCTCCAGCGAGGACAGTTACTGGCAGTCTAAGCTCGAACTGGCCAAAGACCCCGCCCGTGGGGACAAGATCGATCCGGCCACCATCGAAGAAGCAGCCGTGGCCGTCCACGCCGACCTCAGCGGCGTTCTGCGCCAGGTGGAGCGCGAGAAGACCGGACACTCGGAGTTTACTGACTGGCAGAGTCAGCGCTGGGACGTGAAGAGCCCGATCTCCCCGCCGCCGGACAAGCCGTTCTGGGTCTTTGACGTCAATCACGAAGCCGACGTGGTTCAGCACGAGGTCGAGGGAGACGAAAACGTGTTGCTCAACTTGACGCGCTGCACGCCGCAGGACGCGGCCGCGCTGCGTCAGGCGCTGGTCGAGCGTCTGGAGGAATGGCAGTCGCGCAAGGTCCTGGTTCTGGCCGCCACCGCTCCGGGCGTAAATCCGTAGAGTTCCATCAGTTGCGCGCCGGGTCCCGAGGCCCCAAAGCGATCCAGACCCAGCACCTCATCGGCCCAACGATGCCAGCCCAATGAAGCAGCCGCCTCCACGGCCAGGCGCGGACCGTTGCCCAGAACCTGGGCTCGGTATTCGGGGGTCTGAAGTTCGAACAGTTCCCAGCAGGGCATGCTGACCACCCGAACGGGAAAGTCGAGAAGGTCGGCCGCGGCCAGACAAAGATGCACTTCCGACCCGGTGGCCAGCAGAGTGGGCGAGTCCTCGGGAGCCTGACGAACCACGTAGGCGCCACGTTCTAGCTGCGGCGCCTCCTCCAAAAGAGGGAGGGTCTGTCGGCTCAGGATAAGACCACACGGACCGTTCCGCCGCCTCAGAGCTACTTCCCAGGCTTGGGCCGTCTCCCGGGCGTCGGCGGGGCGGAGTACCCAGAAATTGGGAAGGGCTCGCAGGGTGGCCAGTTGCTCGACCGGCTGGTGGGTGGGTCCATCTTCTCCCAAGGCCAGGCTATCGTGGGTCCAGACGCAGATGATGCCCAGGCTCGCCAGGGCGGCCAGGCGCAGTGCGGGCTTCATTTGATCCGAGAAGGCGAAGTAGGTGGAGCAATAGGGAATCAAGCCTCCGTGCTGGGCCACCCCGTTGCAAAAGGCCGCCATGGCGCCTTCGCGGACGCCGAAAGCGATCTTGCCATGGTTGGTGTTGGTGGACCCGGCCAGGTCGGCGGAACCGCCCACCACCTGAGGCAGTCTCAGTGCTTCCAAGACCTTGCCCGAGGCGACTCGAGTCGCGATGGGGGAGGCGAAGACTGGCACGGGGGGCACTGCGGGAGTCGCATGGTAGGAGCGCCAGAGTTCGCTTTTCGAGGAAGCTGCCAGTCGCCGTTCCCAGTCCGCCGCCAGGTTGCGTTCCGGCAACTCCAGGCCGGCTGGCAATTGGTAGAGGGCATCCGGGTCGAGGCCCATCTGTTGCTTGGTGGCGCGGATTTCCTCCGGCGTAAAAGCGGGACTGTGGGCCTCGCTGCGTCCCTGCATGGTGGGAGCCGGATAGCCGATGACGGTGCGCACCCGAACCAGAGTTGGCCTGGGATCGGCCTGGGCCACCCGAATACTCTGCTCCAGGCCGTTCCAGTCCTCGCCTTCGGCGCTCAAGACCTGCCAACCATAGGCCTGATAGCGAGCCAGCACGTCTTCGGTGAACGACTGGGAGCAGGGACCGTCGATGGTGACTCCGTTGTCGTCGTAGAAAACGATGAGTTTGCCCAGTCCCAGATGTCCGGCCAGGGAGCAGGCTTCGGCGCTCACCCCCTCCATGAGGTCGCCGTCGGAACAGAGCACATAAGTATAGTGATCGACCAGGTCCGGACCGAAGTCTTCCAGCAGCCGCTGTTCGGCCCAGGCCATACCCACGGCGGAGGCCAGCCCCTGGCCGAGCGGTCCGGTGGAAAAGTCGATGCCTGGAGTGACCCAGGTTTCCGGGTGGCCTGGCGTTTTGCTGCCCGGCCGGCGAAACTGGCGTAAGTCCTCGTGGCTCAGGTCAAAGCCGCAAAGGTGTAGCAGGCCGTAAAGCAGCACGCATGCGTGTCCGTTGGACATCACCAGGCGATCCCGGTCCGGCCACTGAGGGGCCTTGGGATCGTAACGCATGATTTTCGAATAGAGCAGCCAGCCCAGCGGGGCCAGAGACATGGCCGTGCCGCTGTGACCGCTGCCGCTATCCGCCTGGCGAGGCAAATCCATCGAGAGGCCTCTCAGGCAGGCGATCACTCTCTGGTCGAGCTCGGTCAAACCTGTAGTTCTCCGCACCATTCGACCAGGCGTCGCAGAGCCTCGAGTTGTTCGGGAGTGGCCGCCGCGAAGGTGCTGGAGGTCAGCAGGGCGTCCAGTCGGTCCTGCACTCCTTCCAGGCCAGAAATGGCCTGCTCGCTCAATCTCCAGGCCTCGCCCTGAGCCTGCCAGGGACTGAAAAAGTTGCCGTTCCAGAATTCTTCGACCGAAGTGGTGCAGCTTCCGGGCGGCACGTCTCCCTCCATGAGCGGGAAGTGGTCGAAGAGCTGGGAGGCGTGCAGCCAGTGATTGCCTTGATTTTGGTGGGCATCCACGAATTTGCGCAGCATGCTCGGCTCGGCTGCCTCTCCGGGAAGGCGCAACACCTGGTAGCCTCGCTCGGCGCCGTCCAGCCAGCGCTTCAGCTCCTGGTGGTGGTTGCGCGCGAATTGGGTGACCGAGAAATTGCCCAGATGCTGCAGACGCTCGCTCCACAGCCTCGAGCTCATCAAAACCGAGAGCCCGGCACAGCGCACGATGTGTTGACCCGGCACGGTGCCGTGCAGGGCGGCGTAGGCACTGTCGTCGGCCAGGCACCAGTTGAAGCCGAGCGGCTGGAGCACTCGACTGAGTTCATGGCCATAGCCAAGCTGTGGCGGAGCAAACCCGGCCGGGCGCCACTCGGGATGCAGCAGTTGTTGTAGCAGGCGAGAGTTGCGCCGGACCTGGCGGAAGGCCACGCTTTCCGGCACCAGCGGCAGGATGGCGTGGTGGGAGGCGGTGCCGCAGACTTCCACTTTGCCGAAATCGTAGAGCTCGCGCAGAGCCTGCAGTCCGGCTTCCCAACCCTGGTCCAGCCAGTGCTGTAGCAGCCAGCTGTTCATAGTCAGGGTAATGGCTGCGTGCGGCCATTTCAGCAGGTCCTGCAGCAAGGGCAGCTGTCGCTGCTGATAGAGTTCCTCTAAACGTTGCGGCGGCGTCGTGACGGCGAGCGAGAAATCCAGAACCAGGGCCAGATGAACCACTTCGGTCCCTTTGTAAGCAAGAGCTAAAGACCCTGCACTCGAAGCCCGGGGGGTGATCCTCGTTTTTCACAAGCCCTACGGAGTGCTCAGCCAGTACAAGCCGAGCGGAGAGAAGCGCACGCTGCTGGAATTTCCGGCCCTGAGCGGCGGCAAAGCGGTGGGCCGACTGGACGAGGACAGCGAAGGCCTGCTGGTGATTTCCGAGTTACCCTGGGTGCAGACGTTGCTGACCACCCCGGGTCGAGTCGAGAAAACCTACTGGGCCCAGGTCGAGCGTCTGCCGGAAACGGAGGCGCTGCAACAACTGCGTCAGGGAGTTCGCTGCGGCGACTTCACGAGCGCACCGGCCCAGGCGCGACTGTTGCCAGATCTACAGATCCCACCGAGAAATCCGCCCATTCGTCATCGTCTCAACGTGCCCACCGCCTGGCTGGAGCTCCAGTTGCGCGAAGGGAAGAATCGTCAGGTAAGGCGCATGACGGCGGCCGTGGGGCATCCCACTCTACGTCTGCTGCGGGCCGCTATCGGGCCCATTCAGTTGGGAGCATTGGCCGCCGGCGAATGTCGGGAACTGACCCGGCCCGAACGAGAATGGCTCAATCGGCTCGGTAGACGCTAGGCAGGCTGACGGCGAAGGTGGTGCCCTCGCCTTCCTGGCTGGTGACCGCCACGCTGCCACCCATCAGTTCCACGAAGCGTTTCACGATGGCCAGCCCCAGTCCGGTTCCGCCGTATTTGCGAGTGGTGGACTCATCGGCCTGGGCAAATTCTTCGAAGACTCTGGCGCATTGCTCCTCGGTCATGCCGATGCCGCTGTCCGTTACTTTGAGGATGAAGGTCTTCCCGACCACCTCTGCGTGGACCTCGATGGTTCCGTCTTTGGTGAATTTGGCCGAGTTGCTGATGAGGTTGAGGAGCACTTGCTTCAGTTTGGTGCGGTCCTGGGTGACCTCGTCGGCGGCGTGGTAGTCGCAGAGGTAGGTGTTGTTCTTCTCGCGCACCAGCGGAACCACTACTTGCGAGACTTCCTGGAGCAAGTCGAAGAGAATGAAGGTGCCGACGTCCACCGACATTTTGTCGGCTTCCATCTTGGAAAGATCCAGAATGCTGTTGATCAGCGCCAGCAGGTCCTTGCCGGAGCGCCGGATGACCCCCAGGTCCTCCACCCATTGCTGCTCGCCTTTGTCTCCGACTTCGGCGATCAGCATTTCACTGTAGCCGATGATGGCGTTGAGCGGGGTGCGCAGTTCGTGAGTCATATTGGCCAGAAAACGGCTTTTGGCGCGATAGGCGGCCAGAGCTTCATCGCGAGCGCCCTCCAGGGCCAGCAGGGTCGTTTCCAGAGAGGCGGCCATCCGGTCAAAAGTGTCGCCCAGATCGCCGATTTCGTCTCCGCGCCGCAGTCGCACGCGCACTGAGCGTTGACCCTCGGCCAGGGCGTGAGCGGCCCGCGTCAGGCGGCGCAGTGGCTTGAGCAGGCGCTCGGCCACCAGAAAGCCGATGGTGGCCATCAGCAGAGACAGTCCCAGGCTGATGCTGAGGGCCGAGCGTTCGGCCATCCCTTTGGGAACACTGATGATGTCGCGGTTGATTTGCACCAACACCATAAAGTTGGTTCCCGGCACCGGCTGCCAGGCGCCGGCCACGATGCGGCCGCTGTAGTCCAGATAACCGTCGATGGAGTGGCCGGGTTCTTGAAAGCTGTCGCCGCAAGGGACGGTCTGACGGAACGAGGAGCGGTCCACCTTGCGATTGGAAGAAATCATCCAACCTTCGTGGGTCGTCAGAAAGACATCGACGGGGATGCTGTTGGCTTCGGTCGGGAAGAGGTAGCTCGCGTCGCTGACGGCCACCCTGCAGGCCAGCACTCCCTGGGAAGCGCCTTCTCCGCGTACGGCCGACATCAGCCACATGGTCGGAAAGCCGGTTGATAAGGCGGTGGAATCCATATGTTCGGGCGCTGGTCGGAGAGCCGGGTAGACCCCGCTGTAGGCCGAAGTGCCCTCTTCCATAACCTTGCCGAATTTGACGACCTGATGGCTTTCCAACGCTTGAGTGAAACCGTCGCCGTTGTCGGTTAAGACCATCTTGCCATCGGACCCGACCAGGCAAACTTCCGTAAACCAGCGAGAGCTGTCGTCGCAAAGATGGATGACGCCGTTGAGGCGATAGAGCGCCATGAAGAATTCGTCCGCATCCTGCTTGCCCAGCTTGTTGAAGCGATTGATTTCGCTGAGATGTTGGACCACGTCGGTCGAGCGCGCGATGGCTTCGGCCGTCGACTTTTGCTCGTTCAACCAGAGTTCCACCTGAAAGGCGGAAGATTGAGCCAGCGAGTCGAGCAAGTTGAGGGTCGAGGCTTCGACCTGGTTGCCCATATTTACGTAGGACTGGAGGCCCATAAACAGAGTGGGGAAGAGGCAGGAAAAGAGCACCAGCGCGATCAGCTTGGTGGAGAAGAGAATCCGCTTTTTCAAGGACGGGCTCCCAGAAAAGGCTCCGGTCGGATTGGTAGTTCGGAGCTCCAGACCACCTTGGCGCGGCCCTTCTCGAAGCGCGCGATGCGGATGGCTCGCCAGCAGTAGAGGCTCTTGGGATCGTAGCGAATGAGACCGCCCGGAGTGTCGAGAATGAGTGCCCGAGTGGCCTGGCGTAGAGCGGCCGGTTCGGCTCTTCCACAACGCAGCAGGGCCTGCGCGAAGGCCCGCACCTGGGAATAGGCGGTCTCGCTGGCGTCGTCCAGAACTCGCTGCTGGCCATAGCGCTTTTGGAAAGCGGCGCAAAACCGAGCGTTTTGGGGAGAATGCAGCGAGCTAAAGTAGCCCGCGCAGCTAAAAGTTCCGTCGGTCAGGGACCCCATCGCCAGTGCCTGCGTCTCGCTCAAAGACAGGGACATGATCGGCATTTTTAGGCCGGCCTCGCGATACTGCTGCAAGAAAGAACGCTGACTGTCACCGTTGATGGTGTTGAGGACTACGCTGCAGCCGCTGCGCCCAATCTCGGCCACGATTTCATGAAAATCGCTGGATCCTCGTTTTTTGTAGCGTTCCCCCACGATGCTTCCACCGTGCTCGGCGAGGTAGCGGCGACAGAGCTGATTGGTGGTGCGTGGATAAAGATAGTCTGAGCCCACCAAAAAGATCTTGGGATAGCCCTCGTTGCTGAGGAATCTCAGCGCGGGGAAAAGCTGCTGATTGGCGGTCAATCCCGAATAAATGGCCGCCGGAGAATCTTCCTGACCTTCGAACTGAACCGGATAATAGAGCAATCCGCCGCGAGCTTCCAGGACTTTCAATACGGCTTTGCGCGAGTCGCTGGTCCAGCAGCCGAAAAAAATGCGCACCCCTTGATGCTCCAT
Organism: Vulcanimicrobiota bacterium; assembly: GCA_017307785.1. Lineage (GTDB taxonomy): Bacteria > Vulcanimicrobiota > Xenobia > Xenobiales > JADMJV01 > JADMJV01. The sequence continues at coordinate 71,517 of JAFKGI010000032.1, read as the reverse complement.
CAGTTCCGTGGCCTTCTCGGCGAATTCGGCTGGAGAAGAAGCGCCGTCGGCGATCACGGCTTGCAGTTTGATGCGCTTTTCTGAGGCCAGGCTGATCCCGCTCTCATTGATTTCGTCGATGGCCAGCATGGTCGCGTCCAGCATGGGTTTCTCGCTGGCCGCCATGGTTCCGCTGGAAGAGAACAGCACTCCCACTTTGATGACTTCTTGAGAGCCGGACCGAGCGCTCAGGCCCAGAAAGGCCAGGCACATGACGAAAGCCAGGGCCGCTTTGAAGAGTCGCATGCTCGGCTCATTCTCCCGCTATCGCCGCTCTCCTCGGCAAGATCTCCGGGCCGCGCGCAGAATGGCGCCCACATGAGTGAGCCCAAGCTGCTACTGGTCGATGACAACAAAGAAAATCTGACGTGGTTGGCGCGCCGTTTGCGTCGCGACGGCTATCAGATCGTGCTGGCCGAGAGTGGTCCGATGGCTCTCGAGATCATGGATATGGAACCGATCTCGCTGGTGCTGCTCGATGTGCAGATGCCCGAGATGGACGGGTTCCAGGTGCTCCAGGAGATCCGCAAGATTCACACCGTCAACGAACTTCCGGTCTTTATGGTGTCGGCCAACACCGATACGGCATCCAAGGTTCAGGGGATGGAGTTGGGAGCCAACGACTACGTCCCCAAGCCGGTGGAGTATGAATTTCTTCTGGCGAAATTGAAGTCGCTCTTCAAAGTCCGCGAGTCGGGGAATTTGTCGGCGCCGGCTGTTGCTGCCCAGCCTTCGAAAGCTCTCGCCAGTCTGGAAATTGGCGACCTTATTCATCATTATCGTCTGGTCAGCTTGCTGGGAGAAGGCGGAATGGGCCGTGTCTACCGAGCAACCGACGAAAGGTTGCTGCGGGATGTCGCCCTCAAGGTGATGAGCGGAGAGCTGAAGCGCGAATCGCAGCTGCGATTTCTCACGGAGGCCCGGGCTGTGGCTCGGGTGGCCCACCCGAACGTGGTGACCATTTATGAGATCGGCGATTCTCCGCTTTCCTTTTTGGCCATGGAGTTGGTGGAAGGCAAAGAGCTGGACGACTACACCGAGGGGAAAGCCGTGCTGCCTGCGGAAGCGGTGCGCCTGACCCTGCAGATCGCCGAGGCCCTGGCCGCCGTCCACGAACGTGGGATTTTGCACCGTGACCTGAAGCCTTCGAATATTATGGTGGGTGTAGATGGCCGCCTGCGAGTGATGGACTTCGGGCTGGCCAAAATTTCCGGAGCCGACGAAAAGCTGACGCGCACCGGAGATGTCTGGGGGACGCCGCAGTTTATGTCGCCCGAGCATTTTGATCCGACCCTGGGGGAAGTGGACGCGCTCAGTGACCAGTTCGCCCTGGGAGGCATTTTCTATCTGTTGCTCACGGGCTTTCCGCCTTTTCGTTCAACCGCCATGGCGGCCCTGATCTTCGAGATCATGTCCAAGCGCCCTAAGGACCCGGTAGAGATGAATCCTCTGGTGCCCCGTCAGGTGGCTGACGTATGCCTTAAGGCCTTGGGAAAGAAGAAAAGCGAGCGCTACAGCAGCGCCGCTGAAATGGTCCAGGCCCTAAAGGGACTCGTCTTCGCTTAGGTTGTCGCAACGGAGGGAGCCGGCCGAATCAAAACGGTAAGTCCAACCGCTCTCGGGACAGGTCCAGGTTCCGTCCGCTTGCTCTTTCAGGCGATAGCCGTGCCGGCTCATCCAGCCTCTGCGGCGGGCCGGAACGCCCATCATCAGAGCGTAGTCGGGCACTTCTCCTTTGACCACCGCACCCGCGGCTATGAAAGCGTATCGGCCCAGGGTGGAGCCGCAGACGATGGTGCTGTTGGCACCCAGTGTTACTCCCCGGCGCACCAGCGTGCGCTGATACTGACCGCGGCGCACAATCTGCGAGCGCGGGTTGATGACGTTGGTAAAGACGCAACTGGGGCCGCAGAAGACGTCATCTTCCAGTTCTACTCCCTCGTAAACGGAGACATTGTTCTGGATCTTCACGTTGTTGCCGATGCGCACGCCGGGCGCCACCACGACGTTCTGGCCTAAAATGCAACCTTTGCCCAGGGTCGCTCCCGCCATGATGTGGCAGAAGTGCCAGATGGCGGTGCCGGCTCCGATCTGGGCGCCTTCATCTACGAAGGCGGAAGAGTGAATCTTAACGTTCTCCACCGCGGCTCCAGTCTCCGGACTTGCCACCGGTCTTCTCCAGGAGCTGGATAGGTCCGATAGTGATGCCTTTGTCCAGGGCTTTGAGCATGTCATAGAGGGTCAGGCAGGCGACCGAGACCGAGGTCAGCGCCTCCATCTCCACTCCTGTCCTCTCGGTGCAGCGCACGGTGGCCCGCACTTCGATCTTCTCGGGAGGATGCGGATGGATGTCGATGGTTACCCCCGAAAGGCGCAGGGGATGGCACAGCGGAATCAGGTCGCTGGTCCGCTTGGCCGCACTGATACCGGCCACTCGGGCTACGGCGGCTGCGTCCCCCTTGTCGAGGGAGCCTTCGCGGAACCTTTGCAGGGTGTCCGCGGTCATGGTCAACCATCCCTGAGCAGTTGCCTGGCGCACCGTTTCGCCTTTGGCGGACACGTCCACCATATGGGCTTCCCCGTGCTCGTTCCAGTGCTTCAAGCGGGGCTTTCCCAGAGAACCTGGCCGGTCTGGCTGAAATCGTAGTCGCTCAGCTGTTGCGGTGCTTCGTTTTTGAAGCGACTGGAACGAACCACCTGCACCAGTCCGGCCACCGGGTAGCGGGCGAAAAAGCGTTTGGGAATCAGCAGATCCAGACGTTCCTTGATGCAGGGCACGAAGTCCAGCCGCAGAGTGCGGGCGGCGGTGGAAATGCCGGGACCGCAGTCGACCGCCTGGCTGGAGACGGCTGCGGCCACGGCCATGTGCGTTTTGACCTCGCGCGGGAAGCCACCGATGTTTTCGGGGTCCAGCCCGATCTTGCGCAAATGCCAGTCGAGCAGAACGCGAGTGCCGCTGCCTTTCTGGCGGTTGATGAATTTGAGGTCGGAGCGACCGAGATCCTGTAGGCCCTGGATTCCCAACGGATTGCCCGGGGCCACGATCAGGCCCAGGTCACGACTGCACAGGTTCATCAAAACCATGGGCTCCGGTAGGGTGGCGCCTTCCAGGAAGGGCACGTTGTATTCGCCCGTCTCTTCATCGAAGAGATGGATGGCGGCGGCGTGACAGAGGCCGGCCTTGATGGCCTGCAGGCCCTTCATGCCGCCGGTGGCGGCGGTGTGTAGGGTCAGTTCCGGAAAGCTGGCGCGCATCAGGCTGCGCAGCAGATCGAAGCAGATGTCGTGCGTGCCCAGCATGAGCACGTTGTTGTGCAAGGAGCGCTGAGGGCTGAGCATGCGGACGGAGACGTTGGTGCGGGCGGGAAGCTCCTCGACGTCGGCGTTGACGCGGAAGAGCCCGGAGGCTCGCACCAGCGACATCAAGGTGGAGGCTCCACCCACTTCCGGAACGGCCACCAGTCGGTCATCCACCCAGCCCATGCGAACGCGCACGAACTCTTCGCTGCCCGAGTAGTTGCGCTTGAAGGGTACGGCCAGAGTGGCCTGGGCCCTGGGCAAATCCTCCTGGGAGAGTGAGGGGCCCAGCATTTGCTCGAGGACGGGTCGGGCAAAGGACTCAAATCCGGCGAAAACGCCCACCGGGTGGAAGGGCAGGCCAATCAGCGGCTTGCCCTCGATCACTCCCAAAACCAGGCTCTGGCAAGGGTTGAGGGCCACTCCGTGGAGGATGCGCTCGCCCAGGTCGCTGACCAGTCGGGACAGCAGGGCCGTTCCGTGCGAAGGACCGGCCACCACCAGGATCAGATCGGCTTTCTGCGCCGCCGCTTTGAGAGCCTCGCCCGCTTCTTCCAGGCGCTCGGGCGCGATGGTCAGCAGGTCGGGAATCGCTCCCAGTTCCTGGACGAGCCCGCTCAACGTAAGACTGTTGGAGTCGATCATCTGGCCGACTTGCGGCTTGCTGCCGGCTGGCACCAGGTGATTGCCCAGGGAGAGGATGGAGACAACCGGCTGCTGATAGACGTCGAGTCTTTCCACGCCGGCCGCGGCCAGCGCACCGATATCAACCGGCTGAATGCGGTGGTCTTTGGGGATGACCACTTCATTCTGCTGCACATCTTCACCGGCAGGACGGACGTTGCGCCAGGGGTTGGAAGGCTTGACCAGGATGACGGTGCCGCGATTGGTAGCCTCCAGTTCGGAGAGCGGCACGACGGCATCAAAACCTTCCGGCACCGGACTGCCCATCTCCACAAAAGAGCTGCCGGAAGTGATCGAGAGTTCCACCGGATTTTCGCGGGTAGCGGTGAACGTATCGGCCGAGCGAACCAGCAGTCCGTCGATGGCCGCCGAGTAGTAGTGGGGGGAGTCCATGGCGGCGGCTACCGAGCGACTGGTGATGCGCTTGAGCGATTGGTCGAGAGCGACGCTCTCGTGTTCCGGCCGGCGCAGCGCCTTGTGGAACTCCAATTCTGAGAGGAAGCGGTCGAGTGCTTCTTCGGCAGGCCATTCCTGCAGTCCGATTTCGCTGGAGTCGATCACGCTCTCAGGCATCGAGAACCTCCTTGAGGATGCGCATGACTTCGGCGGCGTTGGCTCGCCCCTTGCTCTGCTTCATCACCTGTCCCACTAACTGATTGAGGGCCTTTTCTTTGCCCGCCTTATACTCGCTGACCGGGCCGGGGTTGGCGTCCACCACCCCCTGCACCATCCCTTTGAGTTCGTCGCCGCCACCGATTTGCGCCAATCCGAGCTTTTCGACCCATTCGGCGGCCTCGCCGCCTTCTTCATAGAGTTTTTCCAGCACCTGACGAGCGCCTTGGCGGTTGACTTTTGAGCCGGCCAGTTGCGCGATGACCTGCACCAGGCCCTGAGGCGTGAGGCGACTCTCGGCCAGAGGAATGCCTCGCTCCTGACTGAGGCGGGCGACTTCATTGGCCAGCCAGTTGCTGACCTCCTTAGCTTCCGCACCCAGGTTCAGGCACTGCTCGAAGAAATCGGAGAGAGCCCGGCTCTGCACCATCAGGCCGGCGTCGTAGGCGCTCAGGCCACCCTGCACATAGCGTTGAGCCCGTTGGCGGGGCAGTTCCGTAAGGCCCTTCTCAATCTGGCCGAGCCACTCGGCCGAGATTTCCAGAGGCGGCAGATCGGGTTCCGGAAAGTAGCGGTAGTCGTGGGCCTCTTCCTTACTCCGCATGGAAATGGTGATTTTGCGAGCCTCGTCCCAACCGCGCGTTTCCTGGACGACCTTGCCGCCCTCGCTGACAACCTTGATCTGGCGCTGGATCTCAAAGTCGACGGCGTCGCGCACCGACTTGAAGCTGTTCATGTTCTTGATCTCAGTTCTGGTGCCAAAGGCTTCCTGGCCGACTGGGCGCACGGAAATGTTGGCGTCACAGCGCATCGAGCCTTCCTCCATGCGGCAGTCGCTGATGCCCAGCCAGACCAGGATTTCGCGCATTTTTTGCAGATAAGCGCTGGCTTCGTCGGCCGTGCGGATTTCGGGTTCGGAGACGATCTCCATCAGGGGAACGCCGGCCCGGTTGTAGTCGACCAGGCTGAGTTCCGAGGAGGCCAATCGGTCGGGCACCAGGTCACCGTTGGCGTTGCGTTTGAAGTGGATCGACTTGCCCGTATCCTCTTCCAGATGGATGCGGGTGATGTTGATGACTTTTTCTTCCTGGTCCAGGTCGGAGATGACCAGCCGGCCGTGAGCGGCCAGCGGTTGGTCATACTGAGAAGTCTGAAAATCCTTGGGCATGTCCGGATAGAAGTAGTTCTTACGGTCGAACTTGGACAGACTGGGAACCGAGCACTCCAGAGCTTTAGCCGCCAGCAAGTGCAGTTCGACGGCTTTCTGATTGACCACCGGAAGGCTACCGGGAAGGCCCAGGCAGATGGGGCAGACCAGCGAGTTGGGCGGCGCTCCGAAGCGGTTGGCGCAACCACAAAAGAGTTTGCTGTTGGTGGCCAATTCGACGTGGACTTCCAGACCAATGACGGCTTCGTACTGCACTTGCACTCACTCCCGGGCGATAAACTACAGCCGAACTTCCCTCCAGCCCAGGCCATCCCTGCCCGTCAGACGGCTGGTTCTTCGTCTTCGATGAAGGCCAGATTTTCCGGAAAGGTGCGGTCGGTGCGCACCAGCGTCCAGCCGTCGGCCCGGCGGTTGAAGGTCCAGTATTCCTTGAAGAGTTCGATGGCGATGTGGTCGGGAGACGGGCCGATTTCTCCCGAGCCCTCCTGGAAGCAGCCCTCGGCCCCTCTCACGAAGTCACGACGTCGCGTCTCGATTTCCACGGTTACGAAATCTTTCTCGTAGCCGGGTCGGTTTTGCAGATTGACCGGTTGGACGTCGACGATCTCCAGCGGCTCGAGCACCCAGCGCAGGCCCATTCTTTCGCGGCGATCCCAGTCGGCGCGCCATTCTTGCAGGGGGCCGATGGAGACGTGAGGGGGGAGGGCGTCCCACTCGCCGGCCAGGCGCAGCTTTTGGATGCTGCGATAGTTCTGGCGCAACTCGAAGCGCAGGTGATTGGGACTCCAGTGTTCCTCGGACTGGCTCAGGCGCTGCAGGGCCTGGCGAGTGCGCTCGTGACGATTGATGCGCTTTTGCACCCTTTGATCGGTTTTCTTGCGGTCAAAAGCCAGATACAGCCCGAAGGGGATCGTGACCACCGCGACCGTCAGTAAGAGTGGCTCGAGCATGATCTATAGAATAACTCACCGGGGCAAGGATTGCTATTTTGCCTGCCTGGGTAGGAGGGCCCTATGGATACAATTGCAGCACCATTACGGGGGATCATTGAAGAGAAGGTCGAGCACGGCCAGCGCCTGAGCGCGGAAGAAGGTCTCGCCCTCTATCAAGAGCCTGACCTGGAGTGGGTGGGTGCTCTGGCCAACAAAGTGCGGGAACGCCGCTACGGCATTCGCACCACCTATATCGTCAACATGCACCTGAACTACTCGAATTTGTGCACCCTCTCTTGTATGTTCTGCGCCTTCGCCCGCAAACGCGGCCGGGAGGGCGGCTACGAGATGTCCATGGACGAGATGATCCAGCGCGTCTCGATCATGAAGGACGTCAAGGACCCCGAGATTCACATCGTGGGCGGGCTTCACCCGGATTATCCTTACGAATATTATCCCAAGTTGCTCAAGACGCTACGCGAGCACTATCCGCAGGCCCACTTGAAGGCCTTCACGGCGGTGGAAATCGACTACTTCGCGGAGTTGGCCGGCAAGAGCGTCGACTGGGTGCTCTCCGATCTGCGCGAACACGGTCTGCAGTCGCTGCCGGGAGGCGGGGCCGAGGTGCTGACCGACCGGATCCACCAGAAACTCTATCGCGAGAAGATGGGCCCGGACCGCTGGCTGGAGATTCATGGCATCGCCCACAAACTGGGGATCCGCACCAGCGCCACCATGCTCTACGGCCACATCGAAACCGACCAGGAGCGGGTCGAGCACATGGTCCGCCTGCGCAATCTGCAGGATCAGCACGGTGGCTTTCTGGCCTTCATTCCGCTGCGTTTCCACCCGGACAATACGCCTCTCAAGAAGCTGCCTTTGCGCAGTGGCGACGAGGTGGTGCGCCAAACCGCGGTGGGCCGCCTGATGTTGGATAATTTCGACCATATCAAGGCTTACTGGATTATGAGCGGTCTTGAAAACGCCCGCCGTTCGCAGTTCTTTGGTGCCGATGATTTTGACGGCACGGTGGTGGATGAGCGCATCACCCACATGGCCGGCTGCGATACTCCGGTGGGACTGACCGAAGAATCCCTGCGACAGATGATTCGCGACTCGGGTCGCGATCCCAAGCGCCGCAACGGGCTCTACGAAGTCATCGAGTAAAGCTCCAGTCCCCCCAGCGGACCTCAAGGCTATCACCCAGAGCGTTGTAGTGGACCGCCTTGCGATCCAGTTCGGGCAGCGGCTCAAAGCCCGACATCTCTTTCAAGCTGATCGGCCATTGGCCGGTCTCGGCCCGTTCCAGCAGGATGCCGCTCAAGAGATGCAGATAGGCCTGCTGGCGGCGTAGCCTTTCGAACTCTTCGTGGCAGTCGGGGGTCGGCTTCAGGAAGGGGCTGCGCAGCACGCCGTGGCGGCCGCAAATCCAATCCCAGTCGGGCGCCGCATCTCGAGGGAGTGTGGAAAAATCCTCGCCGGCGCGCACTCGTTCTAGCTGGGCGGTGAAGTCGTTTTTGAAGAGACGGGCTTCGCGGGCAGCCATGCCTGGAAGAGCGAAGATGCCCGAGAGTTTGGGCGGTTCGGAAGGGAAGTCGAGAATCGAGGCCTCGTAGGCCGTTGCGTAGTCTTCCGGCTTCCAACGGGTGGCTGCGAGCTGGCTTTGCAGCTTGCGCAGTTGAGCCGGCGAGAGTTTCTCGATCCTCAGTTCTTGAAAGCTCTGAGAGCGGGCCTTGAGTTCAGCCTCGAGTTGAACCAGGTTGGGACCGGGGCGGTGACGCTGACGGGCTTCCTGAAACTGGGCTTCATAGCGTGAGGGCGGGTTGCTTACCCAGTAGGCGTAGCCGGCGAGCAGAACGCCCAGGGTCAGCAGCAGGCGCTTCAGGGGACCACCAGCGAGCGAGCGTCGTCTCCCTGAAGTTGATGGAGAAGATGTTGGCGGGTCTGATACACCACCACGCGCAAGTTGCGTTGCGGCAGTCGTAAAGCCGGGGGAAGTGCTTCCAGCGACGGGGTCAGAAGGACGCTTGGTTTATTCCAGGCCAGGGCGGCTCCTACTTCCACCCAGACTCCAGACGGCCGAGACTTGCCATCATACAAGTAGAAAATACAGGTCTCGGCCTTCTGGAGCGCCGCCAGATCCTGAGCCAGCGCTTTGGCGGGACTGTCAAAGTCGGACGGCCTGGCCACATTGAGTGCCTCGCAATACGGATACTTGCGACCGCCGGCGCTGATCAGGGCATCCCGGATGGCTCCCAGATGCAGTCGTGCTTCGCCGTACTCGAAGTTGTTGAGATTGGACATCAAGCTACCGATGAAGCTGTCCACCGGCTTATCCAGGGTCGCCAGCGGAGCCGGCTGAGTCTGGAAGCTGACGTCGTGCTCGGAGGGACCCGGAATCAGGACCTGGCCGGGACGCACCTTGTCGGCCTGGCGCAGGAAGTAGGGAAGTTGCTCGCGCCCCATGACCAGGTAGGCAGAAGGCTTGTTCAGGGCCAGAGCCGCGCCGGCGGCGACCAGGCCATCATCCGCCTGAGGGTGATCAAGCTGCAGGGCGAACCACTGACTGCGGGCCAGTTGATCCAGAGAGAAGCCTTCTTCGGCTTCCATTCCGTCCAGCCAGAAGCGGTTGTAGACTCCGTCCCGAGCTTCTTCGACGACCTGGTTCAGGCTGAGCGGTTCGGCCGCGGCGCCGAACGCCAACAGCCAGAGCAACAGCAGCCTCGCTACCAATTGCGTCGGGCGCCTAGATAACATCTCGAGAAATACTCGTCGCGCAAATCGCCGAAAGTGATGTAGCCCGCACCCGAGGAGGCGTGGACGAACTGGTTCCGACCCATGTAGATGCCCACATGGGACGCTCCGGGGCAGTAGGTCTCAAAGAAGACCATGTCGCCGGGCTGTTCCTGGCCGCGGGGCACCACCTGACCCACTTCGAACTGCAGGTCGGCCGTGCGCGGGATGGGCATGCCGCGGTCGCAAAACACCTTCTGGGTGAAGCCGGAGCAATCCATGCCGCTGGCCTGTTCGCCGCCCCAGACATAGGGGACGCCCAGATATTTGAAAGACTCCTGGATGAGATGAACGACTCGCTGGCCACGGGGGGACAGGCCCACCAGTTTGTCGATCTCTTCTTTGGCTTCTTTTTTCTTGGCCACGCGCTTGGGGGCGGCGCTGGGCACCGCCACCGAGCGACCGTCGGCGGTGATCATGACGTTCTGGTGTGTGGGCAAGGCCAGGGGTTCGCTGTCCTCGACCATTCCGCGGCGGGTCACCACCACGTGTTCAAAGATGTAATCGACTTCCTCTTCGCTGAGTCCGAAACTGCCCGCTCGGGCAGGGCGCGGGGCCGGAGCCGGTGCTGCGGTCGGAGCGACGTGAGCAGGAGCGGCACTGGTCACCGGAGCGGCGGAGGCGACTGGCTCGGCGCTGGGACGCAGGCGTCCGGAGCGAGCGGCCATGGGCCGGCGAGGAGCCTCGGGGCGCGGAGGAACGAAAATTACGGTGCCTTCTTGGGGGAACACGACGTTTTCCAATACCGGGTTGAGAGAGCGCAGAACGTCCGGACGGAGACCGCGGCTCATGGCGATCGTGTCGACACTTTCGCCGCTACGCACCTTGTAAAATTCGTAGTCTTGCGTGTCGGTGGGGGCGGCCGCTGCCCAGAGATGGACACCAAACAGCGCCATGACGAGAACACCAGCTTTCTTCATAGGCACCTCCATTGAATGATTTTCACCGCGGCCGTTACCGATACCCGCGTTCATACCCCCGGGAAGAGAAAAACAATCCCGTTCAGCCGGGCGGGGCGGTCTTCATCAGCGTCACCAGGGACTCGTTGGTGGAGCGAAGCAAGTCGGGAATTTTCCTGGCCAGATCGCCAAAGTGCTTGGCCAGCTCTTGAAATAGCTCCGGTTGTTGGTTGCTGAGTCGGAAGAGCGGTTGCAGCATCAGCCAGCGGCTGACCTTCTCCTCGACCTCCGGCGTGGCGTCCAGGTGCTTTTCCAGTTCGGAGACCAGGTAGCTGGCGCGAGTGCGCTGGGCTCGTTGCCCGCCAGCCAGTTGCTGAGCTTGCTGAGCTGCCTGCTTGGAGACATTCTCGGGCAGACATTGCATCAGCGCGAAGCCGAGCAGCTGGTTGCGCAGTTCTTGGGTCAGCAGAGCCTGGGCATCGGGCGCCTGAGCGCCCTGACGCGCCTTTCCCTGGAGCTCGTAGGTCTCCAGAATGGTCAGATAGAGCTTTTTGCATTCCATCATGAAGAGGGTGGGGTGATTCTGGCACTCTTCTTTAAGCGCCGCGCGCATCTGCGCCAGGGCCGCATCGGCCGGCGACTTGGGCTGCATCGGTTGGGGAATAGGCGAGGAACCGAAAAACATAAGCCTCTCTGTTCTCTTTCGGGTTGCTCGCTCCCCCTCGATTCGGGCGACAGGAATTGGAGCGGTTAAGGTGTAGCCCCGACTATGGGAATGTTAGAACAAGTGCAGGCCGACCTGACGGCTGCTATGAAAAGTCAGGAAAAAGTTCGTCTGTCCTCGCTGCGGATGCTCAAGTCCGCCCTGAAAAACGCTCAGATCGAAGCGGGCACGCTCGATGACGCGGCTGCCATGTCCGTCATCATGAAGCTGTGCAAACAGCGCAAAGAATCGATCGAGGTCTTCGAAAAAAATAACCGCCAGGAACTGGCCGATGTGGAAAAGGCCGAACTGGCGGTTCTGGAAGAGTACCTTCCGAAGGGGCTCTCGGATGAGGAACTGGGATCCATTGTCGATGAGGTCATTGCCCAGCTCGGTGCCACCGACCCCAAAAAACAGGGACCGGTGGTGGGAGCGGTTATGAAGAAACTTGCCGGTAAGCCCGTCGACGGGAAGAAGGTAAACGAACTGGTTCGCTCTCGCTTGAGCGGTCCCGCATAGGCAGTTCGTATAAGGACAGTAGCTGTTCTTGCGAAAGCTGACGCAGCATGCTGGTGAAGGTTCCTACCTTGGGTTTGCGGATGCGGTGCACGTAGGTCATGAGTTGGCTCCCTGATTTTGGTTCATTCCTAGGGGGCGCAGGGACCGCGGAGGCAGGACCTTGCGCCGGTTGGCCGCGATGGGCGCGCGGATGGCGTCCATCTGACTTTTGTTGCGGCGGACTTCTTCGAAAGCTTGTTGGGCCTGCTCCTGGGCGGTCTTCATCGCCTGGTAGTGCTGCACGATGACCTGACGGGCCTGTTGTTTGACGCGCTCGAGTTCCTGAGAGCCGGCCTGGTTGGCGGCCTGAAGAGTGGCGACCTGATCGTCGCGCTCGGCCAGAGTGGTGCGCAATTCCTGGAGCTCCAGAGTCTGGCGCTGGGCCAGACCGGTGACGGCCTGGCGCTGGCTTTCCCAGTGCTGTTGTTCGGCTTCCAGTGCCTCGACACGGCTGCGCAGGGCCTGCAGCTCCTGGAGCTGCTTTTCCGCCTCGGTCAGCTGAACTTCCAGCTGGCGCTTCCTGGAGCCGGACTCGTTGGCTTCGGTGCTGGCGAGTTCGCAGTCGGATTGGAGGGTGCGCATCTGGCGTTGCAGGTTGATGTTCTCGAGGCGAAGGCGCTTCATCGCCGATAGGAGCCGGGAGTCCAGGGGTTGCTGGGAATTGGCGCTGCTCATTTAGCCTCCTACGAACTTACGATTAGTATCTCTGTAGTTCGTAGTTTAGTAGATAGCTACTAGCAACCCATGTGATCTAGATCACATGTTACAAAATTATTTTTCGTGAACGGCCGGCATATCGGCGACCGTCTCTTCCAACGAGCGCTCAAGCTCTTCAACACGGGCCTGAGCCTCTCTCAGAAGCTTGTGGGCCTTTGGTAGTTGGGAAAAGACCTGGTCTTGGAGGCTTGCCACCTGATGTTGTGAGTCTTCCAGCGAGACGCGCGTCTCGTCGAGCTCCCACTCCAACTCGTCCACTCGTTCCTTGAGCTTGCCGACCTGAGTTTGCAGGTCGCCACGAGCGGCCTCCGCGTTGTTGAAGCTGGCTTCCCAGGCGCGGCATTGACTGGCAAGCATCAAGCGCTGTTCTTGGAACTGCTTGAGCATGCTGTTGCGGTGCTGCAGAGCCTGGCCGGCCTCCGTCAGTTTGCTCTGCGCCTTGCGCAGTTTGTCCAAATACTGAGCGACCTGATGGCGCAGGCTTTCGATGATCTCTTCGCGCTCTTCCACTTCGTTTTCCAGCCAGTTGAGCTGGTCTTCGTTGGTTTCCAGAGCGAATTCGTGGTCCGCCAGGTCGCTCTGGGCTTCTCCCAGAGACTTTTTTAGTTCCTGAATCTCGCGCTGAAAGATCTTCGTCTGGGTATCAAAACTGCTCTCCAGCTCCTGGCGATGGTGCGTTTCTCGTTCCCAGAGCTTGTGGCGACGCTTGAGCTCCTCGCCCAGGCCCTCCAGCTTTTCCTTGCTGGTCTGGTGGAGGGTCTTCAATTGCGCGTGCAGCTTCTGCGCGATCTCTGAATTGTTCGGCTGCATTTGTTCGGAGAGCCGCTCGAAAAGCTCGTCGCGTTCCCCTTGCAGGGTGACCAGAGTGGTCTGCAGTTCCTCGAGCTGAGCATGGGTCTGGCGATGCTGCTCGAGCAGGTCTTGCTCCAACTGCTGCTGGCGCTCCGAGGCTTGAGAAAGCAGTCGAACCAGTTCGAGATTGCGCTCCTCGCCCGCCTGGCGAGCGACCTCGGCCGCTTGGAGCAAAGCCTGAGTCTCGTCCAGGCGTTTCAGGTCAGGCTGCTGCTGCAGCAATTGGCCCAGCCGGCGTCTCTCCGCCTGACTGTTGTCTAACTCGAGCTGGACTTTCGCCAGTTTACTTTTAAGCTCTTCTACCTCTTGACTCACCGGCCGGATGTCTGCGCGAAATCAGCGAAGGATCCTTCTGACTTCAAGCGCTGGGGACGCGGGCGTCTCCTTCGATCCAGACCGCCCCACCCGGACCGATTTCCTTCTTCCAGATAGGCACGCGGGCTTTCAGGGTGTCGATGAGCCACTGGCCTTCTTCAAAGGCCGGCTTGCGGTGAGGGCTGGCCACCCCGACCGCGACGCTCGGCTCGCCGGCTGCCACCGGACCGAGTCGGTGCCAGACGGCCACTGCTCCCGGCTCACCCAGGCGGCCCAGCGATTCTTCGGCCAGGCTTTTCAGTTCCGACAGAGCCATGGATTCGTAGGCGCTATAGTCGATGCGCTCTACCACCTCGCCTTGGAACGAGTCCCGAACGCAGCCCAGAAACAGCAGCACCGCCCCGCAGTCGGGTCGACGGACCGCCTCCAGCACCTGGTCGCTGACGATGGGTTCGTGATCCAGGCGGACCCAGGCGCCGCCACCCCCGCTGACCGGTGGAATGAGGGCGATCTCCTGGGCCGGTCCAATCACAACCTCTTCCGAGGCGACCATTTGTTGATCGACCGCAACTCGGTAGCGCCCTCGCATGGCCTTGAGGGCGGAGGCACGCTCTTCCAGAGAGTCGAGCAGTTGGCCGACCGTCCAGGCCGGGTCGACGCTCAAGGTTTCCTCGCGGCAGCCCATTGCCTCGGACAGGCTGGCAAAATAAAAGAGTTTTGCCATGGTCAGGCCAGCGCGGCGGCAGCCGCCCCTACCAGGTTGACCTCGTCGCCCCGAATGATGGCGAATTTTCGCGTGATGAGTTTTTCCAGCGTGGACTGCACGCGATCTCGGTAGCCGGTCGCCTTCCAGAACAGGCCGCCCTCGGCCTGGATGGCCAGGTTACCTTCCCCAAGATGGTCGGCTACCGCCGCCAGGCCGGCGGCGACCATGTCGGCGGACCGGTTCAGCAGCCAGCGTGCGGCCAGGGACGGCGGCTCCTGACCGGGCTTGTCGGCCCACTCCACCACCTCCTTGGAGCTGGCTCCCTCCGGCAATCGCAAATGAGGGCACAGACACTGCAGCAGTTGCGGCAAGTAGAAGCCCGACACAGCCTTCTCGTAGCGCTGCTTGCCGGGATTGTCGCTGATGGAGTCGATCGTGTCGTCCACCGCGTCCAGGTGAGGCGGGTGGAAGTTGCCCGATTCCAGATTGATGGCGATGGGGCCGTCCCAGCTGCTGTCCAATTTCGTAACCTTGGAGGAGGGCAGGAAGGCGGCCATATTGTTGCCGGTGCCCACGATCAGTCCGATGTGTTGGGTGTATTCGGGACCTGCGAAAATGGCTCCACCCAGAAGGGCTGCCACCGTGTCGTTCAAGACTTTGACGACGCCCGGCCGACCGTAGGCGGAGCGCAAGCCGGCACCGACCAGTTCGCCCACCACACCGGTGACCTTGATGCCCTTGGTCCAGTGAAGCAGGCGTGCGTCTCCGCTGGGTTCCACTCGGGCAGCATAAGAGAAGCAGTAGCCCAGCGGCAGATTGGCGGGGGCACCCAACTGGTTTAACAGGTCCGACTGATACCCGAAGAACTCTGGCGCGTGGACCGGGCGAGTGCGCCCGTCGGGCAGGATGCCCGTCAGGGGTCCCCGGACCACTTCGGCTCCACCCTCCAGTTTTACCCAGGCGGCGCGCACATTGGTGCCGCCGGCATCCACCACCAGGGCTTCGCCCTTCAGGCCCGCCTGCGGTTGGGCCAGATAGGCGGGCAGGCAGGCCACCTGCTGGCCTTCGGCGGCCAGGCCTTCCTCGATGCGCTGCCCCAGGGCCGCGCGGATGTCCTTGAGTTGTTCTAGGCTGAGCTCTTGCACGCGTTTTCCAATCCTCCGGCCAATAGGGCCCACTGGGCCAGGCGCGGGTAGCCCTGGCTGGCTTGCTCCCGACCGGCCAGAGGTTCCCTTTCCCAGATGCGGTTCAGGCCCTGCCAGGCCTTATCCAAAGCCAGTCGGCCGAGGCGTTGGTCGGGCCCGTGATGCAGCACGCTCTCCAGGTTCAACCAGAGGGGGCGAAAGTCGTCGACCTGCACAGCCCGGGCGGCCAAACTTTGAGAGAGCCGTGCCGCCATGCCGGCACGCTGTTGTGAGCCCAGGCAGCCCAGAGCCAGCAAGTCCGCGTCCAGGACGCGCACATTGTAGAGGCCGGGGCCGACAAAATCCGCTAAATCGGGGCGGGTGCTCTCGCGCAGGGCGAATCCCAGTTGCTGCTCCAGCCGATGGCGGAGTTCAGACAAATAGTTGAACGCCGCAGCGGCTACGCAGGAAAGCGTAGTCCACCGAGCCGGGCTCGCCGATAGCCGTCCAGGTCCGCTCGCCGACCTGCACGGTGCCGCCTACGGGCAGAACACCGCCCTCGCGAATCATGGCGGGGGGCAGCGTCTCGAAAAGCAGTCTCAGGCTTTCCAGGTCTTTTTCCAGGCGCTCTTCCTCGCCTTTGCGGCTGGGCAGGCTGGCGGCCAGGTCGGGCAGGCCAAATTGGCCCATGCCCCAGGTGCGCAGCCAGAGTTTGCGCTCCTCGCCCTTTTCTTCGATCTCGGCCACGCCGTTGGTCAGGAAAAGGTAGCTCAGGTCTGGAGTCAGGGCCTCGGGTTCGGTGCTCATCAGCAGGCGCCTGGGCAGCAACAATTGAGCTTCCGGCAGAGCCAGCAGGGAAGCGCCGGCGTCGACCCAGGCCCAGGCGACCCGGCACAGAGCCACAAAGCGACCCCAAGCCGGGGTGTCTTCGGGGAATTTGGTCAGGAAAATCAGGCAGGCGGCCTGATGTTCGTCCAGGTCCATCTTGCATTCGTCGCTGGGGTTGCCGGCCGAAACGGCCTCCAAAGCCTCCCCTGGGGCTACGCCTTGAGGGTCGAAGACCAGGCGAAAGCTCCAGCCGTCGCCTTCCAGATCGCACCAGGTGCAGGGTCGGGGTCTTTCCAGCGCGGTCCAAGGACCTGCCGTCAGCCCGGGAGTGCGCGTGGGGAGGGCGGCCAAATATTGAGCCACGCGATGTTCGCCGTCGGGCAAAAGCACGACCGCGTGGAGAACCGCGCCAGCCGGAACCGGACCGGTGTGAACGGGGTGAACGCCGTTGCTGCCGGCCATCTTACTGGCCCGCCACGTCGAGCGTCACCTTGACGCTGGTTTTTTTGCCACGGCGCCAAATGCCCAGTTCCACGGTGTCTCCGGGCTTGTGGGCGGCGATCTGGCTGAGGAAGTCGGTTACGCTGAGCACGCTCTTGGCATCGCACTGCACGATGGTGTCGCCGACCCGCATGCCGGCCTGGTCGGCCGGGCTGCCCGGCACCATGGACCGCACCATGACCCCGCGCTTGGCCGGGATGTTGTGGGCCACCGATAGTTCGGGGCTGAGGTTGTCGCCGATCAGACCCAGCCAGGGTTTTCCGCTGCTCACGGGACGTTGGGCGACCAGCGTCTTGGCCACGCTGACGGCGTGGGTGATGGGGATGGCAAAGCCCAGGCCTTGCGAGGGGCGAGTTCCATTGGGACCGTTGTATATCAGGGTGTTGACGCCGAGCACTTCGCCGGAAAGATTGATCAGAGCGCCGCCCGAGGAGCCGGGGTTGATGGCGGCATCCGTCTGAATCATGGCCGGGTATTGCACCTGACCCACTTTGATGTCGCGACTCAGGCCGCCCACGATGCCGCGGGTCACGGTGCCCGAGAAGCCCAGCGGATCGCCGATGGCGATCACGTCCTGTCCGAGCTCGATGCGGTCCGAGTTACCGATACGAGCCACCGGCAGTCCGGTGGCTTCGATCTTGACCAGGGCCAGATCTTTATCGGGAGCTTCTTTCCAAATGCGTCCGTTGTACTGCTTGCCGCCGGGCAGTCCGACGCGCACCACCTTGGCGCCTTCGACGACGTGGGAATTGGTCAGGATGAAGCCGTCCGAACGGAGGATGATGCCGGAGCCGACTCCCGGTCTGTTGGAGTTGTTGCGGTAGACGCGCAGGGAGACCACCGAGCGCCTGCCGATTTTGATGGCCTGAATGCGGTCAGCCTCTTCATCCGCCCACGTCAGCGCGGGAATCAGCAGAATAAGCAGGCTGATCCAGACGGCTTTCACTTACGAACGCCTTCCACGGAAACGATGGTCGGGGCCAGGCGCTGGCGGCGTGGACGGGTGCGGATGGTATAGAGCACCAATTGGCCGAGCTGCACCAGGTAATTGCGGATCTCTTTAAAGCCCAACTTGCTCTGGCCTTTTTCACGGTCCTGAAAGACGAAGGGGATTTCGCAAAACGTCTTATAACGTCCGCGCACCAGCAGTTCCAGGCCGATTTTGAAGCCGATGGGATTGAGTTTGACGCCGTCGATTACGGAACGACGAAGCGCGACAAAGCCGGAGGTTACGTCGCGCACCGGACAGATCAGGGAACCCATCATGACGGCCACGCGAGAGATAATCTGACGTTTGAGCGGCCAGTTCCCGAAGCCGCCGCCGGGGATGTAGCGGCTACCCACGGCCACTTCGCAGCCGCCTTGCTGGATGCTGGCAACCATGGTGGGCAGCACCGAAGGATCATGCGAGAGGTCGGCGTCGGTCACGGCCAGGATCTCCCCCTTGGCGATTTTCCAGCCGTCGATGACGGCCGAGGAGAGACCGAGTTTACCGGGGCGCTGCAGCACCTGGATGGGGTAGTCCTTGGAAAGTTCACGGGCCCGGTCGGCGGTGCCGTCGGGGCTGTTGTCGTCAACGATGACCAGTTCATAGGTCATAGACGTCTGGCGAAAGACTTTGGCAATGGCGATACAGAGGTCTTCGAGAGATTGCGCTTCTTTGTAGGTCGGAACGCAGATAGAGATGTCCACACTAGGGGTCACAGAGAGATAACCTTCCAGGCCGTCAGCAGAAAGTCACAGATGTTGTCCATGTCCGCGATGCAGCCTACTTTGAGATTTTGTTCGACTTTGTACTCGTCCGCCGATATGACATCGACCATGACGCGCACGCCCTGCTGCACCAGGACATCGAGATCGTTGATCAGGGGGGAGCCTTCGGCAGCCAGATGAACGGCCTCGTTGAGCAGAATCAGGGCTCGCGGCTTGACTCGATTGTGCACCAGCGCCTGGATGAAGAATTTCATCAAACGCTGAGACAGCTCGGGTTTGCCTTGTCCGAGTCCCTGGCTATTCAGCACCAGAACGATGTTCTTTTGCTTGGAGGCAGAGACCGACTTGGCCATCTGGCCTTCCTCTTCGGTCTCGCCAAAATCGCCGCGGATCATCCGCAGGTAGTAGTTTAGATCCTTTTCTGCAAAAACCGGTGGAACGGTGGGCTTCATCGAGCACTCCAGTCGTAGTGGGCAAGTCGGCCCAGGGGGTTCAACGAGGGTTCGGGGTATGCCTTCAGGGCAAAGTCTTTTCCGCTCCCAGCATGCGCCGAGCGCCCTGGAAGATGGCCGAATATTTCGGATGGTCCACCTTGGTGATGTGGACTCCACCTAAAGAGCCGGAGGCGTGAATAAACTTCCCGTCCCACATATACATCCCCACGTGGGTGATTTCTTTAGCACTATCTCCGAAAAAGAGCAGATCTCCGGGCTTGAGTTCGTTGAGCTTGACCGGAATGCCGACCTGAAACTGTTGGTCGGCGTCGCGCGGCAAGGTCACACCGTGAACTCGATAGGCCGTGTAGGTGAAGCCGGAGCAGTCGATTCCCTTATAGGACATGCCGCCCCAGAGGTAGGGCGTGCCTTTCAATTGAGCTGCCGTTTCGACGATTTCTCGTCCGTCGGTGACCGGCGTCTCGGGGGCGGGGGCGAAATCCTTGGCGGGAGCGTAGACTTGCTCTTTCACGCCCGGCACCCAGAAGGACAGCCAGCCGTCCTTCTGATAAGGTCCGGCCAGCGCCAGGCTGGAGCCGAGCCCGGCCTTCTGCAGCACTTTGGCGGAGGCTTCCGGCTTGGAGCGCAGCGATACCTCGGGGACGCTTACGACCACCTGGGCCGGGCTGGCCTGAGGAGCCTCTTTGACCACGCTGTCTTTTCGCAGCCAGCCGGGATAGCCCTGAGCGGTCCGATACTGCGGCTTGACGAATACCTTGAACCAGTCGCCGCGTTGCTCCAGCAACTGCACTTCGTCGCCCAAGAGTCCCTGGGTGACCTGCTCGGCATTGTCCTGGGGCGAGATGCGCACATCGGCCACCTCGACTTTGATAAAGCTCTTAGGGGACTGGGCCCAGGCGCAACCAGCGGTGAGCAGGGCGAGGACGAAAGTTTTCACGGCAGTTTGTCTTTCGCGGGGATTTTCAACGTGTCGCCCGGGAAGATTTCGTTCCCGCGCAGCTTGTTGTATTTGGCCAGTGCGCCCACCAGGGAGGAGCCGGACGGGCCGTAATACTTTTCCGCGATCAAGGAGAGAGTATCCCCCTCTTTGACCAGGTGTTCGCGAATTTCTTTCGAGCCTTCCGTCGGAGCCTGACCGACAGAGGGAGTGCCGGAAGCGCCTGGCGTGGAGCTACCGTCCGGCGAGGGCTGGTTGATCTGCTCGTCCAGGACCTGCAGGTCGGCCAGGTGGCGCTCCAGCTTTTCCAGCCGCTTGCCCAGGGTGCTCACCTGGGCGGCTACCCGACCCACCGGACCTGTGACCGGGCTCAGGTCGACTTTGGCGGTAGGTGCGGGACGCAGCAGAGTGGCCAGCAAATTGGCGATGAGCAGGCCGATGATCACCAGATCTATAGGACGCACGGGAGGGCGCCGCTGGCCGCGCATAATTTTTTCCAGAGAGCGTTCCAGGTAGCGCTCGCGCAGGGGCTCCTCGGCGCGGGGAGAGGTGGCCGCGCTGGCTGGTGCGGGTGGTGGGGCATTTTCTCGTTCGCGGAGGGCGGCCGTCTCCTTGCCGAAGATGCGGAAGCCGCGCACGCCCGTCAGGCGAGCTTCCTGGCTACGGTAGAAATTGCGGTCCCGGCTGACGGGGTCGACCACGTACATGACTTGCCAGGACTCCGGGAAGAACGATTTATGGACTTCTCGCTCTTCCTGGGAGAGGTCCAGGCCGGTGCCGGGGTGGGTGTGATACCAGCCGACAATGACTTTGTTGGCGTAACGGGTGCGTGCCACTCGTCGGGCATGTTGCCAGACTCTTGGTGAGAATCGTCCCTCGCGTTCGTCGGCGACTCCTACTTCGATGGCATCTTCCACGACGATGCAATTGCCGTTGCCCTGACCGCCTTCCTGGACCTGTCCGACCAGCAGCGCGGCCAGTTCTCTGGAGGTGTCTTTGACGGCGTATTCATCCAAAGCTCGAAAAAGATCGTAGCGCAGATAGATGCGCAGTCCGGGTTCTTCGGACCCGACTTCAAAAAAATCCGGGGGCTCCTCAAAGGAGGCTGGCTGTTGGGCTTCTGCCGCCACTATGCTCCCTCACTCTTTCCGCTTCGGGCATGCGAGATGGCTTGCTCGCTTGCCGCGTCAAATAGATGAAATTGCTCCGGCTTGAAGCCGAGAGTCACGCTGTCACCGGCACGCACCGAGGAGCGGCCGTCCACCCGAGCAGCCACCAGGTCTTTGCCCACCGTGCAGTAGAGGTAATTTTCCGAGCCCAGTGGTTCAATCACGTCCACGTTGGCCTGCATCGTCAGCGCGGAGGGGTCGTCGGTCAGGTCGGTCGGTCGCAGGCCCAGAACCAGGGCTTTGCCGTTGTAGGCTGCCACTTCCGCCTTGCGATCCTCGGGCAGGGGAACGCGGAAGCCGGAAGCCACCAGTTCGCCGTCCTGCAGGGTGACGGGAATGAAGTTCATCGAGGGAGTGCCGATGAAGCCGGCCACATAGAGATTGGAAGGGCGCTCGTAGAGGTTCAAAGGGGAGTCTGCCTGTTGGATGATACCATCCTTCATGATGACGATGCGGTCGCCCAGCGTCATGGCTTCGACCTGATCGTGGGTGACGTAGACGGTGGTTACGCCCAGGCGGCGATGCATTTTCTGCAGTTCGGCCCGCATTTGCACGCGCAGTTTGGCATCCAGGTTGGAAAGCGGTTCGTCCATTAGGTAGACCTGCGGCTTGCGCACGATGGCCCGACCCATGGCCACGCGCTGGCGCTGACCACCGGAGAGTTCTTTGGGCTTGCGCTGCAGCAGTTTGTCCAGGCCCAGCAGCTCCGAGGCCTGTTTGACGGCGGTCTCGATCTCGTGATTGGGCAGATTCCGCAGGCGCAGTCCGAAAGCCATATTCTCGAAGACGGTCATATGAGGATAGAGGGCGTAGCTTTGAAAAACCATGGCGATGTCGCGCTCTTTGGGGGAGACGTTGTTGACGACCCGGTCGCCGATGACAATCTCGCCGGAGGTCGCGTCTTCCAGGCCGGCGATCATGCGCAGAGTAGTCGATTTGCCGCAACCAGAGGGGCCGACCAGCACCACAAACTCGCCGTCCTTGATCTTCAGCTCGGCGTTTTTGACGATGTGAACTTGCGAGGGAACGCTGGAACTCTTCCAAAATTCCCACCATGCCTTGGGGCTGGGGGTTCGGCCCTGATAAACTTTGTTGACCTGATGCAGTCGGACTTCCGCCATGGGGCCTGGATTCTCTCCCACCCATGCCATCCCTTTAGGCGTCGGCTATTTGGGCTGAGGCGGTGGGGGAGGCGGCGGTTTGCCGGGTAAATTCGGAGGCGGGGGGGCACCACCGGCCGCCGGGGAGGGCGGCTTGATGATCGCTTCTTCCTCGGCGCCATCGGGTCGCACGGTAATTTCTCCGTCCGCGATCTGACGATGCATTACGTTGCCGCGCAGGCGACCCGCCAACGATTTGTTGTAGCGTTCCAGGGCGTCTGCCTGAGCCGGGGTAACGTCGACGAACTCCACGCCCACCAGGTGACCCTTAACTTCTCGGTTTTCGCGACACCAGACAACGCGTCCGCGCACGGTCATGTTGTCGACGCTGGCTACGTCGGATTCCAAAACCAGGTTGACCACCTGCCCCTGATTCATGGGGCCGTGGCAGTTCAGGCGTAAACCATGCTGCGAGATGTCTACGGTCACGCAGCTGAAGCCGGGCAGTTCTCGTCCCATCGTCTTGAGACTGATGGGGAGCCGGGGGCTGCGGCGGGCGGCCGCGCCCAGGTCCGGGCGCTCGGCGTAGCTGCGCAGCAGGTCTTCCAGTTCGCCCAGATATTCTTCGGACATAATCACGAAGCCCACGCAGATGTGGCCTTTGGCTCCAGTGCTGGGTCGGGTGGTCACGATCCGCAGATTCAGGTCGACTTTTTTCGTCTTGCAGCCGGGCAGTACGAAGCGAACCTTGCTGGCAGTACCTGGTTTCTTGGGGCGAGCGCAGACGAAGGTGAGCAGCGCCTCGCGCATGTCGACGAACTTGACCGCTTCCGGACTGAGAAAACCAAACACGGTCTAAGCAATTACCTCCGGACCCAAGCAAGTCCTTTTGAGATGGAGTCCAATAGGAATATTGTCCCCGGAGGAGTAGGCATTCCCCATCACTGAACCATTAGGAGTTTTTCATGCCTGCTGAATTGAATGTCAAAGCCCCCGATTTCGAACTGATGAGCAACAAGGGGGAGTCCGTCAAGCTGAGCGACAAGCTGGCCGTCGGGCCCGTGGTCCTGCTCTTTTTCCCTCTCGCCTTCTCGGGCGTGTGCACCGAAGAGATGTGTGAGTTTCGCGACAACTTCGCCGACTTTAACGGCCTGAATGCCCAGGTGTTCGGAATCAGCGTGGACAGCCGTTTCGCTCTCAACGCCTTCGCCGAGAAAAACAACCTGGAGTTTCCGCTCCTCTCGGACTTCAACAAGGAGATCAGTAAGGCGTATGACGCGCAGTACGAGACTTTCCTCGGGCTGAACGGTGTGGCCAAGCGTTCCGCCTTCGTCATCGACAAGGAAGGCGTGATTCGCTATCGCTCGGTTTCCGACGATGCCAAGGTCAAGCCCAATCTGAGCGAAATCAAGGACGCTCTCAAAAGTCTGTAGTTCTCCTGAGAACGCAAAAAGGGCCGCCGCAAGGCAGGCCCTTTTTTTGTGGGACGGGGTGACGCGCTACTTGCGCTGGGACCAGGCCTCGAGCAGTCCGGCTACGTCTTCTTCCAAATGGTTCAGTTGGGCGACGGCTTCCTCGACGTAGCTCTCGAAACTCTCTTTTTTGGACATGCTCTTACCTCCGCCAAATCTAACCCCTGTTTCAAGAGAGTAACTCATCGAGTTGGACAATGCGTGTCGAAAAAGCAACAACTTTGTGAACGTGATCGGAGAATATTTTACTCTGGTACAACGTCCACGCCCACTTCGATCTTCTGGCGGCCGCCGCCGAGCACTACGCCGCGCACCGGTGTGACCTCTTGATAGTCGCGCCCCCAGGCCAATACCACGTGCCGTTCGTCGCACAGGCAGTTGTTGGTGGGGTCAAAGTCGACCCAGTTTAAGCCCGGGAGCCAGACCGAAACCCAGGCGTGGGAGGCGTCCGCTCCCACCAGGCGCGCTTGCCCGGGCGGAGGTGTGGTCAACAGGTAGCCGCTCACATAGCGGGCCGGCAGTCCGTAGGCGCGCAGGCAGGTCACCAACACCTGGGCGAAATCCTGGCAGACCCCTTTGCGTTGCTTCATGACCTGGGCTATGGGGGTGGAGACGACGGTGGAGCCGGGCAGGTAGCGAAAGTCCGCATGAATGCGCCCGGTGAGTTCCACCACGGCCTCCCAGGCGCTGCGTCCGGGTTGGAAGCTGCTGGTCGCGTAGGTTTTGCATTCCTCGCAGTCGGTCCAGGGGGTAGGGTAGAGAAATTGGTAGAGTTCCGACTCGGACGGCCGCACGGATTCCCAGGGCGTTCCCGGATCGGTCCGTGGCGGCGGGGGGGTCATCTGCACCTGGCTGCGGCAGACAATGGTCAGTTGGCGGTGTCGTTCTTCCAGGCTGAAGTAGCCGATCCAGTTGCCCAGGGCGTCGCGGCGTTTTTCCCAGTACGAGGGGGTCGGCTCAATCCAGGTTTCGCTGCTCAAGCACTGCTGGAACTCGGTGTTGCGTGGCTGGCAGGTGAGCAGGCTGTGCGACAGGGTGACGTCTTCGCCGTAGCGGTAGATGGTTTGATGGCGAACTCTATAGTGCATCCGGGCTCCCTTGAAAACGCGGGGTGAGGTGGCTCAGGTAAACCGAGCCCAGGCCCTGGGAGATGGCCGGCATCAGTTGGCACAACTGCTGCAGGGGCGCCGCTTGGGGCGGTCTCCAGAGTTGCAGGGTTGCGCGCGCCCTGACCAGAGCTTCCTGGTGGGCCGGCAGAGCCACTCGCGAGCGAGTCGGCAGCAGTTGGAAATGTTCCTCCAGAGAGCGCAGTTGAAAAGCGAGCGAGCGTGGGTGGGTCTCGTCGGCCAGCAGCAAATCCAGGACCGGCGTCCATTCGAGTCGGGGGTAGCGACGTCGATAGGTGCGCCCGCTGTCGGTGGCCTCCAACAGCATGTCCAGCAGCCCCCAGCCGGGCTCTCCCTGGCGATTCAGGCACTCCAGCAAGTCGCAGGTCAGCATGGAGCGTTCCAGGGCCCGGCCTATCTCCAGGAAGCGAAATCCGTAGCCGCGGTAGAGGCTCTCGCGGGCGATGGCCGCCAGGCCCCAGAGCGGCACGCTCAGTTCTTCCAGGTAGCCCAGCACGTGGCGGCCTTCCAGGCGCTCCGAGAGCGGATGCAGGGCGGCCAGAATTCTCGGCATGTCGGCGCTGACCCGGTCGCGCAGGGTCGTGCCCAGTCGCTGCAGATGGGCCAGCAGCGATTGCAGTTGATCTGGTTCCTGGCCGTTGACCCAGGCTACCAGATCGGCGCCGAACTCCTCGCGACAGGCCAGCATGCGCTGCAAGTCCGCCTGGGCGCCGTTCTCGACCGACTGCCGACTCAGCAGCATGCGGGCCGAGCGGAGCAAATTTTCGCAGCGCTCCAGGTAGCGCCCGAACCAGTAGAATTGCTCGGCCACGCGGCTGGGCACATCACCGCCACCGCGAGAGAGTTCCAGTTCGACCGGGGCTGTCGGCGAAGTATGCTCCGGCTGACTGGTCTGATTGGCCAGGCGCCACAGGTCCTTGGAGAAGAGTTTGCCGCCGGGCGGCCGCATGCGCACCAGTCCTCCGGGGATCAGGCGGTAGCCGGTGGGGGTGGCCGCCAGGAAGCAGCGGACGACGCCTGGCAGTGATTCGAGTTTGCCCTGATGCCAGCACGGAAAAAGGCTGGGCCGAGCATAGCGTTGGAAGACCCAGTGATCGGGCCGGCAAGACTTCCACCAGCGCTCTTGTTCGGCGGGGTTCATTTCCGGCAGCAGCAACGGGGGCCCGCCGCTGAAGCGCCGTGCCACCCAGTCCCGGCCTTCGGGAAGACCGTCTCCCCAGTGGCTGGGAAGGTCGGGAAGCAATAGCGGTTGCCCCAGCAGCTTGGGCGCCAGGGCGGAAAGTTGTTGAGCCAGGGCGGGGGTTTCCAGCCAGCCGCTGCCCAGTGAATTGCTGACCACCAGATTTCCGGCGCACACCGATTGAAGCAGGCCCACCACGCCGTTCCAGCCGCTGCTGCCCAGTTCCAGGGGGTCGCAGTCTCGGTCGGGCACGCGGCGCAGCAGCAGGTCGACGGGCTGGAGGCCTTCCAGGAGCTTGAGGTAGAGCCGACCTTTGCGCACCGTGAGGTCTTCGCCCTCGACCAGCGCGCAGCCCAGGAAGCTGGCCAGTCCGGCGTCGTCGGCGGAGCGAGCGGAGCCGGCCGCCGAGGTGAGCATCACGCTGCGCGCTTCACCCGTCCGTTGGCCCAGTTCGCTCAGCGACAGTCGGAGGTTCTGATAGGCGGGAGCCACTGGCTCAATTCGTTGTTCGGCAAAGATTTCGTGATAGGTTCGAGCCATCCAGCGCCGGTTTCCCAGCACCGACCCGAAGCCGTGGGGGACTCCGGCTCGGTCTCGCAGCACCCACCATTTTCCCGCTTCGTCGCGGATCAGATCGGCTGCGTAAAACAGCAGTCGTCCCAGTTCGGAATCCAGCATTCCGTGGCAGGGCTGCAGCCAGGCCGGGTTGTTGTAGTAGAGGGCGGGGTGTATCGTGCCTTCCCGCAAAAGCTGTTGCTGGCCGTAGGCGTCCTGCAGGGTCAGGTTCAGGAGTTGGGCTCTCTGGCAAAGACCGGCCTCCAGTTGAGTCCAGTCGGATTCTCCCAGCAGGGCCGGCACCGGGTCGAGGCTCCACAAGCGCTGGCCAAAGTGAGGTTGGGCATCTTTGATATTGCGGGCCACTTCGTGCCAGCGTTGTTCGAGTTCGTCCATGCCATAGCGGGAGAACTGCAGTTCCAGCCATTCAGACTGCGGTAATTTCAGCATCGGCGCACCCGCACGCGGAATTCCGGTTGGCTGGGAGAACCGTCGTGGCTGCCACGGATGGGGGCCGTCTGGTCGGGCAGGGGAGAGCGAGCCACCGGCAGGTGCTGGTTGGAGACCAGCAGTCCGGCGGTCGGATCCAGTCCCAGCCAACCGGCTCCCGGCAGATAGACCTCGGTCCAGGCATGCAGTTCTCCGGCACCGCTGTCCACCTGGAGCCAGTAGCCGGAAACGAAACGTGTGGGATAGCCTAGTTTGCGCAGGCCCAGTGCCAGCAGCCAGGCGGTGTCGCGGCAGCTTCCGCGTCTACTCGTCAGCGTTTGCGAGCAGCTCTGGATGCCTGCCTCGGCGCGCGCCTCGTAGGCGATGTTCTCGTTGATCCAGCGATTGAGTTCCAGGAGGAGCGTGATGCTGGTTCCCTGGTAGGCGGTCCACGGTTCCACCCAGCAAGCCGATTCGGGGAGCTCCAGGTAGGGAGCCAGGTTGGAGGAGAGGGCTGCGTCCAGTTCGATCGGGTAGTCGACGGCGCTAGACTCCAGCGCAAAGTCAAACGGGTTGGCCGAACCGGGGTGGAAGCGAAACTGGTTGCTGACGGTCAGTTCTGTGACGGGGCTGGAAAACCAGGCCTGGAACACGTGGTTGTTCCACAGGTCCAGGCGCCATTGGGCGATGCTGGGAGCAGGCCAGATTCGCAGCCGATATTCGCTGACGTCTCCGGCCAGGGGGCCGGACGGGCGCAGACGGATTTCATGGGGTCCCAGCGCGACCTGATGGTCAAACCGGTAGCGCGTGGTATGAAGCAGTCTCCAGTCGTTCACTGGGGCGGCGTTCTTGGCCAGATGGTGGCCTTCCTTGGGCGAATCGCAAATGAAAAAGGCCCCCTTGCGAGAGCCTTTCACTTCTGCTTCTGACGGGGTGAGCCGTTAGATGCCCATCACCTGAACGATGATTTCGCGGGTGCGCGGACGATCCAATTCCAGGATGAAGACGCGCTGCCAGCGGCCCAGGGCCAGGTGGCCGTCCATCACGGGGAGATGAACCGAGCAACCGATGAACAGGTGCTGACAGTGAGCGTGACCATTGGCGCACTCGTCGTCGCACATGTTGACCGTGCGGATATCAAAGTTGTTGTGGTGATAGTCCTCGGCGGGCGAAGCCAATTGCTCGAGCTTCTTGTACATGTCCTGAATCAGCAGGGGCTCGTGCTCCTGGATGACGATGCCGCAAGTGGTGTGTCGCGAGTAGACAAAGATGTTGCCCTCTTTGACGCCGGTCTTGCTGAGCAGCTCTTGGACCGTATCCGTGATGTCGATGAACTCAGGACCACGGCGGGTTTCCACGACCATCTTGGAAACGTAGATTCCGGGCGTACCTTTCGCGCGGAGCTCCGGGTCGTTGATGACGGCGATGTGGCTTTTGCCATTGCCGTTACTGTGACCGTTCCCATTCGCGTACTGGGTCGTCTCGGTTAAGAAATTGGCCTCCACTAAATACCTCCAGATGCCTCTCTGGCCAAGGCAATGCGCCCGGCTTTCGGCTGATGACGTGAGAATCCTTCCTTGTTTCTGGCGAAAAAAATTCACCAAAGCGGCTCAGGATCCTGGACTCTCTTGCCTTCTAGAGCACCTTGGACGTCCGACTCAGGTCGGGCGAGTTACCGATGTTACCGGGCTATAGAGGCCAAGACTCGGACATGGTGCTCAAAACTCGCCCATCATAAACACTTTATTTGAACTTTGCAAGGTAAAGTGAGCAGATTTTTTATTGAAGATTCTTCTTTGAGTCAAAGGTCCTAGTCGGGGTCGTACACCGGCGTATTCTAAGTCAGGGTTACTTCCCGGGCTGGTTCGCGCAAATTGTAGCGAGAGGCCATGCTGGCTCCGTAGGCGCCGGCATTGTCGATGAGCAACACGTCGCCGACCTCGGTGGCGGGCATCCAGCGGTCGTGCCCGAGGACATCGCCACTTTCGCAGATCGGCCCGACCACGTCGACCTTCCAGGTGGGAGGCTCCTGCAGGCGAGTCAGGTTGACGATGGGGTGGTAGGCGCCGTAGAGGGCGGGGCGAATCAGGGTGTTCATACCGATTTCTAAACCCAGGTAGCGCTTCTCGCCTTTCTGCTTGATCTGGGTGACCCTTGCCAGCAAGACGCCGGCCTCGGCCACCAGGTAGCGGCCCGGCTCCAGCCACAGCTGGCGGCCTGGATGCAGGGCCAGGAAGGCTTCCAGGGACTGATGCAGGCGATCGAAGTCGAGGCGCTGTTTGCCGGGCCGGTCGGGGATTCCCAGGCCGCCTCCCAGGTTGAGCACGCGAGCCTCGGGGAAATTTTCTTCGGCCGAGCGATAAAGAAACTGGGCGGTGCGCACCCAATGCTCCGCGTCGGTGATGCCGCTGCCGGCGTGGCTATGCAGGCCCAGCACGCTGACCTGGTGCTCCTTGAGCAGAGCCTTGAGCTCCGGCCACTGGTCCGAGCTGATGCCGAATTTGGAGCTGTCTCCGGCCGTGCGCACGTGCTTGTGATGGCCTGAGCCGGTGCCGATGTCGAGGCGCAGCAGCACCTCGCGACCCCGGAATGTCTCCGGAGACTGGCGCAGGGCTTCCAGGTTGTCCAGGGTGACCCAACAGCCCTGACCAAAGGCCAGGTCGTATTCTTTGGGATTCACGTAATTTGGAGTGAAGAGGCGCCGGCTTCCGGCGCAGGCGGCCCGCTCCAACTCTCCGGGCGAGACGCATTCCAAACCGAATCCCAGGTCGACCAGTTTTTGCAAAATCTCCGGCTGGGGATTGGCTTTCAGTGCGTAGAGAGAGTTCTCCACGGCGCTCAGGCGTAAGACTTCGCGAGCGCGCACTTCCACACTGGGCAGGTGGTAGACGTAAGCCGGTCCCTGCTCGGCCAGCTGCAGGAGGCGTTCTCGCTCGTCCATCCACCAGCTGTGGGCGGCGGCCACTCGACGCTGCAAGGCGCCACTTTCCAGCTGCTGGTAGGTCGGTCCGAAGACTTCGGATTCCTGACCGCCGCCAAAAAGCAGTGCGTGCAGGGGGATGAGCAGGCGTTCGGCCTGGTCTTCGTGGACCACCAGGCTGAGGCTGACGTCGCTGGACGCCTGGCTGACCAGGTGGATGGGGTGCTCATCGAAGAGTTCGAAGGCGGAGCCCAGTTGCGGCAGCATCTGACGGATCTTGTTGCCCAGGAAGTGGATGCTGGCGCAGTCGCGCAAGCACTCGACCTGGCAGTCCAGCCTGGCTTCTAGCAGCGCCTGCTGTTCACCGGTGACGGCCTGGCCAGGATCCAGCGTCATGGTGACGCTGGTCTGCGAGGTCGCCAGCAGATCCACCGAGAGACCCATTTCTACCAACTGAGTGAAGGCGCGGGCCAGGAACCCGGGACGACGCCACATCTGTGAGCTTTGCAGGGTGATCAGCTGCACCCCTGAGGAGGAGGCCAGCGAAATCACAGCGCTGGCGCCGGGGGCCTGGGGTAGTACCCGACTGGCGGGCCAATCGGGCTTCTGCAGCCAGCCGATTTCGGCGACCAGGTCGCAGTTGGCCAGGGTTTCCAATACGGCCGAATCCAGATCCAGCCCTCGCAGGCGAATCAATTCTTGGGCGCACAGTGTGTCGAGTTCCCGCAGAAGTCGAGCCTGGGGCACGTGGCGTGGGTCGGCGGAAAAGAAGGCGGGGCGGTCTAACCAGAATTTGCAGAGGTCGGGCTTCCAGGCGGTGGCCAGCACCGGTAGCAGAGGCTCGCCGGCCGCATCATGGTCGGAAGTGACCCAGCGGTTGGCGCTGGGCGGCACGCCCAGGCGCAGTTCTTCGCTGGCCAGATAACTCAGGGACCAGCGGCCGGCCAGTTGGCGCGCGCGCTGGCGGCGGGCCCAACCCGTCAGTCGCTGGAGAAAATCCGGCGGAACTTGCTCCAGCCAATCCAGGGCCTGAAACCACTTCTGGGGAGTTTCATCGGTCTGAGCATCCAGGCTCTCCAACAATTGGGCCCGCGCGGCTGCCGCGTGCGGCTGGCAAGCCTGGTTCAGCAGTTGATGGTGATGGGCGCTGAGGCCGACCAGGATACCCTGGTTCTCAGAGGAGGGCGGTAGGGCGCAGTCGCTGGCCTGAGGAGCTAGATGGATCAGTTGCATCCGCCCCGGTTTGCCCCTGAAGGTCCCGGGACCTCCAGGAACTAAGCCGAGGCCATGGCTTATCGGAGTATGGCGGGAGTGGTGGCCGACCTGCGCCGCACCAATCAACTGTTGGTTTTTGAAGAGCCCGTTCGGGCCGAGCTCGAGATAGCGGCGGTGCTGCGCTATGTCTATGAACAGGGCGGCCCGGCGGTTTTTTTTCCCAAGGTGGTCGACTGTGGCTTTCCGGTGGTGGGCAATCTTTATGGATCGCCCGAGCGCGCGCGGTATTTATTACGTCACGGGCTGAAACGGGTGGAGAAGGCTATGCGTCTCAAAGCCGATCCTGGCGGCATTTTGCGCCGGCCCTGGCGCTATTGGGATCTTCCCTTCAGTCTGCCGCATCTATTGCCCCGTCGCCGGAAGAGCGCGCCGGTGCTGCAGAATCGCACCACTCTCGGTCAGTTGCCGCGCTTTGTCAGTTGGCCGGGGGACGGAGGGCCTTTCGTCACGCTCCCGGCGGTCTACAGCGAACATCCCGGAAATTCCGGCTGGATGCGCGGCAATCTCGGGATGTATCGGGTGCAGTTGGCCGGCAACGACTATTTGCCGGACCGAGAAGCGGGACTGCACTATCAGATTCATCGAGGCATCGGTATTCATCATCAGGCGGCCGCGGCGGCCGGCCAACGACTTTGGGTGAACGTCTTTGTGGGTGGGCCTCCAGCCCTGGCCTGGTCGGCCGTCATGCCCTTGCCGGAAACCATTCCCGAGCTGGTTTTCGCCGGTGCCCTGGCCGGTGCTCCCGTGTCGCTCTGTGGCTGTCCTGAAAGCCCGCTGCCGCTGGCGGCGGAGGCGGACTTTGTGATCGTGGGCTGGATTGATCCGCATTCAACCAGGCCGGAGGGTCCCTTTGGGGACCACCTGGGCTACTACAGTCTGACTCACCCTTTCCCGGTGCTGCACGTAGAGGCCGTCTATCATCGCTCGGATGCCATCTGGCCGGTGACCACGGTGGGGCGTCCGCCACAGGAGGACACGACCTTTGGGAAGCTGATCCACGAGATGACCGATCCGGTTCTGCCTACGGTCTTGCCCGGGGTCAAGCAAGTGCACGCGGTGGATGCGGCTGGAGTGCATCCGCTGCTGCTGGCCATTGCCAGCGAACGGTATACTCCTTTCCAGAAGCGCAGCCGGCCGCAGGAGTTGTTGACCTGTGCCAGCGCCATCCTGGGCCAGGGGCAACTGTCGTTGGCGAAGTACCTCTGGTTGGCGGCCCAGGAAGACGACCCGGCTTTGAATTGCGCGGACATCGCCAGCTTTCTGCAGCACGTGCTGAGGCGAGTCGACTGGCGCCGGGACCTGCATTTTCATACCCAGACCACCATCGATACGCTCGATTATTCGGGCGGGCAGTTGAATCAGGGCTCCAAGCTGGTGATCGCCGCGGTGGGAGATGCCGTCCGCGAACTGCCGCACAACTGGATTGGAGACTTTCGGCTGCCGGCTGGCTTTGCGGAACCGCGCTCGTGTCTGCCGGGAGTGCTGGCGCTCCGGGGTCCGGCCTACGCGCAGGATGCTCGGCTGGGAGTGGACCCGAACCTGCGCTTGCTGGAAGAAATGCCCCTGGAGCATCCGCTGGCGAGCTTTCCGCTCTGGGTCGTCTGTGACGAAAGCGAATTTATGGCCGCCAGTCTGAATAATTTCCTCTGGACCACCTTTACTCGTTCCAATCCGGCGGCGGACGTCTACGGGGTTTCGCCCTCCACCTATCAACGCCACTGGGGGTGTCGCGGACCTTTGATCATCGATGCCCGCTCCAAGCCTCACCACGCACCGCCGCTGGAGGAAGATCCTCAAACCCTTCAGCGTCTACATGGCTGGCAAAAGCCGGGCGGACCACTGGCTGATCTTCACACGTTTTCCAGGGGTTCCTAAGGGGAATCAGAAATCTTCAAATGATGCAAACGACTGCCACCCACATACCTTTTCACAAACCGTTCTGCGCTCCCAACGCCGAGAAATACATCTCCACCGCTCTCCAATCCGGCAAGTGGGCTGGCAATGGACCTTATGCGCAAAAATGCCGTCAGCGATTAGCGGAACTGTTTCACGGCGCCAGTGTGTTTCTGACGCCGAGTTGCACCGCTGCTTTGGAAATGGCTGCCTGTGTCCTGGGAATCCAGCCCGGGGATGAAGTCATTATTCCGGCCTTCACGTTTGTCAGTAGTGCCAGTGGTTTTGCGCTGTTCGGCGCGCGCCCGGTGTTCGTCGACGTCGACCCGCGCACTCTCAACCTCGATCCGAAGCATCTGGAGGCGGCCATTACTCCGAGAACTCGGGCCATCGTGCCGGTACATTACGCCGGCGTGGCCTGCGACATGGAAGCCATCATGGGAATCGCCGCCAAGCACGGAATCGAAGTGGTGGAAGACAATGCCCATGGCCTTTTTGGCAGCCTCGGCGGTCGTTCGCTGGGTTCCTTTGGTTCGCTCTCGACCTTGAGCTTTCACGAAACCAAGAACGTCAGTTGCGGAGAGGGCGGAGCCCTGATTCTCAACCGACCCGAGTGGGTGGAGAAGGCGGAAATTGCCCAGGAGAAAGGGACGAATCGCTCACGCTTCCTGATGGGCTTGACCGACAAATACACCTGGGTGGCTCCGGGCAGCAGCTATTTGCTCAGCGATCTGAATGCCGCCATCCTCTGGGCGAATCTGGAGCAAATGGACCGGGTCCAGCGCCATCGCCTGGAACTCTGGGACCGCTACCAGTCGGGCCTGCAGGAATGGTGCCGAGAGCACGGGGTAGAGCAGCCACATCTTCCCCAGGGGGCTCAGCATCCGGCACACCTTTATTTCCTACTATTGCCCGACCTGGAAAAACGTCAGCAATTGATGATGTATCTACGCTCGCACAATGTGCAGGCGGCCTATCATTATCAGCCGTTACACATTTCCCCGATGGGACTCCATTACGGGGGGGGAGACGCTGACTGTCCCGGGGCAGTCGCGGCGGCTCAGCGTCTGATTCGCCTCCCGCTCTACGCCGAACTGAGCTTCGCGGAACAAGATCGGGTTCTCGACTTGATTCGTGGCTGGAGCTGGGAATGAGGCCCGCTCGGGGGGGAGACGGGCCGTCATCGCAAAAGGCAAGATCTGACGCCTTTCTATTGTGGGCCACGACTTTTGTGCTCGGGGGAGCCGTGCTGATTTTCGGCGGCTTGCTGGTCTATTGGAATTCGGATCAGATGAGTAGCCTGGTCGTGCAGGAAAGCACGGCCTTGAGCCCCGCTGACAATCTGAGCTTGGCCCGGCAGCATTTTCTGCGAGGCGACAGTCGTCGCGCTTTGACTGACGCCAGAGTGGCGTTAGCTCTGGAGCTACAGAAGCCCTCCGAGCCTCCTTTGGAGAGGGATATTCGGAGGGTTATTGGTCAGGCGGACCTCGAGCAAAAGCATTACGTGGAGGCTGTGGAGCACTTTTCCTGGCTGCAGCGCCACGGTGGGAATGCTGACGACCTCAAAGGTTTAGATGAGGCTCGCGCCAGGCTGCGCAAGTTGAATGTGGATGCACTGAATGAGTTGGAGGGGGCGCAGCAGCTCTCTACCAACGGGGTTCAAGAGAAGGCACTGGCTCAGGCCAGACGGGCCGTTGGCAATCTCCAGCAAAATCACGGGGGAGCGGCTCAGGTTCAGTCCGGCCATCTGGTCATGGCCAGTATTTCTTTGCGCCAGGGGAATTACCAGGCCGCTCTGACGCAACTGCGCGAGGCCCGCAAGCTCGGACCTCTGACCGGGCCGCAACAGGCTGCTCTGGATAAACTGGAGGCGAGCTCCGGTGGAGCCGTGGCCTCTGCCCGCGTCCCGGTCGTGGTGCCCCGCCTGGAGTCCCAGCCCTCGTATCCTCAGGGCCGCCCCGGACAGAAGCCGATTCGCGGCGCCTCTCCGGCACCGGCCAAGCCCGCTCCGGTCGAGGTGGAAGACGGCCCTCCGGAGTCGGCGGCGATGACTCCGCCTCCGCGACGCGCACCTCGATTGGAGCTTCCCAAATTACAGTATCCCGGCGGTCAGAACGCCGGCAGCAGCGGAATCCCTGGCTACCAGCGGAACAACAACAGCAGTTCCCTGCCCGGCTATAACACGGGCCCGTCGCGCACCAAGGATAGCCTGCCCGGCTATTAGGCTATTCCTCGGATCGCTTGGGGGGATCGGGCAGCTGCAGCGGCAGGAATCCCGCGGATTCTTCGCTGGGTTTAGAGAAGAGTTCTTTCCATCCCGGTCCACTCGGGGCTTGCGGTACTTCCGGAATCCCTGAGGCGCCGGGAATGGATGGAATGTCCAGGGACAGGGCCGAGGGGACGGAGGGCAGCGGTCCCAGAGCGTCCAGCGATGCTCCCAGAGGGGGCAGCGGTGCCAGGGAATCCAGTGAGGGAAGGGCCGGTGGCATGGGAGCCAGGCTATCGATCGAGGGGAACGCTTCCATGGGCGGAGGCGCGTTGCTTTCTCCCAAAGAGGCCAGTCTCTGAGCCATTTTTTCGCTGAAAGAGGCGTCCGGCATGGCGGGTACGCTGGGAACGGAAGGCATGCCGGGGATGCCGGGCAGTTCTCCTTCGGAAATTTGCGGCATCGGTGGAACGGGAAGCTTGGGCATGTCCAGCAGGTGTTTGGGCACCTGAATGGCCGGCACATTCTCCTCTTCGCCGCGCCAGATGCGACGCAACTGCGAGGCGCGGTCCATTACTCGCTGGTAGAGGGCGGAACCATCGTCTCGGCTCGGGTCTCCCAGTCCTCCGACGGCCGGTTCGACGCCTAGCTCGCGCAGGCGACGCAGTAGTACCTGAGTGGTTTCCTGCGGCTCTCGGTAGTACTGACTGGCGCGCAGAGATACGAAACGCCAGCCGAGACGTTCCAGCACCGCTTCGCGCTCGACCACGATCTTGAAACGGTCGGGAGCGTGCTCTCGGTCACCATCGCAGCGAATGGCCACACGTTGGGACTTGCCTTCCACGACCAGGTCGAGGCGGTAGCTGCCCACCGGAAAATCTCGATGGACGCGATAGCCGGCGCCTTCCAGTTCGCGTTGCAAGGTCTGGCTCATGCGGCGTCCGCCAGCGGCAGCCACATCGGATTCTTTGCTATCGCGCGGGTTCATCTCGGCAACTTCCTGGATGGTGCGCTGAGGGTCGACGGCGTGTCGAATCAGCACTTCGCGGAGATCGCCTACCTTGAGGTGCTGGTCGGGATCGAGCCCGCCCACCACCCAGAGCTGGTTGCGGGCGCGCGACGCGGCCACGTTGTAACGCTTGATGAACATGTCACTGCGGCGCAGCGAGAGGGCGCTCTGATCGTCGGCCGACTCCACCAGCGAGAGAAACATCACGTCGCGCTCGTCGCCCTGGAACTGAGCGGCGTTACCGCACAGGACACGGCGTGACTGATATTCGGACAGGGGCATGTGCTGAGTCAGCAGTTTGTCCACCAGCAGAGCCTGCTCTTCACCGACCAGCGAAATCATGCCCAGGGTCTGGCCGGCATACTCCGGCTGTTCGGAGCAGGCGACCAACAGCGAGGCGACCTCCTCGGCTTCCACTTTGTTGACCTTGCGTTGATAGCTGCCGCCTTCCACCTTGTGGAAGTGGGTGGGGGGTCGCAGTTTGCTCTGGTTCGTCTCGCGCAGGGGCTGAATCTCGCCCTGGTAGCAAAGCTTGTTGGAGAAGGCGATGATTTCCGGTACGCAGCGGAAGTGCTCGACCAGACGAATGGTGCCGCCGAAGGACTGGCGGGCCAGGTCGTAGACCGAGGTCTTACCGTCGTAGAGCTCTTTGTTGGGCACGTCGTAGAGGTGCTCGTCAATGAGCTGCTCGATCTTCTCGTAGGACATACCGACGGCTTCCGGGCTGACCTGCTCATTGTCGCCCACCACCAGCACCTCTCGGCCCAGGGCAAACGCGATCAGACCGGTCACGTCGCACTGACTGGCTTCGTCGAGAATGACCACATCGAAGAGGGTCTCACCCGGATGATAGCTTTCGGCCACACGGGCCAGCGGCATAATCCAGACCGGGACGGCGTCACGACATTCGGCCAGCTTTTCACGGGCGGTGGCCTTGAGCTTGGGAGCGCGCTTGCCTTTTCCGGCGCCGATTTTGCGCATCAGATCCAGCCAGCCGACCAGGGCCTGCTGTTGGCGGACACCGGTGCGGCGCAACTGATTGGCCCAGGTTTTGTGCTCGACGTAGTGAGCCGTGGCCAGGCGCAGCTGATTCTTGAGCAGGATGGACTCTTGCTGGAGCTGTTCCGGGTCGACCTCGGCCCGGGTTTCCAGCTGCTGGGTCCACTGACGGAATTTCCAGGCCGGACCCACTTCTCCGGGCGGTTCACTGCGATCGTGGGGCTGGCGGTGATCGCGGATGGCGCGCGCCCACTCGGGAGCGACGTCACGGACCTTATGCAGCAACTGATTGCGCGCGGCGACGGGTTCTTTCAGCGAATGAAGCTGCATAAACCAGGCCCAGGCTCGTCCGTAGGCTTCCGGGTCCAGGCTCAAGGTGGCCTGACGCAGACGGCTGAGAATGCCGCCCATGTCGCGAGGCTGGCACTGGGTCAGGAGCTTCTCCTGGGCCTGCAAACGCTGATTGTAAACGGTCGAATCCAGGTCGGCCTTGCGCGACTGAATGGTCGGGATCAGATAGCGGCGTGAGGCTTCGCGGATGCGGAAGAGTTCGCCGAACAGGCCGGTGTCGATGGGCACGCGGTCGACGATGGCGGCCCAACGCAGACCCTGATCTTTCATCAGGCGACGACAGGCTTCCCATTCATTTTCGTACCATCCCAGCGCAGCCTTCATCTGAGGCAGATAGCTGTAGGCGATTTCGTGGGAGGGCTCACCCAGGCTGTCAAAGCTTGGAGCTCCGCGAGAGCCCATTTGACGATCCCAGCGACTGCGCAGCATCTGCTGACCCTGCTTGAGTTTCAGGAAGGCGCGCACGCCTTCGGCTTCCTCTACGTTTTGCAGGCGGCTCTTGCCGTGCACGCGCACGTTGGCGATCAGCTTCTTCCAGGGACCGCTGATGAAGGTCCACATGGAGATGGAGCCCTTGGTGCGCAGGTGAGCAATAATCTCTTCGATGACGCGCAGCGATTCGTCCACGCTCATGTCGTTGTCGATGACGGTGGCACCGGTGGAAAGGGTGACTCGATCCAGTTCGGCAAACTCATGCACGGCGTTTTCTACGGTGGCAACCAGGTCTTCCCAGGTCTGCTTGTGGGCTCCACCGAGCATTCCGACACGCATACAGTCGAGAACCCATGAGGTGCCGTCCTGGATCTGGGTGACGGCGCGCTCGACCTGGTCGAGCATCCGTTGCAGTTGCTTAGAGTCCTGAGACTCGTGGTCCCAGAACTCTTCGCCGACGCCTTCATCGGTCTGAAGCGCTTTTTTCTTGGTTACCAGTTCTTTGAACTGAAACTCCGAGATCAATTCCTCGATGGGAGGCAGCACCTGGTCCAGATCCGCTTCCAGTTCGGCCGGGACGTCCCGATTGAGCCGATAGAGCTGACGCAACTCTTCCTGGTCGAGAGGAAAATCGGCGCCGGCCACCACCGGACCAGGAATCCACTGGTGGCGAACCGCGCTCTGATCGACCAGCAATTGGGCGGCTCGGCCGGGGGTCATCGTCTCCGCTCCTACGTTTAGCGGGCGGTATTCGTCGAGACGGGCGTTCAGCAGCTTTTCTTCGACGGCCGTCAGCTTGTCGCGCAATTCCGCGCGACGAGCCTCATACTGTTTGGCCAGAGCGTCCAGTTCGTCGGGATCGCTGCTGGTAAAGCGGTTGACGATGCCTTTGACAGCTGCTTCCAGCTGGTCGCGGCTTTCCGACTCTTGTTCGAGCACGCTGACGCACAGGGGGCGGAGTTCCGGAATGACCATGTCGCGCACGATGCGCAGGGCTTTGGAGGCCTGGCTGGTGACCAGGATGCTCTTGCCCTCTGCCAACAAATGACCGATCAAGTTGGCGATGGTGTGGGTCTTGCCGGTTCCGGGAGGACCCTGCACCAGCACCGCGCCGGCGCTGTGCAGGCGCTTGAGAACGCGCTCTTGCTCGGGATTGCTGGGCATGGTGAGCAGGAGTTCGTGATCTTCCAGGACCTTGGCGTCGGTCGGAGGTCCGGGGTCGACACCCACCACGCGCACCAGCGACGGCGGTAATTCCTGCACTTCGGGTAGGGCACGCAAAAAGGCTTCGATGGCCTGGGTGAAGCTGGCGCTGCGAAAGCCCAGATACATCGTCGGCTCGCGGCGCGTGGCCGGGGAGTTGCCGTTCGGCCAGAGCAAGGCCCACAGAGCCGAGAAGAACTCGTTGGTGCCTTCTTTGCCGAGCGGATGGGCGGCGTGCTGCTGGAGCAGTTTGCGAGCGGCCGCAATCGCCTCCTCGCTCAGGTTCAGGCGGCGGAGCAGCGCCAGGTAGAGTTCGCTTTCCCGATCCGTTTCGCGGATGACGATTTCGGAGCTGTCGGCCAGAAATTCGATCTGTAGTTTTTGTAGGAGCAGGGGGTGTTCGATGGGGTCGGCGCCCTCTACTTTGACAATGCCGTCGCCGACGACCAGCTCCACCTTTTCGGACTCACGCTCGATGATGTTGTTGAGTTCCAGTAAGTGCTCGAAGAGAGTGTAGGCGGGGTCCTTTTTCTCGGCGGGCTTGCGAACGCGCAAAAGGAAATCATCGCCCGGATCCTCTTCGCCCTGGGACAGGCGCCCGAGTTGGATGTATTTGCTGCTAGGCAGGTCGGCCCAGCGCTGCTTCCACTGGTAACTCTTGAGGTTCAGGCAGGGAGGCGAGCTGAGTTGTTGCATGCCGCCCATGAAACGGAATAGCCTCGCTATCCGCTCGCGCGCGATCAGCTGTTTTGCTTCGTTTAATGCCATTCCCTTACCTTAAGAACCTTTCGACCTCGCCTCAGTTTCAACCGAGTTGTTTATCGGCCAATTCCTTTGCTTTTTCTAGATTGGCGCGAATCAGGTCACACCCTCCTTGCCAGAATTCGGCGCTGGCGATGTCAAACCCCAATGTGCTGAGTAATTTGGCGGGAGCTTGCGAGCCGCCTGCCGCAAGCAGCTCGAAATATTTGGGCAAGAACGACTCGCCCTCCTGGCGGTAGCGCGCGTAGAGCGCCAGCACCAGCAGCTCTCCGAAGGCATACGCGTAGACGTAAAACGGGGTGTTGACGATGTGGGGGATGTAGAGCCAGGTCCACTGATCATCCGGGCCCAACTCCAGCGAGGGGCCGAACATCTCCTGCATCGCCTGTTGCCACATGCCGTTGATGCGCTCGGTGGTCAACTCGCCTTCCTGACGACGGGCGTCGTGCAGCTGGCGTTCAAAGCGGAACATCGAGATCTGACGGAAGACGGTGGCGAAGGTGTCTTCCAACTTCTCGCAGAGCAGAGCCAGCTGTTCTTCGGGATTCTCCAGTAGCTCCTGGAGTTTCTCGAAGACCAGGGTCTCTGCAAAGGTGCTAGCCGTTTCCGCCAGAGGCAGTACGGGATGATAGTCCAGATAGTGATTCTTACCGGCCAGCAGATCGTGGATGCCGTGCCCGAGTTCGTGGGCCAGGGTCATCACGTCACGCGCCTTGCCGGTGTAGTTCAGCAAGACGTAGGGGTGATGGTCGGGAGTGACGCCGGCGCAGAAGGCACCGCTGCGCTTGCCTGGCTTGGGCGGCACGTCGATCCAGTTCTTGTCGAAGAACGGCTCGACCAGTTCCTGCATCTTGGGCGAGAAGCGACCGAAGGAGGAGATGACCAGCTCCTTGGCCTTCTCGTATTCAATCTCTTGTTTCTGTGAGCGCAGGGGGGCGTAGCGGTCGTAGTGAGCCAGGCTATCGAGGCCCAGCAAGCGACGCTTCAAGTCGTAGTATTGGTGCACGATATCGAAGTTTTTGACGCAAACCTCGGTCATCACGTCGATGACCTGTTTGTCGAGCTCGTTGGAAACGTGGCGATCCGATTCAGGGTGCTCGAAGTTGCGCAGGCGGTCGGAGATTTGTTTCTCGTGGAGCAGCGTGTTCTGGATGAAGGTGAGCACGTGGGCGTTGTTCTGTAGCTCCGCGGCCAGCGACTCCGACGCCGCCTTGCGCAGGTTGCGGTCGGGATCGTAGCTGTAGGCCAGCAGTTCGCTCTGGGTGAGCAGGCGCTCTTCGCCGTCCAGGTTGAACTTGTATTTCATGCGCGAAGTCACCTCGGTAAAGAGGCGCTTGAAGGCGCGGCCGCGGCAGTTGGCGGTCTCTTCGAGGATGGTTTCCTCGGCCTGGCTCAGGTAGTGTTTGGCCAGGTCGCGTTGCTGTTCCAGGTAATGGTGATACTTGGCCAGCTTGGGATCTTTGAGCAGGCGGTCAAAGCTTTCCAGCGGCAGCTGGGCCAGTTCCAGGTCAAAGAAGATCAGGTGGGTGCTGATCTGGCTGCCGATCTCGCGGACCTTCTGAGTCAGGGCGCCGCGAGCCGTGTCGGTGGTGTCCGTCGAGTAATGCAGTGAGGCATAGGAGCCAGGGCGGCTCTGCTCGCGGAGCAGGCGCTCGTAATGGTCCAGGGCGTGCAGCAGGTCGTCGCTGCTGATATCCGCCTGGCCGACTTTGCCGGCGTAGGTCTCTTCGAACTTGCGCGCGTGCTCGACGGCCTGTTGCAGGTCCTTGTCTATTTTGGGATCGTCGACCGCCGAATAGAGGTCGCTGAGGTCCCAACTGGGTAAACTCGGGGGGTCTTGAATCTGTGTAGCCATCGAAAATGCACTCGCCTTCCAACGGCGCGCTTTCACAGCCTGGCAGCTAAACCCCTGCTTACCCGGTCGTTCTGAGTCCTGCCGCGACGCCCTGGATGGTCATACGCAGCAGGCGCCAACAAAGCTCTAGCTCCTGGTCGTCCTGAGCGGCGCGCAGGCGACGAAAGGTTTCTACCTGGATCAGATTGAGAGGATCGACATAGGGGTTGCGCACGCGAATCGAGCGTTCCAGCCAGGGCTGGCCTTCCAATAACTGGTTGCGGCCGGTGAGCGCCAGCACGGCAGTGCGGGAGCGCTCGAACTCGGAGGCCAGCAGGTCGATGATCGAGGAGTCGCCCTCTACCAGTTCCGAGTAGCAGCGGGCGATGTCCAGGTCGGCTTTGGCCAGCGCCAGTTCAGCGTTGTCGATGACGGCGCGGAAAAAGGGCCAGTCCTGATAGAGGGCCGCCAGGCGCTGACTGTCCACGCTTTGGAAAGCCGTGCCGATCCCATACCAGGCCGGGATGATGGCGCGGTTCTGGGTCCAGGAGAAGACCCAGGGGATGGCGCGCAGGCTGCTCAAGCCCATCTTGCCGTCGCTGGGACGACGCGAGGGACGCGAGCCGATGGCCATTTTTTCCACTCCCTGAATGGGCGTGGCTTTCTGGAAAAACTCGATAAAATCTGGATGTTCCACCAGTTCTCGGTAGTGCTTGAGCGAGGTCTGGGCCAGGCCGTCCAGGCACTCGATCCAGTCCGTGGGAATTTCCGGCGGAGGGGT
This sequence comes from Vulcanimicrobiota bacterium, assembly GCA_017307785.1. Taxonomy (GTDB): domain Bacteria; phylum Vulcanimicrobiota; class Xenobia; order Xenobiales; family JADMJV01; genus JADMJV01. The sequence goes on along the minus strand of JAFKGI010000032.1, from coordinate 28,987 downwards.
GCTTCCCACTTCCAGGATGCTCCACAACAGTTGCTCCAGATGGCGATGGGCGATGGGTGGGTAGTCGTAGCGCTCGGAAAGCACTTCGCCTTGCTCGGTGAGTCGCAGGCCGCGCCGAGTGGTCTCGATGGGCAGACTGAGAATGCTGCGAGCGGCCGGACCGCCGCCGCGCCCCAGGGCTCCGCCGCGACCGTGGAAGTAGCGCAGGTCGATGCCGAACTCGCCGGCCACCTGCTGCATGCGTTGCTGGCTGCGATACAGCCACCAGTTGGCGGCCAGGTAACCGCCGTCTTTGGTGCTGTCGGAGTAACCGACCATGACCACCTGCAGGTCGTTGTGATGGGTCTTCAGGTAGTCGCGATATTCTTTTTGCGAAAACAGGGTGCGCAGAATTTCGGGACCCCGTTCCAGGTCTTTGATGGTCTCGAACAGCGGCACCAGCGGCATGCGCACTCCCGGAGCGTATTCGGTCTGGAGCCAGAGCAGGGCCTGGATGTCGACGGCCTCGTGGGTCATGCTCAGAATGTGGCAACCGAGCTGGTCGTTGCCGTAGGCTTCGTGATACCAGCCGAGCAGGCGGAAAAGCGCCAGAACTTCCTGGGCCATGGGATCCTGTGGGCGATTTTTGTTGGCCTTGGAGCTGCGCAGAATGTCGGCGCGCTTGTCTGCGTCGGCCTCCGCGTATTCGGGGGCCTCCAGGATGTGGGCCAGGGCCGGGTGGTACTGCTCGGACTCCTGGCGGATGTCCAGTTTGGCCAGGTGGAAGCCAAAGGCTTCTACCTGCACCAGCCAGTCTTCCAGGCGTCGGCTGCGGCGCTCTCCCAGGGATCGTTTGAGCAGCAGCAGGTCGGCGCGCAGTTGAGAGGATTCGGTGTAGGCGCCAGCCACGCCGCCGCCGCTGTGCACCTGGCGCAGGGCTTGCTTCAGGCGCCATTGGATGATGCGCAGCCAGCGCCGGTTGACTTCGTAGGTGGAAAACGGCTCCAGCAGGCGGTTCAGGGCTGGCCATTGCCAGAGACTCTCCTGGATGCGCTCTTTGAGTTCCGAGCTGGCGTCCACGCGAATCTCCGACTGGGTCAGTCGGCCAAACAGGCGCCGGGCCTGCTTCCAGTGCATCTTCAGGCCGGCCTGGCGGTACTGGCGCAGAGTCTGGGCCGTGACGTCGCTGGTCACGAAGGGATTGCCGTCGCGGTCTCCGCCCATCCAGGTGCCGAACTGCAGGAACGGCGGCAGGTGGAAGGGGTGGTCCGGATAGTGACGGCGGAGCGAGCTGGTGAGCTCTCGATGCAGGCGGGGAATGACGTTCCAGAGGCGGCGCACGGTGGCCAGGCCGCGAGCGACTTCTTCCATGACGGTCGGCTTGCGCGGACGCAGCAGGTCGGTGTGCCAAAGGGTTTCGATGATCTCTCGCACCGAACCCTCGGCGTTCTGACCGTTGTCGCCCTTCTGCAGCCAGCGCCGCAGTCGTTGCAAGTGCAGGCGCACCGCCCGGCGTTTGGCCTCGGTGGGGTGGGCGGTGAAAACCGGCTCCAGGTGAAGCACGTTCAGACGTTCCTGCACCTGCTGGGCGCTCAGGCCGCGATTCTTCATCGACTCGATGGCTGAATCCAGGGATTCCTTCAGATGTTTGCGCGAGCGCAGCGTGCGCACCCGCTGCCGGTCTTCGGCCAGATTGGACAGGTCGAAGAAGAGCGTAAAAGCGCGACAGACCATCCAACTCTGGTCGATGTCCATGCCTTTGAGGACGGCAAAGAGTTCTTTGGTGGCTTCCGCATTGCCCAGGCGCCGCTCTTTGGCCAGCGTGCGCACGCGTTCTTCCAGTTCCAGCGACTCGGGTCCGTCCAGGTCGGAAATCACCTGGCCCAAAAGGGCTCCCAGCCAGCGAACTTCCTGGCGCAGCGCCTGCAGATCTTCAGTTGGCATTGCGTACTGCCTGAACCTGACGGATGAATTCCTTGCGCAATTCGTCGCTGCTGCGGCAGCGCTGGGCGTATTCGACCCGCACGGTTTTGCCGTCGGCGATCATGACGTAGCCGGCGCCGTCGCAACCCACCATTTTTACGTTTTCCACGTTCTTGCCCAGCTTCTGGCCGGCCAGCAGCACCAGGGCGTCGCCGTGGTCCTCGTTCATATGGGAGATGACGCCCTGGGCCAGCGCGGCCACGGGGTCGGGCTCTGCTTGCTTGTAGTCTTCCACGGACACCCAGCTCATGTGGCCGAATCCGCCCACGTAGCGAACCCGCTCCACCTCCAGTCGCCACAGGTGAAAGTCTTTGAAGGAGGCGTAGGCGCGCGCCTGGGGATGAACTTTGAGGTAGTCTTCCAGGCCGTCTTCGCTTTTGACGGCCCGGCCGATCAGGGTGACACGGCCGACCGCCAGGGGGTCCTGCTCGCCGGCGGCTTCCCAGGCCAGCAGTGAGGCGCGCGGGTCGAGCAGCAGGTTCTGGGTGTGCTCGGCCAGATCGCTGATGAGCATCAGCGGTTGCCCCTGGCCGTCACAGGCGTATTGGATCAAGGAGCCGTAAGGGAAACCGTCGGTCAAGGTGGACAGCGCCCCCTCGCCCCCGCGCGCCAGGGTGCGGCTGAATTCTGCGTGACTAATCATGTTTCTGACTCTCCAGGAAGCGAATGGCGTTGCTGGCGCGACGCCAGGAAGTGATAAGACAGCCAACCGTAATCAGCACCAGAACCGTTCCCAGGATGTGCACGCTTAGCTTGGACCAGATGGCGCAGCCCAGGCAGGCGCCGATCAGCAGCTTCATGCGCTGCTGTTTGGCCATAGGGCCGCTGAAGTCAGCGGGGGCGCCGGCGCCGTGGCAAAGGGTGCGAATGTAGGCGGTCAACAGTGCCAGCAAACTGGCCCACAGACCCAACTGGGGGAGATGGGCGGCGTAGCCCGCCCCCATCAGGGAAAAGGTGTCGGAGAGCCGGTCGGGCAGTTCGTTGAAAATCTCGCCGCTGGGGGATTTCTGGTTGTGTTCGACCGCCACCATTCCGTCGATCATGTTGCAGATCAGGCGCGAGACGATGCAGAGCGCGGCGGCCAGGTAGCGACCCTGCACGAAGCAACCGGTGCCGACCAGGCTGAAAACCACGCTGAGGACCGAGATTTGGTTGGGGGTGAAGCCCAGTTTGGCCACCAGCTTGGCCAGGGCGCGGGCCCAGAAGGTGCCGCGTTCTTTGATGGGGCGTCGATCAGCCAAAGTGTCCTCCGTGACCCGCGTTGGGGTCTGGTGCTTCCTTGCTCTCCGGGGTGAAGGAGAGGGCGATGAAAAGTCCGGCCAGGGCGAAGTAGCCGAGGGCGAAGAGTTTGGGCACCAAGACCGCGTCGGCGTCCAGGTTCATGGGGTTGTACATGCTGCCCTCGGGTGAGGCCGAGTGAATGATGCCGGGAATGGTGAGCGCGGCCAGCACCATTAGATAGCCGGCCGAACGCAGCAGGCGACGGTCGATGAGTTCGGCCAGGAAGGCGCCCCAGAGCATACCGGTGAGGATGAAGCCGTTGCCCAGGGCCACGATCACCTGGGTTTCCGAGAGACCTTCCGCGGTGGGCTTCAACTGCTGCTTCCAGGCGTCGGGGCCGAAGATGAAGCCCTGGTATTTGATGGCCAGCAGGCGGGCCAGGGTGGGCACGTGGGCCAGGGCCACGGCGGGAGCGTGCTCTTTCTTGGTGGCCAGGAAGGCCTGCACCACGATGTCCAGGGCTACGAAGACCAGGATGGGGGCGAGCACGCCCGCCGGGATGAGCTTTACGAAAAAGCTGACGTAGCCGAAGATGCCGCCCAGGCCGACGAAGAGGCCGGTCATGGCCGTGTAGCCGAGGCGGGCACCCATGGCTTTGTAGGCCGGTTGGCCGATGTAGGGCGTGGACTGGGCCACGCCGCCGCAGATGCCGGCCAACAGGGTGGCGATGGCTTCGGTGAGCAGAATCTGGCGAGTGTCGAACTCGTCGCCGCCGACGCGGGCACTCTCGGTCACGTTGACGCCGCCGATGACGGTCAGGATGGCGAAGGGAAAAGCGATGGGCAGATAGACCAGCGAGTCGCTGTAGGCCTTCAAGAAGTCGAGCCGCGGGATGGGCAGGCCGCCCTGAAAGCTGACTTTGAGCTCGTGGATATTGCCGCCCAGCAGGCTGGGGGGGAGCAGGTAGTGGAGGACGGTGCCGACCACCACCGCCACGGCCACGCCGGGCAGCCCCTTAGGAAGGCGAATGCCGGCCACCAGGGTGTAGAAGATGAGGCCCAGCGAGAGCAGGCCGATGATGGGCAGCTTGAAGATTTCCAGCATCGGCAGCAGGCCGATCAGGGCCAGGCCGATACCGCTCAGGCTGCCCAGGAGGCCGGCCTGGGGCACGACGCGCTGCAGCCACTTGCCGAAGAAGCTGAAGACCAGCTTGATGATGCCGATGTTGACCATGGTGGCCATGCCCAGATACCAGGTCATGTTGGCGGCCGCCATTTCGTCCATGCCGGCCGCTTTGTAGGCCAGGAAGGCCGGGCCCAGCACCGTGAAGACGATGCCCAGACTGGAAGGCGTGTCCAGGCCCAGCGGCATGGCGGTGATGTTGCTGTTGCCGGTCTTCTTGGCCATTCGCCAGGCCATATAGGTGTAGACCAGGTCGCCGAAGAGCACCCCGAAGGCGGTGCCGGGCAGCATCTTGGTGTAGATGATCTCGGCCGGGAACTTGAAAATGTTGATCAGGAATCCGGCCATCAAGGCCATCACCGTGAGATTGTCGACCATCAGGCCAAAGAAGCCGTTGATGTCGCCGGTTGTGATCCAACGAATAGGACCGCTCCCCGAATTGTCTGCCGGGCCTATGTCTTCGCTCACGGTGCCTCCTCGATGATGCTGCCAGCCCGTTCGGCGACCTGCAAGCCAGATCCCCTTGGCTGAGGGGAGAGGGGAAGGCGTCGGGGAGAGGGAGAGGGCTGGGAGGTGGCTGTTGTGATGGAGACGGCCAGTGGTTTCGCCTTGTGTCCCAGTCTGCGCGTCTCACGCCAGAACCCTGACTCTCTCCCCCTCCCCCCAAACTCCCCCTCTCTCCAAGCCAAAAAAAGAAACCGCCAGGGGTTAGCCTGCCGGTTTTTTCTAGGGAGTGGCGATGATGCGCTGAGCCCCGCGGTGGGGCTCGTTACTCCCCTAGATTAGCCCATTCGTACCATTTGGTCTGTGAAGTGGATCACATGTCACGGACAAGGAAGCGCTGGATGCCCTCCAGGATGCCCCGGGCGGCTTTGCGGGGATAGGCCGGGTCATGGAGCATGCCTTTCTCCAGCCTGGGGTTGGAGAGGAAATTGCACTCGACCAGCACGGCCGGCATTTCCGGTTGGCGGATGACCCCGAAAGAGCGCCAGAAGTGCTGATAGCTCGGCTCACCGATGGCTCGGGCCAGGGGAGCGGCGATGGCCTGGGCCAGACCGCGGGAAGCCGGCTGGTAATAATAGATATGGGTGCCGTGGGCGACCCGGCCGTCTTTGACCTCCGGGCGCGCATTGTGATGCACGCTGATGAACAGCTGAGCGTGGCTGCGCACGCCGACTTCGGCGCGAGCTCCCAGTTCGGCTTCGGCGGGCGCCGTGTCTGGGGTCAACTGGTGGTCGCCGTCGCGGGTCATAGTCACGACCGCCCCCGCTTTTTGCAACTCGCCGCGCAGAGCTCGGGCCACCTCCAGGTTGAGAGCGCTCTCTTTCACGTGTAGGTCGAGGCCCACGGTGCCACTGTCCGAGCCGCCGTGGCCGGCGTCAACGGTGACGCGCAGGCCGCGCAAGGGGTGCTTGGGGTCGATTTTCGGAGCCGGACTGGGAGTGAATTCCAGCGTGTCTCCCGCCCAGTTCAGGTGATAGCCCCACAGCCTCTGGCGCAGCGGGATTTCCACGCTGGTGCCCTTCTCGCCCAGCGGGTGGAGACGGATATCCGGGATGGTTTTGGCGTTCTGGGCGTAGGCCGTATGGAAAGTGGCTGAGGCTACCCCGGGCAGGTCCAGCCAGATCTTGCGATTTTCGACATCCTGTCGGACCTGCCAGGCGCAGGGCGAGCCTAAGGTCAGGCGGATTCTATTGTCCGGTTCGCTGACTCGAATCAGGGTGAGCAGCCCGTTGCCCAGGCTGGCTTCGGGTCCCAGCAAAGTGCCTTCGCTAAGACGCAGCCAGCCGGAGGGATTTTGTAGCCTTAGGTAGTCGCCCTGGCGCTCGACCGCTTCCAGACGCACGCCACGGCTCACCGGCGTGAGCCGGTCGTAATCGCTGGTAGGGCCGGTGCGCAACACGGCCTTGTCTTTGCTCACCTCGAAGACTCCCAGCAGACCGCTGTGGCTGCGACAGCTTCCCAGGTTCTGGCCGTCCAGGGTCACGTCGCCATTGGCGGGCTGGAAGCGGGCCCGATAGACTCCCGGCCGGGCTTCGACCACGGGCAGGGTGGCGCGGGAGGTCTGGAGGTTGGGAGTGCGGCCGGCTGGACCCTTTACTTCCAGTTCGATCCACTGGCCCTCGGGCGCGTCGACGGGGAAAGCAGGGGAGACTACGGTCCAGCTGGGCTCAGCCCAGGCCGCAGAGGTGAGAAGTAGGGAAAGCAGCGTCTTTTTCACCGTTTCGCGTTCTCTTCGCCTGAGTCCAATTCTTCCTGAAACGCAAAAAGAGACCCGAAGGCTGTTGCCTCGGGTCTCTTTGCGTTGTCTGCTGCGATTTTAGGCGCGAACGAAGTCGATGAAGCCCTTTTCCACGTTGACGGACTTGAGCTCGACGTGGACCTTCTGGCCCACCTTGGCTTTGCCGCCACCCTGGAGACTGCCCTCGATGGGCGGATCGTTGAGCTTGATCCAGATCTTCTCGCCTTTGACGCCGGAGACGACTGCGTCGAATTGCTCGCCAATGCGCTTCTCGAGCATCGTGGCCATGACCGATTTCTCGATCTGGCGCTCCACCTTCTTGGTGGTCTGCTCTTTCATCGTCACGTTCTCGGCGAACGAGTTCAACTCGCCCGGGGAGTAGGGACTGGCTTTGCCTTCCAGCGCGGCCTTGAGCATGCGACCGGCGATGCGGTCGCCGCCGCGGCGAATGCTGGCGGTGCACTGCGAGTAGTTCTTGGAGCCGAGGCCAAAGTGACCGGGCAGCGGGTCGTTCGGACCCACAGCCGTGTATTCACCGCGACCGATCAGCTTGATGCACGAGAAGGAAAGGTCTTTGAAACCTTCCGGGTCTTTGGCCTTCTGGGCGTCCAGGAAGTCGGCCAGGGCTTTGCCGTTGGGTTCGGCCGGCAGTTTGGCGCCGTGGTCGGCGGCCAGCTGCTGAATCTGATCCCATTTCTCGGGCGGAACGACCACGCGCTCCAGGGTGGGCATACCCTTGGAGTGGAGGAAGCGCGAGATCACTTCGTTGGAGGTGACCATGCAGTTTTCCACCAGCTCGGTGGCGCGATTCTTTTCGCTGATTTCAAAGCCGGTGGCGTTGCCGTCCTTGACGTTGATCTTGACTTCGGTGCTTTCGAAGTCGAGAGCGCCGCGCTCCTTGCGGGCGGCCTTGAGGCGCTGCGAGGCTTCGTCCTGAAGCTTGATGCTCTCCAGGATTTTGTCGTCTTGCTTCATGGCCGGCGAGGGCTCGGCTTTGCCGTCGATCCAGGCGCCCACGCTGGAGTAGTCCAGCTTGGCTTTGCTGTTGACGATGGCCTGGTAGACGTCCTCGTCCTTCACCTTGCCATCGGGAGTCACGGTGAACTCGATGATGGTGGCGAAGCGATCTTCACGCGGGTTCAGGGAGATGACGTCTTCGGCCAGCTCCTTGGGAATCAGGTTGTAGATCTTGTCGGGGGTGTAGACCGAGGAGCCGTTGACGTCCATGAACTTGTCCAGGGGCGAACCCTTGGGAACGAAAGCGTCGACGTCGCTGACGGCGATCTTCATGGTGATGTCGCCGTTGGGGTGCTTCACGGGCATGCCCTGAATCTGGTCGAGGTCCTTGGAAGTCATGTTGGCTTCCGGGTCCTTGGCCAGCTCGGCGGGATCCATCTTGGTCCACAACGTGCCGTTGTCGATCGAGATGAAGTGCTCGCTGCGCAGGTCGCGCACCCACGGGGCCTTGGCGGCTTCGGGCAGGTTGTAGACGCCCTCGGAAGGACGAACCTGCTTCATGATGTCGGCAACCTGAGATTTGACGGCAGCGGGATAATCGATGGCCAACTTGCCTTCGACCATGGCCTTGTCGGCCAGCGCCTTTAGATCCCAACGTCCGTCCGGATAGTGCAGATTGGCGGCGGCGATGGCGCCCGGAAGACCGGCCTGGCCGGCGGCATTGATGCTGCCGTTCTGGCTGTGTTCTTTCCAGTGCTTGCGGTTCAGCTCCTGATTGCCGCGTGGCTTGTCGTTACCGCGTACACCCTTGGTGTAGTTGGTGGGGCGAGCTCCGCCCACATCCACGCGATCTGCAATGTCTTCCGACTGCTGCTTGGGAGCTTTCTTCGCTCCGCCGGTCGGATTGAAAGACTGAACGGACGGTTGGCCGTTTACTTTCATGCGCCAATTCCTCAAGGTTTCCAAGAGTAGCAACAAGAGGGGTCCGCCTCGCGCGGGGGTGACATGCGCCGATTTGGACCAACCCTCTGTGCCCACCCCGGATCCCGTCCGCTTTCCAGTTCGGAGGGGGTCCTTCGATAGGGTTGTAACAAATTATCACTCGAAGACCCCCCTGTAAAGCAAAATTTTGGTAACAATCTCCTAGGTCTTCGAACTCGAGGACTCGAGGGGGGGACGGGCCCCCTAGATAGTGGAGATCTGCAAAGATCTCAAGAAACAGAGACAGTCCGGCGGTGTGGTTTCAGGATTCGAAGTTCTTGCGGGCGATCAGGGCGGCGGCGGCCAGGTAAAGGGCCAGGGCCAGCAAGGCCAACCACTTCAAGCCGAAGATCATGGAGCTGTACTCGAGGCAGCCGCCCAGCACGGAGCCCAGCAAGTTGCTGCCCAGGGAAGCCGAGGGCTTGGCCGAGCGGTTCAGCAAGCAAGAAACGATGACGCCGGCAATTCCGATGGGCAGCGCCAGCACCAGTCCGCCCAGCATCGCTCGCACCGGCAGGCTGAAAGCCACCAGGCTATTGGGTTCGAAGAGCCAGACCAGAATCACGCTGGCCAGCAAGGGCAACAGCCAGGGTTTGGGGTTGCGCAACTCCAGTTTCATGACCGCCAGATTGGCAATCCAGACCAGTAGCAGGACCGAAGCGAAGATCGCGGAGTTGACGATCCAGGTGGAACCGCAGAGCAGGGCCAGACTGGTGATGCCTCTTGTTTCCAGCAGCAAGAAGGCCGCGCCCATGAGAAAGAGCGGTGCATCGAAGTCGGCCCCCAGAGTTCTGCGCCCGTAGGCCAGCGGTGTGGCTACAGCGGCAAAGCTGACCAGGCCGGTCAGAACAAAGAGGTAGCCCCAGGGAAATACGCCGGGCCGGATGTAAAGGAAAGGCCAATCGTCGGTGGTGATCCGTACCTTTTCTCGAGGTTGGTCGGGCTCTCGGAGAATGGGAAATCCCGTTTTTTCCAGCTTTAGATTCTCCGGATGACGCGCCACCACGTAAGTGCGTCCGAGTTGCATATTGTGGTTGACGATGACGGGGGTCACCCCGGTCGCCTCCTTCAGGGTCCAAAAGAGTCGGTCGGAGAGCCACTCTCCGCCGAAAATGCTGAAGCTGACGCACATGACGCCGTCCGGACCGAGGTTTTGCCAGGACCGCTGAAAGGCTTCCCGAGTGTAGACATAGTTGTCGAGTCGGAGACTCGACATAGCCGCAAACATTGCGTGACTGTCGAGCAGACCGTAGCAGATCACATCAAAAGGTTCGCCTCGGTATTGGCTGAGAAAGGCGCGGGCGTCATTCTCCACCGGCTGAGCTCGAGGGTCGGAGTAGGGGTGTTCGGGGTGGACTTTTTTGCCGATCTCCAGGATGACACCGTCAATATCCACCGAGGTCACGTGTCCGCAACCGTTGCGAAGAGCGGCCTGTACGTCGTTCCCCGTGCCAGCTCCCACCACCAGGCAATTCTTGTTGGACTTGCCGATCACGAACGGGATGTCGTAGGCCCGCCGGCACAGCGCCAACTGCCTGCCCAGATCATTGGGTTGGGAGACGCTGGAGTCGGACAGATCATGAATGAACTGGTGGAAGTCGCAGTTGACGGAGAGCATCAGAGAGGCGCCGTGGGAAGTGAGTTCAATGCGATTGTAAGCCGAGTAACGGGCTCCCTGAATCGAGACGGTGGCCGCCAGGATAATCACGCCCAGGCTGAGGGCGGACAGCAATCGCCGCGAGAGAATCAAAAAGGGTAGCGCGCCGAGGGCCAGCCAGACCGGTGGAGGAGAGTGCAGGGCGGTCGACGCGGTCATGCACAGAACCCCTGCCAGCGAACCGCCCAGGTCCCAGGAATAGGCGCGCAGGGTCTTTTCTTTTGTGAAGAGGTAGCCCAGCGGGGCCCCGGCTGTGGCGAAGATGACAATGCAGCCGAGCAGCAGGCTCAGGAATGCCAAAATGCTGAATCCCGCGCGCATTCCGGTTGTGCCCCAGAGATAGACGCTGGGGTCGGGGAAGCTCAGGATGTCCAGCCCCAGTTGGGTGGAGCTACCCAGGATGAGAGAGTAGATGGCCAGGAGTGGAAGGACCGCGTGAACTAACCCGGGCCTGCGTTTGCCCAGGGCGACGCCCAGTCCCATTCCTAGAAAGGCGCAGATCAGCGTCAGGTTGTTGAAGTAGGCGAAGATACGCACCTGACTGGGCAGCCAGCGGATCAGGGCCAGTTCCAGGCCTAAAATGCCGAAGGTGCACAAAGCGATCTGCAGGTGGGTGGGCACTTCTTTTTCCGCCCAGGACCGGTCTTCTCCCCATGATTCTGACATATCCGGTGCTTTTAGAGTTCACCCACGCGCTCCTGTTCGATTGGCAACATGGGTGGCGCAATTCTGTAACATAGTTAACATGGCTTTAAAGAATTCCTGAGAGCATCTGAAGGCCGGATTGTTATCCTGGGGGGAGATTACGCACAGGAGGCTCAGGCGATGCTCAATGTTGGTACCGTAAATCCGGCCACGAATCCGGCCGTGCAGCAACTGCTCCCGCAGATTGCGCAACTGGCCCAGTTGATTCAGCAGCAGGGCGGAATGGGCGTGCCGGGCGTGGGAATGCCTGGTGCCGACCAGTTCAACGGCTCCCCGGACCTCGGCCAGGCTCCCGTCGGAGGGATTCCTAACTTCGCCAACTCTCCTATGGGCAATGCCGGCGGCATTCCTAACTTTGCCAATGCTCCCGGAAACGTCGGTGGTGCCACCCCCACGGGCGGCGCGGCTCCGGCGGGCGGCGCCGACCAGGCGGGAGCGGGTGGTGGTGGCGCTGCCGCCCGTGCGGTGGACATCGCCAAGAAATACGAAGGTCAGGACTCCAAGTCGCTCAAGGGCAAACTGCCCGGCTTCACCGCTCCCGGCGGCAACACCAACAATTGCGCCGCCTTCGTCTCGGCCTGTCTGGAGCATACCGGAGCCTTGCCCAAAGGCGGCGGCTCGGCCAGCGTTTCGACCCTGCGCGGTAAGCTTAAGAGTGCCGGCTGGAAGAAAGTCCCCGGCAACCAGGCTCCCAAGGGCTCGGTGTGGATGACCGCCGAGGGCAAGGGGTCGCATACGGAGTTGGTGGCTTCCGCCGGCGGCAAGTCCACGATTGGCTCCAACAATACCAAGCCCGGCTTCCAGAAGATCTCGACCCGAGACAAGCCCAAAACCTCGGGCGAGTTTTACGCTCCGCCCAACGGCTAGACTCGCTTGCAGATCAGGGCACGGTGGCGTCCGGCCACCCGTGTCAGATACAAGACTCCCGCGCCGCCGCTCGTGCCGCGCGGGAGTTTTTTTCTGAGCTCCTCGGGCTCGACGTCGAAGCCGCGTTTTTTGATTTCCAGCGGCTGAAAGTCGTAATGCTTTTGTAGGCGGATCAGGTTTTTGCGGTCCCCGTCGGCGATTTCCAGCACCTCGAAAGTCTGGGTCCACTCGCTTCTCAGGCCTGGTTCAGTGGCCAGCAGGGCCAGCGTTTCGTCGATTCGCCACCCCTCCAGCGGCTGCCAGAGTTGGGCCCGGATGGCGGCCGGGTCGGGCTCGTGCAGCCACATTCCAGGCTCCAGCGGTGCGACCGGAGGAGTCTCGCGCCGTTCCGCCACCAGCCAGTCCGGATCTCGATAGAGAAAGGCGCGCACGCGTCCGCTTCCGGGGGTCCAGACCGTCGCTTCTTTGCAGACTCCCTGATGGCTGACATAATCCAGGTCGCAGCCGGAGGGAAGCTGGCTTTCGTCCAGCCCGGGTGAGAGCTTGAGGCAAAGGGGCAGGCCAAGTTTCCAGAGTTCGGCCGGGTCCGGGGCGAGATCGTGCCACTGGCGACCTTTGGCGTTGCGTCGGGCCGGATCAGCGTAGAGCAGTTGGGCTCCATCCAGTCTGGTCAGGCCGTCGCCGCCCTGCACTTCAACCTCGGTAAAGCCGCAGGCCTCCAGGTTGTGCTGCAGGTAGCTTCTGCGCGATTCGTCTTGTTCAATCGTTCGGAAAGCCCGCGTGCGCGCTAACTCCAGAGTGTCACCGCCAATCCCCGCGCCGATTTCCACCAGGCGCAGAGTGGGGAAGCGCGCCGCTAGCTCGAGAGCGCGGCGCTCGGCCAGCGGCCAGCGGCTGCCCATTTGCAGTGCTTGAGCCTCGAAATAAAGCTCCAGCGGTTGACGAAAAGCCTGCAGGCGCAAGGCGTCCCAGTACATCTCCAGTTGTTGCATCAACCAGATGGCTCGCTCCGAGGGATGGTGTCGGCGCAGCTTCTGGCCCAAAGCCATCAGGGGCTCGGGCCGGGGATGTGCCAGGCGCAGTTCGCGTAATTCAGAGTCCACCGCGTGCGCTTCCTCGCGGGCAGGGGGCTTCCCCGGTGACAAGAAGCCCGAGTGGTGAAATTGGCGGCCCGCTTACTTCTGGCACTGGCTCTCGGGGGAACCCTGGCCGTCGCCCAAACCGGCGTCGATCACCATGCCCTGCGGGCGCCGGCGGCCAAAGAGCGCACTCTCGACGAGCTGGCCAGCTATCTGTGTCCGGCCAGCTATAGCGACGAAGAAAAGGCCCGCAGCATCTTTCGCTGGATTGCCGACCGCATCGTCTACGACCTGGATGGGCTGAAGCAAACCAGGTTGCCCAGTCAGAAGCCCGAGGATGTATTGCGCACCCGGCGAGCCGTCTGTGAAGGCTATGCTCGACTCTTCCAAGATCTGGCGGAGCGCGCGGACCTGCAGGTAGCTTTTGTTTCCGGGCGATCTTCGTTCAATGATTCCCTGCCCTTCAAGCTGCCGGACAACGTGGCCGGCCACGGTTGGAACGCGGTTTTGCTGAACGGGCGCTGGCGTCTCCTGGACGTGACCTGGGCGGCGGGCAGCATTGACTCGAGCGCTCGCTTCAAGAAGTCCTACGACGATTTCTGGTATCTGACTCCGCCGGAAAAATTCGTCTTCACCCATTTTCCCAAAGACTCCAAGTGGCAGATGCTGGCGGACCCCTGGGATCGTCGGCGCTTCGAGTCCACACCTCAATATACGGGCGAGTTTTTCAGCCTCGGCCTCAAGCCGCCCGAAGCCTTGCGCGTGCCGGTTGCGGTTCGCCCCGACACCGTTCTCCGTTTTCGGGCGCCTGAGGATGTAGTGGGAATTGCGGAGCTCAGAGACAGTCAGGGTCGTGCGCTGGAAAACCATAGCTTCTGTCAGAGTCCGCGCGGCTCCCTGGAAGTGCGGGTGCGTTGCCCGCAGCCGGGTACCTATCGTCTGGTGCTCTTCGGACGTCGCCGCGAGGCCGCCTGGCAGGGCAATCTCAAGACGCCCCAGAGATACAAAGGCCTGGTGGAGATGGAAGTGCGCGCCCAGGCCGGCGTTTCCAGGCCCTTTCCCAAGACTTTCGGGAGTTTTCAGCGCGGAGGGGCGGAGTTGTTAAGCCCGTTTGACGGCCGATTGCGGGCTCGCTCTCGCCAGCGTTTTCGTTTGCGGGTGCCCGGGGCTGAGGAAGTTGCTGTCTTTGCCGGTAAAGATTTTCTGGGCAAGCTCGAGCTCAAAGGGTCGACCTACGAGGGCACCTTCGCCTGTCCGGCCCGCGGCATTCCTCTCCAGGTCTGCGCCAAGTTTCCTCAAGAAGCGCGCTACTGGGGGCTGGTCGAGTACCAGATCGAGTGATGAGAAGGAATCCGGCTCCTGGCTGAGAACGGCAGGCGTATGAGCAGCGAAAGCACTGAATTCAACAATTACATGCCGGTGGGGCCGTACCTCGGTGGCGTGTGTTACTTCATCTTTTTTGTGGTTGTAGGATCGTATCTGTTTTTCCAGATGCCCTTCCTATAGACCCGGCCCGCTGGGTTAGGAAAAAGGGTGGCTCAGGCCGCCCTTTTTCTTTTGTCCGGGAGTTTGCCGATTTGTTGCAGTTGGTGATCAAAACAGCAACGGGTTTAACGTTCTTTTAACGCCTCACCAGGGCCCACCCCCTCAAGAGTCTCCGTATACTGAACGGAACAAGGAAAGCGAGGAACCCCAGATGGCAGCAGGAATGATCACCAACTTCAATCAGCAGGCCGCCGACCAGCAGCGTTTGATGCTCGACCGCATGCGTGCCGTATGCCCCGGAACCGCCGCCATCGGCGAAAACCTCAGAATCCAGCCTTCCAACACCGGAGACATGTATTTCGACGACACCAACAACGCGCGCAACAATCAGGGCCTGACCAACGTGCTGGGCGCCGCCTGCGCCGTCGAGGCCGCCGGTGGTGGTGCGCCCCAATTCCCCTCGTTTCTACTCGGATATTAGCCGCTCGCATCCTCACAAAAAAAGGGCCCCGAACTTCGGGGCCCTTTTTCATGGATGGTCGAAACCGCTCTTATTCGAAGCGATTGAAGCCGACCGCGTCTTCTTGCACTCGGCTGGGGCCGGTGTGCATATCCAGGAATTTGTTGCCATACTGTCCGGCCAGATTGCCCATCAGCAGGGCTCCCAGCGGAGGCGCCAGCAGAGCACCGGCGATGGGAATCATGGCCAGAGCGAAGTTGAAGCCGATGGGTAGCAGCACCACGATGGCGTAGTCGAGCGGGCTGCGCATAATACCGGAGAAAATCGCCGGGAAGTTGAAGCAGTCGCCGAACTGGTTGCGCTTGCAGTATTGCAGCATGATCATCGGCACGAAGCAGCAGATGAGGAACACGACCGCCAGCGCGGCTATGCCCATCACGCCGAGACTGGCCAGGCCGCCCAGGCTCATGATGGCCGAGCTTTTGGCGGCTCCGCCCAGGGCGGCCACCGCGCCGCCCAGGGCCAGCAGCGAGATGCCGGCCAGCGGCAGGGAGTAGACGATGCTCACCAGCAAAGAGATAAAGCCGTGCCACAGGCAGTCCATCTTGCTCGGCTCGGGCAGCTTGCCGTCGTCACCGGTGGCCACACTGCGCATGATGGCCAGCGTGTAGCCGGGCAGATAAATCCATAGAAAGAGACCGGGCAAAATCAGGAAAATTGCCAGCGAGCAGACCACGGAGATGGCGATGAAGGTGCCGGCTTTGCGGCCGCCTTCCGGATCGTCGGCCGCCGGGTTGAAGGCCTTTCCCACGTTGATTTGCATTTGTTTCCTCCTATACTGCTGCCGATTCCGGCATAATCCAGCGTACGGACTTGGAGCAGGGGCAACTGCCGCCGACTCGCGAGAGTTCGGGGGAGCTTTGTTGCGCTTCGTCCTTGGTGATCGTGCCCGCAGCCACTTTTTTCAGTAGCTCCAGGTAGTGTCGAAAGTCGTTGCTGGCCAGGTAGGCCTCCGGCAGAGTGTCGCGGAGGTGCCCGATATATTCTAGCACGTCTTTGTAGACGCGACCGTCGGTGCCGATCATCTCGTAGGCATGCACGCCGCGCCGGCGGAAGTAGCCCTTGGCCGGCAGGCGCAGAACTTCGTCAGGTTGGATGTCGTGGCTGCGCTCGCCGCCTTCGAGGTCGAGGAGAATCCGGTCGAGTTTCTCCGAGTCGGTGTTGGGCAGGCGCTCGCGCAGATAGCGCAGGTTGAGGTCGCGCACCATCTTGGTGACTTCGACGTAATATTGGTCGAGGGACACCCCGTTGGTCTGGTCTTTAAAGCCCATCTTGATGTTGCTGGCGCCGCCTCGCTCATCGCCGAACATTTCCAGGCCGCGCGGCAGCCACTTGTTGAAGGCTCTCTGGATAGCGGCCGGGGTGGCGTAGATGTCTCCGCGCGCGGCTTCCTGCATCCAGCGCCGCAGGGGAATGACGCCCGCGGCCAGGTGGAAGGCTTCCTCGCGCAGCATGGGCGGCATGGATTCGGCCATCGGCTGATAAGCGCTGACTTTCTGCATGGACAACTGATATTTCCCCACGCGGTCGATCAGGGCGCAGAAGACGATGTTGTCGACGAAGCTGTCGAAGTCGATGTTGAAGGCGCCCAGCACGTGGCTGCCCGGCTTCATGGAAAGGATTTCCTCGACCATCTCCTCGCCGCTCTGGCCGACCAGGCTCTTCCAATCGTCGTTGAGCAGCAAGTAAAGCATCTGGTAACCGTGGCGCAGTTCCTCGGCCATCATGCGCAGCACCCAGAACTGGTCTTGCTCGCTTTGAGCGCGCGTCAGCGTCAGGCGGTGCTGCTGGATGCTGCCGAACTCGGTGCTGGCCTGCGCTTTGACGGCCTTGAGCAGATGGTTGGCCTGCTGGGGAGACATTTCGCAAGCCTTCTGGTATTTGGGCTTGCCCGCTTCTTCGCCGACCTCAATGTGGCCACAAATGCCCTGTTCGCGATAGGCGCAGAGCTTGTAACAGGGGTCCTTGGGAAAGTGCTTGTCCCAGTTTTCCTGAAGGAAGTCGAGGTCGGGCAGATACTGCTTCTGCCAACGCAGCACGGCGTCGTGATATTTCTTCGGTAGGGTATCGCTTTGTGCGGCCATGGTCTTCCTCCAGTTACCCTGTGGCCCGACTCAACACGCGGATGGGCTCGCTTTGGAAACCCATCTTTTCCAGGAACGTTCCCATCTCGGCGTGCTGGTCGGAGACCAGGGTGCGAACTAACTTGACGCCGCTGGCTTGAAACCGTCCCATCACCTGATCCATCAGGTTGCGTCCCAGGGAGCTCTTCTGCTGGTCGGGGTCGACCCCCAGGGCCTCCAGCCAGCCCGTTTTGTCGGCAAATCCGTATTCCGAACCGCGCACGTCCGAGAAAAGATAGGCGACGATGCGGCCTTCTTTCTCGGCCACCAGCGAACCCTCGGGATCACGGCGCATGGCGAAGGCGATGCGCTCCTCCCAGTGTTCGATGCGCCACACCTTGGTGAGCAACTGGTCGAGCCGGGCAATGCCTTCGGCATCGTGCTCACTGACGGGACGGATTGCGAAATCTTGCATACAGAGATCTTCGTCCGCAGACAGGGGGTTCCTTGTCTACTACTACAGTTCTCCGCTGGGGCTCACGCCGTCTTCCACGGGGCCGTCAGGGTTGTAGCGACCTTCGCGAATCTGGGCCTGCAGCTTGGAGTGCTTGGCTCCGTAGGCCCAGTAGAGAGCCAGGCCGAGCACCATCCAAAGGCCCAGTCGCCAGAGCGAGGCGATGGTGGCGAAGCCCATCAGGCCGCCGGAGAAGAGCACGCCCATCAGGGGCACGAAGTAAGTTCCGCCGGGGACGCTGAAGCCACGCTTGATGTCGGGGCGCTTGATGCGCAGGATCATCACGCCCAGGCAGACCAGCACGAAGGCGAAGAGGGTGCCGATACTGCACAACTCGGCCAGGATGCCGATGGGCAGCAGTCCGCCGGCGACGGCGCAGATGCAGCCGGTGATGATGGTGGTGACCCACGGGGTGCCGAACTTGGGATGAACTTTGGCGGCGAACTGAGGAAACAGTCCGTCCTGGGCCATCGAGAAGAAGACGCGCGGTTGGCCCATCATCATGACGACCATGACCGAGGAGAGACCGGCGATGGCGCCGATTTCCACAGCCGTTTCCAGCCAGCCGATGCCGGTGGCCTTGATGCCGATGGCGATAGGGTGGGGCACGCCCAGTTGCGAGTAGTGGACAACGCCGGTGAGAATCAAGGAGACCGCGATGTAGAGAACGGTGCACACCGTCAGCGAGCCCAGGATGCCGATGGGCAGGTCGCGTTGGGGATTCTTGGTTTCCTGAGCGGCCGTGGAGACGGCGTCAAATCCGATGTAGGCGAAGAAGACGGTGGCGGCCCCGCGGAAGATGCCCGATATGCCGTATTGTCCAAAGGTTCCGGTGTTTTCCGGGATGAACGGATGCCAGTTCTCCGGATTGATGAAGGGGTAGGCGCACACGATGAAGGCCAGCACCACGATGGTTTTCACCACCACGATGATGGCGTTGAAGCGGGCTGACTCTTTGACGCCCACCACCAGAATGGCGGTCACGAAAAGAGTGATCAGCACGGCCGGCAGATTGATGATGGCCAGGTCAGGCGAACGATAGAAATGTTGCCCGGCTTCATCCCAAAGGTAGGGAGCCGAAGTAAGCGTCTTGGGAAGCTCGTAGCCCATGTGTTTGAGAAACTCGGTGACATAGCCGGACCAGCCCACGCTGACGGCGGAAGCGCCGACCAGGTATTCCAGAATCAGGTCCCAGCCGATGATCCAGGCGACCAGTTCGCCCATGGTGGCGTAGGCGTAGGTGTAGGCGCTACCCGCCACCGGAATCATGGAGGCCATTTCGGAGTAGCACAGGCCGGCAAAGGCTGAGGCGACACCGGCTGCGATGAAGGAGAGGCACACGGCCGGTCCAGCGTTGGCGGCGGCGGCCTGACCGGTGAGCACGAAGATGCCCGTACCGATGATGGCGCCGATTCCCAGCATTACCAGGTCGAATGCACCGAGGGCTCGTTTCAAGCCGCCCCCGTGGTGCGCGTCGGCCTGCAAACTGTCTACCGACTTGATCGCGAAAAGTTTGTTCCCCATAAATACTCCCAAAACGGCCTTAGAAAGGCCCTGCTTTTCAACTATCTGTAGGTGAATCCTGCCCCGCTTGATTCCTGAGAAAGGCCATGCTAAACTGTCGGCCGCTGTCCGTACCTAGAGCCTTTGATGCCGGGAGCACAGGCCAGCCGATGAGGAGAGGTCATGAAAGAAGGAATTCACCCCTACTACAACGCCGTCAAGGTGATCTGCAACACTTGCGGCAATCAGTTCGAAACCTACAGCACCGTCGCTGAGGTCAAGGTCGAAATCTGCAGCGCCTGTCATCCGTTCTACACGGGCAAGGTGCGCGCGTTGGCTTACAAGGGTCAGGTGGAGAAGTTCCGCCAGCGCTACAACAAGAATTAGCAACTCCAGTCCTGGATCGCTTGAAGCTCGGCGGTGTATTCCGTCCGAGCTTCTCTGTTTATTTTTAGGAGGCTGAAATGTTAGATCTGGGACGGCTGCGCGAGATCGTGGCCCAATTTGATGAACTGACCGAAAAACTTTGTGACCCGGACCTGTTGGCCGACACCAACCGCTACAAAGCGGCCGCCCAACAACGAGCCGGCATGGAGACGATGGCCAACCAGTGCCGCAACTATGTGGAGCTGAGTGATCAGCACGACGAAGTGCGCGCCGAGTTGGACAAGGCATCGGACCCCGAGATGCAGGCGATGTTCAAGGAAGAGTTTGCCGACCTCAAGCAGCAGATCGAAGATCTGGAGCCGGTCATCCGCAAGCTGATGCTGCCCAAGGATCCTTTCGCCGGCAAGAATGTGATCGTGGAAATCCGGCCGGCCGCGGGCGGGGACGAAGCGGCGATTTTCGCTGGTGACCTCTTCCGCATGTACAGCAAATTCGCCGAGAAGCACGAGTGGACGTGCTCGATCATGGAGGCCCAGGCCACCGACCTGGGCGGCTTCAAGGAAGTCGTTTTCGAAATCCAGGGCTTTGAAGTCTATCAGCACATGAAGTATGAGAGCGGCGTGCATCGCGTGCAGCGCGTTCCCGAAACGGAAGCTCAGGGACGCATTCACACCTCCACGGTGACCGTGGCGGTGCTGCCCGAAGCCGAGACGGTGGATGAAGTGCCTATCGACGCCAAAGACCTCAAGGTCGACACCTATCGCGCCCAGGGCGCCGGTGGTCAGCACGTGAACAAAACCGAATCGGCCATCCGCATCACTCACCTACCGACCGGCGTGGTGGTCGCCTGTCAGGACGAGCGTTCGCAGATTCAGAACCGCGAACGGGCCATGCGCATCCTGCGCGCCAAATTGCTGGAAGCGGAGCGCGAGCGCATCGCTACCGAGCATGCCGAAGCCCGCCGCGGCCAGGTGGGCACCGGCGACCGCTCGGAGAAGATCCGCACCTACAACTATCCGCAGAGTCGGGTCACCGACCACCGTATCGGCCTGTCGATCATGAACTTGCCCTCCATCGTGGAAGGCGAACTGGACGAAATCGTGGGCGCCCTGCAAACGGCCGAGCAAGAAGCGCTGCTTCAGGAAGCCAATTCTTGAGTCAGACGGTAGCTCGGGCCCTGGATGAGGCCACCGAGTTCCTGGCCAGCCGGCGGCCTCGCACGCCCCGGCTGGACGCGGAGCTGCTGCTGGCCTACGTCACCGGTCAAACGCGCACACAGCTTTTTACGCGCGCCTTCGAACTGCTTTCGCCGGCCCACGCTCAGGAGTTTCAAGACCTGCTGCACAAGCGCGAGCAGGGAGCCCCGGTCGCCTACCTGATCGGTTGGAAAGAGTTCTACGGACGCCGCTTTGTGGTCACTCCGGACGTACTGATTCCTCGGCCGGATACCGAGATGGTGGTCGAGGAGACGTTGCGCTGCGTTTCTCGTTCCGGTTTGGCGCGGCCGCGTATCTTTGACTGCTGCACCGGCAGCGGTTGCCTGGCCGTGACGCTGGCCCTGGAAGTGGCCGAGGCTCAGGTGCGCGCCTCGGATCTCTGTCCCAAGGCGCTGGAAGTTGCGGCCGAAAATTTGCGCCTGCACAACCTGGAGCGCCGTATCAAGTTATTTGAAGGTGACCTGTTGCGGGCTCTGCCGCCCGAGTCTCAGCGCTACGACTTCATCGTGAGCAACCCGCCCTACGTGGCCACCGATTCCGGTCCTCGGCCGGAGGAGGGGGTGGTTCATTATGAGCCCAATCTGGCGCTTTTTGGCGGGCGTGACGGCACGGATCTGTTGCGGCGCCTGGTGCAGGAGTCGCGTCAGCGCCTCAACCCGGGGGGCTGGTTGATCTTAGAAATGGCGCCTTTTCAGATCGAGGGGATGGAAGCGGTGCTGCAGGAACACGGCTATCAGCATACGCAGATCACCCCGGATCTGTCGGGTTTGCCCCGAGTTTTGTCGGGTAGATGGGAGGCATAATGCCAAAGACAAACAGTAGCCAAGGCACCAAGCAGGTGGTCAAGTGGGCGGAAGCCCTGGCCCAGCTGGTGCGTGAATCCAAAATGAGCGAGTTGCGCCTGGAAAACGGCACGCAGACTCTGCGCTTACGCCGTCGCGAGGACGGGGAAGGTCCGGTGGGCCCCTCGCGGCAGGAAGCCGCGCCCTCTCGCTCCAGCGCACCTGTCAACGAAGATTTCGGCACTCCGGTGAACAGCAGTTATGTGGGTGTTTTCCGCAGCAGCCACCCCAAAACCGGCAAGCCGATGGTGAAAGCTCAGGACACCACCGAGACCAATCAGGTGCTCGGCTGGGTGGAATGCATGGGCATCCGTTACGAAGTGGTGGCGCCGCGCGCCGGCACGGTAGCGGAAGTGTTGGTGGACGATTCCGAACCGGTCGAATTCGGCCAGGTCCTGTTGGTGATTCAGTAAAGGGGTTTCCGTGTTCAAAAAAGTTTTAGTTGCTAATCGGGGCGAGATCGCCCTGCGTGTTCTGAGAGCTTGCAAAGAGCTGGAAATTCGCACCGTTGCCGTCCACTCGGACGTGGACCGCGACAGTCTGCACGTTTCGGAGGCGGACGAGAGCTTCTGCATCGGGCCCGGTCCCGCCGGCCAGAGCTATCTCAACATCCACAACCTGATTTCGGCGGCGCTGGTGGCCCGGGCCGACGCCATTCACCCGGGCTACGGCTTCCTGGCCGAGAACCCCGAGTTCGTGGAGATCTGCCAGAGTCACGGGCTGACTTTCATCGGACCGCCGGCGCAAGCGATGCGCCAGATGGGCGATAAGGCCGAGGCGCGACGCACCGTGATCGCGGCCGGCGTTCCTACTCTTCCGGGGACTTCGGAGATTTCCGACTTCGCCGAAGCGCACGCTTTTGCGGCCGAGAGCGGCTTCCCCATCATGATCAAGGCGGCTGCCGGCGGTGGTGGTAAGGGTATGCGTATCGCCCTGGAGGACTCCGAACTGGAGAAGCTCTTCACCACCGCTCAGCTGGAGGCCGAGGCTGCCTTCGGCGACGGCCGCATCTATCTGGAGAAGTTTCTGCCCCAGGCTCGCCACATCGAGATTCAGGTGCTGGCCGACAATCATGGCAATTGCATTCACCTGGGAGAGCGTGACTGCAGTCTGCAGCGACGCAATCAGAAGCTGGTGGAGGAGTGCCCCTCGCCCGTCATTACTCCCGAGAAGCGCGCCGAAATGGGCGAAATGGCGGTGGCCGCGGCCAAGTCGTGCGGTTACTCCGGCGTGGGCACGGTGGAATTTCTTTTCGACCCTCGCGACCAGAGCTTCTACTTCCTGGAGATGAACACGCGCATTCAAGTGGAGCACCCCGTCACCGAATACGTCACCGGACTCGATCTCGTGAAAATGCAGATCGAAGTGGCCGCGGGCGCCAAGCTGACCTTGAAGCAAGAAGACGTGGTCATGCGCGGTTCCTCGATCGAATGCCGCATCAACTCGGAGAACCCCGACGACGGTTTTCGGCCTTCCTTTGGCAAGATTCAGGCCGTTCATTTTCCCGGCGGCCCCGGCATTCGCATCGACAGCCACCTCTACTCCGGCTACAGCGTGCAGCCTTACTATGACTCGCTACTTGCCAAAGTCATCAGTTACGGGCAAACTCGTGAAGAAGCCCTGGCCCGCATGAATCGTTTGCTGGCGGAGATGAAAGTCGAAGGCGTCAACACCACCATCGACTTTCAGCGCCGTCTGATTCAGCATCCGCGTTTCCGAGCCGGCGACGTTCACACCACCTTCGTAGAGAAAGAGTATCTGCCGGAAATGTTGGCGCTGACTTGAAGGGTTCCAAAAGCCGGGTTTCGCCGCGCCGCCGCGAGCGTGTGCTGGCCTTTCAGGCGCTGTTCATGCTGGACGTGGGCCAGGTCAGTCTGCAGACCGCTCTGGATTACGTCAACACCGAAAACCTCGATCTGGGCCTGCGCGACTGGCTGGAGCGTCGGGTGATCTCGACCTGGGAAGGCCGCGAACGCTGGGACGGCCTGATCAAATCTCATCTGCAAAACTGGAGCTGGGAGCGCATCGGTCGGGTCGAGCGCAATCTGATGCGACTGGCCGTCTTCGAGATGCTCGAATGTGACGATCTGAAGTTCTCGGCAGCCATCAGTGAAGCGGTGGATCTAGCCAAGGAGTATGGGGACGAGAAGTCCGGGCCTTTTATCAACGGAGTCTTGGACGCATGTTGGCGGGAGTCCCAGGGTGAAGCTAGCTAGTCTCCGCGGGGGGTGTTTCCGCTTCCTCCAGGTCACTTTTCTTCTCATTCTTGGTCTGTCCATTGCCGGCATCACCTCGCTGACCGCGCTGCTCAATCACTACGCGGAAGGTCTGCCGGACGTTTCCAAGCTGCGCTATTTCGAGCCCTCGGAAACGACCCGCATCTTCTCCGCTGACGGCAAGCTGATCGCCACTCTTTTCAAGGAAAACCGAACCTGGACTCCTTACGACAAGATGTCGCCTTACCTGATCAAGGCGATTCTGGCGGTGGAGGACTCCCGCTTCTATCAGCACCACGGCGTCGACCCCATCGGTGTGGCCCGTGCGGCCTTTTACGACTTGATGCACAAGGGCGAGAAGCAGGGCGCCTCGACCATCACCATGCAGCTGGCGCGCAATCTCTTCTTGAGCTTTGACCAGACGCTGGAGCGCAAAATCAAAGAGATTTTGCTGGCCTCGCAGATCGAGAAGAAATTCACCAAGGACGAGATTCTCGAGCTTTACCTCAATCAGATTTACTTTGGCGGCGGAGCTTATGGCGTCCAGGCTGCTTCCAAGACCTATTACGGCAAAAATGCCAAGGACTTGAGCGTGCCCGAGGCGGCCCTCATCGCCGGTCTGCCCCAGTCGCCCAGCAACTTTTCACCGCTGGTCTCGGAGAAGGCGGCGATGCATCGCCAGATCCTGGTGCTGGGCCGTATGTACGACCAGAAGTTTCTGGACTATAAGCAATACCGCAAGGCCCTGCTGGAAGCTCGCCATCCTACCTTCATGACCAAGAAGGCTCAGGAATTCCAGGTGCTGGAAGTTCCCTACTTCACCACCTGGGTGATTCGCCAGTTGCATGAACGCTACGACGAGGACCTGCTCTACCGAGGCGGTCTGCGCATTCACACCACCGTGGATCTGCGCATGCAAAAGGCAGCCGAGCAGACCGTGCGCGGCTTGATTTCTCAGAACGGCCCCTCGCTGCGGGCGGACTGTTCGGCGCTGGTGTGCATCGAGAACAAGACCGGCTACGTGCGGGCGATGTGCGGCGGTCTGGGTTGGTCTTCCAACAGCCAGTTCAATCGCGCCTGGCAAGCCAAGCGCCACCCCGGCTCCTCCTTCAAGCCGCTGGTCTACGCCACCGCCCTGGAGGCGGGTTACACGCCCGACTCAACCATCAACGATAGCCCTTATAAGATTCAAGTCAGCGCCACCGAGGAGTGGGAGCCGAAAAACTCCGACCACACCTTTATGGGGCCGATCTCGATTCGCACCGCTTTGCAGTATTCGCGCAACGTGGTGGCGGTCAAGTTGCTGATGCTGGTGGGGGCGGATCGGGTCATCGATTTCGCTTATCGTTGCGGCATTACCGAGAAGCTTTATCCCAACCCCAGTATGGCCTTGGGTGCGGTGGAATTGAGTCCGCTGGAGATGGCTACCGCTTACACGGTGTTTCCCAACCTGGGACTGCACACCGAGGTGACCGGCATCAAGGCCATCTTCGATTCCGACGGCAACCCCATCGAGGACAACACCTATCCCAAGCAGGAAGAAGTGCTGAGTGAAATCAGCGCTATGGCCATGATCGAGATGATGGTCAACGTGGTCGAGAACGGCACTGGCAATATGGCACGCCTGTCCGGTTACCGCGTGGCGGGCAAGACCGGCACCACCGACGACTATCGGGACGCCTGGTTCTGCGGCTATACTCCGCAGTTCACCACCGCCGTCTGGGTTGGTAACGACAACAATTCCCAGATGGTCAACTCCTTCGGTGGCAACCTGCCCGCCCGCATCTGGCAGACCTTTATGAGCGCGGCCATGGCCGGTCAACCGGCCGTTCCGTTCGGTATGTTAGACAAGGGCAAAGTGGGCGTGCTCATGTGCCGCGACTCCAAGAAGCGGGCCTGTATGGGCTGCTATCGGACGTTCCGCGCCTTCTATCAGCCGGGTGGAGTGCCGACGGGTTTCTGTCCGATGCACTCGCGCAGCGGCGATTCTCTGCTGCCTCACGTGCGCACATCGAGGCCGATCGAAGGCCCGGCGCCCGACGCGATTCCCGGTCCTGAAGATAGTTTGCCACTGGATCCGCTGCCTCCGCCGCCCGCTCCCGCGCCT
Organism: Vulcanimicrobiota bacterium; assembly: GCA_017307785.1. Lineage (GTDB taxonomy): Bacteria > Vulcanimicrobiota > Xenobia > Xenobiales > JADMJV01 > JADMJV01. The sequence continues at coordinate 3,280 of JAFKGI010000032.1, read as the reverse complement.
GCTCCTGGGGGTATGGACAATCCGGCTCCGCCTCCGGACCCGGGCTTCCAGCCGCCGGGGCCGGAACCAGATGCCATTCCCGGTCCTGGTGGTGGGGACGTCATCGGACCGCCTTCGGACCCGGGCCCTGGCAACGCGCCCGCGCCCGCCCCTGCCCCCGGTCCGGGCCCTGCTCCCAGCAACGAGCTTTGATTTCGGGTTTCTTGCTGGTGGGCGGGGCCGGCACCCGCATGGGTGGGGGAAAGGCGTTGCAGCTCTTCGCCGGGCGTCCGCTGTGGAGCTATGGATTTGAGTTACTGAACTCCTTTTGCTCGTCGGTGCGCCTGGTGGGGGAGTGCGCGGAACTGGCCCTGCCCAAGCTGGTGGAAGCGCAGCCGGGGCGGGGGCCGTTAGGCGCCATCGTGACCGCCCTGGAGGCGGCTCAGACGGACTGGAGTTTCGTGCTGGCGCTCGACTACCCGTTGCTCGACCTGGTCTTTGTAGAGGCGTTGGGTCGGCCGGAGCGAGGAGTGGCGCGCCTGCCCCGCTGTGGAGAGCAGCCTCATCCCTTGTGTGGTTTTTATCACCGGGCGGCGGCCCGAGAATTGCCTGGCCAGGGTTCGGTATTGCGGGCACTGGAGAGGCTTGAGGTCGAGTGGGTCGACTTCGGTGAGGACGAGCGATTCTTGAACGTCAATCGCCCGTCGGATCTGCGGTAGCGTAAATATTGTAGCGCTCTCCGCGCAGAAAGCCCACCAGTGTGAGTCCCGCCTGCTGGGCGTAGCGCACGGCCAGGCTGCTCGGGGGGCCGACGCTGGCTACCCCGGAAAAGCCCGCCTGGACCGCTTTTTGAATCAGCTCAAAGCCGGAGCGTCCCGACAGCAGCAACCAGTTGCCGGCGGCCGTCTGCTTGTTCATCAAGAGTCTTCCCACCACTTTGTCGACGGCATTGTGTCGGCCCACATCTTCAAAGACCAGCTCCGGCTTGCCGCCGGGGCGGACCAGCGCGGCCGCGTGGCTGCCACCGCACTTCTCAAAAAGGTCCTGGTGTTTGCGCAGTTGGTCGGGAAGAGCACATAGCCAGTCCGCGTCCCAGGCTGCCAGCGGCCGGACCTGGTGGGGCGGGGCGACTTCCAGCGAGTCCTGACCGCAGGCTCCGCAACCGCTGTGGACCCACTCCTGGCTGCGCAGTTGCAAGGCTTTTTCGGGGATGGCGCCGCGGAAGATGGCCGTCAGGTGGTTGAAGTCCTGGGGGGTTGCGCAATAGTCGAGTTCTTTGACATCGCCGGCGTCGCGGATCAGCTCCAGGGCGAAGAGATAGCCCAGCACCAGTTCATAGTCATCGCCGGGAGTGCGCAGAATGGTGGCCAGGCGCAGCCGTTGACCTTCGCCCTGAAGGGTGAGCTGGAGAGGCTCCTCCAACAGCACCTGGTCTTTGTGGGTTACGCCGGCCTGATCTTGCCTGCGCACCGTGAGCAGTCGCTTACGAGGTTGCACTTTCCGGCCAGGGGATTTCGATGGGTTCGAAATCGATCATGTCACAGGACACCAGGTAGTAGTGGACGCCGTTCTGCTGGCCCCGGAAGGGCCGATGCCCTCCGTTGCGGTGCAGATGGCCGTAGACGCAGATGTCGATCTTGTAGGCCTCAAGCAACTGAGTGAACTCGCTCTCGCGGCGATAGGGAAAGAGGGGCGGGTAATGCAGCAGCGCCACCCGGACCGGAGCCGACTTATCCAGCGACTCCAGCGCCAGCTTGAATCGCTCCAGCTCGCGACGGTAGATCTTCTCGTCCTCGGCATCGTCGAATCCGTTGGCTCCAGGCAGGTCCCAGCCACGGGTGCCGCAGAGAGCGGCCGGCCCGATGCGCATCGCGTCGTTCTGAAGGAAGTTGAGGCCGGGAAAGCGCTTCCGGACCTTGCCCAGGCTCTGCCACCAGTAGTCGTGGTTGCCGCGCACCAGCACCTTGTGCCCGGGCAGGTTCTGAATGAACTCCAGATCGGGACCGGCGTGCTCGAGCTTGAGAGCCCAGCTGTGGTCTCCCGGCACCAGCACCAGATCTTCTTCGGTGATCCGCTCGCGCCAGGAGCGCTCCACTTTTTCCCAGTGTTTCAGCCAGTGATCGCCAAAGCGATCCATCGGCTTATTGCTGGTGAAGGATAGATGCAGATCGCTGATGGCAAAGCAGCGCATGGGGGCGGCTTTGTCGGCCGCGGGAGGGCCACCTTCTGCCGGCTGCGAACCCTCTGGCAATGCTTGATACTCCGCACACTCAGCGCTGGGAACTGTCGCTGGAAATCTTCAACTATACCTTCCGGCCCTGCCGCCACGCTCAGGAAACCATCTATGAGTATCAGATGGACGGCCGACCCCAGTTCGAATGGGAGCATCTGCGCCAGTTGTGGATCCTCGAGGGGAATCCCACCATCATCGACTACTGCGCCGAGTGCCCGGTCAATATCATGGGGGAGGTGGAGGGCTGCAAATGTCAGGTCGACAACCTGGACATTTTTTTCCGCGCTCTCAATGAGCTGGTTCCTGACTCCCTCTGGGTCCGCTTTCCCCGCGACGGTACTCCGGTGGCCGCTCATCAGACGGCGGCCTTTCTGGCCGATCTGCTGGGCCTGCGCCAGAAACTCTCCGAGCTAACCTGGCCGGTGGCCATCCCCAAGGAGAATGGACGTCCTTACTTCGAGCCCAACCTGAATGATGAAGAGCAGGAGCCGGACCAGGAAGCCGCTCCGGACGGGCAGATTCAGTTCTATGCCTGGAACGGTGAAGGGCCTCCGGGCCTGATTTTCCTGAACGAAGGGTACTCGCTGTATCTGAGCCGTCATGGAATCATGGTCAAACCGGCCGGCCAGGACCCCATTCCCTACGTCTTTCGTCGACTGTGGCGCGAAGACATGGGAGTCTTCGGCGAGGACAGCCGGGGAGAGCAGATCGGCTTCGACGTGCTGGTGGGTCGCTATCCCACCTGGGGAGCCAGCAACGAGTCCGGCACCGAGCTTCATTTCGAATCCAAGCCCGCCAGCGAGGTTTTCGCCGAATTGCTGGACTTGCTGGAAGTCTACTGCAGTATCGCCGAGGAATTTGAGCTCGGCTTGTTGATCAAAGCTCCCGTCCAGTAAGGCTTCAAAGCCTCTCGTCTTGAATTTATTGCGGCAATCTGGTTGAATTATTTTAGCTATTTAGCCAGGGGCGAGCCTTATGATATGGAAGTTTTTCTCCCAGGGCGGCACTCTGAAATCGAGTTTCTTGCGGTCTATTACTTGAATGTCGATAGGATCGAAGTCTAACTAC
>JAFKGI010000031.1 GCA_017307785.1 Vulcanimicrobiota bacterium | reverse complement strand
ACGAGTGCATATGGTCGACTTGATCGACCGCGCCATGGCCAGCACACTGGACTAAAAGGGAGTCGACGTCGAAAAACTCCGGGTAGGATTGCACGGACTGACAGTTCGGGACTGCACGCCGAGACCCGAGTTCAAGTCCACGCCCGCGGGACGACGCTTTTCGGAAATCTCAGCCCGATTAGCGACAAAAAAAGACGCGGTCCTGACGCTCTTGTTGCTCAGCTATCTACTTTGCGAGGGTCCCGCGGCGGGCCCTTTCCTGGAAGCTGGCCTCAATGAGGAACTACTTGTTGGTCTACTCGAAGAGCATCCAGATGAACTTCGGCGCCCTCCCAATTTCAAGTTTGACGTCAGCCAGCTCGGAATCGAGGGCGACCGCCTCAGTTTCGACGCGAGCCACGCCATAGAAATGGCCTGGCTTCTGCGAGAAGGACCCGTCTTGCGCGGGCACGACCTGCTGCGCGGCTTGGTAGCCGCAAGCGACCCAATGGAGGAAATAAATGTGCATCTTCTCCTGACCAGGCTTACCGGCCATGACTTCTTGGAGACTTTCGTTCGAGACAAACGATTTGCAGGCGCGCAGTCAGAAGTGGAGCTCGACCCGGAAGTGCATCGGATTCTTGAGACGGCCGTGCGCGAGGCGCACCCTGAAGGACAGATCAATAGTTTTCATCTGCTCATCGGCTTGGCCCAGCACGGCAACGAAATGCTCGCCGGAAAAGGGGTCACTGCTGAAAAGATCCGGAAACATCTGGGCTGACACTTTGGCCGGGAGTTTGGTCAGCGGCGGCGGATCTAATTTTAAACTTCCATCTACGTCCAGGCGCAAGACTGGCAACCAGGTGCCCGGCTTCGCCGGGCACCTGGAAAAAAGGCTAACTCAAGCGCAAGAAGCCGAAAGAAAATCTCGTCGCTGTGCGTGCCTCCCGAGGTCTGGGCTGAGCATCAGCGAACACAGGGAGGTGAGCCACAAATCCAGCCTCCTGACTGTCATGGCAATCATCATTCTGTCATCGTTGCTCCCTGCTTTTTCGCCCACAGGCACTCATCGAGGAACTAGCCAGCAGCACTCGGAGTCAAAATCTGCGGCCTTGATTCCGGAGAATGAGCAAACCGTAGCAGCGGAAGCAATCGAGCATTTCGTCATCCGCGGTCGCCCCCTCGTTCAAACCGCGTCTCATGTCTGGGCATATCGCGCGGGCACGCCCATTTTAGTCTGGCAGGAAACCTGGGAGAACGCTACCACTTCCGGAGTCAACATTCCGCGCGGGCAGGAGGAAGCTTTCAGAGACTATGTCGAGCGCAATCAAACGGCCGGACGCTGGGACCGCCCGCCATCGGTGACCCTTCCGAGCGAGTTTGCCCCCCCTTGCCTCACCTGCCTGGCCGAGTATTGGAATCAACTCCATTGTGCCTATCCAGGATTTACGGGAGTTCTGACCATATCCCGGCCTGGCTTCAGTGCGGATGGTCAGACCGCCTGGATTCAAATTCACATCAATACCGGGTCGGGCACATCCCCCAGGATGACTTGGTGGGTTCACCTCCACCAAGCCGCAACTGGCTGGTCCGTGTTAGAGGCAAAAACCCTAACCTCCGATGACCGCTACTTCTCCCACCTGCCAAAGTCGATCCCAGTCGATGGAGGGCTCCTGTGGAAACTCGGCGCCAGGGGAAGCTATGAAGAGCGACTGGCTTGCAAACGCTTGGTGCGACCCTGAGAGGTTACTGAGGTGGAGACTCGCCGGCGGAATAACGAACGGCAGATTGCTACAACGCTTTGCGGAAATGCAGAATTGGCAGAGTAATAAGTTGAGAAGTGGGCTCTTTGACCATGGCATCTCTCAAAAGATCGCCATTTTGCTTCTTGCTATTGGTCTTGACGGGGCGGCACGGGCCCGTGTCCCGGACCAGGAATTACGAAGAATCGAGTTGTTGGAGAGAAGTCGTCATTTCTACCACGTTGAAGCTTTGGAGTATGGGGTGCGCTCCAGGCAGTGGGGTGACAAGCCATACGACGAGGAGATGGCGGATTGGGTCATCAAGGAGTATCTGCTCGAGGAGTCTTGGGGTGACAAGGACGCACTGCTAGCCAAGGTGGCGGCCTCACCGGGCGGTCTGGACAAATTGCGAGCCGCCTCACGGCATGTAAACTTACAGCGCCCAATGGCGGGCGCGGCTATAGGGCACTGGCTCAGGCATTCCGACCCAATGCTTGTGGACAGGTTCCCAGCCGAACTTTCCAGCGAATTTGCCGCCAAAGACTTTCGCTATATCTCCGAAGTGGAATTCCTCAAACCGGACCTGCACGACAAAACAGTCCAGGGTTGGTTGAATTCGGGAGACGCCAATCTGGTAGCGATCGGCCGCCTGACGGGCTATCTCTGGAAAACCACCGATCTGAGAGCACGTGAGCTCGTAGTCTCTGCAGCCTGCGATAGCACCCTGGCCTGGGATGTGCAGAACTCCTCGCTGGACGCACTGCTCAAATTCGTGCCAACTCAAGAACGTGTTGACCTCTTCGAGCAGCTCGTGGAATGCAATCCCAAGCTGGCACTGACCCAGAATCAAGGCTTGGCTGACCGTTTCACCAAGCCAGAATTCATTGAGCGAGCGATTCGCATCTCGCAACAGACATCCGAAGCCGGAAACGCAACGTTAAATTGGCTAAGAAAGTTGCCTGAGAAATCTGTCGAAGTGAAACGCTATCTACTCCACAGGTTCCCCAAAGATGACGACTTGCTTTTGGAATTCAGCGCGGACCTGCCGGAAACCTTACCAAGGCTACGCCAGATGGCGGACCAACCCGGGCCACGAAGGTACGAGGCAGCACTGGCGTTGGGGTGCCCAGAAAAGGCGCTCGCAGACTTGCGCGCTCTCCTGCAGTCCCAAACCGATTACCTAGTCAAAGAAGAGCTTGTCAGATCAATCTGGATTGCGGAGGGTGCGCCGGAAGAACCTGCGATTGATGCGCTGTTGAGTGAAAAGCAATTTGGGGACACCGATAGCCGACGCTACCAACTGGCTGAGGCGCTGCTCCGCCACGGGGCGACACCCAAGCTGCGACCGAAGTTGCTGAAATTGGCGGCTGAAACACTCGACGATGAGTTGGCCTACCGACTCTACCGAGCCGCCAGACTTCCAGATTCGGATTATGACCGATGGTTGAGCGAACTTCGGTCAGGACCAATTTCCAGTGAGGACCTTCAACAATTGGAGTTGGCGGTCTTCGTTAGGCCCGAGATTTTATGGTCATTCGCGAATGGAGACGGCCGGACGGCGGGTGTTGCAACTGCCCTGCTTGGGCGCCCGGAGCTTTCCGCGCGCATTCTGGACAGCCAGGACGACGAAGCCATTGTCTATCTCCTTAACTACAGCCGCAGCCTCCATCGCCCCCTACCGGAGCGAAATCTCAGAACCCTATCAAAAAGAGACGAACGCTATCACAAGATGGTCCTCCACTTTTTAGAGTCTCGTGATGACCCGGCTGGCCAGAACCTTACCCGCGAGCTGGGTGGACTTCCGGGTGCCAGACGCGAGTTTTCGGTCTGGCTCCAGCCGCTGTTATCTGAGATGGACCGCATCCCCCATCCGGAGTTTCTCCTGGCCTATCGTGGCCACCGCTACTTTGACCAACTTGGAACTCAGGTTGTGATCCGGAAATCCGGCACCAGGTGGGAGCTGGAATCCACATTGGGTGCGAACAAGTTCGCTCGCGAGCTGAGCAGGCTTGAGTCCCAAGATCTTGAACGTTGGTTCGCCATCCATTACTCGCCAACCGCCGGGGATATTTGGCGGCCAATGAGTCACGACTACTACGAGGAAGTGCTCATCTGCACAAACGCGGACAGACGCGTCCTCAAAGCTCTAAATAGCGATTGCAGCGGTAGCAGAGGCCTGTTCCTGCGTGACTTGTGCCGAAGGATGCGGGAGCTGGGCCCCCGCGGTGACACTTGGTGACCAGGCCCGACCAGCTACATCTTTGACCGGAATCAACTTGCCTGCCGTCGAAGGGACGAGAAGTGAGCAACCCAGACTTCCTCGTAATTTACGTTCGGCTGGCGGAACGCCCAGAACACTTAGAAGCGGTCCGAGCTGTTCAAGTTGGTTCGGATAGGTTCCGGCTCTTGGAATCTAGTCCCGACCCGGAACACCATTATTGGGGTTACTCGGAGGGCGACGAGGTTGTTTGCGTAGAAGTGGAGTTCGCTCCCGGCGAACGCGGCTACGTGGTCGCCGCCAGATAGTCCCTATCGAGGGCTCAGACACACAACCGAGTGTGCCAAAAGTGTGCCAGGCACTCCAAATAACCCCGAACCAGCCCCAACTGAAGCAGAACGCGAAAGCCCAGAAACCCCATAACCACGGCCTTTCCCCCACCCTACCCCAACCAGCCAAAACAGCCTGTCAGACATTGCGAATGAGTGGGCTTTGGGGTTCTGGGTGCGTGCCAGAGGGCACGAGCGTTCCGGCCCGAGGGGTGTATGAAGAGCGGCTCGACCGCTCCCCCAATCCGGAGGACCTACAAGGAGAAGCCGCTAAATGACCGGGAAAGAGAAATTGGAAATCCGGTCCCATTCGAGCTATTTGGCAAAAGCTTGAGACTTCGCTGAGCGAGAGGCGAGAGTCCCATTACTGGGGGCTAGTGCCCCGACAGTCCGCGGAAGCGTTTCATGTATTCCTCCGGCTCAGAGGAATACTGGCTGAGGTTTTGGGCGGCGCTGTAGATTTCTTGAGCCGAATCATCGGGAGTGGCTTTTCGGACCTGGCTGCCGCCGGCCAGATAGTCGTTGAGGATTTCGTTGGCGGCCTTCAGGTCGTTCTTGCCGCCGAAGTGGATGTGGCCCTGGGCGTAGATGCCGGCCACGTAGCCGGTCATTTCATTCTGATTGCCGGGCTGGTAGTGACTGGCGTCGCTGTCCAGCTCCTGGGCGGCCTGTTTGGTGTCGGCGTTGCTGCTCTGCAGACGCTCGCCACCGAATTCTTTCCAGACGGCGCTCTGGTTGGTGTAGGCGTCAGTCTCCTCGGCCAGTTCGCGTTTGAGCGAGCCTTTGGCGTTGCGCAGCGAGTGCTGGCCTTCGTGGGCCAGCGTGGCGGCCAGCACTTCGGGGCTGCCGGTCAGGGCGGGGCTGAGGAAGATGGAGGTTTCGGCCGTTTTGCCGTTGCGTCCGGCTTCCGGTCCGGGGTTGTCGGCCTGGGTCTTGGCGGACTGGCCGTCGGTGTTGTCCACCGAGATGCGGGAGTCAGCCGCCCAGGGGTCTTTGGCGGGCTTTTCATACTGGGAGATGACCTGGGCGGTGATTTCCTTGCCTTCGCCGCTGGCGGCCCAACGGGTGGAGCGCAGGCGGTCGATGCCGGCCGGGATGGTGACGTTCGAGTCCTTGATTTTCCCGTCTCGGATGTCCTGGAGCAGCGCTTTGTAGCTGGTGGGATCCTGCTGCCGCATTTCTTCCAGCTTGGCCAGTCGCTCTTTTTTGTCGAGCGAGCGGAAGGCCAGTTCGACCCCATGGAAGTCGTTGCTTTTGAGGCCATCGGCTACTTTGGGAGGAGCGGCTGGCTTGCCCAGCACCTTTTCGGCGGCCAGTTTGACGTAGTCGGTGACGCCCAGGGAGGGCTGCTGCGCTTTGCCGGTGGTGCGGATGGGGGCGGTGTGGTGGACGTTTTGAATGCTGCTCATAGGTGCATCTTAGGGCGGGCTGCTTAATGGCCGATTACCGGGGCTCTCGAGCTGTGAACCGGCTGTTATTTGTTTGCGGACCGATCGGGTCGAAGTGGGGGGACCGGCTAACGCTCGATTAACGGATCCGATTGCGCCAGTGCTCGCGGATGCTCACGGGCACCAGGCGTCGTTCGCCCTCGTTTGTGGGAACGAAGATGGGTTGAGCCAGCCGAAGCAGGCGGGATTCTTCCTGGCGCAGCCAGGCGCGGTCGGTTTCCACCACCTGGTTGACCACCACCTGCAGCTGACTGAGATCGGTTTCCACCGGGGAGTCGGCGATGATGGCGCAAGTGCCGGGATGGGTGGACAGGGAATCGATCGGATCGAGCAGCACGCCGTCGGCCAGGTAGGCCAGCTGACCGGGGCGCTGTGACTGCGCGGCCAATCCGAGCCAGCGCCGACAGGCCATGGAACTGAGACTCTGTTTAAATCCGCGGATGGAAACGGAGACAGGTGTGAGCAGCTCGGGCGAGGGCCGCAGCGCCCGCAGGGTGATCACACTGGCGCTGGCATCGGGGTTGTCCCGACCCATTCCCAGCACCAGCAAGCCTGCCGTGGAGTCCGTTTTGCTCAGTTCCAGCACAGGCAGATCGAGGTCCATCCAGTGAGTGCAGCTGACGGGTGCGAAGCTCCATTTGAGCAAAGGACAGTTTGCTTTGAGCAGCTCCACCACGAAGGCCGGGCGATGTCCGGGCGGGGCCAGAGCAAAGCGGCCCTGACCGCTTTCGGCCAACCAGCTGCGCTCGGCCAGCCAGTAGTAGTTGCGCAAGGCCACCTCCATGTTGGCCGGTTTGACGGGCTTGAGGGCGAAGGGGGCCTGCTCGGGCAGCAGGCCGTTGAGGACGCGCTGATCCAAGCGCACCGGGATAGGGCAAAGAGCGCAGCGCTCGGCCAGGGTTTTGGCGATTTGGGCGCGGACCGGGTCAATGAAGTGCCAGAAGGGTCGCGGCCGGCGCCGCAGATAGAGGCGCACCTCCGGTCCGGCCGCGGGCGGCGTCTGACCCCGAGAGAAGAGCGTTTGCTCTCGCCAGGATAGTTCCAGGGCGGTGCTGTCCACCGACAGGGCGGCCAGCAAGCCCCAGTGTAGATGCTGAATCCAGGGCGCCTCTCGCGGGCCGAATTCGATGGCCTGGTCCCAGCGGGGAGTGAAGCGCGCCTCCAGGGTATCGCGGGTGCAGGTGATGCGGATTTCCGGCGCCGCCGAGGCGACCGCCGCCTGCACCATTTTGAGCAGCCAGAGGGCCGGCTGTTGAAACTGAAAACGCGAGAGCTTACGAGCCTGCGCGCTCAGGTCCAGGGAAAAATTCTGGTCTTGGGCCTGGACCTGACCTTCTTGCTGCAATTGGGAGAGGTACTCTTCTAGCACAGGGCCTTGCCGACTAGTGGCCTTTCATGGCTCCGCTGAGAAAGTTTGAGGGGGCGGGGGTGGTGTTGCCGCCAAAGAGTCCGCCCTTGCTGCCGGCGTGGGCGTAGGGACCGACGCCGTCGCGAGGGCGGAGTCCGGTGGTGCCGGAGGGATTGATGGTGGTGAGCGACTGGGGCAGGCAACCGGGCACGTTGTAGGGGTCAAAGGTTTCGTTGGGGCTGAAGCTGCCGTTGCGGTCCCGGTCGATGAGCACTTTGCCGCCGGCGCGGGCGAAGTTGGAGACGCTGATACCACCGCAGCCGGGGTTGCCCAGGCGGCGGCGAGCTTCGGCCTGGTCGCGCCGGCCATTAGTGATTTCGCTGCCGGTGGTGCGGCCGTCGTTGTTGGCGTCAAAGTTGCCGTTATAGGCGTTAAGCAGGGTGCGCGAGCGGGAGATTTCGCCGTCGTCAATTCTGCCGTCGCCGTTCAGGTCCATCGCCAGGATGGCGTCCGAGCCGCGAGTGTAGCGGTTGTCGCGGTTGAGGTCGACGCCGAAGCCCTGCTTGTCGGTGTCCTGCAATCGCAGCGGGATGGGCAGTCCAGGGAGGGGGAGCGGCATTCCCAGAGTGACGGGCGACTGGGTTCCGTATTTTGCATCCGGCAGGTTGTTGTACTGGGTGGGGATGCTCATCGGCATGGTCTGGGGTCCGTAATTCAATCCGAACATATCTTGTTGCCCTCCGTTTGTGTCTGCTTCTGGAATGCAGCTTAGCTTGAGCTCGTTCACCCTGCGTAAATCCGGTTAGCAAGCTTGTAACCAATTTGGAACTTTTTAAGGCTTTTTTAAGCACAGGACCCTGGGCCCGGCGGAGGAACTGGCGGGAGTGGAATTTACCCATCTTCCTCCCTCTATGGTGGAGTATTTGGACGCCCTGGCGCGCGCGCCGGAGCCTCCCGAGGAGCTGCGCGCCAATTTTCTGAGGGTAGTGGAGGAACTGGGCGCCTGGACCAGCCTGGAGAGCGGCTTTACGATTTCCCAAGAGGAAGAAGCCGATTTCGAGAATTTGCGCGCTTCTTTGCAGAGGCTGGCGGGGCCCGCGGTTGTGGATACTCTTTTGGAGGAGAGCTATGCGGCTCTGCGGGTGATGCGGGAGGTAGAAGCTGGCCGTGCCCGGGCCGAGTATGCCCGCGACCCGCTGGTGAATGGAGTGATCCTTTGCGGTGTGGCTGTTCTGCAGGGCCGAGGGGAGATCGAGGCGCTGCACCGCCGGCTGCCGGCTCTACGAGGGTATGGTCAGGCTGTGCGCGAGATGCTGCATTTTCATCAGCCTCAGATACGACCAGAAGTGGCCGAGGCTTTCGAGACAGGCTTGAACTCCTGGGATGCGGCCGTGGACGGCCTGCAGCAGGGTGAGCGTCTGCAGGCTTCGTTGGCCCGCCTGAAAGAGGCAGCCGAGATCGTCCAGCATCTGGTGGATTACGACCGGCGCGAACTGGCGCCGCCCATTCTGCGCATTCCTCGTCTGGGGCAGGCGCTGGATTTTCTGCTGGAGACGCAGCAAAGAGAGATGATAGCGCGCCTTTTAGATGAGACGGTGCCCGACTTCGACCGATTTTGGGAGCGGGCCCAGCAGTCGCTGGTCGCTCCGGAACCCGAAAGAAGCGAATGGTTAGAGCAAATCTGGCATTTGGCCGACGCTCTGGTGGAGGAATTGAAACGAGTGGGCGAGGGCGCCGAGCTGGAGCCGCTGGCCGACATCTGCAGCCAAATGTCGGATGCTTTCGTAACCTTGACCTCTCTGGCGCCGGACTCGACACACCTGCGCGGCACCCAGGCGGGCGATTATTATACCTATATGAGCGGCCTGTTACGCCGGACCCTTCCGGCACATGGGATTCCCAACCTGCTACGCCTGTCGCCTCCGCCGGCCGCCTGGAGCGCGGTGGTGGCCGCTTTGGAGGCCTTTCGACTGAGTGGAGACGGGCATGAGATCCGCCAGGGAATGCTGGAAATCCTGCGGCTCTGCCCGCCCGTGGAAGGCGCGCTGGCGCCGGATTTCTGGAACTGTCCTTATTGCGGCAAGCTGATGGCGGTGGGCGAGCGCACCTGCGCCCACTGTAATGCCACGCCCGGACTGGCTGACCTGGAGGCTCGCGAGTTTTTGGCTTAGTAGGTGTGCAGAGTTATTGTCGGTTTGTAAACAACTTTGCACGGATTTCAGACTTTTTTCAGCACGGCGCAAGTTTTACGAAATCCGGCAGTGATAGCCTTGGGAAGTCGAGCGGGTGGCCTGTAGGGGCCACAATCAACCAGGAGGTCTTACCCAATGGCATCGGGATCTATCAGTTCTTCTTCTTCGAGCGGCGGCGGCGGTTCGAGCAGCGTTAGCAACTCCGGCGGGACCAGCAAGGCGTCCAGCACGGACACGGGCAGCAAGAAGACTGCGGAGACCGCGACCACTTCCACCAAGGACGGCACCACCCTCACTGCGGAAGCCAAAGCTCGGGAGACCTCCAACGCCCCCGATATGGGAGCTCTGGCGGCCGCCTGGGGCGAGCAGCCGACCTCCTGGAGGGACCAGCTGGGTAGCCAGACGATGCAGAAAGGTGCCGATGGTGAGTCGGTCACCGCCTTGCAGAGCGCACTCAACGAGAAGTTGGGTCTTTCGCTCGACACGGACGGGAAGTTCGGCCGCGACACCAGTGCCGCCGTCAAAGACTTTCAGCGCCAGAACGGGTTGACCGTCGACGGCATCGTGGGTAACAACACTCGCAACGCTCTGCTGGCCGAGAAGAAGGAAGCGGAGCCGGTCCAGCCACTGGATGCCAATCAGTATGCGCTGCTCAACGAGCAGTTGGGCAAAGGCACGCTGCAAAAGGGCTCGGACAATAAGGATGCGGTGACCACCCTGCAAAACGCCCTCAACGAACGCGGCGCCCAGTTGGGCGTGGACGGAGACTTCGGCAATAAGACCAGGGGAGCGGTGGAAAATTTTCAGCGCGAGAACGGACTGCCGGTCAACGGCAAGTTCGACGAGGCCACCCGGGCGGCGTTGCTCGGGCCCGAGCCGCCCAAGACGCGTGAGCAACTGCAGGATCAGGAAGCCGCTCGCCAACTGGAGGCCAGTCAGCCGAAAAAAGAAGACCTGATCTTCGGAGACAAGCTGACCGCTGAAGAGCAGCAGAAGGTCCGGGACGTGGCCGCTTCTTTGGGAGCCGACCCCAACGACCTGATGGCAGTTATGGCGGCGGAAACCGGCGGCACCTTCGACCCGGCCGAACGAGCCGGCAAGAACGGAGCGGTGGGATTGATCCAGTTCACCAACACGGCCATCACCGAGATGAACAAAGGCTTGCCCAGGGACCAGCAGCTGAGCAAGGCGTCGCTCGAGCAAATGTCCTTCACGGAGCAAATGGACCACGTCCAGTCCTATATGCAAACCATGATGGACCGCTACAACGGACCGGCCAACCCCGACCGTGGCGACCTCTATGCGGCCGTCTTCTCCCCGGCGCTGGTGGACAACTCCGATACGTCCCGTATCTACGGAGGAAACAGCACCGCATATCGCGCCAACAAGAGCCTGGACACCAATGGGGACGGATGGATCACCCGCAACGAACTGACCGCACGCGCCGACGAGTGGTACGATATCGGCGTGCAAGGCATGGCCTGACGACCCTCAGTAGGTTGGGATGTTCCAGAGCTGCGTGTATTGATACTCCTCGATGGTCCCGTTGTTAAGGTCCAGAGTGTAAGTCTCGCGCCTGGGGGGGAGGACATCCGAGGGGTTACCGGAGGACATTCCCGGCATTGCGCCGCCAGTGGCGGGGCCGCCCTGGTGCGTGTGCATTTCGGTGACCTCCACGGTCCCTTTCTGAGAGTCGAACAGATAACTGGCGACCAGGCCGCCAAACATCCCGCCCCGGGCCAGTATCATGGTGCAACCGTGGGCCGTTTGCTTGAGCGATGCCAATCCAGGGCAGTCCACGTCTCCCGACTCGGGCGGCGCCATGTCGCGCGGGCCGAGCGGTGTGCCGATGCCCAGGGCGAAGTTGGGGTTGACGGTGGGAGTGGGGTTCGCTCCCTTGAGCCGGACCACTTCATCCATGTCGCGCAAGAACGAGTCGAACTTGTCTTCGAACTTGGGACTGACCTGACCGTTCGGTCCGTATTGAGGGGCGACGCCCTGCAGGCGGGACATTAGGGCGGCGTTCGGGTTGGCATAGCCGGCGATCTAGTTCATAGGTTTATTCTAGTCAGCGAGCGCAGCCGGCCGTTAAACCGGGACACCTATTTGTTAACTTTTTGCTTCGTTAGCAATTCACCATCCAGTCGGCTTGCTGGAGACGGGCGGCGCGGCGTCACGAGCGGCCACCGTGTAGCTCTGTTGACCCTGGGGCGACTGGGCGGTGATATCCAGACTGAGCTTGAATTGCATGACGCCGCCGGAATAGGGCGAATAGAGGGAAAGTTCGCTTTGTTGTCCGGGCTTCATCTGGGCTATTTCGGGCGGGTTGAGATCGAAGAGTTGCTTACCGTAGCCGTCGAGCACGTGGACTTTGACTTGAAGGTGAGTCAGATTCAGTCCAGAGTCGTTGCTCAGACGCACAAAGCCACGCAGGTCGCCATACTGTTGGCTACGACTGGAGCTACTGGTCGTTTCGCGTGTCAGCGAGCAGTTGGTCAGGGTCAGGCCAGCGGTCGCGCAAACGGCCGGCAGGCTTAGCAGCAGAATGGTCAGCAATTTTTTCATGGTCTGAGTTTCCCCTACGGGACTGAATCGCAAGCTCTGGCCAGGCTGAGGATTTCCTGAAGTCCCCCTGGCGAGGTGTTCTGGCGGCTTCGGTTAATGGATCAGATCTAGATGCCTGCGCAATTCGCCGTCAAAAATTCGTTCTGGGTGCTGGGAATTCTGGCGCTGGTTTCCATCAGCGGGCGCTACTTATCGTCCGAGCCTGAGGGAATTGGCTCGCCTCCGGTAAGGCATCGGGTAGCGGAGAAGCAGGTGGGGCTCCAACGCGTTGAGGATTTGGACTATCTGCTGGGAGCGAACGCGACCCCCTCTCCGAACCCAGGTCCTCAAGGGAAGGGTCGCATCCTCTGTAGCCTTGTCCTTCCCTACGAGCCCGTGAACAGACGCATTGTGCCTTACCAAAATACCAGGCAGCTACGGGAAGACCTGGATCGCAAAGAGCAATGGATAAACCACATTCTGGTGCGTCCGGTCCGCCGCAATGGGAGGCCGTTGGGTGTCAGGGTTGAGTTTACGGGCAGCAATCCTTTAGCGAGAGTTGGCCTGCAGAGCGGGGATATCGTGCTTTCGCTGAACCAGGTTCCGCTGACGCAGGTCGAGGACTGCCCGGTCCTGCTGACCGAGTTGAGGTCCGCGCCGTCTTTGCGATTCCTGGTGGAGCGCAAGGGTGTGGTGCTTCCCCTGGAGGTCCATCTTCCTGAATAGGATCGGTCAGCGCTGGTTCACTAAGGAATCTCGGGCTCGGGGATAGCGACTTAGGGCCCGCCCGCCTGATAGACGGCGGTGGCGATGAATTGGCCGGGCGGGGCCTCGAGGTGGAGTTGCCAGCCGAGGCGTTCGACGACGGCGGAGGCGAGTGCGAGACCGAGGCCGTTGCCGGGGACCTGGCCGCCGCCGCGATAGAAGGGTTCGCGGAGTTTCTCCAGGTCCAGGGCTTGTTGGGAAGGGCGGAGGTTCTGGATGCGGAGTTGCTGGGGGCCGATTTCGACCTGGATGGGAGTGCCAGGCTGGCGGTGGAGATGGGCGTTGTTGAGCAGGTTGCGCAGCAGCACTTCCAAGAGGGGTTGGCTGGCCTGAACGGACACTTCTTGATCCGCAAAGCGAATTTCCGTATCGGGCGGTAGGGAGCCTTCCGGAAAACATTCGTTGAGGTCGATGGTATCCGCTTCCATGGGCGCGTAATCGAGACGATTCAGGAGCAGCAGAGCTTCGATCAATTGGGTAAGACGAACGGTCTGGTTTTTACATTCTTGCAGGGCGGTTTGATATTCTTCGACGGGGCGTGGGCGCAGGAGCGCCAGTTCCAGATGGCCGAGCAGGGCTTGCAAGGGGGTGCGCAATTCGTGCGAGACGGCCACGTGGAATTGCTCGCGACGAGCCGAACGTTGGTGCAATTGGCCGAGTAATTTGTTTATGGTGGCGGTGAGATGGGTCAATTCTCCGTCCTGGGAGGGAGCGGCAATTTGGGCGGGGCCGGGCTTGTCGGCGGCTTGCTCCAGTTGGCGCGCCAGGGTTTCGATGGGCTTGAGCGTCTGCCCCACCACCCAGTAGGTGGTCAGGCTGAGAGCTGCCCACACCAGACCGCCAATCCAGGCCAGGAAATGGGCTTGACGGCGCAATGCGTCTTTCGCCTGGTAAATAGGGAAGCCCAGCACAACGCGCCGGTTGTGGGCTTCCAGGGTAAGCAATTCCCAATTATCCCCGTCCGAAGGCGGCTCGTGACCGATCAGTTCCACCAGCGAATTTCCGTCGTAAAGAGCGATGGAAAGCGGTTGCTTGGAAATTTTGATTTCTTCCTGGATCAATTCATGGAGCGAAAGTTTATCGGCCACGCCCAGGCGAATTCGATTGCCGGCGGCCTGGAGGATTTCCTGGCCGCGGCGATAGGACTGAGCCGTGGCCCAATGCTGGAGACCCCACAGTCCCAAGGAAAGCAGGGCGGCCAACAGCAGGCTGGTGAGGCCGGTCAGACGCCAGCGTAAGGTCACGCCCGATCCAGTCGGTAACCCACGCCGCGCACGGTGTGGATCAATTTGACTTCCTCACCTTTGTCGATTTTGCCGCGCAGGTAGCTGACGTAGACTTCCAGGACGTTGTCCTGTCCGGTGAAATCGTAGTCCCAGACCTGTTCGAGCAGAGTGGAGCGAGTCATGACCCGGCCGCGGTTGCGCATGAGCACTTCCAGCAGGGCGAACTCGGTGGAAGAAAGGCGAACGGCCCGCCCGCCACGTCGCACCTGGCGGGTGGCTGGATCGAGCTCCAGGTCGCCGACTTGATAAACCGTCAGTTCGGTCCGGGGCGTGCGGCGCAGAAGCGCGCGGGCCCGGGCCAGCAGTTCGGCCAGCTGAAAGGGCTTGACCAGGTAGTCATCGGCTCCCGCGTCCAGTCCCGCCACTTTGTCCTCCAGACGGTCGCGGGCGGTAATCAGCAGGATGGGCAAAGAGTGCCCTTGACCGCGCAGCTGGCGGCAAACCTCCAGGCCGGTCATTCCCGGCAGCATAACGTCCAGCAGCAGCAGGTCGTAGCCGGGGGCCTGGCTCAGGCTGGCGGCGCCGTCCCCGCAATGGTCGGCCTGATAGCCGGCTTCGCGGAGGGCGGCTACCAGGTAGGACGCCACGCCGGCGTCATCTTCTACAATCAGGATTCTGGCCATGGGTTGTGCCTTCCTCAAAGGAAGTAGGGCGTCCCCCCGCCGGGAGGGACGCCCTGAGGCGACTACTTATGCTTCTTCTCGATAGTGGTCTTCTTCGGGCTGGCCGGCGCCTTCTTGGCGGCGACCTTGGTGGTGGCGGCCGGCTTGGCGGCGGGCTTGGCTGGAGGGGCGGCCGAGGCGATTCCGAGCAGGGCGGCGGTGAGAGCGATGGTGGTGAAAACGTTCTTCATAGGGTTGATCCTCCGGTGTTTTGTTCGTTTGGTGGCCCCGTGGGGGCCGCTGAAGTCAGTATGCCGGAGCCAGCTTAGACGAATCTTGAGGAAAGCTTAGAAAGTTTTAAGACAGGCCCGGTTTACAAAGCAGGCCGAAAAGTTTCACAAACTGTTCATCTGGGATCCCGACTGGCCAGCAAAAAGTGACCCGCCCCGGCTAATCTGCACGTATGGACAGCCTTAGAACCTCCCCCACCGCTCTCTCCCCGTTTTTCGTCCCGGCCAACGCCACGCCGGCCCAGAGAATGGAAGCGATGCAATTGCCTTCTCTGTCGTCTTTGCCCCAGGAGACTTCGGAGAGTCAGGCCACCAACGTGTGGGATGCGATGGCCGGCGCGGGACGCGGAGCCGGACAGGCCGTCAATGCCTCGCGGGCCGCTCTGGGCAGTCAGACGGCGGTGGCTTCAGCCGCCGCCAATCTGGGACGGGCTTCTAATGTGGCCGGTTACGCTGGTTCGGCCGCGGATGCGGCCGGGTTGCGGGGTGGCACGGTGTTGCCTCAGGCCGGCAAAATCCTGGGTCGCGCTTCGACCGCCGCCACTGTGGTGGCCACCGGACTGGAGGACGGGACTCGCGTGGCCAATGCCGTGAACAACCCGAACCTGACGCCGGCTCAGCGCAATCAGGAAGTGGGAGGAGCCACCGGCCACTTTATGGGTACGGTCTACGGCACTCTGCAGGGAGCCGCCACCGGAGCTCGCCTGGGTCTGGCGGCCTGTGGACAGTATGGTCCTATCTGCGCCGTAGCGGGTGGTTTGATCGGTGGAGCTGTGGGCGGCGAACGCATGGGGGCCGCCGGAGAGGCGATGGGTGGCGCCGCCGGACGCCCCATCGACCTGCGCAACTACGATCCCGTCTATCTGACGCCCCTGCCCACCGCTTAGGGAGACCAGCGCATGCCCGGCATTCCGCCGGGTTCCGGATAGTCACGCAATAGCTCGTCCTGCCAGACGCTCACGGAGAGCAAGAGGCGCTGGGCTTTTTCGGCCTGCTCGGTCAGTTCGTCCCAGTCGGGGTGTTCGCCCAGTGCCTGTTCCAGGCACCACAGCCAGAGGTCGAGGGCGGAGGTGATGACTTCGTGGGCGGCCACGGTTTCGGCGCTGACTTCGGACGGGGCGAAATGCAGGTCCGAGTACTGGGCGTCCAGCTGGAGCAGATCTTGCTCGAGCTGTTGCAGGGCCACGAGATCGCCGTCCCGACCGGATTCCAGGAACGACTGCAGGGTGCCCGCCAAGACCGTCTCAGGGGGAAGTCCGTCGGCAATCTCCTGACAGCGGAGAACGTACTGCTGGGCTGGTTCCATCTTTGGCGCTTGGCCATCGCGGCTTTGGGACCTTCGTCGGTATCTGCATACTTAGCGGAAGTAGCCGCACTCCTGGTCTGCAGGGTTGCTGCCTTTTAAGCTGTGGGAAATCAGTCGAAGGCGGCACGGATCTTGTCTGAAATGTTAGGCTCCTTGCGGATTCCGCAACGAATCCTCTGGCTGGCGCTGGTAGTGGTCGTGGTGGCCACCGCTCTGGTGGGAGTTCGCTCGGCCCAGCGCGCGGCTTACTGGCGGGCGCACACGGATGAACCGATTCGCTCCTGGATGACCATCGGCTATATTGCCCACAGTTATCATGTGCCACCGCACGTGCTGAACCTGGCTCTGGGCCTGCCGGCCGCTCCTCCCGAGAAGAGGCCTCTGGGGGTTTTGGCCCGCGCCCAACACCGCCAGGTGAGCGACCTGATCTCCCGTTTGGATACGGCGATATTGCATGCGCGGCCACCCTATCCGCCGCCTCCCCCACCGCCCCAATGAACGCTTCCGACGGCTTCCTGGCCCTCCTCCTGGTCTACGGAATGCCGGTACTGTTCTGCGGCACGGCTCTGTGTTCGCTGGGCGTGCCGATTCCGGGATTGAGTTTGCTGCTGGTGGCAGCCGGGTCTTACGCCTACCAGGGGCAGTGGAGTCTGGGTGAGGTCCTGTTGGGGGCCGGACTGGGATCGATTGTGGGCGATTTGTGCGGTTTCTTTCTGGCCAGATGGGCCGGGCGGGAGCGGGTTCTGCATTGGGCCGGCCGGTTTCGGCTGGAGGGGGCGTTGCGCAGAGCCATTGCCATGCAGCGCGACTCGGTTGCTTCCACAGTTTTTCTGACTCGCTGGCTGCTGCCGCTGGGTCCCTGGGTTAACGTCACCTGCGGCCTTTCCGACTGCTCTTGGAGGTTGTTCGCCCGTTGGTGCGCGGTGGGGCAGAGCTTGTGGGTGTTGCTGTATGTGATTCCTGGCTATCTATTCAGTGAGAGAGTGCAGGCCTTGACGGAAATGCTGGGTGACTTGGTCTGGATGCTGGTCGGTGTGGTGTTGGCGGGTTTCCTGGGCTGGCAGATCTGGAGGGGCTCGCGCAGGAATGGGTAGTTTGTTTTTTCAACGTTAATCCGGCAGGGCGGAATGTAGCCAGGCCCGCTTAATCCTTTTACGCCGCGCTCACATCCGCGGCTTGGGGACGACCTTTTCACCACCTCCGAGGCCTAGAGTGGGTATTAGAAACACACATTCGGAGGGCAATATGAAAATTCAACTTCCTGTGCAGGTTCAGAGCGCGTTCGATCGGTTCCGTCAGTCGGGAACGCTGGGAGCGGCGGCCGAGAAATCCGGACCGGATATGGAATTGATTCAGTTTACGGCACTGCGGGCCAATTTGGAGGACGTCCAGGCCTTGGACAAGTTGGACGACCAGCCGGGGATGGACAACGATCCGACGCCGGGCAATATCAGCCTGACCGCCAAAGCGCTGGAAGGCAAGCCTTACGAAAAGCTCGAGGCCTGCGTGGATGGAGCCGATAGCGTAATCATTCACAAAAGTGCCGGAGACAAGCAATCCTTTGAGATGGCCACCAACTTTGAGGGGGGACCGGCCTATCTGATCGCCGTGCCCGACGGGGACCGCTGGATGATCGGCTCCAACCGGCTGGTGATGAAAGACGGACAGCCCGAGATGACGGAGATGGGCATTCCGAGGTGCGCCGGCGAGTTTCTGCTGGCCTGATCGACTGGGTGCCCGGCTGGGGCGGGGGTTTTGCCTCGCCTGGGGGCGGGCAGTGCCTCGGTGCCCGGCTGGGGCGGGGGTTTTGCCTCGGCTGGGGGCGGGCAGTGCCTCGGTGCCCGGCTGGGGCGAGTGTTTTGCCTCGCCTGGGGGCGGGCAGGCCTCGGTGCCCGGCTGGGGCGGGGGTTTTGCCTCGGCTGGGGGCGGGCAGTGCCTCGGTGCCCGGCTGGGGCGGGGGTTTTGCCTCGCCTGGGGGCAAGCAGCGTCTTGGGACGCGCAGGAGCGGACCTGAGAATTTTCTCAGGTTTCTCGAATGAAAGTCTAAGGAAGGCGGCCTAGCCTGGACCGGAGAGGGGCCGGTGCCTTTGAGAGTTTTGGATGTTCCGCCCCGGACCCGCCGGGTGTGGATTCAGAGTCGCTGGTTGTTGGTCGCGCTGGGGTTGGCCACCTGGCTGGATTATTTGACTCCGCAGAGTCTGACCATGTCGCTGTTTTATGGCCTGGTCTGTTTGTTGACCGGGGTAACGCTGAGCGGGCGGGCCGCGGTTACGATGGCCTTTGCGGCCATGTGCTTGCACTGTCTGGTCAGCCCCCTACCCAACCCCTGGTATGTTTCGGCTCTGCAGGACGTTTCCGAATTTTGTCTGCTGGCCATCGTGGGCCTGGAAGCCGGCTTGCTGCGCGATACCATCGAGGAGACTCGCATGCTCCACGGCAGCCTGCGAGCTCATCTAGAATCCGCTCGCGAAGTGCAGAAAGCTCTGCTCACGCCCTCCGGGTTGGGGGATCTGCCGGTAGAAATCGCCGTTCGTTTTGACATTGCCGTTGAGTTGGGAGGCGACTTCTTCTTCGTCAAGCCGGATGCGGCCGGCTTGCTTTTCTGCGTGGCTGACGTGAGCGGCAAGGGGCCGGCGGCGGCCCTGATTTCCTCTCTGTTACGGGGACTGCTGGAAGAACTGGCGGGAGAGACGCTGGGTCCGGCTCATTTGCTGGCCCGGCTGCAGCGCCGCCTGCAGGGGCTGCTGCCCGAGAACACCTTCATCACCTGTTTTTGCGGCTGGCTGGATTACGAGCGGGGACAGATCGTCTATGCCAGCGCCGGCCACGACCCGCCGTTTCTGCGCCGAGGCGGGGAGCTGCTGGAACTGCCCGCCCAGTCTCTGCCGCTGGGAGTGGAATTCGCCGAGACCTTTGAAGAAAGTTCGGTGGCCTTTCAGGGAGAGGACCTGCTGGTGGTCTACACCGACGGCTTGACCGACAGTCGCCAGGGAGGCGAGGAGCCGGTTCGCCGGGTGTTGAGCGAGCACCAAGGCAGTTGTGAGGCACTGACCACCAGGCTCTTCGAGTTGCTGCCCGAGAGCCTGGTGGACGACGTTATGCTGCTGGCTCTCCGCTGCCGCGCCGGGTCAGCACCAGTTTGAGCCGGGTGCCTTGCTGCGGCAGACTGGTCCATTCCACCGTGCCGCCCAGCAGGGCCACGCGCTCACGAATGTTGTCCAGGCCGTGGCCGCGCAGTTGGGCCAGGGAAAAACCGCGGCCGTTGTCGCCCAGCACCACTTCCAACGAGTCGGTCCGGTAATGGAGGTGGATCCACAAACGGCTGGCGCAGGAGTGGCGCACGGTGTTGCACACGCCCTCATGGACCACGCGATAGAGCTCGTGCTTCCAATGTTCGGGAATGGCGCCGGGGGTGCCGTGCACCTGAAGCTCCGTGTCCACGCCGGGTTGACGATCGAGCAAGCTCTGGAAGGCACCGGGCAGGTCGTTGTGCTCCACGGCCAGAGGTCGCAGGGCAAAGACGGTGCGGCGGGCTTCTTCTAAGGCCAGCTGGGTCAGGTCCTCGAGTTCGCGGTCGCGCGGCTGCTGATTGCGCAAGCGCATCAGAATGCTCACCAGATTCTGAGCCAGACCGTCGTGGATTTCGCGGGCGAAGCGGTTGCGTTCGTCGCGCAGCAGGCTGGCGTAGCGCTGGCGCTGCAGCTTATCCACCAGCAGCACCAGCGCCGCCTGAGTGGCCAGGGCCGGCAAGGCTTCCATATCCGGCTCATCCCAGCCGCGCTCATGATCGAAGTAGAGAGCCATTTTGCCCAGTCCTTCGCCCTGGGCCAGCAGCGGCAGAGCCACCCCGCAGCGATGGCCGTGGCGCTCGTGCCAGTCGCGGGTGCCGGCCCAGACCGTATCCAGAAAACCTTTGGGACCCAGGGTGCGCATCTTCTCGTTGAGGCAGAGCGAATAAAAACTGCCGTTGTGTTCGGCGGGGAAAGGAGAGCAGAGGAAAGCGGGAGCGTCGGGACCGGGGCCTGCGCTGGTCTGGCCGAGCGCGTAGCTGGCCACCGT
This sequence comes from Vulcanimicrobiota bacterium, assembly GCA_017307785.1. Taxonomy (GTDB): domain Bacteria; phylum Vulcanimicrobiota; class Xenobia; order Xenobiales; family JADMJV01; genus JADMJV01. Next base: position 77,475 of record JAFKGI010000031.1, on the reverse strand, counting down.
GATCAGCTCGGCGCTGTCTTCCTGGTATTCCCAAAGATGGCCACGGCAGGCTCCCACCCAACGGCAGCAATGGGCCAATATGGCTGCCAGTCCTTGTGCACGAGGCTGTTCGCCCGCCAAATGGTCGAGCCCCTCATGCAACACTCCGGTCAATCGGTTCAAATCGGTAGTCTTAGTCTTCACGCTGGTTACTATAACTTAAAGTTGACCCAGGTGGCAAAAAAATCGATGCGTTTAGCCGGTCCGGTCTCACGCAGAAAGGCTCCCGGGAAGAAGCGGTCATAACAGAGCACCAGGGTGGTGTTGGCGGTGGCTTTCCATTCCAGGGTGTTGTTCCACTGCCAGCCGATGTTGCGGGACCCCGAATCGCCGGGGGCGCGCAACAGGTTCAGGCCGGGGCCGTAGACTCCGTCGCCCAACTTCTGGCGCCAGAAAAAATCGGCCTCCAGGGTGAACTTCAGGTCTTCGTTCAGATGCAGGGCCACGCTCGGCTGCACGTGCATCAAGTTGGAAGGTCCGATCAGGGCCAGTTCCCCGAAGTAGGCCCCCTTGGGGTACAGCGCGTTGAAAGTGCCCAGGCGGCCGTCGCCGGCGTGGTCGTCGCCGCTGGCCACGTCAAGCTTGAGGCCGAGTCGCGGCTGCAAATCCAGGTCTTGGAAGGTGTACCCGGTGTCGGTGGCCACCGTCCAGGCCGAGATCTTTTGCTGGCCAGACATGCCGGTCTGATAGATGGTTTCGTAGTTGTAGTCCCAGCTTTGGGCGGTGCCGTAGAAACGCAGGCCGAACGAGTGGCGGTTGTCGTTCTCGAAGCCGGCTCCCTGCGATCCCAGATAGTAGGCGTCCATGGCGCCGCGCCCGGGCAGATAGTCGGCGTTGAAGGCGGCGTAAACGCCCCAAAGGCTGCGTCCCTTTTCCGGATGGTCGTCGAAGACTCCGGGACTGCTTGAGACGGGGCGGCCGGCGAAAACGTCGATGCGCTGGCCGGCCTGCTGGTGCGAGAGACGCAGAGCGTCGAAGGCCAGACGCACGTTAGGGCCTTCACGGTTGCCGATCAGGCGGCCGGACCCGAAGAGCAGTTCCTGACGGCCGATCTTGAAACGCTCCCCCTCCCCCAGCTTCAAGTCGGCCCAAGCCTGGTGCAAATCCAGGCGGTCCAGGTCGACGGGGCGGGCCCCGCCGGCCCGGCCGTTGGCCAGGCCCGATTTCAGCTGAGCGAAGAGAACCGCGTCGTCACCCCACTCGGCCGTTAAGGACGGCATGTAGCGGCGCAACAGATACCCTCCGGGGGTATCCGGAGGGGGACCCCCCAAATTGGGATTGGTGATGGCTTCGAAGCGCTCACGAATCTCCAAATGGGGGGTGAGGCGAAACCCGTCCCGCTCGTCATCGGGCTCGGGCGCCACCGCTTCATCGCGTGGGTGCCCGGGCTGATCAGTGGGGTTTTCCACAATGGGCTCAGCCGCCAAAGAGGTAGCGAGCAGGAACAGGAACGCCAGTTCTTTCAATGGTGAGCCTTTTGCGCAACCACCTGAGGCTTCTGGGCCGACTGGGGAGCGTGGTGCACCATGGTGTAGGCATACTCCACACCCACGCCGTAAGCGCCGGCCTGGTTTTTGAGCAGGTTCATCAGGTTGTCGTAGTGCTCGCGCTTGGCCCAGTCGCGCTGCCATTCCAGCAGAGCCGGGATGGTGGTGACGCGCACGGCGCCGGCTTGAACCATACGCGACAGCGAAGCCTCGTGAGCGGCCGGCGAAGTGGCGCCGCAGCAGTCCTCGACCACGTAGATGTTGTAGCCTTCGCCCAGCATTTCGATGGTCGGCCAGGTGACGCAGACTTCGGTCCAGAGGCCGGTCATGATGATGTTTTTGCGGCCGGTGGCCTTGATGGCTTCGCGGAAGCCGGCGTCATCCCAAGAGTTCATAGAGGTACGCTCGATGACCGCTTGACCGGGGAAGACGTCCAGCAACTGGGGCCAGATGTAGCCGGAGAAGCTCTCGGTTTCCACCGCCGTCAAAATGGTGGGGACGTTGAATTCCTTGGCCACTTTGGCCAGCAGGGTGACATTGTTGATCAGGGTGGACCGGTCGATGTTGGCCACGCCGAAGGTCATCTGCGGCTGGTGATCGATGAAAACTACGACCGAGTCGTCGGCCGTGAAGAGCTTGTGATAATTGGACAATTTGCCTCCTGGGGTTGTTTTTTTTTCAAAGTTAGCGGCGATTTTGCGCCTGGGTGCGGGCCTGGGCGGCGGCGGCGGCCACCTTGGTGCTGGCGCCGTCAAAGAACTTGGGCCCGGCATCGATGACCCATGACTGCAGGCTGAACTCAGGAGCCAGTCCGCGGGCCTGCAGACGTTTTTCGGTGTCATAGGCCAGCACCAGCTGTTCGGCCACGGCCGCGTCGCCTTCCCCGACGTCGATGGACGTGTTGCCCTGGTCGCGGATGGTGGGGGCGAAAGAGACGCGCTCGGCGCGCAGGCGCACCGCTTCGCGCACGGCCACGCGGCCGACCACTCGCAGGGTGTCGAGATTCAGGGCTTTCTCGTCGCCCAGACCGATGAGCAGCACGCGCGGGGGCGTAATGCCGCCGTGAGGACTGTTGAAGAGGATGGTTTCTCCGAGCTCCCCTACAAACTGGCCGTCGTTGCGCAGTTGCGACACAAGATGGCCGAGCTTATCATCAAACTCTTGCATGGCCTCGATATATTTGTCGCCGGCCGGGTTATGCTTGAAAACGCAGACGATCTGCAGGTCGCACTCGGCGGCGGTGGGGGACACCATCTGCACGGTCAGCTGCAAGCCGTGCCCTCCCTCGATAACGGGAGAACTGGTGGGATCGGCCCAGACCAGAGAGGTGAGAAGAAGAGCGGCTAAACAAGTTTTGAACATAGTCTGGTTTTACCAAAGCTCGAGAGCAAACGGCGGGGATGCGCGTCCTGTCTCGCCCCCCCTATTGAGAGGGGGGGCGTTCAGATGCTGTGACTGGCTTAAGGAATCTGGAGTATCAGTCGAATACTACTGGGATGCCCTCTTCCACCATTCATCAGACCCGCACTTACCGAGACCTGGTGTGGTTGGCTTCCTTTACGGCCCTGGTGCTGGCCCTGGTTTCCTACCTCGATGCCGGCGACGTGCTGGCCCGGGTGCTGCATCGCAGTGAGCAATCCCACGTGGACGAATTCGCGCTCGTCTCCTTATCTCTGGTTGTCGGTCTGGCCGGTCTCTCCTTGCGCGGCTGGAAAGAGCTGGAGCACGAACTGCAGGTGCGCTGTCGAGCCGAACGCGAGACGGCCGAAAGCGAACAACGCTACCGCCAACTGGTCGAGCTCTCCCCCGACAGTCACGTCGTCTACCTGGATGGAGCCATCACTTACGTCAACCCTGCGGCAGTGAGACTTTTTGGAGCGCTTCAGGCCGAGCAACTGGTGGGCAAGTCCCTCCTGGAGTTCATTCATCCTGACTGCCGACCCGATTTTCTAGGGCAGGTAGCCAGCAACATCAACGGCAAAACCACCCCCTTCCGGGAAAATCGCCTGGTGCGCATCGATGGCGAAGTGGCCGAGGTGGAGATTTTCGGCAGCCCCACCGCCCACCGTGGCAGCAACCGGGCCGTGCAGATCACCCTGCGAGACATTCGCGAGCGCAAGCAGAGCGAAGTGGCCCAAGAGCGGGCTCGCCAGGCGCAGAAACTGGAGATGCTGGGCACGCTGGCCGGCGGCATCGCCCACGACTTCAACAATTTACTGTCCTTGATGATGATCAACGTCGAGGGCGCCAGCCTGCTGGTGGAAGACGAAGAAGCGCGAGCCTATTTGAAAGATACCGAGGACGCGGTGGAGCGGGCTTCCAAAATCACCCGCAAGCTGCTGGCCTTCAGCCGGCGCCAGGAACCCGACCGCAGACCCATCGATCTGGACGATACGGTGCAGGATATCATGCGCTTCCTGACTCGCATTCTGGGCGCGGCCACTCAAGTCAAACTGGAGAGTGGACTGGCCGGTGGACAGATTTTCGGAGACTCCGGTCAAATCGAGCAAGTGATCATGAATCTGGCCATCAACGCCCGCGACGCCATGCCCAACGGTGGCGTGATCACGCTGCGCACCCAACGGGTGGACGACCAGGCACAGCTTTCCATCAGCGATACCGGCGTAGGCATGAGCCCGGAAGTGTGCGCCCGTATTTTCGAAGCCTTTTTCACCACCAAAGGGATGGGCAAGGGCACCGGTCTCGGTCTGTCGATGGTGAGCGGGATTGTGCAGCAGCACGGCGGCAACATTACGGTGACCAGCGAAGTGGGTGTGGGAACGACCTTCACGCTGGCCTTTCCCCTTTGCGATGAACCGGCTACGGCCGTCTTGTCTGGTTCTTGATGCCCTCCGGGCAGGCCGACGGTCCGTGCGCGAGTAACGGGGGGTCAGGGCTTCTCCCGCGAGTACTGGACTCAACCCCCCCTTGTCCGGGCTTTCGGTTGAGAAGCCCTTTTTGGTTAGCGACTGGAGAGCTCATTGCGCAGCGCGGCCCGGAACTGTTCATCGGGCGGCCCGCTGTGGCGATAGATGATTTCCCCCTGGCGATTGACCAGCAGGGAGAGCGGTAAGGACTGGATCGGTCCGATCTGCTCGAGAAAGTCGGCGACTTCGGGCGTTTCCCCCGGAATGCACAGGCCCAGGACCCGCAAATCGTTGGGGTTGGCCTGTTGCAGCTGAAGCCAGACCGGATCAGGCGGCTGGGAAGCGTCCCGAACGGCCACCACCACCACTCTTCGCTCCAGCTCGGCCGCTTGCGCCAGGGCGGGCATTCTGCCGTAACGCCCTGGACCTTCCGTCAACAGGGAGCAGAACAGCGCGCCCAGCAGCAGCCAGCTAGGAGCCGGGATAGCGATCGCTGGCTTTTTTGCGCCAGCTGGGCCGGTCGTCCCGCTTGGGAGGGACGTAGGTGTTGACCGGTCTCGGCTTGGGAGCGGGACCGACGGGTTGGGCCACCGGAACGGGATTGGTGTTGCGAGGCCCGTGATAACCGCCGGGAGCTCGCGAAGGATAGCTGGGCGCGGTCACCTGGGGCTGTTCCTCGGGCGGCAGAGGCTGAGCGGCCTGCGGCTGAATGACGATTTCCGGCGGGGGTGCGCCCAGAGCGCGCGCTTGTTTGATTTCCGCCGTATAGGCACCGGGACGCAGACCGTTGGCTTTGCTGTAGGCGGACATGGCGGCGGCGGCGTCTCCGGCCCGCAGATAGATACGACCCTGCAGGGCGAAGGATTGAGACTGCTCTTTGAGCGTGTTGGGCAGTTTGGCATACATGCTGGCCGCTTGTTCGGCCAGACCGGCCGCCTGCACGATGTCTCCTTTTTGCGCGGCCCGCTCGCCGTCTTCGTAAAGCGAGGCGGCATAGCGCAGGGTGGCCTGGCGATAGAAGCCTTTGACGGACTTGCGCTGCTCGTCGGTGGCCACCTTGAGCTCGCCCACCAGGTCGAAGGCATTCTGAGCCAGTCCCTGGGCTTCGTTGTAGCGTTTGGCTTTGAAAGCCGCCTGCGCCTGGCGCAGACTGTTCATGCCAAGTTGGGCGGCTCCGCCTTCCTGATTGACCTCCACCGGTTTGGTCGGTTCCTTGAGGCGGCGCTGCTGCCACCAGATGTAGCCGGAAAAGGCCATCAGGCTGACGATAAGGCAGCCGAGCACCAGATAAATCATTTGATTGGAGGCGCCCTGAGACACTTCTTCGTCCCAGGGGGTGCCCAGATCGACGGCCACGGTGTGGTCCGGCAAAGCCAGGGCATCGTGGTCGGGGGCGGGCGGCGGCGGAGCCAGGGGAGGCATGGAAAGGGGCGGCGAAGCCTCGGTGGGACCGGTGGAATCACCCAACCAACCGCCGCCACGAGCGGGCGCGGCGTAGCTCTGGCCTCCCCCATCGCCCAGCCAGCCACCTCCGCCGGCAGGAGCGGCACCCAGGAAGCCGGCCGGTCCGCCCAGTTGGCCGGAGGGCGGCCCACTCCCCAGACCGCCGGCGAAGCCGGGAGCGCTGGTTTCTGGAGTGGCGGTTCCCCAGCCTGAAGCCTTGGGGGGTTCCGGAATCGGCGAAGCAGTCACCGGGGCCGAGGAAGGAGTTCCCCAACCGCCGGTGGCGGGCGTACCCCAGCCGGTGGAAGCGGCCGGTCCGCTACTGATGGGCGCCGGCGCTCCCCAGCCGCTGGGCGTGGCCGGAGCCGTCACGGGAGCGGGCGCGGGGTCCGAAAAACTCTCCGGAGTCGACTCCCAACCGGTTCCTAAAGCACCTCTTGCCGGCGATTCCCCCACCACCTCGGTGTTGGTCTGGAGACCGGGCCCGGGAAGAAAGGTTTTGCGCGCGGCCGGCTCCGCTTCCGGTGCGCTCTTGGGACGGCTGGGCAAAGCCACGCCTTCGTGCGCGCGGATGGGCTTGACTTTCTGGGTGGTGGCGGATTCCGAACTAACGGTCGATGCCGGGCGAATCGGATTGATGGCCGCTTTGGCGCCCACGGTAGGCCCACTGACGCGCAGCCAGCCCTTGCACTCCGGGCAACGGCTGTGAACCGGGCTGAACTCTTTATCGCAGGCGGGACAATACATGTTACCTGTTAAGAGTATTTGACGATTGGGGCGGGATTCCTATACACTCCGGGCCGAACATCCCCTCAAACCATTCATTTCCCGTAGATAGGACCCAGCGTGAGTTCAGAAGTTTTCCTCGAAAAACTGCAGCAGGCGGAGACCCCTCGTGAGGTCTTCGAGTATGCGCTGGACGCCATGCTGGCTCAGCTCACCCCCGAGCGAGCGCTGGTGGCCTGCCGCGATCGGGAAACCGAAGAACTGACGGCCCAGGCCACCCATGGCCTCGATCCGCAGACGGTCTTTCTGGCCGGCGAGATCAGCACCGAGTTGATCAAGACGGTGATGCGCGACAAGCAGTCGATGTTGCTGGTGGACGCCGCCCGCGACCCCAAAATGAACGACCGCACCAGCGTGATCCTGTCGGGTCTGCGTTCCATCGTGTGTGTGCCCATTTTGCACGCCTCCGGCCTGGTGCTGGGTCTGGTCTATGCCGACAATCGCATCCGCGCCGGTGCTTTTGGGGCTCCCCATGAGGAGTGGTGCAAATCCCTGACCTCGATGATGGCCCAGCGCTTGAGCGCCATCGAGCGCGCCCAGGCGGCCGAGAAGGCCAGCCGACCGCAGCCGGTGGCGCTGGGTGACATTGACGAAGCCGCCTGGACGGCTCAGCGCCAAAAGGCTTTCGCGCTGTTCCGCGAGGGCAATCATCCCGAGGCGATTGCCGAGCTCAAGCAGGTGGCCGCCCAGGCCATGGCCTGGGGTCCCAAAGATCCGCGACCGGGGCGAATCCTGGGCGAACTGGCCGAGATGCAGCGCCAGAGCCAGGCCAACGCCGAGGCCGAGCGCAATTTTCTACAGGCCATCGATCATCTGGAGAAGCTGGGAACCGCCTACCGCAACGAACTGGCCCCCGTCATCACCAACCTGGCCACCCTTTATTTCGCGCAAGGAAACTCGGTTCGGTCCGAGGGTTTATATCGACGCGCCCTGGAGATCTGGCAGACTCAGATCAGCGCCGATGACAAGCGTCTGGCTCCCCTGTTTTTCAATCTGGCCACCCTGCGCCGCTCGGCCGGCGCCCAGGAAGAAGCTCGCAAGCTCTTTGAGCGAGCGCTGCTGATCGCCGAGAAGAACTGGGGAGCGGAGCACGCCAACAGCCAGCGCTGCCGCGCCGCCCTGGCGGAGATGGTCTGATCCTTTAGAGTCTCTCGATGCGAACGGCCGTGGGCGGGCTGCCCTGGGCATAGGTAACGCGCAGTTTTTCGCCGATTTTGTACTGGCCCGGGTTGTCGCAGCGGTACGGCGACAGTTTGCCGGCTACGCTCAGATGGATGCGATCCATCCCCACCGCGGCCACGTTGCCTTCCACGGGCGGGCCGGCGGCCACGAAGCTATCCTGGTTGTTTCTCGGCGTTTCGAAGCGCTGGTCGGGGTGATGTTGAAAGTGCAGCTTCTGCCGCTTGTTAAAGACGATCACCTGCAGCGTTCCGGCCACTCCCACAATCATGGCAATGCACAGGAGCAGTCTTTTTCCACTGTATTCACGCATAAACTTGAGTCTTATTCGCAGGTCGCGTTTACTCCCGCTTTTTTCTAGGTAAGTTGCTGGGGATGTCGCAAACCAAAGAGCTTGAAAAACAATACGGCCTCCGCCAGGACGCCATGGAATTTCCCATGATGCTGGTGTTGTCCATCATCTATCCGTGCAACTTCGGCTGCCCGAGCTGCCCCTACACCGACGGAAACTCCGAGATTCGCACCTTCTACCGCGAACGCAACGGAGACTTGTTCCCGGTGGAGCTCTGGAACAAGATCGCCGCCGAAGCGGGACCTTACGGGGCCTGGATGCGCTGCACGGGTGGCGGGGAGCCGATGCTTCACCCCCACATGGTCGACATGATCGAATTCGCCAAAAAGCAGGGTTGCCGGGTGTGGATGAACACCAACGGCTCCATGATGGGCCCGCATCCCAAGCACCGGCGCAAGCTGGAGCGTTTGATCGAAGCCGGCATCGATTTGATCGAGTTTTCCATGGATGCGGCCGACGCCGAGACTTACGCCAAGGTACGCCCCCCGCGCGGCGGCGCTCCCCGCGATCCCAAGGGCTGGTTCGAAAACCACGTCGGCAACATCCGGGCCGCTCTGGAATTGCGTAAGAAGCACATCAAGCCGACCCGAGTGGTGGTCTCCATCATCCGCCAGGAGCTGATCGAAGGCAAGCTGGACGATGCCGTCCAGTTCTACCTGAAGGACGTGGGCGTGGACGAAGTCATCACCCGCAAGTTCCTGACCTGGGACGACAACACCAGCATTTCCCACAACCGGGCGCTGGATCATCACCTCTACGCCGATCTGCCCACCGAGCGCAAGCAGCCCTGCGTCTGGCCTTTCGAGCGCCTCAACGTGGACACGCTGGGCCGGGTGGCCCTGTGCGGTCAGGACGTCAGCTTCCGCACCGCCGACAAATTCCCCAACCTGTTTGATCACACGGTCCAGGAAGTCTGGCGCGGCGAGATGTTCGACTGGTATCGCAAGATGCACCTGGAGGGCCGAGGCGCCGAAGCCTGGCCCTGCCGCAACTGTTCGGCCTGGCTGGCCGGCGTGCGCGACTGGGAGCACGGCTGGCTCAAGGTGCTCAAGACCTCGGGCGAGCATCTGCGCGAAGTCATGGCCAAAGATCTGGGCGTGGAAGTCGAGATTTACAACCCCAAGGGCTAACTCAAGTCCGGTCCGAAGAGGGGGGGGTGAAGAAATATCTGCTTGCCGCCCTGCTCTGTGGTTGTAGCGCTCCCAGTGGTCTCGGACCTCTAGCCTCCAAGCCGGCGGTCGTGGATGGTGCTGCTGTGGGCAAAGCGATGGCGGAACACAAGGTGACCCTGGGAACCACCGGCTTTCATGACATCTACAAGGCCGCCGCTTTCGAACTGCTGCAGACTCAGGACTTTGCGCATCTGGACGAGTTGATGCAGCAGTTGAGCCGTCGTGACCCTGTGGAAACTCTATGCACCCCGAGTTCGCTGATTTGCGAGATGCCGGAGCTGCAGAAGTCGGTGGGCAGTTACCCCTGGTTCGCCTACTTTTCTCAACGTTGGGAAGATCAGACGCAGTCCTCGTTTTCCCATCTGGCCCGTATGGTGGCCTTCGTAGCGATGGGCGAGGGACTGCAGGACGTCGTTGAAAACATCAAAGTGCCCATCTGGTACGAAGGCAAATGGTACTGCGAGCAGGGGCTCGGGTTCGCCAAGCCGGTCAAAAAGGGCGATCCCACCTGGCCCTACTGTGAAATGGCGCTGCAAGTCGAGTCCAAGGGCCAGCGCAAAGCCATCTTAAGCGAGATTCACGAATATCCCCAGGAAATCGCCCTTTACTTGCGTCTGAACCGCCCGTTTACGGCCGCCGACCGCAGTGGCAAGGCGATGATCCTCAAAGAGCTGCAGGCGGATTCCAAGGCCAGCTACGCACTCTTTTTCACGGTACAACTGCCCAAATCGGGACTGCGCAAAATTTCCAGCGACGGCTGGGAATGGGAGGCACTCCAGGCCGGTTTCGAGCAACTGCTCAAGGAGCACCCCAAAGCCCTGGGTGTCCGCAATGCCTATGCCCAGGCCGCGAGCGGGTTCGGCAAGGAAGACGTGCTCAAGACTCAGGCGAAAGAATTGGGATATCTTTGGGATCCCGGCCTGGGAGGTCCACCGTCCGAGCAAAGCTTGAGTTCAACCTCCCTGGAGCCGCTGGCGCTGGACAACCTTTTCCGCCAGCAGCAGCCGGGAGAACTGGCGTCCCGCCAGGCTCAGGAACTTTTGCGCCGAGAACTTTGGAGTGGTCTGGACGCCTACCTGGCCGGCCTGAACAGTCCCGGGCTGCTAAGGGAAGCGGAAATCGGCCTGCAGCAGCCCCCCACCGAAAGTGAGTCGGCTTATCAGGCCCACGAGAAAAAGCTACGAGCCTGGCAACAAGCTCGACCCAACTCGCTGGCCGCCAGCGCCAACCTGGGAGGCTTTTATATTCAGTACGGCTGGCTGGCTCGCGGCACGGGAACGGCCGACACGGTCAGTTCCGAGGGCTGGACCAAGTTCAAAGCTCGCTTGAAGACCTCCCGAGACCTGCTCTATCAGGCCTTCGGGGCGGGCTACCAGAGCAGCAGCACCATGTCCAATCTAATGATTCTCTACAACGCCGAGTCGTCCAACCTCGAGAGCGCCCGTAGCCTGGCTATCAAAGCGGCCAAAATGGGGGCGGTCGGCCACAGCACCATCCTGGCCTACGCGCAAATGCTGCTGCCGCGCTGGCAAGGAGGACCCGGGGATATGGTGGCCGCCGCCGACCTGCTGCGCAAAGAAACCGGCAACGACGACGCTTACTACCTGATGACTTCGGTAGCCATCGAGGCCGAAGGACTGGAGTGCCTGGAAGCCGGCCATCCGGTCGCGATGAATTGGAAGCGAGCTCTGGCATCCGTGCTGGCAGCCGCCAAAGAGGGTCGCCTCTCTGCGCGCCAGGCCCATACCTACCTGGACTTCTGCACCTCCCGCAAAGACCGCAAAAGCGCGGCCCTACTGCTTCCGTTCGTACCTCCCTACGACACGCCACTGGAGGGTCAAACCGCCGTCTTTCTGTTGGCGGAACGCGAATGGACGGCCGGCAAGGCCGCCTGGCCGTTGGACGAGCCCAAATACACCTTTACTTTAAACGGCCCTCGGCGTCAGAAAGCCGCAGCCAACCTCAAGATAGGCTTCACCGCCCATCTGAGTCACCCCGCCGCCGAGGGGGAGAACTACTTTATACATATACGCTGCCCCCTGACCGACTACGAAGGACAATACTTTCGCGAATACGATCTGGTCGACGCGCTCTATCCGCTCATCGGCAAAGAATTGGACTGCCAACCCCAAACCGACAATCTGGGGATGCTGAAGCCCGGTAAGTATCAGATGCAACTCTTTCTGCCCGGGGACGCCAGAACGCGCCAGGCTCCCAGGCTGGTACACGAGGAGACCTTTGAGGTGCTGCCTAAAAGCGATTGAGCTTGAGGAAGTCCAGATTGACCGTCTTCGCCTGTCCGTGCAGGATGAGTTCGGCCATGCCCAGGCCCAGGGCCGGTGAACTTTTGAAGCCGGCGCCGCTGAAGCCGGCCATGACGTAGTAACCTTCCAGTCCGATCGGGCCGTCCACGATGGGGTGGCCGTCGGGGGTGAAGTCGTAGATGCCAACCAGGCCGCGCACGGGACGGGCCTGGGCCAGGGTGGGAAAGCGATGACTGAGGGCCCCGTGGGCGCCCTGCAGGTAGTCGTGATCGATTTCCCCGTCGTAGTGGTCGGGGCCGAAGACCGGTTCGAAGTGCCAGTCCAGTCCGACCAGATTGGTGTCGCCGTCGGGATGGGTGTAGATGCCGGTGACCTCGTCGTAAAAGGCCAGTTCTTTGCGCGGCAGGCCGGCCGGGCGATCCATGTAGCAGACCTGGCCGCGCTTGTTCATGATGGGCAGCGGCAGGGCCGGGTTGGGATGAAGTTGGGGGGTCCAGGGTCCGGCGGCCAGCACCACGATGGGGGCGCTGAGAAAACCCTTATCGGTCTCCACCCCCTGGATTTTGCCGTTCCTCTGGGCGATCTGCAGCACCCGGGTGTTGGTTTCCAGGTGAGCGCCGCGTTGCTGGGCGACCTCGGCGAAGAACCGGGTGGTGGCCAGCGGATGAGCCCAGCCGCTGGAGGGTTCGTAGGTTCCGCCGCTCAGGTCGTCGACCCGCAGCAGCGGCTGGAGCTTTTTGATTTCGCGGGGACTGAGCCAGTTGGACTCAAAGCCCTGGCCCAGCAGCATGTCGTGGGTCTCTCGGACCGAGGCTTCCTTCTCCGGCCCGGTGACGTGCAGGTAGCCGATGGGCTGAAACTGAGTCTGGGCAGCGTGCTCCTGAAAGAAAGCCCGCGACCAGTGGATCAGCCGGACTTCGTGGGGGCTGCTCCAATGAGTCTGCACGAAACCGCCGGATTTGGCCGTTTCCCCGCTGCAGACTCCCCCGCGCTCGAGCACGACCACGTCCCTTTGACCCAGAGCGGTGAGATGATAGGCCAGGCTGCAGCCCATCACCCCTCCGCCTACGATGACAATCGAGGCGCTGGACTTCATCCGGCCGGGAAGTAGCGGCGTCCCGAGAGTCCGGCGGCGGCCAGCACGCGCTGACCCGGGTTGAGCAACTCCACCTGAGCGGGCCAGTCCAATTTGTGGGTCTGGCCCAGGTGCTTCCAAAGCTGGGTGGCAAACTTGGGCATCAAGGGGGCGCTGAGCTGGGCCAGCAGGCGCACCGCCGCCAGATCCAGAGCCAGGGCGGTGGTGCGGTCGGGCAAGCCTTCCAGGGGTTGCTGCCCGAGGGCAAAAGTGGCGCTCTGGTCCACCAGTTCCTGCAAGCAGCCGGCCACTTCCTGGAGGCGCCCGCGTTCGTAGGCGGCCTGGCAGCGCTTGCGCAGGGACTCGAGTCGGTCCAGGAATTCTTCCTGCTCACTGCCCCAGTCGTCGTCGGCCTGGGGAGTCTTGGAGCCGCTTTCGGTGGTGATGCGCCGGCCGACCGCTTCCAGCCAGTCCTGCCAGGGACCGATGATGCGCTGCTGCAAAAAGCCCTCGGCCATTTCGGCGTTGCACTGGGTGTCGCTGATTTCGGGACGCAAACCGGCCAGCAGCAGCCGCACCAGATCCGATCCATACCTCTGCAGCATGGGTCCGGCCTCCAGGATGTGGCCGCGACTGGTGGACATCTTCTGCTCGTCCAGCATCAGATACTCGTTGCCGTGCAGCGCGCTGGGCAGCGGCCGGTCGGGTTGCAGGGCCAGGCTGACGGCCGGGTCGAGCATCAGGTAAAGAAAGGCATTATCGGCGCCAAAGCAGTGGATGGGCTCGTTGCCGGCGCTGAGCAGCGGGGCGGCCAGCGAGAGCTCGAACCAGGGCGAGATGCGCTGGCCGTCGGACGTCTCAAGACCCCAGTTGGCCGGGTGAGTCGCGTGGACCTGAAGATCCTCGAGTTCCAGGAAACGGGCGGCCAGGGCGCGCAGACGCGGGCTCAGGCGCAGGCTCTGGTGATATTCAGCCAGCGCTTCTTTATAGGGCTCCAGCGAGAAGATGCGTTGGGCGGTGGCTTTGGGCTGGGCCGGTTTGTCGCACAGCAGGCAATGGACGTCCTGCAGAGTGGCGGGCGTGTTGGGCATGCAGCAGGTTTCGCAGAGGAAGCCGCGGCAAGGGCTTTCGCAGTGAGGACAGTGGCCGCGCGCGTAGCCATCGTAGAGGGGAATGTCGCAATGACCGCAGTGCCAGGCTGGGCTTTCGGTGAGCGGCAGCTGCAGTTGTTCCAGCGAGGCCGCGATGGCCTTGGCGTAGTCGGGGTTCTGGCCGGGCTGAATGACTCCGTCGGGGGTAGCATCCAGGGCCTGCAGCAGAGCCAGGATTTCTCCTGAAAACTGGACTGCCGTCTCGGTCGGCGTCTTTTTGTCGAAATGAGCTCTCAGAGCGGTGTAGCTCTGGTGGTCGTCACTGACCAGCATCCAGCCGGCGGCGCCGCCGCGCTGGCGGTCGAAGCGCTTGAGCACGTCGGCCAACAGATAAGGGCCGCTCAGGTGACCGAGGTGCAGCCCCCCGTTGGGCGTGGGCGGCGAAGGCACATAGAGACGCGGGCCGTCACTGAGGGCTTCCTGCTGGGGCTCTTTGCCGTCCCAGAAGACGGAGAGGAACATCAGGGGGTCGCTGGCCGAGTCGTTGCTCAGGAAGTGCTCGCTCTGCGGCGGCAGATAGATGACGTCGCCGCTGGCCACCGCGCTCGACTCTCCATTACAGGTCATGGTGCCCTGGCCCTGACAGATGAGAAAAGTCTCGCAGGGGTTGTGGTGGTGGATCATGGTCTTGCCGCCGGGTTCGACCACGGCCAGACTGGCGCCAAATGGGGTCTCGTCGATAGCTTCCCAGGGATACAGATCTTTGAACAGGACGCTGTGGGGCTCGGACTCGAGCTGGCTACGGTCAAACTTACGAATCAGCATGAATGGGCGCTTCGGGAAGGATGGGGTTGGTGCCTTCGGCGGGCTGTTCACAATCTGTTAGCATAATTTCGAAAGAGTTTAATAATGTGCGAGAAATTTTTATGGTGGATTAACGTTCCGATTTGCTAACCTGAGGTCAAGAAAAGCTTAAAAAAAGCTTAAAAACGTAGGGGAGCTTGAAACAAATGGCATACGCAATCGGCAACAACTTCCAACAGCCTTCTTTCGGAGGTCTGCCCCAGCAGGGCGGCGCTCAGAACTCGATGTCGCTGGCGATTGCCATCACTGCCAACGTAAGCGAAGAACAGGCCGCTCAAGCTCTCGGCCAGCAGCAGCCCCAGGCGGGCAAAGCCGGCAAGCACGGCAAGGCCGGTAAAGCGGGCAAGCACGGCAAAGCCGGTAAGCACGGCAAGGCTGGCAAAGCCGGCAAGCACGGCAAAGCGGGTAAGGCCGGCAAGGCCGGTTGCGGTTGCCAGGACGGCTACTCCAGCCCGCTCCACCAGGGTGGTGGCAACCTCAACATCGCCATCGCCATCTCCGGCCCGGGCGCCGGTCAGCTGCTGAGCGGCCCCGGCAGCGCCAAGCAGAAGCTCACCAACCTCATCGCAGGTGTTCTTTCCCAGGGTCAGAACCAGGGAATGGCCTCCTTCGGGATGCAGCCCGGCTTCGGGGGCTATATGAACAACTTCGGTCGCGCCGGCTTCTAAAGCCGCTTTCGACAAGGTCTGAGAAAGCCCGTAGCAACGGGCTTTTTTCGTTTCAGGAGAGGTGTGAAAATTGGCCGCTAACTATCTAGACAGTCTGATCAGTTCTCTGGGGGGAGAATCCGAAGGCCCGGACCCCAGCCGTCTCGAGGGACTGGTCCAGTTGCTGCGCGACGAAGCGAGCGATCTGGAAGAGCCGCTGCAGCGCATGCGCTCGCGCATCCAGGAAGCCGGCCGCGATCGCCAGGCGGCCTTCGAAGATCGCCGCTCCCAGTTGAGCCCCGAGGTGGCCTCCTTGATAGAACGCAACCTGGGCGCCTGTCAGGTGCTGGACGGCAGTCTGGAGCAGATCGCTCAGGAAAACACGCCGGAAGGCCGCGAAGTTTTCGAACGAGCCGTCAGCGAGTTCTTGGAGACTTGCGACTTGCTGGCCAACCTGGGCTCGTCCAGTGTGCCTTTATGCCCCCGCTGCGGCAGCTCCGGACCTGAACCTCTCTGCCCCAGCTGCCAGTTGGACCGTTTGATTCCCGACGTGAGCGTGACCGAAGAAGACTACAGCCGAGCTATGGTCGGCGAAGAGTTTCTGGCCGTCTACGAGGCCTACGTTCAGGTGATCGAGGGCAAGGCCGCTCTGGAACCGCTGCTGCAGGCTCTACAGTCGTTGGAATTCAGTCTGCTGGAAGCGCAGGCGCTGGCCGAGCAGGCGGCCGAGGACAGTCCGCCCCACCAGCGTCTCCTGGAAGTCATCAACGGCGCAGTGGAAGGGGTCAATCGTCTGCACGCCGTGCAGGAAAATCGCTCCACCCGCGAGCTGCATCAGGGCTGGCAGCAGATTTTCGCGGCCGCGGCGGTGGTGCCTCAACTGTTGCCGCAGGAAACCGAGGACGAGGAATGAGTCTGGCCGAGGAAATCCGCCGCCAGGCGCACGAGATCGGCGAGGCCACCCAGGCCGCCCCCGCCGACACCCGGTCGCGGGTCTTTTTTGACGGGGTGCGGGCCAGCCGTATCCCCTATCTGCCCTGCGAACTGCAGAAAGACGCCGGGGAACTCTACGTGCGCTCCTATGAAGCGCTGTTTTTGCTGGGGCGGGCCTCGGTGCCGCTGGCCATCGGCCTGACCATGCATATGTACAACCTGGCGGCGCTGGCCACCCTGCCCGTGCCCAATGCTCCCGACTTCGAGCGCCGGCGCCAGATTCTGGTCGACACCATTCGCAAATATCGCTCGCTGCTGGCCATCTCCAGCTTCGGCGAGAACATCAAAAACAAGACCGACCCTTTCCGCAACGTGGTGGTGACCGCCTTACCCGACGGCACCTATCTGTGCAAGGGACGCAAGGGATTTCAGTCGATCGCTTCCGAGGCGGACTTGCTGCTGTTCTCGGGCCAAATCGGCGAGCATCAGGGCATGTTCTACACCTCGATCAAGGACCGGCCGGAGCTGGTGGTGGGACCCTCGCTGTTCGCCGGCGCCATGGCTCCGTCGGATACGCGACCCATCGAATTCAACGATCTGATCTTGAAGCAGCGCAACGTGCTCTCCCTGCACGATGATCTGACCGACCACGTCTCGTTCTACGCCACCGCCTGGTTCGAAGCGCTGTGTTCGGCCGTCTATCTGGGCGGGGCCAGTCGAGCTTTAGAAGAGGTCCGCCGTTTCGGACGTTCGGTGCACACCGAGGACGACGAAATGCTGGCCGACCTGGACGGTTTTCAGCTGGAAGTAGGCCGATTGGCCTTGAAGCTGCGCTCACATCTGGCCATGGCCCGCTCCTTCGGGGTCTGCGCCGAGCTCTATTGCCGGCTGGTGCGCGAAGGCGCCGAGGCAGAGCGTCTGGATCGGGTGGCCAACGACCTCATGGACTGCGGCGCCTGCATCAAGTGGGCCGGCACGGCCGCGGCCGCCGAGATCGTGTCGGGCGTGCGCAACTTGATCGGCACCCGCTCCATGTCGGTCAACCATCCGCTCTACCCTCTCTACGAGCAGATTTGCTTTGGGCCGATGCATCCGACCATTTCGGCCCGGTTGGAGCGTTCGGCGGGCGAGACGATGTTGGGCGAAGAGCCCTTCACCGGACTCTTCGAATGGGCGCTGGGCTGATGGAGGCTTCGCGCGCCGGCCGTCCCGCCGAACTGCCTTCCATGCCCCTGCCCGAGGAAGAAATCCTGGAGGGAGTGCCCGACGCACGCTGCCTGTTTACGGCTGAAAGCGCCGATGAAGGCGCCTCGGCCGGATTCTGGTCCTGTGATGTCGGGCGCTACGAGTTCTATTTTGGGTATGATGAGTTTGTGTACCTGGTGGAAGGCGAGTTGACCGTGACCGAAGGCGAGCGCACTTTCGAGATGCGCCCCGGTGATACGGCCCATTTTCCCCAGGGCTGCACCACCATCTGGCATGTCACCAAGAAAATGACCAAATACTTCGTGGCCCGCGCTCCTTACGACGAGGAGTAAATGTTCGGCTTCTTCCGCCGACCCAAACCGCCCGAAGAACCCCCGGCCGTTTTCCCGAACCGTTGGCGGAAGCTGGCCACGTTGCTGGGTCCGCGCTATCGGCTGCTGAGCCAACTGACCGATACCTACGGTTGGAACGACTGGCTGGCCCAGGAAAACGGGCGCCAGGTGGTGGTCAGCGTCTGGCCCGAATTTTATGAGGCCAATCCCGAAGCGCTCCAGCGCTTGACCCGGGAGGCCGACGGCGCCGCCCGACTGCGCCATCCCAACATCGTGCCCATTCTGGACTACGGCTCACGGGATGGCTGGTGGTGGTGGATTCGCCCCTGGCAGGCGGGCCTGGGGTTGTCCGAGGTGATGGGAGAGCCGGTGGACCCGGAGCTGGCCGACGGCTGGTTGCGTCAGCTTTTGGCCGCTCTGAGCTACGCCCACGGTCAGGGAGTGGTGCATCGGCGCCTGGATACCCAGTGCCTTTGGGTAGAGGGTGAGCAGCTGCGGGTGGGCGATTTTGGCTTCGTGCAAATGGAGGCCCAGATCGTGCAAGTGGGCTCCGGCAACCTGCCCTCGCCGCGCTTCATGGCCCCCGAGCAAATCACCGGCGGCTCCCTGACCCCGGCCGCCAACTTTTTCAGCCTGGGAGCTCTCGCCTACGAGCTGTTCAGCGGCCGGCCGGCTTTTGAAGGCGAGGACCCGATTCGCGTGATCTTCGGCATCATTCAGGGGGAGCGCCCGTCGATGGAAGGGCTGCCGACCGGCTGGGCCGAGCTGGTGCCGCTTTTGCTGGCCCCGCTGCCCGCCGATCGGCCCGCCAGCGAAGGGGTGGCGCTGGGCTACCTGCGGGGCGAGCACCCGAGCGAGAGCGGCCAGGAGATGCTGGAAGTGCTGGCCGATCTGCGGGCCGAGGGTCAGGCGGTGGCCGAAAACGAGGTCTTCACGCTGGATCCGGCCAGCGCGCTGCTCAAGTTGAGCCGCTTTCGCTTTCCCGATCCGTGGGAGTGGCTGGTCTCGCTGTGCGCGGCGGCGGCGGCCCTGGGCGCCGAGAAGCTGACCGTCAACTGGAAGCAGGGGCGACTCTTTCTGGTCTATCAGGGCGTGCGTTTGGACCTGGAGGATTTCTGGCTGTCGGCCTACTCGGCCCATCAGGGCGGCAAAGGTTATCTGGCGCGAGGCCTGGCGGCTTTTCTGACCCAGCACGGGGGGACGGTGGAAGTGGCCAGTTCCGGCCGCAAGATCCGAACCCAACAGGTGCAGAAAGAGCAGTTGAGCCGGGCCATGGTGACTCAGTTGCACGTGCGCGTGGATTGTGCCGAGCCGGATTGGGGCGAGGTGCGGCGGCGCTTTCCCTTCGCGGTGCTGCCGATTTGCTGGTCGGGACGTTGGCAGTCGACGGTGGTAGCCAATCAGCCGACCCCGCTGGAAGGTTTTTCCTTGCGCATCGACCTGCTCGAGACCGACCAGTGGCTGGCGCTGGTGGACGGGGTCAGCTTTTCCATGACTCCGTTGCTGTCCGGGGTGGGCCAGGTGGTGGTATGGGGACCGCTGCGGCTGGACGCGGATCGGCGCAACCTGCTGGAAGACGAACAACTGGCGACTTTGCGTTCGCGGCTGCGAGACGCGGTAGAAGGCGCCATCGAAGAATTTGCCCGCCGGCCGCTGACGCTGGGCGGGGCGGCGGTGCGCCTTTATGGGCGAGCGCTGGCTCTGTGGAAAGAGCGAGGAGAAACTCGCGAGGTCGACCGATTTGCGGTGGCCTTCGTGAATTTCCAGAGCCCTTCGGAGGAAGGGGCCTGGCCGCTGGCTCAGGAGTGTTTTCTGCGGGTGGCCGGCTGGGAAACGCCGCCCGAGAAGTTCTGGCAGCTGGCCTGCCGGGCTCCCTGGTTTGCCTTGCTGGAGGCGGACTGGGAGCGAGCCCTGCGCATCAGCCAGCGGGCCTTTGTCAAAGAGCACGCCCGCCTGCACTGGCTGCTGCAGTGCTGGCTGGAGTGGGGCAAAATCAAACCGGACCAGCAGCAGATGGGGGCTCTCTTTTATCGCTTTCCCGAGCAGCGGCTGGATGCGCGCTTTGATGGGCTATTGGTGGAACAGCTGCCGGAGGGGGCGCCGCTCAGCTGGCTGCATCTGCTGCCCAAGCACTGGACTCAGTCCCGGCTGCGCCTCAGACGAAAAGCGGGAGCGGAGACGGCGGAGTAACGCCGGCCTGCACGGCTCGGCGGTGCAGTTCCACCACGGCCCGTTCGCCTTCGTCGCCGACGTCCCGAGAGAACTCGTTGACATAGGTGCGAATGTGGCGCTCGACCACTTCTTCGGAGAGTTCGTGGGCGTGCTGGCGGATGTAGGCTTTGCTCTGCTCGGGATCGCGCCAGGCCATTTCCAGCGACGTGCGCACGGCCGCGTCCAGTTCTTGCAGGCGTTGGGACCCCAGATCGCGGCGCGCCAGGATGGCGCCCAGCGGCAGGGGCAGGCCACTGTCCTTCTCCCACCACTCGCCCAGATCGAGTCGGGCTTCCAGTCCGTAATCCTGGTAAGCGAAGCGCGATTCGTGAATGAGCACTCCCCCATCCACTTCGCCGCTCTGGATGGCGGGGATGATCAGGTCATAGCGCATGCAGACGGTTTCTTGCTCGGGGCGGGCCAGTTTGAGCAGCAGGTGGGCGGTGGTCCACTCGCCGGGCGTGGCCACTTTGTTGAGCTGGGCGCCGGGTTTGGCCACCAGCAGGGGGCCGACTCCGCGACCCAGAGCGCCGCCGCTACGCAGGGCTACGTATTGCTCGAGCACGTGGAACAGAGCGTGGTAGCTGACTTTGGTCAGCTCCAGCCGGCCCTCTTTGGCCCATTGATTCAGGGTCTCGACGTCGGCCAGTACTTCTTCCACCTCAACTGCGGGGACCTGGCCGTGGGTCAGGGCGTGAAAGATGAAGGTGTCGTTGGGGCAAAACGAATAGCCTAACTTCATACGGTCTCTTCGGCCTCACGAATCACCGGCACGTGGAGAGTGGGAGTCCAACCGGCCGGACGGTGACCTTCGTAGAAGTGGTGGTCGTAGTTGGGCACGAAGTTGCCTTCCCAACGGGCCACCACCGCCGAAGCCAGACAGTTGCCGCCGACGTTGACGCCGGTGCGGGCCATATCCATGATGCCGTCGATGCCCAGAATGGCCAACACCGGCCAATCCTTCAGGCCGAAGGAGGCGACCGTGCCCAGCAGGATGACCAGCGAAGCGCGCGGTACCCCGGCCACGCCCTTGCTCGAGAGCATCAGCGAGGCCATCATGGCCAGCTGGGTGCCGAAGGACATTTCCACGCCGTTGGCCTGAGCCACGAAGACCGAGGCCAGGGCCAGATACAGGGTCGTGCCATCCAAATTGAAACTGTAGCCCAGCGGCATCACGAAAGAAACCACGTGGCGGGGCACACCCAGCCATTCCAGGCGCTCCATGGCGCGCGGCAGGGCGGCTTCGCTGGTGCTGGTGGCGAAGGCGATGGAGACCGGCTCGCTGACGGCGCGCACGAAGGGGATGAAGGGGATGCGCGTGATCAGGATGATGGGGATGAGCACGCAGACCACAAAGACGATCAGGGCCACGAATAGCGTGCCCACCAGCCAGACCAGGTTCTGCAGAGCCTCCACACCCAGTTGGGCCACGGTGTAGGCCATGGCCGAACCGACCGCCAGTGGGGCCAGGGCCATGACGATGCTGGTAAACTTGAACATGGTCTCGGCCAGCGATTCGATGACGGCCAGCAGCGGTTTGCGGCGTTCCTCCTGGACCAGGGCCAGCGCCACGCCAAAGAGGATGGAGAAGACCACCACCTGGAGCACGTCGCCTTCGGCCACCGATTTGGCGAAGTTTTCGGGAAAGGTGTGCAGCAAGATTTCAATGGGCGTATGGTGGGCGGCCGCGATTTGATTGGCGGCGCTTTCCCCGCTGGGCGTCATGCCCACGCCGGCCTTGCTGTAATTGATGGCACCCAGTCCCAGGAAAAGCGCCACGGTGGTGACGGTTTCGAAGTAGACCAGCGATTTAACGCCCAGGCGACCCACCGTCTTGATGTCGGCGTGACTGCTGATGCCGATCACCAGGGTGGAGAAGAGCAGCGGGGCCACGATGGTTTTGACCAGGCGAATGAAGATTTTGCTGAACAGCTGCAGCCAGCCGGGGTCCACGTTGTGGGCCGGCCCCCACGTCTTGAAGTCGTAGCCGACGAAGATGCCGATGATCATCATAATGACGATCCAGTTGGAGGTGGAGCGGCGGAAAGAGCCCAGCACCAGCAATTCGCCGGCCAGGATGTAGCGCAGCGCGGTAACCTGCCACATGCCCGCGACGGCCAGAATGGTCACCAGAACCAGGCCCCAGAGCCAGCCCGGAACGGGGGTGCTGGGGGAAGGTGGGGGTGGGGCGGAAGGGGGGCTGTGCATGGCTGCGCTGTTCTCGCGATTACCAAGGAACCCCTCCAGGTCATACAGAAGGCTGGTCGCGATGGCAGAGGCACCCGAGGCGCTACTTTTACAAGCGCAAAGCAGCTTGGCGGCGGGAGACACCGGCAAAGCTCAGGAGAGCCTGGATCTGCTGCTCAAGCAATTTCCCCGTCATCCTCAAGGGCTCATGCGACGCGGTTTTGTGCGCGCTCGCCTCAAGGACGTGGAAGGCGCCATCGAGGATTGGGAGCACGCGGTCGAGCTGGAACCGGCCCTGTTGCGCCAGCTGGACGGTCCAGAATTCGGCCCCATCATCGACGTCACCGTGCAGAACCAGAAGCAGCACATTTCCAATGAGCCGGCCAACATCGAGCTGCAGATTCAGCTGGGCAAGATGTACGCCGCCTTCGGCCGCTACGCCCAGGCCCTGCAGATTTTCACCTCGGCCCTGCGCACCGATCCCGAGGCCATCGAGGCCGGTTATGGCTGCGCCCAGGTCTATCTGCGGCTGGGTCAGGGCGACCAGGCTCTGCAGGTGCTGCAGCGACTGGCCGAGCAAAACCCCGACAACGTCGACCTGTGTTTCCGACTCGGCCGTCACTACGTCCAGATGAATTCGGTGGTCCAGGCCACCCGCTACTACGAGCGGGCCTCCACCATCGACCCCAATCACTGGCAGAGCCATCTGGAGCTGGGTCAGATCTTTATGCGCCAGGGCCGTCACGAACAGGCCACCGCACGCTTTCAGAAGACCCTGCAGGTCAAGCCCGACTGCGCCGCCGCGCTGGTGGGTCTGGCCGAATGCTGCAAAGAGTTGTATCGCTTCGAAGCGGCCATTTCTTACTATCAGCAGGCAGTGGCCGTCGATCCGCTCGACTACAAGGCGCTCTGCCAGATGGGCAGCCTGTGCATTCAACTGGGCGGACTGGATCTGGGCATCGAGACGCTGCAGCAGGCCCTGGAGATCAACGCCAACGACGTGGAGATCCACTCCAGTCTGGCCAAGGCTTACCAGCAGAAGGGCGACCTGCCCACGGCCGCCCGCTACTTTGCCAAGACGGTCGAGTTCAACCCTAAAGATTATTTCGCGGCCTACAACCTGGGACTGATCTATCGCAGTCAGGGTCAGATTCAACAGGCGGCCGACGCCTTCGGCACAGCCGCGCAGCTGCGTCCCAACGATTCTCAGTATCAGTACCAGAGTTCGCGCGCCCTCTTAGAGTTAGGCAAGGTGGAGCTGGCCCTGGACGCCGCCAAAAAGGCGGTGGCGCTCAATCCGCACAGCAAGGAAAGTCAACTGCTCTTCGGCCGCTGCTGCCTGGAGGCGGGACGCAATCAGGAAGCGGCCGATGCCTTCCGTCAGGCGGTGCAGATCGACGCTCAGAACGTCGAGGCCCACTATCAGTTGGCGGTGGCGCTGCTCAACCTGGGTCAGACCGAAGATGCGCGCAACAGCTTTCAGATGGTGCTGCGCCTGTCGCCGCAGCATGCTCCCTCGCAACTGGGCCTGGGCCATGTGGCTCGGCGCACGGGCCAGTGGCAGACGGCCGCCGACCACTACCGGCAGGCCATTCAAATCGACCTGACCCTGCGTCCCGCCATCCACGAGCTCACCAAGCTCTACCTGGAGCGCAACCAGAAGGACTCGATCAACGAATTCATCCGTCAGATCTGCGTCAGCCGCAAAGGCGACCACCGGGTTCCGGCGGATTTCCTGAAAGACTGGGTCGAGGCGCTGGAAGCCAACCAGCAGCACGCCCTGGCCGAAGAGGCGCTGGATTTTGTGCTGAACGTCTATCCCACCAGCCCCCAGGCCAAGGAGAACCACCGCGAGTTTCACCTGCGGGCAGCCCGCCATTTCCAGGAGAAAGGCAACTCCGACAAAGCTCGCATCCACATCGAGCAGGTGCGTAAGCTGCACCCCAACGACCCGGCTCTGAGCGAACTGCAGCAGGCGCTGGTGGCTCCGCCCGTGCCGGAGGAAGAGAAGTTCGACAGCATCGACGATCCGCTCTGGGCTCCGCTGGACATGAAGCCCAAGTCCGGTTTGTCGGCTCCGCCGCCGCTGGGCGATCTGGACGATTTGACTCCGCCAACTTCCGGGCTGGCTCCCCCACCGCTTTTTGAACTGGA
The DNA here is from genome assembly GCA_017307785.1 of Vulcanimicrobiota bacterium. GTDB lineage: Bacteria > Vulcanimicrobiota > Xenobia > Xenobiales > JADMJV01 > JADMJV01. Next base: position 53,186 of record JAFKGI010000031.1, on the reverse strand, counting down.
CGAGGACGTTCCGCCCACGCCAGTGAGCACGCTTTTGCCTCCGCCGATGGACGACTTGCTGGTGGACACCGAAGAGCCGGTGCAGGACGCATGGCAGAGCACGGTGATTTCGCGGCTGGCCCTGGAAGACATGACGGCCGGGCTCAATCCCGGCGAAAACCTGGCCAATCTGGGCGCCCATTATCTGGGACTGGCTCTGCAGCTGGAGCAGGCCGGTTGGTACAAGCAGGCGGCCCTGTTCTTGACCGATGCGCGCAATTTCCGTCCCGACGACCTGGCCATTGCGGGCCATCAGGTGCGGGTGCTTTCGCTCTGGGCCGACCGTTTGGAGGGCGAAGGCGACGGCGCTGGAGCCAACCAGTTGCGCTCCTGGGTGGAGCCGCTGCGCCAGCTGGTGCCCGCCCTGGAGGCGCCGCCGGTTCTCGAGGAAGTTGCCGAAGTGACGGTGGAAGTGGTCGAGCCTGTTGCCGAACCGGAACCCGTTCCCGTGCCCTACACCGAGGAAGAGCCGGTGGTGGTGGAGCCGGAGCCGGAGCCGGTGGCGGTGGTAGCCGAGCCCGAGCCCGTGTTTTTCAGTGAACCGGTGGGCCTGGCCGCTCCGGTTGGACTGGCGGCACCGCTGGCCCCTCCTCCGATGACCGAGCCGGAGCCGATTCTGGCCGAAGTGGTGGAAGTGGTGGAGGTGGCACCTCCGGTGGTGAGTGCACCTCCGGTGGTGAGTGCGCCGCCGGTGACCGAGCCCGAGCCCAGCTTGGAACCGGAGGCAGCCGAACCAGAGCCCGTGGTCGAACCCGCGCCGGTTTCCCCGCCTCCGGTGACCGAACCGGAACCGCCCGCCAATACGCAAAGTCAAATCGTCGAGTGGATGATGAGCTTTCAGGACGCTCCTCCCAAGGTGGAAGAGCCTCCCGCGCCGCCGCCGCCACCGGTCGAAGAGCCGAATACTCCGTTCAAGAGCGCCGAGTTCGAGGAAGTGACCTTGACCGGCGAGGAGAGCAACGAAGAGCTGGTCGCCCTGTTGGAGCGCAACCCGGACGACAGTCGCATTCGTCTGGCCATTTTCCGGGGTTTCCTGGACGACGTGCCGGGGCTGCTCAAGGTCTTCCGCGAGCTCTCTCTGGAATCTCCGGATGAGCCTTATCACGTGCTCAATCTGGCCCGTGCCTACGCCCATACCGGCTCCGACAGCCTGGCCGTGCTGCAGTATCGTAAGTACGTCAAGTTGGAAGCCACTTCCGAGGGCTATCGGGAGCTGGGTGAGATCTACGAGCGCATGGGCAAGGGCGAACTGGCCAGCCAGGCTTTGCGCCGCTCGCAGCAGCTGGCCGAACTAGAATTAGAAGACTAAGACTAATCTAACGCAAATCTAACAGTCCATGGAGTTTCCTAGGGTGTCATTACCCTCAGGAGATTTGCCAATGTCAGCAGTAGAAACTCACGAATTTCAGGCCGAGACCCGTCAGCTACTCGAGCTCATGGTCCACTCGGTTTACTCCGAGAAAGAAATCTTTTTGCGCGAGTTGATCTCCAACTCGTCCGACGCTCTCGACAAGGTGCGCCTGGAGGCCACCCAGTCCCACGATAAGCCGCTGGACGTCAGCGATCTGCACATCCGCCTGTCGGTCGATCCGGGCGAGCGCACGCTGAGCATCAGCGACAACGGCGTCGGCATGAGCAAGGACGACGTGGTCAACCTGCTGGGAACCATCGCCAAGTCCGGCACCAAAGACTTCGTCTCGAAACTCAAGGAGAAAGGCGACGTCAACGACCTGATCGGTCAGTTCGGTATCGGCTTTTACTCGAGCTTCATCGTGGCCACCGAAGTCACCGTCGACAGCCTGCGCTACGACAGCGACGCGGCCGTGCTCTGGACTTCCAACGGCGACGGCACCTACACGGTAGGCGAGGGCGAGCGCACCGAGCGCGGCACCACCATCACCCTGAAGCTGCGCGAAAAGGACGAAGAAAACGGCCTGCGCGACTTCACCAGCTTCTGGACGGTGAAGGACATCGTCAAGAAGCACTCGGACTTCATCCGCTACCCCATCCGCATGCAGCGCACCGTGACCCAGGGCGAGCCGCCCGTGACCACGGTGGAAGACGAGACTTTGAACTCCATGAAGGCCCTCTGGTCGCGTTCCAAGGACGAGGTCAGCGAAGAAGAATATAAGGAGTTCTACCAGCACATTTCCAAAGACTGGAACGAGCCTTTGGAAACGCTCAAGGTCAAGGCCGAGGGCACCTTCGAATATGAGGCCCTGCTGTTCATCCCCAGCAAAGCCGGCATGGACCTGATGACTCAGGACCACCGCGGCGGCCTGCAGCTTTACGTACGCCGCGTGCTCATTTCCGACCGCTGCGAAGAGCTGCTGCCCACCTACCTGCGCTTCATTCGCGGCGTGGTGGACGCCAGCGACCTGCCCCTGAACCTGTCGCGCGAATTGCTCCAGAAGGAGCGCCAGATCGAGCAGATCCGCAAGCACCTGGTGCGCAAGGTTTGTGACGCTCTGAAGTCCATGAAGGCGGACCACCCCGAGAAGTTCGAGCAGTTCTGGGAACAGTTCGGTCGTCTGCTCAAGGAAGGCATCTACCAGGATGCGGCCCGCCGCGACAACCTGCTGGAACTGGCCCAGTTCCACTCGACCAAGGGCGACGAGTGGGTTTCCCTGGAGACCTACAAGGGCCGCATGGCCGAAGGACAAGAAGCCATCTACTTCCTGGCCGGCGAAAACCTGAGCCAGTTGCGTGAGTCTCCCCACCTGGAGACCTTCACCAAGAAGGGCGTCGAAGTGCTGCTCTTCAACGAGCCGGTTGATGAGATCTGGCTGAGCGTGGTGCAGGACTTCCAGGACGTCAAGTTCGTCTCGGCCGCTGCAGGCGAGCTCGAACTGGGTAGCGAGGAAGAGAAGAAAAAGGCTCAGGAAGACCGCGAGAAGCAGAACAAGGAAATGGCCACTTTCTTGAGCTGGATGGGCTCCAAGCTGGAAGGCGTTAAGGAAGTGCGTGTCTCCAGTCGTCTGCACGAGTCGCCGGCCTGTCTGGTGACCGAGGAGAACGGCGTGAGCCCCCATTTCGAGAAGCTGATGAAGGCCATGGGTCAGGAAATGCCGCCCCAGCCTCGCATCCTCGAAGTGAATCCGGACCACCCGTTCGTGCAGAAGCTGCAGAGCGGCTACGACGCCAACAAGGACAGTGCCGATCTGGGCACTCTGGCTTCGTTGCTGTATTCGCTGGCGCTACTGGCCGAAGGTGGTGAGCTGGCCAAACCGGCCGAGTTCACTCGCCAGGTCGCTCAGGCCCTCTCCAAGAGCCTGTAGTTGAAGGACGAGGTTGGCCCCTTTCAGGGTCAGCCTCGTTTTCTTTTATGAAGCAAGCAATTTGGACCCAATCCCAACCGGTGACCAGCTACCTGGTGGACTTTCAGCGACGGCTGAGTCTGCCGGGTTTGCTGGCGCTGTTTCAGGAAATGGCCTGGAACCACGCCGAGCACGCGGGCCACGGCTACAGCGTCTCGACCGGGCATTCCCAGGCCTGGGTATTGGCCCGGCAACGCATCGAGGTCGAGCGTTGGCCGTCCTGGAATGAAGTGGTGGAATTGCGCACCTGGCTGCGGCCGCCGCGCGGGCTGCTGGTGTTTCGCGATTTCGAGATCGTGGGTTGCGCGCGCGGAGTGGGCACCTGGATGTCGATCGACATGGTTTCCCGTCATCCGCGCACGCCGCAACTGGGGGAAGCGAACTTCCTGCGCGAGGGGACTTTCGACTTCCAGCCGGTGCGCATCGAACCTTTTGAGGTGGCCGAGGGTCAGGCGCGTTTCCAGGTCCAGCCCAGCGACCTGGACCTGAACGGACACGTGAACAACCTGCGCTATGCCCAGTGGGTTCTGGACTCTTTGCCCATGAGCGTGCACCGTAGCCACCAGCTGGCCAATTACGAGGTCAACTTCCTAACGGAAGTCTGCGAGGGCGACGTGGTGGTGGTCCAACACGGCCCCCGCGGTCTGTTTCAGGGCTGGCGGGAAAGCGACCGCAAGGTCGTCTTCACCGCTCAGCTGGCTTCGGCTTCGTCTTCCTGATCCGGATCGATGCGGCCCTCGGCCAGGTCGATCAGGTCGGCGCCGATGGCGGCCACTTCCTGGAGCAGCATCTCCAGCAGCTCGAAGCGGACCAGTCCGAAAGGACAGGCAGCTTCCACTACCAGCAGCGGGTTTTCGTCTTCGGTGCGCAGGCTGAGGCGCGAGAGCACCATCTCCGTGCCGGCGAAGGCCAGATACTTCTGGATGTTGGTGTCGGTGGAAATCTCGCCCACCTGGCACTCGATGAAAACGGCGGCGTGCTCGTGATAGAAATCCGCGTCGATGTCGCTGAGATAGACGAGCACCGGAGGAAGCTCGGTGCCCAGGCCGATTTCCCAGGCTTCTTCGTCTTCCACGAACTTGATGGCGAACGCACCCAGGCCCTTGCTCAGGCGCCATTCTTGAAAGTCCCTCAGCATGTCGTTGAGGCGAGACTGTTCCGGTCCCGAACGTTGGATAGTGGCTTGTTCGCTCATTTGTTCTCCTCCAGGGGCTTGTGACGTTGAAAGTTTGTCAAAAGCAGGCTCAAGTCCTGTTGCTCCAGAAGCGCGATCTGGTTATGGCAAAGGTAGAAGAAACCATTAAAACCAAGCTGGAAGAAGCCTTCCAGCCCACTCAGCTGGTGGTGCGCAATGTCTCCCACCAGCACGCCGGTCACGCCGGCAGCCCCGGCACCGGCGAGTCTCATTTTGAGGTGGAGCTGACCAGCGCCAGCTTTTCCGGCATGAACAAGGTGGCCCGGCAGCGGGCCGTCTATCAGATTTTGCGCGAGGAGATGGCGGGACCGGTGCACGCACTGGCCCTCAAAACGCTTAGTCCGGACGAATGAACGCCCTTTTCCAGGAAGCCATTTACCAGGTTACGGTGGTGCTGCGGCGCCTGCGCTACAGCCGCTGGCTGGGCGGACGACACAAGCAGCGGTCCGACCTGCGCAAGTTCTATCTGGTGATCAATGCCTTTCTGCAGGAACTGGAAGTCGACTACTGGCTGGCCTACGGCACTCTGCTGGGCTACTGGCGTGACCGCGATATGATCCTGGGCGATAGCGACATCGACTTCGGTCTGCCGGTCGAAATGTATCAGCGCCTGCTCGACTATCGGCACCGTCTGCCGGCGGGCTATGCGATGGTCGACACCAGCCACAAGCACGGCGGGCCCAAGCTCTACATTCGCGGTGGTCTGTTCGCGGCCGACCTTTATTTTTACGCCCAGGAGGGCGACTGCATGCGACTGTTCTTGAACAGTCACTACGTGGCCGACCGCACGCCGGTGCCGCGCGAGATGCTGCTGCCGACTCGACCCGAGGAGTTTCTCGGCCAGCCCACGCGCGTCACCAATCAGGTCGAGGAATTGCTGGTCTGGACTTACCAATATCTGGGCAGCGACGGTAAGCTAGACCCGGCCACGGGGTTTTGGCACGCTCCATAAAGGAGAAGATGCGCAGCATGAAAGCTGTCATTCTGGCCGCCGGCGCCGGTCGCCGCATGTATCCCCTCACTCAGGAAACCCACAAGTGTCTGTTGCCGGTGGGCGACTCCACCCTGGTCGATCGCATGCTGGAAGGGCTGCTGCAGGTCGGCGTGAGCGAAGTGATGCTGCTGACCGGCTACATGCACGATCAGCTCCAGGCCCACCTGGGTTCGGCCTACAAGGGAATGCGGCTGGAATACGTTTTCAACGAGCGCTTCGAAGACACCAACAACGTGGTCAGTTTGCTGCGGGCCCTGCAGGGCTATGATCTGCGCGACGAGTTTCTGTTGCTGGAAGCGGACCTGATTTTCGACTTCTCGGTGCTGCGCCGGGCGGTGGATTCACCGGCTTCGGAAGTGGCCATTCTGGCCCCCTTCAAGAGCGGCATGGATGGTACCGTGGCCGAACTGCGCGAGGGTTGGGTGCATGACATCATCCCGCCCGAGCGTCAGCAGCGCGATGGAGTGACCCGCTACAAGACGGTCAACATTTACAAGTTCTCCCACGCCTTTGCCTACGGGCCGCTGCTGCAGATGCTGGCTTACTACACCGAGCGCTTCGAAGAGAACTGTTACTACGAGAAGATCCTGGGGATGTTGATCTACGCCGGCCAGCTGCGCCTGAAGGGCGAGGTGCTCGGGGACGAGGCCTGGGCTGAACTCGACGACCCCCACGACGTGGTGCGCGCCCAGGCAATTTTTGACGGGCAGCGCCTGCTCAACCAGCTGGAATACAACTTCGGCGGGCTGTGGAACTTCCCGGTCATCGATTTCAACTTCATCCGCAACATCTACTTCCCCACCGACGCCATGGTCGAGGAAATGCGCCAGAAGCTGCCGGACCTGATGCACAACTACGGCAGTCGTCAGGCGGTGATGGACGGCAAGATGGCCACCTTTCTGCGCTGCCAGGAGGAACCGTTGATTTTACTCAACGGTGCCAGTCAGGCCTATCCGATCCTGGCCGAGTTTTACGCGGGCAAGAAAGTCTTGATTCCCTCGCCTACTTTTGGCGAGTATTCCCGAGTCTTCTCAGATGCGGACACCTTCCGCGACCATCCCGACGAGAGTCAGGACTTGAGCGCACGATTGGGCTCCTACGGTCTGGTGGTGCTGGTCAATCCCAACAATCCCACCGGCACCTTATGGTCGACCGCCACTCTCTGGAAGTGGATCTCCGAGCATCCGCAGGTCGACTTCCTGGTGGATGAGTCGTTCATCGACTTTTCCGACCAACCGTCGCTGACCACTCTGGAGGCTCTGCCCAACCTGATCGTCCTGAAGAGCCTGGGCAAGAGTCTGGGCGTTCCCGGGCTGCGCATGGGCTATCTTTACACTCACAAGCGCGAGCTACACGACTTCTTCCAGGTGCGTCTACCCATCTGGAACAACAACAGCCTGGCCGAATTCTTCCTGGAAACCGGCTTGAAGCATCGGGACGCGCTGCAGCGCAGCTTCGTGGCCACGCGTCTGGAACGCGAGCGAATGAAGGGGCTGCTGGCGGGTTGTCCGGGGGTGGGTCGGATCTGGCCCAGCGCGGCCAACTTCTTCCTGGTGGAAATCACCGCCGAAGTCGACCTGGAAGCGATCCTGCGCCAGATGCTGCGCCTGTCCGGAATCTACGTCAAGGACATCAGCTCCAAGGTCGACTGTCGGGCCCTGCGAATCGCGGTGCGCACGGCCGAGGACAACGATCTCTTCGTGGAATGCTGGAAGAAGTGTTATCCCCTGGCCGCGCGGCCGGCTACTTCGGCGGGTCGAGCTTGATCAGCACCAGACCCTTGCTGCCCTGATAGAGACAGATGACCTGTCCGTCGTGGGAGATGCGGGTGGTGGCGGGAGCTAGATTCTCGCCAATCTTGCGCGGCTTGTAGCCATCGGTGTCCTGGGCCACCCAGTAGGTGGCCGACTTGTCGGGGTTGGCGTGGCTCAGCACCACGGTGTTGCCTTCATTGGAGAGACAAGGATTCATCATGCTGTCCGAGCCCTGATAGATCGGCGTCTTCTGGCCGGTCTGAGCATTGATCAGGGTCACGTCGTAGCCGCTGGTTCGCTTCATGCAGTAGACGCCGAAGGGACCTTCGCCCCAGGAGCCGATGAGCGTGCCGTCCTTGTCGATCAGCTCCACTCCTTTGGAAGGACTCCAACGGAAGGCTCCCCACTTCTCGCCGGTTTTGTCGGCGGTGTAGAAGAGCATGCCCTGCGGGCTGAGCAAGGATTCGGTGCGAATGCCGTTCAGCTGACGCTGAATGGGCGCGATTTCCACCAGCTGGGTAAAGGCGGCCTTACCGGTCAGAGTGGGGTTGACCTCGGCCATGACGTCTTTCTCGGCCACGTCGTTCTCGTCGTAGAAATAGCCGACGGTGTAGAGCTTGCCGCCGTAGTTGGAAAACACGTCTCCGTGGATGCGGAAACCGGCGGTGCCCGGCGAGTGCGTCATGATGGGGCTGAGTTTGCCGTCGCCCAGATCCAGCTTATGGATGTCCGAGCCTCGCTTGGAGCTGATGACCACCGACTGAAGGTCGGGGGTGAAGTTGGCCTGCTCGATCTTGGGGATGGGCAGGTCGTACTTCTTGACGCTCTCGATTTTGAGAGCCGGAGTGAGTTTGATCAAGAAGAGGCGGCGCAGGATGCCCTTCTTTTTGAGGGTGAAGTCCGGTTCGTCGGAGGCCAGGATGGTGCGACCGTCGCCCGCTACGTGGAAGACCGAGAAGTTGCGCGTATCGATGCCTTTGGTGCGCAGTTCGGCCATGGAGATCTTGGCGGTGGTATCCGCCAGTGCCACTCCGGACAGCAGAGCCAGTCCCAAAACCACCGATGCCAGACGTCGAAACATTGATTAGCCTCCTACCGCACTTCCGGCCCGGCTTTACGCAGGGCCATTTGAAAGCCTTCTCCATCCTTGCCCAGGTTGACCTGTTGGGTGGGCAATTCGGAGGGGGCCGGTTGTAGTTCCAGCGAAACCGCCAGGACTTCCTGGGCGATTTTGTCCTGGTGGGCCCGCACCGCCCGCTCGACGCCCGGACTGAGCTGCCACAGGTAGACGTGGATGCGATCGGTGACTTCCAGGCGCTGGTTCTTGCGGAACTCCTGGATATGACGGATGGTGTCGCGAGCCGTTCCTTCGTCGATCAGTTCGGGAGTCAGCTCGGTGGAGAGGGCCACCACCAGGCCCTGGTCTTCCTGAGCCGAGTAGCCTTCGGGAGAGCGGGCCTCGATGAGCAGTTCCTCCGAGGAGAGCTCCAGGACCGAGCCGTCGGCCAGGGTGAGCTTGACGCTGCCCTGGTCGTGGGCTTGCTCGGCCAGTTCGCGCGGATTGGCGGCGGCCAGCGCGTTCTTGAGGGCGGGCAGCTGTTTGCCGAGCTTTTTACCGAGCAGCGGTAGGTTCGGACGGATCTGGTAGTCGAGGAAGGACTCGCGGGGTCCGAGCAAGCGGATCTCCTTGACGTTCAGCTCGTCCTGAATTTCCTCGGCGAAGTGCTGGAGAGCGGCCCGATCCTGGTCGTTGCGTCCGCCCACCAGAGCGTAGGCCAGCGGCTGGCGGGTGCGGATGGCCGAGGCCGTGCGCGCAGAGCGTCCGGCCGAGACGGCGCGCAGGGCCACGTTCATGGCGTAGAGCAGCTTTTCGTCTTGCTCGCCGGCTTTGGGCCACTCGCAGAGATGCACGCTGTCGGGCAGTTCCGGCCGGAGCTTACGCAGGTTCTGGTAGAGTTCCTCGGCCATGAAGGGGGTAAAGGGGGCGGTCAGCTGCACCACCGTGAGCAGGCACTGGTAGAGGGTCTGGAAAGCGGCCGCTTCGCCCTGCCAGAAACGGCGGCGATTGCGGCGCACGTACCAATTGGAGAGCTCATCCACGAACTCCTGAAGGGCACGGGCGGCTCCGGTCGGGTCGTAGTCGTCCAGGGCGGTGGTCACGCAGGCCACCACCTGGCTCAGAGCCGAGAGAACCCAGCGGTCCATTTCGGTGGGCTGGGCCTTGGATTGCCAGTCGACCTGATTGGCGTTGGCATTGAGCACGAAGAACGAGTAGGTGTTCCAGAGCGTGCCCAGGTAACGGCGCGAAGCCTCACCCACCAGCTCCGAGGAAAAGCGCCGGCTCACTTCGGGGGGAGCGCTGGCGAAGAGGTACCAGCGCAAAGCATCGGCGCCTTGTTCCGAGAGCACGTCCCAGGGATTGACCACGTTGCCGCGCGACTTGGACATCTTTTCGCCGTTGCCGTCGAGCACCAGGCCGTGACAGATGACCGACTTGTAGGCAATCGAGTCAAACAGCATGACGCCCAGCTGGTGCAGGCTGTTGAACCAGCCGCGTGTCTGATCGAGGCCTTCGCAGATGAAGTCGCCGGGGAAGCTCTTGGCGAAGAGCTCTTTGTTCTCGAAGGGATAGTGGAGCTGGGCAAAGGGCATGGCGCCCGAGTCATACCAACAGTCGATCACGTCGGGGACGCGGCGCATGGTGCCCTGACACTTCTCGCACTTCAGCTCCACGTCGTCGATGAAGGGGCGATGGGGATCGAAGTCGGGGGACTTGACGTCGATGGGCGTGGTGGAGCGGGCGGCCAGCTCTTCGTAGCTGCCGATGCAGTCCTTGTGATCGCAGCCCTGGCAGATCCAGATGGGTAGCGGCGTGCCCCAGTAGCGGGTGCGACTGAGGGCCCAGTCCACCAGGTTGTTGAGCCAGTCGCCGTAGCGGCCGTTCTTGATGTGGGGGGGATGCCAGTTGATTTCCTGGTTCTTTTCGATCAGCCGATCTTTCAGCTTGGTGTTGGCGATGAACCAGCTGTCGGTCGCGTAGTACATGAGAGGATTGGAGCATCTCCAGCAGTGTGGATAGCTGTGGGTGTAATCCTGACGCTTGAAGAGCAGCTTGCGCTCTTTCAGTTCGCGGATGACCAGCGGATCGGCATCTTTGAACCACTGACCGGCCAGGAAAGTGACTTCGGGAACGAAGCGTCCGGTACCGTCCACGGAATGGAGGACGGGCAGGTTGTGCTGGCGGCCGGCCTGCAAGTCGTCGGCGCCGAAAGCGGGGGCGATGTGCACGATGCCGGTGCCGTCTTCGGCGGTGACGAAGTCGGCCGTGACGATGCGATGGGCGCCTTCAGCCACACCAAAGAAGTCGTAGGGAGCGACGTAGCGCTGGTCCTGCAGGGTGGAACCGGGGAATTTGGCCAGTACCTCGACCGGCTCGCCAAACACCTTGGCCACCAGAGTCTCGGCCAGAACCAAGACTTCCTCACCGTGGCGAACAGCCACGTAGTCGAGGTCGGCCTTGACGGCGGCAGCCACGTTGCCCGGCAGCGTCCAGGGAGTGGTGGTCCAGACCAGCAGACTGGCACCGGCGGGAACGCCGAACGCTTCCGGGGTTCGCAGCGGGAAGCGCACAAAGATGGAGGGATCGCGCACGTCCTTGTAGCCCAGACCCACTTCGTGGGAGGACAGCGGGGTGCCGTCCTTGGCGCAGTAGGGCACGACCTTATAGCCGAGATAGAGCAGGTCTTTGTTCCAGAGTTCCTTGAGCGACCACCAGACCGACTCCACAAAGTCGTTGCTCATGGTCATGTAGGCGTTGTCCAGGTCGGTCCAGTAACCGATGCGCTCGGTCATCTTTTCCCACAGGCCCTCATACTCCATGACCGATTCGCGACACTGTTTGTTGAAGGGGCCTACGCCGTAGTCTTCGATGGCTTTCTTACCGGAAAAACCGAGCTTCTTCTCGACCTCGATCTCGACCGGCAGACCGTGGCAGTCCCAACCGGCCTTGCGCGGCACGTGAAAGCCTTGCATCGTTTTGTAGCGAGGGAAAAGATCTTTGTAAGCGCGCGCCTGGACGTGGTGGACGCCGGGCTTGCCGTTGGCCGTCGGGGGTCCTTCGTAAAATACGTAGGTGGGCTTGCCTTCGTTCTGCGTCACCGACCTGGCGAACGTGCCTTGCTGTTGCCAGAACTCCAAAACCTTTTCTTCCAGCGCCGGAAACGTCAAGCCCGACTGAACCGCATCAAACATGGGACCACATCCTTCGTAAAACTACTGTGTGCGTTCTACACGAAGCGCCGCTTCGGTCCCTGCCTGAATGGGAAAGGGCCACCTCCGATGGAAGGTGGCCCTTTCGATTCTTTTAGACTTCTACGGTCTTCGGCTTGGGCGTGGCGGGTGCCGGCTTGGCTTTGGGCTCCGGTTCTTTCGCCCTGGGCGCATCCGGGGCTTTGGCCTTGGGTGTCTCATCCTTGCCCTTGGCGTCCTTGCCGCCGCTGGCGTCTTTGCTCACCACGTAACCATCGATCACGTTGTCCCCCAGGCTGTAGCTGTTGCGCTTGACGCTATCGCTGGAGTTGCCTTCGATGGTGTAGACCTTGCCGTTCTTCACCGACTCGACAATACCGATGTGGTCGACCTTTCCGTCATGTTCCCAGTCGAACATGATGGCATCACCGGGCTTGGGCGTATACTTGCCGCTCTCGCCCCAGATTTTCTTGTCCTGGGCCCAACTCTTGATGGTAGGCGTGTAGTTGGGGTTGCTCAGGCCGGTGGTGTCGAGCACACCGTGATCCTTCATCATGTTGATGGCGAAAGCCGCGCACCAGGGAGTGGTGGCGGGATTGATGCCGCTCTCTCCGGTAATTTTCATAATCTCTTTGGTGTCGGATCTTTCGTTCAATCCCACCATTTTGCCGGCGTCATCGAGCAGAGCAGCCGTGCCGGGAGCCACCGGTCCGCGGTCGGGAACCGGCCCGCTGTAGCTGCTGCCTCCCCCACCGCCTCCGCCGGAGGTGCGAGCGGAGCCGCCGCCACCTCCACCGCCTCCACCACCGATGGAGCCACCGCCACCACCGCCGTTGCCCCCGCCGCCTCCGAAGCCACCACCGCCGCCGGAACCGCCCATGCCGCCGACCATATCGGAAAGACTCTGGGAAGGGTCGGTGCCCAGCAGGCCGGAGGCCGAAGCGGAGTTGCCCATCAGGCCCATCAGCATCTGCATCAACATCTGCAGCATCGGGTCGACGCCCGTGGAGTTCATCAGACCATTGCTCATCGGAGCCAGGCCGTTCAGACTGGCCGTGGGATTGAGGCGGTCCAGAGCGGCGCCGCCCAGAAAGTTCATACCGGTGGAGAGTCCGTTGGTGAGTTCATTGCCCACCCAGTTGATAGGAGCTACATACGCCACAGCAGTTCAGCCTCGTTTCGTTTGGTTCTTACAAATGTGAGGTTAGCAACAATCCGTTAACAACCGAGGCGAGCTGAATGAACAATCGGTTGCCAAATTTTGAACATTTTATGAACGGGCCTCCGGCGCGCAGCTCGTGCAGGCTCCGAACCCGCATTGGGCAAAGAGTCTCATGATGAGCAGCAACCTTCCCGCCCCCATTGACCCCAACTTGCTGCCGGCCTACCGCGACGGCCTGCGCGCACCGTATAGCCAGGACTTGTTTCTGGTCCAGACTCAGCTCAAGGCGCAGGCCAGTGCCGACTTCCTGGCCGCCGTGCCGGAAGGACACCGTCTCGAACTGCGCTTACGCGGTGCCTTCCTGGAGGCGGTCACCGAGGGAGGGACTCCCTTGGGTCGATTAGAGCATCCTGGCCTGGAGATCCTGGTGCGGCTGTTGGAAGCAGGCAAACACCTGGTTGGCAAATACGGCCCTCCTGGTGAGGTAGCGGTGTGGCTCTTAGAGATGTAATTCGTCAGGTCCGACGCGAGCTTTCCGACCTTCTCTTCGAACAGCAGCAGTTGTTGCTGGTGCAGGGGCCCAACCTGGAAGCCCGCTTCCAATCGCTGATAGGCAGGTATCAGGGCGAGCTGGAGCAGATCCAGCTGGATCTGCGCCGAGCCCGACGCAGTCTCGAGCTGCGACGGGCCAGTCTGGTGCGAGGCGAATCGCTCGACCTGGCTCAGCTGGAGCGCCAGCTGGACCAGGAGCTGTGGCAATATCGGCGCCGCGTGCAGGATCAAAAAGACAAACAGGAGGCCGGCGAGCAGCGCCTGCGTAAATTGCGCTCGGCCGAAACCAGCGCGGCCATGCGCAGCCTCTATCGGCAACTGGTGAAACGTCTGCACCCTGACCTGCATCCAGTGCAGACGCAGCAACAACAGCAGCTCTGGTTTGACGTGCAGAAAGCTTACCAATGGGGCGATTGGGAGCGGCTGGAGACGCTGCTGGCCGTTACCGAAGATGAATTCGAAGAGTCGCCTGAAGAACTGGCCCGCCTGCAAACGCGACTGGGACAACTGAGCCTCGACTTGCGGGAGCTTCGTCAAAGCTTTCCCTTCTCGCTCAGCCAACAGCTGGAGGACAAGAGCTGGATCGACCAGCAGGTGGCCCAACTCAAGCTGGAAATTGTGCTGGAGCGTCAAAGACTGGCCAAAGTGGACAGCGTTTTGCAAGAGTTTCAGGTGTAGTCGTGGCCAACATTTTGCTGGTCGAGGACGACTACAACTTCCGCCAGGCTCTGGAGAGCATCCTAGGACAGTTCGATCACACCATCACGGGCGCCGAAACGGCGGCCGAAGCCGTGGCGCGGGCCCAGGAGCAGACCTTCGACCTGCTGATCAGCGACGTGCGCGTGGCCGGCGAAGTCGACGGCGTGGAGGGTTTGCGCCAGGTTCGCAAACTGCAGCCGCAGATTCGCTGCATCATCATGACAGGCTACAGCGACATCGACGCGCCGTTGCGCGCGGCCAGCCTGCAGGCGGACGACTATTTGCTCAAGCCCTTTCGCATGCCGGCCCTGATCCAGTCGCTCCGCTCGGTGCTCAGCTTCGAACCCCAGTACCCCAATTTGCTGACGCGCCTGGGCTCGGTGCCGGCCAGCGCGGCCGACCGGGCCAAGCGCTGGTTTTACGACGCGCACCTGCAGCAACTTCAGGAACAGCGAGAGCAAGGCCTCAAGCAGTTCTACCTGTTGGTGCGCTCCAAGCGAATCAAGTGCGAGGAAGCCTTGCGTTTCTTCAGCTCCTGGGAATCTCTAGAACTGGACCGCCTGCAGGATCCGGACCCCGGGCGCTGGGCCGGCCTGGTGGTTCGTTACCACGCCTGGGGCAAGGAGCTGGTCAAACTGCAGGTGCCGGAAACCGTTTCCTCTCAGGTTTCCAGCAAGGCCTTTGAATTGATTTACGCTCGCATCCAGTCCGGCGTCCTGGACGTGCAGCATCTGCTGAAAGCGATCGAATTGCTGCACTTTCCCGAGAGCCGGCGACGCGACCTCAACGACTACTGCACCTTCAACTGGGTCTGGGGCGAAAGCGCCGACCAGGGAGACCCCTTCATGGGTCTGGTGGTGAAAGGCTATCGCCTGGCCCGCGTGATCTCCGGAACGGACTCCCCCGTACGCCTCTATGAAGCCCAGGCCGAGTATCAGCCGGATCAGGGAGATCGGGTGCTGGCCGTGCCGGCCACCGACGAATGGGTCACCCTTCTGCGCCGGGAAACAACCGGTGACAAGGCACGCCATCTGGTCAGCGCCCACGGTCACCACTTCCTGCTCTACCGAGGCTACTCCACCTCGCTGCGAGCTCGCTTGCCCGGCAATGGGGTGGAGCCGTGGCAAGCCTGGAATCTGCTACGACCCGTCTTTCAGCAAGTCCACGGCTACCACGCCAAAGGCCAGGCCTCCGGCTGCTTCTCCCTCAAAGACATCGACTGGCCGCCCACCGGCGATTGCCAGATCACTCACTTTAGCAACGAAGCCTACCGAGGGGCCTACGCCCTGCTCCAACGATTGGAAGGCCACGTCACCGAGTTTTTCTCTGCTCCTGAGGTGCTCTATCAACCAGAACCGACACCGGCCTCTGATCAGGCAGTGCTCGGCCGCTTACTCTTCGAGACGATCTACGGGGGTCGCTATCCTGACCACAGCCTGCGGGTCCACATCCGCATGCTGGGCCAGACCGAATCCAACCAGGCTTTCGCACCGTATGTCGGCAAGCTAGGCCCGTTGGCTCAGAAATTCTACTGGCTGGCTCACTCCGAGCCGGGCCAGCGTTACCCCAATCTGGCGACCGCCATCAAAGAGATTGACGACGTGTTCTAATCTACCGGCTGGATTCGTCGAGATCTTCTAGATTGGCGAGCACCTTGCGCAGCAACTTGGTCAACTGCTGGTTCTCGTTGGCCGAGAGATGAGAAAGCATCTCCATGCCGTGCTCAAGCCTGACCGGCAGAGCCTTATCCACCAGATCCTTACCGGTCTGCGTGAGCACGATGTCCACGCTTCGGCGGTCGTCCTTGGAGTGGTGGCGCTCGATGTACTTCTGTTGTTCTAACCGGTCGAGCCGGTGGGTCATAGCGCCCGATGTCAAAAAACAGGCTTTCATGAGTTGAGTCGGCGAGAGCGTGTAGGGTTTGCCGACACGGCGTAAAGCGAAAAGGACGTCAAAGCCCCATAGCGGGACACCGAATTGCTTGAGCAAGCGATCGATGCGACCCTCCATGTGATACCAAATGGCAAAGATTCGGCCAAAAATGGCCAGGCCCGAAGTGTCCAGGTCCGGGCTCTCTCTTTGCCAGTCCTCTACTACCTCATCAAGGTAGTCCCGTCTGAGTTCCTTGGTCTTCATTCTGGATTATTGGCCATCTGGTTTGAAAATCCTATAGCAATCAACGGAAAATGAGCCAATTGACCATTTATCGGGCAAAAAATTCAAGAACTTCCTCCCTGCGGTCCAGTACGTCCTCAAGACCAGCCGCCATCAGGCTGCGGCAGTACTCTCCCTCGAAGATCAGATAGCTGGCTAACTCAGCACTGGCCTGATGGTCTCCCAATCCCCTCATCAAGTAACGAACCAGCGGGGGCATCCGTCGCTCCGTGCGTTGAGCCAGGTGAGCCAGATTGCGGCTGGGGCGCAGCCACAGCACGTCGACGGGGTGAAAATTCTCGGGCTGGGCGGCGGCCAGCTTGTTGAGACGCAAGCAGTGCTGCACATCGACCTCGATGGCGTCGAGAAGAACCGCATCCAAGAGCAAGCCGACCACGTCGGCCAACTTGGGAGCGGTTCCGGGTGGAGGGCTGGGGGTGCTATCGCCGGCTTCGCGCACTCCCACAGCCACGATTTTGCGGGCGCCCAACTGGATCGCCGGACCGAGGGGCGCGGTGTTGCGCAAGCTTCCGTCACCGTAGTAACAACTGCCGATGGGCACAGCGGGAAAAATGACCGGAATAGCGCTTGAAGCCATCACGTGCTCCATACCGATCTCCGCTCGCTCCACCCGATAGCGCACCTTATGCCACGGTTCGGTTCGACCCTCATCCTGCAGAAAGAAGACGCCGCTGGAGGTGGTGTAGTTGGTCGCCAGCACGCCCAGGGCGCGATAGTGGCCTTCTCGCAAGTTCTGACTCAGGCGACCCCAGGGAAGCCTTCCCAGCAGCCGGCGAAAAGGCGCCGTGTCCAGCAAGAAACGAGGACTGACATTGCCCAGCAAACCGCCCAGGGACAGGTCGCGCATCCATCCCAGCCCGTTGGCCAGCATCGACCAGATGCCGGTGCGAAAGACCTGGGAGGCGTGCAACTGGCTCCACACCTGTTCCATCTCGGTCAGGCCCAGCAACGGCTGATGAGTGTAGGCAGCCAGCAGAGAGCAATTCAAGGAGCCCGCGCTGGTGCCCACAAAGACGTCGAAAGGCTGGCGATTCTCCTGGAACAAGCCCAGTTGACGCAGGCCCATCATGACGCCCGCCTGATAGGCGCCGCGAGCTCCTCCACCGGAGAGAACCAGAGCGGTACAAGCTCGACTGGCATTCATCTGAACGCTCTTTGCAGCCACGCCTCGATTTCCTACAGCTTAAATTGACTTTCGCCGCCGACCACGGTTTGCAGAACCTTGACCTCGGCGGGCCAGGGACAGGTCAGCGGATCGCGATCCAAAACGCAGAAATCGGCCAGCGCCCCGGGCTCGAGTCGGCCCGCGCGAGTCCAACCGAGACTGTCACAAGCTCCCCGCGTGTAGGCCCGCAGAGCGGCCGCCCGGTCCAGGCATTCCTCGGCATACCACGGCGACTCCTGAGCCGAGCGGCGGCGCAGGCAGGCGGCCTGCAAACCCAGCCAGGGGTCGAAACTGGCCACCGGTGCGTCGCTTCCGAAGGAGAGGCGAACTCCGCGAGCCTGCAAGCTGGCCAGTCGGTAATAGCCTCGGGCCCGCGAGCCCAATAACTGGTCGGCCTGAAGGCGATCGTCGAGCAGGTGGAGAGGCTGCATGCTGGCCGTGGGCGAGCCGGCTCCCAGTTCGGCCAGGTCTTCGTCGGCCAGAATCTGCAGATGCTCGATGCGGTCGAGGGGGTGGCCGTGCAAGCGGGAGCAAGCGACCCGCACGGCGGCATCGCCGATGGCGTGAATACTGACCGGAAATCCGTAGGAGTGAACCCGAGCGAACTCGCTCTCCAGCTGCTCGGGCGGGGTCACCCAGAGTCCGCGGCCGGTACTGCCCTGGTAAGGCTCCAACATGCGGGCGGTTTGACTTCCCAGAGAACCGTCGGCGAAAAACTTGACGTGACCGCAGCGCAGCCAATCATCTCCTTCCAGAAAACGAGGACCCTGAGTCAGATCTTCGTGAGCGGCGCGATTGCAGTGGATCCGCAGGGGCAAGCGTAGCTCCCGATACAGACTCCAGGCCAGCGGGCCCTCATCCAGGTCCTTGATGCGCTGGTCACAGACACCGCCGATGCCGTAGCGATGCATCTCGGCGCAGGCCTGACGCAGCAAGCCGCCCAGACGCTGGCGTTCGGGCCAGGGCAAGACGCGCTCGACCAGCAACATGGCAAGATCAGCCAGCACTCCGGTGGCCGCCCCAGATGCATCGCGTCCAATGCTTCCGCCATCCGGGTCCAGAGTGGAAGCCGAAATACCGGCTTGCTCCAGCCCTTTACCGTTGGTTAGAGCCGAATGCAGGTCACTTCGGGTAAGCCAGCAGGGTCGCCCGGCGCATGCCCGGTCCAACTCCTCCAGGCTGGGCAATCTCGGATCCTGCCAATGAGACTCATTCCAACCATAGCCCTCTACCCAGACCCCTTCGGCTTGCTCGATGCGCTGCAGAAGGTCGAGCCGGTCTCGGCAGGTGGTCAAATCCACCTGACCCATGCAGCGAGCCAGCAGCAACAGATGCAGGTGAGAGTCCCAGAGGGCGGGCATGACCCAGGCTCCTTCCAGGTCGACCTCTCGCCGGGCCGTCTCGGAGGTTGTGAAAAGACCGTCGACCACGGTCAGACTGCCCGGAAGGAAACCGTCCGCGCCATTCCAGATGCGCCCATTGCGGTAGCGAGTACTCACAGTTTGTCCCGATTGTAGTGGATGCGGTCCACCAGTTCGCGGCACTGAGCCAGAAAAATCGCGAATCCCTGGTCGCTGCGCAACACCTCATGGGTCAATTCTTGGAGGGCCTGCACCTTGAGTTGGGTGACCTGCAGCAACAGCTGCTCGAGATAAGCTTCGTCCTTGAGGTGGTTCAGAAGCTCGGTCTCGAACTCGATGGCCTGGTGAATGAAAGCTCCCAATCGCTCCTTCTGGACGCGGATCTCTTCGTGCAGGACCCGTTCCTGGCGACGACGGTAGCGCTCCATCCCCAGCCAGAAGAGGGCCAGACTGGCCACCATCAATTCTTTGAGGGCGCTCAGGGAGCTCAGGAAAGCGGCTGCCGTGGTTAAACCACGGTAGGGGTCGTAATAATCTCGCGAGGCGGGGTGCATGGCCGTGAGCGACCAGTTGGCCGCCTGGGCTTGCGTATAGAGAGTGGGAAACTGATTGCGCATCCTGTGGTCATAAAAAGCATCCAGCGCCGCCTCAATCATTCGAGGAGAACTCTCGGGCTTGCCTACCAGCAGACAGGGCAAGGCCAGAGTTTGCACGGTCCTGGGCGGGATCGGGCCGTCCCCCAGAAAAATGCCGACCGGCACGTTGATGGTGTGAAAGTAAGGAAAGAGCGTGGCCAGCGCTTCCGCCTGGTCCACCGGCAGAATGTCGAACTCGCCGGTGCCCATCAGCTGGACCAGCTCCGGATTGGTCAGAGCTGTGGCCACCAGGGCGCCGTCCAGGGTCGAATCGGTGGTCAGGGCATTGAAGTAGTGCTTGGATTCCTGGACGGAACCGCTCAACCGATAGTGCCCCAAAATCATGCGCGCCAGCTCGTGGGTGCCTGATAATTCGAGACCCACCACCATCTTTTTGCCGCGCAGGTCGGTGATGCGGTGGATTTTGCGACTTTTGCGCACCACAAAGAGAACCACGTCCGGATACAGGGGGGCTACCACTTCCAGGCCCTGCAGGTTGACGGCGCCGCCTTTGACGACCGCCAGTTCCGCTTCTCCAGCCCGCAGTTTCTCGGCGTTGTCCCGGGAACCGTCGCCGTCCAAAATCCGGGTGGGGTGCTTACGCTCCTCCAGCACCCCGGCCACGGCCTCCGCCAGTCGGTGTTCCTGAGACTCGGGATTGCTGGCGGCGATGCGAATAGGCCGAGGAATCACGTCTCGACCGAAAAACCACAGCGAGGTGGAGGCCAAAACCACCAGCACCAGGACCCACTTCAGCCAGCTTCCCATGGCGGGCGCTTCCGCGGCGACATGGACGCTCCTCTGTGCTATACTCGGGAAATGCTGAAGCGCCTGGGCCTGGTCCTCGCGGGCACCTTGGGATTCGTCCTGGCCGTCGGGGTGATCATGGTCATTCCGCCCGGTGACGGCAACTGGCTGTTCTGGCTGTGCATGCTCAGCAAAATCCCGCTGGGACTGCTGATTCTCCTCAAATCCTTCGACTTTTATCGCCGGGCGGCTTTCCCGCCGGACTCACCCGCACTGCAAGACCCGGTGGCCTTGTGGTGGGTGGAGAAAGAGCAGCGGCTCTACGAGCAATCCAAACTGGCCTGGGTGGCCGCCCAGTTTTTGTTCTTCTTCGTGCCCGCCTTCATGCTCTTCTTCCTGGCCGGTGTGGCGGCCCGCCCGTTCTACGTGAGCTGGCGCGGAACTTCGGACCTGGGCCTGCGCGGCGAGCTCGGACGCACCGGGCGGTTTCTGGTCAGCAGCGCGGTGGGGCTGTTCTTCCTGACCCTGAGCACCTTGATGGGCTCGACGGCCGCGCTGGGCACCATCGCCCTGATTCTTTACCGGGCCAGCTTGTCCAACACGTAACGCATGGGAGCCACGCCGGGATCGGACTTGCCATAGGGCTCTCCGTTGACCAGATCCAGAACCCAGGGACAAATCCGCGTGTTCATCTCGGCCACCTGCTGATGGGAATAGACATCCTTGGCGGTCAGATGAAAGCGCTCCAAAAGGTCACGCACCAGTCCGGTGGTGGTATCCAGAGTGCGCTTGCGGTTGTTCATCAAGTCGTTGGCATTGGCGGCTACCATTTCGATGTTAATAGCCCGGTGGTTGATCCCGTAGGCCCCGCGCGAACGAACTTCGGGAGGGACCAGCTGCCAGATCTTGGCACCGTCGACCACGTAGTGACTGGCCAGGCCGGGCGCTTCCCCGGCAAAATCCGGCGTGTTCACCAGATTCCAGGGAAAGCTGGTGCCGGCCGTATAGTGCAGCACGATGCAGCGAGGCTGCAGCCGCCACTCGGCCTCGCCGTAGTGACGCCGGCTGTACTCGGTAATCTGGCGCTTCCAGGATTCCAGGGGACGAGTTCTCGTCATATCATACTGGGGCACCGCCCAGGCCGCCGCGCTCAGGGCCGCCAAACAAAGAAAAATGCGCATGTCCTGGCCTTGCGCCGTTTCTAGAAAGACCCCTGCCGGTGACAGAAATGGTCATTGCATCTGGGTTGCAGCCGACTTGAGAATTCGCTTCGGCCGTGGTAAAAGCGATTCATGCGTATGATTGGCCCAGAGAAAGATAGTTGCGGCGTGGGATTTGTGGCCCACGTCGGCGCCGAACCTAGCCACCAGGTGGTGGCGATGGCATTGGAGGCGTTGGGCAACCACGCTCACCGCGGAGCGGTTGCCGCCGACGGCAAGACCGGCGATGGCGCCGGCTTGATGACCCAGATTCCGCGCCGTTTCTTTCAGAAGATTTACCAATCGCTGCACGGCAAGCCGATTCCGGCCGAGAACTGGGCGGTGGGCAGTATTTATCTGCCGCTGGGCGACGCGCGCGGACGCAGTCAGGCTCGCCGCTGCATCGAGGAGTGTTTGCGCCAACAACAGCTGGAGCCGCTGGGCTGGCGTGAGGTTCCGCTCGATCTGACCGCCCTTGGGCAGCGGGCTTTGTCCATTCGTCCCCACATGCAGCACCTGTTCGTGGGTCAGGGACAGGCGCCCGACTTCGAAAACGCCCTCTACCACGCCCGCAGGCACGCCGAGCGCATTTTGCGCGAAGCCAAAATCCACGATGACTTCTACATCGCCAGCCTGTCCTCGCACTCGATAACTTACAAGGGACTGTGCGGCGCGGCCGAACTGGGACGCTTTTACCCGGATCTGACCGACCCTGATTTTGAAAGCGCGGCTGCGCTCTTTCATCAGCGCTACAGCACCAACACCTTCCCGAGCTGGAATCTGACCCAGCCCTTCCGTATGGTCTGCCACAACGGCGAAATCAATACCCTGCAGGCCAACCACAAATGGATGCGCGCCCGCGAGGTAGCCCTGGAACTGGCCGGCATGGACCAGAGCCATTTGACCCCCGTCATCCAACCGCAGACCAGTGATAGCGGCGCATTCGACAACGTGCTCGAGTTTTTCGTGAAAGGCGGGCGCGAGACGCTGCCCAGCCTTATGATGATGGTTCCCGAGCTCTGGGAAAACGTGCCCTCTGGCGGCATGCCCGAGCACTGGCGCGACTTTTACCGCTACCTGAGCGCTTTGATGGAGCCCTGGGAAGGTCCGGCCGCCATGGCCTTTTTCGACGGTCGCTGGGTGGGCGCGCTGCTCGACCGCAACGGGCTGCGGCCCTTGCGCTACACGGTGCTAAAGAACCAGCTGGTGGTGGCTTCTTCCGAGGCCGGCTGCGTAAAAATCCCGGATGAACTGGTGGAAAAACGCGGCATGTTGGGTCCAGGCGAAATCATCGCCATCGATCTGCACGCCAAGCGCTGGGTCAGCAACCACGAACTCAAGGAGCAGTTGGCGCGGCGCCATCCCTATGGTCACCTGATGTCGGAACGCGAAGTTCCGCTGCCCAGCGAGGAAGTTCAGGACTCGTGGCTGGAAACTCCCAGCAAGGAAACGCTGCATCGCCGCCAACTGGCCTTCGGCTTCAACCACGAAGACGAAATCGCCATCCTCAAACCCATGATCAGCACGGGGGCGGAACCGATCGGCTCCATGGGCGATGACACGCCGCCGGCACCGATCTCCCCCACCATTCGGCCCCTCTTTCACTACTTCAAGCAGCGCTTTGCCCAGGTCACCAATCCGCCCATCGATCCGCTGCGCGAGAAGCTGGTGATGTCGCTGCGCACCTGGGTCGGTCGGCGCGCCAATGTGCTGACCGAGGAACTGGAAGTGTGTCGCCTGGTGGATCTGCCGGGACCGATTCTATCCACCTCTGAATTTCGCCGCCTCATGAGCCTGAGCCCGCGCTGGCTGCCGCACATCGTGCTGCATTGCGTGTGGGCGCCCCACAGCGGTCCGCAGGCTCTGGAAGAGCGCCTGGAGCAGGTCTGTCAGGAAGCGGTCGAAGCCGTGCGTCAGGGGGCCACTCTGGTGGTGCTCTACGACGGTGGAGTCAACGCCTTCCGCGCCCCTATCCCCTCGTTGCTGGCCACCAGCGCCGTGCATCATCGACTTTTGGAGGCCGGACTGCGTCTCAACGCCACGCTGGTGGTGGTCAGCGGCGAGCCTCGCGAAGTGCACCACTTTGCCTGCCTGCTGGGCTATGGAGCGGGGGCGATTTTCCCCTACCTGGCTCTGGACACCATCGCCAAGCTGGCTCCCGACAAAGCCGAGGAGGCGCAAGGCAAATTCATCGGAGCGATCCACACCGGGCTGCTGAAAATCATGGCCAAAATGGGCATTTCCGTGCTCTCCAGCTATCGAGCCGGTCAGGTTTTCGAGTCGCTGGGACTGGATCAGGCACTGGTGGAACGCTACTTCCCGGATACTCCCGCCTGGTTGGGCGGCATGACGCTGGAGCAACTGGCCACACGGCAGGCCACCTGGCACCAGCAGGCCTTCGCTCAGGAAGAACCCGCCTCGGCCCACGTAGGCCCGGGCTTCTACAAGTTCAAGAAAGACGGAGAGCGTCACCGCTTTTCGCCCCTGGTGGTGAAAGCTCTGCACCAGATTCTGGATAAAGTAGCGCTGACACCCGTCGAGAACGCCTACGAGAAATTCCGCCACGGACTGCCCGGCTATGGGGACTATGTGCAGGCGCTGCGCGACCAGGGCCGGGTTGGTCTGCGCGACCTGCTCGACTTCGTGCATCATCGCCCGCGTCTGCATCTGCATGAGGTAGAACCGCTGGAGAGTATCGTAGCGCGCTTTTCCACCGGCGCCATGAGTCATGGCAGTCTCAGCAGCGAGGCTCACGAAACGTTGAGTATCGCGCTCAATCGGCTGGGAGCGGCCAGCAATTGCGGAGAGGGCGGCGAGGCTCCCGAGCGTTACGACACCTCGTCCAACAGCCGTATCAAGCAAGTGGCCTCCGGGCGCTTCGGCGTCACCCCCGGCTACCTGCTGAGCGCCGACGAACTGCAGATCAAAATGGCCCAAGGATCCAAGCCCGGTGAGGGCGGACAGATCCCCGGCCACAAGGTCACCGAAGAAATCGCGCGGGTGCGCCACACCCGCTCCGGGGTAGATCTGATCAGTCCCCCGCCCCACCACGACATCTACTCCATCGAAGACCTGGCCCAACTGATTCACGATCTGAAGCGCCTGCATCCGGGCGCCAAGGTCTCGGTGAAACTGGTCAGTGAAGACGGAGTGGGCACGGTGGCCGCCGGCGTAGCCAAGGGCTTTGCCGACATCATCCAGATCAGCGGCAGCGAAGGCGGCACCGGAGCTTCGCCGCTGTCCTCCATCAAGTTCGCCGGCATGCCATGGGAGCTGGGCCTGGCCCAGACCCAGCAGACGCTGGTCGCCAACGGCTTACGAGCCAAGTTGCGGCTGCGCGTGGACGGCGGCTTTCAGAGCGGCCGAGATGTGGTCATCGCCGCGCTGCTGGGAGCTGACGAGTACGCTTTCGGCACCAGCGCGCTGGTGGCCGAGGGCTGTTTGATGGCTCGCGCCTGCCACAACAACACCTGTCCGGTGGGCATCGCCTCCCAAGATCCCAAGCTGCGGGCCAAATTCCCGGGCACCCCGGAACGGGTCATCGCCTACCTGCTGGGCGTGGCCGAGGAAATCCGTTCGATCCTGGCGCAACTTGGGGCCCGCAGCCTGCAAGAGGTGATCGGCCGCACGGAGATGTTGGAGCAGGTCATCCTGGGCGAGGAAGCCGGCTACCTGGACTTGACTCCCCTGTTGGCCCGCGCCGACGACGATTTGCCGCTGGCCCACGAGCCGGGACTGGCTCCCGAGCATCCCCGTCACGGGCGCGATCTGGACCAGGAAGTCATCGACCGACTCGACGATTTGCCCGAAGAGTGGGCCATCCTCAATACCGACCGCGCCTTCGGAACCCGCTTGAGCGGCTATCTGATGGAGCGTTATGGTCGCAAGGGTCACGACTGCGACCTGCCCGAGGGTTTCGTGAAGCTGCGCCTGCGCGGCAGCGCCGGACAGAGCCTGGGCGCTTTCGGCGTCTCCGCTTTGCACATGGAGCTGATCGGTCAGGCGAACGACTATGTCGGCAAGGGCCTGCACGGCGGTCAGATCACCATTCGGCCCACTTTCCCCGAGCTGGGCGGCAACACCAACTGGATCGCCGGCAACACTCTGCTTTACGGCGCCACCGGCGGCGTGCTGCTGGCGGCCGGCCGAGTCGGTCAACGCCTGGCGGTGCGCAACAGCGGTGCTTCGGCGGTGGTGGAAGGAGCGGGCGAACACGCATGTGAGTATATGACGGGCGGCCTGGTGGTAATTCTGGGCGGCGTGGGGCGCAATTTCGGCGCCGCCATGACCGGCGGCCGGGCTTTCGTCTACGATCAGGATGAAGATCTGCAGGGCAAGCTCAACCATGACAGCGTCCAGGCCGTGCCACTGCTGGAATGCAGCGATGAAGATCAAGCCCTGCTTCGTCAGTGGGTGGAACGGCATCAACAGGCCACCGGCAGCTTGCTGGCCCAGAAAATGCTGGCCGAATGGCCGGCGCGTCTGGCTCGTTTCTGGTCGATTCAACCCAAGCCTCAGGTGATCGTGGTCAAGCTTCCGCGGGCCGCCGAAAGGGTTACAAAAGGGTAAGCCAACCCGACTCGAGAGCTGCTAACCTGATAGGGTCATGCAGATTCAGAGCAGTAACTTCAGCAGTCCGCGGGCGCCGATGCAAACAAAGTGCACGCCGCCCATCCTGGGAGACGGCCATGTCTCCCACGACCACGTGCACATCAGCGCGACGCAACGCGAACCGTTGGGTCCGTCCAAAGTCGGGGTCAGCGATCAGCTGCGCAAAGAAGTCGTCACTCTGACTCAGGGTCTGGTTCAAATCAACTCCGGCCCCGACAACCTGGTGGCCGGTGAGAATCAGACGGTCGACCTGATGAGCGCTTACGCCCAGAAGGCGGGCCTGGAAGTCAACCGCTTCGAGAGCACCAACGGCAAGCCGATGCTCATCGTGACCCTGCCCGGCAAAGATCCGCAGGCCGGCGCCATGGGCTTCGTGCATCACTCCGACGTGGTCCAACCCGAAGGAGAATGGAAGTTGGGCCAGCCTTTCTCGGGCAACATTACCAACGACGAGGCCGGCCGCGAATCGCTGGTCGGTCGCGGCAGTATCGACACCAAAGGCCCGGCCGCTCAGGTGCTGGTGGCCATGAAGCATCTCAAGGAAAAAGGGGAAGTCCCGGACCGCGCCGTCAAGCTCTTCATTTTCCCCGACGAGGAATTCGGCGGCAAAGACGGGGCCTGGTTGCTCTCGCGCAAGAAGCCGGAGCTTTTCGCGGACGTCAAATATTGGGTGGTGGAAGGCAGCGGCGTCTTCTCGCCCGAGTTCCTCTCCGGCCTGGCCGGCGACCGGGATTGTCCTTATCTGGCGGTGGCCCAGAAATACACCATTCCCATGCAGCTGCAGTTGAAAAATCCGACCAGCGCCGACGAAGCCTTCCACAAGACCCAGGCCACCCTGGACAAGCTGGACCACTTCATCGAGAAGCGCGATTGGACGTACCTGGGCGACAAGAGCGAGACCAAGAAGGCCATGAAGCGCATGGGAGACGCGGTGGGCGGCTTCAAGGGCTTCATGATTCGCAACTTCTACAAGACCGGCTTTATGCAGAAGCGCATGGGCAAAGGCAACGCCGCCGCCAACCGCACCGATTTCTGCAAGACCGACTTCTATTTTTCCAACAATCCCGGCGGCGTCGGGCAAGGCCCCAACGTCAAGCCTTCCTCGGCCAGCGTGGTGCTCAAACTGGACGCCAGCGGCGAGCAACGGGCCCGGGCCGTGCAAAGCTTTCAGAAAGCGGCGGGCGAAGAGATTCGCGTGCTCGATCAGAACGGCCAGATCACGGTCAGCCTGCCCCAGGAAAACTATCACGGCGGCAACCACGGCTCCACCACCGACCGCGACCGCGACGCCGTGGACGTGGTCAACCGCGCCCTGACCCGGGTGGAGAAGGAAGCTCACAAGCAGGGCCTGGACGAGAAGCTCGAGATCGTCAACTACTTCACCTCCAAAAGCAAACCGAACGGCGCCATTCCCGAAGGCCCGGTCACCAGCAACGTAACCCTGGATCTGCGTGTGGCCGTGGACGAGAACCCCAAAGACATCATCGCTCAGCTGAATGGCGTGATTGGCTCCGACTTTCAGTTGAAGCCCTTGATGGGCCCGGAGGAGCTGGACGCCAAGGTGCGCCGGCTGCATTCCAGCAGCCCCTTATTCCAGGCCGCCGAGCAGTCGATACAGCATGTCTATGGAGAATCGACGCCCGTGCTTTTTGGCAACACCACCGCCAGCAACGACACCCGTTTTCTGATGGACATCAACCCTCAGTCGGAAGCGCTGACCTTCGTGCCCGTGCTCTATACCAACCATGGGGCTCACGGTCCGGATGAAGCGGTCACCGTGAAGTCCTTGCAGCAGGGAGTCGACTGGGTCGTCGACCTGATTCAGCGCGTCAAGTAAGTGGTCAACTTCGCCCCTAAAGGGGAAGCCAATCAGAGCCGTCAGTATCTCTGGGGAGTCGTGCTGGTGCTGGCCGTCTCTTATTTCAGCCATCAGGCCAAGCACTTTATCAGCGAAGACAACCTGATGTTGTTTTTCCTGGTGCAGGTGATCGGGGCCGCTCTTTACTGGGGCGAGGGCCCGGCCACGCTGGTGGCCTTCCTCAGCTTTTTGGCGCTGGACTTCGGCGTCTTCCAACCGCGCTTTCGCTTCAATACCCCGGACCTGCAGTACGGTTTGTCCCTGATCACCTTTCTGGGTGTAGGCTACGTCATCTCCCGACTTTCCAACAGTCTGCGCCGTCAGGCCAGCGAGGCGCGCCAACGAGCCGAGTCGTTTTACTTGCTGGAAATGTTCGGGCGCGACCTCACTCAGATCCACAACGAAGACGATGTGGTGCGGGCCTTTGAACGCAACGCTGGACGGATTTTTGGCCCTCAGGCTCGCCTGAAACTGGGCGGACCGGACCTGTGCCATCTGGAGGGAGCCCTGGCCGGCCCCGGACCCAGCGAAACCATCGACTTGCTCACTTCGTTTGTGAATCAGGCCAGGCTGGCCCTGCAACGAGTCAAAAGCGCCGAAGAGGCCCGCCAGGCCATGCTGGTGGCCGAACGCGAGCGGGTGCAGAACGCCCTGCTTAATTCCCTTTCCCACGATCTGCAGACCCCGCTGGCTTCGGTGGCCGGCAGCCTGCAAGTGGCTTGCGACCCGGCCATCCATCTGGAGCCGGAAGTTCGCCAGGGACTGCTGCAGCTGGCGGGCGAGCAAACCGAGCGTTTGCGGCGCCTGGTGACCAACCTGCTGCAGATGACCAAGCTGGACGGCCCCGGCCTGGTCTTGAATTTACAGTCGGTCCAGCCCGATGAATTGGTGGGCGTGGTCATGGAGCAAACTCCAGCCACCCTGCGCGATCGCATCGAAATCGACGTTCCCGAGGATTTGCCGGAATTGCACGTGGACTACGTGCTGGTGGTGAATCTGCTGCAAAACCTGATCGAAAACGCCCACAAATATACTCCTCAAGGCAGCCCCATTCAACTGAGCATGCGCGTGGACGGGGAGTTTGTGCGTTGCGACGTGCGCGACCGCGGGCCCGGCATCCCGGCCGAAGACATTCCGCTGATCTTCGATAAGTTCTATCGCGCCAAAGGTATGGAGCTGTCCGGCAGTGGTCTGGGACTGTTTATCGCCAAGGGCATCATCGACGCCCACGCCGGGAAGATCCAGGCGCGTCTGCGTAAGAGCGGCGGTCTGGAAATCTCGTGCTGGCTCCCCTATGCCTCGGAGTGATAGAATCAGAAAATGAAGATCTATTTAAGTGGCTTCTGGCTCTTGTTGACCCTGGGCGCTTTTGCCCAGGAGGGATTCTCCCCCACCCTGCCCTGGGGAACGCGCAACGTCCAGGCGGGAGAAATCCATAGCAACTCCGGGTTCTCGCCGACCATGCCCTACGTGAAGGTTTCCGATCCGCAGACCCAGCACGACAATCCTCATCAAGATCAGTCCCGTTCCAACTACTGTCCGCGCCCCTACGGCTACTATAGCAATTACTATTACGGTCCCGGCAGCGGTTATTACTATGGCCCGAGTTTTCAAGGCCAGACCTACGATGGTCAGTCCACGCCCAGCTCGGGCATTCCCGGCTATGACAAGCCGCTGCCCAGCAACGCGCCTCCGGGCTACTGAGTCGGGTTGGACCTCGCCCTCTATCTGGAGCAGTTGACCCAGGAAGGCTCCCGCGATTCCCAGGGTAGCTTTTCGGTGGACTACGCCAGGGCGCTGGAAAAGCTGTCGCAACGCCTGTTCCACGACCCCACCAGCTGGCTGATCAAACTGGTGCAGGCGGCCGCCGCTTCAGGAGCCGCCGAAGTTCAGCTACGTCCTTTGCGCGATCGATTGGAGGTGCAGTTCACCTCCCACGGATTCACCAGCTCGCAGTTTGCCGATCTGGACGCTTTGCTGCATGAGGCGTTGGGCCACTCCGATTCGCCGGCCACCGGCCACTTTCTTCGTGCTTTTCACGCCTGCCGCGCGGCCCGCCCCGAGACGCTGGCCTGGGCCGTGGTCGACGCCGAAGGAGGCTTCAGCTATGTGTTGCGGGGAGACCAGACGCAACGCCAGTTAGTGCCGCCGCGGGCGGGAACAGGCTGTGAGTGCGTTCTGTCTTTGCGGCCTTCCACACCCCGATCTTGGGGGGAAGAAGAACGGGCCTTGACTGGACGTTGCGCCCTATCCCCCGTAGGCATACGCTGGGAGAAACGCAGACTGAATCCGATGGTGCCTGCGATGGGCAAGCAACTCCTGCTCGACCGGCTGTATCTGTCGCGCGGTCCCGCCAACGGACTGCTGCACCTCCCCCATCTGACGGAAATCCCCGCTCTGGTGTACGACCTGGGCAACGGCTACCGCGACCACTACAGTCACGGGTCGACTTTGCTGCATCAGTGGCGCAGCTACCGACCCACCCGCGAGCACCGGCTTTGGGAAGCGGAACCCGGACCAAGCTTTTCGATTCTGGAATCGGACGTCTTCCAGGAGATTTTCGGCATTCCCAAGACGGCTTATCCGATCAATCACGGATTGATCCGAGGGGGCCGCATCGAGGGACGCAACAATGGTTACCAGATTCTTTACGTGAAAGGCCTCGAGCAATTCACGCTGGCACGGCAGCCGCTGGCTCAGGGCCGATTTGGCAAACGCCTGCCGCCGTGCGCGCAAATCTGGCTGCGCTGTCCCGTGCAACCGGAGGGAGAGACTCAGCTGGTGGTGCAGCGGGACGGAGTGCTGCTCGACCCGATTCCTTTGAACGTGGGCTTGCAGGGCGCGCGCGTCTTTGCGGCCGACGGGCTGGTCGAGACGGACTTGTCGGGCTTGACGCCGGTGCGCGATGAGCGGGTGCAGCAACTGGAGGGCTGGCTTCAATCCGAGACCTTGCGGGGTCGCAAGGAAATCCGCCAGGCCTTGCGCTGGGGCAGTAAGTATGGCTACAGCGAATCGGCCGTGGAGCAAATCACCCGGGTTCACGAGCTGGATCGCGAGTGAGCGAACTGGACGAAATCCTGGCCGAGCATAGCGCGCTGGTTTCGGCCGGCGAAGGCCGGTTTACGGTGGATCCACGCCGCCAGCGTGAACTGCTGGCCAAGCTGGGCTTGCAGAATACGACCCAGGGATTTCTCAAGCTGTGCCAGGGTATCCACCGCTTGCGCCCCACCCGAGTGCTGTTTCGAGCCGAGAAGAACCTGCTGCAGGTGTCGTTCGCTCACGAACTGCCGTTACCGGAGCCGGTCTGGGAGCCTTCCGAACCATTGGGTCTGGCGCTGCTCAATCTGAGTCGCGAATTTTTTGTGGGCTGGTCGTTTCATAACGCCGGCGCGTTACGCAGCGGGCACGTGGCGCCCGAGAGCTTTCGGGCCGCCCCTCTTGATTTTAGCCCGCATCAAGGCGCCTGGACGCTGGTGCGCATCACCCGTCCGGACTTTCGCTGGTGGCACCGTGACTGGACGACAGGCGTGAAGACCCTGTTGGTCCCCAGACTGGCTTGGAATCCCCCCATCTGGGAGTGGAACGAGGGCGCGCTCGTTCCCGAGCCATTGTCTTCCCGAGCCGAGGCGCTGATTCTGGCCGGTCCGGGGGTGCCGGGAGAGCTGGAGATTCCACCTGCGAATGAAGGGGTGGTACGCCGCATTCGCGATAGCAACGAGGTGGGAGAAGAGACCAGCACCGGTCGTTCGCCAAGGCTAGGATCCGCCCACGCCATCCTGGGAGCCACCAAGAACTCCTGGTCGGAGACTTTCTTCGTGCTCGACGGCGTGCTGCTCGAAGGCGAGAGAAATCTGCTGGATCGACCGGGTATCAAGGCCATCGTCAGCGCGGACGGCCTGACCCCCTCCCTGAGCGGCCTGGAACTGGTCCACGACGCCGCTTTCCGCCAGCGCCTGCAGGGCTTACGGCCGGAAGTTTCCTGGCTGGACGGGATCAATCAACGCAGCTGAGCGTCCTTCTGCCATTGCTCTCATCCCGAAAGGGGACACGGGGGATGGTGGGGATCTGGGAGATGGACCGGCGAGTCGCCGGGGTTGGCCTTGCCGCGCGGGGCGTCTTCTGGTCCCCAAAGTTCCCGGGTCTCCTTTCCCGGAGTCAGGCAACCGCAGAAAGCACGTCGCTGGCCTGGTGTGGTCCGGTGGGCGGGGACGCGGCCCCGATAGGCGAGGAAATCCGTCGGTTTTGGCGTTCCGCCCCGATAGGCGGGGACGCGGCCCCGGTGGGCGGGGAAATCCGTCGGTTTTGGCGATTCGCCCCGATAGGCGGGGACGCGGCCCCGGTGAGCGGGGAAATCCGTCGGTTTTGGCGATCCGCCCCGGCAGGCGGGGACGCGGCCCCGGTGGGCGGGGAAATCCGTCGGTTTTGGCGATCCGCCCCGACACGTGGGGACGCGGCCCCGGTGGGCGGGGAAATCCGTCGGTTTTGGCGATCCGCCCCGATAGGCGGGGACGCGGCCCCGGTGAGCGGGGAAATCCGTCGGTTTTGGCGATCCGCCCCGGCAGGCGGGGACGCGGCCCCGGTGGGCGGGGAAATCCGCGGGCATAAGCCAGAGCAGAAAGCGAAGAGACCTAGCCGGAGCCGGTGTTGAGGTTGTAGGCGTTCATGCCGAAGGTGGGCTCGAGGAAGGTGTCGCTGTCTTGCATGACGGCCTGGGGTGGGAGGGATTCGGAGAGGGTTTCGATGCCGGGGATTTTCTTGACGGCGGTGCCGATGGCCATGAATTCGACCACGCCGCCGCTGAGATTCTTGATGTAGGTGCGCACCCCCACCACGTCGTCGGCGCCACAGGCTTCGGCGTCGCGGGCGATTTTGGCGATGGCGTTCTCGCGGGCGTCGTAAATGAGCGAGGTCATTTCTTTGATCTCACCCGAGACGAAAGAGCGGAAGATCGAGGAGAAGCTACCGGCCAAACCGATCGAGTAGACCGAGACTCCCAGCACCAGCCGCACCGGACAATAGCCCTGGCGGATCACGTTCCACATTTCCTGATTGGTCAGGTCGCTGGTGATCGGCTGTTGGGAATACTCGGCGGGCAGACCCGGATGGTGACTGGCGGTACCGATCATGATCATTTCGCGGCTACCATAGAAAGGGGTGGTGGTGGTGCGGATGCCCAGCACGGCGTTGGCACCAGCGTTGCGGGCTTCGGCGCTGATGCGCTCGAGGGCCAGATGGCGGGTGTGATTGAAAACTTCGGACCATTCTTTGACTTCACCGCGGGCCAGACTGCGGAAGCCGCCGGCCAGACCGCCGCCCAGCCCGATGGAGTAGGCGACGTTACCAAAAACAAAGCGAACCGGTCGAAAACCGCAGTCCAATTGACAGTAGAGGCCCTGACCGTCGGCCGAGCTGGAGAAATCACCAATTCTGGCTTCGCCCTCACAGGGGTGGATGCAACTGCCGATGGACAAAAACTCGAGTCCCATCGGATGCATGACCAGTTCGCTGGTGACGCCGGTGATGCCGTGGCCACCGCGTTGCTCCACTTCGCGCATGAGCTTCTCAAATGCGCGATGGCGGCCGTTGTTGATCCATTCGGTGTATTGGGTGACTTCGCCGCCGGCCAGCGTTTTGGCCAGGGAGGTAATGCTCTTGGCGAATCCCAGCGACCAGACGCTGTTGCCGATTACCATGTCGCCGGGATTGTAGCCCTGGGCGCGCAGGCAGAACATTTCATTACCGGAGAGTCCGGTGACGATGGGCATCGATAAGATTTAAAGGTCGTTGCGAGCGATGGTAACGTCGGCGTTGGGGTAGCTGTAGCTCAACTCCGCATACTTGGCGGTACTATTGTAGCCGTTGACCTTAGAAACCTCGACTTTGTGCATTCCGTAAGCGGCGGGAATCCAGTTGGGCGAGCTGCCGACCGGGATAGTGCCCTGGTCATAGCCGTCGACGTAGACGCGCAGCTCGCTGTCCGTGTAGTTATAAACTTTCAGGTAGCTGGGCGAGGAATAGGCCGTCACCGAAGCCGTGGTGGCCAGGAGAACTGCTGCTGCGAAAAGTTTACGAACCATTGTGGACTACCTCCGTGTGATGTGCTCACAGAGTAGCCAGCAGGCCTGAAAAAACTTTGAAGCTTTTAGTGGGCTCGACTCAGACTAATCAAGCACAAAATTGTTAATATCCACATCGTTGGCTTTATTTCCCGAATCCTTCCGGTGGCCAGCTTGAGCATGGTGAAGGAGACGATGCCCCAAATCAGGCCGTTGGCGATGTTGAAAGTGAGCGGCACGAGCAGCAGCGTGAGAAAGGCGGGCAGTGCCTCGGTCAGATCGTCGAGCTCCAGTTTCAGGACTGGTTCCAGCATGAAGCAGCCCACCAGAATCAGGACGGGGCTGGTCGCCTGCACGGGAATGAGGGTGGCCAGCGGGGCCAGCACGATGCCCAGGCAGAAACAGAGGCCGGCGGTGACGGCCGTGAGCCCGGTGCGCCCGCCTTGGGCAATGCCCGAGGCGCTTTCGATGTAAGTGGTGGTTGTGGAAGTGCCCAGCAACGCGCCAATCATGATGGCGAAAGACTCGGCAATCAATCCACGAGGAGCCTCTTTGAAAATCGGCTTCTCCCGAGAAATCCAGCCCAGCTTGGTGGCCAGACCCACGAAAGTACCGGCCGTATCGAAGAGACTGACGAAGGTGAAGGTAAAGACGATCATGGCGAACCCGAGCTTCTCGGCGCCCGCGAAATCCAGCTTGAAAAGGCCCTTGCTCAGATCGGCCACGCTGGGCCAGCTCATCTGCGCGGTGGAAACCAGTGGGTGGCCCTCGGGCCCGGGAACGACGAATCCCAGAGCGGTCACGGCCAGCATGCCCCAGAGCAGCGCGCCCTTGACTTTGCGCTGCAGCAACGCGGCCATCAGCATCAGGCCGAAGATCATCAGCCCGTTGGCGGGCGTGTAGACCGATCCCATTTCCACCAGGGTGACGGGATTGCCCTGAATGAGGCCGGCGTTCTTGAAGCCGATGAAGGCGATGAAGAGTCCGATGGCGGCCGCCGCCGAGAGCTTGATGTTATAGGGAATGTCTTCGATCATGCGCGAGCGGAACGGCAGGAGCGAAAGGATCAGGAAGATCACGCCATCCAGGAAAACGGCGGCCAGCGCGGTCTGCCAGGGAATGCCCATCTGCTTGACCACCGTGTAGGTGAAGTAGGCGTTCATTCCCATGCCGGGAGCCAGCGCGAAGGGCAGGTTGGCGATCAGTCCCATAAGAATGCTGCCGATGCCGGCCGCCAGGGCGGTAGCGATGAGCACGGCCCCGCGATCCATGCCTGCGTCCCCCAAGATGACGGGGTTGAGAAACAGGATGTAGGCCATGGTGGCAAAGGTGGTCAGTCCGGCCAGCACCTCGCTCCCGACGGAAACTCCGTGTTTTTCTAGCTCAAATCGCTTCAGCAAGGGGCCGCTCCTCCGTACTTCGAAGCTGCTGAACTATGCGACTGACCAGCGTATTCCTTTTTCTCTCGATGACCCTGGCCGTTCAGGCCCGACCGCTCCAGGTGATGTTCTGGAACCTCGAATCGCCCGGCCACGACATTCACGAGGGCGAGAAGAAGACGGCCGACATCGATTTTCTGTGCCGTCGCATCGTGCATGACTTCGGGGGAGCCGACATGGTGGGCTTTGCCGAAGTCGAACCGGAGTGGGCTCCGGCTCTGGAGAAAGCTCTGGAGACGGCCAGCGGCGGGGATTGGGAACTGCACCTGAGTTCGACCGGCGGCCACGATCGGCTGGCCGTGGCCTGGAGGTCGGACCGCTACAATTGCCTGGACTGGGACATCCTGCCGAACCTGGGTGGTCCCTTTCGTATCGACGCCAAAGACCTGAACTTCCGGCCCAGCCTGTATGCGAGACTGCGCTCCAAAGACGCTCCCGGGCCCATTATCTTTGTGGTCAATCATCTGGCTCGCTCGAATCCGTCCTATGGTCCGGCCGTGCGCCGCAAGCAAGCCAATCTGTTGCGCCAATGGCTCGACCATGTAGGCGATCCGGTGGTCTGCGTAGGCGACTTCAATTTCGACTACGACATTCACAAGGGTGACAAAGACGATTCCGGTTTCTCGGTTTTAACCCGCAACGGAACCTACCAGTGGGTGCGTTATCCCGACCCGCTGGTGCCGACCGAAGGCGAAAGCAAGAATGGCCAGCCGTATTTTCCTTACGAGAGCATTCTCGACTTTATCTTTGTGGCCAACGAAGCCCGCAACTGGAAGGCCAGCAGTCAGGTGCTGACGCGCCCCGACGACTTCAGTCCGGAAGATCAAAACAGCGACCACCGCCCGGTGCGCGCCGATTTTGAAGTGACCACCAGCGTTCCGTCGATGTTTCCGACCCGCCCCCGCTAAAAGGCGCGCGGCCCCCGCGGGAAGAAACGAGGGCCATGCAAAGCCCCCTTTTCACCGATTTTTACCAATTGACCATGATGAGCGGCTATCTGGAAGCCGGCAAAGACAAGCAAAATAGCGTCTTCGAGCTATTCTTCCGCAAGATTCCCCAGCAGGGCGGCTATTGTCTGCTCTCGGGCCTGGAGCCGGCCCTGGAGTATTTGGAGAATCTACAGTTCTCGGCCGAGGAAATCGAGTATCTGGCCAGTCTCAAGCTCTTCAACCAGGCTTTCCTCGACCAGCTCAAGGGTTTTCGCTTTCGCGGCAACGTCTGGGCCATTCCTGAGGGAACGGTGGTGATGCCGCATCAACCGCTGATGCGCATCGAGGCCAGCCTCCCCGAGGCCCAGCTGGTGGAGTCAGCTCTGCTCAACATCGTCAACTTCAACACCCTGATCGCCACCAAAGCGGCGCGGGTGGTGCAGGCGGCCGGGGCCGATTCCCAGGTGCTGGAGTTCGGCATGCGGCGCGCCCAGGGTCCCGACGGCGCGATGTCGGCCAGTCGAGCCGCCTTCATCGGCGGTTGCGCGGCCACCAGCAACTCGCTGGCGGGCATGCGCTACGGCATTCCCGTGCGCGGCACCCAGGCTCACTCCTGGATTATGTCCTTCGCCAGCGAACTGGAAAGCTTCCGCGCCTACGCTCACCGCTATCCCGACAGCGCCCTGCTGCTGGTGGACACCTACGATACGCTCGGCAGCGGCGTGCCCAACGCCATTCAAGTGGCCCGCGAACTGCGCGAGAAGGGTCACAAATTGGCCGGCATCCGCCTGGATTCCGGTGACCTGGCCCAGCTCTCCATTTCGGCCCGTCAGATGTTCGACGAGGCCGGCTTTCCCGAAGTGCGCATCGTGGCTTCCAACGATCTGGACGAGTTCTTGGTGGAAAGCCTGCGTGCCCAGGGGGCCCGCATCGACACCTGGGGCATCGGCACGCAGCTGGTTACCAGCAAGCAAGAGCCGGCCCTGGGCGGCGTCTACAAACTGGTGTCCATCGAGGAATCGGGCGGCTGGCGTCCCTGTATGAAGATTTCCAGCAACCCCGGCAAAGCCACCAGTCCGGGCGTCAAGCAAGTCTATCGCGGGCTGTCTCAGGATGGCTTCGTGGGGGACGTGATCGCCATGGCCTCCGAAGCGGCTCCCGAGGGGAATTGCTCCATCCACGACCCGCTCTTCGTAACGCCCCATCGCCTGGAAGCGACACACTTCGAGCCCTTGCTGGAGAAG
The DNA here is from genome assembly GCA_017307785.1 of Vulcanimicrobiota bacterium. Taxonomy (GTDB): domain Bacteria; phylum Vulcanimicrobiota; class Xenobia; order Xenobiales; family JADMJV01; genus JADMJV01. Next base: position 15,807 of record JAFKGI010000031.1, on the reverse strand, counting down.
GTCATGGAGGGGGGCAAGCGCACTCGCCCCGCCCCCGCGTTGACTGAAATTCGCCAGCGCGGGCTCGACCAACTTTCCAAGCTACCGGTGGGCAGCCTGCGCCTGCACCATCCGGCCAGCTACCCCAGCGGGCTCTCTGACGAGCTTTACGAGCTACGCCGGAAGCTGCTGCTCAGCGCTCGGGGGTGAAACCGGGGTCTTCGTCGGTGCGAGTGAAACCGGTGTCCAGATCCTCGGGCTGAGGATGGTTGAGCACGCTGTTACCTTTGCCGTAGAAGAAGTAGATGGCCAGGCCCACGGCCAGCCAGACGAAGAAGCGCACCCAGGTGGTGGCCGGCGATTCCATCATCAGGTAGACGCAGGAAACGATGCCGCAAACCGGGGTGAAAGGTGCGAACGGCGCCGTAAAGGGGCGCTTGGAAGCCTGGGGCAGCTGACGATAGACGAGCCCCACCCAGAGAGCCACCGGTGCGCACAGCAAGCCGGTCAACTGGTCGCTGCTCATCTTCGGGCTCATCACGCCCCAGACCAGCAGCACGACCGAGAAGAGCAGGGTCACATAGGAGCTGAGGGTGTAGGGACGCACCTGCGACTGGGAACGCAGGCCGTCCCGGTAGCGCAGCAGCAAAACCGCCGCGCACACGATGACGAAAGCGAAGAGCGTGCCGATATTGCAAAGGTCGATAACGATGGCGATGTCCATGAAGGCCGCCGCTACAGCCACCAGCACTCCGGTGAGAATGGTGGTCACGTGCGGGGTCTGGTAGACGGGGTGGATGGCGGCGAAGAACTTCGGCAACAGTCCGTCGCGGGCCATCGAGAAGAAGATACGCGGCTGACCGAGCTGGAAGACCAGCAAGACGGCGGTCATCGAGAAGAGGGCGCCGATGGTGACCACAAAGTGTGAGAAAGAAAGCACTTGCTGGCTGGAGGCCGAGAGGCCCGGACGAGCCTGCACGATTTCCAGAGCGGTGGCCATCGGGTCGGCCGTGCCCAACAGGTTCCAGGGTGCCAGACCGGTCATGACCAGCGAAATCGCGATGTAGAGCAAGGTGCAGATGACCAGCGAACCGATCATACCGATCGGCAGGTTCTTCTCGGGATTCTCGGTTTCTTCGGCGGCCGTCGAAACGGCGTCGAAACCGATGTAGGCGAAGAAAACCACCGCGGCCGCTTGATGGATGCCTTTCCAACCGTTGGGAGCGAAGTCGTTCCAGTTGGAAGGCTCCACGTAGACGAAGCCCAGTCCCACAAAAAAGACCAGCACGGCGATCTTCACCAAAACCACGAAGTTGTTGAAGTTGATGGATTCTTTGACGCCGCGCACCAGCAGCACGGTCATCAGCAGCACGATGCCCAGAGCCGGCAGATTGAACGAGAATCCGTGCCCCTCGTGCATGGAAATGGTGGTGGCGGTCATAAACTTGTCGCTGATTTGAATGCCAAAGCCTTTAATAAAGGAGCGGAAGTAGCCCGCCCAACTGATGGCCACGGCCACGTTGCCCACCGCATACTCCAAAATCAGGTCCCAGCCGATGATCCAGGCGGCCAGTTCGCCCAGGGTCACATAGGCGTAGGTATAGGCACTGCCGGCGATGGGAATGACCGAGGCGAACTCGGCGTAGCAGAGTGCGCAAAAGCCGCAGGCGATGGCCACCAGGATGTAGCTGAGCACAATGGCCGGTCCGGCGCCCACGTGGCCGCCGCCGCCCGCCGCGGCCGTACCGGTGGTGGCGAAAATACCGGCACCGATGATGGCACCGATGCCCAGGGCGATCAGGTCCTTGGCGCCCAGAACTCGCTTCAAGCCGGTGTGTCCTTCGCCGTCGGAAGGTTGGGACATCACCTGGCGAATCGATTTGGTCCGAAATAAGGCATTCATAGCCCTCAAGCTATCCCATGCGGGCGGATGAAACTTTTCTGGCATGTTACAGGTGCAAAATCGGCCACATCTAACACCCCGCACATGAAACGACTGCTGGCTTCGGCCCTACTGCTGCTGAGTTCGACCTGCGCCTGGGCGCGCGACTGGTACTCCCCCATTCACGAGGGGAAATCCTATGTCAATCCCAGCCTGACGCTGGCGCGCGCCAAGAAGCACCCGAAGACGGCTTGGGACGGGCAGCTGGTGCTGTGGAGCGGACGACTGCGCCAGGTGAAACGGCACGGCGCTGGTTGGACCATGAAACTGGAAACGCCGCAGGGCTTGTTGTCAGTGCGTTGCCCTCGGCCGGTGCTGACGCTCAAGCCCGACCCGAGGGAGGGCTGCGCGGTGGCCATCAAAGGCAACCTGCGCATGAGCGGAGGGCGCCTGAGCGAACTCGAAGGCCGCTCGATCATCTTGCTGGAGCCGAGTCACTGGGCGCCTTATCACAGCGACGAAGAATTTCTCAGCCAGTGGATTCAGTTTCATTGCCCTGACGAGAAGCCGGCCTACGCGCAGGGCGTGGCCGCCTCGATCCTGGCCCAGGCCCGCCAGAACAAGCTCGACCCCTGGTTGTTGGCGGCTCTGCTGCAGGTGGAATCGGCCTATCGCAAAGACGTCGTTTCTTCCAGCGGCGCCATCGGACTGGGGCAACTGATGCCCTTCACGGCCGAAGGGCTGGCCGTCGACCCTTGGAAGCCCGAAGAGAATGTGGCCGGCTGCGCCAAGATGCTCTCCGGGCTGCTGCAGGGCTGGAAAAGCTCGCTGGATCCGCGCGCGCTGGCCCTGGCCTCCTACAACGCCGGCCCCACCCTGGTGCGGCAACTGCAGACCGTGCCGTCCATTCCGGAAACCAACAACTACGTCTACTTCATCGGGATGCTGCAGGCCCACCTGAGCCGGCTGGCCCACGAAGCAAAGTCTTAAATCCGCGCGACTGGAGCGCCTGAGGAAACTCGTTGAGGTCCAGGATCTGGTCGATGAGCGGCCGGGGGTCGACAGTTCCGCTGCGCAGGGCCTGCAGAGCCGGCTCGAAGCGGCCGCAACGCGACCCCAGGAGGTTGATCGCGTTGACCACGACCAGGTTGATGTCCAGTTCCGCGCTCTCCGCCACCGTCGATTTCAAAACGACCGTGCCCTGCGGACGGCAAACACGCAGGGCCTGCTGTCGCCCGCCGGCCGACCCGGTGGCCTCGACCACAATCGGCCAGAGTCCGCTGGTTTGCTGGCAGATGCTGAGCCCCAGGGCTTTCAGACGTTCCAACTTTTCACGATGGCGACCCAGCACCGTCACCGGATGTTTCTCGCGCAGGGCCAGGGCGATCAGAGAGCCCAGTCGCCCGTCCCCCAACACCAAAACCTCGCGGCCTGGGAGCAGATGGATGCCTGCTTCCAGGGCGGCGGCCAGCGGTTCGGCAAAGACCGCCTGGTGCGGGTCCAGATCGTCCACCTGGTAGAGGTTGGTGAGCGGCAAGCGAAAGCGCTCGGCAAAGCAGCCGTCCAGGCCGCGAATCCCTAAAACCGTGCGCCCCGGGCAGAAGCGCGGGTCTCCGGCCTGGCAATCCGCACAGGAGCCGCAGCCCACGTTGATCTCCCCCACCACCCGACGTCCGATCCATTCGGGCCGATCACACTCGATTACCCGGGCCACGAACTCGTGTCCCAGAAATCCATCAAAGTTTGCGTAGCCTCGCAGCATCTGGAGGTCGGTGCCGCACACCCCCGCGAGCTCCGTTTGCAGGGTCGCCCAGCCCGGAGCCAGCTCGGGTAGTGAGCGCGAAGCCCACAACGGAGCCATTTTCTCGATGGTCCAGCCGAAATTCTCAGACATCCGAAAATTTCCCAGAAAAACTTCGGCAACATACTTTACAAGTCGGACACAAGCTGTTAATATTTGAGAGCAGTCGCACGGTGCGACTGAAAGTTTTCCTCCTGTGTGTGTGTGTGTGTTGTGTGGCCCGGTTAACCCCGGGCCTTTTTATTTTGTACGCCATCTTTGCACCTCAAAAGAAAAAAGCCCCATCGGGGCTCGCGTTTTTCGGAGAACTTACTTGCCCTTTTGCTCGGGCAGTTTGCGCACTTCCGCCTTCAGCGCCTCCAGGCGCTCCTCGTCAATCTCCAGGCGGTGACTCACGGCCTGAATGTAGCGCAGCTCCGGCGGATTGAGCGCTCCGCGGGACATCGACAGCGCCAGCAGCACGCGCATCAAATCTTCTTTGTCCTCGGCCGGACTCTTGAGAATGGCGCCCAGGTCCGGAAGCTCGGGGGCTTCCTGCATCATCTTCCCCACCTCGGCCAGGTCTTTGCTGCTCAAGCCCAGCTCGCTCAGCATCTGGCCCAACAGGATTCGCTCGCGGTCGTCGACCGTGCCGTCGGCCCAGACGATCTGAATCAGACCCTTAATAACTTCGCGGTGACTAGCGTTCATGAACGCGCTCCTCTCCAGGTTCTGAGCCACTTCTGGCGGGAACAGGCTTGTCCTGGCAATGAAGCCAAAAACTCAGACCCAGGTAGTATACCGGAAAAAGGTTGCTCCAGCGGAAGCACAGCTCGTGGGAAGGGCCGGTTCCAGTCAGGCTATACAGCACCAGTACGCCCCAGAGGGTCATCAGCACCATGCTGGTGCGTCGCAAGAAGCGGGTTTTGCTGGGATAGATGAAGCGAATGGGGAGCAACACGCACAGCGACAGGGTCAAAACGATGGCGCCATTGAGAACCACCGGGAGATGCCAGCGCCACAGGTAGAGAGCCACGATGTTCCAGAGCGAGGGAAAGCCCAGGAAGTAATCGTCGTCGGTCTTGGCCTGGGAATTGGCCATTCCCAAGGCGCTGCACACCAGCGGGGCGGCCCACACCAGCGGTGGCAGCCAACCCCACCAGAGCATGGCCACCACCGGCAGCAGCACCCAGGTGAAATAATCGACCATGTCGTCCAGTCGCCGTCCGTCGATCTCGGGGGCGTAGCGCAGCACTTGCCAGCGGCGGGCCAGCGTGCCGTCGGCCGAATCGATGAAGACGGCCACCATCATCCACCAAAAGGCCAGTCGAATATCGTGGGCCTGCACTCGGTCCAGGGCGAGCACGCCCGCCAGCACACCGGATGCGGTGAAAAGATGCACGGACCAGGCCTTCAAACGGGGGCTCAGCAAAGTCGCTCGTCCTTCTCTTTGGCCGCGATTACGCCCTCTCCAACTCGTCGATCAAATCGTCCGCTTCGGCACAAATGGCGAAGACGTTCTCCCATTCGTCCTGCTCGTTGAGGCGGTCTTCGCGCATCAAGTCCAGGGCATATTCGACGGCCTCGAAATAGATCTCCAGGGCCTCGCGCCACTGTTTGCCCTGCTCGCTCTTGGGAGCCGATTCGTGCTGGCCGCGCAGGACTTCCATCTCGCCCTCCAGGTCGGCGATGAGCGCTTCTTTGGTGGTGTCGCCACGGCGGACGGCCTCGACGGGCTGCTTCAGCTTTTGTTGGAGGCTCATCTCGGGAACTACGCCGAGCGGGACGGCCATACCCTGCCGCCGCTTATGCGACGGGTTGGGTCCCCTGGGGGGCCCGCCGACTTGCCGGCCTGGCGGTAAAACTTACCGGGAACTGGTAAGTCTGGCGGGGGGCGGGCCGACTTGTCGGCCTGGCGGTAAGACTTACCGGGAACTGGCAAGTCTGGCGGGGGGCGGGCCGACTTGTCGGCCTGGCGGTAAGACTTACCGGGAACTGGCAAGTCTGGCGGGGGGCGCCGACTTGTCGGCCTGGCGGTAAGACTTACCGGGAACTGGCAAGTCTGGCGGGGTCGGTCGAAGCCACAAAAGAAATTGCTGCGGGCAACCCCCGACTCAAGCGGGCCGGGCAGACGGCGGGCAAGTTAAAATTCAAATGTGGTCGTTGGAGGGTCCCAGGCCGAATTCATCGTCGAGGCCAGGCTCGTCGACTCCCCAACCGGGATGACCGTGACCCTGGCAGAAAATTCGGTAATGAGAAGCACGAACAAATTGCCCCTCGTCGACCAGTTGTTCTACTTTGTAACGTTCTGACGGTGGTAGTCTCGGGTCTAAGCTGTTCAAGCGTAGCTTGATCGAATAGCGCGTCAAGGCGAAAATACTGCACCGGGGCAGCGATTCCAGGTATCTGGGAGACAGCAAGTCGAGAGATTCCGGGAGCCATCCTCGGTGCTCTTTGGCGTACCAGACCACAGCGTAGTTTATACGTAGAATGTTATCGCGACACTGGTTATTCTCGTGAATCCTCCACATAAAGCAACACACCAGAGCCGAGCATCCCATGAAGGCAAGCGTCAGGACGAAGAGGCACCCCTTGAGTAAAGACCAACCCGACTTCGCTTGTTCGACAGGCATAAGATCAATCTCGCGCACGATGCCTGGTCCGCCTTTTAGCCATTCTCGCCTCAACCATAATAACATGTGGCTAGCAATCCCGGGTAATCTTCGGGACTCCAGGTAGCAAGCAGTAGGATCTAGGCGTGGAAGTGCACTTTCAGAAGTGGGTACAAGAACAGATTGAGCGAGGCCTGGCAGGTCTCACAGGTGACGAGTCCATCTGTATTGTCCGCCGGCCGACCGCAGTTGGGACAAAAGAAAGATTTCCCCCGGAACATTCCTGTGGGCTTCCCCGAACGAGGGCGTTCTGAAGAGTATTCCAGCATCAATTCTCGTAGAACCTGGCTAAAGCCCAGATCCCCCCGCTCGCAACGCAATTCACTCCGAACCAAACGCAGTGGATCGCCACACAATGGACAGAAAAGGCTGTTCATCAATTCCTCTCAAAGCATCACAGCTTCGCATTCCCGGCACTAGGGAAAAGCCCTGGACCCGTGCCCCGTGCGGGGCGTAGAAGCAGTGGCCCCACTCGGTGGACGATGGCCGCTTTTTCGCGCTCGGGACACGCTGCAGCGCGAAGCCGCCTGGACTCTAGCGAATTTGCTTTTCTTCCACCCAGTAAGTTTGCTTGTGCCCGCGCGCCTCGTAGACAAGGCAGGCGGCCTCGGCTGCTTCTCGTGTGAGATGAGAACTGACCAGGGCTTGAGTGCCGTTGTCGTCCATGCGCAGAAGCAGGTAGGTTACAGGTAGGGACTCCCGACAGCAAAGTAACCGCCCTGGATACCGAGCCCGGATCGCCTGCAAGGTCGGTTCGTCTCGAAGGTCTTGATGCCACCAATGCGAGCAGTCCCCTTTGCATCGTTCGCCACGGCGTCTTTCGTCAGCTAGCGAAAACCAGGCGACCAGCAATTGGAACGATTTGAGTTGCTCATTGAGCGGCAAGTTGGGAATCCTCGGCGCCCTGTTTCGACTCAGCAGCACGCAGGGAGTGAAAGTAGGTTTCAATCCCGACCGCTGGATGGCGCTCTGGCTATCCCCCTTTGCATAGCCACCGGCCTGGATCACCATGTAGTAGAGCCTGTGATTGATTTGCGGTTTCTCGTGGTCGGGCTGGGCTGCGAACCAGACTGCGGCATCGGTATCAAGCCAGATGCCTTGGGCCAGCTGATTGAGGAAGATTTCCAGTTCCAGCCAATCCTTCAAGTCAAAGGACGGGATAGTGGCCATGGGTAGGGATTCCCGGCGGTCGGAAAAAAGCCCTTGGTATGTCCAAAGCACTGACCCTCGACGACCGGCTGGTCGATTATCTGCACTCGGTTTCACTACGGGAGCCCGAGGTGTTGCGCAAGCTGCGCGAGGAGACGGCTGCTCATCCACGCAGCGGGATGCAGATTGCGCCGGAGCAGGGTCAGTTTATGGCTTTGCTGGTTGAGTTGCTGGGTTGTCGCCGCATTCTCGAGGTCGGCTGTTTTACGGGCTATAGTTCGCTGGCGATGAGTCTGGCACTGGCGGACGAGGGTCGCATCGATACTTGCGATGTGGACGCGGAGACCACGGCGGTGGCGCGGCGTTACTGGGCGGAGGCGGGTCAGCAGCATAAGATTCAGCTGCACCTGGGCCCGGCGCTGGAGACCTTGAAGACTCTGGAAGGTCCGTATGATCTGGCCTTTATTGACGCGGACAAGAGCAATTACGATGGCTACCTGGAGGCGGCCTACGGGTTGCTGCGCCCGGGCGGGCTGATTCTGCTCGACAATGTGCTGTGGTCGGGAGCGGTGGCCGATCCTGCCGTAAACGATCCGGACACGGAGGCGCTGCGGGCCCTGAATCGCAAGCTCCAGGCCGATTCGCGATTTTCTATCAGTATGCTGCCGCTGGCGGACGGTTTGACGCTGGCCCGCAAACGCTAATTTCACTTCGGGGAGGACGATTCCAATGAGGAAACTGCTATGTGCCGCGCTGGTGGGTGCGGTTTTAGCTCAAGCGCAGGCGCAGAACGTGGCCGAGAGCACCTGGGGGCCGGTCGTGGATGGGCGCATTGAAGGAATGCTGCTGCTGGATCTGGTGGACAGTGCCGATCCGGAAGCACTGGCCCACGATTACGGCTTCCAGCTGGAATTTGTGTCGGTCCACTCGCGCCGAGACAAGCTGATGGTTGCCCGTCTGGACGAGAGTCAACTCGAGGAAACGCTGACGGCTCTGCGCAAGGACGATCGGGTCACGGCCGTCAGCCCCAACTACGTGTGCGCGGTCGCTTCCGAAGCGGGTCCGGCCACAGGCTATTCCTCCGCCCAAAAGTTTCCAGATGATCCGCTTTATAAGATTCAGTGGAACCTTCACATGATCAACGTGGAGGGCGGCTGGAAGCAGAACGCCGGACAGAACGTGCGCGTGGCCATGGTGGATACCGGTCTGGCCTACTGGAACGCCGAGGGACATCACCAGTTGGAGGACCTCCAGGGACTGAAAGTGCTGGAAGGCTATGACTTTGTGCGCGATCGGGTGGAAGCCATGGACGAACTGGGGCAGGGCAGCCATATGGCCGGCACCATCGCCCAGTCCACCAACAACGGCAAGGGCGCGGCCGGTATTGCTTATGAAACGCAGATTATGCCCTTCAAGGTGCTGGACCGCCAGGGGCGCGGAACCATGGCTGACGTGGCCGCGGGCATTCGCCTGGCGGGTGACCGCAAGGCGCATGTTATCGTGCTGGGTCTGGGCGGGCCGAAACCCAGTGATGTGCTTCACGAGGCCATCCGGCATGCTCGCGCTCAGGGAGCGGTCATCATCGCAGCCACCGGAGTGAAACCCAATGAAGAGGTCCCCTACCCCGCCGCTTATCCCGAGGTGATTGCCGTCTCGGCCGTCGACTACAAGGAGAAGCTGACCAGTTACACCACGCGCGGACCGAAGATCGACATCGCCGCGCCGGGCGGACAGAATCGCCAGACCGACTACAGCGGCATCACCCAGAACACCATTCGCCAGGGCGACGCGCGCACTTCGGGTTACTATCAGTGGTCCGGGACTTCGATGGCGGCGGCCCACGTGGCCGGCGTGGCTGCCCTGATCCAGTCAACCGGCGTCGAGGGACCGGAGGCAGTCGAGAAAATCTTGAAGGAAACCGCTCGCTCCAAGGGAGCCAAAGGGCAAAAGCAGGGCTACGGGGCGGGTATTGTCGATGCCGGTCGAGCCGTGGCTCGGGCTCAGGAAGTGGCCGCTTATCAACAACTGCAGCGGCAACTACCGTGCGCAATCTTCCTGGCAGTTTTGGCCGCAGTGGCCGTTAGAAGGAGAAAAGCATGTTCTTAGGATTACGCACCGTTATCTATCCCGCGGCCGACTTGGCCGCTGGCAAGGCCTGGTACGAAAAAACGCTGGGCTTTGCGCCTTACTTTGACGAGCCATTCTACGTCGGATTCAACGTGGGAGGCTATGAACTAGGACTGGTTCCCGACGGCAAGACCACCGAGACCTATTGGGGTGTGGAAAGCATTCAGGAGGCCTGGAAAGATCTGCTGGCCAAAGGAGCCACCGCTCAAGATGAGCCCAAGGACGTGGGCGGCGGCATCTGGGTGGCGATCGTGAGAGATCCCCAGGGCAATGCCCTGGGGATCATCGAGAACCCTCACTTCAAGCTTCCCGCTTAGTTAGCGATGTTGCGGGTGGCGTTGCCCTCGACCAGGTCGGCGGCAATGCCCGCGCCTCGATAAGCCACGTAGCTGGCCACTCCGGCGACCAGCACATTGTGGCTCAGGGCGGCGCCCAGGCTGGCACCCAGCGCACCACCGGTCAAGCGGGCGGCGGTGGGGAACCAGGACTGGCGGGCAATGCCGTTGATCCACTCCGGCTGGGAAAGTTTCTGCAGACGCTCGGCCCGCTTTTCGGGGTGCATCTGGGCGTCCGGCACGTAGCACTGGGCGGTCTCGCGCGAATGAATGTGCATGCGCTTGAGCACCGTGTTGTATTGACTGGTCATGAAGTCGTCGGGACGCATGATCAGGCCGGCGGTGAGCGGGCTCATCATCATGATGCCTTTTTCGGGCAGAGCTTTGCACATCACTTTTTGTAAGCCCGAGTAGCAAGAATTGCGAGTCGTATGGTAGTACTCGCCAGTGCGATCGGCCACCGCTTCCTTCAAGGCGGTATTCAGCATGCGCTGCTTCTCTTCCTCACTCAGGTCGAGACGACGCGTTTCCAAACTGGCGGCCTGGCGGCGAGTGACCCACTGCTCGGCGTCTTCGAAAGTCATCAATTGATGGACGATGCCCATGGTCTTTTGCAGGCCGCGCGCCGCCGTCCAGGTTTCGCCTTCTTTGCGGCGGGCCTCAATGGAATAGACCAGTTTGTTGGTGGACTTGCCGTCGGCGCCCTGCACGGCCGGGCCGTCGAATTCGAAAACCAGCGCGGCATGACCAGCCGGGTAGAAATGCTCGAGATAAAAGTGGACGTCTTTCAGCTTTTTCGTGTCGACGGTGGTATTTTGAAAGTGGGGTTCCCAGTCTTTCTTGTCGGGGGCTTCGGTCCAGCCCCAGCGGAAACCGCTCAGGGTCTGACGCCCGTCTTTGTCGCTGGCAACCAGCGCGGCCGGCTGATTGTAGTGGTTCCAGGGACGTCCGTCGTTCCACAGGTCGGGTTTTTCCGCCGGTGGCTGGGGATTGTTCGGCTGCGGCGCTCTATTAAGCGTCCGCGCGAACTGCGTGGAAGGTTGGCTCTGAATCTGCATACCTCAGCTTACGAGAGCACCCTGAAAGTTTTCCAAATTATGCAAACAGCCGGTAGCGAATCCTCGCTACCGGCCGTGCAGGCTACTTCTCTTCTTCGTCGTCCGCGCGACTGGGAGTGTTGGCCACGAGATCGTGAGCCTTGGTCTCGATCTCCTCTTCCATCTCTTCCCAGTCCTTCTTGGCGCGTTCAACCGGCTTAATATCTTGGGGCTTATCCATAGCATCCGTCCTCCGTAACCCAAATCTACACGAGGTTTCCGACCCGCCACAGGGCTGCGGGTCCCATAACGCCGGGATCGGAGTGCCTCTTTTCATGGTTCTTTCAGACTTTCTAAATACTATCTGGAGGTGAAGATTACGCCAATGAGGGGGCCCGTTCGAACCGTGCTGCCCGCCATGGCGGCACCCTCGCCCCGCGTGGAAACCCTGGGCGACAAAGTGCAACTGTCGCTCGTCCCTCCCCAATTTCTCTTTCCCCCCACCGGGCTCATCGAGCATCGGGCCATCGAAAACGCCCTGATCATCGGGGGCGGACCGGCCGGTCTGGCGGCCGCCATCAAGCTGGCGGAACGTGGCATGAAGGTGACCATCCTGGAGATGCGGTCGCCCAACTACTCTCGTCCACACCATCTGAACGCCCGAGAGGATACGCTTCATTCTCTACGCGATCTGGGAGTCTACGAACAAGTCCGACAGGCTTCCGGCTGGGAAGAGCACCCGGTCTGTGAATCCAAGTGGCAACCGCTGCACGGACAGGCCGACCTGACCCTGGGAGAAGCCTCGGTGGGCCAGGTGCGCATCAGCGATGTGGAAAAAGCTCTTTTCGACAAGTCCCAGAGAATGGGCGTGCTGTTTCTGGAAGGTCAGACGGCCGAGCTGCAGTCTAACTCCAATGGAATGTATTCGGTGGTGGCCCGTCCTGTAGACGGCGGCCCGGCCGAAGGAATGGGCCAACCCGACCTGGTGATCGTGGCCGACGGCGCCAATAGCCCCACCCGCCGGGCCCTGAACATTGAATTCCTGGAAGAATCCACACCCCGCTATTATCTCGGAGGACTGATCGACAAGTCGATCGGGCCGGACTTCCGCAAAGTCGGCCTGCACGACGGCAATCAACTGATTCACATGATGGCCACCGGTCACTCCAAATATCCCAGCACCTGGGTTTCGGTGGAGGGCGACGCCAGTCTGCAGACCATGTCCGTCGAGGAACGCGATCGCTACCTGGCCGACCGCGCCACCCTGCTGATGAACCAGAAGATCACGCCGGAGGACATCGGTTGGGGTTCCGGTCAGATGACCATTGTGCAGAACAAGCGGGCCGCCGCCGCCACCGCCGGAGAAAATGTGGTGCTCATCGGAGACTCGCTGCGCACCGGCTCGGTCTGGGTCAGCGGCGGATTGAATCTAGCCTTGACCACCGACGTCTACAATCTCGAGCAGGTAGTCGACAACATCAACATTCGCGGCTTCACGCGCGAACAGGCGCTGCAGGACTACGACATCCGCAGCACCCTGGCCACCAAGGCCTGGCACGTGGCCGGCAGCGACGAACTCGAAGGCCGCGTCAAGCAACTCGAGGACAACGTCACCTACATCTGCTCAACGAAACCCTAGGAAGCTGGCGCGGTTGTCCCATTCGCGGTAGGCGGCAACGCGCAGTTTCGGAAAGACTCTTAGCAGTTCGTTGCTCTGCAGAGCAAAGTTGCCCACCGTGCGGGACTCGTAAATCAGCGCTCCACCGGGCTTCAAGGCATCCTGCAAGGACTCGAAGAGGTCACGCTGCAGATAGTTGATGACCACCACCAGTTCGTAGGCCTGCGGCTCGGGTCGCCAACCAGCCTCCAGGTCCAGCTGCAGAGCCTGCAGACCCTCGCCACAGCGAGCCCGGGCTCGCTCGATAGCGATGGGCTCGCGCTCCACTCCCAGCACGTCGAAGCCGTTTTTCACCAGTAAAGCGGAGTTACGGCCTTCCCCCATGGCCACGTCCAGAGCGTTGCCACGGGGCAGCCAGTGCAGGTGTTCTCGGAGGAAGGTGCTGGCCTCGGTGCCACTTACGCAATCACAGCCGGCGTAGCGCTCGGCCCAGGTTTTTGTGTTCATCCTGGAAGCTGCTACCTGCGCCGGAAAAAATCCTTGATATGGCGCAAAGCCGCCCATCCGACCGTCGCTTCGAGCCCTTCCGAGCTTGAGCATTTTTCCATCAGGTTTCATCGTTGGGAATCGAGGGGTAGGCCATGCCTCAAGTCGGGGGTCAGGCTTTACAAACGACAAGGTACTACCATGAACACTACGACCAAATTCCGGACGCGCTGCCTGGTGCTACTCGTCCTCTTCCTCTCTCTGGTGGGAATGGAACTGCAACAACAGCAGACCATCGCCCAGTTCGAGCAGCGCAACCAACAGCTAGAACTCAGCCTGCGTCAGGAACGCGAGCAGCTCCACAATGTTTCGAAAATGGCCGAGGAGCAAACCCGCGAGCTGTGGGCGGAAGTCGAGAAGCATCAGCTGGACCTGGTGGCCGTAGGTCGCCTGCTGCAGCAAAGCCGACCGCTGGCTCCTCAGCGCCCCCTGCTGGCCGCCCGCAGCGGCCGTCGCCAGCATCTACGCCAGAGTTTCCTGGAACTGCGCCGCCTGGTCGACAGCCAGCAGAGCGAGCTCGGTCAACTGTCTGAGGCGGCTCAGGAACTCTTCCGCCGCTCCATCCCCAGCGGCAGCCCCTGCGCCGGCGAGATGACCTCCGGCTTTGGTTGCCGGGTCCATCCCATCTACGGCATCGGCAAGTTTCACCAGGGCTGCGACTTCACCGCCCCCTACTCCACCAAGATCTTCGCCACCGCCGACGGCGTGGTGCTGCGCAGCGACTGGCTGGGCGGTTACGGACAGGTGGTGGAGTTACAGCATCCCAGCGGCCTGTGCACGCTTTATGCGCACTGTGAAGTGCTCAAGGTAACCAAGGGCCAGAAAATCAAGAAGGGCCAGTGGATCGCCAACGTGGGGCAAACCGGACTGGCCAGCGGTCCTCATTGTCACTACGAGGTTCACCGCGACGGCAAGCAGATCGATCCCAAGCCCTTCCTGGCCTCGAACGGCCGCCCCACCGCCTCGCTTTAGAGCCGGGGCAAAGTCAGAGAGTCGATAAAAGCCTGGCCTTCTTTGGAGGGGGGCCCGTTCTCGAAGACCACGACCTGTACAGCCACTCCATGGTGCAACAGCAGGAGGGTCCGGCCGCTGGCGGGAGGACTGGAGTATGACTGCAACTCTCCCTTCCAGCCGTTGACCTGCACCAACTTGGAGCCGGAAAGCTTGAAGTTGGCCGCCGGCCGCCGGGAGTATTGGACGAAGTAGCTGCGCCAGTTCGCAAAGGCCCCCAGGAAGTAGCCTGTACGTGTGCTACCGGTCAGGGTGGTGTCCCAGCCGTGGAAAAATCCCTTGCGAAAGGCGGAACCGAAGGTATCTTTGCGCTCCGCCTCCGGAAACTTCTCAGGAGCGTCGGGTGGACCGTCCTGGAGCGCGATCAAAAACCGCCGCTTTTCGGTTCCGCCCAGGTAGGCTTCCTGGCCTGGTTGGATCTGATGGAAAGCGACGGGAAAATCGATCGATCCGGTCGTTCTGGCGGAGCCCGGTAAAGAAAACTGACAGCGCTTCCAGCCCTTGGGAAGGGGCTTGGCCAGGGCCACAGTCGAAGCAACAACAATCATCAATAGGGCACATCGGAAACGTATCATCCGATAGAATTCCCGAGCGCCCCGCTCCATGCCTCTAGGGAGTCTTGGCGGGATAGTCGACCGTTTTGCTCTTACCGCCCCCGGTGGTCACGGTGGTAGAGCCACCCACATTGGGATCGTACTGGGTGTTGCTGTCGACCGTATAGGTCTGGCCCGTCTTCTTACTGGTCGCTTCAGCCGAACTGGAACTCTGGCCACCCTGACCCGCCTTCCAGGAGCCGCTGCTATCGAAGCTGCCCGTGCTGTTCTGGCCGTTCCAGCTGCCGGCGTTCTGATGGAAGCCGCCTTGTCTGGTCATCACATTGACGCCCTGCGACTGGTAGGTGCCTCCGTTCGCCCCGGTGCCGTTATAAGTCCCGGCGCGAGCCGCGCCCTGGCCAGGAACGACCAGTCGTCCGCCCGTGCCCTGCAAAGTGCCACCGCGACTGCCGGTCACGGTGCCGTTGTAGGCGCGAGCCGAGCCGTTACTGGTGTGACCGCCGCGGGTGGAACCGCTGAAGGAAGGGCGGGCCTGAGCAGCCACGCTAAGAGCGGCAATTAATATTACAATCTGGGTTTTCATGGTGTTCTTTCTCCTGTCGTGGTGTCGATGGAGCAAGCTTAACCAACGGCTCGGGAGAGTTCTGGGGAAATTGTGAAGGAATTGCGAAGGTCAATCTGCAGGGTCGGGCGTGATTCCCTGATAAAGGTCCGCGACCGCGAGACGGCAACCGACTTCGGGTAGTTCGATGACGCCGTCGATGTAGAGTTCGCGGATGAATCCTTGAGGCGTACGCCGAAACACCTGGACGGCCTGGGAGTCCTGTTCAACCAGCAGGTAGCTCACGAGAGATGGGATGGTCAGATAGGCATCTTTCTTCTCGCCTTCATCGAGTCGCCGGGTGCTCTTCGATAAAACTTCAACCACGACGATCGGCTCGTCTTGAAAGCTCTCGTCCAAAGGATTGGAACGGCAGATCACCGAGGCTTCCGGATAGTAGAATCGCACGTGATTGGGCAAGCGAATCCGTATCTTGGTATCGCTGTTATAGGGCTGGCAACGGCCACCGCGCAATGCCGACCACAACAAACCGTAAAGGTTCATGACGATAAGATT
>JAFKGI010000030.1 GCA_017307785.1 Vulcanimicrobiota bacterium | reverse complement strand
GGATATTCTCGAATGGCTACTTTAGGGTGACCTGTAGCAGAGAGTGGTACCCGACCATTGCCAACGGGGAGCGTGAGCGTTGTTCCGACTTTCAGGGGTGGAGTATACACTCCGCTCGAGAGGAAAAACGGCTACAGGATAGGACATCCGAGAGAGTAGACAAGAAATTTCTGTAAACCCAACGGTGCAGGAATCAGTGTCCGTGGGTTTCATTCAGTCCTTTTACAGGTGCCATTTGGCAATAACTATGTGCGAGTTTGGCCAGCGGCTGGTCTGCGGTCAACAGTGACCACCTCCACAGGCAGGTCCCCTCCCACCCCCGGCTCGAACCGCCCCTCATGGAACTCACACACAAGTCCATTCACCAGGCCGCCGCCCAGGACGACACCGACACCCTCCGGCGCCTCACCGACCAGGTCAACACCCCCGACCCGGACACCGAATGGACCCCCCTGCACTACGCCGCCGAGCACAACGCCCTGGCCGCCGCCCACTGGCTCCTCCAAAACGGCGCCGACCCCGAGGCCCTGGCCCAGGGCGTCACCCCCCTCGACCTCACAACAAGCGAGCCAATCCGCACCCTCCTCGCAAGCAGAATCCCCCCGCTCCAACCGAAATTCCGCGTCCTCGTCCCCCTGGCCCTGGCCCTGGCCCTGGCCACCCTGAACGAAGACGATACCGAGACCTACCGCACCCACGCCGACTACCGCGTGCGCGAGCTCTACAGCCGCCTGCAAAGAAAGCCCACCCAAACCGAGCACCACCCCCAGCAGCCCAAATCCCCAAAAGACCTTGAACTCATCCGCGGCAACCTGCAAGACCAGCGTCTCGGCGTCCGCACCCAGGGCCTGGGGCACATCCTGGACGAGCCGGACGAGCGTCTGGCCGCCGACGTCATTCCCCTCTTCAGCGACGGCTCCAAGCCCCTCCAGCTCATCGCCGCCCAGGCCTTCCGCCACTGCGCCACGCGCGACCCGGTCACCCTGGAAAAAGTCCGCCCCCAGATCCTCTTCGCCCGCAAACCCAAGCCCATCCCCAAGCACGCCACCCCCGAGCAGATCGCCGCCATCACCGAAGAGAACAAGGACCGCGCCAGCTGGGACTACGACGCGCGCAGTGCCGCCGTCCAGGCGCTCCACTACCAACACGGCGACCAGGCCACTCAGGACTACCTGTTCAGCCTGTGGGACGATCCGCAGCGTCAGCTCAAGCGCGAGCTCAACCAGGCTTTCCTGCACTGCCCCAACCCCACCGCCCTCCAGCAGGCCCTCCTCGAGCGCCTGGACGGACCCGATCCCCTGACCGCGCTCATCGCCCTCAGCCGCTTCCAGAACCCCACACACAAAGCAGTCTTTCTAGAAAGACTCCAAACCGACGACCCGGAGCTGACCCGAGCAGCCCTGCGTGGCCTGCAACCCAACCTCAACGAAGCCGATCTACCCGCGCTCCGGGAATGTCGCGACCGCTGGCGGTGAACCTGGTCGTCCAAACCGCCGAGGAGATGCTCTATGTCCCGGCCCAGGAAATCGCCAGCCTGATGCCCACCTATCCGCGGCGCTGGCGGGTGGTTCTGGCCGACGGCCGGGTGGGCCACCGCACCGGCCCTCTCCCCGACGGCCCCTGGGTCCCGCTGGCGGACGGCTGGGTCCGACCGGAGCACCTGACCCGGGACGGCGACTTCTGGCGCGACCCGGCGGGCTTTCTCTATGCCTACACCCCACTCCACCCGGCGGAAGACGACGAGGAAGAAGAAGACGAACTTCCTCCCGGCCTGCTGGCCGTGGAATACCGCGATAAGAAGTGGATCTGGCGCACGGAAACGGAAGAATCGGAATGCGAGCTGAGTTCCAATCAGCTGCGCGAGGTCTTTCCGGATCTGGTCAAAATAGACAGTCGGCGTCTGATCGATCTGCGGCGCGTGCGCAAATTCGGCAACGCCGGCGTGCTGGGCTGGGTCCAATTGGATCAGGGGGAGCGCTTTGAAGTCAGCGGGCGCTGCAACCACGCGCTGGCCGCCCGCCTGGGGCTGGAATCCTTGAGCACACAAGACCTGGATGTGCTGGGCAAGATCTGGAAGCTCCGAGACTTCCCCTACGACTTGACCAGCGCCGACCCGGCGCAAATCCTCCAGGACCACCCGGACAAACAGACTTTTGCAGAAAATCTGCTCTGGCAGACGGTGGTGCACTTCGAACACGGTCAGCCCAACGACTATGGCCGAAACATCCATACCTTCCTGCTCAACCCGCTGATGGCCGCCGGGGCGCGCTGCGGCTACACCTTCACCCTGAAAGATCTTCGCGAGCTCATCCGCACTCTGGTCTTCAAAACCGAAGTGCTGCAACTGCGCCAACTGGGCTTCACCGAAAAGGACCCGGGCCGCCGAAAAAGGGGCCATCTGCGCCCTGACGTGCTTCTACTCGCCCCGGTCAGCCATCGACAACCTGCGAGCCAGGCGGCCGAAGCGGCGGGCGTCAGCCTGCTTCTAACCGGCGACCAGGAACAGCTGGCCCTCGAGTTCCTGGCCGCCGAGCTACAAGGCCCCCTGCAAATCCTCGAATTCGACCTGAAGCCCGGAGAAGCAGAACGACTAAAGAACCGATTCGAACGATGGGAGCTGGAATGTCCGGGGCCGACGGCCGTTCTCCACCGCCTGGAAGATCTGCCGCAGGCTCTACCACAGCAGGCCACCCCACAAAGCCGCGAACCCTTCCGGCGCATCCCGCTCGAATCCTATACCGGCCTGGTCTACGTAAATCCCGAAGACATCCTCAGCTGGTCCCCTACCCCACCGTCCCGCTGGCGAGTCGAGCTCAAGGACGGAAGAGTGTTCCACCATCCCGGACCCGTGCCGCCGGCCCCACCCGCAGCAACCACAACAGACCCCACCCTGTGGCTGGAGTCTCGCAACGAAATGGGCGTCTGGCATCTGGAAGACGGTTCCGAAGTCGACACCGGCATCCCCTATGCCGCCACTCAACACCCTTCTCTGGCCGCCCTCACGCGCACCCTTTCGGCCAATTACCAGCGTATCCAATCGTCCTCTTCCGACGGTCTGGTTCTCGACGGGGGCCACAGCTTCGCCCTGCCTCGCGGCACCGCCGCCCAACGCTGGCTAAAAATCGCGGGAGTGCCCAGTTTTTCGGCATTCGGACCGGATTCGCGGGGCCTGCGCTTTCTGGAAATTCGCGACGTTCCTTACGAGATCGCCCGAGCCGAAGCGGAGAAATTGCGCGCCGATTTCTCGGGTCTGCTGCCGCTCATGGCCAATGTGCTCTGGCAGGTGGGTTGCGGCCGCTATCGCTACGGCGACGGTTTTGCCGGCTTCTTCTACCGCCCTATGCAGGCCACTCTCTATCGCGCCGGTTATCTCACGCGTCGCCAGCTCGAGAGGATGTCCGTCAAAGACCGCATTTACCTGCGCTTCTGCAATCTGGTGACCAAAATGGTCAAGGTCTACCGGCTCTTCGATTATGACCAGCTGGGTTTCAGCGATCCCTTTCCAGAAAATCGCATTCTCGGAGAACGCCAGCCGCAGCGCATTCTGCTGTTGGAAAAAGGCGACCGAATCGCGGAATGGGGCCGCCTGCTCCAGCAAGAATTTGGGATGACCTTGCTGCAAACCCAGGGCAATCCGTCGCTTCTGGCCGTGAAATACTTACGCGAGGCCTTGAAGCCCCTCAGCGAAGTGGAGATTTATTTCTACGGCGATTTCGACCAGGCCGGCTGGGATATGCCCACCACCCTGCGCAACCATCTTCGTTTCTATGGCTGCGAGTGCACGCGCATCGAGCGCCTGGTGCTGGCCTCCGTCTTCACGCCCGAGGAGCAAGAACTCTATTCCCGCGCCCTACTGCCCACCACCACCGAGGGCAAGAGCCGGGTAGCCCGTTTCGTGCGGGAGAGCGGCGGTGTCCAGGGGCAGGCTCGCGGCATTCACGCCAACTGGCTGCAACCTTACGAGCGCCTGGTGCAACGCTGGCGCGAGCTCACCGAGTGATCTTTTTTGAAGACGAGCACGGTCTGGCCTGCTTACCGGAAGAGCTGATCGCCTCCATCGTCCCCGCCTTTCCCGACCGGCGTCGAGTCGTCACCGCCGACGGGACGGTGGGCTATCTGCCCGGCCCGGGAGAATGCTGGGTCAACGGTCGCTTTCTTCAAAACTGCCTGGATCCGGCCCACTTCCCGCACAGTCCCGCCGACCCACGACCTGCCTATCAACCCGAACCGTTCTGGAGCCTGGAGAAGACTGCCCAAGGCCTGTTCCTTCACGGAGCCGGAGACCCCATTCCCGCCACCAACCAGCACCTGCCCCCATTTTGCCCCTGCGGCCCCAGGTGGTTCTTTCATCCGCGCTCTCTGCGCCGCATCGAAAAAGACGGTCTGCTGCTGGAAAACGGCCGCCGGCTGCGCGTCACTCCCTCCTGGAAGGGCAAAGTCCTCGATTCTCTCGGCCTCCCCTCCCTGCAGCTGCTGCCGGATTCCCTGACGCGCCCCTTCCTGCGCGAATTCCCCTTCGAGATCGCCACTGCCCCCAGAGAAATACTCCAGCGGCATTTCCCCACCGCGGCCACTCTCATTGCCAACCTGCTCTGGCAAACGCTGGAGTATCGCCGCCTGGGCTCGAGCATCCAATACGGCCAAACCCACCGGGGCTATTGGTATCGCCCTCTGCTGGCCACCCTGGAGCGGGCCGGCCTGATTCCCCACCTCCGCCACAAGACGGGCGCTGAACTCCTCTACAACGACCTGCTCAACCGCATGATTGGAGAAGACCGCCTGTTCTGTTACCGGGACCTGGGCTTCAGCGACGCCTTCCAACGCGACCGAGAAATAGGCGCCCGCCACCCCAACGTCATCCTGCTCATCGAAAAAGAAGACCTGGCCGACATGGGCCAGGCCGCGGCCCGCCATTTCGGCATCACCTGGACCGTGACCGGCGGAGTCTCCCGGCTGGTCTCCACCGAATTCTTCGTCTACGCCCTGCAGGCCGTTTTCACCCAATCCGTGCGCGTGCTCGTCTTCGGCGACTTCGACCCCGGCGGACGCCTGGCCGGCTTCTCGCATGTGGAGCACCTGGCCCGCTTCGGCATCTCCTGCCCGGCCGGTCCCGAATTCCTCATCACTCCCGAGGTCTTCACCTCCGAAGAACTCAGGCTCTTCTCCCGTCCGCTGTCCGCCTCCGACGGCCGCGTCGACGAGTTCGTGGCCCAGACCGGTGGAATCGGGGGCCAGGCCCGAGGCATCCACGCCGACTGGCTGCAGCCCCCGGAGCGCCTGGTGGAAATTCTGGACGGGCGGCTGCGAGGACAAGGCGCCTGAAGGCGCAAAGAGCAGGGGCATGCTCGTTGTCTATGTTTCTCCGCTGCTCCGCAAGGACGTCTATTTGTTTCTGGACCGTCTCTCTCGCATTGAAGGGATCCAGGTTGGCCTGATCAGCACCGCCGAAGATCACGAACTGTCACCGGAGGTGGTTGCCTCGCTGTCCGGCTACTGGCGGGTGGAGAATCTGCTGGACGCCGAGGAGCTGGTCTGGGCGGCCCGAGGGCTCTCCCGACAATTTGGGCCCATTCATCGGATGCTCACGGAATATGAGCTCATTCAGGTCTCGGTGGCCCAGGCCCGCGAGGAGCTCGACATCCCCGGTATGTCCGCCAGCACCCTGCAGAACTTTCGCGACAAGGGCGTCATGAAAGACCGCCTCAACGCGGCCGGAGTGCCCTGCGCCCAGCATCGCACCGTCGAGTCCCCGCAAGAAGCTCGCTACTTTGCTTCCCGGGTCGGCTTCCCGCTGATCATCAAGCCGGTGGCGGGCGTCGGAGCCCGCGAGATCCACCAGTGCGAGGACGAGCAAGACCTGGAGGAAGTGCTGGCGGAAACCCCACCCAGCCCCTGGAACCCGCTGCAGCTCGAGGAGTTCATCCAGGGCGACGAGTACACCCTCGACTCCATCTCGGTCAACGGCCAGGCCCTCTGGCACTCGATCACCCGCTACATGCCCACCCCTCTGGAAGTGCTGCGCAACCCCTGGATGCAGTGGCGCATCCTCACCCCTCGAGAAATCGACATCCCGGAATACGACGACATCCGCCGCGTCGGTGAGCAAGCCCTGAGGGCACTGGGAATGGAAAGCAACATGAGCCACCTGGAGTGGTTCCGACGACCCGACGGCCGCGTGGCCGTGGGCGAAGTAGGAGCACGCCCACCGGGATCCCGCATCTTCACCTCGCTGAACTGGGCCAACGACTACGACATGTATGACGCCTGGATTCGCCTGATGACGCTCAATCAATTCACTCCGCCCCAGGAAAGAAAGTACGCCGTCGGCACCGCCTTCTTCCGCGGCATGGGCACCGGCGAAGTGGTGGCCATTCACGGACTGGAAGCGGTCCTGCAAGAATTCCGCCACCTGGTGGTCGAGGCCGACCTCCCCTACCTCGGCCAGGTGCGAGCCAACCACCACGACGGCGAAGGCTACCTCATGGTGCGCCATCCCGAGACCCGCGTAGTCGAGCAGGTGATCGGCGAAATCGTCAGCCGCGTGCGCGTGGAAATCGGCTAAACCATCTGCAGGCGTAAAGCCTTGATATCCTGCAGCGGCGGAGCGCCGAACAGGCGACGGTATTCGCGGTTGAACTGGGACGGGCTGTCGTAGCCCACTCGCAGGGCGGCGTGAGTGGCGTCCAAAGAGCCGCTCAGCATCAGGCGGCGGGCTTCCTGCAGGCGAATGTTCTTCTGATACTGGATCGGACCCATGGTGGTGATGGCCTTAAACTTGTGGTGCAGGGCCGACACGCTCATGCCGTGGTCGCGGGCCAGCTCGCCCACGCTAAAAGACTCGGAAAAATTCAGGCGGATCCAGTCGATGATCTGCCCCACCCCGTCGGCCTTGGGGTCAAAGAGATCCGGCTGATAAAACAAATGGCCGTGGGGCCCGGACAACAGCCGGAAGAGCAATTCGCGCCTGGCCAGCCGGGCCAGAAACTCGGACCCGCCCTCCAAAAGTCCCACCAGCCGAGCGACCACCTCGACCACCTCGTCGGGCGCCCTGCCCACGAAAGCCGCCGAACCCAGGCGCGGCTGCACCACCACCTGCCCTTCCTGGATGACGCCGGCGATTTCTTCACGGGTGAACTCCAGGGAAACGCCCAGATAGGGAGCCTCCGAGACCTGTCCCGAGGCGGGAATGTCGATGACCGAGGCCAGAAAGTCGCCGGAGCGATAGTCAAACTGCTCCGCCCCCAAACAGACTCTCTTGGCTCCCTGCAGAATCAGGCAAAAAGACGGCTTGACCATGGCGCAACTCACGCCGGTCACCTGGCTGCGTCGCGAGGCCCACACGAAGGGAAATCGAGTGGCCGTCTTGCCTTCCGGAAAGGCCGCCAGTTGAGCCACCATCTTCTCGATTTGCTTGCGCCGCGTCGACATGCTCCCACCACTTTAACCGATCCACAGCCCCAACGCCTGCACGATGATGCAACTTTCTTGCCCAATCGTGCTTCGCAGAATCAGGCAACTTTTCAGCACAGAACGACTACTTTCGCCCTCACCCAGAACGCATACTGGGGCTATGAACACGCAACAAAAACCTCTCCACTCCGGCTTCCACGCCGCTTCCACCAGCACCGAGGTCATGGCCGGCATCGACCTCCAAGGAAAGACCGCCGTGGTCACCGGCGGTTACGCCGGCATCGGCCTGGAAACGACGCGCAGCCTGGTGGCTGCGGGCTGCCGGGTGCTGGTGCCCGCCCGCGACCTGGCCAAAGCCCGCACCAACCTGAACGGCCTGGCAAACGTCACTATCGCCCCCATGGAACTCACCGACCCCGACTCCATCGATGCTTTCGCCACCGGCCTCAAAGGCCCGCTGCACCTGCTCATCAACAACGCCGGCATCATGTGGGTGGGGCTGCAGCGCGACGCCCGCGGTTACGAGTCGCATTTTTCCACCAATCACCTGGGACACTTCCAGCTGACCCGCCGTCTCTGGCCCGCTCTGCTGCAGGCCAACGGCGCCCGCGTCATCAACGTCTCTTCCTGGGGACATCGCTTCTCACCGGTGGTTTTTGAAGACTGGAACTTCGAGCGTCGAGCCTACGACCCCATGGCCGCCTACGGTCAATCCAAAACGGCCAACAATCTCTTCACCCTGGAGCTCGACCGCCGCGGCCAGACCGAGGGCATCCGCTCCTTCTCCCTGCATCCGGGGGCCATAGTGGATACCGACCTGAAACGCCACGCCCCCGCCGAGCTGCTGCACACGACCGGCGTTTACGACGCCCAGGGCAAGGCCGTGCGCGACCCGGCCCGCGGCCTCAAGACCATAGAGCAGGGAGCGGCCACCACCCTCTGGTGCGCCACCAGTCCGCGGCTCGAAGGGTTGGGCGGACTCTACTGCGACAACTGCGACGTGGCCCCGCTGGTGCTGCCCGACGGCGAGAACGAGTTCAAGACCGCCGAGGTGGCTCGAATCACCGGCGTCATGCCACATTCCATCGATCCGCAGGCGGCCGCGCGGCTGTGGGACTTGAGCGAGCAGCTGACCCGGGATCGCTGACACCAGGAGGCTTGGGGCGCGCGCGGAATGGTGCGTTCTAGCCATGCACGTCGTTCCTATGCGCAATCTGTCTCGCTCTGGCTCCGCCCGGGTGCACCTGGGGCGTCTCCCCGACGGTCGCCAGGTGGTGGTCAAACAGGTGCTGGAGATGGAGGCCTGGCCGCGCCTGGAACGGGAAGCCGCCTTCCTGGAGGCGGCCCGCAAGCTGGCCTGGACGCCGGGCCGGGCGGCCGGAATCCCCGAGCTGGTCTGGGCCGAAGGCGCTCGGCTGGTTCGCTCCTATGTGCCCGGCCAGTCGCTGGCCCGCCTGCGTCGCCAGGGTCCGCTGCGGTGGCGCCAGGTGTGTGCCTGGCTGTGCGCACTGGAGGGCCTGCTCGCGCGCCTTCACCAGCTCGGTTGTTGGCACGGTGACGTTTCCCCCGAGAACCTGGTGATCACCGCCGCCAACGAGGTGGTGCTGATCGACTGCGGCGCCCCCGGCTGGGGCACGCCCCCCTATTCCAGCGCCGATCTGCAGGGGCCGGATGCGGATCTGCGGGCTCTCGAGCTGCTCAAAGAAGAATTCCTGGGCTCCACCCCCTGCCAGAATTGCCAACAATCGTTGCCGCGACTGGTGGGTCGCGATAGTGAGCTGCACACCTTACAAAAGGGCTGGCAGTCGGCGGAGTTTCAAGAGTCAACCTGGATTGGACTGGAAGCGGCCTCAGGTGGGGGGAAATCCGCCTTGCTGCGCGAGCTGCTTTTCGCCACCGACCATCGCGCCTGGGGCCAGGCTTCCACCCTCAGCACGCCCATCGGCTACAACCTCTTCCAATCGCTCTTAGAAGGCTGGTCGGCCGACGATCTTCCCGCCGGTTTACCTCTGACGGAAGTCCACTGGCGACAGTTTTTCTCCACCTTCCCCGGCCTGGGTCAGGCGGAAGTCCATCAGTCGCCGGTGGCGCCGCTGTTGCTGGCCCAGGCCTGGGGAGAGCTACTGACCTCCCTGGCCAAACCCGCTCCCTTTCTGCTGCTGCTCGACGACGTGCAGTGGATGGACGAATCCAGCCGAGCCTTGCTACAAGCTCTGGGCCGCCGTCCCATCCCCGGCCTGATGGTCGTGCTGGCCTGGCGAGAAGGCGAATTCGACCCCCAGCACCTGCCGCTCCAGTCCCTGCTACGCCTTCCCCCGCTCTCGCCGACCCAGGTCCTGAGTTGGGCGCAAGATCAGCAGGCCGAGCTGAGCGAGCCGGAGGCGGCCCAACTGGCCGAATGGACCCGGGGCAATCCGCTGCTCATCTCGGAATGGCTGCGACAGCCCCAGCGCCCCTCGTTTTCTCCCCGGGCCAGCCTGCTCTTTCAGGACCGTCTGCGCCAGCTCGGCCCGGAAACGACCGAGGTGCTTCAGGTGGCCGCCTTGCTGGGCAGCCAGTTTTGCGAAAAACCTCTGCGCGGATTGGGCCTTCCGTTGGAGGCCTTGAAACGCGGCGAAGAGCTTCAGCTGCTTCTGCCCGGCCATCGCTTCAGCCACGATAAGGTCCGAGAGTCCTTACTGGCCGAGCTCTCCCCGCAGGCGGCCCGCGGCTGGCATCGTCGCCTGGGCGACTATTTCGCCGCCCAACCCGACGAGGTTTCTCAGGCGGCTTTCCACTACGCCCACGGCGAACTCTTGGAAGCGGCCGCCCCACTGGCCCTGCGAGCGGCTCGTCAGGATGCCGCCCGCTCGGCCCTTTCCTCGGCCGCCTACTTCTACGAAATAGCCTGTCGTTACCAGCCCGAACCGCAAGTGCTCTGGGAGTATGCGCGGGTGCTCGAACTGCTCGGCCACCAGGACGAAGCCGTGGCCTGGCT
Organism: Vulcanimicrobiota bacterium; assembly: GCA_017307785.1. Taxonomy (GTDB): domain Bacteria; phylum Vulcanimicrobiota; class Xenobia; order Xenobiales; family JADMJV01; genus JADMJV01. The sequence continues at coordinate 88,289 of JAFKGI010000030.1, read as the reverse complement.
GGCGCGCGGCCTGCGGGAGTGCACCGATCCCCGTTGGCTGGCGCCCATGAACCTGAGCCTGGCCAGCCTTTTCCAAAAGGGCTCAAAGTATTCCGAGTCCGTCGAACACTGTCAAAAGGCCTGGAAACACCTGAACGATTTGCCTCCGGAGCGAGCCAAAGAGCTGGAACCGAAAATCCTGACCACGCTGCTGGAGGCGCGTCACGAGAACCAGCAGGTACGAGAGTTTGTCTTCGATCTGCTGAGCCGCCTGCCCCGACTGGGGAGAAGCCATTGGGGAGATCCGGTGTTCTGCGCCGACCTGGTGCTGGCGGCCGGCTTTGCCGGTCTGCCCATCGGCTATCGCTCCTGGCGCAAGCATCTATTGCAACAGCTCGACCGTGGCTTGGACCCGCTCAAATGGGCCCGGGTGACCAGCCGGCTGCTGGTCTTCCATTTCAGCGAAAAGCGCATGGCCTCGCATCAGCGCATGCTGCGCGCCCTGGTGGAGACCTACCGGGAACACGGCGAGCCCTGGGAAATGTGCATGAACGCCATGCAATTGGGCCTTTACGCGGCCGTCTCGGGAGATTTCCGCGAACTGGCTCAGCTTTCTCAGCAAATCGGAGAAGTGGCCACTATGACCGGTGACGGCTCGCAACGGGCCGTGTCCCTCCACTTTGCGGTGGTGGCCAGCGGCGGACGAGTCTCCTGGCAGGCTTTGGAATCGCTGGATGAAGTGGCCGTCAAAGGCTTCGGACTGGCCAACCGGGCCGTGGCCCAGGCCCATTATCACCTGCGCCAGGGCCAACCGGAAGCCGCTCTGAAACTGCTGCGCTCTTTCACCAGCTACAACCCCATCGACGGCTCCATGGTGCGCTCCCTTCACTGCACGGCCGCGCGTCAGGCGGCGGAAAAGACCCCGCGTCGCTGGGGCCGGCAGCGGCGCGCCTACTACGAAGAGGTTCTGCAGATCGGCAAGACGGCTCTCAAGTTCGGACCTCTGGCCCACATCCACACCTTCCGGACCCGCCGCGAGATGGCGCTGGCTCATCTGGCGCTGGAACAGCCGCAACCGGCCGAGAAACTTTTGCTGCAATCGATTCGCGACGCGGCCGCCCTGGGCGCCCGCTACGAGTGCGCCCTCAGTCAGAAAGCCTGGTCCGAGTCAGGAGTTTTCTGGGGCTGGGAAAAGACCGAGGAATGGGGCCGGCAGGCTCGCCAGACCCTGGAGGAACTGGGCGCCTGGTGGGATCTATCGCCCCAAAGCTGGACCGGAGGCATGCCGCTCCAAGAACTGGGCCAGGCGGCCGCCGCCTTCCTGGAAGATCCCCAACCCCAGACCCGCCTTCCTCTGGAACGCTGGGTCCACGGCGCCTGGATCGACCGGCTGCAGGACACCGTGCAGCGCTCCGCCTCGCTGCGCTCGCAGTTGCAGGCGGCCCAGGCCGAACGAGAGCGTCACAACGCCCGCTGGCAGGCTTTTCTGGGCAAAGGCCCGGTGGAAGTCTCCAGCGCTTCCGAGCAATTCACCCTGCCGGTTCGCCACCATCAGTTGGAGCTGTGCGCCCGCCTGATCGAAACGGAAATGGCCGACCTGCGCGAGCAGCTGGACCGCTCCTTGCAAGCAGCCCGAGAAGTCGCTCCCTCCGATTACCAGAGCCAGTTGGAAACCGCCCTCGTCTCCCTGGAAAACTGGCACCTGGGCGCCCACCCGCCCGACTTCTCGCTGGCCTGGTTCGCCGGCGAAGGCGAGCTACGGCTGCGCGGAGAGCTGCCCTGGGGCCGGCTTTGTCCCCCGGGCCGAGCCGCTCTGGCCGGCGTGCTCCGCGAAGCCCTGCAGAACGCCCGCAAGCACCGCCCCGGCGAACCGGTGGAAGTCCAGTTCGGCAGCCCGGCCGACCAGCTGGAAGTGACCGTCGCCTGCCCCACCACTCTGAGCTATTCCGAGCCTGCCAGCTCCAACAGCTTCGGCCTGACCTCCATGCAATTTCGCGCCAGCCTGGCCGGCGGTCTGGTGCGCGTCGACGAAAACTACGCCGTCCACCTCACCTTGCCGCTAGACTGAGAAATACATCTGGGCCCGGCCCGGCTCCAGCAGAAAACGCGCCTTGAGAATCTCCAGACGCGCGCACAGCGCCTCATAGGCCGTGGGCGGAATCTCGATAGGCAGGGCCGGCGACCAGCGCAGGCAGGGAGAGAGGCCCCACTCCATCTCGAGTAGCTCCAGGTCCGGCAAGCGCTCGAGCTGCTCCAGGCACTGCACCACCAGGCGAATACTGGCCTGGGCCTGGCTGACGTCGAGCTGTCCAAAACCCTCTGACTGGCGCCATTCCGTCTGCAGAAAGCGCCGCTCCACCAGTTGGCGCAGCCAGTCGGTCGGATCCTGATTTTCCAGCCAGGGCGAGCGCAGCCAGTCCAGGCGATTGCGAATCTCCTGATAGAGATCCTGGGTCTGGGGCGACCCCTCCAGCATCTGCAGCACCACCGCCAACTGGGCCGGCCCATCGTGCAAGTCGGCCGCCAGCTTCTGACGCAGCTCCTCCAGATAAGCAAACCAGGCCGGAATCTCGCGCTCCGAAACATCCACCAGAGCGCGATAAGATCCGGACTCTTCCGGCACCTTCCATTCACTCAGCTGATACCAGCGAGTCTGCGGCCCCTCGCCCAGACGCACCAGCTGGGTGGCCTGCCCGCGCGCCAGAGGCGGCAGCTGAGGCAGGCGCTGATAGGCTGGATTGGCTCGCAGCACCGCACCGTCAGAATCCAGTTCGGCGATGGCCACCTGCTCCGACTGCTCAAAAAGGGCTTCCCAACGAGCATGGGTTCGCTGAGCCGCTTCCAACTCGGCCTGGGCCAGCTGAGTGAGCTGCAGATTGTTGTTCAGCAGCGAAGCCAGTCGCGCCAAAAACTGCAGCACCTCGAGCTGCTCCTTGCCCAACCAGTCCTGCTCTTCGTTTTGCCAAAGAAAGAGCGCGTGCTGACCGCCCAGCGGCAACGCCAGCAGGCAGCGCACCCTGGAGAGCAGCACGCTACGGCTGGCCTCCAGCTGCTGAGGCCCACCCCAGGTCAATTCCTGACTTTCCAGGCAACGCTCCAACACGCTCTGAGAAAAGCGCGGAGTCACCTGCAGCGGAAACCAGGCACGGGCCTGCCAGTGAGCGTCCTTCTCCAGCCACAACACCGCGCTCAACGGCAGCAGCTCGTGGACGGCCTGCACCGTCTGGCGAGCCAGGTCTTCGAGTCGGCTCGCATCCACCATACCGCCGGCGGCCTGCAACAGACGATCTAGCTGAGGTTGCAGCGGCTGACCGGGGTGCGGATCCATCTCCAAAAAAGCCCGCGTCTTCTCCAACTCCTCCAGCTGCCCGTGAGCCTGGGCACTGTGCAGACTGCGACGCAACCAGGCCAGAGAATCCCCGCCTTGAAAACCGACCAGCCGGGCCTTCTCCCGAAAATACCAGGCCTGCAAAAGTTCGGGCACCCTGCCCTCCAGCCAGTCCGCCTGCCGCTGACTCATCTCCAGCCATGGACCCAACGGCTGAGCCGGCGGCGCCTGCTCGATGGCCTCTTGCAACTGCGTCCAACCGATCAGACGCGCCAGACAGCCGGCATAGTCCGCCCCCTCCAGCAACTCCTCCGGCCAGTCCTTGAGACTGGCCGGATTGCGCAACGCCTCGCGGCAAAGGGCCTCTATGTGAGCGGCATCCATGGGAGCAGGATGCTGAATGCGCCGCCGGATTCCTTTTCTTAAACTTCGAAGCCCTGGCGGCTCCCCCGGCTTAGGAAATGGGCTCACCCGACCGATGAACCTTAAATGAATCGCTGGAGAGGCTGGCTCAAAGTCGAGCTGGAGACCTGGCGGCACGACTTGCTCCGCATCGTGCTGCGGGTTTCGGTGGGCTTTGGCGCGCTGGTCTACCTGCCCAGCGTCTGCCTGGCCCTCAAGTCCGGTCTACCGGTGGTGGCCACCCTCGACACGGTGGCCATTGTGGGCGGCCTGGCGCTGCTGCTCGGCGAAGGGCTGCCCGGCCGCGTGCGGGCCGGACTGGTCTGCTCAATCTTCTATGCCCTGGGTTGCGGCCTGATGGTCTTCGTCGGGCCCGTCAGTCAGATCTACCTGCTGGGCTTCTCCCTGCTGGCCAGCCTGCTGCTCAACCCGCGCTGGGGCGTGGCCAGCGTCATCCTCAACGCGGTCACCATGCTGGCCATCGGTCTGCTCGGCATCGCCTCCACCGAAATGAAGCTCTCGCCCTGGACCATGGACTGGATCAGCTGGTCGGTGGTCACCATCAACTTCGTGCTGGTCAACGCCAGCCTGGTGCTGGCCGTCAGCTTCGTCACCACCACCCTGGAGAACGCCCTGCTGCGCGCTCTCAAAGACCGCTCCACCCTCGAGCAGAGCAAAGCCCTGCTGGCCATCGCCGGCCGCACCGCCCGACTGGGCGGCTGGCTGGCCGACCTCCGTCAGGGCCAGATCATCTGCTCCGACGAAGTCTGCGAGCTGCATCAGGTCGCGCCCGGCCACGTGGCCACAGTGCACGAAGCTCTGAACTTCTACACCCCCGATTGTCGCTACCAGATCGGCCACGCCTTCGAGCGTTGCGCGCGCGAAGGTCTGCCCTACGACCTGGAAGCCTCGATCCAGACCGCCCAGGGCCAGACGCTGTGGGTGCGCGTCATCGGCAACGCGGTACGCGACTCCAACGGGGCCATCTACCAACTGCACGGATCGGTCCAGGACATCACGCCCGAGAAGATGGCCGAGCAAAAGCACGCCCACCTGGAAGAACAGTTCCGCCAGGCGCAGAAAATGGAGACCATCGGCAACCTGGCCGGCGGCATCGCCCACGACTTCAACAACCTGATTTCGGTCATTCTGGGATTCGCCAACCTGGCCAAAGAAGACTTACCGGCCAGCGACGCTCGCTTCGCCGACCTGAGCGAAGTCGAGAAAGCCGCCCAGCGAGCCAGCGAATTGACCCGCCAGTTGCTGGCTTTCAGTCGCAAACAAATGCTCTCCCCGAGAGTGCTCGACTTGAACCCGGTACTGAGCAGCCTGGAGCGCATGCTGGCCAGGCTGCTGGGAGAAGACGTGCACCTCTCGTTCCTACCCGGCGACGAACTGGATCGCGTCCACGCCGACCCTGGCCAGCTCGAGCAGGTCATCGTCAACCTGGCCGTCAACGCCCGCGACGCCATGCCGCGCGGCGGCAACCTCACCATCGAGACCAGCAACGTCGAACTGGACGACGATTACGCCTGGAATCACCCGGAAGTTACGGCTGGCTGCTACGTGCTGCTGGCGGTGCGCGACAGCGGCGAGGGCATGGACCGGGCCACCCAGGCGCGCATTTTCGAGCCCTTCTTCACCACCAAAGAACAGGGCAAGGGCACCGGCCTGGGATTGGCCACCGTCTACGGCATCGTGCGCCAGAGCGGCGGCCACATCGAGGTGCAGAGCGAGCCCGGGCAAGGCACCACCTTCAAAATCTACCTGCCGCGCACCGACCGTGCCCCTCAGACCGCCGTAGCCCACACACGTCGCGCCCAGGATCTGCGCGGCACCGAAACGGTGCTGCTGGTCGAAGATGAAGATCAGGTGCGCGCCCTGGTCCGCTCGGTGCTGCACAAAAACGGCTACAATGTGCTGGAAGCCCAGAACGGTGGCGAAGCTTTCCTGCTCTGTGAGAAATATCAGGAAAAGATCGAACTGCTGCTTACCGATCTGGTCATGCCGCGCATGAACGGGCGTGAACTGGCCGACCGGCTGGCTCCCTTAAGACCCCATATGAAGGTGCTCTATATGTCCGGTTACAACGAGGAAGAAATGCCGGATACGGACAGCGCCTTCCTGTCCAAGCCCCTCAGCCCCGACTCGCTATTGAGCAAGGTGCGTCACACCCTGGCCTCTTAGCGGAACGAAGTGTGTTCGAACTGACCGACCAGCTTGCGCCAGTCCAGCTTGTCGACTTCGCCGTGGTTGCGGGTCATCTGGGCGCGGTAGCTGGTCAGCATTCCTGAAGCCGAGAGGAAGTGCTCGCCGTTCTCTTTGGCCAGGCTCTGAAGCTCGCGGCCGATACCGGGATTCTCTTTGTCCTGCGCGTCAAACTCGGCGAAAAATTCCTGGGCGGCGGCCTTTTTCTCGGCGAAAAGCTTGGAGTCGATGCGGCTGGCGAAACGCTGATTGAGTTGACCCTGGATCCCCTCGACGACTTTCCATTCGTCCTTGGCCTGGGCATGAAGCCTGGTGGCGTCCTGTTCGGCCTGCCGAGAGCGCTCGGCCATCTTGTCCGATAGTGCGTAAAGGCTGTCGGGAGTGACCTCGCCCTGCAACCAGCTGCTCTGGCTGCTGCGGAACTCGCGCCCGATGGCGGCGTTCAAATTGTCGGCATACTTGGCCGGGTCATCGCCCATGGCGCCGGCCAGAAGCACCGCGCCTTCGGAAGCAAAACTGTCGTCTTCTTTTCCGGAAAGTCCGGTGGCCAGCCCGTGGCGGGTGCTCAGGGCCATCGAGGCCAGCACGTTGCCCGAAGTTTCGGCGGCGATCTCGGCGGCCAGCTTCTGGGCGGCCTGCAGACCCCCACCGGCCCAGATTCGGGCCAGCAAGCGGGTGCTCTCCTGGCCCAGTTCCAGGTTGCGGCATTCGCCAGCAAAGGTATCGGCTTGTTCCCGAGTCTGGTGGGAGCGGCTTACCGCCTGCGAGCGCTGCACTCCCAACTGCTCGACCGGTCCGGCGTAAAGGCTACGAACCTGCTGATACTGATTGAGTAGTTTTGCTGCTCCCACGTTCATCGGTCAACTCCACCTGCCTTTATCTCTGTTTGTGGACCCAACTTAGCCCAGCGCCCTCAAAGTTGTCTTAAACCGGCTGGCCGAGACTTTAGTTCAATACTCAAACAACCGCTTGACCAACTCCAAGGCGCGAGTCTATAGTTCTGACCAGACGCCCGCTACGGGCGAGCAAGGAGATTTTTCTTATGGCTGCTACATTGGTCAACATCGTTCGCTTCCACGAAATTGGCGGACCGGAGGTTCTGCGCTTCGATGAACTACCGTTGCCCGAACCCGGTCCGGGCGAAGCCCGATTGCGCGTCAAAGCCATCGGCCTGAACCGGGCCGAAGTCATGTTTCGCAACGACCGCTATCTGGTCAGTCCCAAACTGCCCTCCAAATTGGGGCACGAAGCCTCGGGTATCGTGGAGGCCGTCGGACCGGGTGTGGACCCCTCGCTGCTCGGCAAAATCCGCTCGACCGTTCCGGGCTTTCCGGCGGACCAGTATGGAGTCTATGGCGAAGTGGCCATCGTACCCGTCAGCGCTCTGGCCGCCTATCCCGAGGCGCTCAGCTTCGAGCAAGGCACCAGCATCTGGATGCAGTATCTGACCGCCTACGGAGCCCTGATCCATCACGGCCGTCTGCGCTCGGGAGACTTTGTGGTCATCACGGCCGCTTCCAGTTCGGTGGGCATTGCCGCCATCGAAATCACCCTGGCCGAGGGCGCGATCCCCATCGCGGTCACCCGCACCATCGCCAAGAAAGCCGCGCTGCTGGAGGCGGGTGCCAAACACGTCATCGTCAGCAGTCAGGAAGATGTGGCCGCGCGCGTGCTGGAAATCACGGGCGGATCAGGAGCTCGGCTTCTTTTCGACCCCATCGGCGGACCGGAGGTGGAGAAGCTGGCCACGGCAGCGGCTCGCGGCGGTATTCTCTTCCTCTACGGGGCCCTCTCCCCCGACCCGACCCCCTTCCCGCTCTTCACCGCTCTCAGCAAGGGATTGGAAATCCGCGGATACACCTTGATCGAACTGGATGAACCCGAGGTTCAGGCCACCGCCCGCCAGTACGTCTATGACCGGCTGGCCAGCGGCCAGCTCAACCCGCGCATCGACCGGGTCTTCCCCTATCTGGAAATCGCCGAAGCCCAGCGCTACATGGAACAGGGCGACCAGATCGGCAAAATCGTGGTCAAGCTCGACTGAACCCGGTCGGCCCCGGAGGTGGAAACCTCCGGGGCTCATCGATCAACTCTTCTTTTCGTTGACCACGTAGAGGGTGTGATTGGGCTTGCGGAAGCCCTGGAAAGAGCTCTCGGGCACTCCGAAGGTCGAGGCGAACGTGCGCGTGGGCATGCCGGCAAAGGTGGTCGAGAGGCCGAAATCCTGAGGCTTATCGTGGTTGAAGGTGACCGTGACCTCGCACTCCTCGTCCCCGACGCATTCGATGTAGTGGGCGTAGCCCATGGGAATGAAGCCGATATCGCCGGCTTCCAAAATCACTTCGTCATAGGTGTCGTCGGGATTGACCACGCCCAGGCGGCACTTGCCTTTGACCACATAGTCCACTTCCCAGCAGTTCGGGTGCCAGTGGGGCTCGCGCAGCCCGCCCGGAACCAGGCGCAGCAGGTAGACGGCCGCCAGCTGGTCTTTCACAATCGGAAAATTGTCCCGATCGCTGATGGCCACACTGCCTCCATTGGTGATCACCTGGGGCTTCAACTTGGAGAGCTGAAAACGATGGGTCTGATTGGCCTTCTTGAGAGTGGGGTCCTCCGGCGGCAGCGCTCCCCCGCCTTCGGCAGCAGCCGGAGCCGCAAGCATGCTTCCGACGAAGAGCCCGGTGGTGGCTGCGGCGGCCTGACTGACAAAGTCCCGTCGCGAGGATCTAGGCTCTTCGCCTGGCGTTTCAGTGGACATAGCGGACCTCCAAAATTAAAGTCGCCGGATTTTTTAGGCGCACTCAGGGAAGTCCTTGTGCAGACAGGAGCCAGTGGTGGTCTGCGAAAGTCTGAGCAATGAAACGTTGCCTGGGGCTCCTTTTGCTGCTCAGCATGCCTTTGCTGGCCCAGCCTTTGCCCACTCCCACCACCATCGAAAGCCCGACCCCCACGGCAACCTCCGCGCTCACGCCCACCCCCACTCCCTCGGCACAGCCGCTGGCCCTCTCCGACGTGGCCAGCCAGCTAGAAGAAGCCAAGACGCTGCTGGCCGAAATGCAGGTGCGACTGCATGGCTCAGACACCGAGAGCCAGTTGCTGCAGGACGTCGATCCGCTGGGGCCGGACGTGGAGCGACAGGTCAGCAACACTTTGAAGCTGCTGGCCAAGAACCCCAGCATGCCCGAACTGCGCGACCTGGAGTCCGAATGGGAGGTTCACGAATCCGACCTGAAAGCGGCCAATGACCGCCTGACCGCCCTGGATTCCCAAAGGGCCGCCGAGCAGACCTCCCTGGACGAGCAATCCAAGACCTGGTCGGCCACCGCCGCCCAGGAGCCGGCCGAAATTCCCACCGAGCTGCAGCAGAGCATCGCCGAAGTACGCGCCTCCATCCTGGAACTGCAGAAAAAAGAATTCGATGCACGCGGCCGTATTCTGCTGGCCCAGACTCAGGTGGCGCGAGCCCAGACCCGCGTCAAGTCCATGCTCGCCACCGTGCGCCGCACCCGGGAATCCAAAGTGGAGCGGGTTTTCGTGCGCGATGGCCTGCCCTTCTGGCGCTTCAGCCTCAAGGACTTTCTGAGCGGCAATTGGGTGGGCAATCTCATGGTCTCGCTGGAGAGCGACAAAGACGACCTCTTCGTCTTTGCGGCCGCCAACGCCGAACACTTTTTCCTGCACTGCCTGAGCTTTTTGCTGGTGCTGGCCGGCCTGCGCTGGGCAAGGGTCAAGATCAAGGCCTGGTCAGAACAAGAGCCGGTGCTCTCCCGCACCCTCAGCATCCTCTCGGCCCCGGTGTCCACCGCCCTGCTGCTGACCGTCTTTCTCACGCCCCTGTTCTACACACGGGCCCCCGTTCTGGTGGTGGTGGGACTGGCGGCGCTGGCCCTGGTTCCGGCCACCATGGTGCTGCGTCGCTTGTTGGAACCGGCTCTCTATCCTCTGCTCAACGCCCTCATTGTGCTCTTTTGCTGCGATCAGATGCGCCAGCTGAGCGTCTCTCAGGCTCACTTCTCGCGGGTGCTTTTTCTGCTAGAGATGGCCGGCACGCTGGTATTCTTGACCTGGATGCGCAGCCGCAGCCGGGTCTCCGGCCATCACCGGCTGCGAGCGGCCTGCTATCTGCTCAGCGCCATCTTCTCGGTGGCCCTGTTGGGCAATCTGCTCGGCTATCTGGAGCTGAGCTACTGGCTGGGAGACGGCGCCATCGTCAGCGCCTATATGGGAGTTTTCCTCTACGCCAGTTTGGAGGTCACCAGCGGCCTGATCCTCTTCACGCTACGCGTCCCTCCTCTGTCCCTGCTGGCCTCGGTGCGCGAAAACCGTCATCGCTTCCGCTCCAGCGTCCTTCATTTGGTGCGCTTCACGGCCGTGCTGCTGTGGTTGGTGCTGACTCTGGATTCCATGGCCATCCTGGCCCCCGTCTCCGATTTCCTGTCCAGCATTCTGCAAGGTCACATCGTCCTGGGCGCCCTCAACTTCACGCTGGGAGGCCTTTTCTCGGCGCTGCTGGTGCTCTGGCTGACCGGGCGCATCTCCCGACTGTCCCAATACGTTTTGGAACTGGACGTGTTCCCGCGCTTCCAAATGGAGCGCGGCGTCGACTATACCCTGTCCACCCTGATGCGCTACCTGATTTTGATGATCGGCGTGCTCTTCGGTCTGGCCGCCATGGGTGTGGACACCACCAAATTTACCATCGTGGCCGGTGCTCTCGGCGTCGGCATCGGTTTTGGTCTGCAGAACATCGTCAACAACTTCGTCTCCGGCATCATCCTGCTGTTCGAACGCCCCATCAAGGTGGGCGACCTGATCCAGGTGGGCGAGCAGACCGGTCTTCTCAAACAGGTAGGTCTGCGCGCCTCGGTGATGCGCACCACCGAAGGCGCCGAAATCATCGTGCCCAACGGTCAGTTGCTTTCCACCCAGGTCACCAACTGGACCTTATCCGACCCGCTGCGCCGCCTCCATCTCGACATCGGCGTGGCCTACGGCAACAAGCCACGAGACGTGATCGCGCTGCTGCTGGAAGCCGCCAGCCAGTGCGGGGACGTGCTGCCCGAACCCAAGCCCAACGTGCTTTTTGTCGGACTGGGGGAAAGCTCGCTGGACTTTCGTGTGCAGGTCTGGACCAAGCGTTCCACCACCTATCCGGTGCTCCAGAGCGATCTGCTGCTTCGCCTTTACGAAGCCCTGGAGAAAGCCAACATCGAGATCCCCTTCCCCCATCGCACCATCACCGTCGACAACTGGCCCGAACAAGAAAAGAGCGCCCCGGCGGGTTCTGCCACCGAGACGCCTTGAAGAACCATCCGAAATGGACTACTTGGAGCCTTTAGCGACCAGGTAATCTTTCACTTTGTCATAGACGCCCTTGGGCAAAATGTTCTTCTTCCAAAGATCGGCCTTGGTTTTATAGGGCCGGCCGGCAATGATCTTCTTGGAATAGGCGGCACCGATGCCGGGTACGGTCTGAAGCGTGTTGGCGTCCGCCGAATTGATGTCTACAATGGCGATCTTTTCCTGGACGGCGGGCTTGGCGGCCACGCTCGGCTGGATCGAAGAATGGGGCAAGAAGGTTGCCACCGTCAAAAGGATTGCACTGAGTAGCTTTTTCATATTCGGCGGGTTCAGCGGGCGGCTCAGGCACTCCTCTGAGACAAATGGAATCTTGACAGCGAAAAGGGAGACTCTTTACTCGGCCGACCAGACGGCCGCGAACTGCTGCCCAAATTCGCTCAGGCGAAATGGCTTGGGAAGGAAAATCCAGCGCCGGGAGTCGAGCTTGACGGACTCCGCTTCAAAGGGATAGCCGGACATGAAAACCACTCGCAACTGAGGATTGCGGCTCACCAACTCGTGGGCAAAGTCGACGCCATTGCGTCCGGGCAGGCTGATGTCGGTGACCACCAGATCAAATTCCGCGGCGGCCAGACCGGCTTCTTCGGCGCTGGCGAAGGCGCTGACCTGATGGCCTTGCTTGTTCAGATAATTTGCCAGCAGCTTGCGCAACGCATCCTGGTCCTCCACCAGACAGATGCGTAAACTACCGGTGCTGGCCGGGGCGGGCGCCGGCTTGATATCCGCGGCCCCTTGCTCCGAGTCGGAGACGCTGGGCAGATGGATGGTGAACTGGGTCCCCTCCCCCGGCTGCGAAGAGACGGAGCAGCGGCCATAAAGCCGTTCGACGGCACCGGTTACGATGGCCAGTCCCAAACCGTGGCCCTGGCCGTCCGATTTGGTGGTATAGAAGGGTTCGAAAATTCGCTCGAGCACCTGAGGGTCGATCCCTGTCCCGTGGTCCCTCACGGCCAGGGTGCATCCGTCCAGGTCGTCGACTTCGACGCGAATCGGTTGCCCGGGCAAACACGCAAAAGCGGCATTGATGACTAAGTTCATGATAATTTGGTCCAAAAGCGCAGGGTCGCCATAGGCGTAAACAGAGTCATTGTTGGTCTTGAGTTCGAGCGGGTTGGGAATAGTCCGCTTAAGCAGCAAGAGGCTGTCCCGGACTTGTTGATTGACTTCAAAGCAGCGCTCCACTACGGGATGACTGCCGCTGGCCATCAGCAAGCGGCGACAGATCGAGGTCAATTTTTCGCATGCAATTTCTATATCGGCCAGACCGCTATTGGAACTAAAGGCCTCGGCCGAATTTTCCAGCTGACTCAAGCCCAGCCAGATGGAAGTCACGGTATTGCTGAAGCTGTGAGACAGGCCGGTGGCGAACCGGCCCAGCATTTCCAGGCGGCGAGCCTGCAGCCATTCGGCCTGCAGCTGATTTTGCACCTGGTGAGACCCCTGCAGCTCGGCATAGGCCTGGGTGAGGCGCGCGCTGGCTTCTTCCAGCTCCTGACGGCGCTCGGCCACGCGCAACTCCAGCTCGGCGTTATAGCCAGCCACCATCTCCAAAGCCGACTCGAGGTCGTGGTTGACCCGGTCCTGTTCCACCGAAAGCCCGACCATCCGCCGCAAAGCCGCCCCTCGCGTCACCACCACGAAGAGGCCGATGGCCAGCGACAGCGCCAGTCCGGCCGAAGCAAAGTCGCCGCTCCCTCCCGCCGCCCGAATGGTGACGAACCAGAGCAGCGAGAGCAGCGCGGACATCAGCAGAGTCCAGCCCGACTCCACCTCCAGAAATCCAAACAAGATCATGCCGCCATGGGCCAGCACGTTGATCAAGCTGGGACCTCCATAACGAACCAGCTCGATATTTCCCACCATGGCCGAACCGATGAAAAGCAAGGTAATCACCCGCAAAATATGGATCGGAAAGATACGTCGTCCCCAGCCCAGGTGAATCACCAGCACGGCCACCAGCGCGCGCACCAACAGATAACTGGGGACCCTTCCCGCCGGCACCCAGTGAGCAAAGTAAAGGATCACGGGGGGATAGAGCAGCGAGGAGGCGCGGAAAAAGCGATGATAGCCGGCCAGCACCAGCCGATCGAGCAAGCTCTTGGAGGACTTCACGCCTGCCCCCGATCGACCGGCAGGCGCAGGCAGAAGACGGCCCCGCTCTGGCCCGGCTGGGGCTGATAGGTGAGTTCTCCGCCGTGCTGGCGAGCCACGGCCAGGGCCGAAGCCAGACCCAGGCCGCTATGCAACATGTTCTCTTTGGTGGTCAGGAAGGGTTGGAAAAGCAGAGGCTCGAGCCAGGCCACCACGCCCGGACCATCATCTTGAATGGTGACGGTCAAATCGCTGGCCGAATGGCGCAGGCGCACGCGCACGTTGCCTCCTGAAGGCATGGCTTCGGCGGCGTTGCGCACCAGATTGCTCAAGACCTGACAGAGTTGCGTGTAGTCGCCATAAATCTGCAGATCGGGTCGAATCCCCCCCAGGTCCATCCGAACCACCACCCGGGGATTGTTGCTGATGCAGCTTTCATTGAGCCAGGCCTGTAGCTGGAAGAGGCGGGGGCGCACGATCTGCTTGCCGCTCAAGGCCAAAATATCGCGACCTACCTTGATGGCGCGCGTGATCTCGCCGCTCAAGATGGCCACCGTCTGGCTGTTGCGCTCTTGTACCGGAGAGGCGGGAGTTTCCAGCAACTCCTCCTCCATTAACTCCACCGAGCAGGCGATCACCGACAGCAGGTTGTTGAAGTCGTGGGCCGCCGCGCCGGCGGCTTTGCCCATGGCCTGAAAGCCCAGTGCCTCACTCATGCGGCGCTGCAACTCCTGATTGGAGGCGAACGCTCCGATCTGCAGGTCGATGGCCTGCTGCAGACGAGCGTTGGTGAGGGCCAGATGCTGGGTGGCGGAATCCACGTCGGCGTCCAGACTGGCCTGACTGGCTCGGGCCCGCGCCAGAGCCTGCTTGTGCTGCTCACCCAACAGGGTGAGTTGCTCGTGCGATTCATGGAGCAGACGGTTGGTCTGCAGCCGGGCCTCAAGAATGCTGTAGCCCAACATGGTGAACACGGCCGGGGGGGCCAGGTTCAGGGTGGGATCGGTTGCGCTGGGAAAATAAATCTGTAGGAAGGCGCAAGTCGCCAGACACACGGCCTGATAGGTGATGCACCAGGCTCTTTCCAGGCCCGAGACGCTGGAGAAGACAATCACCAGGCCGATGCGCATGGCGATATGGTTGGCGGCACCACACACATAGCTGAACGCCAGACTTCCCAGTCCGACCAGCCCGGCCAGCATGGAAACGCGGTTGTACCATTCCGGAGCAATCTGGCCGCGCTTGAGCTTGATGTGAATGGAATAGTAGATTGCGATGCAGACCAGGCGATTGACCATCACGGCCGGATGGTAGCCTCCCTTGAGCACCATGACGGCGACCATGAAGCCAAAGTAAAAAAGGCTCATCACCGTGATTCCGTTGAGCCCCTCTTTGGTCTGTCGCTCGTAACGAGGTATCATCCCAGGTCTAGCCTATCGGTGCCCTGGGTCCGAAGCTTAAGTGTCTCCATCGACAATCGCCGGCAAAGTGTTTTCCAGGCTGGCCTGACGCTGGACGTGTAGAACGAAGGCGGTGATCCGCTCGCGTTGCTCCAGACCCAGGTCGTGGGGGAACTTGAGCGCCAAAAACTTCCGCTCTCCCTCCAGCCAGATGCGCTGCACGGTGCATTCGACGCTGACCGCATGAGCCCAACTGACCACCTGCACTTCGATGCTCTGCCCCCGGACATAGATATCCTGGACCGGCACCACCAATCCCATTCCGCCCCGACTGACGTCGTTCAGACGGCCCTGGCGAGGCAGAGCCTGGGCGAACTCCTCTCCTCTGAGCAGAATGACCACCGGCAATTGCGAGGCCACGCGGAAGTCCCGCCGGGCGCCGGCGGGCAGCATCTGGTTCTTGGACCGTCGACTCAGAGAGGGGCAGTCCACCCAGACTCGTTGAGCCTCACGGCGCATGATGCGGGTGCGATGGGTGAGCACCGAATCGCTCTGAAACTCGACCAGCAGAACTTCCTCGACGTTCGGGAAATCCGGAGAATCTTCGCGCAGCGTCAGCCAGGCACCGTCGCCCTCCAGGTTCTCCACCAGGGTGCGGCAGACCGCGAAGTCTCCGTGCAGGTCTGCCGGCATCACCAGATAGCGGGCGCCGCTGCGATAGGGTGTTACCGGTCCGATCGGCACCGTTCTGATTTTTCTTGCCATGCAGACCTCTTCTGACTGGGGCCACCGGAGCCCTATTGAAATTCCGTTCACCAAACCGCTCAATCTATTTACAACGCAGCACCTTTGGCAACAAATGCCCCCTCCTCGCGCCCCCGCGGCCACCCTACTATGAACTCAACACCAACACGAATGGAGCTCACACCTATGTCTATGGCCATCGCAGTTGCAGGAAATGCCGGTTTGCCCCAGGCTCAGCCTCACCCCCACGTTCACGGCAAACACGGCAAGCATGGCAAGCACGGAAAGTGTGGCAAGGCCGGTAAGCACGGCAAACACGGTAAGTGCGGTAAGCTCGGCAAGGAAGCCGCTTACGCCAGCGCCCTGCACGGTGCTTCTCCGCTGGGCGGAACCAGCATGTCCCTGGCCATCTCCGGCAGCGGTGCTCAGGTCAGCCAGTTGCTGTCCGGCCTGCTCGGCGGTGGCCAGCCTCAGTTCGGCAACGCCGGCCTCAACCCCGGTCTGGGCGGCATGCTCAGAAGCTTCAGCCCCCTCGGCTTCTAGTGGCGGCTGGATTTCTCGACAACCTGGTCACCTCGCTGGGCGGAGCCCAGCAGGGCCCTGACCCCAATCGCCTGGAGGGACTGCTGGAGTGCGCGCGCTCCGGCATGTCCCCCGAGGAATTGCAGAGCAAGACTCGTTCCATGCGGGCCCGCCTCAAGCGGGCCCTCGGCGATCGCGAAGCCTCAGTCGGCCCCATGCGCGAAGAGTTGCATCCCAGCCTGGGTGCCATCATCGAGCGCAACCTGGCCGCCTGTGCGGAGTTGATCGAACTGCTCGAAGACCTGAGTCCGGCTTGCTATGAAGCCTATGAGCAGGCCGCCCGCGAGTTTCTCCACACCAGCCAGCAGCTGGCCGAGTGGAGTTCTCCGCTCTGCCCCGGCTGCGGTTCGACCGGATCCGAGGCGAAATGTCCCGGTTGCGGGGTAGATCGCCTGATTCCCGACCTGGAAGAAGCCTCCCACGACTTCGAGGAAGGTCTGATCAGTCCCGAAGTCGCGGCCGTGCACGGGGTTTACACCGAGGTGATGGCCGGGAAGGCCGATTTGACAGCGCTGACCCAGACGCTGCAGGACGTGGAATTCGGCTTTCTGGAAGCTCAGGCGGTGGTCGAATCCGACCCCGCCCAGGAGCCTTTGCAACAGCAACTGGCCGCGGCGCTGGAAGCCATCGACCGCCTGCACGCGGGCATCGAGACTCGGCGCGCTCACGAACTGAACGCCGGTTGGGCCCAGCTCTTCCAGGCGGCGGTCGCCATCCAGGCACTCGTTTCCTAAAGGACAGTTAATGATTCTGACAAAAGTCCCGGACATCGTTCACCAGGACTGTTTCGAACACGACCGATTCGCCGAGGGCCTGCTCCGCCATATCGAGAGCATGCCGAGCGGCTCCATGGTCGGCATTCAGGGGGCATCCGGTCGGGGCAAGACCGATGTTCTGTCACGCCTTTGGAGCAAAGCCAAAGGCAGTTCCGCCGTCGGCCAGCAGGCTCGCCTCAATCCCTGGCGCTCCCCCAACGACTATCTGCAGCCCTTGGTACGAGTGCTGGCTCGTGGATTCCAGGACACCGACCAGGCCGCCGAAGCCCAGGAGGTGTGTCAGTGGTTGGTCGGCTCCCTGGCGGGTCCCCCCGCCTACATTCGCACCGAACTGGTCAAAAAGCTGTTCGGAGCGGAGTCGCGCAAGGAAGGCGTTTTTGACAGCCAGGAATGCCGCGCTCGCTTTCACAAACTGCTGGGTTCCACTCGCTGGTTGGTCTGCGTGGACGACCTGGATCGCATGCCCCCGGCCCAGCAAATTCCGGTGCTGGAGTCCCTCTACTTTCTGACCGAAGCGGGAACCGGGCCGACCTTCGTGGTGGCTTACGATCCCGAGGTGCTGACCTCGGCCGTCCGGGCTCACTACGGCAACCTGGAAAGTCCGGCGGTCGAGAACTTCCTCGATAAAATCTTCGACCTGCGCGTCAGTCTACCGCCCATCGACAACCAGGAGAGCAAGTTCAAGGACCTCTGCCGGGAAACCGACCTGGTGCAAGAAGCGCGCATGCTTTCGGCCCTTTTCGAAGAAGCCCGGGACACTCGCAATCCCCGCATGCTGGCCCGTGCTTTCGCCAAATACGCCTTTGCCTGCCGGGCCTTCGACCCGGAGGCGGATGCCAGTCCCGACCGCTTCTGCTTGCTGGTCTGGTTGATCCTGATCGAGACCTGGCCGGACCTGCGCCGCCAGTTCGTAGAGTTGTCCCGAGAGAAATCGGGCGACTCGTCTTTCTTGAGACTGCTGGCCGATGCCCACGCCATCATCACCCACGACGGCGAGAAAACGGACCGCAATCGATTCCTGGCCCGACTCTACCAGGTCACCGAAGATTCGGCCGTCAATGCCGGCAACATCTTCATTCAGTTGCTGGCGCGCTTCAATAGCGGAGGCAAACGTCGCTTTCTGCGTGGCGAACCGGTTTCCAGCCTGCGCACCTTCGTGGACATGCTTTCCAACGAATTCCAAATCTGTGAGACGGTGCTCTACCGCGCCGGCGTGTAAGGCCGCGACCCGTGCGGGTCAGTCGGGAAAACGATCCATCTGATGATTGGCTTCGTAGTGCCCTTTGGCCTCGACGCGCCGGTAACGATTGCCAAAGGCTTTGCGCAGGCCAGCGTCGTTGTTGGTGTTGTTGGTGCCGTGCACGTAGACCAGCGACTTCAAGTCTCGCCCGTTGGCAGTGCGCGACCACTCCGAGATCGCGTCCTGCGATCCATAAAGACTGTCGAGTAGCTCCAGACGGTCCGCCTGCAGCCCTTTGCCTTCGGGAACGTTGGCGATGGATTTGCGCAACGCTTCGCCCCCCGCCGAATGAGCCGAGACGACGCGGTAGGTAGGATTGGTAACGCCGGCATCGCGCAGAGCCTGATTGGTGGTCTCCGCCTGACTCTTCACGTTGGTCCACTGAGTCGAATAGTTTCCATCCTGGGCGTTCGAGGTTTCCGGCAGAACCATCACGGTTTGCGGCTGCTTCTTCTGCAGTTCCGCGATCTGCTCGGTGGTTCGGGCGGCGTGCCCCTTGGGGTCGGCCACGGTCGGGGTGAACCCGTGGTAATGGGTGTGCACGCGGGTTTCCTTGCTCGGATCAAAGCCCGGAGGCAGGATGGTCAGAACCGGCGAGCCGCCGTTTCCCTCGTTGCGGTTGGCGATAATCCGGCTGCCATTCTGCATCAGCTCCGCATAGTTCTTGCGGGCGCGCTCGATGGTTTCCCCCAGGGCACGCTCCTGGGGATTCTTCGACTTCTTGAGACCGGCCAGTTGCTCTTTGCTGATGGTGCCGGCGTCGTAACTACCGGGCGGCAGTTGCCGGGGTCCGGCCGACCAGGTCCCAAAATTGGGCACGGCTTTGGA
Organism: Vulcanimicrobiota bacterium; assembly: GCA_017307785.1. Lineage (GTDB taxonomy): Bacteria > Vulcanimicrobiota > Xenobia > Xenobiales > JADMJV01 > JADMJV01. Next base: position 69,350 of record JAFKGI010000030.1, on the reverse strand, counting down.
GGGCGCGGAGCTGCTCGAGGATAGCCTGACCTGATCCTGAGGAGCCTGCGCAGCGGGAGCCTCGGCCGCCTTGCGGGCCTTGGCGGTCGACGACGAATTGCGAATCAGCCGGTTGTGAACGGAAATACCTGCCATAGATCTACAGTGTGACACAGCCGCCGCCCGGCTCCAAGGATGCGCTTATTGCCGTCAGATGAACCAGGTTAAATTCTCAATCCGGATTCAGTTGAACTCGCATCACGGCCACCGTGATATGCATATTCTTCTTCAGCACCGCATCGGAAAAGAAAGCTCCGTCCCCGACCACTTCGTTGCTATCGTCCTCGGCTCCGGGGTCCAGAGTGGGCCAGACATTCTTGAGCGCCCTCCCCAGTTTGCCGCCCTGCCAGTCCAGGATCTGGCCGCCGTAATCCCAGCCGAAGCCACTGAACTTGAAGGGCTTGCCGTTGAGCTGCTCGAGCCGGGCAAGGCTGGTCCCCAGCGTGACTCCTTCGGCGGTGTGCCAGAGGCTGGTTTTCCCATAAAACTTGAGGGATGCGACGCGCTTGTCCTTGGTCCAGGTCACCTCCATGCGCCGCTTGGGATCTCGATCGAAAAGAATGCTGCCCGCCACGGTTTCGCCTTCGGCTTCAGAAAGCGTGGCGTTCTTGAGGTTGGCCGCGCCAAACAGGCGTACCAGGTCGGCCCGCGTGGCGCGCGCGGTAATGGGTCCGACGGATTTGCCGGGCACGATCAAGGTGTTGTCTTTGGCCAGGGCCGGCGCCACCAGCAGGGTCAGCAGCAGAAGAACGCGTTTCATCTCGGCCCCTTCTGCACCTTTCCCAGGCCCCCCTGTGGAGGTTGCGCAGGGCGTCATGACAAAACACCGCCAAAGTGAAGCCCGCCGAATCCAACATCTTGCGACTCAGTCGCCTCTACGCGATGGCCAGCGCCATCAACGAGGCGATTTTGCGCGCTTCCGAACCGATGGCGCTGTATGAGACGGCCTGCCGCATCGCGGTCGAGGGCGGCATGCTGATGGCCTGGGTGGGCATGGTGCAACCGGATCAAACCAAGGTCGGAGTGGTGGCGCGTTGGGGCGACGAGAGCGGCTACCTCGACGAAATCGAGCTTTCCCTCAAGGCCAACTCTCTGGGCCGGGGCCCCTCCGGCCGGGCCTTTCGCAGCGGCATCAGCGCGGTCTGCAATGACATTGCCGCCGACGAGGACTTCGCCCCCTGGCGCGAGCCGGCCCTACGCCGTGGCTTTCGCTCCTCGGCGGCCTTTCCGCTCAAATCAGACGGCCGCAGAATAGGCCTCTTTTGCGTCTACGGCGACCAGCCGGACTACTTTGATTCAGAAGTGGTGCGCCTGCTGACCGCCCTGGCCGACAATCTCTCCTTCTCCATCGCCCTGCAGGCCGGCGAAAGCCAGCGACTGGCGCTGGCCCACCAGATCGAGCAAGAGCGGGCACTGCTGCTGGAGGCTCAGACGGTCGCCAAATTAGGCAGCTGGAAAACCGACGTCGAGAGCCTGCAGGTGAACTGGTCCCCCCAGACCCACCGAATTTTCGGCACCGATCCGGCCGAATTCCAGCCCACCCACCAGAGGTTCCTGGAAAAAGTTCACCCCGAGGATCGAGAGGCGGTGGCCAGAGCCTTTGAAAGCTCGCTGCTGCACGAGCGCCCCTGCGTCATCGAACATCGCATCCTTACCGAGAGCGGCCGCGTCAAGGTGGTGGAAGAGCGCTGGCGCTCCTACTTCGACGCCCAGGGCAAGGCGGTACGGGCTCTGGGAACCTGCCTGGACATCACCAAGCGACGCCAGGCGGAAGCGGAAGCCGCGCGCGCCACCGAGGATTTTCGCACCCTGGCCGAGTCGATGCCGCAAATCATCTGGACCACTGATTCGGAAGGAAAGTGCACCTACCTCAACCGGCGCTGGGTCAGCTATACCGGACTGAGTCTGGAAGACAGTTTGGGAGACGGCTGGATCTCTTGTTTTCATCCGGCCGATCTGGCCGCCTCGCGCTGCGCCTGGGATGAAGCGCTGCGAACCCGAGGCAACTACACTTTCGAATTTCGCCTGCGCCGGGCCGATGGCGAGTATCGCTGGTGGCTCAATCGGGGCGAACCCCTGCTGACCGAGCAGGGGGAAGTGCTCAAATGGCTGGGCACCAGCACCGATATCCACGAGCTGACGGCGGCCAATCGCTCGCTGCAGATGCTGCGCCACTGCGACGAAGCGCTGGTGCGGGCCGAAAGCGAATCCGAACTGCTGCAGGCGGTCTGCAACATCGCCGTGCAACTGGGAGGCTATTCCATGGCCTGGGTCGGCTACGCCCTCGATGACGAAGCCAAAAGCATCGTGCCGCAAACCCACGCCGGGCACGAAGACGGCTATCTCACGGGCATCCGAATCAGCTGGGACGAAAACAAACCCGAGGGCCGGGGCCCGGCCGGACAGGTCATCCGCAACGGCCGGGTGATGGAAGTATCCGATCTGACCCAGGATGCCCGCTTCGCGCTCTGGATGGACGCGGCCCGTCTCCGCGGCTATCAGGGCCTGGTCAACCTGCCCTTGCGCGATGAAGTGCGCACTTTCGGCTTTCTCGGACTGTTTCGCGCCGAACCGGCCAGCCTCTCGGCCGACGAAATCAAGCTGCTCCAGGAACTGGCCGACGATCTGGCCTACGGCATCGTCACCCTGCGTGCCCGCGCCGAACGCCAACGCCTGCAGGACGCGGTGGTGGCGATTGCCCAGGGCGTTTCCGCCAGCGTGGGCGACGACTTCTACAGCCAATTGACCGCCCACCTGGTCGACGCCGCCCAGGCCGATGCCGGCTTCATCGCCCTGCTGAACACGCCGGAAGCCGGCAAGGCCCGAACCCTGGCGGCCATCTGGGACGGCCGGGTGCGCCCCAACTTTGACTACGAGCTGAAAGGAACCCCCTGCGAGAACTTGCTGACGCAGCCATCTTTCGTGGTGGAGCGTGGAGCCGGCCAGCCCTTTCCCCTGGAATCCTACGCGGGTTCCGCTCTGCTCAACGCTCGCGGCGAATGCTTCGGCGTGCTGGCGGTCCTCTTCGCCCGACCGATCCGTAGCTCCGACTTCCTGATTTCCACCTTGAAGATCTTCGCCGCCCGCGCCGCTTCCGAAATGGAACGCCAGCAGAGCGACGCTCGCGTGCGCGAACAGGCCTCCTGGCTGGACAAAGCCCAGGACGCCATTTCTTCGTGCGATTTGCAGCAGCGGGTCAGCTACTGGAATCAAGGAGCCGAGCGCCTCTACGGCTGGTCGGCCCAGGAAGCCCACGGACGTCCTCTGGGAGAGCTGCTGAACTTCGATCCGTCGGCTTTCCAGACGGCCCGCGGACTGCTGCTGGAGAGCGGTGAATGGCAGGGCGAACTCCAGGTGGAGCGGCGCGGAGGCGAGCAGGTAACGGTCATTTGCCGTTGGACGCTGGTGCGCGACGCCGACGGCTCCCCGCAGTCGATCCTGGCCATCGAAACCGACGTCACCGAACGCAAGCGCCTGGAGGAGCAGTTCTTGCGGGCCCAGCGCCTGGAAAGCATCGGCCGCCTGGCCGGCGGCATCGCCCACGACTTGAACAACGCCCTCGGTCCCATCCTGATGTCCACCGAACTGCTGGAACTGCAACTGGTCGATCCTGACAGCCGGGAACTGGTGGACTCCATTTCCAGCTGCGCCGAACGGGGCGCGGAGATGGTGCGCCAACTGCTTTCCTTCGCTCGCGGCGTGGACGGAGAAAGAGTAGCCGTTCCCATCGCCGGCCTGCTCAAAGACGCGGCCAAGATCGCCAACGACACCTTCCTCAAGTCCATCGAAGTGAGCGACACCTGCGCCGATGACCTCTGGCCCATCCTGGGAGACGCCACCCAGATCCATCAGGTGCTGATGAATCTATGCGTCAACGCCCGCGACGCCATGCCCGACGGCGGCTTCCTGAGCTTGCGCGCCGAGAACCGCACGCTCGGCAAAGACCCCTATCTGCGCCTTCAGGTTCAAGACAACGGTCAGGGCATCTCCCCCGAGAACCTGGACAAAATCTTCGACCCGTTCTTTACCACCAAAGAAGTAGGACAGGGCACCGGGCTGGGCCTGTCCACCTCGGTGGCCATCATCAAGAGCCACGGCGGCTTCATGCAGGTCCACAGTCAACCCGGGCAAGGCTCCACCTTCGAAATTTTCCTACCGGCTCGACCGGATCTTCAGGTCGACGACGCCGACAGCCTGGAAGCAGAGCTGCCCCGAGGACGGGGCGAGCTGATCCTGGTGGTGGACGATGAAGAACCGGTGCGCAAGATCACCCGCCGCACCCTGGAAATGTTCGGCTACCAGGTCTTACTGGCGGCTAACGGTGCGGAAGCCCTCGAGCTCTACCACTCGCGGGGCAAAGAGATCCGGGTGGTGCTAACCGACATGATGATGCCCGTGCTCAACGGCCCGGCTCTCATCCGAGCCCTGCGTGAACTGGACCCGAACCTGCCCATCATCGCGGCCAGTGGTCTGCCCGGCGAAACCGGCTGTCTGAAGATCAACCACCTGCTGCCCAAGCCCTATAAAACCGAGACTCTGCTGCAAATCCTGCGCGAACTGAGAGGGACCTGAGTGGGAAGACTATTGCTCTTGTTCGTGACCCTGGGATATCTCTTCTTGCTCTCCTGGGCTCGCCCCATGCGCTGGAGCGACCCGGGCGAAACCATTCCCTTCCTAATCATGCTCTCGCCGATTTTCCTGTGCGGAGCGGTCTTTGCCATGATCTTCTTTGCTCCGGGAATGGCTCGTAAGGACATCGGAGACTCCGACCTGCGCGGGTCGCTGGTCCTGGGTGCCAGCCAGGTCGTCGTCAAGATTTTGCTGGCCGTGCCCGTGGCCTTGCTGGCGGTGCCGATGTATTCGAAAGAACCGGTAAGCGGCGAGTGCCTGGCCGCCCTCAGCCTGATCTTCCTGGGCTTCCACTACCGAGACGTGATCGACCTGAATCGTGGCGAACACCGCCTGGAACTGGGCATCGTTCTGCCGTTCTACCAGAAGATCCGCAAGGGACCGTTTAGGCTCGCCTGGGAACAGAGCCGACAGCGCCACTACGAACTACGCCTGCCCGGCTCCTACGGCCACCTCACCATCATGGGTCAGCGGGCCACAGCGGAGCAATTGGATCAACGGGCCGCGGAATGGGTCTCCCGGTATCCCGGTGTATTCGTCTATGAGGGACTGACCTGAAATGTTTACAACCGGGGGCCGGGTTTCCTAACTTCCTCTCGTCCGCTCCGCCAGAATGGTGGGAACGACGAAAGGAACGGTGACTCAAAATGGGCATTCTCTCAGGACTTCGGAAAATCGGCGGCAACGCCGCACGCCTGGTCAGTGCACCCGTGCGGGGCGCGGCCAAAATCGTGGGAACCCAGATCGATACGAGCCTCAAGGTTTCCGGAAACCTGCTGCGCCTGCAGCCCGGGAAAGCTCTGGACTCTCTGCAGCAAGGACTGCACCAGCAAGTCGACAACGTGATCGGCGTGCCCAAGGAAGAATGGTCAGCCGTTCAGGGCGCTGCCCGCGGCTACGGTCAGGTGCTGGTCAGCGGAGCCGCTTTTGCCGGCGAACCCATCCGTGGCGTCGGACGCATGGCCTGCAACGGACTGAGCACGGTGGGCAATGCCGGAGGTCGCGCTCTCAACGGAGACCTGTCCGGTGCGGCCGGCGAGGTCGTGCGCGGCAGCCTTCGTCAGAATCGCATCCTGGGCGAGACCGTGGCCAACGAGCTGCACCATCTCAAATAGCGGTCCCAACAGGTAGTTCCGGTAAATCTGCGAACGGTGGCCGATGCCGATTCGCAGATTGCTATGTACCGCCGCTCTGGTATTCGTTGCCGCCAGTAGCGGCTGGGCCATTCCCATCACCCTCAACACCACCGCCTCCACAGCCCCCGGCACCCTGGCCGGCGACGCCTTCGCAGCCGCGGCCGCCCGGGTCGGCGCTCTCTTCACCGATCCGATCAACATCTACTTGAACGTAGACTTTCAGGCCCTGGGGCCGGGGATTCTCGGTGGAGCCGATGTGACCGTTCTGGGCTCGGCCTTCTCCTACACCACCGTCCGCAACGCACTCATCGCCGACGCCACCTCGGATCTGGATTTTCAGGCAGTGGCCAATCTGCCGGCCGCGCCCAGCCTCCAGTTCCTCACCCAGAGCTCGGGCAGTTCAACCCGCACCCTGGACAACGACGGCAGCAACAACAATCGCTTCCTGGCTTTACCTCAAGCTACGGCTCGGGCCCTGGGGCTGTTTTCGGCGACTTCCACCAATCCCGACGCTTCCATTACCTTTAGCAGCCTTTTCGCCTGGGATTTTGACCCGAGCGACGGCATCACCCCGGGAACCTTCGACTTCGTAGGAGTGGCGACCCATGAAATTCTGCACTCCCTCGGCTTCGTGAGCGGGGTGGACATCCTGGATGGCAATCCCAATACGGACTTGAATCCCTTCGCAGTGTGGCGCCCGCTGGATCTCTTTCGCTACTCCGCCGACAGTGTGGCTGCCGGGCCGGGCGTGCTCGACCTGGGGGTCGGAGGCACACCTTACTTCAGCGTGGACGGAGGGGCCACCAACCTGGGCCTCTTTTCCACCGGTCGAACCCGCGGCGATGGACAGCAAGCCAGCCACTGGAAAGACAACCTGAACCTCGGCCTCATGGACCCGACCCTGGCGGCAGGAGAGCTGGGCGTCCTTCGCACCAGCGACCTGCAGGCTCTAGACGCCATCGGTTTTAACCTGGCCAGCGTCCCGGAACTCGACCCGCGCGGGTCGTTTCTCGGAGTGACTTTCGTGTTGCTCGGTCTCTTGAGCCTGCAGCGCCGGACGACGCTCCAGACCCGCTAGCCGACCATATTCTTGTGGCTGGCGGCGGCCACCACGGCGTTGGAGCCATACTGAGCTCCGGCCTTGATGCCGGCACCGGCGGATTCACCCTCGATGGCGCCACCGGCGGCCTTGAAGGGGGTCACGGCCAGAGTGCCGAGGCCTTCACCGACGGCGGTGATGATGTCGCCGGGAACGCCGCCGACAGCGTCGAGCAGCTTGCCGCGAACGTTGAGGTTCTTGTTGGTGGCCGCGTCGATCAGTCCGCCGCCGACTTCCGAAACCAGGGCCGCGCCGGTGGTGGTGACAGCCGAGACCGTGCCCACGGCCAGACCGCCGGCGAAGGAGCCGACCACGTCAGCCAGAGGACGAGTGGAGGTCCGACCGGTGGGCACACCGTGTCCCATTCCCTCGCTCAGAGACTTCTTTTGCCAGGCGGCGTTGGCACTGCTGAAAGGAGTCGCGATGGCGGTGGCCACACCGTGAACGGCGCCGGCAACCGGAGCGGTCACCAGGCTACCGAGAGCAGCCAGGCCTTTTCCACCCAGGCTCAAGTCTTTGTCGGTGGCGGCGGTCTTGAGACCGTTGCCCAGGTCGCTCAGAGCGGTGGTGACGATGGCACCGGCGGCTGAAGGAATGGCCGTCAGCGCTCCGCCGACGAAAGCACCAGCAGCGCTCGAAGCCTTACCGGCCTGAGTATCGAAGCACTCCTGGGTGGCAGCCTTGATGGCGCCGCCGAAGGACTTCTCTTTCCAGGCCACGGCGGCCGCGGCCACGGGAGTGGTAAAAACTTTGCTGGCGCCGTGCAGAATGCCGGTCACGGGCGATGCAACAGCGGCGCCCAGGCCGCCCAGAGACAGCTGCTTCACGCCGTTCCAGGCTTCTTTGCCCATGGTGGCGATGGCGGTAGCGACACCGCCCACGCCGCCGATGAGGACACCGGCCACGGTGGCGGCCATGGTCTTGGCGGTGCGGCCGAAGGGAGGCAGCGGGATGTCCCAGGGATCTTCGCCTTCGGCCAGTTTCTTGGCCTTGATCTCGGCGCTGCCCTCGACCATATCGGTGGACAGGTTGTCCATGGTCTTGCGAACTTTGGTCCAGGAAGTATCGACGGCCTTGCCGATGGTGAAGTCGCGGGGCTTGTCGGCTTCGTGAGCGGAGAAACCACGGGCGGCACCGGAAAGAACGCTACCAACCAGGCCAACTCCGGCGGCCACGGTGGCGGCACCTAGAATGACCGGGCTGAGCAGACCGGCAACGACTTTGATGTTCGGTCCGATGGTCTCGGCCTGAATCAGGTTCAGCGTGCTCTTGGCGCCGTGAGCGGCCACACTCGGCAGCTTGCCCAGGTAACCGACGGTGGAGGTGGCCATACCGGCCAGCATTCCCGAAACCCGGTCCGTGCCCGCCAGCGTCTTGTCGACCGTGGCGTCCACGATTTTCTGGGTGACCGAGGTGGTGTCGTTCTGCGGCGGCTTGGGTCCGTCGGGCTGATTGTTGTCGGGAGTTTTCTTGAGAGTGTTGAGCTGGGGGGTGCGGTTCGGCAGCGAGGTGATATTCATGACTACTTGTCTTCTCCCTTGTGGCCGTGCAGTGCTTCACGGGCCTTTTCCATAACCGCTTTACCGGTGGTCTTGATGGACTCGATCGGGTGGCCGTTCCAGCCTTCCGAGAAGCCTCTCGAGAAATTGTCGCGCAGTGCCAGACCGGCCATCACCGGTCCTACCGGGATGTAAGCCAGGGTCTTGGCGATACCGCCCAGGCGAGAACCGAGGGGACGGTCCTTGTCGGTGACGGCGGCCTTGATATCCTTGAAGGCGAGCATCGCGCCGACACCGGTTCCAATCACCAGTCCGGCCGGGCCGGCGATGAGAGCGCCGGTCACACCGGAGAAGGTGGCGGCGGCCAGTTTCGGTGCATACTCTTTTGTGAACTTGTAGGTGTTGATAGCGCCCTGCTTGGCCATCTTGGCGCCTTCGACAGCCACATCTTTGGTGGCGATGGCGACTTGCTTGCCAATCTTGTAGGCGGTAACCGGCACCTTAACCATCAGGAATTCCATTCCGTAGAGGGCGCCCTTGAAAATCTTGTCGAGCGGGATGTCCCAGGCGGTCTCGCCGGGAGCCAGCTTCTTGTTACCAAACTTGTCCATATTGGCGATGGCCTTGCCGACCAGCGTAGCCGGCTCTTCCTTGCCGCCCTGCAAACGCTCGGCGATGGAACCGGTGGTGTCCTTGGTGAGCAGGTCGTCATACGAGCGACCGTTACGCTTGAAGGCTTCGGCGGCGCCCATAAAGGGGGTTGCCACCAGAGCGCCGGCGGCCACCATCGGGATACCGGCCAGAGCGACGATGCTACCCACGAACTTGGCGTAGGGACCAATCGTCTCGGCCTTCCAGAGATTCTTGTAGGTGGAGCCGACCATCGCGGGCAGCTGTCCCACGTTGCCGATGAGATGTCCGGCCACACCGGTGAGCACGCCGGAGACCTTGTTGCCGATGGCGCGCGAGCCATTGTAAACGTCGGCCTGGGTCTCGAACTCTTCCTTGATGGAAGGCGGCTTGGGCGGCTCCTGCTGGGGGCCTCCGGCCGGCGGAAGTCCGGTGGGTGCTTTGGGTGTGGGGTTGGACATGATTTTCATAGGCCCACCTTACAAGGCGGTCATGAAAAAAGATTGAAATCATGCAATCGTGAGAGCGGCCTACGAAATTCTGGCCTGGGAGCAGTGGAGCAATCCAGAGGGGCTGCCCTATCAGGTCGTGCCCGCCTGGGAACTGCGCTCCGATTTACCGGACGAGCTTTTGCAGCAAACTCGGGCCGCGCTCTTCCGCTATGACCGAAACTGGGACTTGATCGTAGAAGAATGGGAAGACGATCCGGGACCGGCCTGGTCCACCTGGGTGCTGCTGCCCGTAGAGGGCCGCTTCGTCGCTCTGGGCGACGAGGTCTTGCTGGCCGACGGACCGGTGCTGCTCCGCGTAGGAGGCGAGCCGGTGGAGCCTGCTTCCCCCCGCATCAGTCGGTGCTTCGTGCCCGAAACCTTTGGATCCGGGTCCATCCGGGAGCTTCCCATGCCGGATCGCTGCCTGCGCAACTGGGCCTGGGGCTGGCGGCCCACCTGTGGGCCGGTGAAGCTGACCGTGCGCGTACCTCTCGATCTGGAAGCCCTGAGAAGCTGGTTCGAGAAAGTCGAGTTCTTTTGCTACGACTCGTTCCGCCAGGAAGACGACCAGGAGCACGAGATCTTTCTACCCGGTGCCTGCCAGGGCCGGTTAGCTGACGCCTACGAGGCTCAAGAGAAAGAAGGCGAATATCGCCTGCCGGGCTACGACCGGGCCAACGGTTACCTCGATCTGTTCGAGGGGGGATTTCGGCTCTGGCGCGAGCGTGACACCGTGCTGGGGATCCAGAATGGAGCCGACAATTCACTATTGCGCTCCGTATTGGCGGGCGATCTCGGAGAGGACGTGCAGTGGGAGCTCTATGACGGAGACTACGGCAGTTTTGACGCGCACGGCGGATCGCTGACCAGCCTCGCCACCTACTTAGATCCCCGGCTCCCAGTGGATGCCGACCCCTACCGGCCTGGGACGCTAAAACTGGACTGCCAGGAGGACGCAGACTGGGAGGCCGTGTGGCGACGAGTGGCCGCCCATTTTGGAGTGAAGTCGCTGGACGGATACTTTTTGCGGCTGCGGGCCGGCCAATTCCCCCGCACCATCCAACTGATCCATCAGCCAATGGAGGGAAAGACGCAACTCCCCCGCTCGCCCGGCATCGTCTGGGAGTTCCACGTTCCCGCTCCCGAAGGCACTCAGGCACCGGCCGTAACCCATAGTTACACTCAGGATTAGCATTTCAGGCAAATTTCCGTCGCGTTCTTTAGGATGCTTGACATGAAAATACAGACATTCAGAGCGACCGTTAAGAAGGCACTGGACTACAGCAAACCTCGCCCCAGCACCCATTCCAACTACGAGAAACCGCAGCTGCTCCAAGCAGCTTCTTCGGCATCGATCGCCGGTTTCTACATGATGGGTCCGGTAGGAGCCGTGACACAAACGGCAGCCACCATCGTCGGTCTGAAAACCCAGGAAAAGTTTGGCAGCAAGTGGGCCGGCGCCGCAGCCGGTGCAGCCACCGGTGCCGCGCTGGCTGCCGCGGCCGGAACCGTGATGGGCCTTCCCGGCGTCGCCGTGCAGGCCACGCTCGGCGGAATCGGCGGTGCCTTCTGCACGCTGCGCACCAATCAAGTTTCTCGCTTCCGGGACGCCGGCGGTTACGGACTCACCTTCGGCTCCCCACTGGCCGAAGGCGGTGCCAAGGCAACGCTGGGACTGGCCTCGGTCCTGGCCGCCGAGGTCCAGCATGAAGGCAAACGTGCCCTGGTGGCCGCGGGAATGGGCGCCGCCACCGGCGTGGCCCTGTCGATGGCCGGAATGAACCATTTGACTCCCCTGGTGTCTGCCGCGGCCTGCGCGGGACTATCGGTCTTCGCCTCGGTGGCCGGCCCACGAATCGCCATGACCATGCGCAACGCCGCCGAAGACATGGGCAAGAAAATGTCCAAGCCCGAACCCGCCGGTGAGGGAGAAGGCAAAGAAAAGAGCCTGACCGGACGCATCCTGGGCACCCTGCCCATGGCCGGACTGCGTCAGGGCGTGACCGCCTTCACGATGGGCAAATTCGACCCGATTTCCATTGGCGTCGGCTTCGCGATCGATGCGTCCACCTCGGCCTACGAGGTTTACCTGAACCACAAGCAAGAGCAGGCGGACGCGTCCAAGCCCAAACCGCCAGACAATCCCTAGTTCATACTCTGGCAGCATTCATTTAAATTTTCCGAAACAATTGAAATAGGTTGGTTACATCCGGAATACGTCACACAGGTGCCGTCGCTCTACACTGAGTTCACAGATAAAGAACACAGGATTCGAGGGGTGACCAGGCTATGAAAATTCAGAACTATTCCAATTCCGCCAAATTGCCGAGCCGACTGGCCAGGCCGGAAGTGGCCGCCGTTCCGCCCGGCGATTCTTACCGCCGCCACACCGGTCCCTACCCCGGTGAAGTGGCCGTCATGGCCGTGCCCATCGCCACCGCCGCCGCAACCTTCGCGGCCACCTCCGCTCTGGGCCCGCAGATGCAATTGGGACTGACGGTGGCAGCGGGCGCGGTCGGAGTCCTGGCTGCTGTGGCTATCTCCAAAGAATTGGGTTCGGCCCTCAAAGACTGGGAGATCAAGACTCCCGATGTGGGCAATTTCGTCAAAACCCACGGCCTGACCGCGCTGGCCGGGGCCGCAATGGGAGTGGCTCTACCGCTGGGCGCGCACGCCGGAGTCCTACCTGAACTGTCCACGGCGGCCATCTGTGCCGGTGGAGGCGCGGCCCTGGTCGCGGCGCCGGGCGTCCTGGTCGATGGATACCGCCTGATCCGCGACCAATTTCGCTAGACCTCACCTACCCCGAGTGGGTCAAGACGTTCACCAGCCGGCCAAAGGGATCGCGCACGAAGAAACGGCGCACTCCCCACGGTTCCTCTGCGGGGCCATACTCCAGAGGGATGGCTCGGGCCTCGATCCGGGACAGCACCTCGTCCCAGTTATCGACCTCGATCGATAGGTCAGGCACGGGTGTGCCCGAGCCACCTTGACTGGCCACGCTCAGCTGAGGCGACGTGATGCCGTCAGAAGCGAAGGTGACGATCCAGCCCTGATCCATGACGATTTCCAGGTCGAAGATTTCGCCATAGAATTGGCGAGCGGACTGCGGGTCCGCAGCCTTAATATTGCTGACGATGCGCTTGACGGCCATAGACGAAAACCTCCGACTCGATAAAAATGCAAAAAGGACTTGTAGAGTTACGTTCTACAAGTCCTTTGGCACGACCCGTGCGGGGCGTTTTAGACGAAGCCTTTGAGGGCGTTGCCGGCTTCGTGGGCGTGGGCATATTTGCTGTATTCTTTGTCGTTCTGGTTGCCGTCCATTTTCCCCAGGGCCTGCAGCGGAGCGGTCAGAAAATCGAGAAAGGGATTGCGGTCGGGCTTTTCGACACCTTCTTTGTGATGGTGATGACGGCAGCCCTTGGAGACTCCGCCGGTCTGGCCGCCGCCCTGATTGATTGCGATTGCGATGTTGGTGTTTCCGAATGCCATGTCGATTTGCCCTCTCATCTACCTTGTATGTCTTGTCCCCAATATAGGTGGAGCAACAGATGAAAAGGTCACTCGGGCAGCACAGATGTGAACACCAGGTTAACGGATTGCTAACAGTTCGACGAGCTGATCAGCGGCCTGCTCGGCGGTGAGCCGGGTGACATCCAGCTCCAGGCGGTGGGCGGCCGGCGGATGATAAATGGTGTAGTCGCGATGCAGCCCTTCCAGGACCACCGGGTCGGTCAGCTTTTGCTGGGGGCCACGCTGCGGAGAGACGATGCGCCGCTGGTTCTCTTCCAGGTCACAGCCGAACAGAATCTGCCAGAAGACGCGACCGCTCTCCCGAGCGAAGTCCGCGATCTGGTCCAGGCGAGCGCGATCCTCGGCGCGCTCGGCCGCCAGAGCATTCGTAAAAATCAGGGGCTCATCCGGGTAGAGACGTAAGATTCGTCCGGTCTCGGCTTTGACCGCCTCAATATAGGCGGGGCTGCCGTGCTGATGCGTCCTGATGACTTCGTTGATGATGCTGTGGTTGTCCACCAGACGCCCCGGAAGCCGCTGACTGAGCAGCACCGCCACCGTCCTCTTGCCGGTCCCGGGCATACCGTTGAAGTGAACGATCACGCGGCCAGTCGCTCTGGTGCGCGCTCGTGGGCCCTCTGATAGCGGCGCTCACCCCGCCAACCGCACCAGATATCGAGCCAGAAGGCGACGTCCAGAGTGCGCTGGTATCGGAGGTCCTTGCCGAACCGATTGCGGAACACCAGCGCGTCCGGTGCGTCACCGCTAATCTTGAGTTCGTTCTCGTGAACGTTCCTGTGGCATTTGGTGCACAGGGTGAGGAGATTGTCCGATTTGGTCAGTCCTCCGGACGCGAAATAAACAATATGGTGGACGTCCAGCCAGATGGTATTGGGACAGCCGGGCACGGCACAGCAGTAGCCGTCGCGACGGAGAACCTGGCGGCGCTGGGCCGGGGTCGGGAAGCGCGACTTGGGATTGACGATTTCGATCTTGGTGTCGGGCAGCGTCTCCGTCTCGGCGTTGATGACATCAGTCCAGCGCAAGTCCTTGAGAGCCTCCAGGCGGAGCTTTCTGAGCCGCTTCTCGTCCACCCCTCCGTCGGCGATCACTTGAGCAAAGAGCAGTTCGATGGCCTGGCCGATGCTCAGGACTCGGCCCTCGCGCTGGCACAGAATCTGCAGTCCTCTTTCGATGACCGCCATCTGCTCAGGGTCGAAAGAACAGCGCAATTCCGTGCGCGGCGGCCGGCGCAGGAGTTCCTCGCTGGGCAGTTCCCCCGGTCGGCAACAAGCGACCAATGCCTCGATTTCCGCATAGGTGCAGGTCTTGCAAAGCTCGGCCCAGCGCTGCTCGGTATCCACCGTGGCCACCCGCACCACTTCGCGCAACTTGGACCAGTCGATCTCTCCGAGATTGGCGCGCAGACGCAAGAACGGCAGTGCCTCCAATTCACGCGCCACCCGCTTGAGTTGGCGTGCTTCTCGAACCGGCATACCCAACTGCAGGATGGCGTAGTGGACCGCCCCCGAGCAACCGTGTTCCAGATAAGCACCGGTGCGCTGAATGGCCAGCAGCAGTCGACCGCAAAGAGCCCGATAGCGAGTGAGGCTACCCGCCGTTTTCTTGGCCAGATTGTGCAAAGCCAGCGAATCCATACGGAGCATTTCTTTGAGAGTGAGTGAAACGGGGTCGATTTCCATCAGAATTTCAGGCTATCCTGTGTTCACTAATGGCTGTCAAGACGTGAACGCCAAAATGGTCAGTTCACCCCAAATCAAGTTCCATCCAAACGTCGGCTCGCTCATAACCCGGCGGATGATCCGCGGGAAATGGGTGGTGCTGAAAGCCGTTCTTGCGATAAAGCTTGATGGCGGCTTCCGCCTTGTGGTTGGTCTCCAGCACGATCTTGCGAGCTCCCAGCATACGGGCTTTGGCAATCGCGTGGCGCATGAGTTTCTGTCCCAACTGGCGCCCTCGAGCCCGAGCGGTGACGACCATCTTACAAAGCTCGTAGGTCTGCTCATCGACTTTTCGCAGGGCCGCGGTCCCCAGACAGTCACCGTCGACCTGAGCCATGAAGACGTGACCGCCAGGCCGTATCAGGGTTCCCACCGGGTCCTCCGCCTGAGCCAGATCGCTCGGTTCGACGTGATAGTCAGCTTCCACCCAATCGAGGATCAGCTCCCGATACACGGCGGCCATCTCGGTCTGATACTCGACGATCACGACTTCCTGTTGCTGCTTGTTTTTGGCCGTGTCTCGAATGCGCTGATGAAAGGGCTTCTGGTCCAATTCCCATTCCAGCCGCTCGAGCACGCTGAGCACGTCAAAGCCGCTGTCTTGAATGACCTGGGTAGCGGCTCGCTCCACATCATCCCAGAGCTCCTGCATCTCGGGCAGAGCGGCCAGCGCCGAATCCGAGAGTTGCAGCAGTCGGCGACGCTTGTCGTTGGCGTCCCGGTTCTGCACCAGCTGGCCATCCTTGAGCATCTCCTGAGCGATCTGATGAACGGCCGGATGACTGATGCGCAGAGCGCGAGCAATCTCCACCACCGACATGGCGCCATCCCGAGCCAACAGATAGTAGACCGTCACCCATCGAGGCTCCAGGCTCACCTGGCGCTCCCGGAAGATGGTGCCGACGTCGTGCAGAAAGCGGTCAGCCAGTCGTTTCATGCGCGAGGCCAGAGTCAACGCGCCCAAATCCTTGATGAGGTCCATTACTTGGTAATCTCCAATACGCGCGCGCCAGATAACCCGGCTAAAACCTGTGTGTGCGCCAAAATTTTCGAACGACGCAGGCCGCTACCGATGATCACATACTCCTGGCTGAGCACCTTTTCGTCGATGAGAATCGGTAGATCCGCTGGCAAGCCGATAGGGGTGACTCCGCCGAACTCCATGGCACTGAGCTGCAAAGCAGCTTCCCTGGGTGCAAAGGATACTTTTTTGGCATCTAGAGCACGCTTCACTTTGTTGTTGACGTCGATCTGGGTGCTGGCCAGCACCAGGCAGGCGGCGAAGAAGGGCCCGTCCGCGCCCCGGGCCTCGACGATGATGCAGTTGGCACCAGACTCGGGAGCCACCTCATAGGCCTGGCAGAAAGCGGCGGTATCGGCCAGGGTTGAATCGATCTCGGATGCGTAAACGCCCTCGCGCCAGGCTCCAGCGGCGATCTGGTCGCGGATGGGCTGAGCAACGAGATCAGGCTCATCTACGACGGCCCGAAAAGTGAGTTTTCCGAATTGCATAAGGCTCCTCGTAGCAATATTGGTAAGCACTTACACAAGTTACTACAGAGCGACTACATTTTCAAGGCCTGGGTCAATAAAGGGTGATGGCCTCCGTGAAGAATTGCTCCATCTGCCCCGCGCTAAGCCGGGACCCGGGAATAGGAAAATATCCGCCCGGGTCGTTGATCTTGTAATCGGAGCCGCTCCGTCCCAAGCAGAGCAGAAAATGGTCGCCGCCCGGGGCCCCGATTCGGTTCGTATCTCCGCCCACCACCACCAGATGTCCCTGGGCCAGCTCCTGATCCAATTCCTGATAGCGCCGCAGCCAGCGGGACTTCAACCCCAAACGAGTGGCCATCCGCTCGATCTCGTTGCAAGTGGTGCCTTGAGAGGCGGCCTTGGTGCCCAGGGTCATCGAGTCGCGGCACCACTGGATCAGACCCTGACGATCGCCGGGCAACAGGCCTTCCGGTGCCAATCCGTAGGCCAGGGCCACCATAGCCATGCAGGCGGGACCGCAGTTGGAGCTCTTAGCGGGGGCCCACTGGTTGTAGCGCGACTTGTATTGAGTGACGAAATACTCGGCCGGGTCGGCAGGCACGGGTCGGCGCAACGTTTGAGTGCCCTGACTTTTGGGTTTGACACACAAAACACCGCCAGCATCGCGGCTGGTGCTCAATCCCAGAGCCTGACAGTAGGGTTCAGCGGGCACGAAAACGTCGCCGCTCTCGAGCAGCAGGGGTATCTGCTTCTCCCCCACCTGAATGGAGCCCGAGGGAACGCTGTTGGGAGCGCTGTCATCCTGGAGAGTCCCCCAATAGCCTTCACCGACGCTGGCGAGATGAGCTCCCAGGGCTTGAGAGAAAGGTTCCAGCAAGACGTGCACCTGCCCGTGACGGACCAGGAAGCGTCCTTCGAAACGCTGGTCCTGTATGCGAATATTCTGCCCCCAGGCCGGCAAAGCCAGCAACAGAGCGAGAGCCAGGTGCTTCATGGACTGAAGAATTCGCGCTGGCGGCCTGGCGAGTCCTTTCAGGGAGACGGTCGGCGGGCGGACTGCATGGCCAGAGGGAAGCGCTGCAGGCCCTGCAGCAAGAGCTCCCAGTCAGCCCGGACACAGGGATTGTCGTAGCGGTAAAGGTCGAGCAGCATCGAGTCGGACACAGCTCCGCTGTGATAGAGGTGGAGCAGCACCTGCAATAGCAGGGGCGTGCGCTGATGTTCTGGCGGACTTTTCTGCTTGCGCAGCGCTACCTCGAGGAAGTCGCTGCCGGGCAACTCCAGCAGCAAACTGGCGGTTGCCCCCGGGAGGCTCTCCAGGAAGGCGGTCAGGCAGAAGACCAGGTGGTCCTGGTCAACGTTCCAGCCTCCCAGCGTTCTTTCCAAGGCTAGAGCGCCGGGCCCACAACCGACGGCCGTGAACATCACTCCAAACACAGAGTCGGTCACCAGGTCGAGAACCAGCGAATTGAAAGGTTGGTTGGGGTGCAGCAGCTTCTCCAGACTGCGCCCCGGCAGCAAGGCCTGCCGCCACTTCTCCCCGGTCCTCCGGGACAGAACCGGCTGCCTGGATCGCTCGGACTCGATCCACACGAGACAGGCCCAGGCCGTATCCACATCGTGCTGCCGAGAAAGCAAGCAGAGCATCTGGCAAAGCCGCGAGGCGGGCAGAGTGAGAAGCAAGGAGAGTGCGTCGAGCGGTGTCATACTCTCTAGCATAGGGGAACGAAACCCCTGGACCGAGTGACTGGTGTACGTGGAGGAAATGACCTGGGGATCATATCCGGTTAACATCTCCCTAAGGAGCTCGGCATATGGTGTTATTCCTACACAAACACACGTCCAGGGGAGACATACCTATGAATGCTATCCAACCAAGACCTTTCCAGCAGCCTCGCTCGGTCGACCGCATGTCGGCCCGTCTGCTCACCTCGCAGGCCGACTCGATCCGCGACATGGCGGTTGCTCTCGGCACCAGCCAGAATTCTCAGGCGGACGCTAACGGCGTCTACTCCGCGACTTTGCTGGGCCGCGACAGCATCCGTTACACCAAGGATAGCGAAGGCAAAATTAGCTCGGTGGAACTGAACGCCGATACGGCCACTCCCACCAGGTTCAGCTTCGAGACCGGCCAGTGGCCGCACCTGACTACCGTGACCGTCGGTTCTGACACCTTTGACGTGCAGGGTAGCGATCACGTGGGTTGGTCCACCCCCGGCGAAGAAGTCAAGCTGGAAGCGCCCCTGGCCGAACTCCTGAAAGGCAACGGATACAGCACCCGCGACCTGGCCGTGGCTTTGGACAACAGCAGCGCCGACCAGGCTCCCGGTATCGGCTGGGTGCAGGTGCCGGGTGAAGGCAACACCACCTGGAATTATCCGGTCAGCTTCCAGTATGACCGCGACGGCAAAGTTTCCGACCTGGCCACCAGCGTCGGCGACTACACCCGCGCTGAATACAGCTTTTTCGATGGTGAGCTGAACAGCGTAGCCCAGCGCAACTCCAGCTACATCACCAAGGACAACAACGTCTTCGACTTCCACGAAGGCCGCAACCGCGCGTTCCGCTACGCCGCCTGGGTGGAAGAACACCAGATCAAAGAGTAGCCCACAAGACCCGCGCGGGTCGCCTGACTGGCGGATTTTCTCAAAAGGGGCCCGAAGGGCTCTCCATGACGATGCAGTTTACCGTAGAAGAAATTCCCTTTGAACTCAGCCTGGAAGACCAGCAACCAGTTCTGAGTAGCCCCACCACGGGCCAGGAGCTGCTCTGCGCTTTCGCAACCCTGGCTTTCCGCCAGCGACCGGTGGAATTGCTGGACGGCCTCTGGAACGGACGCTCTCTCTCGCTGCCGGAAGGCTCCCGGCTGAGTTATCAGGATGAGCAGGCCAGGATCGAGTCGAACGGACAGGACCTGGAATTGGATCGGGGATTTCTGGCGGACGTGGTGCTGGAAATGACCGAGCTCTTCCTGGAGTTGGTGGGGCAAGATCAAGTCGACTGGGTGGATGACCTGTGTCGGGCCGCTCAGGAAGACCTGGGCGTCAGAATGACGCCCCCCATGGAACTATGAGCGGGCGCATCGCTTCGGCCGCTTTGCTCCTGACGGTGGCGGCCTGGTGCGCGCCTCCCCTACCCGACCTGGGAGTACACGGCAGTTTGCACGGGCGCCTACCGTTTCCGGCCGACAATGCCTGGAACCGGCCCATCGACAAAGCCCCGGTCGCCGCCAATTCCGCCGCTCTGATCTCCAGCATCGGCAAAGACCGTCCATTGCACGCGGATTTCGGCAGTTTCTGGGAAGGTCAGCCGATCGGCATTCCCTACGCGGTGGTTGATAGCCAGACGCCACGCCTGCCGGTGCGTTTCGAGATCGCCGAGGAAAGTGACGCCGGCCCTTATCCGATACCGGCCAAAGCTCCGGTGGAAGCAGGCGACGACCGCCACATGCTGCTGGTCGACCGTGACGCCTGGAAGCTCTATGAGCTTTATCAAGCGTTTCCAGACGGGAAGAAAGGCTACAAGGCGGGCTCGGGAGCCATCTTCGATCTGAACTCCAACAAGCTTCGACCCGAGGGCTGGACTTCGGCGGATGCGGCCGGGCTACCAATCTTCCCGGGACTGGTGCGCTACGACGAAGTGGTGGAGCAGGGAGAGATTCGCCACGCGCTGCGCTTCACGGCCCGGCGCACTCGCAAGGCCTTTGTGGCTCCGGCGCGCCACTATGCCAGTGACTCCACCGACCCCAACCTGCCGCCCATGGGCATGCGCGTACGCTTGAAGGCTTCCTACGATATCTCGGCCTTTCCCAAGCACGCCCAGGTGGTGCTACGAGCGCTCAAAACCTATGGGATGATCCTGGCCGACAATGGTTCCGACTGGTACGTGAGCGGCACCCACGACGAGCGCTGGGACAACGACGAAATGGCAGCCATCCAGCGCGTCACCGGCCGGGATCTGGAAGTGGTTCGCCCGTAGCCTCAAGCACCAGCTCAATCCAACCGTGCCAGTCGCCCTCATTGTAGAGGATGCTCTGCAGGTCCGGATTAGCCAGCCCCTCGTGGAGAATTTTCTCCAGTTCAGGCTCCAGGGGCTGACGGGCGCAGGAGAGGGCGGCCGCGGTTCGGACTGATGGGTCCGGATGTTTCAGAAGCATACCGGCACTGGGTGCCAATCCTAAGGGTCGCTCCAGCAGGCCCAAAGCCAGAATCCCCGAGAGGCCGGCCAGCGGCAGGCGACCTTTGATGAGCGGATAGAACTTGGGAAACCAGGCCAGCAGATAGGCCAGATGCACCCGCAGATCGGGGCGGCGTTCGTAGAGAGTGAGAAGATTTTCCATCTGCTCCAGCACGGCCTGGTAGCACCGGTTGGGAACATCTCCCTTCAGGTAGGCCGGGTCGAAGCCGTTCACCAGATGATAATGGTCATCCCCGATAGCAATATAGGCAAGCAGGTCGACCACCTGATTGGCATCGGGCAATTCAGACCAGTGCAGCATCTCCAGCAGCACGGGAATGGTGGGAACAGCCGCTGGATAGCGGGTGCCCTGGTGCACGAGGTGGGACTGCAGCCAATCGTGGGCCTTGACCCGGACCATGTGGGACGGATTGAGCAGCGCCCGCAATTGGTCGGGCACCTCCGTGGCCGAACCGTAGGCGTGCCCGCAAGCCGCCCAGTCCACATTCTCGAGGCTTTTCAGATACATTCCGGGTGGTGAGTTCAAGGCGGACTTTAGAATTCATTCGAGACCAAAGCAGTAGCTGTCTGTTACCAAACTGTGACCTGGACTTGGCTGAACTGTGACCCGAGCGCCCTAAGGTGAGGGCATGCCTAGATTCACTTCCTTACTGCTACTCGCAGGCCTGAGCGGTTCGGCCGCAGCCCAGGCACTCATCCCGCGACCAGACGCGGCCGGGTCGGATCTGCCCCCTCTCGACTGCATTCGCCAACACGTGACCGTCGAGGTCGAACAACAAGTCGCCCGCGTGCGCATCGAGCAAACCTTTGTGAACCGCAGCGGTCACGATCTGGAGGCGGTCTACTTTCTGCCGCTGCAAGAATCGGCCAGTATCGGTCGTTTTTCTTACTGGGTCGGCGGCAAAGAAATCGTCGGCAAAGTCGAGGAAAAGCAAGAAGCCCGTCAGCTCTATGAAAAAGCCGTGGCGGCCAGGCGCGACCCGGCCTTGTTGGAGCAGGCCGGACGAAATCTATTTCGCGTCAATGTCTACCCGGTTTCCAGCAAGGAACCGATGAAGGTAGTGCTGGAGTATTCTCAACTGTGTCCTTACCAGCAGGGAGTGGTGGGGCTGCGCTATCCGCTGACCGCGGGAGGAGCCCAGCAGCACATTCAGGACTTCCGCTTTCAGGCCACGGTGGCCGATCAGAAGCCTATCGACGACCTGCAATTGACCTCGCATGGTGGAGCCAGCCTCACCCGGCCCGATGCTCACCACGCCCAGGTTCTCTGGGAACGTCAGGACTTTTACCCCAAACAAGACCTGGCCCTGGAGTATCGTCTCAAGTCGCAGGATTTTGGAGTCTCCTTCCTGACCCACCGGGTGGCGGGTGAAGACGGCTACTTCATGCTGGTGGTGGCTCCCCAGGAGAAGACCACTCAGCAACAGGTGGTCAAAAAAGACGTCATCTTTGTCTTTGACCGCTCCGGGTCCATGGACGGCGAGAAACTACGTCAAGCCCAGGCGGCTCTCAGCTACTGTCTGAAGAAATTGTCGCCGCAGGACCGATTTCAACTGCTGACCTTTTCCGACGATGTGAAAGCTCACTCTCCGGGGTTGCAGCCGGCCAACCCGACCAATGTGCAAAAGGCTTTGGGCGAGGTCCAACGGCTACAGGCCGACGGCGGCACCAACATCGACGGGGCGCTGACGGCCGCCATGAAGAATTTCGGCGCCGGCCCCAACCAAAAGGTCATCTTATTCCTGACCGACGGCCTGCCCACCGTGGGCGAACAGGATATCGGCGCCATCGTCAAACACGTGGCCGCAGCCGACCATCACGCGGCTCGCCTGTTCGCCTTCGGCGTAGGAGACGACGTGGACGACTACCTGCTGCTGAAGCTGGCCAGCGACCACCGGGGGGCGCTGCAGTATGTGCGCGGCGGAGAATCGATTGAGTCCAAGGTGGGAAGCTTCTTCGCCAAGATTTCCACCCCGGTGCTGGTCAATCTAAAGATCGACTACGGCGGAATGCCGGTGGCGCGCTGCTATCCGGAGATTTTGCCGGACGTCTTCAAAGGCTCGCAACTGATCGTGGTGGGTCGCTACGCGGAGAGCGGCTCGAAAGAGCTGGTTCTGCAGGGCGAGATCAACGGGGAGAAACGGACCTTTCGTTACCCCGCCCTGTTTGACGGCGAGCAGCAACAGAACGGATTTCTGCCGCGACTCTGGGCCAAACAGCGAGTAGACTGGGCCATCGATCAGATCCGCCTGAAAGGTGAGAATGACGAACTGAAACAGGAAGTCATCCGCCTGTCCAAGAGCTTCAACTTTATGACTCCCTACACATCCTTTCTGGCCGTAGAAAAGGCGGTGGCTTCGGCGCCGGGATTCCCCAAAGGCGCGGACCCGCTGTTGTCCGTGCAGGCCCCGCCCGGAGCCCGTGTAACGGCCTACTTCCCCTGGGGCGAAACGCGGCCCCTGACCTACGATAAGAAGGCCGGTCTGTGGAAATGCCGCTTTGTGATTCCGGCCAGCGTGGCCCAGGATGTGTGCAAGGTGGCGGTGGTGGTAACTCTGCCCGACGGGTCGCAGGAACGCCAGACGGTTTGCTTCGCCGCTGACGAGGACGCACCCAGCGGACGAGCCACGGCCCTGCTGCGCTTCGGCAAAGTTCAGCTGGAGGCCGTGACCAGTCCCGATACCAGTCGAGTCATGGCACTGCTCGATAGCGGCCAGTGTCTGGACCTGAAAAAGATGGCCGTGGGTCGCTGGGCGGCGGAGGTCGATGGAGGTGTGAAATGGGCCGACCTGACGCTGATGGACCACGGTCACAATCGCACCACTCTGCACGTGGAGGTCAAGCCGTGAAGTTCCTGATTCTGCTGGCTCTGAGCTGGCTGCACGGAACCGACGACCCCTTGTTCCGAGTGCACTGCTCCACCCGCCAGGTGACCTGCCTCAGCGAGGCAGCGGTAGGCACCAGTGGCGGCCTGCGACGCCTGAGCGGTGGAGTGGAGTTGCCCGGGGTGCCGGTGCGCGCCCTTTGTGGCTCGCTGATCGCCAGCGATTGCGGAGTCTACGAGGACGGGCGCTGTCTGGATGCGCGACCCACCTGGTCCTTACTGCGCACTCCCGCCGGGTTGGTAAGCGGTCTGGCTTCCGGACGGGTGCGCTTCTGGGATACTGGCCAAGAAGTGCTGTGTCCCACCGACGCTCCCATTCACTCGCTGGCCTGGGACGGGGAACGAGTGCTGGCCGCTTCCAATCAGGGTCTCTGGTCTCTGGATGGGCAGGGCGTGCAGGAAGTACGCTTGAGTTCTAATCCGGTGGCCTCGACGGTCACCTGTGTGGCCGCCTCGGGAGACCGAGTGCTGGTGGGCACAGCCGCCGGAGTCTTTCGGCGCAAAGGCAAGGACTGGGCCGCTCTGCCCGGAGCCGTGAACGTCTCGGCGCTGGCCGTAGCCCCCGATGGTCACGCCTGGGTGGGCACCGCCGATGCGGGAGTCTATGAGGAAACAGCCGGCAGTCTGCGCCAGACCCTACCGACCATACGCGGAGTGACCGCGCTTCTGTGCACTCCGCAGGGCGTCGTGGTGGGCACCGACCACGGCGCCTTTCTGGAGGGGAGGCCCCTTTATGATTGGCAGGCGGAGATCAGCGGCAATCAAGTCACCGCTCTGGCTTGCTCCAAGAGCGACGTGTGGGTCGGCACCTTTCAAGACGGCCTGAGCCACGGCCGCCCGGGCAACTGGTCCAGAGTGGAAGGTCTACCTTCCAGCTGGATCAACCAGCTGGGAGTGAGCGGCCAGGAAGTGCTGGTGCGCTTTTCCAGCGGCCTGGTGCTGAGCGGCGCGGGTCCCTACTGGCGGACCATGGGCCGCTCCTCGGGCTGGCCCAAGGACTGGACCAGCGGCCTGGGACCGGACTGGGTTGCCACCTTGTCGGGATTCTACACGCGTCAAGGCAAAGGCTGGAAGACCTACGTTCCCAAGCCGGCCCTGCAGGGAGTGACGGTGACGGGGGTGGCCCGCTACGGTGGTTCTTACTGGCTGGGCAGTCAGAACGGAGCCTATTGCTACGATGCCGCGTCCGGGGAATGCCGCCAGATCGTGCGCGAACTGCCGGACAGCTGGGTGACCTGCCTGGAGAGTTCCGGCGGCAAGCTCTGGGCCGGCACCTTCCGCGGCGGACTGGCCGTGTTTGACGGACACCGCTGGTCGGTGGAGCTGCCCGGAGAGCGAATTCACTGCTTGCTGTCCACTCCCTCGGGCCTCTGGGTGGGAACGCCTCGCGGACTGCTCTGGACGGACGGGCGCGAATGGCGACGCTTCGGACGCGAGCAAGGCATGCCCAGCGAAGTGGTCTGGTCCCTGGCCGCCCGCGGGGAAGAGCTGTGGGTCGGGACCGACGGCGGACTGCTGGAGATGCGCGGTGCGGGGAGGCGCGCTCGGGTGTGCGGAGTTTCGCGCACGTGATCGCGGTGGTGCTCTATCTGGTGGCCCTGGCTCTGCAGTTGAACGTGATGGACGACCTGCAGGGCGTGCTCGGGGTGGCGCTGCTCTTGGCCGGCCTGTGGAGAGAAGTCGACCCGCACGGGTCGCGCAGGGTCGGATGGTAGGCCGTAGAATTGGGGAAGAATGTGCCTGAAGCTTCCGGGAGACGAACCGCCGTGGTTCCAGCCAGAAATCTGGAGTGGTTCAGCAGTCCCCCTCGCGCTGGTGGCGATCTCCGTATGGCTGAACTTACGGCCGGCGAAGGGGGGGCGCCCGGCCATCTTCTATCATCTGGTGGCTTTGGCAGTTCAGCTGGTGCTTCTACGCGAGAGCAGTTTCTATGACTGGGGCGCCGGACCCATTGCCCTGCTGATCCTGCTGGGCGGACTGTGGCGCGCGCGCCCAGAGCCTCTGGCGACATCCAGTATTCCCGGACTGACCCGAGTGCCCGGCTAGAGTTCAGTAAAATTTCGGCCCCGCCTACTAAGCTAAGCGCATGATTACAGCGACTTCAGCCAGCAAGACTCAGACCCCCGCCAAAGCGCGCTCGCGCAAAGAGACGGGGCCGAAAGACGGATTCGAGCGATCCTCGAAGGACGAGGACCCCACGGTCGCTTTCAAAGCGGCGCTGCGGCAACTGAAGGAAGCAACCGCCCGTCTGGCTGAGAACGTCGACATTCAGCGCAAAGACTATCGAGTGGATTCGAAGCTGCGCCTGAAAGACATCGACCCGGCCGACTACAAAGGCTTGCCCAAAGACGATGACGTGGTCAAGGCTCTGACTCAAAAGGAACTGGACCGCATCAGCAAGCTACAGAACAAGATGTACGCCGAGCACAAGCATAAGTTCCTCATCGTGTTCCAGGCCATGGACACGGGCGGCAAGGACGGCAGCATCAAGAGTTTGACGCGAGGCATGAACCCGCAGGGCGTCAAAGTCGCCTGCTTCAAGGCTCCCACCGAGGCCGAGCGCGATCACGATCCCTTGTGGCGCGTCCATCCGCATGTTCCGGGCAAAGGCGAGATCGCGATTTTCAACCGCAGCCACTACGAAGACGTGCTGGTCACGCGGGTGCACAACTACATTGATGAGGACCAGGCCGAGAAACGCCTGGAGCACATCAAGAGCTTCGAAAAGATGCAGGGCGAAGAGGGAACCACCATTCTCAAGTTCTTCCTGCACATCGACAAAGACGAACAGAAGGCTCGTCTGCAAGCCCGCCAGGACGACCCCGAGAAGAACTGGAAACTGGCCGCCGCCGATGTGGAGGAGCGCAAGTTCTGGGACGACTATCAAGGCGTCTATCAAGAGACCATGCGCGAGACCTCCACCAAGGACGCCCCCTGGTACGTCATCCCGGCCAACGACAAGCCGCGCCGCGACCTGATCCTGGCCACTATCGTGCGCAAGACCCTGGAAGACATGGACATTCAGGCTCCTAAAGCCAGCGCCGACGTGAGCAAACTCGTCATCGAATAGTGTATTTTCTTCGCTTTGTCGGGATCGTGCTGATGGTGGCGGCGGCTCCCAAGCTACGCCACCCGGACAGCTTCCTGACGGCTCTACACGGCTACCGGTTGTTTCCGGAATGGTCCATGACGCTCTTGCAGTATGGCGTACCGGTGCTCGAGGTTGGGCTCGGTGTGGCCCTGATTCTCTTCTTGTGGCGGCCGGCCGTAGCTGCATCGGCGCTGCTGTTCGCCGGCTTCACCCTGGTTCTGAGCGCCGCCTGGTGGCGCGGACTGACTTTGACCTGCGGATGCTTTGGGAGAATCGACCGGCATCTACACAACCTCCCCCACGGACTGGTGATTCACATCCTGCTGAACGCGCTGGTCACCCTGGGCCTGATCTGGTCTTTGCGACCCAAAAAACGACCCGTGCGGGTCGTTTCAGACTCCGCGCAGGGCTAGACCCCAGCGCACGGATTCCAGCTGGAAATGACCCGCACGGGTCGCCGCCGCATAGCCCAACTGGTTGTCGGCGCTGATGTCGCCGATCACATACTCGATTCCCTGGGCGGCCAACTGGGTCAGGGAATAGCGACCCAATTGGCCGGCCGCGCTCTTGCCGCGCTGGTCGGCTTGCAGGTTGAGGTCAAAGAGGTAAGCGGCGGGGGCTGCGGAGACGTCGAGTCGATGCCCCAACTTGTAGAGGATGTAGCCGAAGGGCCGATTCTGGTCGCAGACCACGTACCCGATCATCTTGCTCGCGGCGCTCAAATCCAAGCCCAGGTAGTAATTGCTGGTCTTGGCGACCAGAGCGGCGGGATCAACTCGGCGCTGGGCCGGAATGTAGAACTGGCTGCCCTGGGTATGCAGATTGGCGATCAGAAATAGATCGCGCTTCTCGGCCGGGCGCACTGGATAGGTCAGTTCCGGTAGCTCGGTCCGAGTGGTGGAGATGACGCGCCGCAGTTCGGGCAGAAAACCCAGCTCCGGCCAGGGATTGGTGCCGCCTTCCAGGTGCTGGACGACCACGTAGTCATCCTGACTGGATCGCAACCCCTCCAGAAAGCGAGCGGGCTGGCAACCCCAGTCCCAAATCACGGTCTGAGACTCGCCGGTCTGCATCTCGCGCTCTCCGTGTCTCGCGATAAGATAATCCTGCCCTTCCGGATCGATCCAGACGGAAACCTGCGGATGGGCCAGCAACTTGTCCCAATTCTGGGCAAAGTAGCCGGCGAACCATTCGCCCCGTTGAGCGCCGGAGATGCCGGTGACGGCCACGTCGGGAAAGCGCGGGCGGCGACTCCAGGCGATAACCTGCTCTTTGTCCTCGGGTCGGGCTGGTCTCAGGCTTCCCCCGCGTCGGCCAACTGAGTCGCCTTGGCGATGGTGCGGTCCTGAATGGCGTCGACCTTCCACAGCCCGGCTTCAAAGCGCTTGAGTCCGGCCTCGGCCTGGTCGGGGTTCTCCATGTGATCCAGTGACGAGGACAGTTCCTGGGCGGCTTTGGCCATCTCTTTGTAGATTTGGGCGGGACCCGGCTCCATATTGGCGATCCGCTCCTGCATGTAAGGACTGGTGTAGAGCTCCAGAGCGGACTCCACCATGACCGCCACTTCATCCACCGCTGCCAGGTAGACTTCCACGGCCCCACCGGCGCGCAGATCGGCCACGGCCTGTTTGAGCTTTTTCAGATTCTTGGACTCGTGCATCTCGGTTTTGTCGAGCCCGGCCCGCGAACCGGCGCTGGAGTCGCGCAGATTCAGGCTGGGATCCTCAGATTCTCCGAGAGAAGCGCCACAGTTCTCGCAACTGTGCGAGTAGCTGCTGGTGGCGGCGCCGCAACTGGGGCACTCGGCCTGGGCCATCTGACCGAGGATGTCAAAAAAGTCCATGTCTCCTCCAAAAGCAAAAGAACCCCGATTCGGGGTTCTTCCGGTTGCTTTAGCCCTTCAGCAGGTTGCATCCTTGGTTGGCCGCCATGTATTTGTCATACTCGCGGTCGTTGTTGTTGCCGCCGCTCTTGCCCAGAGCCTGCAGCGGGGCGGTCAGGAAGTCGAGGAAGGGGTTGCGGTCCGGCTTTTCGGAGCGCTCTTTGCCGTGGCAATGGTCGTGGCCGCGATGCTGATGAACCGGGCCGCCGCCACCGTAGGGGGAGCAACCACCCTGCTGACCACCGATATTGATTGCTACTGCCAAATTCATTGCCATCGTCTTACTCTCTCCTTTAGTGCTTTCTCTGGAGACAATGTAGCGCGGGTCCGTTACTCAAGCCTTATCCGCAGGCCGAATTTATGAACAGCTTGTAAACTCTTCACTCCACAATTTGAGGGGAAACCCAAGCGCTGGCCCGAAACCTCAGGGCATGCAGATCGGCCCCCGAACTCCCAAGGCCCACCCCCAGGCTCTCACCTTCAAGCAGGTGCCGGAGAATAGTTTCCTTCGCGACCTGGGAGTCAAGCTGGGTCTGTGCCAACCGTCCCAAGAGGCCGAGCTCAACCCCAAGGTGTTCGCCGAGCGCTACTGCGCCGAGGTGCAGCAACGGCTGCCCGATAGAGTTTTGCCCGAAAGCCTGGAGCAGGCCTATCAGCTGGCTCTGGCCGCTCTACCGCCGCTCCAGGCGGCCGCCCTGGCGGGAGAAGTGGCCCGCGAACTGGTCAGTCCAGAAGACGAAAGGAAAGCCGCACAGGCCATTCCCGTGCGAGCCCACGGACCGCTGACCCGCGAAGTAACGCGTGGCTGCGAGCGCGCCGGGGTCGCGATTCCCAACCGGATCTGGGTGGTCGAGTCTGACGATTGGGACGCCTGCGCCAGCTTTGGCGGCATCGCCGTGGCCAGCTCCTATCTAGATCCCTCGCGCCAGGCGCGGCGCGACTTCGTCATCGGGCACGAGCTGAGCCACGGTCGCAACCGTGACGACATCGCCATGCTGGGCTTCGAGGCTCTCACTCAGGGAGTCAGTCAGCCGCTGCTCAGCTACGCCTTGAAGGACGATCTGAAGGCGCTGCATCACGCCATGGAACTACGCAGCGATCGCGACGGTCGCGATTACGCGGTGGCACAGGGCGCCGACCAGAGGGAGTTGTTCCAAGAAGTAGCCGACCTGCTCGGGCAACAGCAAGAGAGCGACACCCATCCTTCCGGACGCGAGCGCCTGAAAGGGCTAATCCAGTAGATTGCGCACGGCCTGGAGCAGCACTCTGGCGCCGTAGGGTTTGGCCAGAAAGCAAGTCACTCCACGCCTGGCCAGTTCTTGTTCCTGGTCGCTCGAGCCCAGACCGCTGGCGGCGATGATCGGCAAATCCGGTTGAATCTGCTGGAGCCGGCTGACGGTAGCCAGCCCGTCCAGCACGGGCATCATCAGGTCGGTCAGCACGACCGCCACTTGCCCGTGATGGGTCGTGAAAGTTTCCACCGCTTCGGCTCCGTCGGCCGCCAGCAAGACGCGATAGCCGTGGGCCTCCAGCGTGCGCCGGGCGGCCTGGCGAATGCCTTGCTCGTCGTCCACCACCAGGATCAGTTCGCCGTTTCCGCGGGGAATCTCGGCCTTTCGCTCGCCGGAGTCGTGAATTTCCGACGGGCCGGAAGCGGCGCTGGGAAGGAAGACCTGAAAACGGGTTCCCGCTCCCACCTCGCTGGTAACCTGCAGAAAGCCACCGTGCCCTTTGACGATGGCCATAGTGGTGGACAGGCCCAGGCCCGTCCCTTTACCGACCGCCTTGGTGGTGAAAAAGGGATCGTAAATCTTCTCCAGGATCTCCGCGGGGATGCCTGATCCGGTATCGTCGACACGGATGCGCACGTAGCTTCCGGGAGTCAGCGTTTCGTGCTCCTGAAGCTCCACCGGATCTGCTGCCAGACAGAGGTGACCGCCACCTGGCATAGCATCGCGAGCGTTGACGCACAGGTTGACCAGCACCTGGTGCAGTTGGGTCGGATCTCCGATGACGCCCGGCAGGCTCTCGGGCAGCTTTAGCTGGATTTCGACCTGCTTGGGAAAAGTGTCGCGGGTGAACTGTTCGATCTCCTTGAGCAAGGTGGTCAACTGCACTTCCATGCGCTGACCCTCGACCCCGCGAGCAAAGGTCAGCACCTGCCTCACCATGTCGGCGCCGCGCTGAGCGCTGGCCGCCATCATCTCGATCACTTCCAAATCCTCAGGATCGGTGAAAGCGGCCCGCAAATATTCCACCGACATGATGATAGGCGCCAGCACGTTGTTGAGGTCGTGAGCGATGCCGCCGGCCAGGGTGCCGATGCTCTCCATCCGTTGAGCGCGCAGGAACTGCTGCTCCAGCGACCGCGCCTGAGTCACGTCCGTGTCGATGGACATGATGGCGCGGGGATTTCCGCCCGAGCAGTTCAGCAAAGTCCAGCGGGCCGCCAAGGTGACTCGCTGTCCGTCGCGGGCGCGCTTGTGGATCTCCCCGACCCATTCGCCCTTTTTCCGGACCTCGCGATCGGCTTTGGCGAACATCTCCGGTTCCGGCTGCAGCATCTGGTCGGCGTATTGACCCAGCGCCTCTTCCGCAATCCGGCCGTAAATGCGTTCGGCCCCCTTGCTCCAGAAGGTGATGCGTTGCTGCAGGTCACGCACGATAATGGCGTCGCGGGCCTGGTCGATGAGGGCCGCCTGCTCGTGGATCCGGGCTTCGGCCTGCTTGTGCTCGGTCAGGTCGGTCATACTGCCGATCATCCGGGTGGCTTTGCCGCCCTCGTCGCGGATGATGTAGCCGCGGTCCAACACCTGGGCCCAACTGCCGTCCTGACGAGCGAAGCGGTATTCGCTGACCCAGGAATTCTCGTTACCCTCTATGGCTTTTTGCAGATCCCGCTGGATCAACTTCAAATCCTGCGGATGAACGCGCTGCATCCAGGAGTCGATTCCAAGCGCGACCTGTGCCCGTTGGATGCCGAAAAGGACCTCGAAGCTTTCGCTCCACCACAGGGTGCCGTGAACCAGATCCCAGTCCCAGATTGCATCCTTGGTGGCTTTGGAGAGAAATTGGAACCGTTCCTCGCTGGTCCTCAGAGCTTCGCGGCTGGCCACCCGCTCTCCAACGTCGCGAATATAGACGGCCAGCCCCTCGGAAGATGGATAGGAACGAACCTCCAGCCAGCGCCGCAGGACGGTGGAATATTCCTCTACCGTCACCGGCCTGTTCTGCGCCAGAGCCTGCTCGTAGCCGCGGGCGAAACAGCTGGTGCGGGCTTGCGGGAAATGCTTCCAGAGATTCTGTCCGACCAGCTCTTCCCGAGTTTTTTGGAACAGCATCTCCGTCTGTGCATTCACATAGGTGACCCGCCAATCGTGGTCAAGCATCATAAACCCGTCGGTCAGGCTTTCCAGGGTGGTGCGCAGACGTTCGGCAAAATGAGTGGCCTGCTGCTCCAACTCCTTGAGGTCGTGGATATCCAAGGCCGTGCCGTACCATTTGATGACTTCACCACGGGCACTGCAGAAAGGCAGAGCCTGCACACGAAACCAACGATAGGCCCCATCTTTTCTACAAATGCGATGCTCCACCTGAAAGGGGCTGACCAGATCCTGACTGCGTTGCCAGGCCTCCAGAGCCGGCTCCCGATCTTCCGGGAAAAGGCTTTCGGGCCAGGTGGACAGGATGTAGTCTCCGGGATCGAGACCCGTATAGTCAAAGAAGTGGCGATTGAGATAGTCGACTTCTCCATCGGGACCGGCGGACCAGACCATCAGGGCCAGCGACTCCGCCATCTGCTGGAAGCGGCCCTCGCTGACCAGCAGGGAAGACTCCAGTTTCTTACGGTTGCTCACGTCCTGCATGGCCCCGCGCATGCCGATCACCTCCCCTTGGGAGTCACTGACCGCCTCCCCTACCACGTGCACCCACATCCGGCGACCCCGAGCGGTGATCAGTTCGGCTTCGAAGTCGAGCGGGGCGGTGCCGGCCACGCAATCGTCGCCCGCTTTGACCACCATCTCGCGATACTCGGGCAGGTAAAAGGTAAGGCCCTTTTCCAGCGTAATCGAATCCCCGGGAGGCAATTCGTGGAGACGATAAAGCTCCTCGGACCAGATCAATCGGCCGGCCCTCAAGTCCACTTCCCAGCCCGCGACGCGGGCCATCCGACCGGCCATGCGCATGATCTTCTCCGGGCGCGGCTCAGGTAAGGTCTGCACCAGCAGGCGACCACCCGCTTCCAGGGGCATCGCGGTCAGGCGGGGGAGATGGTCGGTGGTGGCGGGGTCTGGTAAGCCTGCTTCTTGCCAGGCCTGATTGACGCCTATTGCGGAGCCGTTGTCGTCGAGCAGCACGGCCGGCAAGGCTAAACTATTTAGCAATGCGTAATCAAAAGCCCCCATGAGTGGCTGGCTTCCCTACCTGATGGTCAAGTCCTGTCCATCTCTTGTCCAGCTTTCAAGAAGCCAGGCTGGCCCTATAGTCGGCGCAGTCTTGCTCGGTCTGACGAGCGTAAGTTTCCGCATAAGTCTGCAGACGCTCCACCAGCAAATCTTGGTCCTGATCCACCCACCGCAAAATCTTGGCGGCCGCGCCCGCTTGAAAAGCGTGAGCTCGGGCCAGCGCAATGGCGGCGTGGTCTACCAGTTCTTCCCATTGTTCGGGTCGGGTGAAGTCACTGATGGGAAGCGCTCCCTTTTCGCGCTGTCGCTCACGCATATAGTAGGCCTTGTTGTCGATGGTGCCTGCGGCCATGGTGGGCTCGAAGTTGCCTCCCAGGGCTTTCATGCAAGAAAAGATATAGTCCGCGTTCGCTTCCTCGGTGTTGCCCGTGCCCTGCTCAGGAGCGGTCGGCAATTCTTGTTTCAGTTCGAGAATCCGGTCTTCTCCGTCTTTGCCTTTCACCAGAATGAAGTACCGGTTAAGTCCGAAGGTGCTGCCCCCCGAATCGGTCTTGCGGGCGATATCTAATACCTCCAGAGGGCGCACCAATTCGGGAGTTTCCTCGGCTTCTTTCTCCCAATGAGGCAAGAAATCGCGGATCAGCTGCTCTTCCCGACGACTCGGGTCCTTGAGTTCGTGATTGCGCTTGAGACGGCCGTGCTTGCAGAATTCATCCAGCAATTCCGCCTGGGTGTTCTTGGACTTCTTGTCGATGAGAGCGGCTACAGCGCCCCTGGCTTCGTGGCGCGTAATACCGTTGTGAACTGGAGCTTTCGACTCTTCCAGACGACGCAGTTCGTCCAGATATCCCACGGCCATGCGCTCGACCAGCGGACGGCATTCTTCATCGGGAAGAGGGCTCATCAGCAGCAGACTGGTGGCCATCCGCTCCAAGTCATCCTCGGCCGTGCCTTTACCGGCCATGTCGAAGTCATTGATTCCCCAGAACGTAGAGCCGTCTCGCGCGCGCAGGGTGCCGAAATTGCCCAGGTGGCAATCACCGGCGATAATGATCTCCGGAGCTTTGCGGTCAGGAATGAGCAGAGAAAGACTGTTGTAAACTCCGAGCACGTCATCATAGAAAAGAGCCGGATTGACCCGAAAGAACTTGGCCGGGCTGGAGACCGTGATTTCGTTGCGCTTCTTCAGGGTCTCCGGGTCCAGTTGTAGTTCGGAATTGAAACGATGCACGAAAGTGACGGCCGGTTCGGTGTCGCGTAGCACGTCGATGCGAGCCACTCCCGCGGCCTGCATGGCCAGATTTTGCTGGGCCTGAGCCAGCTGAGGATGATGCCAGAGGCTGGCGGGGTTCAACTGGGGACGACGCGGCAGGCTTGCTTCCACGCTGGGGCCCACACCGTCGGGAGCGGCTTCCACGGAACGCGTGCGAGGCTTGAGAGCGATGGGAGGAGCTCCGGCCGCAGTGATCTTCATCCGCGTAGTGTAACCGAGAGCTCAGAAATTCTTCTGAAACGGAGCT
The DNA here is from genome assembly GCA_017307785.1 of Vulcanimicrobiota bacterium. GTDB lineage: Bacteria > Vulcanimicrobiota > Xenobia > Xenobiales > JADMJV01 > JADMJV01. Next base: position 35,095 of record JAFKGI010000030.1, on the reverse strand, counting down.
CATCAAAGTTAACGACCCGTTCACATAGGACCGGCCCAGACGACCTTCTCATCACCTGGCGTGGATATTCTGGAGCCACAGGGACATGAGAGGGGAACGAAAAGGATGAGAACTTCGACCAGGCAGCCCAAAGTCAAAAAGATTGTGATTCCGGCCCAAAACTATGAGCCCCCCAGCGCGCTCAAGAAGCCCCCGCCCGCCCTTTTCCTTTTCAGCAATCAAGTCGGCCTGGGCCGCAGTTTCAACGAAAGAATCAGCTAAAAGCAAGTTCAACACCCGTCGGCAGGCAGCCGACGGGTGTTTTGCTCATGGGTCGATTCGCTGGAGCCGGTCGGTGCGGCCTTTGCTCTCGAGTTGAAAGTTGGCGAATCCGGCTTTGACGGTCCAGGGCCCTTTGGCCCCGCGGCGAAAGGTCTCGCGCTGCAGTTTGGAACCCTGAGCACGGACGGCGTAGGCCAGATCCTGGATCTTCTCGTTGGGGGGAGGGTCTTCACCCGGGCGCACGTTGGTGGTGAAGACCATCGTAGCCCCCTGGTACTTGCCGCTGTCGAAGAAGTAGGCGTAAACGTCGGCGGTGTCCTCGGTGTTGCGCAGCAGCACCATTTCCGAAAGCCCGTTGCCGTTCAGGTCGGGGGCCGCGAAGATGGCGACGTAGAGTGCATAGTCTCCCGGGTCGCCGCTGTAGTGGGCCACCACTTTGTCCCCCTCCAGCACGACCACTCCGTTGGTGTAAGAGTAGCGGTAGAGCACGGCTCGCTGAGCGGCCCCCGCGCGCGTAAACGAACCCGCGGCCACGCCGCGAATTTCGAAGGCCTCCTCGAACTTGCCTGCGTCCAGCCCCTCGAGACGTTTCTTCAGAAATTTCTCCTGAGAGCGTTGCCTGACTTCGGCCTGAACCGTGGCCGCCTCGGCCTTGGACGGTTTCTGAATGGCCTTGAGGTAGCTGCGACCGTCGAAGATGGGAGCCGGCTGGGCAGCCAGTCCGGCGCTAAGAAGAAGCCCGAGGGCGATTGGTTTCATCATTAAGAAATCTGCTCGCCCCGGACGAAAGATCCCTGCTGCAGCCTAGCGGTTGAGCAGGGCGTTGGTGCGTTGGGCGCTGGTGAAGTCGTTGGCGTGAACGCCGCCCACGTCGTGAGTCCACCAACCGACGGTGACCTTGCCCCACTCGGTGAGCAGGGTCGGGTGGTGGCCCTGGACTTCGGCAAACTCGGCTACCTGGTTGCTAAAACTCATGGCTTCCTGGAAGTTGGCGAAACCGATCTCGCGCTCCAGGCGAGGCAGGCCGTCCACGCGCTTGAGATTCCAGCCGGGCAGGTTCTCCATCATGGAAGGAAGCTGCTCCTCGGGGATGGCTCCTCCGACCAGTGGATACATCGGCTTGATCAGGTCGAGTTGGGGCAGGCTGGTCTCGAACTGGTCGCGCGCGACCGGCTGAGAGACCGGGCCGGGTTGGGGTTGGTAGGTGAGACGTAGGGGCGCTGTCTTGGAAAGCGTTGCAACGTTCATCTTAGATGTGCGGGTTCACGGCCGGTTTGTGACCCAGGATCTCGATTTCCTGGTCCAGGCGACTGAGGAAGAAGTTCTGCAGCCACTCGTGGCCGCGGCTGAGATTGGGCAAGCCTTTATCCACTCCATACTCTTTGCCCTGACCACTGACTTTGAGGGCCGCGTAAAGGGCGCGGGGCACCGGGCCGGCGCCGTCCTTGGTGTAGTTGCTGGGCATCATCAGATGGCCGCGGTCGTGGTGGAAGTTGAAGCCGACCAGTTCCACGGCCCCCTTGAGGCCGGCGTCGGGAATGCTGGCCACGGCGTCGCGATACTCGCGGTACCAAACTTCGCCGCGCTTATCCATCTTGGCCACCTGCTCGGGGCTCATATTGTTGCGCTTGATGTAGTCCTCGCGTTCCACGAAGATCCCCGAGTTGTGGCGCACGTCGTGCAAGAAGAAGTCTCCGCCGGGGCGGACGAATCCATCTGCCGGAATCGGATTGTCGGTGACACCGGCGATGTAAATCGGGTGATTCATCATTCGCATGAAAATGTCGCCTTCCAGCTCGTCCATCGAGGGCAGGTTGAGCATTTCCAGCTTGTCGGGGTTCTGGAAGGCGTCGACATACTGCTTTTCGACGCGGTCATAGCCTTTCGAGCCGGCCTTGGCCTGGAAGACGGTGAATTCGTTCTTCTGGAAGCGACGAAACTGTTCTTGAATGGTGACATCCTCGTGGCCTTCGATATGCCGATCGACTTCCAGGAAAGCGCGCTGGCCCAGGCTGAGCTTTTCGTGGTCGAAGTGGCCCAGGGCGTAAGAAGCGAAGTGGCCGATTTCCTGAATGCGCTTGTAGCTGACCTGGCCACCCTCGCTCAATTTGTCGGATTCGCTTTTGAGAGCCTGCAAGAATTCGATGCCGACGCCGCGGTCCTTGATTTTCTCGCTGCGGCCGAAGGCGGCCGGGCTCAGGAAAAAGGTATTGTTCAGAGCTTCCTGCTCGGCCTTGAGGGCTTCGATCTTACCGCCGATTTTGTCGCCCAGGTTCTTTAGAAAGGGAACACCGTATTCCGAGAAATCGAAGGAATAGGGATCATTGGGCGTGAGCTTCTTCTGCTCGTCGAAGCGCTGGCGCATCGAACCGATGAAGGCGTCGGGATCTTTCAGAACCAGCGCCAGTCCCGGGTATTTAGCCGCCATTTCCGAGTTGTTGGCTTCGTAGGCAGCCTTCTCTTCCGCACTGATGGACAGGTCGGCAGGGGATTCGAAACGCAAAGCCTTCATGAGCTTGGGGGATTGGTAGGCCTGGCTGAGATTGTCTACCGGATTGTTGTCGTTGGCCGCCGTCAGACTCCTGGGGGCCAGCGCTTTCAAACATCCAAAGGGTTTGGTCATCAAGGAAATAGCGTTCATGGTCGTGTCCGCCTCTGCATCTCGTTTCGGGCCCGGCTGTTTTCCTGGTGCCTGAATTCAGGTTAGCCGTTCGAGGTGATGAAAAACTCGTACCCGGCGGCCCGATATTTACTTCAGGTAAAACCTTCCAACGATTTTTCGCCAAAGCCGCCAGCCTGTTTAACGAACGTTTAACGCCACCAGGACTACTGAGGTAGAAGCGGAACCACGCGGGATGAAACGCTCGCTCTTGGGGGGTCTGCTAGCTTTCGGCCTCTCCGCTTCCGCCTGGCCCTTACCTCAGGATCCAACTCCCGTGCACGGTCAGGTGCAGATCCAAAACGGTCAGAATCTGGTGCAGATCCTGCAACAGACGCCTCAGGCCATCATCAACTGGGGCCAGTTCAACATCGGTCTGGGCGAGACGGTGCGGTTTCTGCAGCCCAGCCAGCAGGCGGCCATTCTCAACCGCGTAACCGGCGTGGACCCTTCCGTCATTCAGGGCACGCTGCAGGCCAACGGGCGAGTCTTTCTATTGAATCCCAACGGCATCTTATTTGGTCCCAACTCGGTGGTGGACGTAGGTAGTTTCACTGCTTCGACCCTGAAAATGGCCGATGAGGATTTTCTCAACGGCACTTACAAACTCACTCAAGACGGGACTCTGCCGCTTGCGGCCCTGACCAACCAGGGCAGCATCCGCGTGGCCGATGGCGGCTTTGTGGTGCTGGTCTCTCCCCTGCTGGACAATCAGGGTATGATTGTAGCTCAATCGGGCCACGTCCAGCTGGGCGCCACCACCCAGGCCACCTTTTCGGTGGACGGTCGCGGTCAGGTTCTCTTCGCAGTACCCGATGGCTTCGATCCTCAGTTCACGGGCGGCGGCAAGGGCGGCACGGTGCTGCTGCAGCCGGGCCAGATGAATCAACTGCTCACCCAGGTGGTGAGCAACCCTTTGCTGGTGGAGGCCGGTAGCTTCAGCGCCGGGGCCAACGGCCAGAACCTGGCCCACGGAGCCGAAGGTCTGCTGCTTAATAGCGGAACCATCCAGGCCGACGGCGGCACCATCCGGCTCGACTCCAGCGGTGCCAGCGTACATTCGGCCGACGGCCAGCTGCAGGCCGAAGGTGGCGATGTGCGCCTGCTCTCGGCCGGCTCCACCGTGAGCCTGGGCTCGGTCCAGGCCGGCCCCAACGGTTTCGCGGAAATCAGCGGCAAACAACTCTGGCTGGACGGACCGGTCCGGGCCGGCACCATTCTACTGGACCCCTTCAACATCGAAATCATCGACGCCGCCGGCGGTTCGCTCAACGGCAGTTTGCCCACCGTCAGCGGCGGCACCGGCAGTGGTCAGGTCAGCGTTGGGCAGATGACCAACTTGGGCGGCACGGTTCTGCTCGACGCCACCAACGACGTGTTCTACAGCGGCACCGGCTTCAACCTGGGGAGCACCCTTCTCACCGTGCGCGCCGGCAACGACATCAACTTCCAGACCAGCGGCAGCCCCATCCAGGCCAGCGCCCTGGATCTGCAGGCCGGACGCAACGTCACCTTGACCGCCCAGAACAACGGTGGACTGATCGCCAGCAATGGTGTCCTGCGCGTGATCGGAGGTCAGAACGTAAACCTCCAGGCCGACGGGGACTTGCTGCTTGGCAGTCCTACTCTGACGACCATCTCCGCCACCAATCAGGATTTGAGCCTGAGCAGCGCGATGGTATTCAATGGCTACACGACCTTCTTGAACGGCGGCGGTAACTTCCAGTTCTCAGCCGGCCGTGACCTCACCATGAGCAACCCCAATCTCACTCAGAATACGCCCGCGGCGGTATCGCTCATAGCCGGTCAGGACCTGCGGCTGCAGGATAACAACAATGGTCAGATGTCAGCCGGGGTCGGTTCGCTGACGGTTCAGGCGGGACGAGACTTTATCGGCCGCGCGCGCAACGGAACATTCAGCGTCACCACCCAGGCCGGCGGGGCCCTGGACCTCGTGGCCGGCCGCGACCTGTCTCTGAGCGGCACCAGCCAGGCCCAACTGCTCTCTGGCGGTAGCCTGGGCGTGCGGGGTCAGACGGTCACCGCCAACTCCCCCACGCTCGTACTCAAGGGAGCCAGTGGAGCCGTCGTCAACGCCACCAGTGGAAGCGTCAGCCTGACGGCCTCCTCGGGCAACCTGGAAGTCAGCAGCTCCGCCGGCCGCGTGGCCGTCAACTCGACCGTGAACACCGGCCTGCAGGCAGGCTCGGACCTGATCGTAAATTCCGCCACCGCCACACGAGTGGAAGCCGGCAACGACGTCACTCTAGGCAGTTCCAACAGTGTCAATGGTTACACTACCTTTATCAACAGCCCGGACACCTTGATTTCGGCCGGGCACGACTTGGTGATGTCTCAGCCGAATCTGACGCAGAATTCCAGCATCGGTAGCGTGAGCCTGACGGCCGGCAACGACCTGCGCATCGTCAGTCCGAATTCTAGCGTCAGCGCCTCGGTGGGCTCGCTGGCCGTCCAGGCGGGCCGGAATCTCTCGGGACAGCCCGCCGGCGGCAGTTTCACCCTCAGCACCTCCAGCGCCGCCGGCTTGAACCTGGCGGCGGGACGCAACTTAACGTTGGCCGCCCCCTCTGGAAGTCTACTGCTCCAGGCAAACGGAGGGCCCGTGCGGGTCAGCGGTAGCAACGTCAGTCTGAGCGCCGGCTCCACCGTAGATTTAAACGGCAGCGGCGAAGTGGTGGTCAACGCCACCAACGGCGACCTGCGCCTGAGCGCCACGAGTAATAACCTGCGAATCAACAGTTCGAACGGGCGTGTCGCCGCCAATGCCACCAACGGCGACCTGGTGATGAACGCCGGCGGCGACCTGATTTTGAACTCCGCCACCGCTACAGGCGTCAACGGCACTCGAGATATCAGTCTCAACAGCGCTCTGGTAAACAATGGCTTTTCAACCTTTCTGAACAGCCCCAACACACAGGTCGCGGCCGGCCGCAACCTGACGCTCAATCAGCCGAATCTCAGGCACACCACCCTGGCCGGACCGGTCACCCTCTCGGCCGGACGCGACGTGGCCTTCACCAGCCCCAACGGAGGCATCGACGTGCAACTGCACACGCTGACCGTTCAGGCTGGCGGCAACGTAACCGCCTCTCCCGCCAATGGCGGAATCTTCCTGCGCGGCAGTAGCGGCGATGCGACGGTAACCGCGGGAGGGAACATCTCTCTAGACGCGACCAATGGCCAGCCCCTGGAGATCACGGCCCCTTCGGCGGTCCGGTTGAGCGCCCAGGACATTCGCCTGAACAGCAATCAGGCCACTTTGCGCTCCGGTTCGGAATTGGTGGTGAACGCCACCAATGGCAACGTCCAGATCAACGGCAGCACCAACAACGTGGACTTGAACAGCAGCAACGGCCGGGTGGCCGTCAACGCCACTAACGGGGACGTGTCCCTGACGGCCGGAGGCGACATTTTCCTGCGCGCGGGCACCTCCGCAACCATCAATGCCACACGCGACGTCAATCTTTCCAGTTCTCTGGTACAGAACGGCTTTACGACTTTCCTCAACAATCCCGACACCCGAATCGGCGCCGGTCGAAATCTGACCATGAATCAACCCAACCTGACGGGGGGCTCGGCAGCAGTGACTTTGACGGCGGGCAATGACGTGCGCCTGTCCAGCACCAACAGTGGCGTCAGCGCGGACTTGGGCTCGCTTCAGGTAGAGGCGGGTCGTGATTTGATCGGCGTGCCCCAGGCCGGAGGCTTCGGAATTCGCGCCGGCTCCGGCAACCTGGCCCTGGAGGCGGGCCGCAACGTCAGTTTGAGCGGCTCGGGCGGCGGTGCCTCACTGACCGCCCCCAGTGGCGCCGTACGAGTAACCGGGTCCGACGTCCGCATCAGCGGCACTTCCAACGTAATCTCGGGCGCAACCGGCACCACGGTCAACGCGACCGGCGGCGACGTGCAACTCTCCGCCACCGGAGGTAGCAACCTGGAGGTGCGCGGCGGCACCGGCGCCGCCACCGTCAATGCCAGCAACGACGTGGTCATGACGGCCGGGGGAGACATCTACCTGACCTCGACCCAGAACCAGGTCAAAGCCGGTCGCGACCTGAGCGCGACCAGCGCCACCATCAACACTGGCTATACCACCTTCGTAGGCGGTTCCACCACCATGGAGGCCGGTCGCAACCTGACCCTGAGCCAGCCCAATCTGACCCGATTAGGGAACGACCCGGTAGTGCTCAGAGCCGGTGAAGACATCGTCCTCAAGCCGACCAACGGGAACCTGAACATCGGCCTGCAATCTCTGGATGCCCAGGCAGGGGGAGACCTCAGGACCGAGGGCCCGAACATGCAGATCACGACCCTGGCCGGCCTGCGCCTGGCCGCCACCGGCAATCTGACCTTTGCTCCAGGTGGGCTGAACAATCAGAGCGGTCCGACCACTCTCTCGGGAGGGAACGTGGTTCTCAACAACGTGGGGCTGGTGGCCAACAATGGCGAGACCACTCTGAGTTCCACCGGCAACCTGTCGGTGGGCACGCTCAACACCAACGTCAACACCAACACGACCTTGACAGGGGCCAATATCGCCATCCAGTCGATGCAATTGATCAGCGGCGGCAACTACACCATCTCGACCCCCGGCAATTTGACGGAAGCGACTCCGGCGACCAATCCTCCCACCCTCTCGGCCCTGCATATCGAAGCCGGCCGGGCTTTCGGTCTGACGGCAGGCAATTCGAGCTTCTCCATTCCTCGCACTTCCACTCCAGGCAATCTGACCGGCCTGGTCACGGGCGGAAACGACACCGTCTTCCACGCCTCGGCATCCTTTCAGAACTTCAATACAGCCAACTTCCAACCGAGCTACATCGACTTTCAGACCGGCGACATCTATGTCGACGGCGAACTCTACTACGGCGGGAAACAGGCTCCCATCGCGCCGCCAAATCCGCCAAGTCCCCCACCGACCCCCGACCTTCCGGTCGTTCCCATCCCTCCGACGGCTCCCGTGGTTCCCCCGGTGATTGCCGAGGTGCGCAACGACCTGAGCGCGGAGCAGCGCTCTCAGATTCTGGCCCAATCCAACCTGGCTCTGGGCAACCTGGGCAGCTTCAGCAGGGTGCTCTCGGAGGAAGAGCGCGAGCGTCTGACCAGTCGTCACGACGCCCTGCATCAAACCTGGGCTCTCGATCCGTTCTCCCCCACTCTGGCTCTGACGCTGCCGGGAGGACCCCCCGCCGTCTATCCATCCGAATTGGCCGGCCTGGAGGCCCTGCTGCTGAGTTCCGGTCCTTCGGAAGAAGTCGAAGAGAAAACCCGAGCCGCTTACAACGTGATCGTCGATCAGGAGTTGCGAGAAATCTGGGAGGTTCGCTACTGGCGCCACCTGCTCGAGAACTTCATCCTCTGGGAAGACCGCGAGTAGATCAGCCCTGACGGAAGCCGATGCGCTGCTGCTTCTTCTGGGGACGCCAGGGATGCAGCAGAATGTCCTCGGCTATGAGAATGGACAGATCTTCCTTGGCCGCAGGGGTGGTTGCCAAACGGGCGGCCTGCCTTTCCAGACAGTGCTCGAAGAAATTGCGCACGCCGCGGCCATTGCCAAATACTCCCAATTCGCTGGAGGGAACGGTGGCCAGCTCGGCGGCCACGCGCTCCTCGGCACCGGAACCCAGTTGAAATCCGCGGCTTCTGGCCATGAATCGAAAAATTTCGGCTAATTCCTCCGGCGTGTAATTCTCGAATTCCAAGCGATGCTGCATACGGGACTGCAGGCCCGGATTGGCGTTGAGAAAAGTCTCCATTTCCTGGGTGTAGCCGGCGGCGATCACGCACAACTTATCGTAAGAGTCTTCCATGCGCTTGAGCAGCGTGTTGATTGCTTCCAAGCCGAAAGAATCGTCGTCGCGCATCTTCAGCGCGTAAGCCTCGTCGATAAAGAGCACGCCGTGGAGAGCCTGGTCGATGATGGCGTTGGTCTTAGGTGCGGTTTGACCCAGATAGGATGCCACCAGTCCGCTGCGATCGGTTTCCACCAACTGACCGCGGCCAAGCAACTCCAGGGCCTTAAAAAGCCGGCCCATGAGGCGGGCCACGGTGGTTTTGCCGGTTCCCGGAGCGCCGGCAAAAACCATATGGATGGCGATCGGCGTCTGCTTGTCGCGCATCTTCTCGACTTTGAAGAAATTGACCAGTTGATGGATCTTGGCTTTCACCTTGGGCAGGCCGATCATCCGGTCGACTTCAAGCAGAACCTGCTCCAGCGAATCGCTGGCGGGCGGTTCACTGACGCGCGTGCCACCTTCCTGAGCCGCCTGTGTGCGCCACAAACCGGCGGAACGCTGGGGAAGATCTTCGGGGCGCAGACGAAAGAGCTCCTCATCCGAGACATGCTCCAGGCCTCCAAGTCGGTCCGCCTGTTGCTCCACAGCCGTTTCCAGAAGCTCTTGAACCACGCGCAGATTGCCAAAGCGAGTGCCCTTCTGCTTGCTCACGGTGCGCATCAGGGAAGTCAGCCTCTCCAGCGTATCCTCCGGAAGCTCCAGGCCTTTCTGGCGGGCAAAGCGCTGGAAAAGCAAAGCGAGCTCCTCAGCGCTGAAGTCACTCAAGCTGAAGTGATGGCGGAAGAAGGGGTCAAAGCCCTGGGCCTTGACGAAATCCTCCAGACCCTCGGATTCTCCCGCCAGCACGAAAGCAAAGCGGCCTTTGTCCGAGCGCAGGCGACTGAGCAGGGTGGCGACGGCGGCTTTTCCTCCGCTATCGTGGATCGACTGAATCAGGTGTTCCGCGTCCTTGACCAACAAGACCCCGCCCAGAGCGCGTTCGATGGCGGCGGTATAGGCTTCGGCCGAGCGAGTCGAGGAGCGGTCCAGCTCCACCAGATGACCGCCGCTCAAGCCTCCCACCGACTTGAGCAGCCGCCCCAGCAGTTCCGCCGCCTTGCTCATGCCGGTGCCGGGATTGCCCGAGAGCAACAGGTTGACCACCAGCGGCTCTCCCGCCGCCTCCCCCTGGCGTCTGCGGCGCAGAGCTTCGATCTTGAGGAAATTGGCCAGACGGCGAAACTCCGCCTTGAAGTCCTGACGTCCGATGAGAGCATCGAGTTCGCTGAGGACTTCCTCCTGAGTTTCCCCCTGGGCAGCCTTGCGGGCGCTTTGCAGCGCCTGGATGCGCTGACTGGCCTCGGAGCGCAGCTTTTCCTGCTCAGCGGGACGTAACTCGAAGCCCGTATTGGTCCAATTCATCAGGCACTGTTTGGGAGCCTGAGCGTCCAGAGTCAGCTTGAGCAAGAAAGCGATGCGCACGCAGTGATTACGGAACTGATCGGTGGGAACGTTCACAGAGAGCAGAGCGGTGCCGGTGCTTTCCAGAGGGATCCCGTAGATGGGTCGACTGGCCACCAGATTGACGCTGCCATCCAGGAAGTACAGATTGAGCGTCTCGGGCAGGTAATTCTCGCTGCTCTGCAAGCCCTTGCCGTGGGCGGAGCGTTTGCCCTGGGCCGCATCCTGCTCCAGGTCATAAAAAGCCGCCTCCAGGTTTTCCGTCGATACGGACGTGCGCAAGACTTCCGCCTCAAACTGCAGTTGGGCCTGGGCGAACTGCTTGTTCACCTCCTCAAGGAACTGCAACACCTGGTCGGGCTGCCAGGAGCAATGGTACTTCGCATTCTGGATCAGGTGGGCGCGGATCGGCAGCACCAGCAGTTCTTGCTTGGGCGGAGCCGGCACCAGTGCGCGCGCGTTCTCGCGCATCAGCTCGATCTCGCTGCGATCCAGCACGGCTCCTTCGTTGGCCCAGCTCATCAGGGACGGTTCGGCCGCCCCCTGGACGTAAGGAACCTTGCAGACGCGGGCCAGCATCAGGGCGTGGCTGCGCATTTTGCGTTCATAAAGGGAAACCAGGGCCAGGCTGGGGGCAGAGTAAATCTCCATGCTGGATATCCGCCCGCTGCTGAGCACGGGGATAACGTCCAGGAAGAAAAGGTTGATTTTCCCGGCGATGTATCCATCCAGCTTCTGCAGCAGCTGGCAAGAACCGCCCGGCTTGCGCTCGGGGTTTTGCTGGAAGGCGCTTTCCAAAGCCTCGGTGGGCACCGTGGTGGTCACGATGGTGGGCTCGACCCGAATGCGTGCCTGCGCCAAAAAGGTATTCAGGTCGCGAAAATAGCCGAGCAGTCGCTGCCGGCTCCAGCCGCAGGTGTATTTGGAGTTGGAAACCAGATGCGCCTGCACCGGCAAAGTCATCTCAGTGTAGCTACCGGCGGGAGGCGGCTGCTGCGGCCGATCCTCGCGGAGCCGGAGCACGGTGGCTCGCAGGGTCTCCACCTCGGACTCCTTGAACTCGCTGCCCTCCCCGTTGTAGTTCATCAAGTAGTGGCCGGGATTGTCCTTATCGGTGCGCAAGCCCAGCAAAACCCCCAGGCGCGTGCAGTGGTTGCGCACGAATTTGTCGCGCGAGTAAACCGAGAAGAGGGCGATGGTCTTGAAGACGGAGCCCGGAATCCGAGCCCCGGTGCCCAGCTCCACGCAGGTGTCGAGGAGAAAAAGATTGAGGGTGTTGGGTAGATAATTCTCGGTCGCCATCAGGGGCAAGGCACTGGTCTTGCGGGTGCCCTTGGGTTCGTCGTGTTCCGGATCGTCGAAGGCCGCCTCCAGCAGATTCTCGTGAACCTTGCTGTGCACGATGGTCGGTTCGAAACGGATGCCGGCGGCGGCGAAGATTTCGTTGACCGAGTGAAAGAAATCTTCCGTTCGTCCGATACTCCAGGAACAAGGATAGCGAGAATTGTCGACCAGATGAACCTGTATGGACAGGCTGAGTACGGGACGCTCCTGCGGGAGCGAAGCCGGTAGCGGAGCGGATTCGTGCACATTGAGGCTTTCTGATCGGCGCGCTGCAACTCCTGGAAAAAGCGAAGGATCCCCCGATCGACCGTGAGAATAGCATGCGATGATTAGACGTGAATTCCTGGGGGGTTTTCTCGCGTTGCTGGCCGCCAGCGGATGCGGTGGCGGGGACAACTCTTCCTCTTCTTTCGGGCAGCCGCAGTCGCAGCCCGCCCTGGACGCCGCCCTGGATCGGGTGTTCGCCACCACCCGCTCGACCAGTGTGCGCGCACTGCTGCTGGCCGGAGACCGCTTCGCCTGGTCGGGGCAACGCGGGATGGATCCAACGGTGGACCCGTTTACGCGCATCGGTTCGGTCACCAAGACGGTGACCGGAACGGCGGTGCTGCAACTGGTGGACGAAGGACTGATCGGCCTGGATCAGACCATCGAACGCTGGTTTCCTCAGTTGAGCGAAAGCCCGGAGCTGACCATTCGCATGCTGGGCACAATGGCCAGCGGCATCGCCAGCTACAGCACCGACGATACCACCATGAATCGCTACCTGTCGCAGCCGGACCTGGTCTGGACTCCACAGCAGTTGATGGACATCAGCTTCGCTTTGCCGCGCAGCTTTCGACCCGGCCAGGGCTATGAGTATTCCAACACCAATTTCCTGATGTTGGCGCACATCGTCGAGCAGGTGAGCGGCTTGCCGATCGATCGCTTCATGCGCGAGCGCATTTTCGCGCGCCTGGAAATGACCTCAACCACCTATCCCTATACGCCCGCCCTGCCGGCCGGTACCTGGCGAGGACGGACCGAGCAAGGCTCCCCTAGAGACGCCACCGATTGGAACCCGACTTTCCTGGGCGCGGCCGGCGAACTGGTCTCCAATCAGCAGGACCTGTTGCGCTGGAGCCGGGCGCTGGGCCGCGGGACCTTGCTGTCTGCCGCCACCCAGGCCCAGCGGCTGCTGCCCAATCCCCATTCCGAAGGCGGAGGACGGGCCTACCTGTTCGGTGTGGGCAACGACCGTGGCTGGCTGTCCCACAGCGGGGAGATTCCCGGCTACAATACCCAGATCGCCTACGACCCGCGCAACGATGTCAGCATTGTCGTTCTCTGCAATTCGGACATCCCCACCAGCGAGGGACCGCTGCCCGCACCCGCCATCTACGCCGGCCTGCGCCAAGCCTGGGAAGCCGGTTCCTAGGCAGCTAACCAATCGAGGAAATCGACCTTGCCCAGACGAGCCTCAGCGGTTGGGGTCAGTTCGTCCGCGACAACGGGAACGCCAAAGTAGGTCTGATGGGGATCCACTACCACCTTGCGCGGGTCGCCTTGAGCGGCCAGATACTCGCGCACGAATTGCTCAAAGCTGGCCTTCCGGGGTCCGGCGATGTCATAGGTTCCATTGAAGGGTGCAGCCAGTGCAGCCTGGACCAACTGGTCGGCCACATCCTCAGCGGCGATCAGTTGTAGCTGCGCCTGGGGCAGGCGGATGACTCCCTCCTCGGTCATTCCGTTGGCGATGGTGGCCGCGAATTCCGCAAACTGGGTGGCCCGCACAATTGTGTAGGGCTGGCCACCCGCCCGAATCAGTTGTTCCTGGCGCAACTTGGCTCGCATATAGCCCTGGTTGCTCACGCGCTCCAGACCGACGATGGACAAAGCCACCAGGTGTCCCACCCGGTGGGCCAACAGGTTGCGCGTCGAATTCTCGAAAAACTCCAAAACAGCCCGGTCTTCCCAGTTGGAAGTGTTGCTCACGTCCACGACGACGGCAGCACCGGCCAGGGCTTCCGCCAGGCCCTCCCCCGTCACGGAGTTGATACCCCGGCTGGGCGAGGCGACCACGGCCTCGTGACCGAGGGCGGTCAACTTGTCGACCACCTTCTTACCGATCAATCCAGTTCCACCCACGACGACAACTTTCATAGCAACCTCCTATTAAGGACATTCGATGTCTTTATGGATATTTTATATCCTTATTAAGAAACAGAGTCAACCCCCTGCGGAAAACGGAGGATCAGGCAGGTTCGCTGGGGAGGATCTCCAGCAGGTGGTTGCCCTCTTCAAGCAGTTCGGGAAGCATTTCCACTGCTTGCTCCAGGCTGCCGAAAGCGACTTCACTTTCCAGGGCTTCCGCCATTCGGGAGATGCGCGGAGCGCCGACGTACATGGCCGAAGGTTTGAGGGCGTTGGCCAGCCGGCGCAGACGGACACGTTCAGGAGTCGTCTGTTGGTCCTTGAGTTCACCCAGCACGGACTTGAGCTGGTCCCGGAAATTGGTCAGAAGTTCCGCTTCAAACTCCTGATTGGATTCGGTAACCTGGGCCAGACGCTGGCGTGAAAAGCGTTCGGCACTGAGCACGCCGCTGGTCCACAAGGGCCGTTGGCGCACGACCAGTCGCTCTCGAAGCAGATCGAGCAGTCGTTCCGCCTGAATCGGCTTGGCTACGAAACCGTTCATGCCGGCGGCCTCGCAGCGCTGACGTTCTTCATGGGAGACTCCGGCGGTGGCGGCAAAGATCGGGGTTTTGCCACGCTCGCCACCCAGGCGGCGGATCAGACGGGTGGCTTCGTAGCCGTCCATTTCCGGCATCTGGCAGTCCATCAGCACTCCATCATAGGGGATGTTTTTGACGGCTTCCACGGCCTCCAGTCCATTGGCCACGACGTCACAGGAGTAGCCGGCTTTCTCCAGGATGCGGACCGCCACTCGCTGATTGACGACGTTGTCCTCGGCTACCAGCAGGCGTATTTTCGATCGGGTAGAGCTCACCAGGTGTTCGGTAACCAGCGGCGCTTCTTGATTTCCGGTGGTGCGCCGATAGCCGGCCACGGTTTCCAGGGCGGAACGGAGGGCCGTCTGGCGCACGGGCTTGGTGAGATAGCCGGCAAAGCCCAGGGCCTCCAGGTTGGACAGCTCGCCGCGTTGTGGCATGGAAGTGGCCAGCACCATGGAAATACCGCGCAACTCCGGTCGGGCCTTGATCTGGGCGCCTAGCTGGATGCCATCCAGGCCGGGCATCTGATAGTCGAGCAGGACAATGTCCACCCCCTGGTCTTCTTTTTCGAGTTGCAGCAAAGTCTCAAGCACGGTCGTGGGGTCGCTTTCACAATGGACCTCACAGCCCCAGGCCTGGAGCTGCTCGCGAAAAACCTGAAGATTGGTCAGGTTGTTGTCCACTACCATCAGTCGCAACTGACTGAGGTCGCGCAGGGGGGTGGGCAACTCGACCGACTCGGCAATCTGCAGAGGCAGTTCGAAAAGGAAGCGGGTTCCTCGGCCCTCCTCGGAGTCGACCCGGATCTCACCGCCCATGGCGGCCACCAGCTTGCGGCAGATGGCCAGGCCCAGGCCGGTGCCGCCGAAGCGGCGGGTGGTGGACGAATCGGCCTGAGTGAAAGGCTGAAACAATTGCTCCAGGGCGCCCGGACTGATGCCAATGCCGGTGTCCTGCACCTCGCAGCGAATCCTCAGAGAATCCTGATCGCGCTCGAGCACTGAGATTCGGATGGAGACCTCTCCTTCGCTGGTGAACTTGATGGCGTTCCCCACCAGATTCATCAAGATCTGACGGAACCGCCCCGGGTCACCTAGCACCTGACCGGTCAGGTCGGGAGGCACCAGCAGCACGATCTCCAGCCCTTTTTCCTGGGCCTTGAGGGCCAGCAGTTCGAGCACGTCTTCGGCCGCCCCGCGCAGGTCAAAGGGAATGACTTCCAGGTCGACTTTGTCGGCTTCCAGCTTGGAAAAGTCGAGGATGTCGTTGAGCAGCTCCAGCAGGCTTTCCCCACAGCTACGGATGGTGCGGGCGTAATCGGACTGCTCTTCGGTCAGATGGGTGTGGAGCAACAGTCCGGTCATGCCGATCACGCCGTTCATGGGAGTGCGAATCTCATGACTCATGGTGGCCAGAAAAGAGCTTTTGGCCTGATTGGCCGCCTGCGCCTGGTCGCGGTGGAGTTCAGCCTCAGTGGTCTTGAGGCGCAGCTCGTGATTGTTGAAGAGGGCGATCTCCAGCCAGCGGAACTGCTGATAGGTCTGGTAACCGAGGTAACCCAGGGAGACGGTCAACAGCACGCTCAGAATGTGCATTCCCAGCGATAGCGAGACCAGCAGAGGCGGAAGCAACAGGCAGAGCACGAAAAGCTGGCCCAGTCGAAACCGGGGAGCCAGCGAGTTGCTGCCACCCGTGGCGATGGCGGTCCCCAGCAGGAGCAGGTAAAACGACTCCGGCTGAGCGCCTTTCTGAAGCAAGGCAAGGGCCAGCAAGAGGCCCCAGAGCAGACTGCTCAGACACATCCCCAGGGAGAACCAGAACTTTTTGGAGCGCTGTCCGAAAGGAGTACGCAACTGGAGCAGCCGATAAACGGAAAGAGCCGCCTGCACAATCAGTCCGGCTCGAAAGAGCGGCCCCTGCGCCAACTCGGTGGTCAAACCCACCGTGACGGCCAGGATCAAGGTCGCCACAATGCCCGGAAGCGCGCGACGATAGAGTTCCTTGTCGAGTTCGATTTGCAAGCCCTTGACTCCCGGACGTCCCAGATTTGACCAGCTTACAGGCTATTTCGAAGACCGAACCGCGCCGCCTGTCGCCCTCGATACTGCTTCTTGCGGCTAGTTGCCGGCCTGGCGGTAAGACTTACCGGAGCCCGGCAAGTCCCAAGAACTTGAGCAGCTCATCGCGCTCGCTCATCTGAACTTCTTGCGAATCTCCACGTCGAGCGTTTTGGGCCCGGAGGCATCGGCCGCGATAAAAGGCAGGGTGACTCGGGTGGAGGCGGCAGTGCCGAGTTCCTGGCGGGCGCGTTCGGCGGCTGCGTGCAGACGGGTCCGCGCGATTTCGTCGCGCTTGAGATCGATGCGCTGGCGTTTGTGAAAGTCCTCGAGCAGCAGGGCCACCAGAGCTTCGTCCCAGGCCTGAGGGTCCGAGCCAGGTTCCCCTACCTCAAGAAACGGAGGTGCTTGGTCCTCGGCTTTTTTCTTCGATCCCCAGATGCCACCCATGGTTTTCACCTTCGCCACACTCCACGGAGAACTTTTTTTGGGGTCACTCCGTCTGATCCCATGTATGATGATGCAGATGGAATCCAGACCGGAACCGGTCCACCCACGCGAGAGGCTGCGACCTGTGGCGCTGCTTCTGCGCAAGGGTCAGCCTCAAGCGCTGGAAGAGTTGGTGAATCTGACCCAGTCGGAATTCTCGCGGCTGGCCTATTCGATTGTGCGGGACGCCGAGACGACGCGGGACGTATTGCAGGAAACCTATTTTCTGGTCTTTCGGCGCATCGACCAGCTCAAGGACGTGGCCACCTTCCATTCCTGGGTGCTGCGTATTCTGACCAACTGCTGCTATGACGCGATTCGCAGGAAACGACCCGAACTCGGACTCGATCTGGAGCAGGCCGAGCAGGAGCCCGACAGCAGCACCCCCGATCTGGCCGAGGCCTACTCACGCCGCCAGCTGGTGCGCACCACCCTGGCCCAACTCAGCGAGGCGGAGCGCTGCCTGATCGGCCTGCGCGAGATTTGCCACCTCAGCTACGAGGAAATTGCCGCCGTGCTGGGGGTGCCTCTAGGAACGGTGCGCTCACGGCTTTCCAAGGCCCGCAAACAATTCATCGCCCACTATCCAGGAGGAACGCACGATGGCCACTGAACCCCTCGAAGACCACCCGTCTCTGAGTCACATCCAGGACGCACTCTCGCAGCCAGCGCCTCTGGACTTGCGCGGCTTTGCCCGGGAAATCAGTCAGGGCGTGAACTCCTACCTGGCCGACCTGCCCTGGTACTCGCGCTGGACGGCCGCTTTGGAAAAGTGGCTGGACCGGCCGCTCAACAGTTTTCCAAGGCTGGCCCTGGCGGTCGTGCTGGCCGGTGTCATGGCATGGCTGTCGCTGGACCAACCGAAAGCATTACTCCCGGCCTGCTGGGCCATCGGCCTGCTCGCTTTGCTCTGGCCACCTCTGGCCGCCCGCTGCCGTCCCCAATGGCCGGTGCGCTGGGCCGACCGACGATCCAAGCTGTTTCGAGTGGTCCCGATGCTGGCGGTGCTTCTTAGCGGAGTCTCGCTTTTTACGCTGGTGCAGAACGCGCTCTATCTGATGCAGGCTCCTTATGACGCGGAACGGCAACTGGCCTTTCTAGGCGCCCCCACCGCGGCCGCTTTAATGATTCTACTGTTCTTGCGGATTCTCGGCCCGCTCTGGGACGCTTGCGAGGACCTCTGTCTGGGCTCAGCCCCACGCCTGGCGCTTTTCCAGGCCTTTCACTTCGGCTGGCTGATGTGCGCCTGGATGTCTTTGAGCAGCGGCCATTATTATCTGCCCATCAAGACACCCGTGCCCTATATGCCCGACCGGGAAGATCTGCACTATTGGGAGCGCCCCGACCTGGTCTGGACCCTGCTGCTGTTGACGGTCGCTCTGGTGTGCGTGTTGCGACTGAGTCGCGCCAAACTCGCCCCTCCCCCCTTCCATCGTCTCAGCGGCGCGCTCGGCAAGAGCCTGAGCTCCTGCCTGCTCTGCCTGGCCCTGGGCGTGCCGCTGGTCTGGGCGGTTTGGGAAAAAATGCTGCCCACCAGCATTGCCGACCCGGCCTTGAAGGCTCGCATGTTGGCGGAGGTCGAGGCCCTGGATCAAGAGATTCTCCGGCTGCCGACCGAGAGCAACGGTTTCTTCCTGCTCCTGGAGCGAGGAGAAAAGCCCCTGTTCCTGGCCCAGGATCCGAGAGAAAAAGCACCGACCGCCGAACAAATCCGCGTATGGTCGGAGCTGCTGCCGGAGGTCAAGCGAGCCCTGGCCCGACCGCGATTTGAGCCGCCGGACGGAACCACTGCGCTCACCCGTGAAACTCTGAATGGAGTGCATTGGGGACTGCATAGTCTGGTGTCCCACTACCTCAGAGAACGCCAGTTCGAGGCGGCTCTGGACTGCGTGGTGCTGGAACTCAAGATGGGGAAAGCTATTTCTACCGGCCACGCCTTCCGTCAAGCCGGCGATCTGACCAGAACCGCCCTGGAGGACACCGAATCATGGCTGGCGGTTGCTCATCCCTCGGCCGCTCAGCGACGCCGCCTGCTACAGCAGCTGCAAGCCAGCCACCCCACCCTGGCAGAATACGATCTGCGGACCCAACGAAGCCTTTGCTTTTCCTGGCAGTGGCTCGACCGGCTCAAAGACTATCCTTGGGAACCCTACTCTTTGAACGAGCGATTTTGGAGACGCTACATACATAGTTTGGTCGCACAATACTTCAATCGGACGACCGCCGGCCGGGACGGCAAGTTGCCCCACTCCGACGGATTCGAGCCCCCGCAAGACTGGGTGGAATTTGCATGCCGCCGCCAGAACCTGAGCCTGTCGCCCCTGACCCATGACTTCCTCTCCAACCTCGAAGGGTTCAACCACTTGGAGGCTCAGCTCAAAGGTCCCTAACAAGCGCCTACGATTTGTCCTGTCCTTTGCACTGGACGACGACCCGTGCGGGTTCTATGGTGAGGAGATGTTTGTAGCGCAGCACTTGCTGCCCTTGCTGGGGGCGGCTCTCTGGTTCTGGATTCACCGACTCTGGTTGCAAGCCGGAGTCCCCTTACAAGGAACCTGGTTGAATTTGGCCCAGGGGTGGTTTCTCATTACCACCATGCTGGTTTACCTGGCCTACCACAAGATGGCGCGAGATCACCATTCCGGCGCCGACTTGCGCACTATCGAGGTACCCGCCAAACGGACCCGCGGCCAGGCCCGGCCCCACAGCTGGGTGGCGGGCCTGGATTTTCCGGTCAGCGCCACCATCGGGGCAAGTTTCGCTCTTTCGTTTCTGCTCTTGAGCAGCAACCATGAACTCGGCTCAGCGCTGGCGGCGGTCATCGGAGTGCTGGCTGTGGTGAAATACTACCTCTACCCCACCCGCTGGACCAGCGATGAGCTGGGCCGTATCGCTCGCGGAGGTCGCACCCGCGCCCAGCTATCCGAGCTGCGGGCGGTGCTGGTCCAGAGCGACGCGCTGCAGGTCTGCCTGCTGGACCAGCAGGGACGATTGATCGTTTGCCATCAAGATGTCTCCTCCAAACAACGTCCCCATGGGCAGGCCTTGAGAGACGTCGAGGGGGTGGCGCGCGAAATTCACGAGGCGCTGGGTTTGCCGCTGGTGGAGGGCCTGGGTCACTACGAAGTGCAGCGACTGGACGGCGATTGGGGCTTGATGGGCAGCAAAGTGCGACCGGTGACCTCACTGGCCACCATCGGTTTCGCCTTCTTGACCTGCACCCCGGTGCTGGCCGGTCTGCATCTATTCGGTTTCGGTTTAGCCCTGGACAAGCTCAGCGGTCATTGAGCCGCCTTCGCGATTTCAGCAATTTTTTCAGCCCCCGTGGTTTACTGGCTCCAGCAAAAACCAGACCACTTCGGAGGCCCCGTGCAAATCAGCAAATTCTTCTCGTCCAACCGCCAGGCTGAAATTCGCAAAGAAGCCGGCGATGCGCGCAAGGCCATCGAGAACGCTCCCAAAGGCGATTCGGTCGAGATTCACGGCGACACCTTGCTGGTCAGACCGCAGGGCGAAATCTGGCAGGGCCGCGCCAACGCCGGCACGATGACCACCATCCGGGCCGAGAAAGACTCCTCGGTGGTGCTGCGTGAAGAGATCGTCAAGAAAGACAATCGTGGTATCCAGGTGGCCGCGGCCATCGCCGGCACGCTGGTGGGAGCCGCTCTGTTTGGCGGCAAGAAGAAAGATTCCGCGGGCGCCGCCCTGGCCGGACTGCTGCTGGGGGGCCTGGCCGCCTGGGGAGCCGGCAAAGCCACCGATGCCGTCAAAGAGAAGCGCATCGAGCGCATCGAAACCACTCCAGAGGGCGTGGTGGCCGAGCGCCTGCACGAGACCCCCGGTGGCGACGACTTTTACCAAAGCACTTTCAAGCGCACCGGAGACCCGCCCCCGATGGACGTAGAAAAAGTCAAAGAATACATCCAGAACCTGCCGCTCGATTTTAGCCAGGATCCCAAGTAGTTAGAGCAGCCACTCTTCCACCAGATTGGCCAGCCAGGCTGCCTGCACGGGAAAGCAATAGCCGAGCGCGGCCAAAAGCAGAAGAAAAGCTTCGATCCCATAGATAGCTTTAGGATTGCGTAGATAAGGGCGCAATTCTGGAGCAAAGAGAAAGTGAGCCACTACCAGCATGGCGGCGGCCCAGATCGGGAGGCCGTACTGGCGCGTCCAGCCCAAGCCGGGTCCAATCGCGCTGAGGCCCAGCACGGTGCCCAAAAAAATCGCGAAAAACAAGGCGGACTTGAGAATCAGGCGGACTTGCAGCTTGTTCAGATCTTCCATGGCGCCAGCCTTCTCCGTTTCGGATGTTTTTCAGCTCTCGAAGCTATGGTAAGCCTATGCAAGCAGTAGGTTTCTCTTCCGAATCGCCCCTCCTCAAGACCAGAGTCACCGCTCCCGCCCCCAAAGGCGAAGCCGCCCCGGCCGGAGCCCAAGACACTCTGACACTGAGCGCTCCCTCCTCGGCTCCAGCCAAGACGGCCGCTCCCGCCGCCTCGACCGCTCCCGCCAACCCCACCCAGGGTGCCGAAGAGATTCCCGGCTTTCTGAAAGTCCTCAAAAAAGGCGACAAAACCTACCTTTCGCTGGCTCCAGAGCAGTTCAACAAGCCTTTCTTTTTCAGCGTCAATACCGTCAAAAGCCTGGGCGAGGGCGACCTCGTCGGCTCCGAGATGGGCCGTTCGCAGCTGGCCGAGTTCCGTCGCCTGGGCAACCAGATTCAGCTGGTGGCTCTGAACACCCAGAACTTTGCCGAAGAGGGCACGCCTCAAGCCCAGTTCGTCAGCGAAGACTTTGCCGAAAGCCTGATCGCCAGCACGCCGCTGGTGACCGGCGACCCGTCCAAGAAAGAAGTCTTGCTCGAAGCCAACGCCCTGCTGCTCAACGACATTCCCGGCTACGTGGCCCGTCTGGCCAGCAACTACAAAACGCCCTTCACCTTCGACGCCAAGAACGCCGGCTTTACCAGCATCGACAACGGTGCCGAGCAAACCAGCTTCGGTGTGCAGGCTCATTATCAGGCTCCCGGCATTACCCCCACCGGCGGCAGCTTGCCCGGCAACACTCCCGAGGCGCGCAGCCTGCTGACCGAATTCCGCTACAACTTTTTGGCCCTGCCCGAGACCCCCATGCAGCCGCGCCTGGCCGACGAGCGCATCGGTCACTTCGTGGCCAACCGCCAAGATTACACCTCCGACGAAACTGACGGAAAAGTCCGCATGGTCAAGCGCTGGCGCCTGGAGAAGAAAGACCCCAACGCCGCCCTCTCCGAACCCGTCCAGCCGATCGTCTACTGGCTCGACAAAAACATCCCGGAAAACTACCGCGAATCGGTCAAGGCGGGCGTTCTCGAGTGGAACAAAGCCTTCGAGACGGCCGGCTTCAAGAACGCCGTCGAAGTTCGCCAGCAGACCGACAAAGACGACTTCAACACTCTGGACGCACGCCACGCTTCCATCCGTTGGTACACCGCCTCGGGCGGAGGAGCTTCGGTCGGCCCCTCCCACATGGACCCGCGCACGGGCGAAATCCTGGACGCCGACATTCGCATCTCGGCCGCTTTTGGTCGCGGCGCGCGCAAGGCCTACAACGAAGAGGTGTTGGGCATTCGCGAGCCTCAGCACAATCACGCCCACGGTGAGGAGTGCTGCGAAGTCGAAGCCCACTCCGCCGAGGAGATGGCCTTCATGCAAGATTACATGGTGGCCCAGGGAGACACTTCGGGCGCCGAAGCCATGGCCCAGGCCAACATCAAGCGCAACGTGATGCACGAAGTGGGTCACACGCTGGGCCTGCGCCACAACTTCAAGGGCTCCACCGCCTTCACCAGCGAGCAGCTTCAGGACGCCGAGTTCACCAAGGTGAACGGTATGGGCACCTCGATCATGGACTACTATCCCTTTAACATCGCCGCTCCCGGCGAAAAGCAGGGCGAGTTCATCATGTCCACCCTGGGAGCTTACGACTACCTGGCCATCCAGTATGCCTACGCTCAGGTCGAGCCGGGACGCGAGAAGGACACGCTGGAAGGAATTGCTTCCAAGGTCACCCGCGATGCCCTGATCGACTTCGAAACCGACGAAGCCGCCGATGCGATGGACCCCAACGTGGTTCGCCACGACCTGGGCAAAGACACCCTGGGATTCGCCCAAAAGACCGTAACCATCGGTCAGGACCTGCTCAACCGCATTCAGAACCAGGAGCTGCCGGAAGGCGCCGAGTTCAAGAAGCTGACCCAGGCCTTCAACAGCGGCCTCAGCAAAGTGGCTCGCGGCGTCTCGCTGGCCACCCGTCATCTGGGCGGCGTGCATCTCTATCGCGACCGCCAGGGTGATGGACACGCTCCCTTTGAGCCAGTGCCGGCCGAAACCCAGCGCAAGTCGCTGAACCTGATTTTGGACACGATGTTTGCCGAGGACAGCTTGAAGGTCAAGCCCGAACTGGCTGCCCGCCTGGCTCGCGACCGCTTCGAAGCCCGCGGCGACCAGAACCAGCACACCGGCAGCGTCATCGTAGCCCAGCAGGGAGTGGCTCTGGCCGCGCTCTATGACAGCGGCCTGGCCCAGCGCCTGATCGATTCGCCCGAGAAAGTCGGGGCCGACGTTTCCCTACCCTCGTTGCCGGAAGTCTATGACGCCATTCAGACCAAGGTGTGGTCGGAATTGGGCGCCGGCAAGGAAATCTCCCAGGGCCGCCGCGACCTGCAGCGCGAGCAACTCCGCCAGGTGCTGGAGATGATCAAACCCGACAGCAAAGCCCCGGGCGAGGCCATCAGCGTGATGCGCTACGTGGCCGGCGAACTCGGCAAGCAAATCGACAAAGCCATGGAAGGTCAACTGAGCATTCAGACCCGGGCCCACCTGGACCAGTGCCGCCAGAAACTGACGAAAGCTCTAGCTTGACCCTGGCGGGGTTGACGCCTTGAAAGGTCTGGAGCTCTCCGAACGGTTTTATCACGAAGCCGTTCGCCCTTTGCTGAGCGGGGTCGCCCACGCGGCCGGCCGATTGGGCTCCGGATCGGATGTGCTGGGGCTGGATGATGACGTCTCGCGCGACCACGACTGGGGTTGCCGCCTGACTTTGCTGGTGGAAGCGGAGCAAATCAAGCGCGTGGATGAGCTGCTGGAAGCCGAGTTGCCCGCGGACTTCCTGGGTTTTCCGGTGCGTTTTGCCACCACCTGGGACGCGCTCGTTCGTCATCGAGCCGAAGTAGCCAGCGTGGAAGGTTTTTCGCTGAGTCGGCTCGGCCACATTCCCACCTCTCCCATCGAGTGGTTGCTGCTGCCCGGACAGTCACTCCTGGAAGTGACCGCCGGTCCGGTTTTTCACGATGCCGCGGGAGAATTCACGGCCCTACGCGAGCGACTGGCCTGGTATCCGCAGGACGTCTGGCTTTACACACTGGCGTCGGGCTGGACCCAATTGTGCCAGGAACTGCCGCTGTGGCATCGGGCGGGAGGCATGGTCCTACAAGGGCGAATCCAGAAACACCTGATACACCTGGCCTTTCTACTGGAAAAGCGCTGGCCGGCCTACTCCAAATGGACGGAGCGCTGGCTGGGCTTGACCGAGTTTGGTCGAGAATTCCTGAAGCTGGACTGGGAAGCGGCGCTGCTGGCCTTGCACGCCAGGTTACGCTCTCTCGGATTGGTGACCGCGCCGGCCACCGAGCCATTCTTTGACCGCGGCTATATCACCGCAAACTCAGCCGTGGCCGAACAACTCTACGCGCACATCCAGGACCCTGAAGTAGCCGCCCTGCCGAGAGGACTCGGCTCTATTGAGCAATGGTGCGACAACTCCAGCCTGGCCTTCGACCATCGGCGGCGTGTGGCGGCGGCGGCTGTCTACGGAGCCACCCTCGATAACGATTGTTAACAACTCGATCCAGGTTCCAGGCGGTTTTCCCGAGAATGTTACCAAACTATGAACCCTATCCATCGTAAAGTGACCGCCGAAACTCTGCTCTGGGGCATCCGTGACCGGCCGGCCGGAGCCAAACTGGCCGAGGATCTATCGAGTCAGGTAAGCGACAAGTTCTCGAAAGGTCAAATGCCGGTCACGGCCGCGGTGCAACAGCTCAGCGCCCGGTTTGAAGCCCGAGGGCTGAGCCATCATCAGAGCAACACCGCCCTGATGGTTGCCGGCGCTCTGCTGTCGGGCGCGGGCGCCGCCGCCCTCAGCGGTCTGGACGCTGCACAGCTCGACAAGATCGCCGAGAAAGCCGCCAAGGCCGGACAGACCCAGGCCGGACAGCTGCTCGACGACCTCAGTCACAAAGTGGACCGCGGTCTGATTCAGCAGGGCATTCCGGCCGCCCACCTGGCCGATGGCATGTTCCTGGCCGGTTCTTTGCGCCAGGAGCAAGTCAAGACCGAGATGGCGGCCTGGGCCAACGACAGCCACAACCCCCAGTCGGGCCTGGCCTGCGGCTCCTTTCTGCGCCCGGAGGCCTTGTTTAACGCCAAGACCCAGACGGTGGTGTGTACGGCCAAGTCCTACGCCAACCCTACCGGTCTGGAAGAAGTCAAAGTCGGCAAGCTCCAGGTGGTCAACATGGATCAGTTCATGCGCGGCAAGAACGAGGTCCTGATTGGTTTTGGCAAACCCAACGTCTTCACCCTGATTCCACCGGCGGCGGGGTCTGGCAAAGATGCTTACAACAAGCTGGACGCCTTTATGTTCTATCGCAAGAAAACCCGCGTGACCACCGCATCGGTGGCTCAGTCGGGCGTCTTCTTGCGTCCGCGCAACCTGCCCGCCGAGGCGGTGGAGATCATGCGCACGGCCATGCAGGCTCAGGAAGGCAAGCGCGGCATCAGCTGTGCCAAAACCAACGCGACCATGCTGACCGAGTCCGGCTTCACCTCGGGAGGCAAAAAGCTCTCCGGAGAATTTCGGCCCCAGCGTCTCTTCATGCACATCATCGAGAATGGTCTGGAATATAAGGGGCAGAAAGTCCAGTTTGACGTCCTCAACACCACCCCGGGAACCATTGAAGAGCACTTCAAGGCCGTGCTCAAAAAGGAGCGCAGTTCTCCCATTCGCGCCATCGAAAAGATCTTCAAGAAAGACGAAAAGAGCGAGGGCGAAATGTCCGCCCTGAAAACCGCCAAACAGCTGAAAGCCACGGACAATCTTGAGGTTCCGGTATTGGGCGGAGCGCCCATTCGCATTCGCAATTCCCGTCCGGCGGAATCGATGGCGGGACTGCGCCAATACTGGGGCCAGCACATTCTCTGGGAAGCCCTGCCCGACAAGAGTCGGGTGGATGTGGATTCCTACCTGCCGGAAGTGCTGCAGGACAAGTTCTCGATGGCCAAAGAGAAAGGCCAGAAATTGAGCACCGTCGACAAGCTCAAGAACGTAGCCTTTTCCCGCCCCATGGTCTCCAAAATTCGCAAGCGCCTGGCCAAGCACTTTGACGAGATGGGCGAATATCAGCCGGGACAAATCAAGGCCATGATCCCGGTCGCGGATCCGGGCAAGCCACCCATCATGTTCAACGTGGTAATTTGTGGGCCCAAGAGCGAGAGCCGAGTTTCCATCACCCGCATCGACGGCGGCAAGAAGGCGGCCGACTGGGTGCTTTCCAAGCACGTGCTGATCTCGGGCTACGATCCCGACGTGCGCTTCGCCGGGGAAATCTGGGCCGAGCGTTTCACCGCCGCCGACGGCAGCGAACAGACGCGCCTCCACATCAACAACAACTCGGGCACCTACAAACCCAGTGACGAGCAGGTGAAGAACGCCGCCGCCTATTTGCGCGAGTTGTTCCCCGGCGTGGAAATCGTGGGCCACGCCATGGGCGAAGAGCCGCCCAAAGCCACCACTCCCGACCACCAGAAAACCTTCGCGGTTTCGCCTCAGCAATTTTCCCAACTGCAAGAAAGCCTGGACGGCAAGAAACTGACTCTGACCGACAAATCCGGCAAGGCCCAGGATTACAAGATTCGTCACTTCAAAAACGTCGAGTTGGACACCGAATACCTGGACACGCCCGATCAGAAGCTGCTGCAGGCGGGCGGCCTGTTGCGGGCCCGCAGTCAGTTCGCCAAAGACGGCAGAGTGAAAGACATCGAACTGGAAGCCAAGGTCCCCACCCAGGGTGGCACCACCCGGGTCAAAGGCGCCAGCTACGACAACGAGCACGATTGGTCGGCCGGCCGGGCCGAGGTCCTGGCCGGCAAGGACGATGGAGCAGTGCAGCTGGCTCGCTATGCGGCCGGCAAAGAAGCCGAGTTCCTACCCGTCGCCTGGAAGAACACCCAGCGCCAACTTTACCTGGTCAGCCCGCAAAAGCCCCTGGGTACGGGCCTGCTGCAGCCGAGTTTCGTGGTCAGCCTGGACACCTCCAGCATGCGCACCCAGGCCGAAAAGGGCGAGGGCCAGTCGCCCAGCTGGCACGTGCTGGAACCCCAGGTCTTCACCAAATTGCCCTGGACGAAGACCGTCACCACTCAGCGTCTTGAGCAGTTCGACGATCTGTGCGCCCAGCTGGCCGCTTCCGAAGGCCTACAACCCTCGGGAGAAGCCGGCTATGCCGACGCCATGAAGCACCTTCCCAAGAAGTAGCTCAGCCCCGAGCGCGGCGGCGACGTCGCAGCTGGGTGAGGATGGTCAGCAACAGCAGCAGAGCCGCGATCGGATGCTCCAGAACCAGCACCAACGGAGTGAGGACAGCCAGAGCGCCGGCTTTGAGCCAGCTGTGGCGAACGACGGCCCGGGCCAGGGGCGGAGAATGCTGATAATAGGCCTGGACCAGCCCCGGAGCGACGGGCATGAGGCACTGGTCGCGGAAGTTGCGCAGCGTGACCACGTGGGGGTCCAGGTAGGAGCCGTAGGCGGCGGTGGCCACGAAACAACCGCTGGAACCACCGGAGAAACCGGAACCAGAGCCGTTGACGTCGGGTATCGCGCCGGCCACCACCACATCCTCCACGTCGCTGTCGACCAGGTCGCCGCTGCGGGCCAGTAGCTCCACTTCCTCTTCCAGTCCCGACGCAGCCCCGGCGGGCACCTGGACGGTCACCTGGACGTCCTGGGAGGCGCCGGGAGCCAGGTTCAGGGTGGTGGGACTGGTGGTGACGGTCCAGTGATGCTCGCTCTCCCCACTCAGAGTGTAGCTGTCGGGCAGGCTGCCCTGGTTGGAGACAGTAAAATGAAGGTTGGCGCTCCCGCCGGGGTCGGCGGAAGCGTCCCCCAGGGAATCCACGGAAACGGCATACTCGGTGCTCAATTGCTCGTCGGTGGTGAGATCCAGTTCGCCCTCGAGGGGCTCGGGCTCTACCTTTTTGATGGGCGCCTGCCCTACCGAGCCGGCCGCATAGACGATGGAGGTCCAGTCATTCTGAGTGGCCAGCAGCTCTTCTCTGCCATCGTTGTTGATATCATGGGCCACATCGTTGGAGATCACCCCGTCGCCATTCCAGTCGATGGCTCGCGAAGCAAAGTTGACCAGATTGTCTCGCAGCGTGCCATTGCTGTCCTTGCTGAGCCAGCGGGCGCCGTAGTTGGCGGGAGCACCGGTAATTCCCAGCGTTTCGTTGAGGTTGTATTCATCCAGGGTAGCGGTCGCGTAGCGACTAAAATCCACCAGTCCGTCCCGGCTGTTGTAGCGCAAACCGCGGGTCTGGTAGAGATAGTTCATCACGCTCAGATAGTTGGGCTTGCGATGGACGTGGTTGGGGCCGCCATGACGCAGGCCCAGCGTGTGGCCCAATTCATGCACGAAGGTGCCGGACTGCTGCACCACCGTCCCCTCTTTGGCCGACCAGGCTCCCAGCGAGACGATAAAGTCGTCGCTGGGGATATTGCGAGCGTAACCGCTGGTTCCGCCCTGTCCGGTGATCTGGTGGATGTACAGGCAGTAGCGGAAGACTCCCAGGCGTTCCGGCGGCAGATTGGTGGCCTTGACCTGATCGACCGAGGCGAAATCAGGCCAGCCTTGAGAGGTCACCGCTCCGAAAAAGTCCACGTGAGGCAATTCCTTGGCGCGCGACAGGGAGTCCCAGGTTTTGGTGCCGCTCATGATGGTATCCGGACCCGCATCGATGTGAATGTTGATGCCGTACCTGCCGTCGGGATTGCTGACCGGGGCGAAGGCGAAGCAGTCCACGATTTGCTTTAGGCTCTCGGTTTTGGGCTGGTGGGTGTGGTCGCTGCCGACCATATAGTCCACCTGGACGAAAAGGTCTTTGTGGAGCGGGTCCGCCCCCATCGCGGGCAAATCCAGAAAGACGCCGCCCACCGTGACCCCTCGGGTCTCCCAATCGTCGGGAAGGCCGTCTCCATCGCTATCCAATTGCTGAGCGCAGGCGGCCAGCGACAGCAAATTTCCCAGCAACAGAGCACTCAGCCATTTCTTATTCATCGTCCGCCCACGCTTTCTAGAGATTTCGGCTTGCCATAGTGCTCCATCGGCAAACCAGAACCTGCTTTGAAGATGCCAGGTGAACGAGATGCAAACTTTCCGTCAAATTTCAGGCGGCCCCGCTAAGCTGACCTCAGAAGACATCAGAGGAGACCCGTTCGTGATCATCGTTGGCAATTCCAGTTCCAAAAGAAATCCCGCCCTGCTGCAAAAAGCCAGGACCATGCATCAGGACCTGGGCGCGCTGGGTTCGGAACTGAGCCAGTTGGGCGACTCCTCTAGCGGAAGCTTCCGTTTCCCGGAAAGAGCCATTGACTCGGCCGCCATTCAAGGCAACTTCAGCGGTCAGGTCGAGATGGAGAACGGTCAACTCAAGCAGTTTCGCCTTTTCGATTCCACGGGCCGATCGGCGGCCTACTGGATGCAGGATGGCTCCAGTGGGGCTACCGCCCAGGACGGCAGCGGTCTCTCCATCTCTCCTTCGAGAAACGGCGAAGTCACCGTCACCAAATCCGAGCGAGTCGATCCCAACACCCGCAGCTACCGACTCAAGCACTCCTTGAAAAATTGCGCCGCCGTGGCGGGCTCGGCCCTGGCCACCGCCGTCCCGGTCCTGGGTCTGGGCTTCTTCTCGATGGGTCAGATGTTCAATGACTCCAGCCGCGACCAGCCGCTCCAGGCTCTGACGATGGGCAGTCACCTGCTCGGAGCCGGTGCCCTGATCATGGGAGCCGTGGTCGGCGACCCGACTCTTCTGGGTCTGGCCGGTGCAGGTCTGGGCGTATCCGCTCTGGCGGCCGGCGCCCTGGAAGCACGAGGACAAGGCAAAGGCTGGACGACCCCGTTCCAGCAGTCGACGATGTACAGCTTCCCGCAAGAAGCTTCCCAGGAATCGTAAGGCAGCGCCCGAAAAACGGCCCAATGGAAATTCCCGCCTCCCCTCCCCCGCGGCCACAGGTCCCGGCCAAGCGCAGTCAGCAGACCGTCCCCCAGCTGGAGGACCTGTTCAAGGGTTCCCGGCCGAAGTTCGGCAAGCCCTATGAAAAGTTCATTTCCTCCACCCAGGTGCCCCATCCTCAGGCACCTCTCGAGTATTACGATGAGCAGGCGGACCAGGCCGCGGCTGCCGCCTACTATGGCTCGGTGCGCGGAACCGAGGGGTTGCGCGAGCTGGTGACCAGCACCCACCGGCCGGATGAGCGAGGCTACCATTATGTCGTCGCCAAAAATCTGTATTCCACCGTGGATCGCCATCCCGATGGCACCGTGCGCAGCATTTACACCGAAGAGCCGCTGCAGGTTCTGAAGTATCCGGACATTTCGCTGACCACCTTGTCCCAGCAGGACATCTCCACCATTGCCGGCGCTTCCCTGGCCGGTCCCGAGGTGATGGGCGCCTGGTTAGGTTTTCAAAGGGGCGCCGCCACCCTGAACTGCGAGCACGTCGTTCCCCAGGCTTACTTCAACGAGAAAGAGCCGATGCGCAGCGACCTGCACCATCTCTACGCATGTGACATCAAGGCCAACAGCGACCGGGGGGACCAACCCTACGGAACCTATAAGCCGGTCGGCGGTCGGGGCGAAGTGGCTCGCGCCACCCTTTACTTCATGCTGCGCTACCCCAAGGTCAAGCTGCCCTATACCCCCCAACAGGTGGCCTTGCTCAAGCAGTGGTCTGCCGAAGACCCACCGGATCTGCGCGAGAAACACCGGAACTCCGAGATCCAGAAATTGCAGGGCAACCGCAATCCCTTCATCGATCACCCGGAATGGGTCGCCGAATTTACCCCTTGACCCGCTCAGAGGGTCTGCGGCTGATGGTCCAGCGGCTCCAGCCCTATGCCCCGCTGTTGTCGCCCGCTTGGATGGACTGGTTTGCCAACCCGAACAGTCCGTTTGAGGTCGATGCTGAACTGGAGCGGTTGGGAGCCTCGCTGGACTGGTACGACGGTTCGCAGGCCACCTTCTTCAATCGCATTCACCAATCCAGCCGGGCCCTGCGCGAACCCGACTACCCTCTTGAGTCCTTACTCTCCCTGATCGAAGAGCTGCCGGGAGTCGCACTTCCTTGTCATGAACCGCGCCATCCGGGCTTGAACCCAACTTAAAAAGTAAGCACCACCCGATAGACGGCTTTGCCGCTCATCATGCGCTCGTAGGCCTGGTTGACCTGTTCGAAGGGAAAGCGCTCCAGTTTGGGCCGGACCCCCGTCATTTCCGCGAAGCGGAGCGCATCCTCAGAATCGCGGGCGGTTCCCGAGGGCCAGCCATGAATGCTGCGGCGAGCGCCAATCAGCTGGATACTGGGAACTTCGATGGGATCGGTGGTCGCGCCGACCACGATCATTTTGCCGCCGACCGCTAATCCCGGAATCAGGGCGCTCATCGGTTTGGCAGTGGGCGCGGTGGCCAGAATGACCCGGGCGCCTCCCAGTTTCTGCAGTTCCGCCACGGCATCAGCGGCCGCGCTGTCAATGTAGTGATGAGCGCCGAAGCCGGCCGCCAGTTCCGCATTGGAAGCCCCACGACTGATAGCCACCACGCGGTAGCCGGCTTGCGCGGCATACTGAATTCCGAGATGGCCGAGACCGCCGATTCCTTGCACGGCCACCAGGTCGCCGGGCCGGGCTCCGCTGTTGCGTAGAGCGTTGTAGGTGGTGATGCCGGCGCACATCAGCGGGGCCGCTTCCACCAGGTCCAAACCCTCGGGCATGGCGGCCACCGCTTCCTGCGGGGCCAGCATGTATTCCTGGTATCCCCCGTCGTAGCTGATGCCGCAGACCTGGGCGTTAGCGCAGGCGATGAAATCACCGCGTCGACAAGAATCGCAGGTAAAGTCGTGGCCGCCGTGCCAGCCCACACCCACGCGCTGACCCTTTTTCCAGACCGTAACCCCATCCCCGACCTCGTCGACGAAGCCGGCCACTTCGTGTCCGGGCACGCGAGGAAAGACCAGTCCGGGCCAGTGGCCTTCCTTGGTGAAAGAGTCGCTGTGGCAGACTCCGCAGGCCTCGACCTTGATGCGTACCTGACCGGGACCCGGATGGGGGATCTCGCGCTCGACGATTTCCAAGGGGCCACCCGCGTGGGTGACTTGAGCGGCTCGCATACTGGCCATTTCTAGAGCTCCTTCACGTATCTAAGGGCTCGTGGCTTCCCGTTGAAAGGAAGGCTCTCCTGTAAAGGAACTCTAAAGGCTGCTGACCAGATTCATCATAGGAAGAAGCAGGGCGATGACGACCACGCCCACGCAGGCCCCCATGATCAGCATCACCAGAGGTTCAATGCAGCTGGCCAGGGTTTCGATGCGCTGGTCGACTTCGTCGTCGAACCAGTTGGCCGAGATGCGCAGCATCTCCGGGATCTCGCCGCTTTCTTCGCCGACTCTCAGGAGATGAATGACCATGTCGGGGAAGAACTCGGTTTCTTTGAGGCAACGGCTGAGTTCGCGTCCCGCGCGCAGGCTGGCCAGGGCCTTGGGGATGGCTTCCTGCAGGACCGGATTCTGAGAGCCTTGTCCTGCCAGGGCCAGAGCTTCCACAATTTCTCCGCCGGCACTGAGTTGAACGCCCAGCGAGCGACAGAATCGCGAAACCGCCACCGAACGCAGAAGCACGCCCAGAACCGGAACTTTGAGCAAGCGTCGATAGGTGCCGAGGCGTTTTTGCGGATGAGTGAAGCGCTCGATCAGCCAGTGCCCGCCGGCGTAGGCCAGAGCAGCCAGAGTGAGGACAAACAGCGGATTGCGCACCAGCTCGGAAAGTCCGATCACCACGCGGGTGATCCAGGGCAAACCTGCGCCCATGCTTTTCAGCATCGGGAAAATACCGCTGAAGACGAACGGTGGCGCGAAAATAAGCATGAGGAGACAGACCACAAAGATGCAGGCCGGGTAGGTCAAAGCACCTTTTACCTTACGGTTCAAACCGGCAGATTTTTCTTCATACTCGGCCATTTTCAGCAAGATCTCGTCGAGATTGCCGGTGCGCTCGGCCACCTGAATCAGACTCAGCTGAAACTTGCTGAACACGTGGGGATGCAGGGACATGGCTTTGGAAAGACGGTGTCCTTTGGCGATTTCCTGGGCCATTTCCATGCTGGCCAGACGCACCGGCTCGTCCTCCGACTGGTAGCCCAACAGGGTCAAAGAGTTGTGCATGGTGACACCCGCCAGGGACATCATGCTGAAGGAGCGCAAGAACACCGCCAACGCTCCTTCGGCCGGTCGGCGGGAGCGCGCTCGCGACTCACGGATGCGAGCGTGCTGGGCATTTTCGTCATGCGAGTCCTGAACGGCCTGACGAATTTCGTGGACGACGGTCATGGTCATTGGAATCCCCCTACGCTGGAAACAGCCAGCCCATGACCAGCAGCGCCGTAACAAAAGTTGCGACCCCTCCCATCAGGACCTGACGATACTCGTGTTGAACCAGCTCCCAGGCGGCCGGCATTTTGGCCAGCAGACCGCGACGCTCTTGAGGAGCGCGATACTTCATCTGTTCCAAACGAACCTTGACGATGTTCAAACTGGAAGGGCGACGCTCCGGGTGGGCCGAGCGCATGCCGTTCACCAGTTCGCGCAGAGCCCGGTTCTCCAGAAAAGCCTGACGGACGCTTTCACCGGACCAGTCCAGCCATTCCCCGAAGATCTGTCCCAGGCACCACACGTCGGTGCGCGCATCGACGCTGGCATCCGGACCGACAAAATCGGCGCCCGCCTGGAAGTGCAGTTTGAAGTTGCTGTTGACGTCCAGGCCGATCAGCTGGAGTGCGCCGCTGGAGGTGACGCGCAAATGCTCGTTGCTCAACTTGCCCAGGTAAAACGGCTGCCGTTGATTGTGCACTTCCATGAGCATATCCACCAGTTGCACCAGCCAGGCCGTCAGCAGGGACAGCTCCGGCGATGCTTCCCGGAGATGAGACGCCACCGTCATGGCACTGGGAGCCTGCCCGACCAGGTAGAGTTGCTCGCCCTCCAGCCAGAATTCGCGCAGACCACACCAACCGGGATGCTGCAACCAGGAAGAGCGGCGGCGGGCGCGTTCCATCAGCTTGCGGACCTGGCCCCCGTCGCGTTGCTGGGGATTGTCCAGGGCTTTGAGCAGAACCTGAGTGCCTCCCTCGTCCTGGCAAACGATACAGCCCTGCAAAATACCCTGGCTGATTTGCGACAGCACCTGCCGCTCTCCGAGCTTGTTCATAGCGACCTAAATTGGCTTGAGTTGTATCAGATCCTTTCGCTATTTGAGCGCTTGCGGGGGTTCTAAGCGATTGCTAAGAGTTCGGCTCCAGCACCAGGAAGAGGCCCCCTCGTCGGCCAATGGCTACAGACCCATGAGCCAGGAAGAAACCACTCTCGTCGTTCGTTTGCCGGAGGGCGAGCAGTTCTATGCCAGTGACTGGGAATTGCTGGTTCTTTCGCCCCTCGGCGAGAGCTGGCGCGTCCCCCTCACCCGCATCACCACGCGTGTGAGTGCTCCAGGTCAGGGGGCCCACCTGGAAATGTCGGGCGCTCCCCGTCTGCAACTCACCTGGATGGACGGGCAGTTGGTGCTCTGGGCCAACCCCAAGGATGAAGAAGTGCTGGTCAACGGCCAGCCCAGGCGAACCGGCAGTCTGGAAGTCAACGACGAGATTCGCTGGGGCGAGATCCGCATCCAGGTGCTGGATCGCAGCCAACTGTTGCTGGCCACCCTGGAGTGCTATTCCAGTCCGTATCTGGCCCGCATCTGGCCCATGAACGGAGAGCCGACCCAAATCGGTCGCCGCGGCCAGCGCCACAATCAGGTGGAGCTAGCAGGGTGTTGCCCAACCCCGTACGAAAGCTGAATTATCAATAAGCTTGGGGGTGACCCGTGCGGGGCCACGTTGACCGTCAGTCCGAGATGTTCTCCTACAGGGTCGTTCCGGAGGAGCGTGTTCCCAAGAATCATCCATTGAGG
>JAFKGI010000029.1 GCA_017307785.1 Vulcanimicrobiota bacterium | reverse complement strand
GGCCCAACCAGGAACGGTCAACAGCAGTAGGGACGCTGCACCCAGGGCGATGTGCTTGAACAAGTTTCTATCTCCTCTAGTGCCTAGAAGGCGAAGTTCATTTGCCCGAAGCCTGGTAGGAGCAAACCTATCCTTTTACCGCTCCTTGCGTGAGCCCCTGTGCCAGGAAGCGCTGAATCGAGAAAAACAGGACCAGGATCGGAATACTCCCCAAAATTGAGGCTGCCGCGAAAAGCGCCCAGTTGGCCGAGAAGTTCCCGGAAATCAGGCTTTTCATCCCGACCGCCAAAGTGTAGCGCTCCTCTTCTTGCATCAGCACACTCGGAAAAACGAAGTCCGAGTAGGGAGTGATGAAGTTGAAGACGGCCACCACCGAAAGGATCGGCCCCAACAACGGCAAGATGATCTGAGCGAAGGTCTGGTGGGGGGTGGCACCGTCCAGATAGGCCGATTCCTCCAACTCCTTGGGGAGCGAATC
Source organism: Vulcanimicrobiota bacterium (assembly GCA_017307785.1). Classification (GTDB taxonomy): domain Bacteria; phylum Vulcanimicrobiota; class Xenobia; order Xenobiales; family JADMJV01; genus JADMJV01. Next base: position 99,528 of record JAFKGI010000029.1, on the reverse strand, counting down.
GATGTAGCCCTTGATCATCCAGGTATTGAAAGGAATTCCACCTCCGATATACACCAGCGAAAGACCGATCAGGCTGTTGAGGCCGACGACGCCGCCGGTCAGATTACCCATCACCTGCAGCACGCGGAAGACGGCCACCATGGCCATACCGGCCGGGAACATCTGCAGCAAAATCATGAGCAACAGGCCGTACTTGCGGCCGGGAAAGCGAAAGCGGGCGAAAGCGTAGCCGGCCAGGGTGGTGACCACCAGGGCCACGCTGGCTGAGAGCACCGAGACGATCAGCGAATTGCCCATCCAGCGCAAAAACGGCTTGGTGGCCAGCAGATCGCGGTAGTTGTCCAGGCTCAAGCCGCTCAGGCTCAGGGAGAAAAGGTCGTTGCCGCTGCGGAAAGAGGCCAGCAGCACCAACACTGCCGGGGCCAGGGTCAGGCACAGGCAACCGAGCAGGAACACGTGGACCAGAAGATGCTTGCCTTTCATTAGTCTTCAAAAGCCCCCGATGCGTTGAAGTTGGCCCAACTCAGCGAAGCCACGATCAAGAAGATGAGCACCGCGTAGGCGCAGGCCAGACCATACTGATACTGGGTGAAGGCCAGACTGTAGGAGGTGGTGATGAGAATGTCGGTGGCGCCGGCATCGCTGCCGGCCACCGGCGGACCGCCGCCGGTCAGCAGATAGATGGTGGCGAACTGGTTGAAGTTGAAGGCGAAGCTGGAGACGATGACGGGCACCAGCGCGGGCCGCAGCATGGGCAGCGTGACCGAGACGAACTGCTTGCGGGCGCTGGCTCCGTCCAGGCCGGAGGCCTCATAAAGGTCCTTGGGAATGGTCTGCAAAGCGCCCAGCGCCACCGTCAGCATAAAGGGATAGCCCAACCAGACGTTGACCAGCAGCACCGAGAAGCGCGACCACCAGGGGTCGTCCAAAAAGGGGATCGGCTGCACGCTGAACTGGCCCAGCATGGCGTTGATAGCACCCTGATCGCTGCTGTTGAGCAGACCTTTCCACATCAACACCGAGATGAAGGCCGGGATTGCCCAGGGCACGATGAACAGAGTGCGGTAGAAGTTGACTCCCTTGAGCCCCTCGGTGTTGAGGGGCAGCGCCAGCATCAGACCCACCGCAATCGAGAAAAAGACCGACAGGCCCGCCCAAACCATGGTCCAGGCGAAGACTCGACCGAAGGTGCGCATCTCGGGACCAAAGAGAATCCGTTCGAAATTGTGCAGACCCACGAACGAAAACTCGCGGAAGTGGAAGAGCGAGTAGTTGGTAAAGGCCAGATAGACGGAGTAAAGGTTGGGCAGCATGGACAGCACCGTCAACAGCACCAGGGCCGGTCCGATGTAAACCATGGGCAGTATGCCGCTGCGCTTGTCTTCCATCAGTCCACCATCCGCTGAATCTTTTGACGAATCGCTTCGTCCGCGTTGTGCAACTCGCCGGCCGGGTCCAGCACCTCTCCCTTGGTAATCAATTCCACCGATTGTTTCATGGGATCCCAGACCGCGTTGGCGGCCGGATGGTTGGGCATGGCCACCCCTTGCTGAACCACTCGGGTGAAGGCGGCGATGTCGGGGCCGGTGACCGGATCTTTGGCCACCTCGGCCTGCGCGTCGAGACGCGCGGGAGGCCGGCCCGAGGCCAGAGACATGGTCACCTGACAATCCTTGTTGCCCAGGAACTCGATCAGGGGGAAGGCATCCTGCTTGCGGGGCGAGAGCCCGTTGACCATCAGACCGTTGACGCCGATGAAGGAAGCGGCCGGATGGGAACCGGGCGGCACCGGCTCGATCACGTAAGGCGTTTTACGCTTGCGAATGTCACCCAGGAACCAGGGGCCGTTCAAGGTCATGGCCAGCTTGCCGTCCAGGAACATGCTTTTGGCGAAGTCGTTCTGGGCGCCCAGCGGAATCAGTTTCTGATCGCGCAGGCTTTTCAGATACTGCGTGGCCTGCACTCCTTCGGGACCGGTCAGGCCCGGCTCCAGGCCTCCCGGGCGGAACACGCTGGCACCGCAGGCGGAAAAGAACGGCCAGGAAAAATAGAGCTCGCGCAGATCGTAGTAGAAGCCCTTGATCTTGCCGTCTTTCTGCAGCTCCACGGCATAGTCGCGCAAGTCCTCGATACTCTTGGGAGCGCGCGGGGCCAGTTCGGGGTTGCGCAGCAGCGCCAGACCGTCCAGCAAAATCGGATAGGCATACACCTTGCCCTCGTAGGTCACCCCGTCCAGGGCCACCGGCAGCACTTCTTTCTTGAGGGGCGCCACCAGCGACTCGGGCAGCGGCTCGAGCAAATCCGCCGCCGAAAACACGCCCAGCCAATCCTGCGGTCCCACGATCACGTCGGGACCCTGACCGGCCGGGGTAGCCACCAGCACTTTGTTTTTCAGGCCCTCGAAAGGAACACCCAGCACCTTGACCGGCTTGCCATACTTTTCGCACAGCCCCTGGAACGCCGCCAGTTCGGGACCCTCGAAGGCGGTCCAAACGCGCAGCGGCCGGTCCTTGGGATCGGGCTGAGCGCAACCGGCTACCAGCAACACTAGAATCAACAAAACCCAGCGAATCAGAAGCGCACCGCCAGGAGAGAGAAGTCGTCGGTAATATTCTCGCGGGTAAACTTGCGAACCTTATTGTAGAGACCGTTGACCAGCTTGGTGGGATGCCCGTCGCCGTGAGCCACCAGGGCCTGCATGATGCGCGAAAGCCCGAAGAACTCGCCCTGCGGCGTGCGCGCTTCGGTGATGCCGTCGGTGTAGAGCAGCACCAGGCTCCCCTCCTCAAGGTCGACCGTCTGCTCCGGATACTCGTAATCGTCGATGGCTCCGATGAGAATGCCCTCGGCCCGCAGCAATTCCGGCTCGGCCACTCCCGGACGCATGAACAGGGGCTGCTCGTGGCCGGCGCAGGCAAAGCGCAGCTGTCGCCGCGTCATGTCCGCCTGGGCGCAAAACACGGTGATCTGCTTGCTGGAGCTGTGCTGAGAAATCTGATGATTGAGCATGCGCAGAGAAGCGGCCGGGCCGTAACCGGCCAGCGCGTAACTGCCCAGAATGTGCTTGGCCTGCAGAGCCTGAATGGCCGCGTCCGGGCCTTTGCCGGAGACGTCGGCGATGACCAGGAAAAAGCGCTCGTTGTCCAGCGGAATCAGATCGTAGTAGTCGCCGGAAAGGTCCATCGAAGGGATGAAGCGGTGGCCCACCTGGACTCCCTGAAAGCCCAGCTTCTCTTTGGGAATCAGCGCCGTGTGCAGCAACTCGGTGACGCGCTGCTTCTCGGCGTAGAGGCGGGCGTTCTCAATGGCCACGGCGGCCTGGCTTCCCAACGCAATGAGCAGGTTCACCTGGGCGGGAGTGTGGGTCATCAATTCTCGGAAATAAACGTTGATCAGGCCGATCACTCGACCTCGCGTCTCCACCGGAACGCACAGAATCGTTTTCAGTCCCTGCTCGCGCACCTTGGAAGGAAACTCGTTGGCGTGACCATCTTCCTGGTCCAGGACCACGGTCGGCTGACCGGTCTTGGCGGCCGTGCCGGCCACGCCCGCGCCCAGCGGAATCGGTCGGTAATACTGCGACTTGACCAACCCCTCCGAAGTCTTGAGCACCAGGTAGTTGGACTCCAGAAGCATCAGCGAGCAGGCGTCGGCGCGCAGAATGTCGCGCACGTGGCGCACGATTTCTTCCAGCACGCGGTCCAACTGAAGGGTGGACGTAATGGCCTTACTGACCTCAAACAGCGTGCCCAACTCGCCCATTTTGAAGCGCACCAGGCCGTGCAGACGAGCGTTTTCCACGGCGATGGCGGCCTGATTGGCAAAGCCCCGCAAGAAGCGGATCTCTTGCTGGCGGAAGCGCATGCTGGGCTGCACGAAGCAATTCAGCACGCCCACCATCTTCTTGCGCGCCACCAGCGGAACCGTCAGCAGACCGCCGAAACTGGCCCTTTTGAGCACGCCCTCGAACTCGAGAGCTTCCGGGTCTTTCTCCAGGTAAAGGGCGGTGGCTTTCTTGCGTTCCACGGCCACCCGGGCCATGCGAGCCTGCAGAGCCGGCTCCAGCAACTCGTCGCTCAAGCCCACACTGGTCTCCAGGCGGAAACCTTCCCCCATCTCGTCCAGCACCAGTAGCGCACAGGCGGAATGTTCGAGCAACTCGACCGCCTGTTCCACAATGAGTTTGACCACTTTGTTCAGACTGAGCGTGCCGGTGATGGCCGTGGACACCTGGTAGAGGGCGCGCAGAGGGCCCAGGTTCTCCTGAAGCTGGTTCAGCAGAGTGGCTCGCTGGATGGCGTTACCGACCTGAAACGAGAGAGTCAAAATCATGCGCCGAGCGGCCTCGCTGATCTGGGCGTCGCCGCGCGGGTCGTCCAGATAGATCAGGCCGATGACGCGATCCTTGACCAGCAGCGGCACCAACAGGAAGCCGGCACCCGGCATCAACGAACAAAGCCGGCCCAGCGCCGACTCCCGCAAATCGAACTCCCCGGAGCTCAGCGACTCGCCCTCGGTCAGAAGTTTGCGCATGTGATCGGGAAACTGCGACAGAGTCAGGCGGAAAGCCGCGAAAAACTCTTCTTGATCGGGGGACAGGCCCGTGGCCGCCACCACCGAGAAATAGGTCCGCTGCTGATCGCGCAGCAGAATGAGGCAACGGCGCACATCGGCGACGCGCGCCAGAGCGGCGGCCGACTGCTCCAGCACTTCTTCCAGGTCCTGACCTTCGTCGATGGAGCGAGCCGCATTGTAGAGAATCTGCGCTTCGCGCGCCTGTTCTTGCTCCCGCTCGTGATTGAGCATGTTGTCGATGGCCAGCGCCGCCTGCTTGGCCAGCGCGAAAAGCAAATTCAGACGACTTTCCAGCAGAATGTCACCCGGCTCGAAAAAGAGCGTGACCAGCGCCTTGACCTGTTGATGGCGCACCAGAGAAATGGTGAGGCTCCGGGGAGTTTCGCAGCCCAGAGAGCGGCTGGCGGTTTCCCAACCACCCTCGATCAGCTGAATCGAGCCCCCGCGCGCCTGGGAAACGCGCACGTAGGTCTGCAGAACCATCTGCAGCAACTGCTCGAGCTGGTGGGCGCCGGCCAGGGCCGAGCCCAACTGCACCAGCGACTCCTCGCCGCCGGCTCCCGCTCCAAAAGTAACCTCCAGGCGGCGAAACCAGTCGGTGACCATCCACTGAATGAGAGCCTCGAAGCCGACATAGGTGGGGGCTCCGCTTTGTTCGGCCTGACGGGGCCACAGCTCCAGGCTGCCCCGCCCGGCCGGCGTCTCCACCTCGATGGTGACCGAATGCTCTTCGGCTTTGCCGTGCTGGACGACGATGGTCTCGAACTCGCTGGTCAGATGGAGACGACCCCCCAGCAGCCCGGCCTCCTCGCTGAGCAAGCGACAAAGCTCCTCGGCCGCCAATCGGACGCCAAGGACTTCTCGACATTGCCGGGATACTTTCCGGCTGAGCGAGACCCAATCCACCTGGTGGGCAAGCTGTGAGGCCATATAGACCCGGTCCTTCCACCCTGGTGTCCGGCTTCCCCTGTCCCGAGTGCCCCTCTGGGCAGGCTTTATCCACTTCTTGCAGCCCAAACCGTTACCAGCAGTGGTCCGCCGTATACTTCAACAGTTGTATACGTGAACTCTTGACAACAGGGGAACGGTCGGCTACTATCATTTCAGACAAGCGTTCACGGGAGACACTGCAAATGAAAAGCCTGACCGATCGACAAAAGCAAATTCTCGACTTCGTCATCAACAGCATCAACGACCGCGGCTACCCCCCGTCCGTCCGCGATATTTGCAAACACTTCGACATTCAGTCCCCCCAGGGAGCCCAGCGCCACCTCAACGCGCTGGAGAAAAAGGGCTACCTGAAACGCGACGCTCGCCTGGCACGCTCGCTCTCGGTCACGGCACTCTCGGCATCGATGATGCCCGCGGCCGAAAAACCCGAGTGGATTCCGGTGGTAGGCGACGTGGCCGCTGGCGCCCCCATCCTCGCTCAGGAGGACATTGTGGACCAGATTCCCTTGTCCAAAGACTGGCTGGGAATTGGAAAAGACTATTTCTTCCTTCGAGTCAAAGGAGACAGCATGGCCGAAGCCATCCAACCAGGAGACCTGGTGCTGGTGGAAAGGGCCCAGACCGCCAACCGCGGCGAGATCGTGGTCGCCCTGCTCGAAGACGAAGCGACCTGCAAGCGCTACTTCCCAGACAAGAACTGCGTGCGTTTGCGCTCTGACAATCCACGCTACGACGACATCGTCGTTGCCAACGAATTCAAGCTTCTCGGAAAAGTGAAAGCCCTCGTGCGCAAATATCAGTAATATCAGGAGGTTCTATGTTGGCCTTTGCCCTGAACCCTTATCCCGAAAAAGACTTTCGCCGCAACGCGTCCCAACGCGCCAAGCCGGCCACGAATTTAACCGTCCATGAGCGTCTGGTCTTGAAGGCGGAAGCCCTCTTCCCAGGCTCGGAAATCGTATCTCATCAGAGTCAAGAAAAATAAAGTCGACTCTTTCCATCCCCCTTAGAAAAACATAGAGACGAGCAGGCAACGCGCTCACCGCGTGCGCCCAGCGGCGGCATTTCCAGCAATCAGCCAGGAAGTAGCCGCAGAACTTTGAGAACCGGAGAACACCCATGTCCACGACCTCTGCTTTGCATTGCCCAAATCAATTCTCGGTCACCCGTTTCGAATCGCACCTGCAACCTCTCGACCGCTGGGGTCAGGGAAGTAGTTCCTCGCGCCTTTTGCGCCAACGCCCCCGCAACGGATGGAAAAAACGCACCGTTGATCGGGTTGCGCAGCAGCGGCCCGTGCTCCGTCAGCGCGAAGAGGCGCCTTCCCTGCTTCGTCAGAGCGTGGAAGTCGGACTGTTCGGCACCTACATGCTGATCTTCATGGCTTCCCTCTGGATGCTCGGCTAACAAGCACACGACCCCTCAAGAGTTTGAGCGCCCCCAGACTTTCGGACCGTTTCCACCCCACCCTGAACCCCATACCTCCCTCGGTTCGAAAGTCTGGGAGCAGCGCCCAAATCAACATCGCTCCCCGTGGAAGAAAAGCGTCGCCTCAGCGACCGGAGGATTTCCCTGCCTCTAGGGGAAGCTGATTTTATCTATCTACGGGGAGTCATTTTATGTCCAAAAAGCTTGCTACTCTCACTTTCGGACTGCTCATGTTGGGCACCGTCTTCGCGGACGAACCGGTCTGCCGCGTCCAGTCCATCAGCAAAGTGGGCGACGGTTCAGCACCATTTTTGGTCCAGAAGAAACCCAAAGATCCCAAAAACTATCCGGCCACCCTCAACAGCACCGGCTACGTCCAGGATCACTACATCACCGACGGCAACACCGTAGCCGCTCTGGAATTCCTGATCGGTGGCCGCGTCGGCATCAACAAGAACACCGACATTGAAATCATCGACGCTCGCTCCGTCTCGGACGGCAAGCCCGTCAAGCGAGTGGTCCTGAAAAACGGCGGCCTCTGGGTCAAAGCCGAAGCCAAGTCCTTGAAGCAGCCTTTGGAGATTCAGACCAACGGCGGCGTTATGGGAATCAAAGGCACCGAGTTCACCGTCGAGACCCAGCAGGACGGCACGGACCGCGTCTGCTGCTTCGAAAGCAACTCTTCTCAGGGCGGCGTCGAGATCCGCGACAAATCGGGCAAAGTGGTCGGTCTGGCCAAGCCCGGTGAAGAATACCTGCTGGCCTTGAAAAAGGCGCCGGTCGTCACCCCCCACAGCGACGTGCAGCAGTTCCGCCAGGACACTTTCAACCGGGGCTTCAGTTCGTTCCAGGGCACTCCCGAAGGACAATTGATGCTCTCGGGCGCCGCCTATGTGCCCTATTTCGGCGGTGCGCTCAGCATGGCCAGCGGCGCTTCCTACACGGTGGACGCGGTCGCCAACTTCGAGAGAAACCCGGCCGCCGCTCTGGCCGCCCTCTGGAGCACGGCCAACTCGGCTGCCGGTATGGCCGGCGGCCACATCAATACCGGTGGCTGGGGTGGCATGATCAGCAGCGGCCTGAGTACCGCCGCATCGCATCAGTCCAATGAGAAGCCCAAGCCGGAATTCCCTTACGACGTCTCACCCGACGCCTCTCCGGAGAGCAAGACCACGAAGGAAACCGGCGCCTTCCCGCAGCTTTCCTGGCACGGCATTGATGACGTGGAGAGCTACGCGGTGCTGATCTCCAAGGACGAAAACCTCAACGAAGTGGTCTGGATGGATCAGACCAAGAACACTCAGATCAATTACCCGGCTACGGCCCGTCCGCTCACCCCGGGCAAATACTTCTGGCGCATCGTCCCGCTCGACGGCGAGGACAAGCCGACCAAAACCGGCGCGCAGACCTACTTCACCGTGAAGTAACATGCGAGCCAAACTACTCGCGGTCCTGATTTTGACCTCGGCTGCGGGATGGGCTCAGGAGCCCGTCCTGCGGCTGATCAACATCCAGGGAATCGGCGGCGCTCCCAACGTGCAGCGCCGTGGTGCCCACGACAGCAAGTGGTATCAGGCTTTCCTGGGAACAGAAGGCTATGTTTCCGACCACTTCAAGACGGACGCCAAGACGGTGGCCGCCCTGGAATTCGCCATCGGCGGACGGGTAGCCATCAGCAAAGACACCGAAATTGAAGTCATCAGCGAGCGCAACGTCAACGCCATCTCGCCTCCCCAGCGAATCGTCATGCGCAGCGGTCACATCTGGATGAAATCCGTGAAGCCCCTGGCTCGTCCTCTGGAGATCCAGACCAACGGAGGCACGCTGGGCATCAAGGGCACGGAGTTCACCATCGAGGCCATGCCCGAGGAAACCCAGGTGGCCGTGATGGAAGGCGCCGTCGAAGTCAAAGACCTCCAGTCCAAGTATCTGGGAGTGGCCCAGGCCGGCGACGTCTATCATCTCAGGACAAACGAAAAGCCGGACGTCAAAACAACGGAGAAACAGGCGGTCGTCAGAGAGCATCTTTCTCCGGACCAGATCTCCATCCACAAGGAAGCCTTCCTGATCCGGGCGGAGATGGCGCGCATCCGTCCCATGTTGGAAGCGCTCTTCAGTCGCCTCGATGAGATGAAGGGCATCGACGAGAACCCCAACCGCAACATGGTAGCTCCCTACGGAGCCGCCATCGGCATGAGCCCCGGCGGCGGCTTCAGCTTATCCGCCAAGACGCCCTCACCCAGCGGCACCGTCTTCTCCTGGGACACGGTGCCGGGAGCGGACGGCTACGTGCTCTTCGTCTCGGACACCAGCGCCTTCAGCAACATTCTTTTCTCCGACCGCCTGCGCGACACGCGGGCCGTCTATCCCGACACGGCACGACCCCTCAAACCAGGGCGCTATTTCTGGCGGGTGGTGCCCGTCGGAGACAAGGACCAGGTCCTGGAGGGAGTCGGAGCCGCTCAGTCCACCTTCGAAATCTCCGCAGCCCGCTAACATGCCGAACTTCAAGGCGCTGCTGCGGAAGCTGGTGGTGGGCTGGTGCTTCACTCTGGTCTCTTTCGGTATCCTGGCCTTGTTCCCACGCGTGGAGCTCTCGCTCTACGACAGACTGGTCGGCTACTACCGCGATATCCCGGAGTGGATCCACAAGAAGTATCCCGCCCTCAACCGCGGCTACGCGGGCCTGCATCGATCGATTTCCCTGATCGGCGACCCGAGCGGCGAAAGCCGTCGCCAGGTCGACGTGCTGCGCCACCTGCGCCAGGACTTCGCGGCGGCCGCCTGCTGGGTCACCACCCAGCCGGAGCCCATCCCTCGCGACCTGGCCAATCAGGGCCTGGAGCAGAACCTGATCTACTCCGTGACCTCCGTGCCCCGCTGGGACGGAAAGTCCAAAGAACCTCCGCCCCTGGTCCTGAAGCAAAGCGACGCCGACAGCACCGTTCGCGAAGTTTACCTGGCCCTGAAAAGCCCCCAGGGCCTGGTGCCCTGTCTACCGTTGGTGCTCTACGCCCGGTTTCTCAACGAATCCGACCTCGACCCGCAGGTTCAGGGCAATGTCCTGACCCTCGGCGACCGGCCCATCCCCGTCAACGAAGACGCGCAAGGCTATTCGTTCCCCATTTTGCCTTACAATCCGCAGGTTCGCGCTCACGTCGAGCTGGGCGTGGACAGCGACGCCACCGTGGCCGATCCCATGGAACCGCTGAATTTGAACGAAATGGCCGACATGCAGTTCTTCTTCGGCCAGCGGGTGCGCGACCGATTCTATTTTATGGGCGACTACTCCATGACGGCCATCGGCGAGCATGTCACCTCCCTGGGTCCGTTCCGCGACTTCCAGATCGCCGCTCTCAGTCTGGACACCTTGATCCAGGGCCCCTACCTCCGCTGGGTCTCGGGTTCGGCCTGCCTCTTGCTGAATTTCCTGATGTCGAGCGCCCTGGCGCTCTGGCTGCTCAGCCCCACCACCGGATTTGGACGGCTGGTGCGAGCGGTGCTGACCATCGCCGGCTGCCAGGTGGTGGCGGCCTTCGCGTTTGTGGCCGGCTACTACGTCCCCTTGACCTGGGCTTTTCTCTACGTCGTTCTCTTGAACGTATGGATTCTCGCCAAAATCTGGTGGTCCACCCTCTCTTACCTGCGGCGCTATGGTGGCGCCACCGCCGCTCACATGCTGGCCACCGGCCAGGTTCACCTGGACCACGGCGTGGCCGAGGAGCGCATCGTCACCATCGTCTTCGTGGGGCTACCGGCGCATCTGCGCCAGCAAGAACTGGAAGACGACCCGCTGACCTTGAAGCACCGCCAGATCTTCTCCAAGCGAGTGGCCGACATCACCCACCGCCAGCACGGCATCGTGCACGACTTCCAGGCCGACTACTTGATGCTGGGCTTCGGCACCCACCCGGGCGAACAGGATCCCAATCACGCCATCAAAGCCTTCCGCGCCGCCAACGAGCTGATCGCCGCTCAGGAATTCTTCGAGGAGTCCTGGAAGCCCCGAGTAGCCGGCGGCTCACGCGTTCAGGTCTCCCTCAACGTGGGACTGGTGGCCATTGGCTGGGTCGGCACCACCCAGCTGAAACGCGCTTCGGCGGCCATCGGCGACACCACCAACGTGGCCGCCCGTCTGCTGGGAACGGCCAAAAAGTATGACGTCAACATGATCTTGTCCGAAAGCACCTACGAGCTGCTCAAAGACCAGGCCCAGTTTGAAGCCCTTCCTCCCGTCATGCTGAAAGGCAAATCCGAGGCGGTGGCCATCTACAAACTGGCGGAACCCGAATGAGGCACTTCGGCTGGCTGCTCACCACCATTTTGCTGCTGCTGGCCTGGAAGCTCAACCTGGAAGCCCATCTGGCCGAGGTGGAAGACCGCCGGCGCGTGCAGCGCATCGCCAATTCCAGCGAAGCGCCGACCGATTCCAACATCGTCATCGTGGGCGTGGACGATAGCGTCTTCGCGGCCGACCGCTACAATCGCAAAGAGCACGCCAAAGTGGTGGAGCGACTCACCCAGGCGGGCGCGCGCGCAATTTTCCTGGACCTGATCTTCGATGAAGCTCGCGGACCCGAGTTCGACCTGCCGCTGACCGAGGCCATTCGCAAAAGCGGACTGGTGACGGTGGCCGGCGTTTATCAAGTCAACACCGATGAAGCCAGCATGAGCTTGCTGCGTCCCAGATTCTTCCCGGAACTGGAACAGCTGATCCTCTCCAACGCCTGCCAGATGGGCATCATCAACACCTCTCGCCAGGAGAGCAAGAACGAGACCATCGCGGCCGTGGTGGACAGCGAGAAAGACCGCGACATCAATCCCTACGGCGCCGGCATGCGCCTGAGCGCGGCCGCCGCTCTGTACGCCAAGGGCCAGCACCTCTCGCTCAACGACGTAGAATCCCTACCGCCCAGCCCCTGGCACGGAGACTGGCTCAACATCCCCCCCTTGCATCTGGAAACCTACCGGGGCCAGGAACGGGGCGTCGTCAATTTGATGATTCCCCTCACCTTTCACCAGCCGGCCACCGGTCCCAACGGCAAACCGGGCCAGCGGGGACGCCTGAACGTCATTCCTTATCTGAAGATCGCCGATGGGGACCCCAAAGCCCTGGAGATGGTTCGCCGCAAATACGTGCTGGTGGGAGACAACCGCACCGGCGAAAGCGACCTCTACAACACACCGGTAGGCAGGATGAAGGGAGTCGAGATCCACGCCCAGGCGCTCGACATGCTGCTGCAAAACCGCGTCTCTCGGTTTCCGCTGACGGGAACCTACTTCTTGCATCAAGCCGAACTGGGGATCCTGGTGCTGTGCCTGTTGTGCAGCGTCTTGCTGGACCGTCAACCCAATCTGGCTCGCTGCGCCCTGGTGGGCGTGGGCAGCGTAGCGGTCTGGGAAACGGCCGTCTGGCTGTGCGACCAGCGCCTCATCTATTTGCCGCAAACGCAGGGCGAAGCGGCCTTGATCATCACCTTTGTGGCCAGCATGTTCGTGCGTCTGCAGGCCACCAAAAACATCCTGCGCACCTTCATTCCCGCCGCCATCGTGGATCAGTTGATGCAGGACGCGGAAATTCATCAGGGGGAAGTCGAGGCCACCGTCATGGTGACCGACATCCGCGGCTACACCACCCTGAGCGAAAGTCGCACGCCCACTCAGGTGCTGGACCTGCTCAACGACTACCACACCGAGACCGTCACCCTTTACCAGAAATTCGGCGGTCACGTGCTCAACTATCAGGGCGACGCCCAGATCATCTTGTTCGGCCATCCCAAGGCACTCAAGGACGCTCCCCGACAGGCCATTCTGGCGGCCCAGGCGGCCTCGAGCGCTGTCGACACTCTGCGCAAACGCTGGAAATTGCCGCCCGACCAGGCCTTCAATGTAGGCGCGGGGATCTGCACCGGCAAGGTCATCATCGCCGACCTCGGGGGCATGCATCGCGAGTACACCGTCATCGGCGAGCTGGTGCGCAAATGTCACAAGCTGCAAAGCCAGTCTCAAGTCCTCAAAGCCAACATCATTCTGGATGAGGAAACTTTTGAGCGATGCCTGATCAAACCCGAAGTAGAGAAGCGCGAGAGCGTATCCATCGACGGCCTCCCGGACCCCGTTACCGTCTATATCACTGATCTTGTACCGGATTAGGGGAGGGAAGGCATACCTCGGGGCGAAGGCGGCCCGGCTTTATGGAACTTCAAGGGACAGCGCAACACGCACTCTGGTTGATGGGGCTCCCCCTCATCGCCAGCGCTCTTTGCGCCTTTATCACGCGGTCCGTTCCGCTCTTGTCGGCACTGGTCAGTTGGGCCTCTACGCTGACCTGCCTGGGCATTTCCGCCAGCATCCTGTCCGAACGTCTGGACGGTAACAACCCACTTTCCTCGAAAGTGTGGAACTGGCTCCATCTCTCGCCCAACATCACCCACGGCATTTCCAACCTGCCGGTGGGCATCTTGATCGACAACCTGACCTCGGTGATGCTGACCATGGTCTGCTTCATCGCCCTGCTGATCCAGATTTACAGCTACAGTTACATCAGCACCGAAGTGAAGCACTTTCCCACCCAGGGACCGACCACCGTGTCGCGCTTCTTCGCCTGTCTGAACCTCTTCATCTTCGCCATGATGGGCCTGGTGCTCTCGGTCAGCACCGTGCAGCTCTACATCTTCTGGGAACTGGTGGGACTGTGTTCCTACCTGCTCATCGGCTTCTGGTTCTTCAAGACCTCGGCCGCCGTGGCCAGCCGCAAGGCCTTCGTGGTCACCAAGTTCGCCGACCTGGGCTTCTTGCTGGGCGTGCTCTGCCTGGGCAAAGCCACCCAGACGTTCCTCTTCCCGACCATGCTGACCGCCCACCTGGAAGTCAGCAGTCACGTGCTCAACCTGGGACTGATTCTGCTGTTTTGCGGGGCCATCGGCAAAAGCGCCCAGTTCCCGCTGCACATCTGGCTGCCCGACGCGATGGAAGGTCCCACCCCCGTTTCCGCCCTGATTCACGCGGCCACCATGGTGGCCGCCGGCGTCTACATGGTCGCCCGTATGGCCCCGGTCTTCGCCCTGGCCGATGCTCATCAAGCGGCCATGTTCGTAGCCTGGACCGGTGCCATCACCGCTCTGGTGGCCGGCTCGCTGGCGCTAGTGCAAAACGACATCAAGAAAATTCTGGCCTACTCCACCGTCTCCCAGCTGGGCTTCATGCTCACCGCTCTGGGAGCGGGCGCCACCAACGCCGGCGTCTTCCACCTGATCACCCACGCCTTCTTCAAGGCCCTGCTCTTCCTGGGCTCGGGCGCCGTCATCGTGGCCTGCCACAGCAACGACATCTGGAAGATGGGCGGATTGAAAAAGGCCCTGCCAGCCACCCACATCAGCTTCCTCTTCGGCTGTCTGGCCCTCTCGGGCATTCCGCCCTTCGCCGGCTTCTGGTCCAAGGACGAAATCCTGGGCGGCCTGACGCACCAGCCGCTGCTGCTGGCCATTCTCGCCTTCGCCGCGCTGCTCACCGCCTTCTACGTGGGTCGCCTTTACTGCGTGGCCTTCCTGGGCGCTTACCGGGGCAATGAGGAAGAGAACGGGCCCTTCGGAGGTCCGGTGCCGCCGGCCAACCTGCCCGCCCCCATTTCTCCGGCCAAGACGATTTTCGAGATGCAGCCTTTTTGGAGCGAAGAGCGCGCCGCTCAGGACAAACGCCACCTCCCGGCCGAGTGCCTGGGAGCGTTGAGCGAGGGAATGGGCCACGGCCACCACGAGGAGGCCGCTCCCAGCCCCACTCCTGAGGAATCAACCACCCATTTAGAGGGCGCGGAACGCCACCATCACCAGCCGCACGAAGTGTCCCCCATGATGTTCGTGCCGCTCTTGATCTTGTCGCTGTTCGCCGTCTTCCTCGGCTTCGCGGGCTTGCCCGGCGAGCACAACCTGTTTGCTCACTTCGTCTTCCCCAAGGCCGAGCACGAAGCGGCCAATTACGCCCTGATGGCCGGCTCGGTGGTGATCGCGCTGGTCGGCTTCGGCGGCGCCTGGAGCATGTTCGCGGCCCGCCCCGAAGAAGGCGAAGCCCGATTGCACAAACTGCTCGGACCGATGCTGCCCGTGCTCCAACAGAAGTATTACCTGGACCATCTGTGGGCCAAGGCCCTGGCCTACTGCGTCTATATCGACGCCAAAGTTCTTTCGCGCTTCGACGAGAAAGGCGTGGACGGCGTCGTCTACGGCCTCGGCGACATGACCTACTCGGCCGGCGAACTGGTGCGCAAAGAGCAGAACGGTCAGCTTCAGCGCTACGCCATGACCATCATCATCGGATTCTTGCTGCTCATCTTCGCGGTGCTCCTGTTCGAACCGCAGTTCCTTTGGGACCACAAGGCCCCGCTGCGAGCCATCGAGCAAATGCTTAGAGGTTCCGGGGGTCCCCAATGATCATTCCCTGGCTGAGCCTCATCATCTGGCTTCCCACCCTGGCCGCGCTGCTCATCGCCATCACCCCGCGCCACTGGGTGCGCTTCATCCAGACGCTGGCCGTGGGTGCCGGCGCGGCCTCTGCCGTGCTGAGTCTGAGGGTGTTCCTGGCGGGCCTGGCCAACGCCGCTGAACTCGACAAGTTTCAAATGGTGCGGGCTCTGCCCTGGCTGGAGAGCCTGGGCATCCAATACAAAGTCGGCGTGGATGGACTTTCCCTCAGCATGATTTTGCTGACCGGTCTGGTCAGCCTGGCCGCTTTGTGGATGTCGATCTCCATCGACAAGCGACAGAAGGAATACTTCGTTCTGTGCCTGCTGGCCATCACCGGCGTCTACGGTGTCTTTGCCTCCATCGATCTCTTCTTCTTCGTGATCTTCTACGAACTGGCGTCCATCCCGATGTACTTCCTGGTGGGCATCTGGGGCTCTGACAAGATCGGTTCCGGCCGGCCCATCTATCGCGAACGGGCGGCCACCAAGCTGCTGCTCTATCTGCAGTTGGGCGGCGGCCTGGTGCTGCTGGGCATCCTGGCCCTCTACTTCGCCACCGGAGCCAAGACTTTCGATCTGGAGGTGCTGATGGCCACCGCTCGCCTGAGCGCGGCCCATCAGAAAGTCATCTTCCTGCTCTTCTTCGTGGGCTTTGCCATCGAAGCCGGACTGGTTCCGCTGCACACCTGGCTGCCCGAAGGTCACTCTTCGGCCCCCACCCCACTCTCGATGCTGCTGGCCGGCGTTCTGCTCAAGATGGGCGGCTACGGCATCCTGCGCTTCTGCCTGCAGCTCACGCCCGCCGCCTCGGCCCATTTCCTCCCCGCCTTCGCCCTGTTTGGAGTCATCAACGTGCTTTACGGCGGCCTGTGTGCGCTGCGCCAGAGCGACGTCAAAGTCATGATTGCCTACTCCAGCGTCAGCCACATGGGAATGTTCTACCTGGGCATCGGTTGCTGCGCGGCCGGCAACCCCTACAGCGGTTACGGCGTGCTGGGAGCCCAGTTCCAACTCTTCTCTCACGGCGTCATCACGGCGCTGCTCTTCGCGGTCGCGGGCGCGGTCTACAACAAGACTCACTCGCGCGACCTGCGGGCCTGGGGCGGCCTGGGAGCACGCGCCCCCGTCTACACCTTCTTCTACATCATGGCCGCCATGGGCTCGCTCGGCCTGCCCGGCATGACCGGATTCTGGGCCGAGTTCATGGTGCTGCTGGGCACCTGGGGCAGCAATTGGGTGCTGGCCGTGCTGGCCGTGCCGGGACTGCTGATCACGACCATGTTCTTGCTGCGCTCCGTCCAATACGGTTTCTTCGGACCGCTCAGCCCGGACCACGTACACGTCAAGGACGCCGACTGGTGGGAACTGGTGGCCTTCATCATGCTGGCCACGGCCGCCCTGGCCTTCGGCCTGGCGCCCTTCCTGCTGACCGAAACCGTGCTCCCGATCCTGCCCTCGCTGATCGGAGGAGCGCTGTGAACTGGTCTCATCTACTGGTGCAATTTACACCCGAACTGGCGGTGCTGGTCACGGCCGTCTGGGTCATCCTCAGCGATCTTTTCCTATCACGCCATCCCGCCGGACTCTGGCGTCAGACGTTCCTGGGGCTGGCCGCGGCCACCATTGGTTCCGCCTTCCTCTACCAGGTGGCCACACCCGGGGTCGAACTGCCGGCCATGATCACCAGAGTGCTGGTGGTTTCCCAGTTCACCACCTTCCTGAAGTTCGTGGTGCTGCTCTTGAGCACGCTGGCGGTGGTCTTCTCCTACAAAAGCTTTGAGGAAACCGAGCGTCACGCCGGGGAATTCTATGCCCTCATCCTGTTTTCGGTGCTGGGCGGCCTGCTCTGCATCTCCAGCCAGGATCTGGTGCTCTTCTTCATCAGCTTTGAACTGCTTTCGCTGCCGCTTTACATGCTCTGTGGCTTTCGCCGCTACAACTCCGCTTCAGCCGAAGCGGGACTGAAGTATTTCGTCAACGGTGCCCTCAGTTCGGCCCTGATGCTCTATGGCATTAGCTGGATTTACGGGAGCATGGGAAGCACCCACCTGCCCACCCTGGCCGCCAACTATGCGCTGGTGCAGACTCCGCCCAGCGGTTTTCTGGTCGGCTGCCTGCTGGTGCTCAGCGGACTCGGCTTCAAGGTGGCCGTAGCCCCCTTTCACACCTGGGCGCCCGACGTCTACAGCGGCGCTCCGCCGGCCGTTTCCACCTTCCTGGCCAGCGCTCCCAAGGTCACCATTGTCGGCTTCATCCTGCGCCTCTACTGGCAGTATCTGAGCGGCGCCGGCCAGTTTTTCAATCTGCCGGTCGACTGGGTTCTGCTGTTCACGGTGCTGGCCTTCGGTTCGATGTTTGTCGGCAACCTGAGCGCGCTGCCTCAGACCGACGTGCGCAAAATCTTTGCTTACTCGGGTATCGCCCAGATCGGCTACATCTTCCTGGGTCTGGCCGCCTGCAACAATCCCCACCCCGAGCAGTCGGTCAGCGCGGTGCTGTTCTACACCGCCGTCTACGGCATCTCCAACCTGGGAGGCTGGGCGGTGCTGGCCGTGCTGGCTCGTCACCAGGAAAGCTGCGACCTGGCTTCTCTACGAGGTCTGCACCAGCGTCATCCGGCCCTGGCGGCCTGTCTGGCCCTGTGCTTGATGTCGCTGGCCGGCGTGCCGCCGCTGTCTGGATTTATGGGCAAGTTCTATCTCTTCCGGGCCATCTACGAGAGCGGCCTGCCCTTCCTGGTGGTGCTCGGCATCCTCAACTCGGTCATTTCTCTCTTTTATTACTTTAAGGTGTTAAAGGCGGCCTATTTTGTGGAAGCAGAAGAAGGCACCCCCGCAGGGCCCGCTTTGCCGATGGCACAGCAACTGGCCTTCCAGCTCTGTCTCTGGTCCAATGTCGTCCTAGGCCTGTGGCCTGCAGTCATCAAGGAAGTGGAGCGGGTGGCAAGCACTATAACGCAAGGAAGCTAACATGCCCGAAGCCGCCCCCCCCGCGGAACACCTGATCGCTCAGGTTCTGTACCGCCGAATGGAAGAAGAAAAGAGTTTGATCACCGCCGAACGCGAGGGCGTCGCCTATCGCATCGCCGAGGTGATGGTCCAGGCCAAAGATCTCTACACCCAGGTCCTGCCCCGGTTGACCAAAGAGGCCGAATCGGAACTCCCGCTGGAAGACGAGATCTCGGGTATGCGCATGGCTCTACTGCATCTGCGCGACCTGATCACCGATTTCGACAACGCCTTCCTGGACGCCATGTTCAGCGAACGCAAAGCCAACCCGGGAGAAGTCTACGACGAATGGCGCGAGCCGGACGAAGAAAACGACGAGTGGACCGCTGCCGACCTGGGCGAGGCGGAAGAAGAAGAACCTCAGGAATAAAAAAGGCCTCCAGCTCGTATGCGAGCGGAGGCCTTTTTCTCGAGACGGGCCTTTACGAGACCAGTTCTTGAATCGTCTGGTTTTCGATGTCGAAAGACATGGCCCCGACCTGAGGTCTGGTGCGGGTGGTGAGCTCCAGCTTGACCAGGCAGCCGACCTGATTGTCGAACCACATGGTGCCGTCGGAAGCCGTCTTCACGTTGCTCTGACCCTGACCGTTGGGGAGGGGAACCTGGAAGTCCACCGGCTCCGAGGTAAAGCTGATGCGCACGCAGTTCTTGCCCAGCATCTCTTCATCACCCTCGTAGGTGTAGACATACTTCATGGTCACCGGCTGGGGCACGTTGGGCAGCTGACTCTGGGTCTGGCCCTCCCAACTGGCGCCCTGGGCCACTTCGCCCTCGGGGAACGAGAAAGCATTGCCCTGGTTGGGGCCGGAAACTTCGTGAACTTCGCCGCGCGAGCCGAGGTGCTGATAAATCACGCTACGGGCGCCATCAGGGATACCGGCGCCGGGTTTAGGAACCGTGATACTGACCACGTGGCCGGTACCGTCTTCCAGAGCGCGCAGGATGGTCTGATCGAGGCGAGCTTCGAAGCCGCCCTTTTCCTCACCCATCTGCTTGCCTTCTTGCGTGGCTTTCTGGCTGGATCTGCTCGTCAATGCGTAGCTTAGAACCTGATCGGTTTTGAACTTTAAGCGTAGTACCTGGCCCATGGGGAAAGCAATCTCCTTCTCGAATGTTCGGGGGGTCCGTTCTCCCTAAGTCCGGTGCAATTCCTTTTTCAAAAGGGGAAGGCAATCCGCGAAACCGAAAGTTGAAAGGTGGCTCGCTCCGCAAAACCTTCCAATCTGGCCTGGCTTCCGCTGGGGGTTCTGACGCTCTTGCTCAGCGCCACTCCGCTCGGCTATCTGCCGGTGCCCGGCACGGCCCAGTTCGTCACCATCGCCCACATCCCGGTGGTGCTCGGCGGCGTCCTCTGTGGACCTCTGGTCGGACTGGTTCTGGGGCTTTTCTTCGGGGTCGGCAACTTCTGGTACGTCTTTCCTCACGATCCGGTGGTGCAGATCCTTCCGCGCATGCTCAGCGGACTGGTGGCCGGCCTGGTCTTCCTGGCCGCCCGGCGGAGAGGCAACCCGCACTCGCAGATCACGATGGGCTCGCTGCTGGCGGCCCTGACCGGCAGCCTGACCAATACCCTGGGAGTGACGATTCTGGGTCTGGTACGGGGATTGATGCCGGCCGACCAGGTGCTCAGCGTCATCGTCTTCCACGGGGCTCCCGAAGCATTTCTGGCGGTCCTGGTCACCTTGCCCTTCGCCGTAACCCGCGGCTCGGGAAGGTAGCCATCGCCACGGGGGCTAAACTTCCCCGCCATGGAATCCAGCAATCAGGAACTTCACGAGGTCAGTCGACTCTACCGCCAGCACATCAGCCCGGATTTGGCGCGTCTCATGAAGTTCGGCGGCCCGGGAAGCCTGGAAGTCAGTGCCCGCGACTGCCGCGTCACCGACCACCTGGGCCGCGTCTACCTGGATTTCGCCGGTGGCTATGGAGTCTTTTCTCTGGGTCACGCCCATCCTGAAGTGGTGGCCGCCGTGTCGGAGCAACTCCAAAAGCTCCCCCTGTCCTCGCGCGTCTTGCTCAACCCCCAACAGGCCTACCTGGCCAGAGACCTGGCTCAGGTGGCCCCCGGCCAGCTTCAGTTCAGCTTCTTTTGCAACAGCGGCGCCGAAGCCGTGGAAGGCGCCCTGAAGCTCGCTCGCCTGGCCACCGGACGCAGTCGCCTGCTGGCCTGTCACAACAGTTACCACGGCAAGACCCTGGGAGCGCTTTCGGTCACCGGTCGAGAGAAGTATCGGCAACCGTTCGAACCGCTCATTCCCGAGGTCGGCTTTGTCGAGTTCGGGGACCTGGAGCAACTGCGCGCCGCTCTCGACGATCAGATCGCCGCTTTCATCGTGGAGCCGGTCTTAGGAGAGGGCGGCATCCACGTCGCGCCTCCCGGCTACCTGGCCGAAGCCCAACGCCTGTGTCGGGAAAAGGGCGCTCTTCTCATCGCCGACGAGGTGCAATGCGGCCTGGGTCGCACCGGCAAACTCTTCGCCGTGGAGCACTGGGGCGTGGAGCCCGACCTGCTGGTGCTGGCCAAGGCTCTGGGAGGCGGCGTCGTGCCGGCCGGGGCCATTCTGGGCACCCCAACGGTCTGGCAGGCCCTGAAGGGTCGGCCCCTCATTCATACCTCCACCTTTGGAGGAAATCCACTGGCCTGCGTGGCCGGACGCAAAACGCTGGAAATTCTGCAACGAGACGGGTTGGTGGCGCGCGCCGCCGAATCTGGAGAGTGGCTGCTGACCGAACTCGAAAAACTGCGCCAGGAATTTCCGCAGTTGATCGCACAGGTCAGGGGTCTGGGACTGATGATCGGTCTGGAGTGCACCGGGGAACAATACGCCGGAGCCCTGATCAGCGAACTGCTCAAGCATCAACTGCTGGCCGTCTACACCCTCAATCAGCCCAAAGTGATAAGACTGGAGCCGCCCCTGACCATTTCTCGGACCGATCTACAAGTGGCCGTGGACGCCTTTAAGGCGGCCCTATCTTGCATGCAGCCAGTGGCGGTGAGCTGACGTGACTTACGTCGAGCGCAGCATCGTCATTGAAGGCGCCATTGAGCAAGTCTACGAGCTGGCCAAGGACATGGAGGCCTATCCCGACTTCATGCCGGACGTGGAAAGCGTCAAAGTGATCGAACGCGAGCCCAGGCGCACCGTCACCGAGTGGGAAACCAGCGTCGACGGCACGCCCATCCTGTGGACCGAAGAAGATCTTTTTGACGACGAGAACTTCGTCATCGACTATCGACTCATCGAAGGTGACCTCGATAAATTCGAAGGCCAGTGGCGTTTCGCCCGGCAGGGTTCGGGCACTCAGGTGACCCTTACGGTGGATTACGACTTTGGCATCCCGGAGCTGACCAACCTCATCGGCCCCACCCTGGAAACCAAAGTCGGAGAGAATTCCGAAATGATGCTGAAGGGCATGAAACGAAGAATCGAAGGGTCATGAATCTCTTCGGCTTTTTGCTCCACCCCCTCGGCATGCAGGACGTGGTCCGCTACGCCCCCAACGCGCGCGGCAAGCGTGAGGCGCTGGTTTCCAAGATTTTGGAGTGGATGCCCCCGTACCAGGCCTCGATCATCACCGGTGTGCGCTCGCGCGCCGTGGACACGCAGATCGAGGGTCGCTTCATCACCATCCCCATGCTCCCCCAGCAGTTCCTGGAAAAGGAACGGGGGTGGGTCTTTGAGCGCGTGCTCCAGGGCGCGCTGCTGGCCCAGACCAACGGCGCCCAAATCGTAGGACTGGGCGGCTACAACTCGGTCGTCGGCGAAGCCGGCCGAGCCATCGCCGAACGCCTCGACGTGGGCGTCACCTCGGGCAATTCTTACACGGTGGCCACGGCTATGGACGCCACCCTGGCGGCCGCTCGGGCCATGGATCTGGACCTGGCCCGCTGTAACGTGGCCGTAGTGGGAGCGACGGGAGCCATCGGAGGCGTCTGTTCCCGCCTGCTGGCCCGCCAGGTGGCCCGCCTGTCGCTGGTGGCCCGCAGCCGTTCGCGCCTGCAGGCGCTGGCCGAAAAAATTCACGATGAGGGGCCCTGCGCCGTCTCCATCGACACCGACCTGGAGCGCGGCATCCGCGAAGCCGACGTGATCGTCTCGGCCACTTCCTCGGGTGGCGGCATCATTCGCCCCGACAACCTCAAGCCCGGGGTGGTCATCTGTGACGTGGCCCTGCCTCACGACGTCAGCCGCGAAGTGGCCCGCCTGCGCCCTGACGTGCTGGTCATCGAGGGTGGCGTCATCGAAGTGCCGGGAGATGTCGAGTTCAACTTCGACTTTGGCTACCCCCCTGGACATTCGCTGGCCTGTATGGCCGAGACCATGATCTTGACCCTGGAGGGTCGCTTCGAGGACTACAGCCTGGGCCGCGGCCTGGATCTGGGCAAGGTCGAAGAAATCAGTCGTCTGGCCGCCAAACACGGTTTCCGCACGGCCGGACTGCGGGCATTCGATGAGCCGGTCACCGAGGACAAAATCGAAGAAGTCAAATCACGCCTGAAGGATCATCGGCGCGGGCTCTCCGTCATTCGATGAAGCGGGTCGTCTCGGTCAGCCTGGGGTCTTCTCGTCGCGACCACCGGGCCGAAGTCGAATTTCTGGGCGAGTCCTTCGTGGTCGAACGGCGTGGCGTGGATGGTCGTTTCAAAGACGCCCAGGCGCTCTTGCGCGAGTTGGACGGCACGGTCGACGCCATCGGCTTGGGGGGCGTGGACATCTATCTGAGGTGCCGCGACAAGCGCTACGTGCTGCGCGACGGCAAGCGCCTGCTGGATTGCGTGGTCAAGACTCCGGTGGTGGACGGCAGCGGCCTGAAAGACACCCTGGAGGCGGCCGTGGTGCATCATCTGGCCCAAACCTACCCGCTCCAGGGAGCCCGCGTGCTGGTGGTCTCCGCTCTGGATCGCTTCGGCCTGGCCGAGGCCCTGGTCGAAGCGGGCGCGCAGTGCACTTTCGGCGACAAAATTTTCGCCCTCGATCTCGACCAGCCCATTCACGATCTGGACGAACTGGAAGTGCAGGCCGAGAAGCTTCTGCCGGAGCTATGCCGGCTGCCCATCAGCATGCTCTACCCGGTCGGTCCGAGTCAGACCAACATCGAACCGCGAGAGCTGACCTCTCGCTACCTGCACGAGGCCGACTGGATCTGCGGCGATTTCCATCTGATTCGCCGGCGCCTGCCCGAACAGTTGCCGGGCAAGACCGTCTTGACCAATACCATCACCTCGGACGATATTGAGGAACTGCGTTGCCGCGGAGTGGCCACCTTGATCACCACCACGCCGGAGTTCGCGGGACGTTCTTTCGGCACCAACGTGCTGGAAGCCATGCTGGTGGCTGCAGGGAAGGATTCCGCCGACCTTTTGCGAGATCTTCCGTGGAGACCACGAATACTAACGCTACAAACAAGCCCTGAATCGGAGTAAAGCCTATGTCGAACCCAGAGGAAGAAGGCGGAAGCCTGGAAGACCTGATCGCGCACCGTCGCAAGCACCTTGAGAATCTCAAGGAAGCGGGAATGAATCCCTGGGGACAGCGTTATCACCGCGAGCGCACCGCCGACTCCATTCATCAGGAGTTCGCCGAGCTGACGGCCGAACAAGAAGGCCCGGTCGTCACCGTGGCCGGGCGCATCACCGCCCATCGTCACCAGGGCAAGGCCACCTTCATCGACGTGACCGACCTGAGCGGTCGCATCCAGTGCTACCTGCGCAAAAACGACCTGGAAGAAACCTACGATCTGCTGGGCAACCTGGACATCGGCGACTTCCTCGGGGTCAAGGGCAAGGTTTTCCGCACCCGCCGCGGCGAGCTCTCCATCCACGTCGAAGAATGGACGCCCCTGTCCAAGTCGCTGCGCCCGCCGCCAGAGAAGTTCCACGGCCTCAAGGACCAGGAAACCAAGTATCGCCAGCGCTACGTGGACCTGCTCTCCTCTTCCGAGGTGCGCAACACCTTCGTGCTGCGCAGCCGCATCATCGCCGCCATCCGCACCTACCTGGACGGTCTCGGCTTTATGGAAGTGGAAACCCCCACC
Source organism: Vulcanimicrobiota bacterium (assembly GCA_017307785.1). GTDB lineage: Bacteria > Vulcanimicrobiota > Xenobia > Xenobiales > JADMJV01 > JADMJV01. The sequence goes on along the minus strand of JAFKGI010000029.1, from coordinate 75,072 downwards.
ATGGCCAGCCTGGCCGGTGGCGCTTCGGCCCGCCCGTTCATGACCCACCACAACGCCCTGGACATGCAGCTTTATATGCGTATCGCCACCGAGCTTTACCTGAAGCGCTGCATCGTGGGCGGCCTCGAGAAGGTCTACGAAATCGGGCGTATCTGGCGCAATGAGGGCATTTCCACCCGCCACAACCCCGAGTTCACCATGATGGAATTGTATGAGGCCTACTCCGACTTCGAGGGCATGATCGAGATCACCGAGGGCATCTTCGGTCACCTCTGCGATCACGTGCTGGCCGCTGATCAGGTCGAGTTCGGCGGTCACACCGTCAACTTGCGTCCGCCGTTCCGACGCGCCACCATGGACTCGCTGCTGCGCGAGCACGCCGGCCTGGGCATTCACGAACTGCGCAATCCCGACACCTGTTTTGCCAAGGCCCGCGAACTCAAGCTGGGACTGGATCCCAAGACCACCACGGTGGCCCACGCCATCGACAAGATCATGGACGAGACGGTGCTCCCCCACATCATCCAGCCGACCTTCATCACCGATTATCCGATCGAGCTATCCCCTCTGGCCAAGCGCAAAGCCGAAGACCCGGAGCTGACCGACCGCTTCGAGCTCTTTGTGTGCGGTGCCGAAATCGCCAACGCCTTCTCCGAGTTGAACGACCCGGACGACCAGCGCGGACGCTTTGAGGCCCAGCAGGCTCTCAAAGACATCGACGACGAGGCTCATCCCCTCGACGAAGACTTTCTGCTGGCCCTGGAATACGGCATGCCGCCCACCGGCGGCATCGGCGTGGGCATCGATCGCCTGATTATGCTGCTGACCGGCAAGACCTCGATTCGCGACATCCTGCTGTTCCCGTTGATGCGCCCGCGCGCGGATGCATAGAGCCTGGATCGAAGTCGATCTGGGGGCCATTCGTCACAACCTGAAGCGCCTGTCCAAGTGGGCGGCGCCGGCCAGGTTCCTCTCGGTGGTCAAATCGGATGCCTACGGTCACGGCATGGAAGCCGTAGCCCGCATCGCCGTGGAAGAAGGCGCCTGGGGACTGGCGGTGGTCAACATCGACGAAGGCCTGCGGCTGCGCGCCGCCGGCTTCACCTGTCCGGTGGTCATCGTCGGCCCCATCTTCGCTTTCGAGCTGAAAGCCGCCCTGGAAGCCAACCTGAGCCTGCCCGTCTACAGCCGGGAAGTGCTTCAAGAAGTCACGGAGGCCGCTCGGGCTGCCTCCGTGACGGCCAGGGTCCACGTCAAGTTTGATACCGGCCTGGGTCGCCTGGCGTTGCCCTACGACCAGGCCCACGAGTTTCTCAGCCAGGTGCGCGACACCCCGGAACTGCGGGTGGAGGGGCTCTACAGTCATCTGGCCGACGCCGAGGGACTGGACCAGCGCTACACCCTGCAGCAGTTCACGCGCTTCCAGGAAGTGCAGCAGACGGCGGCCGAGCTGGGCATCCAGCCCGAGATCTGCCATCTTTCGGCTTCCGCCGCCAGCATGTTGATCCAACCGGCTCGCCTGGACGCGGTGCGTCTGGGCATCGCCATGTATGGGCTGTGGCCGGCCGAGGAAACCCGTCTCTTACTGCTCTCGCGCGGTCACAATTTGTTCCAGGAGTTGAACCAGCACTTCCAATCCGGCTTGACCCAGGAACTGGACGATTTGCTGCGTCCGGCCCTGGCCTACAAGACCCGCATCGCCCAGCTCAAGCAGGTGCCGGCCGACAGCTCGATCGGCTACGGCTGCACCTACGTCACGCAGCGGCCCACCACGTTGGCGGTGCTGCCCATCGGCTATTACGAGGGCTACGATCGCCATCTATCCAACTGCGGCGAAGTGCTGATCCGCGGCCGGCGGGCTCGCGTGCTGGGTCGGGTTTGTATGAACGTGGTCACCGTCGACGTGACCGACATCGCCGGCGTTTCGCTCGACGATGAAGTGGTGCTGTTGGGGCGTCAGGGCTCCAATCAAATCAGCGCCGAGGAATGGGCCCGACGCATCGGCACCATCAACTATGAAGTGGTGACCCGCCTACCGGCCCATCTGCCTCGCATCTATCCTTCATGAACCGCGCCATGCGCAAGCGGCTGCAGCGCCTGGCCGAGTCCAAGGGGCCGGCCATTCGCCGGGACTCCCCCCAGAACGAACTGGTCGACACCCTTTATCAGCGCCAGCACGCGCGCACCCTGGAAATTCTGCAGCTCCCCGAGGAGCCTGCTCTCAAAGCCCTGCGTCTCTGCCACAGCGTGCACGAAGCCAGCGAGCAGGCCTGGGCGCTGGGCAAAGACCTGCATCAGCCCAAGATCGACTGCCGCTCCGGCTGTTCCTGGTGCTGCCACGTGCCCGTGCGCGCCCACATTCTGGACGCCATTGGAGCCGCCGCCCCGGTGCTGTCCACCCCCCTGGACTACTCGCTGCCCAGCCGGCGGCGCGAAGATCTGGTCGGCATCTTTCAGCCCTGTCCCCTGCTGGTGGACGGCCAATGCTCCATCTACCCGCAGCGCCCGGTGGTGTGCCGCGCCTATCAGTCCCGCGACGAGAGCATCTGCCGGGTTCGTTTTGACCGTCAGGATCCGAGTATCAGCATCCCCATGAGCATGGAGCTTTACGGCCTGACGGGAATGCCCCAACTGGCCACCCTGAGCATCCTGGGCGAGCTGGGTATTGACTGCCGCCCGGTCGTTTTGGGTCTGGCCATCCAGGCCCTGCAGCAAGACTTCGAAGGCATGGTGGCCGACTGGCTGGACGGCGGTCGGTCTTTTGACGAGGTCACGGTGGTGTAAAAATACTAACCGGGTTTGTAATGGGCTTCACAGACGAGGGTGTCCTAAGATGGACCCATGACACGAAGCACGAACTCCGGGATGGGCATGCTGACGGCGGCCCTATCGCTCATAGCCCTCGGCACCGTCGGGCCCTTTGCTCTCATTCTTTTGGGAGTCCTGTTTATGCTGCTCTTCTCGGGCGGCGGCCATTCCATGATGGCCGGCATGGCCGGGATGGCCGCCGTAGTGGTCGTCATCTGGGTCTTGCTGTTGCTGGCCTTTGTGGGACAGGTCCTTTGCTTCTTCACTCCCCTGACCCAGGACACCAAGACCAAACTGGGCATCTGCATGGGCCTGAACCTGGTGCAGTTTTTCCTGGGCGGCGGGATCCTGGGAAGCATCCTGAGCCTGGTCGGACTGGTAGCCTACCTGGCCTTTCTCTACGGTCTCTGCCGCGAACTGGAAGCACCCGAATTGTCTGGTGCCTTCAACTCGGCGGCGGGATTCGGGTTGGTGGCGATGTGCGCAGCCATCATGGCCCCCTTCAGCATCTTCTTCTCCCCGGCCCTGATGCTGGTCTGCTTCGTCTGCGCCTTTCTGTTCGGCGCTCTGGCCTTCGCCCGCTACGCCCAGACCATCGTCTCGCTGGCTCAACGCGCCAATCAACTGCGCCTGCAGGGACGGGACCTGAGCGGCGAGATCAGATACCAGGTCAGCGAACCCGGCTTCACCCCCTTCGAAGAATCGACCCCGATGGCCAAACCGGCCCGCCCTCCCTTCGCTCTGGAATGGAGCGGCCTGAACCAGCTACCGGCCGACCTGACCGGCCCGCACGAAGCCACCCGGGTCGGAGACGCCGAAAAAGTGGCCGCCATGCTGCGGCCCGGCAAAGCCGACCCCAAAGGCCCCCACGGCCTGACTCCGCTACACGTGGCGGCCATCTCGGGCGTCATGCAAGTGGCCGACCTGCTGCTGAAAAAGGGCGCCAACATCGACGAACCCTGCGACGGCGGCCTGACCCCTCTCTACTTCGCCATCCAGAACAACAACGGCAACCTGGTGGGCCTGTTCCTACAGCGCGGCGCCAGCCTGGCCGTGCGCAACGAACAAGGCCGCACGCCCCTCCACTGGGCCTGCGCCGTCCCCAGCGACCGCCTGGAAGGCCAGGCTCGACTGCGTATGGTGCAGACCCTGCTCAGCCGAGGTGCCGACCCCCAGGCTCAAGACCAGGACGGCCTCACCCCCGCCCAACTGGCCGAAAAAGCCGGTCACGACGAAATCCTGGCCGCCTTCAGCTAGTCCGCTCCGGGCTCGGTCTTCTTCAACAGCTCCTGCAGCTTGGGGGCGGTGTTGTCCGCCTGCGCCGCCCCCATGACCAGGCCGATGCCCACCAGGTTGATGAGCATGGCGCTGCCTCCGTAGGTGCAAAACGGCAGCGGAATCCCGACCACCGGCGCCAGTCCGACCGTCATGCTCAGGTTGACCAGCCCCTGGAAGCCCAGCAAGGTGCAGACTCCGCTGCACACCAGCGATTCGTAGCGGTCCCGACAGCTCCAGCTGACGCGCAGCAGCTGCACCGCCAGCAGCGCTCCCAGGGCCAGCAAACCCCAGGCGCCCAGCAATCCGAGCTCCTCCCCGATCACCGAGAACACGAAGTCGGTCCAGTTCTCGGGCACGAAGCCGTTCTGAGAAAGCGCTCCCTGGCCCAATCCCTGGCCCACCCAGCCACCCGACCCGATAGCCAGCTGCGACTGGGTGATGTGGTAGCCCAGCCCGCGCGGGTCGGTTTCCGGATGCAAGAAAATCAGCAGTCGGTTCTTCTGGTAGTCGTGGAGCACGAAAGGCGCCAGGGCAGCTCCCCCTCCGACCAGGCCAAACAAGCCCAACGGAGGAGCGCCGGCCACCCAGCTCATGCCCAGGAAAATGGCGCCCAGCACCAGGGCCGTGCCCAGGTCGGGCTGCTTGGCAATCAGGGCGAACAGCAGACCGGTGCAGGCGCCGGCGGTCAGAAAAGCCCGCCAGCCGGGTTTGCGCCCCTGGTAGACACGCGCCAGAATCAGAATCAGAGCCAGCTTGGAAAACTCCGACGGCTGCCAGTTGCCCAGGGGGCCCAGCGCCAGCCAGCGCTGCGACCCGTTGACCGTCTGACCGACCCCCGGCAGCAGCACCAGCAAAAGCGCGGCGGCCGAGGCGAAAAAGTAGGGAAGAGCCAGCGGACGCACGCTCAGCGGCCGGCTCTGGGCGCACAGGCCCAGCAGACCCAGACCGATCACGATGTGGGTGAGTTGTCGGGAGCCTTCGCCGGCCCAGCCGGCCGAAGACCAGACCGCCAGCCAACCGACCGTGAGCAGGCCCAGCAGAGAACAGACGACGGCGCGCAGACTCATCGAATCCCCTTGCTCGGACCGTACAGGTAGTCGTAGATCTTGCGGGCCACTGGCGCGCAGCGGCTGCCGCCGTAGCCACCGGATTTCTCACACATCACCACCACCACGATCTCGGGGTGTTCATAGGGTGCAAAGGAGACGAACCAGGTGTGGTTGCGACCGTGCAGATTCTCGCTATTGGGCATGTTCTCGACGGTGCCGGTCTTGCCGGCCACCTGCACAAATTCCGAATTGCAGGCGCCACCGGTGCCATAGAGGACCGCTCCCCGCATGCCCTGACGCACGGCCGCCCACAGATTGGGCTTGACCTGGAGGCGGCGCAGCGGCTTGAAGCCGGGACGAGCCAGGACCCGCCCCTGATAAGACATCACCTGCTGCACCAGATGGGGCTTGACCACTTTGCCGCCGTTGGCCACGGCCGCCGTCACCACCGCCATCTGGATGGGAGTCACCAACAGAAAGCCCTGGCCGATGGAGAAGTTGACGGTGTCGCCCTCATACCATTTGTCCCCGACGTTCTTCCACTTCCAGTCGGCCGTCGGCAGGATGCCCTCAGACTCACCCGGCAGATCGATGCCGGTCTGCTGGCCCAGCCCCATGGTCTTGGCGTGCTTGGAAAGACGTTCCACACCCAGCTTGACACCCAGCATGTAGTAAACCACGTCGCACGAGTGAGCCAGCGAACCCTCGAAACCGATGGAGCCGTGTCCGGAGGTCACGAAGCAGTTAGCGCCGGCGTAGCTGCCGCCACAGTAAAAAACGCTGCCGGCGCTGCACAGACCGTTGCTGAGAGCGGCGCTGCTGGTGACCAGCTTGAAGGTGGAGCCGGGCGAGGCAATGGACTGCACGGCTCGGTGCAGCAGAGGCAGCCCCTTCTGATTGATCAGCCGGGTGTATTCTTTCTGGGTGATGCCGCGGGCAAAAGGCCTGGGATCATACTGGGGCAGGCTGACCAGAGCCCGAACCGCGCCCGTCTGCGCCTCCATGACCACCACCGAGCCGCCCGAGAACTCCTGATTCTCCTGACGCAACTGGTCGAGCATCTCTTGCAGCGACTTTTCGGCCACTTTCTGCAGTTCCCAGTCCAACGCCAGGTGTAAATCGGCCCCGGGTTTGGGCGGGCGCACTTCGGTGGTCTTGACGGTGCGCCCCAGGGCGTCGATGGAGATCTTGGAAACGCCCTTATAGCCGCGCAACCAGCCGTCGTAGGTCCGCTCCAGGCCTTCCTTGCCGATGCGATCCAGGCCCATATAGCCTTTGGGCCGCAGTTCCTTGAGTTCCTCAGCGGTGATCTCGCCCATGTAACCCAGGCTGTGGGTGGCGTGGAGGCCGGCGGCAAAGCGGCGACGCTCGCGAATCACCAGGCGCAGGCCCTTGAACTGGGAAAGCAACTTGGTGCTGGCCACCACCTGGGGCGTGCTCAGCGCCTTGGCAAACACGAAAGGCTCCAGCGGTCCCACCTTGAGAGCCTTATCGATGCGGGCCTTCAGCTTGTGGGGCGCCTGGCCGGTGGCCGCCGCCAGCCACTGCAGATGCTTGGCGTCGTGAGGCACCTCGAAGGGGATGCCTTCCAATTGGAAGTCCGGCTCATTGGTGACCAGCAGCTTGCCGTGCCGATCCCAAATGCGCCCCCGAGGGGCCGTCTTGTATTCGGTAAAGACCGAGTTGGACTGGGCCTTGTGGAGCAGTTCCTGATGGCGCACCACTTCCAACTGATAGAAGCGTCCCGCCAGGATCAACATGACCGCCGTGCCCAGGCCGGCCAGGCTCATCAAACGTCGGCGACCACCGACTCCCAGTCCTGTTTCTTCAGCTACCATTCTCGCCAGGGAAAGAGAAAGCTGGCCACCCAGAAGAGGCCCGCGCTACACAGAGCAAAGCTCCACCAGCTCACCAGCAGGGTCTGACCGATCATCCCCGGGGTGTAGCCGCTGAGCAGCAACTGCAAGACCAGAGCCAGCGCGCTCAAAACCCCACCGATGACCAGACGCTGACTGGAGCTCAACACCGGCCGCCGTTCCACCACGTAGCCGGCCAGACAACCGACCAGCAGCGGCGGCAGCAACATGCTGGGCATCATGGCCCCGCACGGCACCGAACCCCACAGTCCGGCCCAGCAGCCGGTCAGACTGGCGCCGGTCAAACCGTAACGCCAGGCCGCCAGCAGCACCAGCCCCAGACTCAGGGCCGCATACTGCGAGGAGCAGAAGATGGCCAGCAGCGGAAAGGCCAGGGTCAGCAGCGCGCTCACGGCAGCACCATGACCTCGGAGACGTCGTCCAACTTGACGTAGGGCGCCACTTGCGCCTGCAGGAAGCTGGTTTCATTGGTGCGGTGCAACATGCGCACCACCCCGATGGGCAGTCCCCGCGGATACTGGCCGTCCTGGCCGCTGGTGACCACCGGGTCCCCGTCTTTGACGCCCGCGTCCGGATCGATGAAGTCCATCGTCATCATGCCGATGCCCTTGCCCTGCAGCAGGCCGCCCGCCTTGCGGTTGGCGATCAATCCGTAGAGCTTGGAGGAGGGGCTCAAACACAGGCTGACGCGCGAAGAATGCTCGTCCACCTGAACCACTCGGCCCAGCAGGCCCTGGTCGGCCATGACCAGGTTGCCGCGCTTGATCCCGTCGGCACTGCCCACGTTCAGACGCACGCCCGACAGCCACTGATGCGGATCGCGGCCGACCACGCGGGCCAGGGTGCCGCCTTCCAGTGCTTTGGAGTTCATCTCGCGTTTGGCCATCCAGCGCCAGAGCCGCTGATTTTCCGAACGAAGACGCTGGATCTGGCGCTTTTCTTCCTGGCTGACGACCCGGCTTTCGGCCTTCTGGTTCTGACCGCTGGCCAGGCCCAGGTTGAGGGCGGCGCTGAGCTTGCCGAACCAGGGGTCGGGTCCACCCACTCCCATCGCGTGAGCCGAAGCAGCCGAGACGAAAAGGCTGACGGCCATCAGGGCCGCGGCCGCGCTCCAGCCCAAGGAAGTCCGCTGCATCACCAGATTCTTGGGGGCGAAATCATCTTTCGGCTTGGGCAACTGGGAGAAGAGAGCCTTGCGCAGCACCGGGGACTTGAGGATCATCTGCAGTCCTTTGGAGGTGCACTGGGCCGGGTTTTCGGGCTGCACCACCGTCAAACCGGTGGATTGGCGCAGAGCCTGGGAGAACCCGTAGAGCAAGGTGCTGCCGCCGGTCAGGTGGATGCCCTGGTCCTGGATGTCATCCACCCAATCGACCGGAATTTCCGCCAGAAAGCTGCGTGCCAGTCGCACCCACTGGGCGTGGAAGGGCTCCACGATCGGCCACAGTTCGTTGGCTCGCAAAGTCACCCGCAAAGGCGCTCCGCTCTCCAGGTGGCGTCCACTGACCGGCAGTTCGCTCTCCGAACTGCAGTTGGCCAGCTCGATCTTGAGCCGCTCGGCGTCTTGACGGTGAATCAGCAGTTGATAGGTGCGGCGCACATACTCCTGGATCGACTCGTCGATCTGGCCGCCGGCCAGTTCGCCGCGGCGCACCGCCAGGCACGAGCCCAAGGCCACCACGCCCACTTCACAGCGACCGGCTCCGATGTGCAAGACCATGTGACAGCGGGGACGCAGCACGTCCAGCCCGGCCCCGATGGCCGAGGCCAGCAGTTCGCTGGTCAGGGCGATCTGGCGAGCCCCCACGCTCCGGCCCAGAGCTTCCCAGGTTTCCCGCTCCAGAGCGGTGGGGTCGGCCCCCACGGCCAACAGCAGACGGGGCGCCGTGCCCCAGTGGCCGCGCTTGAGCGCCTGCTCGAGCAGCAGTTTGGCTCCGTGCGGATCGTGCACGGCTCCGCCCTTCATGGGCTGGAAGATGGAGACGCCTTCCGGCTCTCTGCCCTCCAGGTCGCGCGCCCCTTCGCCCAGGGCCACGCACCGCTGGCGCTGATTGAAGGCCAGCATGGCCGGAAAAGACTGTGTTTTACTCAAGCCGGTAACCGAGACTTGCGAGCCACCCACGGAAACGGCCGCATCGAAGCCGGGGGCTTCCAGCCAGGTGCGCACACCCGCCCAAGAAAACCGCTGGTTCCAACTGGGGGTGACGGCCAGGGCCCGTCCCTCCATGCTCTCACTGTACAGCATACTCTGGTTCCTCCTACGGCTCTAGGGCAAGCTCGGGTCGAACCCGTAGCGCCCCTAGAACTCCACTTTCGATTGGTCGCGGGGCCCGCTGCACGGGCAGGTCCACCTGCTCCTTGAGATAGGCTTCCAAGCCTTGCAAATAGGCCGCTCCCCCGGTCAACATCAGACCTTGTTGCAAGACGGATTCGGCCAGCAGCGGCGGCATCTGATCGAGCACGCTGCGGATCAGCTCCAGCAGGCGCTGCAGCGGTTCGATCAGCGCCTGACCCAGGGAAGCCACCGGCACATCCCGATAGATGGGCAGGCCGCTGGCCAGCTCGCGGCCGCGCACTTCCAGGCTCTGGCCCGGCCAGTGGTCGGCCCAGCAGCTGATCTGGTGCTTGAGCAAGCGGGCCGTCGCCTGGCTTACTTCCAGGCCGTGCTCCTGATAAAGGCAGCGCTGCAGCGCCGTCTCCAGGTCATCTCCGCCCCAACGGATGGAGCGACGCAAGACCACGTCGGCCGCCACCAGAGCCATTTCGCTGGTGGTGGCGCCAATGTCGACTACGGCCACGGCCGGGTCACCGGCGCTGCTGCCCCAGGCCACCGCCACCGGCATCTGCACGATGCGCACGCTGGAGAATCCTAAATCTTTGAGCAACTCGGCCCACTGCTTGCGCTCCAGCGGCGAAGCCACGCTGGGCAAAACCAGCCGGCCCGAGGGACGCGACCAGCTGCGCAATCCCTGACGCCGCAGCATCTGGCGCAACTGCTCCTGAACCGCTCCCGGCGCCGCCAGATGGGCCTGGGAGACCGGCTGAAACACCTGGATTCTCTCCGGCGCTCTCTGCATGATGGGAACAGCGATCTGGCCCACGGCTACGGCCTGGGGCAGACTCCAGCAGTTAGCCACCAGCGACGGTTCACAGAGAACCTCGCTCTTTCCGGCCACCGCAACACGAGTTTGATAGGAACCAACGTCTAAGGCGATCAGCATAGGAGCCTCCTGCCGTTGAATTTCATTCAAACGACGGACTCCCTCTCGACTTAAGAACAAAAGTTCGACGAACAGGTGCTTGCGTGGAGAAACCTATCGCATGCGCCGGACTTTCAGGCGTTCACCTGCTCCAGCTCCAAAATGGCTTGGCGCAACTCATCCGGGATGGGGGCACTCTTGCCGGCCGCGTAATCGTAGTAGACGGACACGGAGGTCCCGGTGGCCACGTAGTCTTGCTGGCCGTAGCTGTAAATCCGATACAACTGGAGAAAACTGCTTCGTCCCAATTTGCAAATGCCGGTCTCGGTGCGAATGCGATCCGGAAAATGAATCGGTTTCAAAAACTCGCAGGTGGCCGTGGCCAGAATCGGTCCGAAGCCATGACCTCCCGGCTCGGGAAACTTCAGTCCGAGCTTTTCGAACTGAGCGATGCGAGAATTCTCAAAGTAGCGGAAATAGACGGTATTGTTGACGTGTCCGAGTTTGTCTTGCTCCCCCCAGGATACTTCCTGCTCAACACGGATCGGGTACTGGGTCTCAAACTCCAACTTCGTCTTCTTCCTGTAGGTAGGCTTCCAAGAGCTTGGTGCAAGTCTTCTCGTCGATGCCGTCTTCGCTGACGATGGCCGAGGCCAGCAGATAGGGACCTTCCTTGCGGAACTCCGGCTTGAGGCGGAAATGCGGCTCGATCAACGGATCGGCCACGTTCAAAATCACCGTGGTGTTCTTGTTCCAGCCAAAGAGACGCTCAAAAATGCCTTTGGGGGCAAACTTGTCGATGCGGATGACCTCGTCGGGCTTGTCACAGGCCAGGTAGATGCGACCGTCCACGGTGGAATTGGGGTAGTTGAAGTTGCCGGCCACCACCTTGCGATAGGGGCTACCGGCCCGATGCAGGATGCGCATGGCCGCCTGGATCATCTTCTCCTGCGATTCGGGCAGGGCCGTCAGCAGGGTCGGGCTGGCGTAGACCTCGTTGGCCCGGGTCATCTGAGCGTTGCCGCGCAGCTTGTCGAGCAACGTGCCCAGGCCTTTACTGTCCGGATTCCAGCGAATGACCAGACGGCCATCATCCACCAGGCGCTGCACCACCGCGTTGGTCTGCTCTTCATAGAGAACCTCTTTGTGGCGCTTGACCTCGGCCTTGAGTTCGCGGATGCTGGCCTTGCGGGAACCCAGCGTAGGAATGATCTGCTGATTTTCCAGCTCCGGCGGCAGTTTGGCCACGTGGTAAGCCAGATAGCCCAGCGTTTCGTCGTCGGTATGCGCCTGAGCGGCGGCGAACAGGGCCGGACGCAGCTTCTTCTCGACGCACTCCTTGAGCAAGGCCATGGCCTTGTCGTAGTTCTTGTCCTTGATGATGTTGTCGCGGGTCAGGGTGTGTTCCAGGTAGCGCGAGCGAATCTTGAAACTGACGCCCGGAATCACCAGGTCGTTGGCCTCAAAAAGCGTCAGACCGCGATTGTAAAAGCCGTAGAAAGGCCGTTCGTCGCCGCTGGGGGCGGCCGAAATGTAAGTGCCCTGGGCTTCGTGACTGACGGCCAGTTTGTGAGGCAGATCGAACTGCTCGTTGATCAACTCACCGTCGACGTAGACCTCGGCCTCCGCGTGCTTACACCACTTTTTCAGGGTCTTGAACGACTCTTCGCGATAGTTCTCGTTCTCGCGGGCGGTCAGCTCCTTGATCCACTTGATCTGGGTGCCCTCCACCGGCCTGGGTAAGACCAGACGGTCGAAGGTGCGGTCCTCTTTGAAATAGATGCGCCAGTATTCGCCGTCCTTACCGGTGTCCACAAAGACGGCCTTGGGCTTCAGAGCGAAGATGGAGACGAAGCCGATGCCGAACTTGCCGATCTTGGTAAAGTCGTCTTCTTTGGAGGACGAGAAGAGGCGGGTGAGCTTGGTGTCGATGACTTCACGCGTCATGCCCTCGCCCGTATCGTTGATGTGGAGCACGAAAACGCCCTTCTCGTTGTCCTTGTTGGGCGTATATTCAAAATCGATGTCGACCCGGGTAGAGCCGGCGTCGATGCTGTTTTGCACCAGCTCGCGCAAGAAAGCGAACTGGTCGGAAAATTGTTGAACAAGGTTGTCGAGGGTATCGCCGGCTTCGATGGCAATATTCGGATCGCTGGCCATTCTACTTCTCTCCTAGCGTTTGTAGAGCCGCCTTCTGAGCGGACAGGTTGAGCACGATTTCTTTGACGCGAGTCTGGAACTGGTCCGCCTGGTTTTGCTCCTCAGCGGCCATCTCGAACTCGCTGAAGCGCTTCATCATGGCGTGAATATCGGCGTAGGTCATGGGGCGGGCCATCTCGCGCAAAATGCGCTGGCGTTCCGCGAAGCCTACCTGGTAATACTCAGCCGGCGGCTCCACGTCCTGAATTTTGGTCAGGATGCTCTGGCAGATGGCCTCCACGTTGCGCCCCGAGAACTCGGAGTCGATGCACAACTGGCCGACTTTCAGCCACTCTTCGTCGCTGAGCTGGAGCATGTCGCTGAAGTCTTTCAGCTTCTTGTCGCGCATCAATTCCACGAAGTCCTCGGCGCTGTTGGGCCCCTTGATCTTGTGCGGATCCTGGGAAATACGGCTGAGGGTAGCCTCATCCATATTCATGTAGTTGGCGTCGCACATCAAGAACCACTTACCGCTCTTGGGGATCAGCGTGCCGTCGAAAATCCCGAAGCTGGCGCCCAAAATATTCGATTCTTCCGAGCGCATGCCCGGGTCGCTGCGGGCCGCGAAAGCCGTGTCGATGTCGGGCCAGTAGACGCCTACCACTCCGTTGAAGCCGTGCACCTGCTCCTTGAAGATCTTGATCAGCTGGGTGGCGCTGGCGTTCTGAAAGCTGGAAGCCCAGTCGGTGCGCCGGATCACCAGAAAGCGCGCCGCCACCCCGCGTTCCTTACAATACTTCAGGAAGTAATTGCCGATGGCGTGGGCGGTGATGGTCTTGCCGCAACCGGGCGAGCCCTGTCCAAAGAGCACGGGATTGAGCTTCTTGGGGTTGCGCTTGGCTTCGAAATCGTAACCGGCCACATCGCGGGCCAGGCGCAGACCGGCCGCCAGGTATTCCTGATTGCCCACCACGTCTTCGGGCCAGACCGGCAAGAGTTCGGCCGGCTCTTCCTCTTTCGCGGTGGTGGACGGCTCCAGACCGCGGTAACCACGTCCGCACACTTCGACGGGCAGCTTTTCCACGGCCCGGCGATGGCGCTCGAACTCCACGTCCTCGACCTGACCTTTGACGGCGTTGCCTTTGAGCTGAAAGAAAGCCGAGGCCACTTCCAACAACTGGTCCGGCTCGGTGATGCTGCGAGCCGGGTCAGGATGATGCTTGTGGAAATCCAGGAAGGAGGTCAGCTCCTGCAGACAGGTCTGCATCAGGGTATTGCCCTCGAAATCGCGGATCTGCTTGACCCAGGGGGACTTCATGGAACCGCGCACTTCGGGGGCTTTGCCCAGGTGGGTCACACAACTGGCGGTGGCGTGTTCGGCCGCGATGTAGGCGGCATAGAGGTTACAGAACGACCAGTCGATGGGGTCCAGGTTGTTTTTGAAGCTGAAGCCGGCGCTGTCTCGGTCGGCGGCGATGCGGTGGGAAAGAGCTTTCTGAATTTCTAAAATAAGCGCGCCATAGCGCTCCATAATGTCCAGCAAATTCAGGTGCTGGTGCGTGTAACCGTAAGGGCCACTGACCAGACTGGCCAGTCGTTCCGGCACCATGCTGTTTTTCAGCAGGGACCGCACAATGGGGAATTCTTGCTGAAGGTCTTCGTCGGTAATGGTCAGGTTCATCAGATGGTGTACACGATGCAGCGCGCGTTGCGCTCGGCCAGGAGTTGCTGAAAAGGCTGGGCGATGGCCTTGGTGACGCAAAACTTGCGCTCTTTGAAAACCCGGTAGCCCAATCTCTCAGAACGTTCCAAGGCGAACTGCTTGGCCTCTCCTTCCACCGTATTGCGATAGAGGCGAGAAAACGGATCGGCCTGCAGATCTTCTTTGGCGCTGGAGTTGATGACGACCCGCTCTAAAGGAAAGTTCAGGATGAAATTACCCGGATTTTGCTCGAGCAACTGGCGAACCTCGTCGGGCATGGTGTCCGCCTCCTTGAACCAGAGCGGACCCACGCGTCCACGCACCACTTCCTCCACCTTGATGCCGGGCACTTCGGAGAGAAGAATGAAGGCGAATTCCGCCTCATCCGAATGATAGCGAGAGATGACGTTGCGAAAAGCCTCGGTGGCCTTCAGGTCATCGCCCTGCATCTCGATCTGGGCCTTACTCCAGCGCGAGTCCTGATGCTGCAAGGTGATGGTGTAGCGCGTGAAGACACCCTCGCCCGGGTCGTAGCGTTCAAAGATCGAATAGAAAGAAGCGGTCTTGGTCACCAGATCGATTTTGCGCAGCTTCAGTTCGTGATGAATGCGCTTGGGCAAATCGCTTTTGTTCACGTCCCGCAAATACTGGATGCGCCGGTGCAGCTTGAACGAAGCGTCATCGGTGCGCGAATTGACCTCGGCCGTATCGTTGCGCGCCAAAAAGCGAGGAGCAGCCTCTTTGTCAGCCAGCACCCGCCCGATATCCGGCTCCGAGGGTAGCCCGCAGCGCGGATTGATACGGATCTCCGGATCGATGCCCAGGTTGCCGCTGGGCGCCATCAAGCGATAGAGGTTATCCAGCCCGTTCGGGTTCGGGTAGAACTGGTTGAGACGGCCACCCTTAACTAGCTTGCGTAAGAAATCCAAAAAACTATCGGCATCCGCGTCTCGCAACAGGATGCGATATTGAGTGGGATCTACGCCGTGAGTGGGGGCCGCCTGGGGTTGCTCGCGCTCGTATTCGGGGGCGGGGATTGCCATCGACTACTCTCCCGGCAGTGCCGCCTGGTGGCTTCCCCCTCCACTCAGCTGTTCGCGCGCCATGCGCAGGGTCTCGTCCAGACGCTTCTCCTGAATCGCGCGCTCGGCGGCCAGGTTCTGCTCGACCAGTTGCTGAGTGGTTTCGTCGTAGATGCGCATTTCCGAAGTGAGCTTCTCGACGTTGGAGGTCAGATAGAGGCTGGTTTGAGAGGCCAGGGTGGCCACCTTGTTGACGCTGGTTTTGAGCGAAGACATGGCCTTCTGCATATCCATGGTGATTTCGCTGGCTTCGGTGGCCGTCGACAGCGACGCCAGGTTGCCGCGCAATTCGTCCAGCACTTCCTGACCGGAGTCATACATGTTCTGCATATTGTTGTGCAGATTGTTGAGCAGCTCCAGGAAGTTGTTGTTCATTTTGACGATGCTGTGGATGCGTTCGTCGGCGTTGGCGTAGAGGCGCAGCTTACCGCCATGCTCGCTGATGAGACGGCGAACTTCGTCCAGCTCGGTCTGCTTCTCGCGCTTGGCCACGGTCGTTTCCGCGCCCATGGAGTCCACTTCAGCCGTCAGCTGCTTCTCGATCTCCTTGAGCTGGAGAATATACTGAGCGGCCTTTTCCTTGTTCTGGGTGGCCATCAGCATCTTCTTGTTGAGACGAGAGATGTCCTGACGAACGTTCTCGACCTCAGACTCCATGCGATCGAGGAAACTGCCGACTTCGCGCACGCGCGTCTCGGTGATCTGAATCTTTTCTTGAAGCAACTCGGAGAGCGGCCGCTCGGGCAACTTGCTGCGCAGCACCGGGATACGCTCGAGCAATCCGCGCATGGCCAGGCCGAATTTCTGACGGTCCCCGCTGGCGGCCTCGCGCAGACACTCCCAGATGGGCTTCTGCTGGACGAGATCCTCGCTCATTTCCTTGGCGATCGAGTCCTGCGTCTTCTTCAGTCCCTCGAGTTCGCCGATTCGCTCTTGCTGGCGATCCAATTCGGGCTTGAGGGCGGCTTGCAAAGTATCACGGGAGGTATAGTCATCCGCATCATAGACGACCTGCCGCTGCATGATCGTCATCCGGTTTTCGTCCGCCATCGATTTCCTCCCGACGCTTTCTTGGGTTTTAGGGTTTAGCTAAAGGTTCTTCTATCTCTCATCGATTCTCCTCCTGCGACAGGACGCGCGCCCAGGTACGCGGTAGTTTTCCGGGTGCAAGAACGAGTGCAAAAATATCTGGCCCGCTGCGGCATAGGCTCGCGGCGTGCCTGCGAGAAGTTGATCGAGGACGGCCGCGTGCGGGTCAACTCGCAGGTGGTCAGTTTAGGGACGTGCCTGGAGCCCGGCGACGAGGTGCTGCTGGACGGCAAGCCGGTGGTTCCGCCCTCGGGATTGCACTACTGGATGCTCAACAAGCCGGTCGGCTACGTCACCACCGTCTCCGACCCTCAAGGGCGCGACACCGTCATGCGGCTCATGCCCACCCATTTACCGCGGATATTTCCCGTCGGCCGCCTCGATCTCGATTCCATGGGACTGTTGCTGTTTACCAACGATGGCGAACTCACTCACAAACTGCTTCACCCCTCTCGACACGTTTGGAAGACTTATCACTGCGGCTTGCGCTTCCGGCCTTCCGACGCGGTGCTGGAACGACTACGGCAAGGCGTGGAACTGGAGGACGGCCTGACCGCCCCGTGCCGGGTGCAGTGGTTGCGGGACTTTCTGCAAGTCGACTTGCGCGAGGGCAGAAAACGCCAGGTCCGTCGTATGCTGGCCTCGATCGGCCACCCCGTCCAGTGGCTGCGCCGGGTGGCCTTCGGGCCGATTCAACTGGGGTCACTCCCCGAAGGGGAATGTCGGGCGCTGACCGCCGCCGAGGTGGAGGCACTGCGTGCCGAAAATCCCTGACGAAACCCTCAACGAGATTCTGCGCCTGGCCGACATGGTGGCCGTGGTGGGTCGTTATACGCAACTGCGCAAGAACGGCTCGGCTTTTGTGGGGCTGTGCCCTTTTCACAATGAAAAAACTCCGTCCTTTCGGGTCAATCCCGAACGCGGCGCCTTCAAATGCTTCGGCTGTGGTGAAGGCGGCGGACTCTTCCAATTTCTCATGAAAGTGGAAAGCCTGCCCTTTCCGGAAGTGGTGCGCCGCCTGGGCCACGAGGTGGGCGTGGAAATCGTCGTCGAGGAGACGGACGACGCCGAATCCGCTCGCCGCAAGCGCCTGCTCGAACTGCTGGAGCGCTGCTCGCACTATTATCACGAGCTACTGATCAAGAGCCCGCTGGGCAAAGAGCCGCTCGAATATCTTTATCGACGCGGCCTGGACATGCCCACCATCGAGCGTTTTCGCCTGGGTTGGGCGCCCAACGGCGGCACCGCCCTGCTGCAAAAGCTGACGGCCTCCGGCTATCGGCCCGAAGAAGGCGACGAAGTCGGGGTGCTGCGCGAGCGCAACGGACGCTTCACCGACATGCTGCGAGCGCGCATCATCTTCCCTATTTTCGACATCCAGGACCGGGTGGTCGCCTTCGGCGGACGCGTGCTCGACGACGCTCAGCCTAAATATCTCAACTCCCCCGAGACCTTTTTGTATAGCAAGCGACGCAATCTCTACGGACTGCAACTGCATCGCGGCGAAATTTCCAAACAAGATCGGGCCCTGATCGTGGAGGGCTATCTGGACGTCGTATCGGTCAACAAGGTCGGCTGCGGCATCGCGGTGGCCAGCCTGGGAACGGCTCTGACCAGCGAACAGTCGGCTCTTTTGCGCCGCTACACCAAGAACGTGGTGATGGCTTATGACGCCGACCGGGCCGGCCAGAACGCCACCGTCAAGGGCATCGAACTGTTTGAACAAGCCGGCCTGCGCGTCAGCATCGCCGCCCTGGCCGACGGCGAAGACCCGGATTCCCTGGCCCGGCGGGAGGGGAAAGCGGGAATCGAACAAATGCTGGATTCTGCCAGTTCGGTGATCGATTACGTCATCTCGCAAAATGAACAGCGTTTTGACTTGAGCCGGCCCGAAGGTAAGGAGGATTTCGCGCGCGAAGTCCTCCCGGCACTTGACAAGATCCAGGATCCCGTGCGCCAACAGGCTTACGTGGTTCGCGTGGCCCACGTGCTCGGAATCAACGAGAACAGGGTGCAATGGAGATTGTCGAGCCAGCGACAAGGAGCCGTCCTACAGCGTCATCGGGGTCAGATCGACTCGAGAAGCCCGGAAGCTCGCCTGTTCCGGGTTTGCATCGCTCACCCGGAGTGGTTCGAGCAGGTGCGCACCCAGATGGCTCCTTCCATTATTACGAGCGACCGATTCAGGCCCTTATTTGCCGCACTCTGGCAAGTACGGGTCAGCGACCAACCCATACAGTTGCAGGATTTATCTCCTCACCTCGAAGACCCCGAAGCTTCCGCGGACTTAACGGAGTTGCTCTTAGAGCCACCTCCGACCGGCACGGCGGAGGATGTGGAGAAACTGGTCCAGAGTCTCCGCGACAAGTATGACGAGTTTCGACTTGAGGCTTTGCGACCTATCGTATTGCAAGGTCTCGCCGCCGGGACTCTACCTCCAGACGACGAACAATACTTAGAATATACCCAACTGCAGCGTAGACTCAAAGGTGCTCGATGACGAAGAAAATGCCCACTAAACCCGACAAAGCGGAGGCTGGCGAGAAATTGGATCTCCCCCAGGCGCTTGAAAAACTTCTAGCCAAGGGCAAAGCCAAGGGCCAGTTGTCTCATGACGAAATCATCGAGGCTCTATCCACCTTGGAAGTCAGTCCCGATCAGTTTGACGAGATTCTAGAGCGCTTCGTCAATGAAGGCGTGGAGGTCGTCGACGACGCCGACGAACCGGACGAAGAAGAAGTCAAACCGGCCAAGACCACCAAGAAGGCCGCCAAAAAAGAGTATGTGCCCGAAGGCATCACGCTCGATGATCCCGTCCGCATGTATCTCAAGGAGATCGGCCGCGTCGATCTCTTGAGCCCGGACGAAGAAGTTTCGCTGGCCGAGCGCATCGAAAAAGGCGACGAGGCCATGGGTGAAATCCTGGAACTCGAGCCCATGTGGCTGTGCGTCTGGGCCAGCCTGGACAAAGAGGCGGCCGCCGGCCTGGAAGCTCAGGCGCGCCTGGACCAGGGCGAAGACGACCCCGACGAAACCCTGCACAAGCTTGCCGCCACCGGCAAGACGGCGGTCACCGTCAAAAACCGCCTGGAAGCTGCCAAGTATAGCCCCGAGTCTCTTTACGACACCAAAGAACTGCTCGAGAAGCACAAGCACATCGAGCGCTTCTGGTCGCGTGGCAAACAGGTCTACAAAGACGACGTCAGCGCCGGTGTTTCCGGTGGCGCCACCACCGAAGAACGCCGCGCTCACCTGATCCGCCTGGGTCAGGTCGAGCACCTGGTGGCCGACGGAGCCGAAGCCAAGCGCAAGCTCATCGAGGCCAACCTGCGCCTGGTGGTCAGCATCGCCAAAAAATACATCAGCCGCGGCATGCTCTTCCTGGACCTGATCCAGGAGGGCAACCTCGGTCTGATTCGCGCCGTGGAAAAGTTCAACTACCGCAAGGGTTATAAGTTCTCGACCTACGCGACCTGGTGGATCCGTCAGGCCATCACTCGCGCGCTGGCCGACCAGGCCCGCACCATCCGTATTCCGGTACACATGGTCGAGACCATCAACCGCTTGATCCGCATCAGCCGTCAGCTGCTGCAGGATCTC
Source organism: Vulcanimicrobiota bacterium (assembly GCA_017307785.1). Taxonomy (GTDB): domain Bacteria; phylum Vulcanimicrobiota; class Xenobia; order Xenobiales; family JADMJV01; genus JADMJV01. Next base: position 55,248 of record JAFKGI010000029.1, on the reverse strand, counting down.
GGTCGTGACCCGAGCGTGGAAGAAATCACGCGCGAAATGTATCCCATCGATGTGGAAGAGGTGCGTTCTTCGCTCTCCAAGCAGTTCGGCCGCGAGTATTCGGCCGAAGATCCGATGGTACAGGAAGAGATCCGCAAGAAGAAGAAATTCGCCGAAGAGCGCGTCCGCGAGATCATGAAGATCGCGCAGGAGCCGATTTCTCTGGAAACGCCGATCGGCGAAGAAGAGGACTCGCACCTGGGAGACTTCATCGAGGACGCCGATGCGGTGGCGCCCGCTGAAGCCGCCTCAACACAGCTTTTAAAGGAGAAAATGGAAGACGTCCTGGAGAACCTCACCGTGCGTGAGAAGAAAGTTCTCCAGTTGCGCTTTGGATTGGAAGACGGTCGCCCGCGCACCTTGGAAGAGGTGGGTCAGGAGTTCGGGGTTACCCGCGAACGCATCCGTCAGATCGAAGCCAAGGCCCTGCGCAAGCTGCGTCATCCTACGCGAAGCAAATGGCTAAAAGACTACTGGATGGGGCAGTAAAAGCCGCACTATTCGGCTCACTTCTGTGGTTGGCGCCCGCGCCGGCCCTGGCCCAAGACAAAAGCACCGAAGCCTGGCAGCGACTCAGCCGTTTGCAAAGCCTGGTCGAGCATTTCTTCATGGAAACCGGCGTTTACCCGCTGGACTTGAACGAGATGGACCAGTATTACCGAGGCAAAGCTCCGCGCGCTCCCAAGCCGATTCCCATTCCGGTCGATCCGGCCACCAATCAGCCTTTCAGCTACAAGCTGGAGGGCCGCAAATACAACTTGAGCGTTCCCGATCCGTCCAAATACGGCGGAGCGCGCATCGCCGTGTCGGCCGTGGAGTGGGGCTACCTCAAGGACCTGGCCGATCTGCAGCGCTTTTCCGAGATTCTGCGCGGTCTGCAGGGCATTCTTAAGGCCGTGGCCACTCAGATCGAATACTACGCCAAAGATCACGCCGGTCAGTATCCCGCCAGCCTGGATGACATGATGCCGCGCTACCTGCAGAAAATGCCCAGCGATCCGCTGACCGGCAAGAATCTGACTTACAAAAAGCTGGTGGACGGCTACGAACTCGGCTGCCCCAGCCCTGAGAAGTATGGAATGAAGACCTTCCGCTACACCTCGGCCAAGGGTATCGAGATGGAGCAGATGCCGCGCGGCGACCAGGGCAAGACCCCGAAAGCGCTGGACGACATCAACGCCCCCAAAGTCACTCCTTAGTTACCAGAACGTAGAGTCCGGGCCTTCCAAGAAGGCCTTTTCTTCGGGAGTCGACTCGCGCCCCAGCGCTTCGTTGCGGTGCGGGTAGCGACCAAACCGTTCAATAATGACCGCATGCTTTTGGGCAAAGGTCAGATAGTTCTGGTATTTGGGACCGGCCTGCTCGCCCAACCGGGCATACTGCTTCAGACTCAGCTCCTGCCAGCGGGCCGACTCTCCATGTTCGAAGGGCAGATAGGCGAAGACACGTTGATCGTCAGTCAATGTTTGATCAACGTTCTGCTCCACCATTTCTAAGGCCAGTCGCTGGGCCCGCTCATCGCCGGCAAAGGCGGCCGCCGTGTGCCGACCCAGGTTGCGCGTGAACTGATCCAGCACCAAAATCAGCGCCAGGCGTCCGCGCGGCGTGCTTTCCCAACTCTGGAGACCGCCGGCCAGAGCCGTCTCCATGGTTTTGCCAAAGCGCCGACGCAAGACTCGATCGAAGTCGGCATCCTGAGTGAACCAGCGCTTGACGTAGAATTCGCTCGACGGCCCATTGCCGGGACCGAACCAGAAATCCAGAATCAGCTCCTGCAGGATGACGTCCTCCAGCTTGGAGCGCATCGCTTCCTGAGCCTCGGCGTCCCGATAAGGATGACGAGGCCAGAAAAATCCCTTGAGACCGTCCCCCTTGGTGCGGGGCACGGCGTGCCAGTGCAGATGCGGCACGCTCTGGCTGACGATGTTGTTGTTGGCCACGAAGCAACCCTGACCCCCGGCGGCCAGCGGCACGGCCCGACTCAGCACCCGCAGCTTTTCGAACAACCCCGGCACTTCCTCAGGGTCCAGCTCGTCCAGAGTGACCACATGACGTTTGGGAATCAGCAGCACGTGGCCGGGAAAGACCGGCTTGTGGTCCAGGAAGGCCAGCACCTCCTCGTCCTCATAGACGCGAGAGAGTTCGACCTCGCCGCGCATTCCGGCGCAAAAGACGCAGGCCTTCAACGTTCCCCCACAAGGATGTACTGATACGGCAGAAGGGTCAGGTTGGAACTGACCTGCAGGCCGGCCGAGGTCAACTCTTGCGTCACCTGCTCCACCGAGAGCCGCTCACTCTTTTTAGGCCCCACCGGGATGTCCCGGTCGGGGAAGAAATCCACCACCACGATCCGGCCATTGGGCTTGAGGGCTCGCTTGAGCTTGGCGTAGTAGGCCGGGCGCCCTTCGATATGATGCAGGGTATCGCAGATGAAAACCACGTCGGTGGAGGCCTCGGGCAGATGAGGGTCGTCGGCGCTGGCCAGCACGGTGGCGATGTTGTGGACGCCCGCTTTCTCGGCGAGCTGGTGCAGGGGCGCGAAGAACCCGGCCTCCACCTCAATCGCGAAGACCCAGCCGGTCGGTCCCACCGCCTGGGCCAGAGGGCGACTGAAGTAACCGCTGGCGGCGCCCAGGTCGGCCACCACCTGGCCCGGCTGCAAACCCAGATATTCCACCACCTCGGCCGGCTTTTGCCAGGCGTCCCGAGACTTCTCTTCAAAGGCCTCCACCCAGCGCGGAATGTCTTTGAAATCGTGATGACGATGGGGTTCGGCCGAGACCAGCAGGGTCAGCGCCAAAGCGAGCAGGAGAGGCTTCATAGGAAGCTACTACGGGTTGGGGAGACCCAGCTCCTGGCCCAGGCGCAGCAGGCCGGGATGCTTGTCGGACAGCTTCAGGCCGTTGCGCACAGCCGTCCGGGCCTGGTCGAGATGGCCTTGGGTGGCCGCCAACCGGGCCAGCAACACCCAACCGTCCAGCATACTGGGACAAACGCTCGTCAGTTGGCCGGCCCGCTCCAACGACCCATGGAGGGAGGCCTGCACGTAGAGTGCGCGGGGGTCGTAGGGATTGAGACGCAACGCCTCCAGGCTGGCCGCTTCGGCCAGCTCCGGCTGCCGGTTGAAAAAGCGGCAGGTGGCCAGAGCCGACCAGGTCAGACTGTCGGACTGACTCCGGCTCAGCTCCTGGTAAAGGTCGGCCGCCTCGGCCCAACGGCCCATCTGATACAAAGCTTCGGCGCGCAAAGCGGGCTCTTGGGTGAGGGCCAATGCTTCGAGCGGACGCCCTTCGTGCAGGGCCTGACGACTGAGCATCTGGCGCGCTCGCAGCGGCAGCTTGAGGGCAAGCTTGGGGTCGGTCACCCGGCCGGTGCTGCCAAAAAAGGCTCTCCAGGCTTCCGGAATTTGCGCCAGCGGAAACTGGAGCAACTGCGGAAAGCCGAAGTTCAGCCGGCCCACCCAGGCCTCCAGGCGGTTCTTGGGGCTGTCCGGCCAACCCGCGGGGAGGGTCTCCTGGCGCCATTGGACGCAGCGACGCAGATTCGTCACCAGCGCGTCCGACCGATACAGCGAGCGCGGGGCCGAGTATTCCAGCAGCGGCAGATCGTCGGTGTTGACCGGACCCGGAGGAATGACTCCCAGAGCCTGCTCTCGACTGCACAGATACTGACCGGCCAGTTCTCCGGCGTTCTCAAAACCCAGTTCCCGCAACTCACGCTGAACCCAGGGAGCGCCCGCTTCCAGCGCGGCCGGACTGGCCTGCGACGGTTGCAGGGTCCCCACCAGAATCAGGTCGCCCCCGGTCGTCCACAATTCTCCGTGCGGAAAGGCCGCGTAGAAGGTGCGCAGCACCAGATCCACGTCGGCCGGAGAGATGGCGTAGAGATTGCACCACTGCACAAAACATCCGCCGGGCTCCAGCTTGGCCGCGCACTGGCGGTAGAAATCCTGGGTGTAGAGATTGCCGATGCCGGCGATCCAGGGATTGGACGGTTCGCTCACGATCAGATCAAACTTGCCCTGGGCGCTCATCAAGAAGGTGCGACCGTCGGCCAGCAGCATTTTCACCCGAGGGTCTTCCACGATGTGACGATTGAAGGGGGCCCAGTAATTCTGGCATTCCAGCACGGCCGGCTCCAGCTCGGCGCACTCCACGCTTTTCAGGTCACTGGAAGCGCTCAAGGCCGTGACCGTGAGGCCGCTGCCCAGTCCCACCACCGCCGCCCGGCGGGGATGCTGGGCATAGAGCAAGGGGATCCAGCCCAGCGAGGACTGGGTCAGACGGTCAGACAACTGCAGGGAAGCGTCCGCCTTGCCGTTGACTCGTAAGGATAAAGCTCCGGGCCCTTCCACGGCCAGCGCCACGGTGCAAGACAGGCCGTCCCGATAAAACACCGGGGGCGCGAAATAGGAACTGCCGCCCCCGCTTTCGCGGGCCGCCGAAATGGCCTGTCCAGCCGCCGCCAGTCCGGTGTCCCAGGGGGGCAGCAGCCAGCCGCCCACCCCCAGCGCCACCAGCATCGGCAGGGCCCGCCGATCCATCCAGAGGGCACACAGGGCGTAAATGGCCACTCCCAGCAGAACCGTGTTCTGCAAGCCCAGTTGGGGCAGCAACCAGAATCCTCCTAGAAAACTGCCCAGAATGCAGCCGGCCGAGTTGGCGGCGTAAACCGCTCCCACGCTGCCGGCCAGGCCGCCCCGGCTCTGATGATGCAGGTGGGTGACCAACGGAAAGAGCAACCCCATGAGCAAAGTGGGCAGCAGCAACATCAGCACGCTCAAACCCACGGTCAGTAGCAACAGCAGGTCAAAACTATCTTTGACTCTGGGGTAAAGCGACAGGAAGAGGCCGGGTAACCGAATCAGAATGAGGATCGAGAGCAGCCCGCCCGCGGCGGTGCCGGCATAGAGCAGCGCCAGACTGCCTCGCGAGGGCTGGCGATGGCTCAGCAGCCGGGCGTAGAGACTGCTCCCCAGCGCAATGCCGCCCAGAAAAGCCACCAGAATCGAGGCGAAGGCGTAGACCGAACTGCCCATCAAAACTGAGAAGCCTCGCGTCCATCCGAGCTGAAGCAACATACTGGCGAAACCACTGAAGGCAAAGACGAGCGGCTGGGAACTGGACTGCGGCGAGGCGGGAGGGTCGGTTCGCTGCAGGGCTGCGGAACCGCGACTCCAGAGCAGACCGGCCACACCGATAAGACCGTTGACCCCGGCTGCTCCCAGAATAGAAATCATCAGTCCCAACTTGGGAAGCCACACAAATCCGGCCAGAAAGGCTCCCCCCACAGCTCCCCAGGTGTTGGCCGCGTAGAGGTGGGAAAGGCGCGCCCCCACTTGCTCCGAGCGCGTGTAGAAACAGCACAGAATCGGCAGGGTGGCTCCCATCGCCGAGGTGGGCGGTAGCAGCACCAACAGGCACAGCAGAAAGGCGAGTAAATGCACGGGCGTGCCGGCGATGCCTTGGGCCGCCGCGCTCAGGTAGAGCTTCTCCACCCAGCCCAGCAAAACCAGGCTGAGCGCTCCCCAGACCCCGATGAACAACTCCAGCAGGGCGTAAACCCGCAGGTAGGCGCCCGGATCGCCCTGGCGCCGATCGGCCCAGCGCCCGCCCCACCAACTGCCCAAGGCCAGGCCGCCCATGTAGGCCGTCACCACCGTGCTCACGGCCAGGGTGGAATGACCAAAGGTCAGCCCCAGACGACGCGACCAAAGAACCTCATAAATCAGGCCGCTCAGGCCGGAGCAGAAGAAAAGGGCCAGTCCCAGCCAGGGTGAGGGAGGCGGTTTCGACACGCCCCAGCTTTCGCCGGAGGGCGGAGGGCGAGCCTGCCGGAGCGCGAAATCGGCGCGCCTATGGATGTCCTGATCGTGGGCGGCGGCCCCGCTGGCTTGATGGCGGCCGAAGCCGCCAGCCAGGCCGGCCTGAAAGTTCTAGTTTGTGATGCGATGCCTTCGGTGGGACGCAAGTTTCTGCTGGCCGGTAAGGGCGGTCTCAATCTGACCCATTCCGAACCCCTGGACCGATTCGTGCAACGCTTCAGTCATGGGCGCGTGGCCGATTGGCTTGAGCAACTAACCCCTCAGCAGCTGCGCGATTGGGCCCAGGAGCTGGGCGTGGAGACCTTCGTCGGCACCTCCGGCCGCGTCTTTCCCAGCGAGATGAAGGCCGCACCGCTGCTACGCAGCTGGCTGCGTCGCCTGCGCGCCGGGGGGGTGGACATCCGCCAACGCTGGCGCTGGGAGGGTTGGACAGCGTCCGGCCAGCTTCGTTTTGCCACTCCCGAGGGCGAGCAAGTCCTGAAACCGCGAGCCGTGATCCTGGCCCTGGGAGGCGGCTCCTGGCCCAAACTGGGCTCGGATGGCGCCTGGGTGGAATGGCTGCGCGGACGCGGCCTGGACGTTCCCGACCTGGAAGCCTCCAACTGCGGCTTCGAAGTGGCCTGGAGTCCGGTCATGAAAGAACGCTTCGCCGGCCAGCCGCTCAAATCGATCGAGATCGAGGGACGGCGAGGGGAGTGCGTCGTCTCCGAATACGGCCTGGAAGGCAGCCTGATCTACCCCTTTTCCGCCAGATTCCGCGAGCAGATTTGCCAGTCGGGCTCGGCCTTGATTCATCTGGACCTGCTGCCCGGACAATCGCTGGAGAAGCTGACGGCTGCCCTGGCAAAACCGCGCGGTTCCAACAGCCTGGCCAAGCATCTTGGCCGAGCCGGCCTGGAGGGCGTCAAGGCGGCCCTGGTTCGCGAGGTTTTGCCCGATCTCTCGGATGCGGCCCGGGTGGCCGCCACGGCCAAACACCTGCCGCTCCGCCTGTTGGCATCCCGCCCCCTGGCCGAAGCCATCAGTTCCGCCGGCGGCGTGGCCTTCGACGAACTGGACGACCACCTGATGCTAAAGAAACTCCCGGGCGTCTTCTGCGCCGGCGAGATGATCGACTGGGAAGCACCCACCGGCGGCTACCTGCTGACCGCCAGTTTTGCCAGCGGCCGGGTGGCCGGGCGGGGAGCCGTCAGCTATCTTCAGGAACTCCGGTGAAAAGCGCGAGGACGGATCATGCGGCCATCCGCGTATTGTTCGAGGGCGTGAGCGATCCAGCCCAGGCAGCGCCCGGCGGCGAAGAGCTGAAAGGCCGCGCCTCGCTCTAGACCTAGAGCCACCAGCCCGAGATCGACCGTAGGGTAGGCGTTGAGCAACTGCTGGCCGGCTTCGATCCAACCCTGAGCCAGAGGAACATCTTCCAGCAAGGCCCGGGCTCTCGGATCGCCTTGTGGGTAGAGCGGATGACCAAATCCCGCCACCGGATCGCCCCGACGCAAACGCTCGCCGATGGCCTGACGAGGACTACTGGCGGAAGCCTCGGCAAAGAGCGCTTCCACCTGAGAAGTGGCACCGCCGTGCTTGGGACCGCTCAAGGCGGCCAGAGCGGCGCTGACCACCGCATAGGGATTGGCGCCCGTGCTGGCCGCCACCCTGGCCGTGAACGTGCTGGCGTTCAGCTCGTGGTCGGCACACAAAATCAAGGCCTGATCCAGACGCGGATGGGAGGGCAACTGGGCCCGGAACGCCTGATAGATGCGCCAGCCGGTCCGGCGCACGCCTTCCGGACTCAGGTCCCAGGCCGACCAGTCCTGCTCCAGCTGCTCGGCTAACCAGCCCAGGGCTCCGGATAGAAAGGGCCCGGTCCAGGTTTCCTGAGAGTCCTCTGGCAGCGGAAAGTCGAGCGAGCCGGTCCAAAGCAGAGCGGCCACCTGACGAGGAGTGCTTTCCCGGGAAAGCCTCACCGCATCCTGGCCTCGATAGCAGAGTCGCTCGGGTTCAATCGTGGAGATACGGCTCTCCAGGCTGGGCAGGCCGCCATAGAGCGCATTCTCGGCGGCCTCCACCGGGCGCTGCTTGCGCATGCGCAGGCGCTCCACGTCCTCCCAGCGGTATCGGCGCGTGCGCTCGGGCCCGTCCACCGACTCCAGCAAGCCGCGACTGACGTAGGCATAGAGGGTGGACTTACTGACACCCAGGGCCTGGGCCGCCTGATCCGAGGTGAGCAACTTCATGTTGATTATTAAATCAAGATTGACGCATCGATGTCAACGTATCATCCTGAACTCAGAGACAACCGAGAGGAAGCAAGAAAATGCAGGTCGTGAGTAGCGGATTAGAGGGAGTTTGCGTGGGCGAAAGCCGGATCAGTCTGGTGGATGGACAGGCGGGACGCCTGATTCTACGGGGCTTTCACCTGCATCAGCTGGGGGAGAAGGGCTACGAAGAACTGGCCCAAATTCTGTGGGAGGTGCCCCTGTCCGGGCTGGGGGAAGCCCGTGTGCGGGTGGCTCCCCTGCTGCGCGAAGCCCTCCCGCTGGCCGGTGGCCTGGCGCCTATCGAGTGGCTGCGGCTGGCCCTGGACCGACTGCCGGACGGCAAAAACCCGGCCGACTGGGTGGCCGCACTGGGCGTGGCTCTGGCCCTGCGGCGCAACCCTCAGGCCGAACCCGACCCACAGGCCGACCACGTGGCCGACATCGCCCGCATGGCCGGCCTCCGGTGGCCCGATGGATTGCGGCGCTACTGGGTGTGCGTGGCCGAGCACGGAATGAACGCCAGCACCTTCACCGCCCGCGTGGTGGCCTCCACCCGGGCCGGCCAGCGCGCCGCTCTGTCGGCGGCTTTAGGAGCGCTGCAAGGGCCTCTCCACGGCGGCGCCCCTGGTCCGGTGCTGGATATGCTGGATGAACTCCAACTGGCCCCCGACCCGGCCGCCTGGTTCGGCCAGAAACTGGGCGCCGGCGAGCGCCTGATGGGTTTCGGACACCGCATCTATCGCGTGCGCGATCCGCGAGCCGAAGTGCTGCGAACGGCCTGTCAAAAGATTGCCGAACACTCGCCGGAACTGGCGGCAAGACTACGTTTTGCGGAGCAAATGGAGGGACTGGCCACGCAGGCGCTGGCCGCCCACAAGCCGGGCCGGGTACTGCAGACCAACGTGGAATACTACACGGCCCTGTTGCTGGAAGCCATCGGCTTCCAGCGGGAAGAGTTCACGGCCGTCTTCGCCTGTGGTCGGGTGCTGGGCTGGCTGGCCCATATCGCCGAACAGGAGAAAGAAGGACGTCTGATTCGGCCCGAGGTGCGCTACGTAGGACCGTTGCCCGCCGGAGACTAAGGCAGAGGCATGACATTAGAAGCAGGCACTCGAGGAAAGAAACACAACCGCCGGGTGATCCGCTGGATCACCAGCTTTCACACCTTTCTCTATCGCATCAGCAACGGGGTCATCGGCGGACTGTTCGCCGGCGCCCCGCAGATGTTGCTGACCACCACCGGTCGCAAGTCGGGCAAGCGCTTCACCACTCCCCTGCTGACCTTGCCGGACGGCCCCAACTTGATCGTGGTGGCTTCCTATGGCGGCCAGGCCGAAGCTCCGCACTGGGCCAAGAACCTGATCGCCAATCCCCAGGGCTGGGTCCAGATCGGACCGCATCACTGGGAGATTCGCGCGGAAGTGGCCAGCGAGGAGCTGCGCGATCGGATGTGGCCGGTCTTCTGCCGATACTATCCGGGCTACGTCAAGTATCAGAAGTTGACCGACCGCAAAATTCCGCTGCTGGTGCTTAAGCCGATTTAGCGGTTGGCTTCCTTCTTGGGCTTGTAGAGATGGGTGCAGTTGCCGAAGAAAACGTCGGCGGCTTCCATCAAGGTTTCCGAGGTGGTGGGATGGGCGTGAATGGTCAGGCCGATGTCGGCCGCCAGCGCGCCCATCTCGAGAGCCAGCGTGGCTTCCGCAATCAACTCGCCCGCGCCGGAGCCGACGATGCCGACCCCCAGCAGACGACCGTCTTCGGGATCGACGATCAGCTTGGTCAGGCCGTTCGGCTGACCCAGGGTGAGCGCGCGTCCGGAAGCGGCCCAGGGGAACTTGGCCACCTCGTGCTTGACGTTCTGGTCCTTGCACTGCTGCTCGGTCAGACCAGCCCAGGCCAACTCAGGGTCGGTGAAGACCACCGCCGGGATGGCCTGCGGTTCAAACTGAGCCTTGCTGCCGTGGATGACCTCGGCGGCCAGGCGGCCCTGATGGGTGGCTCGATGAGCCAACATCGGGTCCCCGGAAATATCGCCGATGGCAAAGATATTTGACTCCTGGGTGCGTCCCTGACGGTCGGTTTTGATGAAACCGCGGCCGTCCAGCTCGATCTTGGTGTTCTCCAGACCGAGGTTCTCCGAATTGGGCCGGCGCCCGATGGAGACGAGCACCCGCTCGAACTTCTCGCTGTAGGCTTCGCCTTCGTTGGGCGTCAGCGTCACCTCGACGGTGTCGCCGGCATCCTTCATGGCCGTCACTTTGGTGTTGAGCAACACCCGCGACATTTTCTCTTCCACGCTCTTTTGCAGCACCCGCACCAGGTCGCGATCGGCGCCGGGCAGCAGGCCGGAAGTCGCCTCGACCACCGTAACCTCGGAACCCAGAGCCGCGTAAACGCTGCCCAGCTCCAGGCCGATGTAGCCGCCGCCGACCACCAGCAAGCGCTTGGGAAGCTCTTCCATATCCAGACCGCCGGTCGAATCCCAGACTCTGGGCGAGCCGATATTGAACATCGGCGGCAGAATGGGGCGCGAACCGGTGGCCAGAATGGCCTTTTCGAACGTAACCACGCCGGTATCGCCGTTGCTCAGCGTCACTTCCAGACTCTTGGCGTCGCGCAGCTTGCCCTCGCCCTGCAGATAGGTGATCTTCCGCTGCTTGGCCATGGTGCCCAGACCGCCGGTCAGCTTCTCCACCACCGAGCTTTTCCAGGAACGGAGCTTGTCGAAGTCGATCTGAGGCGCCCCGAAGGTCACCCCGTAATGCTCGGCTTCTTTGGCCTCGTTGATGACCTTGGCGGCATGCAACAGCGCTTTGGATGGAATACAACCACGATACAGGCAAACGCCGCCCGGATTGGGCTCGCGATTGACGACCGTGACCTCCATCCCCAGGTCCGCCGCCATGAAAGCAGCGGCGTAACCGCCCGGGCCGGCTCCCAGAACCAGCACCTGGGTGGATTTTTCAAATGTAGCCATCGGAACTTACCCTTCGAATAGCAGTAGAGCGGGATTCTCCAGCGCTTCACAGACAAAGCGCAGGAAGCGGGCCGCTTCGGCCCCATCGATCAAGCGGTGGTCATAGCTGAGGCTGAGCGGCAGCAACGTGCGAGGCACGAATTTGTCGTCCTGCCAGACCGGCTCGACCGAGGAGCGGGAGACGCCCAGGATGGCCACCTCCGGAGGATTCACGATGGGGGTGAAAGAGGTTCCGCCGATACCACCGAGGTTGGTGATAGTGAAACAGCTGCCCTGCAGATCGTCCGGCGAGACCTTGCGATTGCGGGCCTTCTCGGCGATGACCTGAAGGTCGGCCGAGATCTCGAAGATGTTCTTGCCGGAAACGTTCTTGACCACCGGCACCAGCAGACCCCGTTCGGTGTCCACGGCCACGCCGATGTTGAAGTATTTCTTGAAGACGACTTCTTCTTTGGCCAGATCGATGGAGGCGTTGAATTTGGGGAAGCGCTTCAAGGCGGAAGCGCACACCTTCATCAAAATCGCCGTCACCGTCAGTTTGCCGCCGGCCTGGCGAGCCTTGGGGTCGAGCTTGACCCGCAGTTTCTCCAGGTCGGTCACGTCGGCTTTGTCGAACTGGGTCACCATCGGAATGGTGGACCAGGCCTGGGCCATGTTTTCCGCCGTTTTCTTGCGGATGTTGTTCATGCCCTCACGCTCGACGGTGCCGAACTTGGTGAAGTCGGGCAGAGGCAGAACCACCGGGCCGCGCCAGGCTCCGGGAGCGCCGGCCTGTCCGGGGGCGGGCTGCGCTTTCAGCAGAGCCCGAGCGGTGGCCTTGACGTCCTCGTGCGAAATGCGGCCCTTCGGACCGGTGCCGCGCACCACGTTGACGTCCACGCCGATTTCGCGAGCCAGGCGGCGCACCGAAGGGGCGGCGGCCGCGGCGCGACCGGACTTCACCGGAGGCGCGCTCGGCTTGGAGGTGCCATTGGGAGCAGCCTTGGCGGGGGTGGGGGCGACGGCCACCGGGGCCTGCGCTTTCCCCTCGCCCTTGGGCTTCTCGACTTCGGCCGCGGCCACTCCCGAGACGGTCAAGATGACCTGGCCGGGAGCCGCCTTCTCGCCTGCTTTGACGTGGATCTTGTCGACCGTTCCGGCTACGCCGGCCGGCACCTCGATGGTGGCCTTGTCGGTCTCGATCTCCAACATTCCGGTGTCGGCGGTGATTTTGTCACCGACTTTGACCAGTACGCCCAGGATATTGGCCGAAGTGATGTTCTCGCCCAGATCGGGCAGCTTCACTTCTTGAGGACCCGAAGCAGCCTTAGCCGCAGGCGCTTTGGGCTCTTCCTGTTTCTTGGCTTCGGCGGGCGGCTGCTGGGGTGGAGCCTCGGCTTTGGGCTTTTCCTCTTTTTGAGGAGCGTCCTCGCCCTCCAGGGTCAGCACCACCTGGCCCACTTCGGCTTTGTCGCCGGGTTTGACGTGGATGTTGCTCACCTTACCGGCGACCGTCGAAGGGACCTCGATGGTCGCTTTATCGGTCTCGATTTCGAGAACCGGGGTGTCCCGTTTGATGGTGTCACCCGGTTTGACGAGCACGGCCAGCACTCCGGCCGAGGAGATATTTTCGCCTAGATCAGGCAGTTTGAACTCGATCGACATGGCGTCTCTCCTAGGAAATCATCGGGTTGAGTTTGTTGACGTCGACCTCGAGGTCTTTGATGGCCTGCTTGTAGACATCGGCCTTGACCTTGCCCTGGCGAACCAGTTCGGCCAGCGTGCCCACCACCACGAAGCGGTGGTCGACTTCGAAGAAATCGCGCAGACGCTTACGGGTGTCGGAGCGTCCGAAGCCATCGGTGCCCAGAGCCACCAGCGGCTTCTGAATCCAGCGGGCCAGCGAGTCGGGCAGCATCTTCAGGTAATCGGAAGTCGCCACCACCACGCCGGGCTCTTTGCCCAGAAGCTCGGTGATGTAGGGAACCTTCGGCTTGGCGTCGGCGTGGAGCATGTTGTAGCGGTCGCACTCTTTGCCGTCGCGGCGCAGCTCTTTGTAGCTGGTCACGCTGTAGACTTCAGTGGAAACGCCATACTTATGCTCCAGCAAATCCTGGGCCAGCACCGACTCGTTGAGCAAAGGTCCGCTGCCCATCAGTTGGGCCAGCGGCTTCTCGCGGTTGAGTTCGGAGGGGCGCAACAGGTAGGCGCCCTTGAGAATGCCCTGCTCGCATCCGGCCGGCATGGCCGGTTGAGCCATATTCTCGTTGTAGACGCTCAGGTAGTAGAAGATCGATTCCTGATCTTCATACATGCGCTTGATGCCGTCTTTGACGATCACGGCCAGCTCGTAAGCGTAGGCCGGGTCATAGCACATCAGATTGGGCACCGGATAAGCCAGCACGTGGCTGTGGCCGTCCTGGTGCTGCAGGCCCTCACCATTGAGGGTGGTGCGGCCGGCCGTGGCGCCCAACATGAAGCCCTTACAACGCGAGTCGGCGGCCAACCAGATCAGGTCACCGATACGCTGGAAGCCGAACATCGAGTAGAAGATGAAGAACGGGATGGTGGGAATGCCGTGGGTGGCGTAAGCCGTGCCGGCAGCCACGAAGCTCGACATAGAGCCGGCCTCGGTGATGCCTTCCTCGAGAATCTGACCATCCTTGGATTCTTTGTAGTAAAGCAAGCTGTCGGAGTCGACCGGATCATAGTTCTGGCCGACGCTGGAGTAGATACCGCACTGGCGGAAGAGCGACTCCATACCGAAGGTGCGCGCTTCGTCGGGGACGATCGGCACCACGTATTTGCCCATACCATCATCCTTGAGCAGCTTGGTGAGGGTGCGCACGAAAGCCATGGTGGTGGACATTTCGCGCCCATTGGAACCACCGTTGAATTCGTCGAAGATGCTGGCCTGGGGCAGGGGCAGCTTGGGGCAAGCTTCGATACGATGCGGCAGACTGCCACCGAGCTGCTTGCGGCGCTCGCGCAGATAGCGCATCTCCGGGCTGTCCTCCGGCGGCTTGTAGAAGGGAGCGTTGACCGCTTCGTCGTCGGAAATCGGAATCCCAAAACGGGTACGGAAGCTCTTGAGCTCCTCCACGTTCAGCTTCTTCTGCTGGTGGGTGATGTTACGGCCTTCACCGGCTTCACCCAGTCCGTAGCCTTTGATGGTCTTGGCCAGAATGACGGTGGGCTGGCCCTTGTGACGCACGGCCGAGTGGTAAGCGGCGAACACCTTCTCGGGATCGTGACCACCGCGGCGCAGGCGCTCGAGCTGGTCGTCGGACATGTGCTTGACCATTTCCATGAGGCGCGGATCTTTGCCGAAGAAGTGCTCGCGCAGGTAACCACCGGACTCGACGATGTACTTCTGATACTCGCCGTCGACGATTTCGCCGGCTCGCTTGACCAGCAGGCCATTCTTGTCGGTGCGCATCAGGTCGTCCCAGGTATCGCCCCAGATCACCTTGATGACGTTCCAGCCGGCGCCGCGGAAAGCGGCTTCCAGTTCCTGAATGATCTTACCGTTGCCGCGCACCGGTCCGTCGAGACGCTGCAGGTTACAGTTGATGACGAAGATCAGGTTGTCGAGCTTCTCGCGCGAAGCCAGCGTAATGGCGCCCAGAGATTCGGGCTCGTCGGTTTCGCCGTCGCCCAGGAAGGCCCAGACCTTGCAGTCGTCCTTGGGCTTCAGGCCGCGGTTCTCCAAATACCGGTTATAGCGGGCCTGGTAAATGGCTGTAATGGGTCCCAGACCCATGGACACGGTCGGGAACTCCCAGAAGTTCGGCATCAGCCAGGGGTGCGGATAAGAGGAAGGTCCACCCACCAGTTCCTGACGGAATTTTTCCAACTGCTCGACGTTGAGCCGGCCTTCCAGGAAGGCGCGGGCGTAGATGCCCGGCGAGGCGTGGCCCTGAATGTAGACCATGTCGCCCGAGCGGTGGTAGTCCTTACCGCGCAAGAAGTGATTGAAGGCGACTTCGTAAAGGCTGGCGGCCGAGGCGAAGGTCGAGATGTGACCGCCGATGCCGCTTTCGTGCTGGTTGGCGCGCACGACCATGGCCATGGCGTTCCAGCGAATAATGCTCTTGATGCGCCGCTCGATTTCGCGGCTGCCCGGATAAGCCGGCTGCTTGCTGGCCGGAATCGTGTTCATGTAGGGCGTGTTGGCCGAGAAGGGCAGGTCTACGCCCTTCTGATGGGCATGAACAGCCAATTCCTTGAGAATTTCGGCGACGCGCTGATGGCCGCCACTGTCCAGGACGTAGTCCAGGGAGTCGATCCACTCCTGACTCTCTAAGTCCTTAATTTCTTCTTCGTTCCACTCTTCGGCTGCCTGCACGGGTGCATTGACGTGCGCCTCGATGATATCCATCGTGAGCGCTCCTTCCTATTTACTAAAATCGGCCCACCCCTGCGGTCGGTCGTCGGAGGGCCAGTCCGCTTACGCGGGGACTGAATCCAAGTTTGATCGGCCTTCGCCTCCCTACCAGGCTACCCTTTAAGACTCGATCGCGCTTCTTTAGAGGGAGACCCCGAACAAAGTACCGAAGTACCTGCAATCCCGAGAAAAGGACCTGAAACGGTGTCGCAGCAGGGCTCCGACCACAACAATCCAGAAAATTCCGGCGAACGGCCTCCCGTTCGGCCGATCAGCTTGCGTCCAGGAGACGCTTCGGGCGGCCTTGGCGCCTCCTCAGGACCTCTACCCGCGCCCCTCAAGCTGCAGCCGCTTGGACGTCCCGGCGCAGGTCCGCAACCGACCCCTCCAGGCCCCGCGGGTCGTCCCGCAACGCCGCCCGGCCCTCCGCAAGCGGGCGGACGCCCTCCGGGTCAGCCGTTGGCCGGGTCGACCGGACCGGCAGGCTTCGCTCCCGGGCTGATGTCGCAGTCCAGCAGCCCTCAGCCGCAGGGCCCCCCGGCCGCCGGCGGACCTCCGCCCGCTTCGGCCACCCCCAGCCGCATCGAATTTCAGCAGTTGGAATTGAAGGGCGGCAAAGCCGTCCCCCCCGCCAGCGCCGGCCCCCCCGGCGTCAACATTCCGCCCCGTCCGGTCAATCACAAGTCGGCCGAGAAGCCGCCCGAAGACCCTTCTGGAGTGGTGCCTCGCGATTGGCCTCCGCGCAAGGTCGATTTGACCGAGGGACCGACGGGCACGGTGCCGGTCGATCATGCGACGGCCGCATCTCCCCGCTTCTTGCCGGGCCCCGAAGCCAGCGCTCGCGGGCGCAACTCCGGCTCGGTCCGCCCCCCTGAAGGCGCCCGCGCGCCCCTGGGACCCCCTCCCGATCTGGATGATTCTCCCTCGAGGGGCGGTATCGACACGGATTCCAAGGCCAGCTGGGGAGAAGGTGGCGGCTCCAACGTCACCCCCGCCGGCACCAAGCTGCCGCGACCCAAGCCGCAAAGAGCTCCCATGGGCAAAGGACCGATCATCCTGGTCACGGCGTTTGCCGCCGTGCTGCTGGCCGTGGTCATCTGGCCCCCCAAAAAAGGCCCCACCCCGGTGGCGGGCGTGACGGAAAGCGCCACTCCCAGCCAACCGCTGGCGGCGACGACTCCAGAGGCTTCCAAGAGCCCTGTGGCGGCCGTCTTGCCTTCGGAAACCCCGGAGCCACTTTTCAGCTCGACGCCCGAACCGGCGGAGACCCCCAAGGCCACTCCCAAACCAGCGGCCCTCGAGACTCCCAAGCCGAAACCGGTCGTCACCCCCAAACCAAAACCGACTCCCAAGCCGGTGGCGGTGGCTACTCCCAAACCCAAGCCGGCAGCCACGCCCAAGCCCAAGCCCGCGGAAACGCCAAAACCGGTGGCCATCGCCACACCCAAGCCCGTGGTCGAGGATCCACCGGCGCGCAACGACCAGCCAATCTGCAGCGTGCGCGTCTCGGTCGTTCCGGCCGACGTGGACGCCAAGGTCTACCTGGTCAACGACTCGGAACGTTATACCGACCATAGCGCCGGCAGCGTGCGCCTGCAGCAGATCAAAAAGGGCAGCTACACCCTCAAGATCATCGCCAACGGCTACGAGACTTTCACCAAGAAGATGGACGTCAGCAAAGACCACAACCTGTCGGTCCGACTGGAGCGCATCCCGCCGCCCCAGCCCGCCTACCAGCCCCCGGCCCCGGGACCCAGTTACGATCCGGCCCCTTACAATCCGCCGGCTCCGGCCCCCTACTATCCACCGCCCGCACCGGCACCTTCGGGCGGCTCCTACCAGATCCAGGCCCCTGGAATCTAGCCACACTCAAAAAAATGGCCCCGGCGTAAAATCCGGGGCCATTTTTGTTTTTCCGACGAGCGGAGTTAGGGCGCCAGACCCATCCCGTCCAGAGCCTGCCGGGCCTTGTCGACGCCGTCAACACCCTGGGCCTGGGAGGCAATGTAGCCGTCCAGATCGACCACCACGATGCTGGGCAGCAGATCGTTGGTCAATCCGTAATGCTTGGTCACCGAGCCGTCGTCGAAAAGACGGGCGTAGGTAGCCGGCAGCGACATCATCTGACCGATGGCCTGATTCTTGTTCTCCGTGTCCACGTGGATCACGGCGCACCCGATCTTGGTTCCGTAGCGATTGCCGAGCTCACTCAGAGCGTTCAGCACTTTGTCGTTGTCGGCACCGCCCACTTTCCAAAAGAGCAACACGACGGGACGAGTGTGAAAGTGCTGGAAGGAACGCCAGTATTTGTTGCTCTGATCGCGCAGAGCAAAGCTGTGAGCCGCCTTTTGCGAGGGAACGGCAGCGCTGGCGGCCTCCGTCTCGACACCTAACGGCGAAACCGTGCCGTAGGCCACCTGATCATTGGCAATGGTAAAGTCGGTCAGCCCGGCCGGTTGACCCTTGGCGGTCACCTTGAGCTTGTGCTTGCCCGGCTTCACGAAAGCGCCCACCGGCGAAATGCCCAGGTAGTCGTTGTCGACCCAGACCGACTTGCCCACTTCGCCCGAAACCAGCAGAGCCGGTTGCGGAACGTCGCCGAGAGCCAGGCCCAACTCTTTCTTGCTGCCTTCCTGGTCACCGGCCTGGCGACGCAGGGCGGCCAGACGCAGATGGATGGAGGCGTAGTCGGGACGCAGATCACGAGCCTTGACCAGAGCCGCCTGAGCGTTCTCCAGATCGCCCATTTTCAAGAGCACCGTGGCCTGATTCAGGAAGAGGTCGATGTAGGGCGGATTCCCCTGCTGAGCTTTCTGCAACTGAGCCAGAGCTTCTTTGTTGCGACCCAGTTCACTCAGGATCAGCGCCAGGTAGTTACGCACCACCGGCTCTTTGGGGAGCTTGGCCTGGGCCGCTTGCATGGCCGGCAGGGCCTGCTTGGGACGCCCGCCGGCGTATAGCTTGTAGGCCTCAATGAACTTGGCGGTGCCGGAAGTAGGCACTTTTTGAGCGACTTGCTCCCAGTCTTTCAGACCGGCAGCTTCATTGCCACGGAAGAACTCCAGTTGACCCTGCGCATAGTGCAGCACCACCGATTGTGGATGGCTGGGATACTGGCTTTCGGTGGAAGCCAGCAGGTTGATGGCCTCCGAGAACTCCAACTCGCGGGTCTGCTGAGAAGCCCGGTTGCCTACCGCCAGCATCAAGTTATTGATGGCTTCGGCGTGTTTGGCGTCGAAGTTCAGGGCCTTCTTGAATTCCAGGATGGCCCGCTCATAGCGCTGGTCCAGATAGCACGCATAACCCAGAGCGACATAGGCTTCCGGCTTTTCCCCATAGAGATAAACCAGGCGCTCGAACTCGCGCACGGCGGTCGCGTAGTCTTTTTTCTTGAGGGCGACATCGCCCTTTTTGCGGACCTCCTCGTAGGAGGGGTTCGCCCAGACCGAGGCCAGGCACGAGAAAACCAGAGCGGCGGTAGTCAGTTGTTTGAGCATGAAGCCCTCCCTTACATGTCGCTGTGTTTCCACCAGCTGTAGTGGTCGCGCTGCAGCACTTCCTGGCTGGGCATCGGGTAGAACTTCAGTTCATCCCCGGCCACCACAAAAAAGCCGTTGCAGATGCGCGAATAGCTGATGCGGTCAAAAATCGATTGAATGCCGATGCTCTTGGTGCGCGGCAGGCTGTCCGCTTTGAGCGCTTCCAACACGGTGGCCAGCTTCTGCGGATGCACACCGGGAATGGGCGCGGCCAGGAAGGGATTCTGCTTCCAGTCGACCAGAAACTTGTCGACATCCAGGTCGATCTGAGTGAAAAAGAGCTTGGGGCAGCCGCGCGGATTGCCCGGGGTGGTCAGATACTTGCCCAGAGCGGCGTGGTCGTAGCTGCTGGCCACCAGCATCTGCACCGGGTTCAGCTCCTGAATGATGTTGATGCGCGAATTGCTGGGGCTGGGAGAGAATTTCTGCGGCTGGATACAGAGCACGTCGCCACTGACGGTGGCCGCGTAGAGCGCCCCCAGGCTTTCTACCGACAGGTGCTCGAGCACGCGGTAGGAGCTGATAAACTTGGTCATCTTGGGAGTGCCGTCGGCGTGCTCTTTGGTTTGCTCCAAATACTCGTCGATCGGCAAATTCTCGTTGCGGTAGTTGATGTCGACTTCGATGAAGATCATCTTACCCGAATAGTAGCGAGCCGAGCCGACGGAGTAATACCGACCGAAGTCGGCGGGCTCCAGTTGCGAGGCGACCAGCGCAAAATTGGGATACATGATGGCGTAAAGGTGCTTCTGATAACTCACCGGACGGACTCCTCGCTGAAATTGCTGGCTACCCTTGCTACGTGCAAGTGGTATCCTCCTGCCCTTGGACAGCCCAGGCGAGAGAAGGTCCCGCCACCAGTACCCAAGCTTGGACCGTCATCCCTTGCGCTTCCACAGGCAATTGCAGGCGCCGATAGTAGCCCTGACTGACGCCCATCTCGGCTTCCCACATCCATTCGTCACCCATCTGATAAGGCAACAGGGAGCCGGTCACGGTAGCACCCTCACTGGGCAACACGTGAGTGTAGGCGGTATGCTTCACCAGCTGATAGTCGCGCAGTTCGGCGGGAATCAGCTCGGGGGCGCGTCCCAGAACGCGGGCTAGGAAGTCGTGCTCATCGAAGGGCGGATAGGTAAACCAACAATCGACCATCCTAGAAGGGCGTCCAGGCCTTGAGAGCGGTGCGGAAGGCCGTCCCCATCACGAACCACCACTCTTTCTGCTGGGCCGTCTTGGGATGCTCGGGCAGGAGCGGCAGAGTCTGACTGGCGCGAAAGTCGACTTTGTAGAGCTGGTCGTCGTCTCCCTCGGGCCCGACATAGGCAGCGCTGGTGCCGCGCGGTGAAACGACCAGGTCGCGACTCTTGGGTCGGTCCCAGCCTTCGGCGGTTAACTGGGTAGCCTGCAGATTTTCCGGCTCGAACCGATAGACCCGCTTCTTCTCCAGGAGCAGGAAGTAGCGCGCCTCGCGAGGCCAGAACGGTTGGTAGGCGTGAGACTCGTTCCCCGAACTCAGCCGGGTGTATTGATTGGAACGCACGTCCCAGAAAGCGTAGAGATCACAGCTTTCCTTGGTCTGAATGGCGGCCACCAGACCGGAGGAATCGGGCGACCAGGTGCTGCGAATGGCCAGACACTGAGTGCGGATGCCACTCCAGGTCAACTGGTCCTCTTCCTGGTTGTAAAACCAGAGAGTGCGGTCACCGCTGTCCCCCATGATGATGTCCAGCGCAAACCACTTGCCATCCTGGGAAGGCCAAACTTTCTCGATCTGCAGTTTTTCGG
This sequence comes from Vulcanimicrobiota bacterium, assembly GCA_017307785.1. Lineage (GTDB taxonomy): Bacteria > Vulcanimicrobiota > Xenobia > Xenobiales > JADMJV01 > JADMJV01. The sequence goes on along the minus strand of JAFKGI010000029.1, from coordinate 34,460 downwards.
TTTCGTAGGGGATGTTGACGATCTTGGTGAGACGGTCGTCTCCAGGACTCCAACGCAGCAGGGTCAGGGACTTGCTCAGACCGTCCGAATTCTTATCCGGCTTCTCGTAGCGCTGGAAGAACATCTGACCGCCGCGCACGCCGATCAGTTCAATGCCCTGATTCTCGAAGCGAATCTCCTTTTGCTGACCACTGGCGACATCCACCACGGTCACTCGAGGAACGCCTTGACTGCGGGGCTGCAGCAACAGTCGCGCATCGTTGTCCAGCCAGCCGAGCAAGCGCCATTCGCCCGGCTCCAGCTGGCAAATCATTCTCGGCTCGGTCTTCACCGTCCAGAGTTGCCAGGTACTGGCCTCGGGGCTTCGGGAAAGATAGGCGACCTGCTCCTCGTTCTCCGACCAGCACGGTTCCGCCAGCGTAGGGAAGCGCTGACTCTCCACCTGGCGCACTCGATTGCTCAGGTAGAAACCGGCTCCGAGACAAATCGATAGAAAGATCGCCCACATCAGGGCGACGACTTTCAGTGTTCTGCGAGAGTTCTGATCAAATACAAACAAGGGATTAAGCCGAGAAATAGTTTTCGAATCCCGGTGCAGAGCCCCTCCCGTAAGCTAGAAATTGGCTCTCTAACGCATGGGCAGGCGTAGGCCTCGCATGTAGAGCAGGCGGCTGGGAATGCGGCTGTCTTCCATGGCGTTGTCGCACACAATGGCAGCCTCGTACTCGTCCCCCTGGGTGGGCCGAATGGCCAGACCGGCTCCCCGGTTTCCGGGAGCCAGGTCTTTCTGCACCAGCTTGGCCGGGCCGAAGCCGGCCTTGAGGAACCAGATCTGATTGGAGCCAAACTGCTTGCCCTCATTCCCCTCCGAGCTCAGCAACAACACCAATCCCTTGTCCGGAACATAGGCGATATCCGTCAGGTCGTAGGGGGTGTTGGTGGCGGGGTCGACGGTCGGCTTCAGGTCGGTTTTGACAAACTTGAGGTCAAAATCCGAGGAACGCGCCAAAAATTTGTCCAGCTGTCCCTCGAACAGCACCAGAGTGCCGTCTTTGGCCAGACACTTGTCAAAGCCAATAAAAACGCGGTTGTGTTTGGGGTCGATAGCCAGACCGGTCACTTCGCCCGGTGTATCGGTGGACTGGCCCACAAAACCGGTGGAGCGCAGAGCCGTGTCCGGATCGTAGTTATCCTTGCCCGACTGAGGGTCCAGTTGCTCGTTGAGCAGGGTGATCTGATGCATGATCGAGCGATTCTCGACAAAGCGAGGGTTGTTCTTGATATGATAGTGACTGCCGGTCACAAAATAGCGATTGTCTTTCCACCAGGTCAGCGCGCTGAAGTTGGCCTCGCCCATCTTCTGGGGGTGATCGAGAAAGCGGAAGCGGCGCCCATCCGTGTCAAAAATGTGGAAAACCGTGTAGCGGCGGTCGCAGACCAACACTTTTCCATCCGGGAGAAAAACCGCACCGGTGGGTCCGAAATCTTCCAGCAGCCCCATGTCGCCCCGCATGTCGGAAGCTTTCAGGTTGAATTCTTCCGCCGCCCCCATGAAAGGGAGTGCCGCTAAAAGAAGTAGACTGACCAGAGTTTTACGCATCGGAGACCTCGCCTTGAAAAATTCGATTTGAAATTTTTTCTATCAACGGAAGGTTTCCTGCCAGCGTCGAGGGGTCCGGGATTCAGGGACGTTTTTGCGGGGTATGCAGTTGGCGCAATGAAGATTCTTGTCTGGTTCTTGATTTTGTGTGGTTGTGCCCAGGCCCAGTTGCTTTCCAACCAGTCGCTGGGCCGTCAGCGGGGCGTGGAAGTGCGTCAGTGGACCTATCGCAGCCACGGAATGGCCGTGAAGGGCCTGCTCTTCCTTCCCCCTATCGCGGTGGGCAGCAAAAAGCCGGTGGTGATCTTCTCCCACGACGGCATCAGCGGCATTTCCAAGGAGCATCGCCTGTCCTCGGTGCGCCTGGCCAACGCCGGCTTCGTGGTCTTCGCCCCCAGTTACCGGGGCGAGGACGGCTCCGACGGTATGGTCGAAGTGGCCAAGGGCGAGGTGGACGACGTGCTGGAAGCCGTCAAACTGATGGACCAGGTTCCCCAGGCCGATGCCGAGCGCGTGGCCCTGGTGGGGGCCTCTCATGGCGCCCTGATCTCGTTTCTGGCGGCCGCCCGCAACCACGAGATCAAAGCCGTGGTGGCGGCCTACGGAGTGATGGACATCTATCGCTGGTGGGAGTATTTGAATCGCGCCGGCAAAGTCGGTGGCGACGCCGTGACGCGCCGCACTTACGGAGACGGACCGGAGTCCCGGCCGCAGTCTTTCGCCATGCGCAACGCCGTTTCGGTAGCTCCTCAAATCCCGTGCCCGGTGCTCATCCTACAGGGCAAAAAAGACGACATCGTGCCCTGGGAGCAAGCCGGTCTGATCCAGACGGCTCTTCTCAAAGCGGGCAAATCCGTGCAGGTGGAACTCTATCCCGACTGCCTGCACGGTTTTCTGGTCTACGCCCCCTATTTGCACGACGTCACCAGCGCCGAGCGCTCGCAAACCGAGAAAAGCTGGCGCACCATGATCGATTTCCTGCGCAAAAACCTGGGCTAATAAAGACCCTGGTTGTCTTTGGTGACGTTGACCTTGCCCGAATAGTAGCGCTGGATGACATATAAATAGAACAGCGACAGGCAGAGGGCGGGGACCCACCAGAAGATGGCGATGCGCAAACTATGGTCCGGCGCGGCCAGGGCGGTCGCGTTCAAATGCTCGGCCCCGGGCAGCGTGCAGTAGAGCATCACCGGGAAAAGCGCCGCGGCCCCGGTCATGATGACCCCATAGATCAGCATGGTGGAGCCGGTCAGCGCCAGTCGTTCGCGTCCCCGACGTAGTCCCGTGGCCAGAGCGGCGGCCCCGCCCAGAGCGATCAGCGAGTTGAGCCAGGCGAAAGGTCGGTGCGGCAGGCCGCTGAGCAGCTCCGGTCGCACCACCCAGGTCAGACCCGTAATCAACAAAAACAAGGGAATGGCGGCCAACCACAGACGCCAGGCCAGACTCCGTGAACGGTCGTGAACCGGCCCTTCGGTGCGCATGGTCAGGTAGGTGGCTCCGTGGGCGGTCAAAACCAGGGTGGCGAAAGCGGCAACGGCCAGGGTATACCAGTCCAGCAAGCCGACATGGCCGGTGGTGCGGAAGTCAGTGAAAAAGGTCAGGTAAAAATGCCCGTCCGGCTCCATGGCCACGCCGCGAATGACGTTGCCGAAGGCAGCCCCGAAGAGCACGGCCAGCAGCGCGTTGCTGACGGTGAAGACGAAGTCCCAAAAGGTCTGCCAGAGATCGTCGTCGATGTGGCCACCCACCTCCAGCGAGATGCCTCGCAGCAAGATGCACCACAGCACCAGGAAGAGCGCCAGGTAGTAACCGGAGAAGACCAGCGCCATAAAGCGGGGGAACGCCATAATCATGACCCCGCCGGTGCCCACCAGCCAGACTTCGTGCCAGGACCAGAGCGGTCCGATAGCGGCGATGATCTGGCGTCGCTCCAGCCGGTCGCGAGCCACGATCCAGTGTAGAATGCCCGCTCCAAAGTTGCGCCCGTCCAGCACCACGTAGGTGCTCAGCATGAAAGCCAGGATGGCATACCAGAGGGCGCTCATGACTCGTGCTCCGGCCCGTGCATGATTTCCCGGCCCACCAGGTAGAGAAAGAGCACACCCAGCACAAAGTAGAGTCCGCACCAGCCGATCAGGGTGAAAATGACGTCTCCCGGGCTGACCATCTTGCTGGCGCCGTGAGTGGTGCGGAAGAGCCCGTAGATCAGCCAGGGCTGACGGCCCAGTTCAGCGGTCATCCAACCCAACGTATTGGCGATATACGGGAAGGGAAAGGCCAGCATGATGGCCCACAACATCGGGGTGGTTTTTTCCAGCCGGCCGCGCCAACGCAGCAGGCAAGCCAGACCCATCAGCCCGATGAAGATCGTGCCCAGGGTAATCATGATGTGGAAAGAGTAGTAGAGCAGCTCGATGTTGTCCGGCCACTCGTCTTCAGGAAACTCCTCCAGTCCGCGCACGTAGCTCTCAAAGGTGCCGTAGGCCAGAAAGCTGAGCACACCCGGCAGCTCAATCGGGTTCTCCAGGCGCCGCTTGGCCACATTGGGCTGGCCAATGACGGCCAGATCGGCCAGTTTGCCTCCCTGGAAACGCCCTTCCATGGCGGCCAGAGTAATGGGCTGGTACCGGCCCACGAACTTGGCCTGCTGGTCACCGGTGGGGAAAGCCACCAGCAGAGAGGCAATCAAACCCACCAGAGTGCCTGCGTTCAGGTAAAGTCGGGCTTGCTCCGCATGCTGTTTGCGCAGGGTGTAAAAAGCGCCGACGGCGGCCACAACGAACGAGCCGGTCACCAGAGCCGCGCACTGGTTGTGGGCAAACTGCACGAAAACCCAGGGATTGAGTAGATAAGCCCAGAGATTGTCAAAGGCCAGCGTGCCGTCGGCCAGCACGGTGTAACCCACCGGGTGCTGCATGAAGGAGTTGGTCACCAGAATAAAGACTCCGGACAACCAGCTGCCTGTGGCCACGCCCACAGCCGCCCAGAAATGCAGCTTGGGCCCCAGCCGTTTCTCTCCCCAGATCAGCGCGCCGATGAACGCGCTCTCCAGGAAGAAGGCAAACATGCCCTCCATGGCCAGCGTTTGTCCAATCACCCCCCCAGCATATTTGGAAAAGCCCGACCAATTGGTGCCGAACTGAAACTCCATCGGGATGCCGGTGACCACACCGACGGCAAAATTCAGACCGAAAATCTTGGCCCAGAAGCGGGCCGCCTGCGCGTATTTTTCCTCCCCCGTGCGCAGGGCTTTCCACTTCCAGTAGACCAGAAACCAGGCCAACCCCATCGTGAGCTGTGGAAACAGATAGTGATAGGTGATGGTGAAAGCGAACTGTATGCGGTGCCACAAGGCCGGATCGTTGAACACAGGCATCCTCCGTTCGCTTTCTCGGACCAGCCTATCCTTTCGCGGCAGTTCCGGCCATCAGCGAATGCCCTGAGTCGATCAAAGAGCGAATGCGGGCCGCATCCGAAGCATGCACTGGATTGTAGACGATCATGCCCAGGTCCGGTCGACCGTCGACCGCAAAGGCGGAGTATTCGAGCTCCAGCAACCCCAGTTCGGGGTGGCGCAAGCGTTTGAGCCCCTCGCCGTGAGCGTGAACCTGATTATCCCGCCACAGCCTTTCGAATTCCGGACTGGCGGCGCACAGCTCGTCCACCAGCTGGGCAACTTCCGCGGAAGCTCCGGCTCGAGCGGCGTCGGCGCGGAAGGCGCCCACCACAAAACGGGAGACCCCCTCCCAGTCGGTCTGCAGCGAACGCACTCGAGGAGTGCAGAAAACCAGGCGCAGGATGTTGCGCTGTTCCACCGGTAGCGCGCCGTAATCGGTCAAGACCGTGGCGGCCGCTCGATTCCAGCCGATCACGTCCCAGGTCGCCGTCTTGATCATGGCGGGGCTCGTTTCGAAAGCGTCCAGCACCCGCTGCAGGCGCGGGGTGATTCCTTCGCTGGCCTTGTAGCGCACCTCGGGCAGGCGACCCAGGCCCAGCAAAAACATATATTCGCGCTCGCTTTCGGTCAGCATCAAGGCCTCCCCGATGCGCTCCAGCACCTCAGCCGAGGCCGCGCCACCGCGGCCCTGCTCCAGCCAGGTGTACCAGGTGGGGCTGATGCCCGCTCGTTGGGCCACTTCTTCGCGGCGCAATCCGGCGGTGCGCCGGCGCCCGAGCGGAAATCCTAGAGCGGCGGGGTCCAGACGCGTCCGCCGATCCTTGAAAAACTCCCCCAGTAAATTGTCCGTTTTCATAGCCTGTTGATCCTTATACCACGATAAACTCACTACTTTAATAGGATGAACTTCTACTCTACCATACGCCAGGGGTCATCGAACCGAAATGGAGAGTTCATCATGAAAGTATTTCTGACCGGGGCAACCGGTTTCATCGGCTCGGTACTCGTTCCCGAGCTGCTATCGGCCGGACACGAAGTGTTGGGCCTGACCCGCTCCGACGGCGGAGCCGAGGCTCTGCGGGCCGCGGGAGCGCAAGTCCACCGCGGCGACCTCGAGGACCTCGACAGTCTGCGTCAAGGCGCCGCACAGTCCGAGGCGGTGATTCATACCGCTTTCAATCACGACTTCACAAACTTTCTGGCCGCCTGCGAACAGGACCGTCGCGTCATCCAGGCCCTGAGCGAGGGCCTGAAAGGCAAGGACGGACCCCTTCTCATCACCTCGGGAACCGGTATCGGCAATCGCGAGCCGGGCCAGCCAGCCCTGGAAAAGTACGGTCCAGACCCCAACCATCCTCACCCGCGCGCCGCCTCCGAGCTGGCCGGCCAGGCGGCCCTGGATGCGGGCATCAACGTCTCCATCGTGCGCCTCCCTCAGGTTCACGATCATCACAAACAGGGGCTGTTGACGCCGGCCATCGAGCTGGCGCAACGGACCGGCAAGTTCGCCTACCTGGGGGACGGCTCGACCCGCTGGCCGGCGGCTCCCGTGCAGGACGTCGCCCGCCTCTACCGGCTGGTGCTGGAGAGAGGCGAGCGCGGCAGCCGCTGGAACGCAGTGGCCGAGGAGGGCATTACTTCCAAAGAAATCGCTGAAGTGCTGGGCCAGGGCCTCGGACTGCCGGTGGTCTCGTTGACGCCGGCGGAGTCACAGCAGCACTTTGGCTGGCTGGCACCCTTCATGGCCATGGACATGCTGGCTTCCAGCGCCTATACGCGGGCAACCCTGAACTGGCAACCGACTGGACCGGGTCTGATCTCCGACCTGAAGAAAATGACCGGGTTATAAAGCGTAGGCTTCGGGGCGCAGGCTCCAGCGCGCGCCTTCGGGCGTGTCCTGGACCTCGACCCCGGCCGCCAGCAGAATCTGGCGAATCTGGTCAGCCCGTTGAAACTGTCGCTCGGCCCGCGCCTCGTTGCGCATGGTCAGTAAGACTTCCACGAAGGGCTCGATGGGCTTGCGCGGATCCTGCAGGCCTTTTTGGGCGCCCTCGCCGATCTGGGCCAGCAGATTGCGAAATTGGGAGCGGGCGATGCCCCAATGATGCACGTCGCTATCGCCGCTCCAGTCCACCAACACCTGCTCGAACTCAAGCAAGGCCTGGGCCGCCCCCAGTCCGTCGCCGGCCTGGAGGGCCAGCTCGAAGCGGTCCCCCAGTGGTTTGACCACCTCAGTGACCAGCCCCTGAGTGGCGCTGGCCACCACCTCCACCGGCGTCTCCGGGACTTTCTGCCCGGCCACCGGTTGACGGAGCTCCTGTAAAGAGCCTTTGCTGCCGGCCTCGAAAAAGCTCACCTGGGCGTTACGGCGCAGAGTAAAGCCTCCTTTGCCGTGAACCTCGAAGCGGTCGGCGGCCAGATCCAGGATGACGGCCGTGTGCTCGTCCACCCCCCAGATCCACAGGTGGGGCTCCAGCTGAGACTCGAGCAGACGTAAGCGACGCTCGCCCAGATAGCAAAAGCGCGTGTCGTGATTGCCTCCCACGGTGTTGTTGAAGTGAGGCAAAACGACGGCCGGATAACCCAGGGCCGGCAGAATTTCCAGGCCGGGCAACCAGTGGGGCTCGTTGCCTACCTTATAGATCTCATAGACCGGCAGACAAAGAGCTCCCACAGCACAGGCCCCGGCACTGGCGAAGATCACCACGTTGCCGTCCTGGCGGCATTTGTCCAGCAAAATCTTGGGGACCTCGGAACGCGACCAGTGCAGCTGGGCGTAGCTGGGACTGCCCGGTCCGGTGAAAAGATAGTTGGCCTGGCGCAGCGTGCGGTAACAAAGCTGCATCTCCACCTCGGGCTGGCCCGAATGACGATAACTGGCCAGCTGCAGCTTGTGACCCAACGACTGCTGAAAGAACTCGGCCGTCTTGGCACTCAAAATATCGGCGTTTTCCTGGAAGCCGTAGGGAGTGTCCAACCAGACGGCGCGCGGAGGGGTCACGGAGGCGAGCAACTGGCGATGCACACCCACCAGGCTCGGCGCAGTCTCGCCCGAGCCCATCAGAACTAGTTTACTCATCAGTGGGAGGGTTTGGGAGGAGGGGCGTTACCCCCTCCCAATCACCTGGGCGTAGGCTGTTTCACCTCGAGGCGCAGGCTCCTACGCTTGGCGCGATACGGTTTCAGCAAGCGCTGGCCGAATTCTTCGGGACGACGGCGCTTCTGAGGGACCGCCTGAGAGCTGCGCGCAGCCCGGGCCGCAGGCAGCAGCTTGAGAGCGGCCACCCGAGCCAGCGCGGCCAGCACGAACAGGGCCGCGTAACTGCCGGGGGAGAGCATCAGCAGCCCGCCTCCCAGGCTGGAGCCGAGCAACCCCGCCAGGTTGTTGAAGATGGCGAAACGGGCCAGCACGCTGGCCCGGTCGGCAGCCGGCACGGCTTCCAGATAGACCAGCATGTTGGCCAACTCGAAAGCGGCGGTGCAGGCGCCGGTGCAACCCTGCACCAGGATACAGAAGGCCAGATGCTGGATGGGCAGCAGCCAGAGCAAGGAAATCACCGCCAGCCCCAGTCCGGCGCCCCGATAGAGACTGACGGAACCCAATTTGTCGGCCCGCTTGCCCAGGCGCGGCATCACCGTCACCTTGGTAATGGTGCCGGCCGCCAGACAGAGAGCGGCGGCGCCCAGGCTCAGGCCCTTGCTCTGGACCAGGAAGGCGTAGACGAACGGCTCGGCCAGGCGCAGGGCGAACTCTCCCCCCAAAAGGTAGAGCAGAGGGCGAGCTTTGGGGTTGCTGCGAATTTTGTCCAGCGACTGACGGAAGCCGAGCACCCGGTAGTTGGGCGGCAGCGGGATGGGCTCACTCTGGCGTGCGTAACAATAGACCCCGATCAGGCGCGCGCAGCCGGCCACCGCAAAGAGACTGGCGAAAATCGGCAGGGTTACGCCGTGGCTCTGCCCGCGAGCCAGCAGCCAGGAAGCGCCCATGAGCGTTCCCCACTGGAGCAGGTTGCACAAAGCGGTGCGCCGCGAAAAGTAGGCGGCCCGGACTCGGGCCGGCACGATGCTGTCCATCCAGGTGTTCCAGGCGGGACCGATCGACCAGGCGGCGGCCCAGTAGAGACTGACCATGGTGAAGACGGCCCAGAGCGGCAAGTGCCCGAAGGTGAAGCCGAAAGCCAGGCCCAGCAACAGGAGACCCTGACAGCTGGCCATCAACATGGACCAGAGTCGAACCGAAGCCACCCAGCGTAACGCTCCCGGAGCCAGGTTCTGCACCACCGCGCCCAGGAACTTGGGGATGGTGCTGATTTGACCGCTGGCGAAGGCCGATTTGCTGACCGCCAGTACAAAAGCCGGGAGCAGCTCCAGCGCGGAGCCGGCCATCACACAGAAAGTACCCCCCTCGCGCGTAATCCAGCGCATGTCCTGGTGGAGGCGATTTTGCTCTTGACAACTTTGGTAGCCTGGCTTCACTGTTCCCAGTCTATGCAAGACCGCTGGGCCATTGGTTACCGAAAGGGATCCATTTCGCCAGATTTCTCAGATGCCACGTGGATCCACCCACCGGCGGGCCGTATCTTCGCCGACCCGTTTCTGGTGGTACATCAGCATGAGCCCTGGATTTTTTTTGAAGACTACGACGGAAGGCGCGGCCACATCGCCGCCAGCCCCTTGCTCGACTTCAAGCCGCGCCCGGTCATACGGAAGGACTGGCATCTTTCCTACCCATTCTTGATCGAGTGGGAGGGCGAGATCTTCTGCATCCCCGAACAGCATGAAGCCCAAGAAGTGGCACTTTACCGCTGCCAAAAGTTCCCAGACGGCTGGAAAAAAGAAACAGTTTTGCTGGATGGGTTTGCGGGAGTCGATCCTACGGTAATTTGGTCTGACGGTCTATGGTGGATGTGGGTTGGCGAGCAATCCAGACGAGCACGCGACAACACGTATCTCTTCTGGGCGCCGGCTCTGACGGGGCCCTGGCGCGAACATCGCCAAAGCCCCGCCGTTCATCGGACCGATCTGGCCCGTCCCGGAGGACTGCCCTGGCGCTCCCCCAATGGGACAAGCTGGATGAGGCCCGCTCAGAATCGCACCCGCACCTATGGCGGCGGACTGCTGGTTTATCAAGTGGACCGGCTGGACCCAGAATTTTATCAAGAAACGGAATGGACGCGTTGGGAGCCCCTTCCCGACTGGCCTTACCCGGATGGACTGCACCACCTGTGCATGTCCGGTGGGTGGACGGTGTGGGACGCCAAACGCTTTGTGGAGGAACTGTAATGTCGGATATTCGCCTGGCCATCGTAGGTGTAGGAAACTGTGCCAGTGCACTCGTGCAGGGACTGGATTACTACAAGAATGGCGATAAGAGCGGCCTGATTCAGAATGAAATCGGTGGTTACACGGTGGGCGACATCAAAGTCGTGGCCGCGTTCGACGTCGATGAGCGCAAAGTGGGCAAGCCGCTGGGCACCGCACTCAAAGCTGCTCCCAACTGCACCCCCTGGTTCACCCGCGACCTGAGCGGCGAGGGCGTAACCGTGCTGATGGGCAACATCCTCGACGGCGTGGCCGCCCATATGGCCGAGTATGAAGAAGACGTCTCCTTCCGCCCCTCGAGCCAGGAGTCGGTCGACGTGGTCAAGGCACTGCGCGAGAGCAAGGCCAACGTGCTGATCAGCTACCTGCCGGTCGGCTCCGAGAAGGCCGCCAAGTTCTACGCCAGCTGCTGTTTGGAAGCCGGCGTGGCCATGGTCAACTGTATGCCCGTCTTCATCGCCTCGGACAAGGAGTGGGCGGACAAGTTCCGTGAGAAGAAGCTGCCCATCGTCGGTGACGACATCAAGTCCCAGTTGGGCGCCACCATCGTGCACCGCACGCTGGCCCAGTTGTTCGCCGAGCGCGGCATCACCGTCAAGCGCAGCTACCAGCTGAACACGGGCGGCAACACCGACTTCTTGAACATGCTCAGCCAGGACCGTCTCAAGTCCAAGCGCATCTCCAAGACCGAAGCCGTGGCTTCGGCCCTGCCGGCCGAGCACAACTCGAAGCTGCACATCGGTCCCTCCGACTACGTGCCGTGGTTGCAGGACAACAAGTGCTGCTTCCTGCGCATCGAAGGCGAAGGCTTCGCCGGTCAGCCCATCGAGCTGGAGCTTCGCCTCTCGGTCATGGACTCGCCCAACAGCGCCGGTTGCGCCATGGACGCCATCCGCTACTGCGCCGCCGCCCTCGACCGCGGCCTGTCCGGTCCGCTGGAAGCCCCGAGCGCCTTCTTCATGAAGCGCCCGCCGGTTCAGCTGACCTTCAAGGACGCGCAGGACGGCATGGAAGAAGTGCTGGCCAAGCCGATGCTCTCGCCCGTCAAAGGCTAGAGCATCCCCGAAAAAAGGCCGACCCCGAAAAGGGTCGGCCTTTTTTTGTTTTTATACCGGGTCGACGGCGGTCAGACGATCCATCTCTCGAGCCGGAGTCACCTTCAGTCGCTCCAGCCAGCGCTGCCAGCTTTGCACCGCTCTCGGCCAGGCGTGCGCTTCGGCCAGGTGGCGAGCGCGCTGCTTCTGCTCGCTGGAAAAACGACTGCCGGGCTGATGGGGCAGTCCCAGCCGACGCAGGCGTCGGGCCCAGTCCGAATCGTCGCGCACCCCGACCGCTGCCCCGCAGGCCAACGCCTCCAGCAGACTGAGGCCGTAAGTCTCGTAGTCGCTCAGATTCAGAAGTTGATGGATGCGCCCATAAAACTCACCCATCTGGGCGTGGCCCAGCGAACCCAGGTACTGGACATTGTCGCGGGCCGGCCCACCTTCCATTCCAGCCACCAGCAGCTGACTGGGTTCGGAAAGGTTGGCCAACCAGCTCAGGGCCTGGTCCAGATTCTTAATCGGATCATTGCGAGCGGCCCAGCCATAGACGAAGGGCGGACCGGCCACGGGCTCCGCCACGGGTAGCACGGACACCCCGGGACGGACGACGGTGCCGCGCAAGGTGGGGTGATGGCGACGAGCGTTGCTCAGATCATGCCAGTGCAAATAGGCGCTGGGATACTTTCCGATCAGGCTGGCCTCCCAGCCTTCCCGAATCTGCTCCAGCTCGGTGCGAGGTGCCCCCTTCTGCGCCTGCAGAGTGTGGAACATCACCCCCGACGGAACCCCGAGACCTTCCAGTTGAGTGGCCGACATCCAGTAATGGGCGCTGGCCGCATCAAAAACTCGACCCCGCATCCAACGCTTTAATTCTTCGGAAAAAGCCGGCAGACAGCGCCAGGCTTCCTCGCGCGTCCAGGGCCTGGTCGCTCCGCAGGGCAGGCGATGCACGCGCACCTGAGGGGTTAGCTCCTCGACCTCATACTCCCCGAAACTGCGCGTCACCACGTCCGTGGGAAATTGGGTATGACGCAAAAACCCGAGCAAAAGCACATTCATCCCGCCCGAAAGGTCCTGGCCGGGCTGGTCGGTGGGACAGGTATGATAACTGATCAGTAAATGCTTCAAGAGGCCCACGTCAGGCGGTAGACGGGTCGATCCAGTCCGCCCAGGTCATATTTATAGCGTTCAGTTCCCCGCAAAAAATCGTATTCGGAACAACCATCCAGGCAGGCCTTCTTAATACAAAATCCCAACAAAACCAATCCGGGGGCGAGGCCGGAAAACTCCGGATCATATCCGGAGTTATAAAGATGAATCGTATTCTGAAAACAGATTTGATACATACTCGCCAACGGCGTCTGGCCGTCCCAAAGCACGCTCAGCCGTAACATGCCGGCGGCTCGCAGCGATTCGGTCAGATCCCGAAAGAAGTCTTCCGAATGCCCCATAAAGTCGGCCTTGTCGGCCGAACTCAAGCGGTGCAACCGCAAAAATGTGTCCAGGTCGCCATCGTGGGTCACGTGCAGGCCCTGCTGAGCCATTCTCTCGGCACGACGCATCTTGCGCCGCAGTTCGTGTCGGTCTTTCTTGTTCAAGCTGTTGAGATAATGCTCAAAATCGCCTGCGAGTTTCACGAACGGAGACTGATCGGTAATTTCCAAACGATCGCCGGGCCGCTGCGACTGCAACGCCCAGGCGTCGGGCGCCAGATTGGGAAAGCGCAACGGCGCATCCCAGCCCTTGCACTCTTCTCGCAGGGAATCCCAAAATTCGGGGCTGTCCCCGAGACCGTCCAGGCGGTCGGCCACGTCCTGACCCCCCAGGAGTTCCCAGGCGTCGGTGGCTCGATGCAGCAAAATGAAGTCGCGATCTTGCCAGCAACCCAGGCGAAGCTTGTGAGCAAAGGACTTGCTCCAGGGCTGCAAAAAAGTGCAGGTAAGGAAAGGGCTGGGCCGTGGGTGGTCCATCACCCTCTTCATCCAGAGGGAGTCGTCTATGTCCCCCAAATCCTCATACCAGCGCCACACGCCTGGGCGGGTTCCTTTCGAGAACGCATTTTCCTGGCAGGAAGAGCCTTGTTCTCAGCGGATTGCCGCTCTCTCCGAAGAGTGTCGAGCCCACGACGGGCACCGCAACCTCGACGACGGCCTGTTGCAGGAGGTTCTGGCGGGCTCCGCGCGTTCCTGGCTGGAAGCGGAGGGCCGAGCCTATGTGCAGCTGGGAGAGCGGCAAATGGAGCTGCTCATCCACCCGGAGTGGCGCGGCCAGGGCTGGGGTAGCTGGTTGCTGCAGCGCGTGCTGCGGGAGCGAGAGGAGCTGATCACCTGGGCCTATGGCGACCGAGAAGCAACCGTGCTCTGGCTGGAACGCCATCGGTTCCAAAGCCACCGGCTGCTCTTCAAAATGCGCTATGAGCAGGAGCCGCCCGCTCCCCCGGACTGGCCCTCCGGATGGAGATTGGAGCCGTTTCAAAGGAGCCACACTCACGACTGGCACCAGCTGCACGTAGGCCTCCAGAAGGACCCTTCCCGGGCCTGGTCGCTGCGTCGGCTGGAACACCAGTTAACCTGCCCGGAGACGCCGCCTGAGCGCTTCTGGTTGCTCTGGGAGGGGCTCCAGATGCGCGGCTATGTGTGGCTCAAAGAAGACGAGATCTTTCTGCTGGCTCTCGACCCGGCTTGCCGTGGCCAGGGCCTGGGCCGACGCATGCTGCAGTGGGCCATGTCGCAATCCCGCCGGACCTGGGGATATTGTGACGAGAGCGAGACGGTGGCCCTCTATCGGAAGCTGGGCTTCAGTGAGGAGGCCCGGGACCGTTGTCTACGCCACTCCACGTAACCGATCTCTTTGGCTTCGTTTCGCAAATGGGCCAGAGGCTGGTCGAGACTCGCGCCTTTGGCGTGCGCGAGAAGCCAGGAGCGGGGCTGGTCACCGACCTGGACCTGGAGCTGGAACGTAGCCTGCGTGCTTACCTGACCGAACTGGTGCCCGGCAGCGCTTTAATGGGCGAAGAAGAAGGCGGAAATCGGGCCGAGTGGACCTGGTGGCTGGACCCGCTGGACGGCACCACCAATTTCGTGCACGGCTGGCCCCGCTCCGCCATTTCGATCGCTTTATACCGCGACAACGAAGCCCATCTGGGGATGGTGCACGACCCCTACCTGAAGGAGACCTACTGGGCCCAAAAGGGCGAGGGCAGCTGGTGCGGCTCCGCGCGCTTACAGGTCAGCAGCTGCGCCGGGCTGGAGCAGGCCCTGGTGGCTACGGGATTTGCCCCTGAACCGATAGAGCAGTGGGAAATTTGCCGCCAACTCCAGCAGCGGTGTCACGGCGTGAGAGTCAGCGGCTGCGCGGCCCTGGATCTGGCCTATGTGGCCTGCGGCCGTTTGGACGCCTTTTGGGAGGTGGACCTCCAACCCTGGGATGTGGCCGCCGGCATGCTGCTGGTGCGCGAGGCTGGGGGGGTGGTCAGCGACCTGGGCGGCCTGGAGGCCGGGCTGACTTCGAGAAACTATCTGGCTACGAACCCGGCTTTGCACCCGGACCTGCGGGCAGCTGTGTATCCGCTACGCCAAGCTTAGCCTTCACGAATCCCGGCAAATACGGATCCGGGCTGGTTTTCACACCGCCCTCCAAAATCTGCAGATGGTCGGCCACCACACCGCCGGCATAGAAGCCGGCCAGACCGCCTAAAACGGCTCCTGGCCAGCCGAGCAACGCGCCGGTGACACCACCGGTCACACCGGCGCCGGTCAAACGTCCGGCCGTTCCCCACCAGGGCTTCTGGGACTGGGTGGAGATCCAGGTTTTCGTAGGAGCCGGCCACATGCGGGCGTCCGGCACGATTTCGATCGCATTCTTCTCGTTCCACACGCCCTTGCGCTGCAGAACCAGACCGGAAACCGAGGGAAGCACGGCCGACATCTTGACCTTCTTGAACAGCTTGGTCCAACGAGCAATGTGCTGCTTGTCGGGGAGAACGGTGTTGAGCAACTCGACTTGAGCGCCCCAGCACGAGTTCTTGAGGGTGTGATAAAACTCGCCTTTGCGGTCCTTGAGAGCGGCATCCAGAGCGTTCTCGGTGAACTCTTGCTTCTGTTCCGGGGTCAGGTCCAGCTTGTAAAGATTGATGCTGCGACCTTCCTTGCGGGTGATCCGATGCACCCGATCGCCGAACGATCCGAGCTGAAAAACCACTCCAAAGTTAGGCTTCATGCCCTTGCCGGCCGTGTAGCTCTCGCCCTTGGGAGTCCAGGCCTCCATGGAAATGACCAGACGGTTGTCTTTCTCTCCGTCAGCGTTGACGATGGGCTCGCTCAGCTCAATGACGGCGTAGCCGTGTCCCCCGATGTACTTGGGAGCAAAGGGCTCCTCGCCGATGTAGACTTCCTTGACCTTGGACGGGTCGATCACGGTATCCCGGAATCGGGGAGTCCACTCCTTGGGGTCGGCGGAATTCTCGTCAAAGCCCCAGCGCACGTTGTCCACGTGGAGTTTGCCGTCGTCGTCCTTCTTCACCAGATGGGCGGCTCGCTGCATCCCGTTTTCGGCCATGGCCTGCCACTTGGAGTCCAGCTGAGCGGCGGTAAACGAGGGAGCCTGCATGATCTTCATAGGGCCAGTCTAAGACAAGCCCTTGAAAGATTCATGAAGAAGGAAAGAAGTAGCCCCGACATTCTCCCATCAGTTCCAGGAACGGCTCGGCTTCCGGCGCCAGCGCGGCCTCCCGCAGGCGCTCCAGGGAGGCCTGCAGAGCCTGGTAAACTTGAGGCGTGCACTGGTTCAGGTTCTGAATCTGGTGGTACAGCTCGGGATTCTCGGCGGCCACCTCGGCGGCCGTCTTGGCCTGTTTGGCAAAAGTCGTGCTGGCGATGGGCCCCAGCTTTTCAAAGCTGAGTCCCAGCTGGCAAAGCGCCTGGCCGAAAAGCAGGTTGATGGTATGACTCAGTCCCAGCAGGCCGCCCATGACCTGGTCATGCTGCTCCAAGGGCACCGGACAGAGGCTGACGGCCGTCTCGCGAAACAGGTCGCAGGCTTGCTCGGTGGCCCGGGCATTGCCGGCATCGCAGACAAGCACGCTGCGACCGGTCAAGACCACGGTGCCGGGCGCAAACATGGGATGCACGCTGGTAACCCGATGACCTTCGGCCGCCGCTTTCTGCAAATCGGCCACCAGGTGGCTCTTGAGCGAGCCAATGTCGAAGATCAGCGGCTGACCCTCCAGCTTGAGAGCCTGTCCAAGGGTCTCGGGCAGGCTGGCCAGGGGGGTGGACAGCACCACCACGTCCCACTTCTCCGCGGAGGCTGCCTGCAGCGAGGAGAACTCCCCCCCGCTCGGGTCACAGCTGGCCACCGTATGCCCCTGGCCCTGCAAAAACTGCCGCAACCAGGCGCCCATGCGTCCCGAACCGCCGGCGATCAGAATTCGATGATGCTCGCCCTTGTGGTGCACCGGCTGATGGGCCACCTGAGTTTGCACAGCCGCCTCGATCAGGGACTCCAGCACCGACTCGGCCAGGGCCGGGTCAAAGCCCAGCTCGCGTGCCGACTGGCGAGCCCGTTGCATCACGCTGGCCTCCACCCGGAAGTCTCGAATCGGCAACTGGGCTTTGCGCTTGGCCTCGCCGATCAGGCGACTGGTGCGCAAGCGCTCGGAGATCTTCTCCAGAATCTCCCGGTCGAGGCGGGCCACTTGTTGGCGAAGCTGATCAAGATCGTGTTGGGGGTCACTCATAGGGGGCCAACTTTTGCCGCCCACCCGGGGGGAACCTGTCTTGAAACGCAGATAGCCGGGTCCAATTTGGCCCGGCTATCCGCGAAGATTATCTACAATTCCAGATTTACTGGGGCATGAAGACGCGGAAGCTGGTTCCGTAGTTGGTAATCTGGTTGCGCATCAGATCGCTGGCTTCTTTGCCGTCGCCGGTGGAGATGGAGATGTGCCCGTGCTCGTGCCCGGCTCCCTTGTTCCAGACGACGATGGCTCCGGCCGGCAGCTTGGGCAGATCCGACTGGGCCACCTTGACTTCCTTGACCTTGGGATTCTTGGCCAGCTGGTCGGCCGCCATGTAGGCGCTGGCACCGGTGGCGGTGATGCCGATTTTGGCCAAAGAACGGGACACGTCGCGATAGCAAAGACCGCCGTTGGAGTCACCGTTGGTGGCTTCGGCGCGGGCGATGTCGGCGAGCTTCTTGCCAGTGGCCGTTCCCGCCGGCATACCGGGAGCGCCACCGCCGGCACCAAAGCCGCCCGAGGAGGAAGCGGCACCACTGGAGGATCCGCCAGAGGGACTGCTGACGGCCGAGGAAGCACCGGAACCGGAGGCGCTGCTGCCGCCCTGGTTGGTCATCAACTGCATCATCAGGCTCATCAACTGCAGCAGAGTCTGATTCATCATCGTCTGCGTCTGCAGCATCATCTGCGACATCGAGTCCATCCCGCCCAGAGGCGAGACGCCGGCGCCCGGCATCAGAGCCGAGGGACCGCCCAGCGACGGCATTCCGGGAAACCCTCCGCCCGCGGAGCCGCAGCGGCAGCTGGCGGCGTTGCCCAGGGAAGGCCCACCAAAGTTGATGGTGGTGCTGGTCAAACTAAGGCCAGGAGAGCCTACCTGATTGAGCGTCTGCAAAGAGTCCACGATGTCTACCTCCAGTTTGGTCTGACATCAGGTTACTTAAGGATGCATAAAACATGAATAAGACTCGGCGGGCGAATGTAAACAAAATGTTAGAGATTGGCCGAAATCATGGACACATTTCGGCAACAGCCCTAGAGCGCCAGCAACAGCTCCAGTACCTTGTCCGACTCCTCGAGGTGCTCCAGGCAGTGGTCGGGCAGAAACTCCATCAGGCGGTCGCGAGTGTAACTGCCGGTGGCCACCGCCAGTACGCGCGAACCACAGGCACGGGCGGCCTGAATATCGTGGTGGGTGTCGCCCACAAACCAGGTCTGAGCGGGTTGAAAATCACACCCGTAATGTCGGCGGGCCCGCTCCAGGGCGATCGGGCCCAGGCGGTTGCGGTCGGCGCAGTCCGAGCCAAAAGCGCCGATCGGGAAGTAGCGGTTGAAGCCGAAAAGATCCAGCTTCATGCGAGCCGTCACCTCCAGGTTGCCGGTGAGCACTCCCAGGCGCAGCTCCGGATGCCCGTGAAGCAAGTCCACCAGGGCCTGGATGCCCCGCTCCAGGCGCGACCCCTGACGGCGGACCTGCATCTCCGCCTCCAGCAGCTCGGGGTAAATCTCGAAGATCTGTCGTTCCAATTCACCCCAACGCGACATAGGGACGCCGGCTTCTTGAAACATGGCTCGCACGATATTGGGGTCGGTCTGCCCGGAGGGAGGGACCCGGCTCAGCTGATAGGGTTGGCCCAACACGTGGGCCAACGCCTGGCTCAACGCCACCATGCCGGAACCATCGGTCCGCAGCAGGGTGCAGTCGATGTCAAAGAGGATTAGCCGGGGCTCGGGCATTGCTCGCTCAACATGGTTTTCAGGTCGTGAGCCAGTCGGAAGACTTCCAGAACGGGATAGCCCTCCGCCACCGCCCGCTGGCGCTCGGAAGCCGTGTTGTAGCCCCAGGCGGCCAGACCACAGGCAACGCCGGTAGGGCGCACCTGATCGAGATTCTCGACCAGGTCATCGATGAAGAAGATCTGCGAAGGCTCGACGCCGTGATCGCGGCAGACCGCCTGAATCTGATCCCCTTTGTGGACGGCCAGTTCTTTGCCGTAGATGGGCAGCTCCAGCCCGGCCGAGGCCAGCAAGGCCTGGGCGGACTTGGTGTCCTTGGTGGTGCAAACGACGATCTGGTCGAAGAATTTGCGCAGCTCGTCAAACTGCTGCAACAGCAGTGGATAAGGCTGCTGAAACGACAGCCATTCCTTCCAGTGCTCATCGCGCGTCTGATCTCGCAGGGCATAAAACTCTTTGGCAAAAGCCTGGGTTTCTTCCGCTTTGTCGCGCTGCAGCTTCTCGAACTCGGCTTTGGAGAAGGTGGTCAAATCGCCGTCCGGATCGGCCATGGCCAGCTGCAGCACCAGCAGGAAATCGCCGCCCGTGCGCACCAGCCAACGACCTCGTCGAAAAGCCGCTTCCAGGTCGGTGCACGGCAGACCGGTCCGTTCCGTGTAGATGCGCTTGGCCATGACGAAACACTCGCCAACGCTATCCCAAATCACCCCGTCAAAATCTAGAGCCAGAACTCGCTTCATTTCAATCCTTCAGCGGCCTTCCGCAAGCGGCGCACGCAGACTTCCCGTCCCAATACTTCGAGCATCTCGAACAACCCGGGTCCGCCGCCCACCCCGGAGACGCCCAGGCGCACCGGATGAATCAGAGCAGCCGCCCCCTGCCCCTTTTCTTCACACAGCTGACGCAAGGCTGCTTCCAGGTCGGCCGCCTGCCACTGGGGCAAGGCCTCCAACCGGGTCGCGAACTCTTGTACCAGCTCCCCGGACTCGGGCTTCCAGCGCTTCTTAGCGGTGGCTTCGTCATAGCTTTCGGGATCTGCGTAAAAGTACCTGGCTCCGCCCACGAAGTCGGGCAGAAGCGCGCAGCGCTGCTTCATGAGTCCGACCACACGCACCAGATAAGCGCGCTCGGGCAGCGCGACGCCTTCTTTCGCGAACCATTCCGGCAGCAGATCCGCGATCGCCTCATCGTCCATGGCGAACAAGTGCTGCTGATTGATGTGGCGCAGCTTATCGAAGTCGAAAACGGCAGGAGACGGATGGACGCGCTCGAGCGCAAAGACTTGCTCCATGTCCTCGAGGCTCCAGACCTCGCGGTTGTCGCCGTTGCTCCAACCCAGCAGGGCCAGAAAGTTGAGCAACCCGGCGGGCAGATAGCCCTGTCCGCGATACTCATCCACGGAGACGTCACCGTCACGCTTGGACAGTTTTTTGCCCGAGATGTTGACCACCAGCGACAGGTGAGCGAAGCGCGGCGGCGTCCAGCCGAAGAAACGGTAAAGCAACAGGTGCTTGGGAGTGGAAGTCAGCCACTCTTCGCCTCGAATGACATGAGTGATTTCCATCTCGTGGTCATCCACCACCGCCGCCAGGTGATAGGTGGGGAAACCGTCCGATTTGAGGATCACCTGATCGTCGACCTGGGCACTGTCAAAGCGGACGTGGCCGCGGACCAGATCGTCAAAGTCAATGGTCTCGCCAGCCGGCACCTTCATGCGGATGACGTGTGCCTCGCCGGCATCAGCGCGCTTTTGGGCCTCGGCGACGTCGAAGTCGCGATAACGCCGATCGTAGCCGCCGTGGTTCTGGCGCATTTCGGCCAGTTCTTCGGCGGTCGCGAAGCAACGATAGGCCAGTCCGGCCTCCAACAACTGATCGGCGTATTTGCGGTAAATCGGCAGGCGCTGACTCTGCACATAGGGTCCGTGAGCCCCTTCAGGCTGACAGCCGGCGCCTTCGTCCGGCGAGATGCCGGCCCAGGCCAGGTTGTCCAAAATATTCTGCACCGCGTCGGGCACCAGGCGCGACTGATCGGTGTCTTCTACCCGCAGCAGAAATTGGCCGCCGTGGCGTCGTGCCAACAAGTAGTTATAAAGGGCCGTGCGCAGACCGCCCACGTGCAAATAGCCGGTAGGGCTGGGGGCGAAGCGAACTCGGATCATGGGGACTCCTTAGAGGGGAACAGGATGTTGTTCCAGCATGCGCTGGAGGATGCTTTCGGCCTGCTCAAAGCCTCCGGCACCGACCAGGCGGTGGGCCAGAGTGGGCACGACCATGTGCTGAATGTCGTCGGGAATGACGTAATCTCGACCTTGCAAAGCGGCCCAGGCCAGGCTCGAACGGAAGAGTGCCAGGGACCCGCGCGGGCTCGCGCCGAGACGAACTCCCGCCTGACGTCGCGTGGCCTGAACCAGTTCCACCAGATACTTGCGAAGCTTGGGCTCCATTCGCACTTTCTGCACGGTTTCGCGCAAAGACTGCAACTGTTCCACGCTGATCATCGGCTGCAGGCGATCCAGGGCGCCTTCCTGGGAGTGAGTCTGCAGCATCAAGATCTCGGAGTCGAGGTCCGGATACCCCAGATGCAGGCGCAGCAGAAAGCGGTCTAACTGGGCTTCCGGAAGAGGAAAGGTTCCCTCGAACTCTACCGGGTTCTGAGTGGCCAGCACCAGAAAGGGACGAGGCATCGGATAGGTCTGCCCGTCCACGGTGGCCTGACGCTCCTCCATGCATTCCAACAGGGCGGACTGCGTTTTCGGAGTGGCGCGGTTGATTTCATCGGCCAGCACGACCTGGTGATGGATCGGCCCGGGTCGGAACTTGAACTCTCCCTGACCGGGATGAAAGATGCTGACGCCTACCAGGTCACCGGGCAGCAAATCTGGAGTGCACTGGACGCGAGCGAAGCTACAGTCCAGACTGCGCGCCAGGGCACGGCTCAACATGGTCTTGCCCACGCCCGGAACGTCGTCCAGCAGCAGGTGGCCTTCGCACAAAAGGGCGACCGCAACCAGCTGCACGGCCTGATGCTTTCCGAGGATAACTTGTTCGACCTGAGCGCACAGCTTCTGGCCGAACTCCTGAACTGTAGCGGGCACCTAGCGTCCCAGGGATACGTCCCGCAGTGGAGCGCTGGTGGTGTTCTCGGTGGGCTGATAGGTCTGAATCAGAGCCTCGCTGCCCGGATAAGCGTGAAGGTCGATGTTGATGACCCGACCGCCGTGGGCGATGACCGGCTTGCCATCGTGAGGAAGGGGGGTGTGACCCACCACCAGACCCTCGACCGCCATTCCCAGCAGCATTTCATCGATCTCTTCCGAGCTGAAGGGAGCGGTGCGCGAACCGGTGCAATAGTCGAAGCCCCAAACCTTGCGGCTCCACAGGAAGGCTTCTTTGGCGCGACGGTAACCGGACTCGGGAAGCGCCATGATCTCTTCGATAGGACGCCAGAACTCGCGGTAGTCGGGGACGGTGTGCGCGAACAGGCGGTTGTTGACCACCACGCCCAGACGCAGATACTGGCGCAGGAAGGCGCCCATCTCTCCATCCATCTCCTCTTTCCAACGGGCCAGGCCCTCGTAGCCCTGGATGGTCGCCTGACCGCCCTGGACATACCAGTTGAGGAACTTGAGAACCCGCTCCACCTGGCCAGGACCCAAACCGAGAGCCTGGATGGCGTGCTTGACCTGGATGCTGTGACCCATGTTGGTCAGGAACTCGTCGAGTCGGTCCACTTCCAGGAACGAGAAAATCTGGTGGGCTTCCAACATCATCTCGTCGTGGTTGCCCAAAATCGTGTAGAGATTGCTCTTGAAGCCGGGAACGGTCAGGCGCAGTTGCTCGAGTTCGCGATGCAGAGCGTAGAGGATCTCGAGAATCTTGCGAGAGCCACGCGGCCATTCATCATCGGGACCTTCCAGCGGCTCGTTGCGCCAGTCCACGTAGTCGCCGATGAGGATCAGGTCGACCTGGTTTTGCTGAGGATTCCAGGCATAGGTGCCGGGCAGGAGCAAATCCGACTCGCGCATCAAGCGCACCAGCCGGTAGTAATCTCCGTGCAGATCCCCAATCGCAATCAGGGTACGCATCGGGGTCTCGCCCTCGGCGCCTTGCTCAGGCGACTTTTCGTCGCTAGGCGGGTCCGCCTTGGTTTCCTCAGTTGTGCTATCCATGCCCAAAACTCTGTCTTTCCTCAATGGCTCACGGCTCATTCTGGCAGAAACCGTACAACTCCTTGCTGCCTGAATGCTAATCCTCAAACGGCCGGACGGTCGAGTCAAACTTGCTGGATTTCTCTTCCAATTGAAGCAATGGCTCCAAGGGGAATCCCCAACTCGTCGTCCAGCGCGCACGGTCGGCTCGCAACTCCTGGGGACTGGCAACCACCACGGCCAGTCCCGTGCCCTGGTAAGCCAGGACGTGCTCGAAGCAACTGGCCAGGCTGACCCGGTCCCGTTCATAATTTCCGCTGCGGCAATGGAGATTGGCCACAATCACTCCGCCCGGCGACAAATGCTTTTTCACCAGATCATAAAATTGCACCGTCCGCAGAGGCCCCGGAATCTCCAGACCATCAAATGCATCGAGTACAATAAGATCGTAAGTCGAGTTATTGCTTTTCAAATACTCCCGCGCGTCCGACACGATCGAGCGAGACCTTTCACTATCGCGATAGGAGAAATACTCCCGGGCCAGTTTGACGATTTCTGGATCCAGTTCAATGCTATCGACCTGAAGCTCCGGATACTGAGCCAGCAGAGCCTTGCTTAAACTCCCACCCCCCAGTCCGACTACCAGCGCGCGCCGCAAATCGCGAGGATAGAGACTGCCCAGCATTTGCAGGCGGCTATACTGGTGGAGTAGATGAGCCGGCCGGCGCACGTCGCAACGCGACTCTTCCACGTAGGCCTTGCCCTGCCGCACTTTCAGAATGCGGTCATAGCCATCCTGGACGACCTTCAGATCATTGAACGGGCTGTGCCGCTGCGCCAGAACCCTCTCGCGCTGCGCCCAGGCGGCTCCAAGGCCAACCCAGAGCACAAATATGGCGACCCAACCCAGCAAAGACCTGTTCCGTCCTCCCATGGAGCAGCCATTCCGCAAGGGCTCAGGCAGGCCCTTTGCGGGACACTGCCAATGCTAGCCAGGTGAAACTCTGGTTGCTGAGGCTGCTGTTGATCCTCTGCCTGGCCCCACTGGCGCTGGGCACCGACATCAACATTTCGATTTACAACTACACGGGCAGTCGCGTGGTGATGTACAAGAACTACCAGTGGTACGCGGTGCTCGACCCTCAGGAATATCGCGGCCTGACAGTGCCCTGGGATGAGTGGGTCTATCTGGATTTCTATCGCTATCCCAACGGCTCCATCAACTCGGCTCACCACGTCCAACTCAGTCTTGGAAAATACAACCCTACCCAGAACATCTACTTGTATGAGAACATGCTGCCATGATGATTCCTCCGATCGGCCACCACGAGTCTCGTCCCGCGCTGGTGCGCAGCCACACTCCGACGAGTCGGTCGAGCGAGACTCCAGCCCCCCGGGAAACCGCGGAAATCTCCAAATCGGAAGCCAGCGCTCCCGGCCCTCAACGCTCTTCCCAAGAACTCATCCCCTGGCGACACAACTATGAAAATCAACTGGGCCTGAGTGCTCACGCCCTGAGCTTGCGCACCAAAGCCCTCAAAGAGGGCGGACCAGAGATGCTCTACCGCACGTATCCGCTTCTCTTTCAACAAGATCTGAACGGACCTTACCAGAGCCTGGCCCAACTGCTCCCTCAAAAGGGGCCGCAAATCGCGCTGGCGGGCGACTGCCACCTGGGCAACTTCGGCACCTTGCGCCACGAGAATCGCGAGGTGGTGTGGGGCGTCAACGACTACGACCAAGTGGGCAAAGGGGGCCCCGAGTCGGACCTGTGCCGAGCCGGCGCCAGCCTGGTGCAGTTGTGTCGCCAGCATGACTGGGGCAAAGGGGTGGCTGAGGACTTGATCGAGACCTTCACCCACCAGTACAGCAAGCACATCCAGGAATACTGCCAGACCCCGCCCCCGAGCGTTCTGGGCATCACCAGGTCGGAGGCTCAGGAGCCGGTGCACGCCCTGATCAAGAAAGCCGAACGCCAGACGCAGGAAGACCTGCTTTCCAAGTGGACCGAGATGGGCTCGCAGGGAAATCTCAAGTTCAAGTTGGGCGAGGACCTGCACAAACTGGACGAAAGCCAGAACCACCGGTTGGAAGGTCTCCTGAGCGAAATTCGCTTACCCGCCAACGTAAAAGTGCTGGACCGCTGTTGTCGCTGGGATGCCGGCGGCAGTAGCCTGGGCCTGGAACGCTACTATTTGCTGGCCCAGAAGGAAGGCGAATCTCTGCCCGTCCTGCTGGAAATCAAGCAAGTCCTACCGTGTGCTCTGGCCACCTCGGACCCCGATCCCAAAAAATGCGACCCGCAACTGCTGCAGGATGGATACAAGTGGCTGGGCGCGCCCAAAGATCAGTGGCAGCGGGTGGTCCGTGGCGACAACGGCGTCTATCTGATGCGGGAGCGACAGCGCGCCAGGGACAGCCTGAAAACTGAGAAATTGAGCAGCGACGAAGCCCATAAACTGGCCAAGCAACTGGCCCGGGTGCTGGCTCAAGCCCACGCCAACGGAGCCAATCCGGTCCAAGTGCGCGACTGGATCGACGGCCGCGAGAAACTCCTGAGCCAGAACCTGCTCAGCTTCTCCAGCAGCTACGCCGCTCAGATGGACCAGGACTTTCAGACTCTCTTCAAATGACCCGGTAGCGGCAGACTCAGCCCGTATTGGCCGCGAATTTCGCCGATGTCGTAGATGCAGACCGGGTCCTCGACCCCCTTCACCTTGACTCGCAGGTGTCCGTCCACCCTGGCTTCGCCTTCCAGTTCGCGCAAAGTCTGCTCCGAGATCAGCACCTGACGACCCAGGGTGAAAGACTGAATCCGCGCCGTCATGTTGACGGCACTCCCCACCACGCCGTATTTCATGCGGGTGGCCGAGCCGATGTTGCCCACCACTACTTCGCCGGTATTCACGGCGATGCCCATATCCATCGCCGGCACTCCCAGGGCCACGCTCTCGCGATTGAAGTCTTCCATCGCCAACTGCATGTCCAGGGCGCAAGCCACCGCGCGCTTGGCATGGTCGGCGCATCGGAGCGGAGCACCAAACAGGACCAGAATCGCGTCGCCGATGAACTCGTCGATGGTGCCGCCATATTTCTCGATGACGGGGGTCATGCGAGCCAGATAGCGGTTGAGCAAGTCCACCACCTGCGCGGGAGTAGAGCGCTCCGACATGGGCGTGAAGCCGCGCAAATCACTCATCAAGATGCTGACTTCGCGCGACTCGCCTCCCAGATTCAGTCCTTCGGGGTGTTCCAGAAGCTGCTCGGCGACCTGGTCGGTCAAAAAGCGACCGAGCACGCTGCGGATAAAGTGACTGCGCTTTTCCAGGTCCTGATTTAGCTTGTGGAGAGCAGCCTGAAGAGTGATGACATCGATGAGATTGAGTTCGTTCTGGGCCCACTGGGCCAGATCCAGAAAGGCCCGCTCTTTCTCTGGAGTGAGTGCATGGGGCTGCGTATCCATGACACAAAACGTGCCGATGTTGTGGCCCTCGGGAGTGGTCAGCGGATGACCCATGTAGAACCGGATGCCTGGAGGCCCGGTAACATTAGGGTTGTCCGCAAAACGAGGTTCCTCCAACGTATCCGGGCAGAGAATCGGTTCCAGCGACAGAATCGTATGGGAGCAGAGCGAGGTTCGGCGAGGAATCTCGGAGAGACTGAGTCCGCAGACCGACTTGAACCACTGCCTTTCGCCGTCCAGGAAAGCCACATAGGCGATCGGCACCTCCAGAGAGCGCGCCGCCAGCCGGCTGACCCGGTCAAAACGCTCCTCCGGTGGCGTATCCAACAACTGGCGAGCATACAGGGCGGCCACCCGTTCGCGTTCGTTGGCCGGCATCTCCGCGTAGGGCATGCTATTCGGCGGAACTGGCGCGAGCGGCCGTCTCGGTTTTCTGAGCGATGTTGAAGATCGTCTCCCAGCCCTCTACGAAAGCGCTGACGATCTGGGGATCATACTGGCTGCCGGCCTTACTCTGAATTTCGGCCCGGGCCTCGGTCGGGTCCAAGGCCTTCCGGTAGGGGCGGTCCTGCGTCATGGCATCAAACGAGTCGGCCACCGAGATAATGCGGGCCCACAAGGGTATCTGGGCACCGGCCAGGCCGTCTGGATAGCCTTTGCCGTCCCACCGCTCGTGGTGATGCCGCACTCCCTGGAGAGCGGGCTGCAAGAAGTGGATGTTGGCCAGCATCTCGCTACCGATGGAGACGTGCGCCTGCATCTGCTTCTGCTCATCGGAATCGAGCCGACCCGCTTTCTGCAGCAAGCTCTCGGCAACGCCGATCTTGCCGATGTCGTGCAGCAAAAGGCTGAGCTGAAAGTCGCGATTGTCCGGCAGCGTCGGATCAATCCGTCGCGCAATCTCGTTGGCAAACAGGATGACTCGTTCGACGTGGGTTTCCTTGTGGGCACCACGCATGTCGATTTGCTGCACCAGGGCCGTGATGGTCTCGAGGAAAGTGCCCTCCATGCTGCGATACTTGTCCTCGAGGTGACGGCGCTTGACGCGCTCCGCTTCCAGAGCAGCATAGAGCTCTCGAGAATAATCGAACATGCCGGCACCGCCGGCAGGCTGCTTGCGCTGCGCTTCCTCGGGAGAAACCGGAGTGAACTCGGTCAGGTGAATTTCCGGCGGGGCCAGCGGCAGCCAGACGCGCACCTCGGTGCCTTTGCCCAATTCGCCGGCCAGGGTGATCTTGCCGTTGTGCGATTCGACGATATGGCGGGTGATGGCCAGCCCCAGACCAACGCCTTCCACCCTGCGGGTGAGCACGTCGTGGGCCTGATAAAAGGGCAGGAAGACGTTCTCTTGCTGCGCTCCGGAAATGCCCACCCCGGTGTCGGTGACGGTGACCTGCAGACCATCTTCCACCGCTTCCAGGCCTACTTCGACGCGACCGCCCTCCACGTTGTAGTGAATGGCGTTGCGCACCAGGTGGTGGACGGCTTCCCGCAGACGCGGCTGGTCGCCCTGCAGCAACGGCAAGCCTTCGGGCGCACTGACTTTAATCTCGACGGACTTCTTGACGGCGGCCGTCTCCAACTCACGCGTGACCGACAGAATCAAGGCGCTCAAGTCGGCGGGACGCAGCTCGAAGGGAGCCACTCCATTGCGCACCGCGTGATAACTCAGTAGCTCTTGAATCAGGGATTCCATGCGGCCCGTGGCCGCCGTCAGGCTACTGGCCACCCCCGACAATTTCTCTTCTTTGGTGCCGGGCTGGGCATCCCGCAGCATACGGCTGAGCAGGTGTCCGCTGGCTTTGATGGCCGTCAGGGGAGTGCGCAGTTCGTGGCTGACCAGAGCCAGAAACATGTCCTTCATCTTCTCGAACTCTTGCAGGCGGGCGTGAGCATCTTTGAGCTGCTGGCTCTTGCGCTCATCTTCGCGGCGGAGTTGAGCCAGATGGCGGGCATACTGCAGCAGTTGTTGGCGCTCCAGATCGTGAAGCGGCTTGGCTTCCATTTCGGAACTCGGACCCAACAAGGTGGCCACACAGCGCAGCAGGTTCATCGGAGTCAGAGGCTTCTCGAGGACCTCGTCGGCCTCCAGTCGCCGCGTTTCGTCCTCGGTCAGATCCGGCAAAACCAGCACAACCCGGCGAGTCTGAGGAGACATTCGCAGAATCTCGGCGCACAGGGTAGGGCTCTGCTTGACCAGTTCCTGATCGATCAGAGCCACGTCCACCGAATGCTGCTGAATACGACGCAAGACTTCTTCCGGAAAGCTGGCGTCGACCACTTCCGTCTCGGGATTGGAGAGAGCGCCCAACGCAATTTTGCGCGTCAGAACGTCTTCTGCGGCTATCAGTACAACTTTCACGGCCTGCTCGATTTCTACTCGGGGGCCGCCGGTCCTACTTGTCAGGCTCAGGCGCCTTGGGCTCTTCCGGCTTCGGCTCTTCCGGTTTGGGGGTTTCTTTGGGCTCTTCCTTGGGCTGAACCGGGGCGTTGGGGTTCTCCCGGTCCGCCTGGAAATCCACCGAGAAAACGTTATCGGAGTCTTTCTCGTGAAGCTCTACCAACGACTTGCCACCGGGCTCCAGCAGCACCATGGCGGTGCGTTGCAGACGCATCTTCGGCTCGTCGGCGAAGCACTTGACGAAAAAGCTGACGAGGATGCCGTCCGGGGTCGTGCCCGAGCTGTAGTGCCACTTCGGAACCACGGCCAACGAGAGATTGATGTTCTCCATCATCTCGACGCGAAACTCGTTCTTCTCACCGGGCTCCAGACGGATATCAAAGTTCTGGTCGAAGACCTGGTCGCGAACCTTCCCGTGGAACTGACCTTTCACCACCACCGGAGACTCCTCGGCCCAGACGCACAGGGACAACAACAAAACAAACAGCAACCTTAACATAGGCGGGGCAATTCTCATCGACCTCTAATTTTCCCCCCAGCGCGCCCCGGAGGTGCGATCCAAAAGCAGTCGCTTCATAGCACCAGCATCTCTTTCTCCACTTCTATCTGTTCCGGCTCAGCCGGAACATCCCGATAGCTCAGAGTGCCGAACATCCAGTCGGCGATGGGAAAGACCACGTTGTAGTTAATGTTAGACCGGTTGTGGTGGCGCCGGTGGTGCTCGATCAGGAAGCGGAACCAGCGATGATGGCGAAAGCGAAAACCCTCCGGACAGTGGATGTGCCAGTGAAGCGCTTCGTAGGCCAGCACGTAGAAAAGCGTGCCCGCCGCCACCCCCAGGCCCGCGGCCACTCCCAGGGTCCAGTAGACGCTCAGGAAAAGCGGCGTGTGCAGCAACCACAGAATCGGCATGAAGGACGTTTCAAAAAGGTGGTAGTCCTTGAGCTCTTCTTCCTTGGCGAAGAACTTGCCGGGCGCGCGACGTTCCGAGTGATGCATCACGGCGTGGCGGTCGTGGGGCGTGCGCATGAAGCGGATGCTGTGCATGAAGTGCTTGTGCACGACCCACTCGATGACACTGCCGAGCCAGACGGCGAAAACAAAGGCTAAGGCGAATACCACAAACTCTCCAGGGCGCTCAGGCGAAAGGATTGCTAAGTTCTGGGTGGCGACGCTGTATGACTCGCTCGAACGCGTCTAGCAGATCGGGGTCGAAGTGAGTTCCACGTCCCTCCCGCAAAATAGCCTGCACTCTCTCCACCGGCATTCCTGCTTTGTAGGGACGCTCGGCATGGAGGGCGTCAAACACGTCCGCAACGGCCAGAATCCGGGCAGCGTAAGGAATATCCTCACCTTTCAAGCCGTCCGGATACCCGCTGCCATCCCACTTTTCGTGGTGACCTCGGATCACCGGGCAAAGGTGACGCAGCGATTCGATCGGATAGACCATTTGCTCGCCGAGAATGGGATGCAGCTTCATAATCTCATATTCTTCTTCGGTCAGCTTGCCGGGCTTGTAGAGAATTTCGGGAGGGACCCGCGTTTTGCCGATATCGTGCAGCAAGCCCGCCTGCCGTAAGTCCTGCGAACCCAGCCAGTCCGCCATCTTCTCCAGCTTCCCCGGGGGAGCCTCATCCAGCATCAAGGCCATTTCTCCAGTATCCTTGAGCAGCGCTCCCAGTTGCACTTCGCTGCGGGTCTTCTTGTCGCTGATCCCCAACTCGTCGGCCAGGTCCATGGCCAACTCCAGGACGCGAGCGGAGTGGGCGAAGGTGAACTCTCCGCCCATCTTGAGCACCAGACCCAGAGCATTGACGGCGTCGTCGCGGCTAAGTTCTCCCAGAGAGTCCAGGCGATAGGCTTTCTTGAGCAACGACTCCATGCTGTGGCCGGCGTTTCGGTTCATCAACTCGGCCAGATGCTTGCCTTCCGGCTGATGAGACATGCGCAGGCCGAGCTTGAGAGCCTCATCGGTCTTGGCAATGCGATAGGCTTCCAGACGCTGAAGCTCCATTTTGGTATCCGACTGTGTGCGGCGCTGCGTCTGGAACTGCTGCTGTTCCTGAGTATGCTGCAGGTTCTGTCCGCCCTGCTGGTCACGCTCCCGTTGCTGACCCCCGCCTCCGCCGCCACCACGGCCACGGCCAGACTGATCTTGAACGTCCTCGACCTTGCCTTCCACCTGGTGCCGAGCGCTGCTGGTCTCCTCGCGCTTTTTCGTATTGTTGACGGCCTCGGCCTGATGAAAGGCCTGCACCAGAGCGCCACTTTTTTCCAGGCGCTCAAACGGGCGCTCCTCTTCTTGCAAACGGCTGTGGTGCTCTTCGCTTTGCTCAAAAAAGAGTGGCCTTGACTTTTCTTGCTCCGGTGCCGCCGACGGCTTGGAGCGAGCCGCCAGGTCATCCAGAACGGGCGAGTGGATAGGACTCTCGGCGGTGACGACCCGACCATTGTCCAGGCGGGCGTCCGTGTCGGGCGGGGGAGTCGAACTCCAACCAGAGGCCAGGTTGGGCAAAGAGGGCCGAGCACCGGCGTCCGCTCCATCGCGCTTGCCGACGGAACCGGACAGCACCGCCCCCAGTCCTCTGGCTTCGATGATCTCCGACTTTCCAGTGATGCGGCCCGCGCCAGGAGCCCCGCCTCCGCCTGAAGCGACGGGAGCGACTCCACCTTTTTCGCGCTCCTTTTCCTCTTCCGGAACGGAACGACGTTGGGGCTCAGAACTCTTGGGAGCATCCTGAACAGGCTTCTGCGAAGCCATCAGGCCCTGACCCACCACCGATTGCAGCAATTGGGCGGCCTTGCTGGCAGTCGCCGGCGGCGCGGGTTGAGTGACGGCCTCGACCGCGCGCTGCTGCTGTGTGGCAACCTCGCGAATTTCATCGGCCCGCCGATAATCGGTCCGGGTCAGAGCATCGATCGCCTGCTGAGGCGCCTTGAGCGGCTGCGTCTCCACCGGCTTGGGACCACGCTGCAGGCCCGGCAGTGAAGTCATGTAGGCAGGAGTGGCGTCCTCGCTCAGCTTGACCTGAAGCCATTCGGGATACTTGGTGCGAGCCTCGCCGCCTTTTTCCAAGGTGGCCGCCTTGACGGTCACCACCGGCGCCAGGGTGCGCAAGGCGTTGAGAGGCTTGTTCTCGGGAGGAGCCTCTTCCTTGAGGCGCGCCGCGTCCTCCGCAGTCCCGGGGCGGGGAAGCTCCGCTTTGACCTCAGGCTTTGTCTCCTTGGGTTTGATGTCGGGGGCCTTGGGAGGCACGACTGCGGCGGGCGTCTGCAATTCCGGGCGAGGCATCTCGGGAGCGGGCGGAATCGCTTCCGTCGTCTTTTCCTGACCAGGCTCCGGCTTGCGCACGTCGACGGACTTCGCCTGGATCGGCCCCGGTTCAGGCTTGCGCACGTCCACAGCCTTGGGCTTGGGGAGATCCACTTCCGTCTTGCGCACGTCGACGGCCTTGGGCTGAATGGGTCCCGGCTCCGTCTTGCGAGCCTCCACCGTCTTCGGCTGGATCGGCCCCGGTTCGGGCTTGCGAGCCTCCACCGCCTTCGGCTGGATCGGCCCCGGCTCGGGCTTGCGCACGTCCACAGTCTTGGGCTGAATCGGCCCCGGCTCGGGCTTGCGCACGTCCACCGCCTTCGGCTGAATCGGCCCCGGCTCAGGCTTGCGCACATCAACCGTCTTGGGCTGGATCGGACCCGGCTCGGGCTTGCGCACGTCCACGGCCTTCGGCTGAATCGGTCCCTGCTCAGGCTTGCGCACCTCGACGGCCTTGGGCTGGATCGGACCCGGCTCGGGCTTGCGCACGTCGACGCCCTTCGGCTGAATCGGTCCCTGCTCAGGCTTGCGCACGTCCACAGCCTTGGGCTGAATGGGGCCCGGCTCCGGCTTGCGCACATCCACCGTCTTGGGTTGGCTCGGAGCCGGCTCGGGCTTGCGCAC
Organism: Vulcanimicrobiota bacterium; assembly: GCA_017307785.1. Classification (GTDB taxonomy): domain Bacteria; phylum Vulcanimicrobiota; class Xenobia; order Xenobiales; family JADMJV01; genus JADMJV01. The sequence goes on along the minus strand of JAFKGI010000029.1, from coordinate 1,673 downwards.
GTCGACGGCCTTCGGCTGGACCGGACCCGGTTCGGCCTTGCGCACGTCCACAGCCTTGGGCTGAATCGGACCCGGCTCGGGCTTGCGCACTTCAACGGCCTTGGGCTGGATCGGCCCCGGTTCCGGCTTGCGCACCTCGACGGCCTTCGGCTGGATCGGTCCCGACTCGGGCTTACGCACCTCGACGGCCTTCGGTCCGGGGAGATCTACTTCGGTTTTGCGCACGTCCGGAGACTTCTGCGGAACGGACTGGCGCGACAAGACTTCCGCCTTGCGTTCCTCGGGCCGCTTGGTCAAAGCAGGGTCGATCAGCGGCTGCCTCTCGATCCGAGCCTTTTCAGGCGCAGGCGCCCGCTGAGAGGTGAGTTCGCGGCCCGCAGGCTGCTCCGGCTGGCGAGGCAACTTCACTCCCCGCCCGGGCGCCTGCTCCGGCGCAGGCTGGGCCGGCACCGTGCCAGCACGAACCGGCGGAGGCTCTCCCGGAACATGTGCCTTCAAGCGCAAGGGGCGGGGCTGATTCCCCAGCGCCTTACCATCCGAATCTTTCGGCTCAAAAGGTAGCGTCGTGCGATTCTGCACCACCTCGCTGAGGCTGCCCTGCAAGCGTGGCCCGGCGGTCTGGGTTTTGGGCTCCGGACGCTGCGCCAGCGTTTCCGCCTGGGCCTCAAAATCTCGCTGCGCCCGCAGTTCACTCTGGACGCCCTGGAAGGTACCGGTCTTCATGGGTTGTTGGGCGCCAAAAACCTGAACCTCTGCTCGAGTGACCTTGGCAGGGTGGGCCGGGTCCCCACCGTCCGTGGCACGCGAACTCAAGGAGCGGATCTTCTTATCGAGATCTTTGAGTGCTTTCTTCGGATCCGCCTCCATCGGCAAACCCTCATCCGAGAGAGTAGGACGCGCACTGCCGGCAGTCATTTGCTGCAGCAGCCTCAACTCACGTCCCTGAATATGCTCGTGAGGAGCAAGCCGACTGAGGTAGGTCGCGGACTCTTGTTTCAGCCTGGCCGTTTGCTCGGACTCGAGCAAAGTGGTCCAACGGCCCCGCAACTGGCGGAGCAGGCTCAGGTTCTGCTCATGTTGCCTCTGAGGCCCGATGGCAGTCTGCGATAGGTCCCGGCGATTTCGCGCGGGCACCTTGGTGTCCGGCAGAAAAGATTGAGAGGATGCGCCGAGAGCTTTAGAGTCGAACATCTCCCATGATTATACCTTAGCCTGACGCCGGGTAAAGGACACTATTTGTCTTCTTTGAGAAAATCGCTGGGCCGCAGGCCCTCGATGAATTTCTTGAAGTCGCCCAACTCCTTGGTCGAATCCTCGGTCTTGTCTTCCACGGTCTCTTCCAGAATGATCCGCTCCGACACGTAAATCGGGCTATTGGTTCTCAGCGCCAGGGCGATACTATCGCTAGGACGCGCGTCGATTTCCAAGTTGCCCAGGCTGGACTCGAGCACCACTTTCGCGTAGAAAGTATTTTCCTGAATGTCGTGGATGATGATGCGATCCACCTTGGCTTTGAGAGCTTCGATCACCGATTTCATCAAATCATGAGAGAGAGGGCGGGGGACCTGCGTCCCTTCCAGTGCCAGCGCGATGGCGGTCGCCTCAAAGGGCCCGATCAGGATGGGCAGGGAACGCTTTCCTTCTAGATCCTTGAGAATCACTACCGGATCGTG
>JAFKGI010000028.1 GCA_017307785.1 Vulcanimicrobiota bacterium | reverse complement strand
AATCGGCTGGCACAGGAAACGAGTCCCTACCTGCTGCAGCACGCCCACAATCCGGTGGACTGGTATCCTTGGGGCAAGGAAGCTCTGGAGAAGGCCCGCAAAGAAGGCAAGCCGATTTTTCTGAGCGTCGGCTACTCGGCCTGTCACTGGTGCCACGTGATGGAGCGCGAGAGCTTCCAAAGCCCGGCTATCGCCAAGGTCCTCAACGAGAACTTCGTGTGCATCAAGGTCGATCGCGAAGAGCGTCCCGACCTGGACGAGATTTACATGGCGGCCACGCTCAGCATTACGGGTCAGGGCGGATGGCCCATGAACGTCTTCCTGACTCCCGAGCTGAAGCCGTTTTTCGCCGGCACTTTCTTCCCGGCCGAGGACGGACCGGGCCGTCCCGGATTCTTGACCCTGGTCTCTCAGCTCAGCGAAGTCTGGAAAAACAACAAGTCCGAGCTGGTGGAACAGGCCGAGCGTATTACTTCGCGCCTAAAGCGCCAGTTCAAGGGCGATGGCAAGGTGCTGGGTCTGGAGCCGGAGCTGCTCGACCAGGCCATCTCGGACCTGGCCCAACGATTTGATGCCCAGAACGGCGGCTTTGGCAAGGCTCCCAAGTTCCCCGCTCCGTCCAATCTGCAGTTGCTCTTCCGCTATCACGCTCGCAGCGGCGACCCACGGGTAGCGGAAATGGCGGTCCGCACGCTGGACGCGATGGCCCAGGGCGGTATTTTTGATCATCTGGGCGGCGGCTTCGCCCGCTACGCCGTGGACGAGCGCTGGGTGATCCCGCACTTCGAGAAGATGCTTTATGACAACGCCCAGATGGCCACTCTCTATCTAGAGGGTTATCAGGCGACCCAGAGCCCCCTCTACAAGAAGGTGGCTCGTCAGACGTTGGATTATTTGCTTCGCGACCTGGGAGCACCCGAGGGCGGCTTCTACTCTTCGCACGACGCCGAGTCCGAAGGCGAAGAAGGCAAGTTCTATTGCTGGACCGTCGAGGAAGTGCTGGCTGCCCTGGGAGAGGGCCCGGGCCGTAACTTCTGCGCTTTCTATGGGGTCAACAGTCAGGGCAATTGGGAAGGCAAGAACGTGCTGCATGTCAGCCGCCCGCTGACCCAGGTGGCCGCTCAGTTGGGTCTGGACGCCGAAGACTATGAAAAAGAGCTCGAAGCGTCCCGTCTGAAGATGCTGGAAGTTCGCACTCAGCGGGTCGCCCCCCATCGGGACGACAAGATCGTGACCGGCTGGAATGGCCTGGCCATCCACGCCCTGTCCGAGGGCTACCGGGTCTTTGGAGATAGCCGTTATCTGGAAGCAGCTCGCAAAGCGGCCGACTTCCTCAAGGCCAACCTGACCCAGGGTGAGGGACGCCTGCTGCGCAGCTGGAGAGCCGGCAAGGCTCAGTTCAACGGTTATCTGGAAGATTACGCCTTCCTGGCCGAAGGGTTGCTCAGTCTGTATGAGGCCGGCGGTGATTTTGCCCATTTCGCCTGGGCCCAGCAGCTGGTCGAAACGATGCAGAAGCACTTCGCTCATCCCGATGGCGGTTTCTACGACACCAGTGACGACCACGAAGCATTGCTGGTGCGCCATCGCAACTCCAGCGACGGAGCGGTGCCGTCCGCCCAGGCGGTAGCCGCTCTGGTACTGGCCCGCCTGGCCTATCATCTGGAACGGGCCGACTTGCGCGAGCAGGCCCTGGGGGCTCTGTTGTCCCTGGGCAAGGAATTGCGTGCGTTCCCGGCCGGCTTCTGTCGTCATCTGCTGGTGCTCGACTACTGCCTGGCGGGACCGTTGGAAGTGTGCTGGACGGTGCCCGCCGGCGTGGATCGCGCTCCCGTCATGGACGCCTTCGGCCGCCTGTTTGTGCCAAATCGCGCCGTCGCCTGGGTGCGCCCCGGCGAAACTCACTCCGAGCTCAAACTGACCGAAGGTAAGACTGCTGAGGGCGAAGCCTCCGGCCATTTCTGTCAGTCTGGTAGCTGCGCGGCCCCGGTGACGCAGGCCGAGGATGTGGTCAAGGCGATTGGCGCCTTGAAAGAGCACGTTCGCTTCGAGCTGCACCCGCGCATCCCCGGCGGGGCCACCGCCGAAGCGACGGCCCGTCTGGCGGCGGCTACGCCGAAGGCCTACAAGCCTTTGGGCAAGACCGGGCTGATGGTGAGTCGTCTGGGCTTTGGCGGCTACCGGGTCGACGACGAGAGTCTGGAGCACCGGTTGGCGCTGGAAGCGGCCCTCGAGGGCGGAATCAATTTGATCGATACGTCCACCAACTACACCGAAGGCGGCAGTGAAAGACTGATCGGTGGCGTTCTGCGCCTGCATCCCAAGCGCCGCGAGGAGCTGGTGGTGGTGAGCAAGGCTGGCTATGTGCAGGGCAGCAACCTGGATGTGGCGCGGGCACGCGAGCAACTAGGTCAGCCCTATCAGGACCTGGTGCAATACCAGGAAGGCCTCTGGCACTGCATGCACCCCGAGTTTTTGGCGGACCAGCTGGAACGTTGCACCATGCGCTTGTCGCTGGCCAAAGTCGACGTGCTGTTGCTGCACAACCCCGAGTATTTCTTGTTGGATGCCAAGCAGAAAGGGGGGACGGACCTGACTGCGGCTCGCGCAGAGTTCGACCGTCGCCTGGAGCAGGCTTTCGCCTTCCTGGAAGAGTTGGTCAAGGAAGGCCGCATCGGTTTTTACGGTGTTTCCTCCAACACTTTCGCTGCTCCGGCAGACGAGTTCACGGCGACCTCGTTCGCTCGGATGTTGGAACTGGCCAAGAAGGTCGGCGGCGAGGGGCATCACTTCGCGGTGGTGCAAACTCCACTCAATCTGCTCGAGCCCGAGGCAGCCGAGGGCTTCTCGGCCGAAGTCGAAAAGGCCGGGCTGGCTCTGCTGGTCAATCGCCCGCTCAACTGCTTTGTGCAGCAAACGCTGGTGCGGCTGGCCGACTTTGAATCCGAAGAAGAAGAGCCCAACCTGGACAAGAGCCTCAAGGCCATGGCCGAGGCCGAGAACGAGTACCGCGAGACCTTCGGACCCTTCGTGCAAGGGCCGGGTTCCGACCAGTTGTTCCGCTTTGCCGAAAACATGCGCGGTCTGGATATGCATCTGCAGAATTTGGACCACTGGACCCAGCTGGAGAGCCGTCAGATTCGCCCGGCTCTGCTCGACCAGGTGCAGGCCCTGGATCAGGCCATGACCGGTGCCATCACCGAGCCGTGGATTCGCTGGCGCGAGAAATACATGGGCACCTTCCGCGATGTCAGCAATGACCTGGAAGAAATCGCGATTCGCAAAAGCCAGCGCGTGTCCGAGTCGGTGGCGGAATTGATGCCGCAGGTTCCGGGCGCGGGCGCGGGCGCGTCTCTCTCCCAGTTGGGCACCTGGGTGGTGGACGGTGTTCCCGGCGTCTCCAGCGTGTTGGTGGGTATGCGCACGCAGGACTATGTGGAGGACTTGCTGCCCGTACTGCAGTGGTCCGCCTGCAAAAATAGCCTCCAGGTCTTTGACGCTCTCAAGGAATGGAGCAATCCGCACGGCGTGCTGGCCTAGAAAAGTCTGAACAAGTGGAAGTCAGTCTGCGGGCGCCGGCCTGGCTTATGCCAGGCGCGGAATGGCGTCGTTACGTCGAAGAGAACACGCAGGCGGTGCTGCAGGTGGGGGGACAGGACCGCGCCCGCGTGCGCTTATTGCGTTGTCCGGACGGAAGCGTCGCCCTGCTCAAGGACTTCTCTCGGGCCAACTGGCTTTACCGGCAGACCATCGGGCGGCTTTCCATTCACAACGAGTCGGCCGCCCATGCGGCGGCCGATTCGTTGCGCGGCGTGCCCCGCCTGCTGGCTCGCCCCAACGCGGATAGTCTGCTGGTAGAAGCGGTGGCCGGCCGCTCTCTGAACACGATTGCTCGAGAGACGCATCGCCTGCCTTTCGAGATCATCGAGCAGGCTCGTCAGTTGCTGACGGGTCTGCACGCTCTAGGGATCGCCCACGCAGACCTGGGACATGACGCCGATGGCTGGTTCGGCCGGGATGCCAATGTGCTCTGGGGTGAGGATGGACAACTCTATCTGGTCGACCTGGCCAGCGCCGTCTTTCGCAGTCGCTGCCCGGCGCCCGTTTTTGAAGCCTTCTGCTGGCACGATCGTTTGCTGATTACCAAGATTCTGCGCCGTTTCTTTCCGGACCGTCAGGATGAGCCGGAGTTTCATATGCATCAGCAAATGCCGGCCTCCCAGCGCCGCTGGCTCAAATTGCTTAAGAAGATTTGACCCCATGAGCGGTACAAATAGCGGCAGGAATTCGCACTTGACTCCCTCAACATTGCATCGAATGTTGAGGGGGAACCGTTGAGCGATCATCACGAAACAGGCTCAACTCTTTCCGCCTCCTCGGTGGTTTCGCAGCGCTCCGTCGGCGATCTGACGGGCCTGAGCCTGGGCAGCAATCTGGAGATTCAGGAGCGCATTGGCCGCGGCGGAATGGGCTCGGTCTACCTGGCCCGTCATCGTGACTGGAACCTGAGCCTGGCGGTCAAGTCTCCGCGGCCGGATCTGTTGACCGAAGAGACCGACAAAGAGCGCTGGCTGCTCGAAGCTCAGACATGGATCGATCTGGGCGTTCATCCCAACATCGTGCGCTGCTGGTTCATCCGCGAGCACGAAGGCATTCCGCTTCTATTTCTAGATTATGTCGCGGGCGGTAGCCTGAAGGAGGCCATCGAGCAGCGTCGCTACGGGGTGGCCAACTGGCCGCGAGTCATCGACCTGGCCATTCAAGCCTGCGACGGTCTGCATCACGCTCACGTCTCGGGCATCGTGCATCGCGACGTGAAGCCCGCCAATCTGCTGCTCGACGAAGAGGGTCGGCTCTACGTAACCGACTTTGGTCTGGTCAAATTGCAGGGGGCCGAGGAGCGCCCGCGTTCGGCCGGCAAACACGTCAACGTCACCGAACTGGACGGCGGTTTGACCAGCACCGGCACGGTTCTGGGAACGCCCAACTACTGCGCTCCCGAACAGTGGATGCAGGAAGACGTGGGAGCGCCGGCCGACCTCTACGCCATGGGCGTGGTGCTCTACGAAATGGCGGTGGGGCAACTTCCCTTCGAAGCCGGTCCCGGTCCGCTGGGGCTGGGCCAGTTGCTCAGTCAGGTCCTCAGCGAGGAGCCTCCACCACCCAGCCTGCTGCAGCCTTCCATCCCACCGGAGTTGGAAGCCACGATTCTGAAGTTGCTCTCCAAAGAGCCGCAGAGCAGGCATCCCTCGGCTTCGGTGCTCAGGGAAGAACTGGCCGAGATCTATGCCCGGGTGACCGGCAAACCATATCCTCGGCCCGTCCCCAAGCCGGTGGAAGCGGTGGTGGACGTGCTCAACAACAAGGCCGTCAGTCTCTATTCTTTGGGGCGTAAAAACCAGGCGGAGAAGACCTGGCAACAGGCCTTGCGGCTGGACTCTTTGCACCCGGAAGTGGTCTACAATCGCGGCTGGCTGCTGTGGCGTCAGGGTCGACACGCACCGGGCGACTTGACGGCCATGCTGCGTCAGGTCAAGGTCACTTATCCGCGCGGAGCCGTCCACTGCGGTCTGGCCCATCTGTTAGGCGGAGAAGCGGAGTTGGCCGAACAGAATCTCGATGCCTCGTTGAGTGAGATGGAGGCGTCGGGCGACAGTTCGGTGTGGCGTCATCTCGGGGATGCCCGTATGGCTCTGGAGCATTTCTCCGAGGCGGCCACGGCGTATCAACAGTCTCTCCACATCAACCCTCTGGATGAAGCGGCCCGCTCGCACCTCGAGATGGCCCTGGCCAGGACGCGCCGACTGCAAGGGAGGTGCTTGTTTCCCAAGCGGGCCCCGCTGCTGCACTTGAAGCGTCAGCATCGATTGACCAACGTGCAGAGGGCCGGCGGGGGATGGTTGTGGCTGGGTCCGGAACATATGGAATGGCTGCCGCCCGATTCGGGCCGGCGCTCCTGGAGCGTGCGCCACGACCTGGGACTGCGCAAGGTCGTCATCTCGCTGCCGGCCGACAAGGTGCTGGCGGTGGAAACGCTGCCGGCGGTTTGTTGGTCGCTGGAAAGCGGCACTTTCGACAGCGCGCTGGAGAATGGCGAGCGCTACTTCTGTCTGACTCCGGATGGCATGTCTTGCGTGGTCGGACTGGTGGAGTTGCGCATTCAGTCGCTGCAGGACGGGGCCTCGGCCCGGCTTCTGAGGGGGCATCAGAAGCAGGTGCTGAGCGCCATGTTCTGCGGGCCCAACCGGCTGTTGACCGGGGCCTGCGACCGCACCGCCCGCGTCTGGGATGTGGACAAGGCCCTGTGTTTGCAGGTTCTGCAAGGTCATCGCGACTTCGTGACCTGTGTGGACTATAGTTCCGAAACCGGGCTGGTGCTGACGGGCAGTAATGACGGCACGGCCCGTAGTTGGGGCTTGAAGACCGGAGAATTCTTCGTGGAGATGGTCGAAGGCGCGGCCGTTCAAGCGGTCAATTTTGCTCGCCAGGGTCGCTTTGCTCTGGTGCAGAGCCAGACCGCCGAGCACGAGTGGCAGACCTCGATTTTTGATTCACGCACCGGCCAGCGAGCCCGCCGTCTGGCCGGTCAGTCACGAGTCTCGCCGGACGGCGATTTTATGTTGACCTGGCGCCACCTGGAGGACCGGCATCTGCTCGAGATTCGCGAAGTCGAGAGCGGTTGTCTGCGTCGTACTCTGGTGGTGGAGGATGGACCCATCAGCGAGTGCTGTTTTTCCGAAGACGGTCGGTTCTTCGCGGCGGTGACGGTTCACGGGAGTTTCCGCCTTTACGAATTTGACGAGGCCTGGAGAGTACTGCCCGGAGAGCTCATGCTGACTTATACGCGCGGCGGTCAGGATCTGGAGGAAAGTCGCGAACAGTTTCTGGCCTTGCTGCGCCAGGCGGAGGAAGCCTGCGTGCGAGGAGAGTTTGTCAAAGCCCGGGAGTTCTTGCAGGGAGCCCGGGAAGTGCCCGGCTATCGACGCGACCCGCAGGCTCGCGCTTTGACGCGCCAGTTGGGCCAGCATCTGACGCGCGGCGGTCTGCTATCTTGCTGGGAAGTCCGCCTTCTGGACAAAGCGGGCGGGACCGGCCCGTGCGTGATCTTGCAGTTGCCCGGCAACCGCTTGCTGACGGCCAATGATAAGATCATGCGCCTGTGGGACAGCCAGATGGGCAACTGCGTTCGTGGCTTTCCGGGTCATAGCGAAAGCATCCGCGGTCTGGCGCTGCATCACAAGGGCAAGCAGGCCGCTTCTGGTTCTCTGGACCGGGGCGTGCGCAGCTGGGACCTGGCTAGTGGTGAATGTTTACGGCGAGTGGGAGCCAGTCGCGGTGGGGTGGTGGATCTGCACTGGGCCCCGTCCTATGAACACGTTCTGGCCTTGACCAATCAGTATGTGCTTTGCGGGCTGGACTTCTCGCTGGCCGAAGAGGTTTTTCAAGCCCCGGCCACCGGGTTGACCTGGATGCTGGGTATCGGTGACCACGCCTGGCTGGGAGGTCCGGTCACGCCCGGCCGACTGCAGACGGTGGATTGCAAGAACGGCAAACTGGTTCGCAGCTTCTCTTCCTCCGATCACAACGAGGCGACTCTGCTGGCCACGGCCGCCTGCACCTATGGCGAAGGACGCTATGGAGTGACGGCCAGTCCGGATGGTCGTCTGCATCTCTGGGAGTTGAACGAGGGGCGGCATCTGGGGCAGTTGCTGGAAATCGGCGCCCGAGTCACCCACCTGAGCATCAGTCCGGACGGATTGTGTCTGGCTCTGGGTCTGGAGAATGGCTGGGTCCAGGTTTGGGATTTGGAGAAACGACTGCTGTGCCAGACGCTCGAAGGCCCGTGGGGCAAGTTGACCGGACTGGCGCTTTCCTCGGACGCCTGTGAACTTTACATCCTGGGCAGTGACCAGATGCTGCGAGTCTGGGAGATGGAGTGGGAGATCCTCGACCACTCGGTGCGCAAGAAGCTGACCGATACGTTGCCCAAGGCCGGCTTGCTATCGCGCCTCTGGCGAGGTTTGAGAGGGTAAGCTAGCGAGGTTTCGAATCGGCGCTGGTGCTGCTCGCCGTGCTGTTGCTGCTGGGAATTGCCTTCGCCCATAGGGCGCTGGGCCTGTCCCGCTGGGCGGAAGCCGTGCCCATCGGGTTGGCTCTCGGTCAGGCCCTGCTGATCTTGCCGAGCAACGCGGCGCTGCGCATGGCGGGCTGGAACATCTGGCCTCAGGCCATGGCCGGCTTTTTTGTGGCTCTGACCGTGCTCATCGTGGTGCGTCGCGACCGTGGGCCGGAAGACGCCGGTAGAGTGCCGCCGGTGGTGCTGCTTTTGGCGCTGGCCTCTTTTCTGTATGCGGTCTTGCTGCAGTCCCAGGAGATGGATGACGATTACTGGATTCACGCGCCCATCCAGGGTCTCTTGCGGCGCGGAGACTTTCCTCCGCACAACCCCTTCTTTCCCACTCTTCCGTTGAACGGCCATTACGGTCGAGACCTGCTGATCGTGATTTGGACCCGGCTGACGGGCTTGAGCACCTATACCACCCAGTTCTGGGTGACGGCCTTGCTACAGCCTCTGCAAATCCTGGTGACCTACTTCGCCGTGCGTCGAGCCACCGGGTCGCGGGCCAGCGGCATCGGGGCCACACTCTTTCTGGGAATCGGGGTTCAGGTGGCCTCGCGGGCCGGTTTGTGGGACACGCTGCAAAACAACAATCCAGTGGCGCAGCTTTACTTGCTGCTGGTGCTGTATCTGCTGATCGGTTGCTGGAGTCGACTGCGCGACGATGGCGCCTGGGCCTGGGTAGTCACTTTGGGAGTGGTCCTGGGCGGACTGGCCATTGTCTATGAAACCCACTTCGCACTCTGCTGTGTCGCCTCCATGGTGACCATAGGGCGGGGGTTGCTGGGCTCGCAACGGCCGGCTCGCGTGGTCGGAGCCGCGCTCGCGGTGGTGGCGGTGGCGATGAGTCTGGCCTGCACTCAGGGAGGGCCGCTCACCGACCTGGCCCGTCGAGCCACCGGCCGTGCCGAGAAGGAAGTGTTCAAGGATGCATCTAGTTCGACCCAGAGCCAGCACGTAGAACTGCACTTTCCCAAAAAGAACCTGTTTTGTCTGCGCTGTGGCACCCTGACCCACTTGCACATCAAGACTCTGCCGAGCGGTAACTGGCTCTACGAGTCTTATCAGATGTCCAATCCCAGTGAAGGCTACATGCCGTTGTGGAGCCGGGCGGTCCTGAGCCAGCAGTCCTGGCCGTTTTATCTCTCTCCGCTGATCCTGTGGCTGGCGCTGCGGCGGGGGCGGTTGGCCAGCTTGTGGCTGGTGACGTTGGGATATACCGCCTTCTTTGTGCCCCTGCTGGTCGATTTTGGCCCGATCTTCGAGGCTGAATATCTGCGCTGGGAGTTCGCCGCCGGATTGGGGTTCGCCGGTGCCCTGGGGGCCGAAGTCGGCCTGTGGCTTGAAACCAATCGTTCGCCGGCGCGCTTGCTGGCGGTGGCCGTGTTGGGCTGGTTATGCACCGCTAACGCCCGCTCCAATGCCGAGAATCTGGGACGCTTGCTGGGTCTGGCCGTTTCCGAGGGCCGTCCGCTGGTCGTTCTCGGCACCGAAAACTGGCTGGTCCATCAGGTGTTTCTGGATTTTACCCGGGACGACTGGAAAGCCGTGCAGTGGCTGACTCAGCGAAGCCAGTTCGGTCAGTCGGTGCTGATCGACACTCCCCAGGAGAGCTCCCCTCAAGCGCTTTTTGACAGCACCGTCGGATGTCTCAGCGGCCTCAAGCCGGCCGGCCTGCGTCTGCCCCTGGCCGACGACATGGTGGGCATCCCCCCTTACCGTAAGCGTCCGGCCGTGCGTTGCTATCTGCGCAGCGGTGACCCGCAGTATCTGGACTTGGATCGACCCGACTGGATCTTCCTGCGGCGCAGCGAGGCGGTGCCCCACGCCGATCTCTCCTGGGAATCCCTGGCCGGTCGTCAGATCGGACGATTGCAGCCGTTGCCGGAGAACTGGCCCCAAACGGTGTTGGCGGAACCGGTCGGAAAGACGCCGGTGCTGACCGGTTTGCCCGAACATCTGCGAGAGGGGCAGATGCTTCAACTTTCCTGGTCTCATCCGGATGGGCGCCGTCTGGTGCTGGTTCCGCAAGCGGCCGGCCAGGCGCCGGACTTCGAGGACGCAATTGTTTATCCGGCCGGCAGCCGCGGAGGCTGGTGGGCGGCACCTTACCGGCGCGGGCAATACGATCTGCTGGGCTACGCCTGGGACCAGGCCGGTTTCCACCCGCTGGGCCCGCTGGCTCACCTGAATCTGGACCTGAGCGAGCAGATGGCCGATCTGCAGGTGGAGAAAGTCGAGTTTGACCGAAGTTTGCGGGCTGCCACCTGGGCCAGGGTTCGCTTTGAGCTCAACGGGCCGCAGTTGGACGGCCTCGAGAGCCTGGCCTATCTTTCCTTTACCCGAGGCGGCGCCGGGCAAGAGGAGTTGAAGCCGGTCGAGGCGGGTCGAGGGGAAGGGCGTGTATCGGCTATCCCGCACTCGCAAATGCAGGAAGCCAGGGTGTCGGGTCGCCAGGTGGAGCTGTGGGCGCTGGTGCCCGACCGGCCGGGGCACTACCGAGTGGACTTGTTTCTGAGCGCTAATTTCGGAAACTTGCTGCGCTTGCGCGGGCAGGATGTTGAGGTGCTTCCGTGACCGGCTTCTGGCTTTTGCTGGCCTTGCTGGTCTGGAGCAGCAGAATGGTGGGCCTGCCGTTTTTGCATACCCAGCAGTTGTTGCAGCATCCTGACCGCTTTGTTTCCTCCACCTACGCGGCCGGGGTGTTGGGCCTGCTCTCCCTGGCGGTGTTGAGCCGGCTCTTTCCCATGAGGTCGGGTCGGCTGGCCTCGGCCCTGGCGGTGCTCAGCTACTTTTTTCTGATTCCGGATTGGATGCGCTTGCTGGTTTCGCCGCTGGCTCATGAGTGCGGCGATTTGTTGATGCTGCTGGCCTGCTGGCTGATCGTGCGCGGTCGGGCGGCAGGCTTTGTCGGTGGCTTGGGCGTCTTGATCTGGACCGGGCGCATGGGCTGGTTGAATCTGCCGGGACTGGGCTCCCTGGCCCTGGCCGGTCTGGTGTTCCGAGTGGCTCTGGGTCTGACCCAGGGCAAGACCTGGCGCTCGCTTTCCCTGCCGGTGAAGCTGGGCAGCACGCTGGTCCTGGCTTATGGGCTCTTTCTGAATGGGGAACTGGAGCTCAACCGTCGTCTGGTCGTGCCCTTTCAGCGCGAGACGCACTCGTTTCCGCTGCGCCTGCTCGCCCCCGACCTGGCCTGGATGGTGCGTCACGATGCCGGCCGCCTGGGCTTGCGACCTGAAGACGCGGAAGCTCTCTCCTGGTTGTCGGGACAGGCGCGCGCCAGCGCGGTCGTGTATACGCCGGGCGAGCCGTTTGAGTCGGCTCAGACCCACCGGATCTATCAGTTTCTCTGCCGCAATCTCAACTGGTGCGGGTGGAATGAGCAGCAGCCGAACTGGGGCCTGAACTGGATCCGGCAGGGCGGCCGCTGGGGCGGTTGCGGCGTGGATTGGATTGTGGTGCGCGGCAGCGAGCCTAGAGAGCAGCCGGCCTTCCGCGCCGGCTCGCTGTGTGTTTACCGAAACCGGGGTGTACAGGAAGGGGAAGCGACGGCTCGCTCCGTGCGCCTGCGTTCCGACGGGCAGGCGGGAGGAGCGGCCGCTTTCGAGGTGGATGCGGCCGGTCCGGTGGTGGCGGTGGAGCCGGACCAGTTGCCCTACCTGGTGCTCGAGCCGGGGGCAAACAAGCTTCGTCTGCCCTGGGAGTCGCCGGCCAGCCGTCTGTTGATTTCGGGAGGACTGGCCATGTCGCTGCCTCGGCTGAGTCGGGGAGCCGCCTGGAGGGGTCTGCGAGTGGCCGACCTGGACGGTGCGCGTAAGCTCGGCTGCAGTTCCATCGGCGGTTTGCGTTTCACGCTGGTCAATGAGGGCAGTCGATCGGTGGACTTGAGCGGAGTGCGCGGCGTGCAGTTGATGGCTCGATTCGCGGATGTGCAGCCGGTGCTTCCGGTGCGAGGCGTGCTCAAACCGGGGCAGTCCATGACTTTGGAGATTCCCTGGAACAGCCCGCCGCGGCCGGTGAAGGGGAAGCTGGATTTCTACTGGATCGATGCTCAGGGGCGAGCCGAACTCGTCGGTCAGGTGCCGGTCGAAACCTGGTACCGGGTGGCCCCAGCCCAATACTATAACCTGGGCCCCTAAGGGGTGACGACCCGTTGGTTCAGGGGATGAGGCCATTCGCGTTGGACCCGGACCGGTAAGGTGAATCCGTGGGTCAAATGGCCCTGGCCGACCAGCACGATCACCTGTCCGTCCGTTTCTTGCAGGGCGCGACGGATCTGGGCGGCCATATACTCTTCCCAGAGAGTCTGGACTTTGAGAAAGCGCTGGAAGGCCTCGTCGCTGACCGGTCCGGCGTGGGCCTCGAAGATCGGGCGGAGACTTTCCGGGTGAGGGCCGAACTCATAGGGTGGACTGGCCAGTCCGCGGCTTTCTTCGGCCGTAAAGGCGGCGGCACCCAATTTGCTCAGGTTCTTGCCGCTTTCAGTGGAGTTGCGCAGAGGTAGGATGGGGATGTGTCGCCTCTGGCACAACTGCCAGAGCGGCAGGTAGAGCTCCCAGGCATGGCCCCAGCGCTTTTCCCACTCGCTGCGGGCCTTCAACTCTTCGTCATCCAGGTCGCCGGCCAGGTAGTCGAGGAGTACCTGCCGGCTCGGGTTTTGGAACATCTCGGCCACTACGATGGGGGAGCGACCCCGGGATACGTACTCCAGGATTTCCAGTTGACGCTGGTGGTCGGCCGCACTGTCATGTTCCTCTCCCAGATAGAGGACGCGCGCCCTGGCGCAGGCTTCCAGGTCAGGGGGAAGGGCCCAGCCGATGGACGCCAGGAGAACGAGCAATAGGATGGTTCTGAGCATGGGGGCGCTGTTCGATCTATCTTTCAGCATCCTGCCGTTGAGCAGGAATGGGGTTGGAAATACACTAATTGGGAGATTGTGCTATAATTCACAAAGTTTAAGGAAACTGGATCGGACCCCGTGCAAGGTAGCGAACTTATACAATATACTCATCTGCTGGCGATGCTGGTGGCGGCAGGCACGATTGCCTGCGTCATTACGGGCATCAGCTACTTCTTTGGTCCGCGCTCGCCCAATCAGCGCAAGCTCGCCCCCTATGAGTGCGGCATCGAGGACATCGTGCCGCTGCCCAAGCGCTTTCCGGTCAAGTTTCTACAAGTGGCCATGCTGTTTTTGATCTTTGACGTGGAAGCCATCGCCCTTTATCCGGCGGTTTCCGTGCTCAAGGGAGCGGCCGCGGTGGGGGATGGTTTCTACGTCCTGGCAACGGTGGGGAGCTTCTTGGCCCTCATCTTGTTGGGCTTCATCTATGAATGGAAGAAGGGAGCCTTCGAGTGGATAGCGTGAACAAACCGCAGGTCTTCGCTCACGACGGCCTTTTCCCGAATCAGACTCTCTCGCTGGCCAACGGTGGCGTGGTGTTGGGTAACCTGGCGAATCTGGCCAACATGGCCAGGACGCACTCGATCTGGCCGGCGCTCTTCGGTCTGGCCTGTTGCGCCATCGAGATGATGGCCACTTCCGGCTCGCGTTTCGACCTGGCCCGCTATGGCTCGGAAGTGTTTCGCGCCTCCCCGCGCCAGTCCGACTTGATGATTGTGGCCGGTCGCGTGTCGATCAAGATGGCTCCGGTCTTGCGTCAGATTTATGATCAGATGCCCGACCCCAAATGGGTCATCTCGATGGGCGCCTGCGCTTCTTGCGGCGGTGTTTTTAATAACTATGCCGTCGTCCAGGGAGTCGACAAGATTGTGCCGGTGGACGTTTATGTGGCCGGTTGCCCGCCCACGCCCGAGGCTCTGATCGCCGGCTTCGAAATGCTTCAGGCCAAGATCCTCAAGGGCATTCCACCGGGACAAGACCCGCAGGTGGTGGCCGCCGACAACCCCCTGGTGCGTATCGAAAATCTGCCCCAGGCTCGAAGGGACCCTTATGCCCCCGCTTGATTTGCAGCCCGCTCGAGAGTTGGCTCAGAAGCTATCCGAGAAGTTTGAAGAGAAGTTCCTCGGCCTGCGCGAGGATCGCGAAGAAATCACCTACTGGGTGGACTCTTCGGTGTGGAGGGCGGCTGCCCAGTTCCTCAAGGCGGAGACCGCTTTCCGCGTGTTGGAAGACCTGAACGTGGTCGACTACCCCGACCGCAATCCGCGCTTCGACCTGGCCATCATCTGCATGTCCATGCAGCATCACAGTTGGATTCGCCTGAAGACGCTGGTGGCCGACGAGCAGCCGGTCGATTCGATCGAGTCGGTGTGGCCGGGCGCCCAGTGGTATGAGCGCGAGATGTGGGACCTTTTCGGGGTTCGCTTCGAAGGGAACACCGACTTGCGCCGCCTGCTCTTGCCAATGGATTATCAGGGTCATCCCCTGCGCAAAGATTATCCCGTGACCGGGCCGCCACAGTCGGCTTACCGGTAAGGAGTCACCATGAGTCAAACCTTGATTACGGGTGACATCGTCTCCCGATTCACCCAGGAAGAGCTGGACCAAAACGGCTACACCGTCATGAACATGGGGCCGCAGCACCCCTCCACCCACGGCGTGCTGCGCCTGGTGCTGACCCTGGACGGCGAGCGTGTGGTCGACTGTGTGCCCGATATCGGCTTTCTGCATACCGGCATCGAGAAGACGGCCGAGGTCAAGACCTACAATCAGGCCCTGACCGTCACCGACCGTATGGATTATCTGGCGCCGTTGTCCAATAATCTGGGCTACTCGCTGGCGGTCGAGAAGCTGCTGGGAGTCGACATTCCCGAGCGTGTCTCTCACATTCGCGTGATGTTGGCCGAACTGCAGCGTATCTCCAGTCACATGGTCTGGTTGGGCACGTCGGGTCTGGATGCCGGCGCCATGTCGATGTTCCTCTACTGCTTTCAGGACCGCGAGCGCGTCCTGGACCTCTTTGAGAATATTTCGGGCGTGCGCATGATGACTTCGTTCATCATGCCCGGTGGCCTGATGGCTGACCTCACCGAAGGTTTCCTGGACAAAGTCAAAGAGTTCTTGGACTATTTCGAGCCCCACATCCAGATGTATCACGGGCTGCTCACCGGCAACTCGATCTGGTTGGACCGCACCAAGAATGTAGGGGTCCTCAGTGCCGAGCAGGCGCTGGACTACCTTTGCACCGGTCCGGTGGCGCGCGCTTCGGGCGTGGACTGGGACATCCGCCGCGATTTTCCCTACGCCGCCTACGCCGACTACGATTTCAAGGTGTGCACCCGGCCCGAGGGCGACAGCTACGCCCGTTACATCGTCCGCATGGCCGAGTTGGACGAGTCGGTCAAGATCGTGCGCCAGGCCCTCAAGAAGATCAGTCCGACCGGCGTTTATCGCAGCGACGATCGCAAGGTGGTGCCACCGCCGAAGTGGGAAATCACTCGCTCGATGGAGTCGCTGATTCACCACTTCAAGCTCTTCACCGAGGGCTACGCGCCCACGCCCGGCGAGGTTTTTCAGCGGGTGGAGTCGCCTCGCGGCGAACTCGCCTTCCACATTACTTCGGACGGTTCCAATCGTCCCTATCGCATGCATGCGCGCACCCCCAGTTTCCCTCACGTTCAGGTGATGCCGGTGATCCTCAAGGGACATCTGCTGGCCGACGTGGTGGTCATTCTCGCCAGCACCGACTTCGTGCTGGGCGACGTGGACCGTTAGGAGTAGAATGCCGACCCAAGAGTTACTCAGCCCCAAGCTGCAACAAGAAGTCAAGGAGTTGATGGCGTCTTACCCCAAGCCGCAGTCGGCTATCTTGATGGCGCTCCACTTGATCCAGGAAGAGCTGGGCTGGGTTCCCGAGCCGGCTCAGGCCCAGGTGGCCGAGATCTTCGGCATGCCTCCTCAGGACGTGACCACCCTGGTGTCGTTCTACTACATGTATCACCGCAAGCCGGTGGGACGTTACGTGCTCAAGGTGTGCAAGTCGATTTCTTGCTATCTGTGCGGTTCGGAACGAGTCATCAAGCAGCTGGAGGATAAGCTCGAGATCAAGATCGGAGAGACCACCGCCGACGGCGAGTTCTCCATCGTGGGCTCTGAGTGTCTGGCGGCCTGCACCGGTGCCCCCTGTTTGCAAGTCAACGATCGCTTTTACGAAAACTGCAGCGAAGAGCGGATCAACGAACTGCTGACCCGCCTGCGCAAAGGCGACGAGCACTATCCGCCGGCCAACAAGTCCTGGCAGCCCTCCAAGGAGTCTTAAGTCGATGCCACATCCACAGGAAAAGCGCATTCTTTTTGGTTGGCGGGATGTCGAAGGCATCGGCGGCCTCAAGGGTTATAAGGACAAAGGCGGCTACAAGGCCTGGATGGATCTGCTGAAAAACAAGCAGCCGTCCGAGGTCATCGACCTGACCAAGGCGTCGGGTCTGCGCGGTCGCGGCGGCGCCGGTTTCCCCACCGGAATGAAGTGGAGCTTCGTGCCCAACAATCTGGGCAAGCCCAAGTACCTGTGCGTCAACTGCGACGAGTCCGAACCGGGCACGTGCAAAGACCGCGAAATCGTCGAGCACATTCCGCACCAGTTGCTGGAAGGCATCGGTATCGCCTGTTATGCGGTAGGCATTCAGAAAGCGTTCATCTACATCCGCGGTGAGATGTACGAGGGCTATCTTTCGCTGAAGAAAGCCATCCAGGAAGCTTATGAAGCCGGGTATTTCGGCAAGAACATCGGCGGCACCGACTTTGAGTTGGATGTGGTGCTGCATCGCGGGGCCGGCGCCTATATCTGCGGCGAGGAGAGCGCTTTGCTCTCGAGCCTGGAGGGCGAGCGCGGCTTTCCCCGTCTCAAGCCTCCCTTTCCGGCCGTTTCCGGTCTCTATGCCTGTCCGACGGTGATCAACAACGTGGAGACGCTGGCCACACTGCCCCCCATCTTCCGGATGGGCGTGGAAGAATACGCCAAGCTAGGCACCGAGAAGAGCAAGGGGACCCGTATGGTCTCGCTCTCCGGTCACGTCAACAACCCTTCGAACTTCGAGATCGAACTGGGTCAGGTCGACTTCAAGCGCTTGATCGAAGAGTTCGGCGGCGGCATGCGCAACGGCAAGAAGTGCAAGGCCATCATCCCTGGCGGAGCTTCGGCTCCCTGGCTGACCATGGAAGAGCATGGATCGGTCACGCTGGACTTCGAAGCCATCGCGGCCGCCAAGTCGATGGCTGGCTCGGGCGCCATCGTGGTGATGGATGAAGACACCTGCGCCGTGGGCGCGGCGTTGAACCTGGTCGAGTTCTTCCACGAGGAATCGTGCGGTAAATGTTCTCCCTGCCGAGAGGGAACTCAGTGGCTGGTACAGATACTGCATCGCATCGAGCATGGTCACGGCAAGATGGAAGACCTCAAACTGCTCGACGAAGTTTGTGAAAGCATGCTGGGCAAGACTTTCTGTCCGCTGGGTGATTCGGCCACGGTGCCGGTGGCCAGCAGCATGAAGTATTTCCGGGACGAGTATGAACATCATATCAAAGAGAAATGCTGCAAAGTGGGCCACGGCGCCAAGAAAGCGGCGAGTGTGTAATGTCTGAAGTTACCTTGACCATAGACGGCCAGTCCGTCTCCGTGCCCAAAGGCACCCTGATTGTCGAAGCGGCTCGCAAGCTGAACATCGAGATTCCCGTCTACTGCTATCACCCCAAGCTGGCTCCCGTTGGTGCTTGCCGCGTGTGCGTGGTGGACGTGGAGAATCAACGCCGCCCGATCATGCCGGCCTGCGCCACCGAAGTGATGGAAGGCATGGTGGTGCACACCCGCAACGCCGCCGCCACCCGAGCCCGCGAAGGCGTTATCGAGCTTTTGCTCATCAACCATCCGCTCGACTGTCCGGTGTGTGACCGCGGCGGTGAGTGTGATTTGCAGGACTTCACCCTGCGCTATGGCCACGGTAAGTCGCGCTTCGAAGAAACCAAGCGCCATTTCGAAAAATCCAAGCAGGTCGGGAACGAAGTGATTCTGGACCGCGAGCGCTGCATCATGTGCATGCGCTGCGTGCGTTTCTGCGATGAAGTGGCTATGGAAGAAGGCCTGACGATCATCGAGCGCGGCACCAAGGCCGAGATCGGACCCTTCCCCGGTCGCAGCTTCGACTCGCAGTTTTCCGGCAATACCGTGGAGATTTGTCCGGTCGGAGCTTTGACCAGCCGTTCTTATCGCTTCAAGTCGCGTCCCTGGGAACTGCAGAACTATGCCAGCGTATGCAACGGCTGCGCGACCGGCTGTAACCTGACGGTGGACGTGCGCTACTACGAGGTGGCCCGTTACCGTTCGCGCTGCAACGATGCCATCGACGATGGCTGGCTGTGCGACAAGGGTCGCTACGGCTACAAGTTTATCTCCAGTCCGGACCGCCTGAAGAAACCGCTGGTTCGCAAGAACGGACAGCTGGTCGAAGCCAGTTGGAGCGAGGCCCTTCAGGCCGCCGCCGAGGGGCTGAAGAAGTTCGGTGCCGACAAGGTTGGCGCCGTGGCCGGTCCCAAGCTCTCCAACGAGGGCGGCTGGCTGTTGACCCGCTTGATGCGCGGCCTGTTGGGCAGCCCCAACCTGGATCATCGCCGCGGTCTGGCCTTCCGGGAAGGTTCGCCGCTCAAATTGACGGCCAAGATCGAGGGATTGGACACGGCCACGGCCATCGTGGTGGTCGGCTGCGATCCCACCAAGACCAATCCGGGCATCGACCTGCGCATCAAAAAAGGCCTGCGTCGTCACGCCGAGTTGATTTGTGTCGGTGAGAATGGCCTTTCCGGCTACGCAGATTATCACGTTGGTTCGCTGGCGGAGCTGAGCGAGGCCTTCGACGGACTGCCCGAAGAAGAAAAAGCCGCCATCACCCATCCGCGCCCCCGACCCTGGGAGCCCGGTGGTTCCACCAGCAGCGACCTGACCAAGGCCGCGAAAGTCTTGAAAAAGTCCAATCGCGTGGTGTTCGTCTTTTCCGAAGACCACCCGGTCGAAGGTCTGGAAGCGCTGGCTGAAAAGCTGGGCGTGGAGGCCCCGCACGGCTTGCTGATGCTGGTGGCCGGCGCTAATTCGGTCGGTCTGCGAGAGATGGGCGTACTGCCCGTTTTTGCTCCGGGCTGGCAGAAGTTGGCCGAGGCCAAGGAGGCTTACAGCGCCGCCTGGGGCTCGTTTGCCACCGGCGAAGGCGCCGATTACGCCTCCATGACCGGCTCGAGCAACCCGCTGCAGGCGATGCTGTTAATCGCTGAAGACAGGCTCGAGAAGAAGCCGGATTTCCTGGTGGTGGTGGATCTGTTCCGCAGCGCCGCCGCCGAACAGGCCGACGTGGTCTTGCCGGCAAGCTCTTTCGTGGAGCAGGCCATGACGATGACCAATCTGGACGGCACCGTGCAGTTGTGCCGCCAAGCCCTGCCGCCCCAGCACGAGAGTTTGCCGGACTGGCAGATTCTCCACAAGCTGGCCGAAGCGCTGGGCCAGAAATGGGACACCGATACGACCAGCAAGATTTTCTCGCAGATCGGTCGGTTGAACCCGCTTTATACGGCGGCCTCCTACAACGACTTCCAGACCGACGCGGCCGTGCACTGGTCGTATCCCCAGCAGGGCAAAATCGGCACTCCGCGCGCGGACCTTTCGGGTATCCCGGTCAAGCGCGCCGATGCCGCTCCCTGGCAACCGGCCGTCGACACCGGCTCGCGAGTGGAGCGGGTCTCGCGTCTACTGGCTGGAGATCAGCCCCCCGCGGTGGTGGGTCAGCTGGATCCCCGCCAAATGGCCAGTCGGCTGAGTCTGGTGCTACCCGTGATCCAGGATTCGCCTCCCGTCTTGGGCGGACGCATCGTGGCCGGCACCGGGCCTCAGGCTCCGGGACCCAGCCCGGCCAATCGTTATCACGCCATCGGTGGCGGCGCTCGTGAGCTGCCTCTGCCGGCCGTGCAGATCAAGCAGACCGAGGCCGAGCAGCCCGTGCAAGAGGTGACCGAAGCATGAGCATGGAGGCTCTAGGATTTTTCGTGGCCGTCGTCATCAAGGCGGTCATTTTTAGCGTAGCGCTGCTCACCGGCTTTGCCTACATGACCTGGGGCGAGCGCCGCATCGTGGCGCGTATGCAGTGGCGCGTGGGCCCCAACAAGGTGGGCCCGTGGGGTCTGCTACAGCCGGCCGCCGACGGCATCAAGCTCCTTTTCAAGGAGCAGCTGCAGCCGAAAGAAGCCAAGACTTTTCTCTTCGTGCTGGCACCGATGATTTCGCTGGTGGTGGCTCTGTCGGCCTATGCCGTCATTCCCATCGACAAAGACCCGCTCACCGTCTACGGCTACACCATCGAGCCCTGGGTGTCCGACCCCAGCATCGGCGTTTTGTACCTTTTGGGTATCAGCTCGCTGGGCGTCTACGGCATTATCTTGGGCGGCTGGGCCAGCAACAACAAATACGCGTTGCTGGGAGCGATCCGTTCCAGTGCTCAGGTCATTTCCTACGAACTGGCGCTGGGCACCGCCCTGGTCAGTCCGCTGATGATGGTGGGCAGCCTTTCGTTCCGCGACGTCATCAATCAGCAGATCGACGGCTCCTACCTTCACGGAGACGGCGGCTGGTTGATTCTGGCCCAGCCGGTGGCCTTTTTCCTTTACTGGACGGCGGCCGTGGCCGAGGTCAACCGCGCGCCCTTCGACCTGCCCGAAGCCGAACAAGAGCTGGGCGCCGGTTACCACACCGAGTACAGCGGCATGAAGTTCGCCATGTTCTTTATGGCGGAATACGTCAATATGTTCACCGTCAGTTCGGTGGCCACCACCGTCTTTCTGGGCGGCCCCGGCGGCTTGCCGGTCGACCCCTCGGGCAGCGTGTTCAACCGCTTGCTGGCCTACGGCCCGCACTGGTTCTTGCTCAAAGTCTACTTCTTCATGTTCGTCTTTATCTGGCTGCGCGCCACCTTCCCGCGCTTCCGCTTCGACCAGTTGATGCGCATTGGCTGGCAGTTCTTGCTGCCGCTGGGTCTCATCAACCTGGGCGTGACGGCTTTGGGCGTGGCCCTGCGCTGGAAGTCTTACCAATTTACCCTGGCTATCGCCTCGATGATGGTGACGCTGATTGCCCTTTCGATGCTGAATCGTAAGCCTCAGCATCAGGACGCTCACCACCACTAAAGCCCTTTACAACCAGAACCATCTGCCATAGATTACCTCAGGCTATGTGAAAAATTTCACGAGCTGGCCGGAGTGAAAAAGAGAAAGGAGAACTGCGCAAACCGTGGATGAAGTAATCAAAGATTTGATCGCGCTCGGCAAAGGCCTGAGCATCACTTTTCGCAACATGCTGCAGAAACCGGTGACGATCACCTACCCCGAGAACAAGCGCAAGTTTCCCGCCCGCACCCGCGGCCGACACGTATTACATCGTTATGAGGACGGCCGCGAACGCTGTGTCGGCTGTCTACTCTGTCAGGGAACTTGCCCGGCTGGCGCGATTTACATCGAACCCGCCGAGAACACCGCCGACAATCAGGTCTCGGCGGGCGAACGTCACGCCAAGGTTTTCGACGTCGATTTGCTGCGCTGCATCTATTGCGGCCACTGCGAACTGGCCTGCCCCACCAATGCCATCACGCTCGAGAACAACACGGCCATCGCCGGCTACACGCGCCAGTCGCTGCTGATCCACAAGGAAGAATTGCTTGAGCCGAAGGGGACCGCCACGCTCGGCTCCACTCAGGCCTGGGATCCCAAGCCGCCGACTCCCAACGCGGGAGAGTTCGATGGCTCGGAGACCTCTTCGGCCGCCGTGGGCCAGGGCAACCGGCCGTCCCGCAAACCGGGAGCGGGCCACTGATGGTCATGATCGCGAAGTGCGTGATGGCGGTGCTGGCTCTGATCAGCGCCTTCGGCGTGGCCTTCAGTCGCCAGGCCGTCCATTCCGCGCTTTTCCTTACCTGCAATCTACTCTGCGTGGCCGTGCTTTACTTGTTGATGTCTCTGCACTTCCTGGGAGCCGCTCAGTTGCTGGTTTATGCCGGCGCCATCATGGTTGTGTTTCTCTTCGCCGTTACGGTGCTGGCCCCGGAAGACGAGATGTTGGGCAAATGGAATGATTCCTATAAGTTGACCGGCGTCGGCGTGGCCGCCCTGCTGGGCGGCTGCCTGATTGTGGTCAACTCGCGGGCGGTGCTCACCGACCTGGCGCCTCCCGACCAGGGCAGCCTGAAGGACTTCGCCACCAACCTGTTCGGCAAATATGTCTTTCCTTTCGAAGGCACAGCCTTCGTCTTGTTGGTCGCCCTGATCGGCGTGGTCCTGCTGGGACATCGCCGTCTGCGCGACCTGGATCGAGGGGGACCGTCCCGTGACTGACGGAATGATCACGCTTTTCTTGAGCGCCGCCCTGTTTGCCATCGGCTCCATCGGCGTGGCTATCCGCCGCAATCCGCTGATCATGTTCATGTGCATCGAACTGATGCTGAACTCGGCCAACCTGGCCCTGGCGACTTTTTCCCGCTACTACTCGCGAATTCCCGAGACCCTGCCGGGTGGCGTCGAACTGGTTGCCAACAACGACCTGGGTTCGGCCGCCGACGGCTCGATTTTCGTCTTTCTGGTGATGACCATCGCGGCCGCGGAAGCGGTTGTCGGGCTGGCCATCATCATCGCTATCTTCCGCACCCGCAAGCAAGTCGACGCCGACGAGCTTTCGGAGTTAAAGGGTTAAGCCATGGTCGTCATCTGGCTGATATTACTGTTTCCGCTGCTCGGCTCGCTGCTGTGCGCCACTCATTTCCGCACCCTCGGCAAGGCTGCCACCGGTATGGTGGCCAGTCTGGCTATGTTGGGCTCGTTCTCGGCGGCCGCGCTCACCTGGCTGCGAGTGCACGAGCACGGAGAGTTCACCTCTCGAATCGGCACCTGGTTGCAGATTCCCGGTGTGTCCGGCGTGGATCTGGCCGCCCTGGCCGATCCCCTGAGCACCACGATGTTGTGCACCGTGACCGGTGTCGCCTTTCTCATCCACTGCTTCTCGATGGGCTACATGAGTGACGAGGAAGACTACGGGCGCTTTTTCGCCTGTCTCAACCTGTTCGTGGCCACGATGGTGGTGCTGGTGATGGCCAACAATCTGGCCCTGTTGCTGGTCGGTTGGGGAGGCGTCGGCTTCGCCTCCTACTCCCTGATCGGGTTCTATCGCAACAAGCCCTCGGCTGTATCGGCCGCCCGCAAAGCTTTTCTCATCAACGTGGTCGGCGACGTGGCCATGATGTTTGCCATCTTCATTATCGGCACTCGCACGGGAAGCGTCGCCTTCGGCGACTTTCTGAGCAAGGATGTCCTGGACACCCTGAGCGGCGATATGCTGCTGCTGGCGGGTATCTGTTTGATGATTGCGGCCTACGCCAAGTCGGCCCAATTGCCGCTGCACACCTGGCTGCCGGACGCGATGGAAGGCCCGACTCCGGTCTCGGCCCTCATCCACGCCGCCACCATGGTGACGGCCGGCGTCTATTTGATGGTGCGCTGCGCCCCGCTTTATATGCACCCCGGCGCGGCCGACCTGATGGTCATCATGGCGCGTCTGGGAGCGATCACCGCCCTGGTGGCGGCCCTGTGCGCCGTCGTGCAGAACGACCTGAAGCGAATTCTGGCCTATTCCACGATGTCGCAGTTGGGCTACATGTTCATGGCGGCCGGCATGGGGGTCTACGGAGCCGCCATCTTCCATCTGGTCAGTCACGCTTTCTTCAAGGCCTTGCTGTTCCTGACCGCGGGCGTGGTGATTCACGCCTTGCACGGAGAGCAGGACATTCGCAAAATGGGTGGCCTGGGCAAGAAGATGCCCGGCGTCCATCTCGCGTTCCTGATTGGCGCTCTGGCGCTGGCCGGTATCCCGCCGCTGGTGGGCTTCTGGTCGAAGGAGGCGATTCTTCTGGGGACCTACAAAGAGGGTGGTCTGGAGAATCAGATCCTCTGGGGTGTGGGAATTGTGACGGCTCTGCTGACCGCCTACTACACCGGCCGAGCTTACGTGCTCACTTTCTGGGCCCCGGCCCAACACGACGGCAAGCTTCATCTCCCCGGTTCTTCTATGACCTGGCCGCTGGCCGTCTTGAGCCTGGCCACCGTGGTCGCCGGCCTGGGCGGACACGAACTGGTCACCGAAGTTCAGGGATTGGCCACGCAAGCGCCTGTTCCCGAAGTGCATGAGACTTTCGGAGCTCTGCAAATCACCGCCATCCTGGTGGGGTTAGTGGGTCTGGCTACGGCCTACTCGTCTCATAAGACCGGCCGCCCGGCTCTGGTGCCTGACAGTGCCGAGCCTTTGCTGCGGGGACCGGAGGCCATCGATTCGCTGAGCCTCAGCATCGCGGCTTCCTTCCGGCGCTTCGCCGATATGGTCGCCATCAAGGTGGACCCGGTGATTTCGCAACAGGCACCCAATTTGATCCAGCGCAGCATGCTGGGCACGTCAGCTCTGCTCTGTCAGTTACAGGGAGGCAGCCTGCGGTTGTATGCGGTGGCCGTGCTGGCCTCCAGCACTCTGCTGGCGGTCTTTGTTTACGCTCTCTTTAGTCTAGCGGTTGGAGGTGGTGGCCAGTGATTTCTTTGCCCGGCCTCATTCTGCTGCCCTTGTTGGGAGCTCTTTTCTGTTATCAGACGCGCGACCGCAATGCGGTGGCCACGGCTCGGTTGGTCGCCCTGCTCTCCTTGTTCCAGGGATTGTGGGCCATGGTCGACGGCGGTCAGCAAGTCTTTTCTCGCCCCTGGTTGCCCCAGCTGGGCATCAACTTTGATCTGGCCTTGAACCCGGCCGGCCTGACCATGCTGGTGTTGACTCCGCTGCTCACCTTTTGCGCCCTCGGTCTGACCCGACCCGGTTTGGAGCGCCGCAGCGAATACTGCGGTCACCTGCTCATGCTGTTGGCCGGTCTGCAAGGTCTGTTCCTGGCCGACAATCTCGGTCTCTTCTACGTCTTCTTCGAGCTGATGCTGCTGCCCACGCTGTTGCTCGTCTCTCGCTGGGGAGGCGACCGCGGCCGGGCTGCCTCGCTGAAATTCTTTCTCTACACCTTGATGGGCAGCTTGCCGATGCTGCTGGGTATTCTGGCGCTGGGCTTCCAGACCGCCGGTGCCGGCCTGGGCTTCTCGCAACTGGCCCATCTGCCCGAAGAACTGCAACTGTCTTTGTTCTGGCTGTTCGCTCTGGCCTTCCTGGTCAAGCTGCCGGTCTTCCCTCTGCACGGCTGGCAGCTGGACCTCTACCGTTCGGCCCCCGCGCCGGTGGTGGCGGTGGTGGCCGGCGCGATGTCCAAGGCGGGAGCCTTCGGACTGCTGCGAGTGCTGTTGGGAATCTTTCCCGACGCCACCAGTCACTACGCCTCGGTGTTGGCCGGTCTGGCCCTGGTGAGCGTGCTGCACGGCGGCGTCAGCGCTTTGGGCGCCGGCTGCCTGCGCAGCATCCTGGCCTACTCCAGTCTTTCCCATCTGGGTCTGCTGACGTTGGCGGTGGTGAGTTCCACGGCTGCCGGTCAGAGTGGCGCCATCCTGCAGATGTTCGCTCACGGTGTCTGCACCGGCGGCCTCTTCCTGGTGGTGGCTTCGCTGGAGAACCGCGGCCTTTCGTCCGAGGTGAAACATCTCGGTGGTTTGTCCCGCTCCACTCCGCAACTGGCCGCCCTGGCTCTGGTGCTGGCGATGGGCTCGCTGGGATGTCCAGGTCTGTGCTCCTTCCCGGCTGAACTTTCGATGCTGACCGGTATCTTCCAGGTCAGCCCGCTGCTGGCTCTGCTGGCCTCTTCCGGCGTGGTGCTGGCGGCCTGGTATGGCTTGCGCTTCTACCAGGGCACTTTCAACGGACCCGTTCAGGACGGTCCGTTGCACACAGACCTCAACGAGAACGAGTGGGTGTCCTTGCTCCCGTTGGTTCTGCTCTGCTTTGCCGTCGGATTCTTCCCCGACCTGACCATTCTTCAGTGGACGAGGGCCCTGCTATGAACCCGATGCCGATTTTGAAGCCCGCGCTGGCCTGGCAGGGCATGGTCCCCTTGCTCATGCTGGGCGGTCTGTTCGTCTTTCACTTCCTGTTGGAAATTTTGCGCGCACCCAAGAGCCGGACCACCGGTGGATTTTGGACGCTGCTGGTCAGCCTGGTGGGAGTGCTCTATCTGGCTTGTTGCCCGGAACAGGCAAGCGAAGCCGTAGTCCACAAGATGTGGATCTACGATGGAGTCACGCGCCTCGGCTCGTTGATCATCTTCCTGAGCCTGGCCGCGGTGACTCTGTTGGTTCCCAAGGCGATTGAGGAAACCGGCCATCTGGGCGAGTTCTACGCGCTCTTGACTGGTTCGGCTCTGGGTATGGTCATGCTGATGGGCAGCAACTCGCTGCTGGTGAGCTTCCTGGCCCTGGAACTGTTTTCGTTGGCGCTCTATCTGTTGTGCATCTTCCAGCCGGAAAAGCCGGCCTGTCAGGAATCCGGACTCAAGTATTTCATCCTGAGCTCCCTGGCCTCGGCCGTCATTCTCTACGGCATGGCGCTGATTTATGGTGCCACCGGCAGCACCTGGCTGCACGAGATCGGCGCTCGCGTCGACCAGGGCGGCGTGCTGCTGATGGTCGGCAGTGCTCTGCTGGCAGCCGGTCTGGCCTTCAAGGTCTCGGCCGTGCCGTTCCATCTCTGGACTCCCGACGTGTATCAGGGCGCTCCCACCCCGGTGGCCGCCTTCATGTCGGTGGCCACCAAGACGGCTGCTCTCATCGCTCTTCTACGATTCTTCCCGATGACGCTCGGCCTGGCCGGTGCCGCGGCCGACACTGCCCGCATTCAGTGGTGGGTGATTCTCTGGTCGCTGTCGATTCTCTCGATGATCTTCGGCAACTTGATGGCCCTCTCGCAGACCAACCTGAAGCGTTTGCTGGCTTACTCCGGCATCGCGCAGGCCGGCTATCTGCTGAGCGCCATATTCGTGGGCACCCCGGGGGCACGCGTCAGCCTGTTTTTCTACCTGCTCGTCTACCTCTGCATGAACTTCGGGGCTTTCGCCGTGGTGGCGGCTCTGGAAGAAACGGGCGAGTCGACGGAACTGTCCTCGATGGCCGGTCTCAGCATGCGTCAACCTTATTTGGCGGCGGCTCTGGCGGCCTGCTTGTTCAGTCTGACGGGCCTTCCGCCCACGGCCGGCTTTGTGGCCAAATACCACCTCTTCAGCAGCCTGATGGCCGCTCCCGGTGGACCGCTGCCCAAATACCTGGTGGCGGCCGCGCTGGTCGGCTCGTTGCTCTCGGCTGCTTACTATCTGCGCTTCGTAGTCCAGGCCTACAGCCTGGGTCCTGCTCCCGAGCCCCAGAAACAGTTGCCACCCACCTTCTGGGCCGTCATCGCGACGGCCGTGGCGGGAGTTTTCGCCCTGTCGCTGTGGGCTGGTCCGGTTCTGGATTGGATGCAGGGGTTGCTGGGCGGCCTTTAGAGGCCAGCAGGAGCCATCCGCGCCCAACCGGAAGTTTCTGATTGTAGTTCTAGAAAGCGGGTTAAGAATGCCCAAGTTCTGTCCCAATTGCGGTCACCAGGCCAAAGATAGCGCCAAGTTTTGCAGTGGCTGCGGCGGCTCGTTTCCCGCCGCGCCGCCCTCCAACCCCACATCGCCAGCCCAGAGTCAGGGATGGAGTAATTTCGATTCTCAGGAGCAGCAGCCAGGCACCGGCGGCTACGCTCCCCCGCAGCACTGGGAATCTTATGATTATCCCTCGACCCCTTCGGGCAGCTACACGCCGCCCGCATCCAACTATTCGGTTCCTACCTACGAGCCTTCCATGCGCGCGGACGCCAGTCGGCCTCTGCCGCCCCTGTCGTTCGATGCGCCCAGCGCCGGCGCCGGCTCCCCTCGAGACAAGGCTCGCGATATCGCGCGAAGCTTCTCCTTGTGGGCCGCGGGTATCGTGCTTTTCCCGATTCCGTTCTCCGATCTGGTTCTGCTGATGCCGATCCAGACGGCCATGGTGATTTCTATCGGCAAAGCCTATGGAGTGAAGGATCCGCCAGAGAAAACCCTGGCTCATATCGCGGCCGCTTGCGGTGCGTCCGTGTTTGGACAGATCACCACTCTGTTTGTAAGCAACCTGATCCCCATCATCGGTAAACTGGTGAGCGCCCCCTTCGTCTATGGTTGGACCTATGGGCTGGGAGAAGTAGCGATTCGCTACTTTGAGAGCCAGGGACAGATCGGCACGGACGAGATGAAAAGTCTCTTCAAGCAGGTCTCCAAGGATGCCACTCGAGGTTTCAAGGCCAGCGACGTCAAGAAGGCCGGTGAAAGCATGGACCACCTTCGCGAGCATCTTTCCGAGGAAGATTACCGCAAGCTCCGCTCCCGTTTCGGTCAGAGCTAGTGCAGCCGGGTCGGCCGCTGGTTTTTGATTTGGACGGGACCCTGTGGGACTCCACGGAAGTGGTGGCCCGGGCCTGGAACGCCGCTCTTCGACAAGTCGGATTGCAGTTTGGACCTTTGACGGCAGCCGATATCGCTTCCATCATGGGTTTGACCCACGAACAGATTCGCGAGCGTCTCTTCTCGGAACTGGCCAGCGATAGCTGGGAGCGGTTTTCCGACCTGGCCTACCTTCGCGAGGAGGAATTCCTGCGGCGTGAAGGCGCCGTGCTCTACGCCGGTGTGGCCGAGGGCCTGACCCGGTTGGCGCAAAGCCATCCGCTGGCGATCGTGAGCAACTGCCAGAAAGGCTATATTGAGGTGTTTTTGGATTGGACCGGCTTGCGGTCGCTTTTTTGTGACTGGGAGTGCCACGGCCAGACCGGCCTGAGCAAGGGCGAGAACCTGAAGCTGCTCTGTGGTCGCCAGAACTGGACGGAAGCCCTCTACGTCGGCGATACCGCCGGCGACGAGAAAGCTGCTCAGGAAGCCGGTTGCGACTTTCTCTTTGCCGCCTATGGATTTGGTCAGGCTTCGCCGGCCGCACCCGTTCTGTCGTCCTTTGACCAACTACTGAGTCTGGTGCCGGCCTGATGTCCCAGCTGCAGGAATGGTTTCAGGACAATCCGCGGGCCCGCCCCATTCTCATGACGGCGTTGCTCTTTGTGGGTTGTCTGGGGGTGGGCATTTGGTCCACGGCCGGGCCCCACCGGCCTATCAAGACCATCAACCGCACACCCGAGCCGGCCTCGACTCCAGACGTTCCCACCATGACGGGTGAAAAGCCCGACCTGCGCCAGGCTCGTTCAGCCTGGGTCTCGGAAGTAGAGACGCCGGTGTATGCGGAGCCCGGCCTGAACCAGCCGGTCCTCAAGAAGCTGGCCCGTTGGGAAGAAGTCTATCACCTGGAGCAGCAAGACAACTGGGATAAGGTGCGTCTGGCTGATTCTTCCATTGTCTGGGTGCAGAGTAAGTTTCTGGTCTTTGCCAAGCCGGCCGATTTGAACAAGCCCAATGCCGCCGAGGTCACGGTGATGGCTTTCTATGAGGCGGTGGTGCGCAAAGACTATGCGGCCGCCTATTCGTACCTGGCCGCGCCCTGGAAAGCGCAACTCAGTTTTGCAGACTTCGTGGAAGGTTACTCGCGGACCAACAGTCTGAGCACCGAGATTCGTCAGGTCATTCCCATGGGAGACGGGCGTTTTCAAGTGGATGTCGCCATGAAAGCGCTGGAGGGAACTCTGGCGGTTCCCTACACCGGATCCTATCTGGTGGAAAAAATCGGCGACGAGTGGTTCCTGGGAGCCGGCTCGCTGACCATCACCGGCGGGCCCCGAGCTGACTCTCACCTGCCCAATGTGCGCGTTCCCTTGGTGGAAACGCCTTCCGCGGTCGGAACTCCCGAGATTCCCTCCCCGGAAGAAGACGTCAATCCCGAACCGGTGCCTGAGGAAAGCCACTAGGGGCTTCATTCCATCGGTGGAATGCGCCCGCCCCAATCGATGCTTTCCTGGCCGGCTTCCCAACTGGCCTCGACGGTCAGCCTCACGGTGACAGCGATCGGTTGACCGGCCACTTCCGCGCGGTACCAGGGCAGCCCGGAAAAGCTCTCGCGCACAGCGTCGTCAAGAGTCGGGGCTCCGCTGCTGTCCATGACCTCGACTCGGGTCGAACCATCCTTTTCTACGCGACAGCGCAGGCTCATGAGAAAGTGGCCGTCCCGATTGCGCAGAAAGGCGGGCACCGGGATGCGCATCGGGCCTTTGATCATCACGGGCGGATCGAGGGGAATTTCTCCCGGTCCCTCGCTGCTGGCGGGCGTGGAGGCCTGCGGGCGCACCCGAGTCGGATGGCTGAGCGGGTAGCCTTTTTGTGGTTTAGGTGGGGAAGGGTCGGGCAGACTCGGACGGACCATGGGGGCCGCCGTCCCGACTCGAGCGGGCACAACGGGAGCGGAGACCGGTCGCTTTGTTTCAGCTCGGGCTTGCCTTTGACCGGGCAGTGGGGGAGTCACGGAAGTGCTTTGGGAGCGAGCCAGGCGAGCGGCCGGAGGGGTCAGGTGGATCTTCACGGCTCGCACGGGTGGCACCGGCTCGATCCGCAGAGGTGCAAACCAACCCGCCCATCCTGGCACGAAAAGAACGGCATGGAGCACGGCGGACGCCAGCAAACAGGTCTCCAACCTCATCGTTCGATTGTAGCAGTCGGCCCATGAAATTCGCAGGGGTGGTAGTACCGGCTGAGCGAATCAAGCAGGGTGTCCAGGGGGAATGATTCGAATCTCGGCGTGCGACTCTTGCGTTTGTTGGCGGAAGGATACGAGGGTTTGGACTTTGCGGCACGTTTCCCCGAGTTGCTCGAGCCGGCCATTCGCCAGCAGCTGCGTGGGGATTCCGATCGCCTCGAGCAGCACTCCCTGCTGGCGGCGCTGTTGGAGCGGATCCCGGACATGATCTTCGTCAAGGAAGCGAGCGAGCTGCGGTTCGTGCTGGTGAATCGGGCCGCTGAGGAAGTGCTCGGGTTTCCGCGTCTGGAGATGCTGGGCAAGACCGACTTTGACCTCTTTCCGTCGCACGAAGCCGTCTATTTTCAGGAGAAGGACCGGCAGGTGTTGGACTCCGGTCAACCGCTGGACATCCCCCAGGAGCAGGTGATGACGCGTTCCGGGACGCGCTCTCTGCACACCCAGAAGATTCCCCTGTGCGACGAGGATGGAACGCCACGCTACCTGGTCGGCGTCTCCCGAGACATTACCGAGTTCGTTCAGGCTCAGGCCGAGGTGGCGCGCTCGCAGAAGCAGTTGCGCAAATTATCCGCGCAACTGCAGCAGGTTCAAGAGGATGAGCGGCAACGACTGGCTCGCGAATTGCACGATGAGTTGGGTCAGGTTCTGACCGGGGTGCGCATCGAACTGTCCTGGATGGAGAAGCGCCTTCCCGAGGAACAGGTGGCACTGGTCAGCCATCTGGAGCAGGCACAAACGCTGGTCAACTCGGCGCTGGCCACGGTGCGCCGGGTGGCCACCGCCCTGCGGCCGCAAATCCTGGACGACCTGGGACTGCAGGCGGCTATCGACTGGCTGCTTCAGGAGATTTGCGGTCGAGCCGGCCTGCAGGTACGCCTGGAGTTTCGCCTGAACCGGCGACTGGCCCCGGACCTGAATACCACCATCTACCGGGCCTGTCAGGAGGCGCTCACCAACATCGTGCGCCACTCTCAGGCGCGCAATGCATCGGTGCACATCCGCCGGGAGGACGACTGGGTGGTGACCGAGGTGCGGGACGACGGGCTTGGTTTGCAACGACCTCGCGAAGGCTCCCTGGGTCTGGTGGGCATTCGTGAGCGAGTGGAGCTGCACGGCGGTTCCCTCGCTTTGTCCGTACCAGAATCAGGCGAGGGAACCTTGTTGGTTTTTCGATTGCCGTTGCTTTGATCAGTAGTAGGAGCCGTTGAGGTTGTAGTGGGAGCCCTGTAGCATCAAGACGAGGGGGGAACGCTCGGCTCGGGCGGCCCAGATTTTCAGGTAGTAACCGTCTTCGGTTGGTTGGTAGGCCAGGTGAGCCGCCTTCGGCTGTCGGGTCCAGACCGACGGGTACCTGCCGTGTTCGAGCTTCCAGCGTTCGATGTCGATGACCGCCCGATTGGCCGAGGCGAGGATTTTCCGTTCGGTGTTGACGCCCTCTTCCTGATAGCTGGAAAAGGGGTAGGGGATGCCGGACATCATCTCTTTGTTTCCGTCCAGATACCCGTTGAGGAAGATCTTCGCCTGATGCTGACTGACGAATCTGGTCACCGCGTTCTGGCGGTCGTAGTTTGCGTAGCGATCGTAGAAGAGTCCGTCGTAGTGGCGGGCGGCTTCAAAGTCCAGGCTGGCCCGGATTTGCGCGGGGCCGTCCGGCAACTTGGCTTGCAGTTGATCGAGACGGTCTAACTGAGAGCCGGTCAAGACCTGAGTTCGCACCGCCATCATCACTCGCACGCGGATTTGACGACAGAGCCTCCAGGGCAGCCCCGGCCGTATCATTTCGACCTGTCGGCACAGAAGGCCCATCTGTTCCAGTAACTCGAGGGCTCTGGCCGTTTGATGCTGATCCAGAGCAGCCAGGGCCCGCGGAGAAAGCACCCAGAATGCGTCCAGTCGGTCTCGACAAGTTCCGTGGGCGGCGTCGGCCAGCAGGTTACGCAGCAGGCCCTGGAATTTAGCCTCGTCGCGGACCGGGTTTTTCAGCTGCGAGCCTTCTCCGGAGATGGAGGTTACGAGTCGCTGCATCTCCGACCGAGCTTCGCGAGGATAGGTGTTTTTGGCCAGGAAAGCGTCAAACTCCGCCTCGTGGGGACGGGGAGCGTTGGCCAGCCGGGCCATGCCCAGGGCGAAAACGGTGGTGACGGCCAGGGCCGCCCCGCCTGCCCAGAGGCTACGGCGTCTCAGGTCGCTGGGGCCGGGAGTCCGCCACGAGAAGCGTTGAGCCAGCAGATAAACCAGCCAGGCTACCAGGGCTACCAGCACCAGAGTCGAGCTGGAGTCGACATCGTTCAGATTGGTAGCAATGGCTCTCGAGGAGTCGTTGTGGATCAGTACCAGCGACCAGGCCGTGACCGGCAGACCGACCAGCAAGGTCAGAGCGTAGCTCAGACTGAGCAGGGCCCAGCGGCGCTTGCCACCGGAACGAGCCAACGGGGAAGCCCACCAGGCCCAGACCAGACCGATCACAATGGCCAGACCGGTGCACGAATTGGCGGAGCGGTCGACGTAGCGATAGAACTGGACATTCACAATTTGCAGCCACAGACAGAGCGGGACCAGCAGGGCCAGGGAATAGGTCCAGGGGTTGAAACCGAATCCCGACCCGGCCAGGGAGCGAGCTCGCAGATGCAGGGCCAACATCACTGGCAGAATGGCGACTCCGTCCAGCGCATCGGCCAGGCTCAATCCGAGCATTTCCAGGGTGGCTGCCAGAGGACTGCCTTCGCCCACGAGGGGCGCAACCAGGCCGAGGACGACAATCGACAGCACGCAGAGCAGAGCTGCTTCCTGAATGCAGCGCGTGGAAGCTTGACGGGTGTTCTGGGAGCTGGCCCCGATACTGGCGCCGATCACCGCTCCGGCCCGCAGGCTCACGAACAGGGAGATGGCGGTCCCCAATGCGGCTGCCGCCGCGCTCAGGGGGCTAATGTCCCAGAGTCGATAGGCACTGCAGCCAGCGCCGAACAGGCAGGCCGGCAGAGCCTGCAGTCCGGCGATCCAGACGGCGCTGGCCCAGAAGTCGGCCGGACGTAGCCCGCTGTGGAGCAAGACTTCATAGGATCCACTGTCCTTTTCGCGTTGCACCAGGCTGAAAGCAGCCAATAGCCCGGCCATGCCGGCCAACAACGGCCAGCCGAAAGAGCCGCCGCCGAAAACCGTGTAGGAGGCCAGACAGACCCCGGCGTTCCCGGCCAGAATCGACAGAGTAAAAAGTTTGCGCCGGCGCATTTCCCGCTGCAGCAGAGCCAGGTCGGGCAGTCGGCGAGCCAGCCAGAGTTGCCAGGCCGAGCCGCGCTGGCGGCGGGGAGTCGGAGTGCGACCCTGTTGTTGTAAGGTCAGGCTACTGATGGCGTGGCGTCGAGCCGCGTAGCCCAGGCCGGCCAACACGGCGGCGCTGACCGCGTTCCAGGGTGCCGGGGCGGCCAGGCTGCCGGCCACCGCTCCCGCTCCCAGAAAGCTGAGCCAGCGAGGCCAGCCGAAGGCCAGCAGGTGGGCCTGGTAAAGGTAGCCGGCGGCGCTGAAAGCCAGTGTGGTCAAGGGCAGCCAGAGCAGCAGGGATTGGGGATGCACCGGCACCAGCGCCACCCCGATCATCAGCAGAGCCGGAACCAGGCTGCGCAAGCCGCTCAGAGCTAGAGTCTCGCTGACCAGCCTGGGTTCCAGGCCGGTTTGCAACATCTCTTCCAGACAGCGCCCGCGCACCAGCGAGGACAGGGTGGTCCACTCCAGGCTGAGCAAGAAGAGCGGTAACAGCAGCGTCAAGCCGATTCGGACCATTCCGAAATAGGCCCAGATGGCGTCGGCTTCCCCGGACTGGAAGAAATAGCCGCCGGGCAGCATGTAGAGCAATAAGATGACGGCCAGCGAGGGCAGCTTCAGAAAGCGGCGGGCGCGCTCCCGCTGAACCACGTGGACCAGCGGGTTGTCTCGAAGCTTGCTCAGCCAACCGCCGCTCGAAGGCTTCTGGGGTTTGACCACATCGCTGACGCGCAACACGTGTTGGGCGGTGCGGCGGGCAAAGTCACGGCCCAGCGGGCTGGGAGGCGGAGCCATCCGACTGCGCAACTTCTGAACGGCGAGCAGACGCTGCTGGCACTCGGGGCATTCGCTCAGATGCTGGCTTTCGTCGCTGTCGCCGTCGAGCCAGCTTTGAATTTGGCTATCGTTGAGTTGGCAGTTCATCGCTTGTTGTCTCCTTTGATGTCCCGGGCAAAGAACTTGCAGAAGCGGTTGCGGGCATTGTAGAGGCGCATCTTTACGGTAGTGAGCGGCACTTCCAGCAACTGGGAGATTTCTTCGTAGGTGTAATCGAGCACCTCGCGCAGACCGAGCACGGTGCGGTCGCTGAGGGAGAGTTTGGCGAAGGCGTCGTGAATGTCGAGGCGAACTTCGCTGGCCTCGGGTGGGACCGAGGCTTCTTCTGGTAACTCGGCGGTGGCGGCACGTTTGTGCAGGCGCAGGCAGCGATTTACCAGGATGCGCTTGAACCACCCCCAGAAGGCTTTGGGTTCGCGCAGTTGGGCAATGTTCTGGTAGACCAGCAGGTAGGCGTCTTGGAGCGCGTCCTCGACCTCCTGGCGATTTTGCAGGATGGCATAGGCGATTTGCCAGGCGCGTCCTTGGGTGTGCTCGATCAGCGGCTCCAGGGCATCGGACTGACCGGATTGCAATTGACGGATCCAGGTTTCCAGCGGTTTGATTTCCGGCTGGTCGGACGCGGAGCGGTCTGGGTCTGAGCTCACCTGCGTCATGACCGGATGTTCAAGGGGGGGCTGCGCCTCTCCCTTGGACCCCCCTCATTGAACCCAGGTGGCTGATAATGCTGCCGACAATGGGTCTCCCTCTCTTCCCCTGAACTCAAACCGATCGATCGTTTGGTCTATGGTGGGGAAGAGCGGGGGAGGGGCGGAAAAGTTTTAGGCTGCGGAAAAAAAGATCAGGCCAGAGTCTTGCGGCCTTCGTGTAGAGCCAGCGAGATAGCGGCCAGCGAGGCGAACACGAGCACCAGCAGGCGAGACAGACCGACCAGAGCGGCGCCGCTTCCAGCCTGGGCCAGCAGCCCGGTGAGAACGGTCAACCAGAAAAGAGTGAGGATCCACTTGCTATTCATAGGATTGAATTCCTTTCAAGCTTCTGAGTCTACCTTAGGCCTCTGTGCAGAGGATTGCCACGGATGCACATACCCGTGACAAGTACCCGGATCCCGAATAAGGGGCGTGACCGCTCGACGCCGAATCGGGCGGAATGCCTTTGACCCGCCTGGCCCAGGCCGCCGAGGAATTGATTGCGGAGATGCTGGCTCATCCCAGTCAGGACAAGTTCTCGATTTCTCCGGGAGCGACCCTGAAAGCCTGGAGCGGTTCGTTGCATGTGGATCCGCACGCCGAGTTCGCCAGCTGGTCGGGGGAGTTCGTGCACGGCCTGGCTTCGTTCCGCAATCTGAGCGCACTTTTGTGCGAATGGTTTGCCAGTTCCCCCCTACGCCTGTCCCGCTCCGCGGAGACGCATGCGGAAGCGGTGGTACACTCGGCTCTGGCTCACGCCACCCAGGGCACCACGCTGCGGCGCTCTCAATTTTCCCAGTATCTACTGGAGCTGGTGGAAGCCAGTCAGCGAGCGGAAGCTACTTTTGTGCTGTGCCGCCGGCTGCTGGGCGTGGAACTGCTGGGAGATAGCGTGGACTTGAGCGAGCCCGAAGCCAACTATCGGGTGGGTCTGCACAGTCTGAACGATGAAGAACTGACGGCCCGGATGCCCTCACTGGATACGCTGCAATACGGCTTGATCAGTTCGGACGTGGCCACTTTGCAGCGGGTCGAGGTGCGCGTGACCCGCCAGGAGCGACTGCGCGAGTTCGACCATCTCTTCAAGGGCCCGGAGCGATGGCGGAGTTATCTTCGGGAGACCGAGCGGGTGCAGGAAGCGGTGCTGCTGCTCAAGCCGGAAGCTCAGGCGGAGCTGGGTACGCCTTTCTTTCTAGTCGCCCGCCCTAACCTGGGGCGCTGCGCCGCTTCGCGTCTGCCGCGCTCCTCCGGGCCGGCCATCTTTCCGCCTACCCTGATCCACCCCGGCGAACTGGCGGACCTGCGCCGCAGTTTTTCTGTGGCCCAGAAAGCCCAGGACCATCCGGCTCTGCGCTCCGCGCTACATCGCTACGCTCTGGCCGGCTCGCGGCTGCGTCATGAGGATCGACTGGTCGATCTGGTGATCGGCTTTGAAGCGGTCTTGCTCCAGGGTCTGCAAAATGAGTTGAGCCATCGCTTTTCTCTCAATGGCTCGTCGCTCTCGCACTGGATTCACAAAGCGCCGCGCCAACCCAGTTACCATCTGTTCCGCTCGGCCTACGCCGCTCGCTCGGCCCTGGTCCACGGCTATGGCCCCAAGGTCAAACTGCATCGAATCGAATCGATGAGCGACGAACTGCGCCATCTACTGGCCAGCTTCATCCAGTGGCTGATCCTTGAGTCTCCCGACCACGGCCTGCAACCGCGCATGCAGGCCGACGACTGGCTGCGCATCCTCTTCGACTCTCCCCCCTGAGCTGAAAGACTGGTCCCGAAAGGGAAGGTGGGAAGCCGGGAAAGCGGGAGAGAGCCTTCGCTCATCCCTTCCGTTCTGCGCTTGCTGGTCCCGGAAGGGTGACCAGGGAGAAGTGGGGATCAGGAGACGGCTCGCACGGCAAGGCCGAGTTCGTGCTTGTGATGGTTTTTTAGAGCTGGATTGATCCTGAGCGGGAACCAACCTCAAAAATCAACATCCAGCTGAAAGACTGGTCCCGAAAGGAAAGGTGGGAAGCCGGGAAAGCGGGAGAGAGTCTTCGCTTAACCCTTCCGTTCTGCGCTTGCTGGTCCCGGAAAGGTGACCAGGGGGAAGTGGGGATCAGGAGACGGCTTGCACGGCAAGGCCGAGTTCTTGCTTGTGATGGTTTTAGAGTTGGGTCGATCATGAGCCAGGCCTAACCTTAAAAATCAATATGCGCAAAAGCTGAGGCGAGGCACCTAAAAGCAGGCGCCTGTCGCTGCGATCTCTCCACCTTCCCCCGTTCCCCTTCTCTCCTTTTCCGACGGAAACAATCGCAGAACGAAGTCTACGCGTTCTGCGCTTGCTGGTCCCGGAAGGGTGACCAGGGAGAAGTGGGGACCAGGAGACGGCTTGCACGGCAAGGCCGAGTTCTTGCTTGTGATGGTTTTAGAGTTGGGTCGATCATGAGCCAGGCCTAACCTTAAAAATCGACATGCGCAGAATCCACCGTCCCTCGTTCCCCTTCTCTCCTTTTCAAGACGAAGCTAGCACCGAGTTTTAAGGTTCTCTTCACGAGTTTCGAGTAGTCTGATCGCCTATGGATCAGATAAAGACCGGGATTCGTTATCGACTGGACTTGAGCGACACCAAGACGCGCCAGATTGGCGTGGAAATGCAGGTCGAACGGCGGGGGAGTGAACCGCTGGATGTGGTGATGCCCCAGCTTTCCCCCGGTTCTCCCACCAACAGCTTGAATCAACCATTGCGGCTGAACAGTTTCAGCGCTTGCGACGCGGCCGGCCAGCCGGTCGAGTTGGAGAAGACGGCGGCCGGGCACTGGCGTTTGCAGGCCGAGGCTCCGGGTCCACTGACCCTCAGATACCGGGTCAAAGCCGATGAATTCTCGCACGTGCGCAGCTATCTGACCGACAAGCTCAGCTACGTCAACGGTCCTTCCGCTCTGATGTTCGTGGAAGGCCGCGAACATGAGCCCAGCCTGATCGAGCTCAAGAACTTTCCCTCCGCCGATTGGAAAACCAGTTCCACCCTGGAGAGCGTGCCCGGTCACCCCGAGTTGTTTTACGCTTCCAACTATGACGATATCGCCGACAGCAACGTGCTGGCCGGTCAGTTCCAACAGGTCAGCGCCCGTCAGGGCAAGACCTTGCTTCAGATCAACCAGAACGGCACGCCCCCCTGGAGCGGAATCAAAGTCAACGGAGCCACTCCCGAGGAGAGTCTCGAAGACCTTCAGCAGCTTTACGCCACCTTCACCAAAGAATTTGGCGAGTTTCCCCGCCAGCGCCGCGATGATGCGCGTCAGCTACCCGAAGCCCTGGCCGGTCAAGACGACAAGTACGTGGTCACCAAGCATTATTTGCATGCCCAGGGCCCCAACGCGGGCGGCTACGAGCACTACCACGGTCACGAGTTGCTGCTGCACAAAGCTGCTCAGGCGGGTATCGAGCGGCGCTTTGACGGCGATGGACGCGCTCACGAGCGTCACATCATGGCTCACGAGTTGATGCACAAGCTGATGGCCAAGTTCGTGCGTCACGAAGGCATCGATTCCGCCGACCTTGCTCACGTGCATTGCAGCGATGGCCTGTGGCTGAGCGAAGGCGGCGTGGAATGGGCCGCCATGGAGCTCCAGCGCAAGAGTGGCCAGATGAGCGAAGGCCAGTACGTGAAAATGCTCCAGGATCAGTTCCGGGGTTACGAAGCGGCCTACGCTCAGGACCCCAGCAACGCGCGCGAGAATAGTTTTGACGCCCACCTGGGTAACAGCGGTTTCTACAACAAGGGGGCCGTCACGTGCGCCCTGCTGGACCTGGAGATCAAGGCGGCTACCGGCGGAGAGCGCGGCATGTTCGATGTCTTTCGCTCCCTCAAGAGCGAGTTCGGCGGCCAGGACCACTTCTGGAGCGTCGAAGATGTGGAGCGCCTGGCTCTGGCCACCGCCGGAGGAAACCAGCGCGTGAGTCGGTTCTTTCAGGACTATCTGCACGATCACAAGCCCTTTGATTTTGACGGCATCCTGAGCCAGGTCGGAATGCAGTGGGCGGAACGGGGTGACCGCTTTGCGGCCGGTCAGCTGGCGTTGAGCGGAGGCCTGTTGAGCAGTGATCCTCAGGGCCAGGTCGACTACGGACCGGGTTCGGGACTGGCTCCGGCCGCCGGCAGTTTGGCCTTGCCCGCTTTCGGCGTCACGCTGGCCCAGGACGACAAGGGAGTTCTCAAGTTGGCCGGCGTCAGTGCCGGCGGCAGCGGTGCCGCCGAAGGACTGAGCGCCTACGTCGGCCAGCCGGCTCGCCTGTTGGAAGCAGATCGCGCCGCACTCAAGCTCGAGGTGCAGGGGAGTGATCCTTTTACCGGTCAGCTGGAGAAGCGCGAACTGGAGGTCCCGGCTCGTCCGCCCTCTCAGGCCTTTCTGGAAGAGTTGCCCGGGGCTTCGGAGGGGGCGGTCCGCTTGCGACAGGCCTGGTTGTCCTAAAGGACACAACCCGGTAAACAACTGGCCGAGGCGAGGCGGTTAAGATGACCTCGTTATGATGATTACACAGAGAACCTTCAACCGCCCCAATCAGCCCCCGGCCAACCCGCCCGCCCAACCGCCGGCGCAGCCCGCGCCCCCGGCGCAACAGCCCTGGTCGGCCTTGCAGCACGCGGCCACCGACCTGGGTCCGACGCAGGACGGCCTGACTCACCTGGACGGCGTTCGTTGGGACATCGAGAACCAGCCCAACGGCGAGTGTATCGAAAAGGGTGTCTTCTCGGACGCGATCTTCGACCCCAAGAAAGTCAAAGACGTTTTCTTGTGCATCAAGCCCTTTACCGATCAGCCGATGAACGTCCCCGGTCACGCCTTGCTGAAGTTTGAATTCGAAGCCGACTCTCCGGTGCGCAACAGCCAGGGTCAAACCGACCCGGGCCTGGCTATCTCGGTTGAGCAGCACTTTCACCAGGGCGAAGCCTACGACCCCAACGCCAAGAATCCGACCATCCACCAGCTCGGCACCTGGACCGACGCTCTGGAGAAGGCCAACGTCAACGATCACTAT
Source organism: Vulcanimicrobiota bacterium (assembly GCA_017307785.1). Classification (GTDB taxonomy): domain Bacteria; phylum Vulcanimicrobiota; class Xenobia; order Xenobiales; family JADMJV01; genus JADMJV01. The sequence continues at coordinate 63,614 of JAFKGI010000028.1, read as the reverse complement.
CCGCTGCAGGTCTACAAACTTTTGCTCAACCACGATCAGCAGGTTGCCTTGCTGAACGACCGCGTGGCCGAAGCCGTCAAGGATCACCAGGGCTCGATGTATGACGCCGTCAACAATTCGTGCCTGTCCAATCTGATCGACGGCGTCAACAAGCAGGTGCCCGAGTCCCAGCAAATTCCCAAGACGCAGCCCGATGGCTCGCCCGACCCGGCCGCGGTGGTGCCGATTTTCTGTCCGAACAACTTCGCCGCCCACGGTCTGATCACGCGCGACAAACCCGAAGTGCATCCGGCCAAGCCCAAGCCCCCGGAGAATCCGCCGGCCAACCCGCCCGCTCTTCTGATGGTGTAGGTATGCGCGTCGAGAGCGTGCTGCAGGAGCTGCAGCCTTTGCTCGACCGGTTCCGAACGGCCGCTGTGGAAACTGACCGCAGTGGCCGTTTGCCGTTAGAGCACCTGCGCGCCCTGGGAGAAGCCGGCGTCTATCGGCTGGCTATGCCCCAGGAACGCGGGGGCCTGGCGGCGCCTCCCGAGGTGCTCTGGGAGGTCAACGAGAGTCTGGCCGCCGCCTGTGGGTCGACCCATTTCGTGCAAGCCCAGCATCAGGGCGGACTGGGGTTTCTGCTGCGCGGCAATGCTGGTTTGCTGCACGAGGACCACCTGGCCGGCCGGCGCCTGTGCGGCGTCGCTTTCGCCCATCTGCGCCGTCCGCAGTCGCCGGTTACGGTGGAAACGACTCCGACCGGCTGGATATTCCGCGGAGAGGCGCCCTGGTTTAGCGGCTGGGGCTTGATGGATGAAGTGGTGCTGGCCGGACGTGACGAGCGGGGCGTGGATATCTACGCTCTGGTCCCGCTGCACTCGGGGATCGAGGGTATCCAGTCTCCGCCTTTGTCCGCCATTCAGGCCTCGGCCACGGTATCTCTGCGTTTGCACGACCTGGTCGTTCCTCGCGCCGCTCTGGTTCTTACTCAGACTCTCGAGGAAATGGCTCGCCGCGACTTCCGCTCGCAGCTCGGCTATACGGCGCTGCCGCTCGGGTTGGTCCGGGAGGCCGCTCGTTGGATCAGCAGTGAGACGGTTCGCCGCTGTCTGGCCGAACGAGCCGACCGGCTGCGCCGGCGCGCTCTGGATTGGACCGACGATCCATCGGAAGCTCTGGAAGTTCGCGCCGGGGCTAATCTGCTGGCCTTGCAGGCGGCTCAAGCGGCCGTCGTCAGTAGCGGCGGCCAGGCTAATCAGCTGCAACACCCGGCCAATCGGCTGTTGCGCGAATCTTCTTTCTATTTTCTGACACAATTGAATGCTCCGCTGCGAGAGGTGGCTTTCGATAAGCTGGTATTGCAGGACTGGGGACCCGCTTTCGCATAAGATCCGTTCGTGTCCACCCTCACTCGTCAGTCCGTGGTCTTCGCTTCGCCCCGCACCATCGAGATCCAGAAAGACACCCTGGTCGCCCCGGGTTCCGGGCAGGTGTTGGTGCAGGCGGAAATGTCGGCCATCAGCGCCGGCACCGAATTGTTGGTCTATCGTGGCCAGGTAAACGAAGAGATGGGCTCGGAAGTGGACGCCATTTTCGGCTTTCCGACCAAATTCGGCTATTCTATGGTGGGAAGGGTTTTGGAGACCGGGTCGGGCGTATCTTCCACCTGGAAAGGCAAGCGGGTTTTTGCTTTCCATCCCCACGAAAGCCACTTTCTGGCCAGTCCCAAAGATCTGCTGCTGCTGCCGGATGAGGTCGAGCCCGAGAGCGGCGTCTTTTTGCCCAACCTGGAGACGGCCGTCGGCCTGTTGCAAGATGGGCGACCCATGATTGGGGAGCGCGTGGCGGTTTACGGCCAGGGCACGGTGGGACTGCTGACGGTCGCGCTGCTAAGACGCTTTCCTTTGGCGGAATTGGTGACCTGTGACCCGATCGAGTTCCGTCGGCAGCTTTCGCTGGAGTGGGGAGCCGAGCACAGCCTCCATCCCGAGGATGCGGCCGAGTTGCGAAATTGCGATTTGACTTATGAACTCAGCGGACAGCCCGGCACCTTGACGATGGCCATTCAGGCGACCGGTTTCAGTGGACGCGTGGTCATCGGCTCCTGGTACGGGACCAAGCGGGCCGAGGCAGAACTGGGTGGGAGCTTCCAACGCAGCCGCGTTCACATCCTCAGCAGTCAGGTCTCCAGTCTGGACGCGCCGCTCTCCGGCGCCTGGACCAAAGAGCGCCGCATGCTGGTGGCCACCGGCTTGCTGGAGTCAGTTCGGCCGCAGGCCTTGATCACGCATCGCTTCCCCGCCTCGGCGGCGGCCGAGGCCTTCGATTTGCTGGACCGGGAGCCGTCGGAAGCGCTGCAAGTCGTTCTCACCTATTAAAATGAACTTCCTGGGGGTCTAGAAACATGGGTTGGAAAGCCAGTCGTCGCCAGATTCAGGTGCGACTTCTCTATCGCCAGAATCGCTGGTTGCTCAATTTGCTCCTGGCCTGGCTGCTCTTTTTCTTTGTGGGACTGGTGATGACCGGTCATAGTCCGGGAGAATCTCTGGCCATTCTGGCTTTCTTACAGGAAGACCACTCCCACCTGGGCTACTTCTACGCGAGCATGACCGACATCGTGATCTTTGGACTGGTCATTTCGGTCTTGCTGGTGGACATGCAGCGCCAGGTTCGTCCCGAAGCCACCTGCCGGGTGATGGCGGAAGAGTTGCATCGACACGCCATCATCTTTCATTTTACCAATCTGGGCCGACGCACCTGGCAGTTGTTGGTTGACCACGACATTCCGGTGACCGTAGTCGATCCTGACCCGGCCAATCTGGAGGAGTTGATTCGTGACGGCTATCCATGTCTGGTCGGCAGCGGGCGCACCGCCGCCGATCTGGACGCGGTCAACGTCAAAGATGCTCGCTTCGTGATGATTTGCAGCGACCATCTGGAAAGCGCCGCCGTGATCTGCAGTCTGGTGCGCCAGCGCAATCCCAAATGCGACCTGGTGGCTCGCTGCGCCGATGATGATATTGGTGAAGTGCTGTCCAAGCGCTATCAGGCCACGGTGGTGTCCACCAGTCGGGTTGCCTCGCAGTTTCTCCGCGAATATCTAACCAAGAACAAAGTGGAACGCTGTGTTTTGATTGGCGGCGGCCAGCTCGGGCGTCGCATGATTCCCATTGTGGAAGAACTCGAGCACGAGTTTTCGGTGGTGGCGGCCCACGATCACGACGTGTCGGATTTGCTGGACAAGAGCCACTATATCGTGGGTCGTTTTACCGATGACCGAATTCTGGAGCAGGCGGGCGTGGTCGACGCGCAACTAGTGCTCTTTACCGAGGATGACTTCAGTCTGGCGATGGCCACCATCGACCGCGTGCGCGGTTTGAATCACAAGTGCCGGATCGTTTGCCGGGTCTTCATGGACGACGCGGCCGACCTGATGCATTCCGAGCCCTTTAACTGCGATATTTTCTCGACCAGTCGTCAGGCGGTGGAGCAACTACGGCAGCAGGGAGCCTTCAAGGTGCTGGGACTGACGGGCGCCGGTCGGGGAGCAGCGCCCGTGGCCGGGTCCGAGGTGCGGAGTTCCGTGAGACATCACCCGCCGCACGAGCAAAAACCCCATATAAAGCAAAAAATCGGTTCGCGCTGAACCGATTTTTCGAGCCGGTAACTAGTAGACCGGATTGACCTTGGCGGGCTTGGGCGCCGGTTGGGGCTGAGGCTGTGGCTGGGGCCGGCATTGCCAGGCGTTGGGGTTGTAGTTGGGATTATAGTATCCGCCGTTGTTGTAGCGGGAACGACCATAGAAACCATTGTTGTAGCCGTAGTTGCTGTAGTAACCGTAGCCGCCGTTGCTGTACCCGTATCCGTAGTTGTTGTTGGGGCCGGCTGAACTATTTTGAGAGGCGGCCGAGGGAGCGCTGGCGGTGGGAGCGGGTTCGGCGGCCTTGACGACCGGGGCGGCGACCGGGGGAGTGGGCTGAGGGACGTAGTAGCCCACGAAGAAACCCTTGGAGTCTTCGATGACCCAGCGGGAGCCAATCTTGGTCACGTGCCAGGTGGGGTCGTCGATGGTGTGATAGACGTTGCCTTCGGGGGCGGCCCAGACGGCGGCGGTGGTCAGAACCAGAGCGATCAAGGTCTTCTTCATAAGCTCAGTTTAACAAATCTGCCTCGAGGCGTCATTACAGTTTCGTTACGACTTTGGACCACTTTTTCGGTCCCAGAAACAGGGGACCCCCGATTCCCAGGGGTCCCCGGCCGGTTACTTTTCGACCGGCAGTTTGGCTTCTTGCCAACCGGAAATGCCCGCGCTGAAGTGACGGACATTGGTGTAGCCTAGCTTGGACACGGCTTTGGCACCCTGCTCGTAAGCGTGGCACTTGGGTCCACCGCAATAGGCGACGATCATGGTGTCCTTGTCTTTGGGCAGGACCTGAGCGATTTCGCCTTCTTTGGCGTTGAAATCAATGGCTCCGGGAATGTGGCCCTTCTTGTAACTATCACTGCCGTTGCAGTCGAGCAAAACGACTTTCTTATCCTTGATGGCGGTCTGCAAATCCGACTGAGAGATGTCGGGAAAGTTGTCGGCCAGGGCGAGGCCCGCGCTCAGGACAAGAGCGGCGGCCGCCGCAATCATTTTCTTCATGGGAATACCTCCTAGATTTTGACCCCGTAGGCCAAATGAACTAGAGGGTCATTCAGTTCCCTCTTTACCGATGGCAACTTTAAATTCGCCTTTAGAAGTGGCTACGCCGCGGGACATCCCGGCGGTATTGAAATGCATCACCCATTCGCCCTTGCGATTGACGGCAATGACGCCGCCCACATCGTCGGGAAGGCCATCGGCGAAGGTCTGGCGGACCGATTCCGGCAGGGTCACGCCGGTCAGACGGATGCGCTGGGAAATCTGTCCGGCTACCTGATGGCGAATGAATTCTTCGCCCACGCCGGTGCCGGAAACGGCGCAACTGCGGTCGTCGGCGAAGGTGCCGGCGCCGATGATGGGGCTGTCGCCGACGCGGCCGGGCCGCTTGTTGGTCAGGCCGCCCGTCGAAGTGGCTGCGGCCAGATGTCCCTGGCGGTCCAGAGCTACGCAGCCGACCGTCCCTTGTTTCTTGCGCAGGGCTCGGCGAGCGCGTTCGGTGATGAAGTATTCCGGGTTGACGATTTCCAGACCGCTTTCTTCTCCGAAGCGATCGGCGCCCAGGCCGACCAGCAGCACGTGGGGAGTTTTCTCCATGACCCAGCGAGCCAGGGTGATGGGGTTCTTCACGCGGCGCACGTCGGCCACGCCACCACAGTGGAGGTTGGAGCCGTCCATGATGGCGGCGTCCAGTTCGGCTTCGCCGTCGGAATTGAGAGCCGCTCCACGACCGGCATTGAACCAGGGGTCGTCCTCCAGCGCGCGCACCGCCTGTTCGACCACCCGCAGAGCGGATTTACCGCCCTTGAGTTCTTCCAGGCCCCGGGTCAGGACCTCGCTGATGCGCGCCTTGACCCCTTCGATTTCCTCGGGCTCCATCTGAGCCGGGTCGGCGCCGGCTCCACCGTGTACGACCAGCGCGTAAGGTTGTTGGGCCGAAGCCGTTTGCTGACAGGCCCAGAGAGCCATGAGACTAAATGCCAACCACTTTTTCATAAGCCAGGGAATGCAAGTCGGGCCAGCAAATTCCCTGCGCATGAAAAAGGCGATTTGTTTGGTTTTGCTGTTGGCGAGTTGGAGCCACGCTCAGGATTGGCCCGCCTATGGGGGTGACGACGGAGGCACCCGTTTTTCTCCCCTTTCCCAGATTTCCGCGGCCAATGTGGCCGGGTTGCGGCTGGCCTGGAGCGTGCCCACCGAAGAACTCAAGACCTATGCCGGCACTCGCCTCGGCGAGAAGGCGGCCTTTGAGTGCACGCCGCTCAAGGTGGGTCGCACGCTTTTCGTGGTGACGCCCACCAATCGGGTCTTGGCCCTGGACGCCGCCAATGGAACCCGACTCTGGGTTTACGATCCTCAACTGGATCGCACGCAGCCTTTTTCGGAAGTGACTTGTCGCGGCCTGGCCTACAGCCAGGGTCGGATCTATCTGGCCACTCTGGATGCCCGCTTGATCGCTCTGGATGCTCAGACCGGCAAACCCTGTGCCGATTTTGGCAAGGCCGGCGAGATCAATTTGAAAGGACCGGAGGCCGGCGCCACCGTCCCCGGCAACTATCAGGTGACCTCGCCGCCGGCGGTGTTGGGAGATCTTGTGGTGGTGGGGTCGGCTATCGGAGACAATCTGGCCAGCGAAGAAGCGCGCGGAATCGTGCGCGCTTTCGACCGCAAGAGCGGCACTTTGAGCTGGACCTGGGATCCGGTGCCGCGCCGCGCCGGTGACGAAGGCTACGACACCTGGAAGGGTCCCAAAGCCCATCAGACCGGTGCCGCCAACGCCTGGCCCCCGATTTCGGTGGATCCCAAGCGCAATCTCATATTCGTTTCCACTACCAGCCCCAGTCCCGATTATTATGGCGGCGAGCGCCGTGGCGCCAACGCCATGGCCAATTCGGTGGTGGCCTTGCGGGCGCTGGACGGGCAGCCGCGCTGGCACTATCAGGTCGTTCATCACGATTTGTGGGATTATGATGTTCCGATGCAGCCGGTGCTTTTGACCGTTCCGGGCGGACGGGAAGCGGTGGCGGTGGGCACCAAGATGGGCCACCTCTTTGTGTTGGATCGAGACACCGGCTTACCGGTGTTCCCGGTGGAAGAGCGCCCCGTATTGCGCAGCGACGTGGAGGGGGAAGAAAGCTCGGCTACCCAGCCGTTCCCAACCAAGCTACCGGTTTTCGGTCTGCGCAAGGTGGACGTGGAGGAAGCCTGGGGACCCGACGAGACCAGTTTGCAAGCCGCCCGGGAGTGGATTGCGCGCTTGCGTAGCGCCGGTATTTTCACTCCTCCGAGTTTGCGTGGCAGCGTGCTGGCTCCCAGTAACATCGGTGGTTTTAACTGGGGGGGTCTAACCTACGACGCCGAGCGGGGTCTTCTGATCGGAGCCACGAATCGCGTGGCGGCGGTGGTCACCCTGGTGCCGCGAGCGCAGTTCGACGAGACTCAGCCGCAGCCCGACCGACGTCTGGAAAGCGAAGTTGGGATGATGAAGGGCACGCCTTACATCGTCAAGCGAGAGTATCTCATGGATTCCAAAGATCACCTGCGCCCTATGACCAAACCTCCGTGGGGGACCCTGGCCGCCGTCGATCTGGTCAAAGGGGAGCTGGCCTGGGAGGTTCCTCTGGGCAGCATGGTGGACCCGGTCAAATATCCCGAGGCGGAGAAGTGGGGTTCGATTTCGCTGGGTGGCCCTTCCTGTACGGCGGGTGGGGTGACTTTTGTGGCGGCCACGATGGATGGTCATCTGCGGGCTTTCGAGAGCGCCAGCGGGAAGCTGCTGTGGAAGTCCCAGTTGCCCGTTTCGGCTCACGCCGCTCCCATGACCTACGAACTGGACGGCAAGCAGTATGTGGTGATCTGCGCGGGTGGTCACGGCAAGGCGGGAACGCCTCTGGGCGAGGCGGTAGTGGCCTTCGCCTTGCCTTGATGGGAAATTGGTTCGGGTCGGTCGAACAGGAGTCGGCATGCGGGTGCTATGGATCGTTTGTTTGCTGCTTTGCTCTCTGGCCTGGGCCAAGGGTCCGGAAACGGCCCTGGAGGTCCCTCAGCAGTATCAACAAGACTACAATCGGCTGGCCGACTACCTGACCGGCACGGCCAACACCCCGCGACTCAAAGCGGAACGCATCTATCGCTGGATCGCGGCCAATATTAATTACGATATCTACATGCTGCGCGCTCCCAAGAGCGCTCCCCGCGATTGCTCGCCGCCCACCGTTCTACAGCGGCGCCAATCGGTTTGTCAGGGCTATGCGACTCTCTTTGACGCAATGGCCAGACGGGCTGGCTTGAAGACGGAGATCGTGGTTGGCATCGGACGCAGTATGGACGGCGGCAAGGCCGAGTCGCACGCCTGGAACGCGGTGATGCTGGACGGCGAGTGGAAGCTGCTGGACTGCACCTGGGGAGCGGGATTTGTGAGCGGCAACGATTTTCACCGCAGTCCCACCGACTTCTACTTCTGCTCCGACCCCAAGGAATTCTTGACCAGTCATTTCCCCGACGATAGCAAGTGGCAACTGGTGGACAGTCCCATCGCTCGGACCGACTTCGACGCTCTGGTTCCCGTCAAGGAGCCGCACAATGGGATGGGAACCATCATCCCCATTCAGGATTATTCGGGGACGGCGGGGCCTGGTCCGGCCGGACCCGCCACCGCGCCGGTCGTCTCCAGCGCTCCGCTGGCCGTTCCCCGCAAATTCGTCTCTTTCAACTATCGCAGCACCCGGCTGATGAAGCCCAGCGAGGGCACCCTGCGCAGCGGCAACGTGGAATTCCATCTGGAGGTCCCCATGGCCGATCGCGTACTGGTCACCACCGGCGGTACTTCCTACGCGCTGGTCGGGGTGCCCGGTAAGATGGGACAGTTCCGCTCGCTGGTCCCGATCTCGTCCGGGGAAGTCAAAGTGCTGGCCGAATTCGGCTCCAGCGGCCGCCTCGAACCTCTCCTCCAATACGACGCTCGTTAGAAGTTGCCGTTCTGAGGGGGGCTCCGCTACCGTTCTGCCGACTTGTGTCCGGAAGGGGGACCAGGGTGAATGGGAGACCAGGAGACGCTTCGTTGCCGCACTCCTACTAGCCGACCGGGTGCCGGGCGTTCTTGAAAAGTGGCGAAGCGTACGACTGACCCAACGTCCTAAAAGCAACCTCTGATCGGGTCGGCCTTGCCGCTCAGCCGTCTCCCCATCTCCATCATCCCCCCGGTCCCCCTTCCCGACGGATAGTTGGCAGCACGCCTTGGTTAAACAGGAGTGAAACGGGAGTGAGGGTTGTTGACGGATTGGATCGGAATTGGTGCCGTTTGGCAAACTCATGGACAGGGGCGGCGGGTTACAATCAGTTCACAAAATAAAGAAAAAGTCTCGGAGGGCGTATGAATCACCAGAATTTTCAGGACTCCTGCCAACCCCAAACCCAGCTGGCCCGTGAGCTGTTGATGTTGTTGCTGGCCCAGTCCGAGCGCTAAGCAAGCAATTCTAAAGTTTCTGAGAAGGCTCTCCGTGAAGGGGAGCTTTTTTCATGTTCAAGAGACTTGTGATGATGCTGGCGCTGGCCGGTCTGGTGGGAGCTGAACAAAGATATCAGAGTCAAGGATTGAGCTTTGAGCTACCGCTGGAGTTCAGTCAGCCGGCGCGGGCCGGGGTGGATGCTCAGGAACTGCATTTTCCCGCCGAAGGGACCCCGGAGGCCGAGATTCTGACTTTCGTGGCTTCGGGAGAGCAGGTCCGCAGTCTGGCCGAAGCCGGTCAGAGCGTGCATCGCTACTTCCTCAGCACCTACCTGGGGCTGAGCGGAACTCCTGAGCAGATCAACAAGGCGGTGATTGGCGATGTCGGTGGACGGCATCTGGTCTATCACAGCCAGCTGAACCGCCCTTGCCGTATCGATATTTTTGAGCGCGACCTCAAAGACGGCCGCTACTTTGCGGTGGCCCTGCGAAGCTACGAGTCGATGGACGACAAGCGTCGCATCGAGGTCAGCGAGGGTTTGCGCAAAAGCCTCAGGCTTGGGCCGTAACTCGGAAAGCCGGGGTTGCGGGCTGTTCCAGGCACGGATCGCGCGGCACGAAGACGTCCTGAGGTTCGTGAGAGGCGTTGCTGAGATCGGCCTGAGCGATAAACAGCTCGGGCCGTACGGTCAGGGTCTGAGATGGTTGATTTTGCTGCAGATTGCGGCGAATTTGAGCGTTGAGCATGGAAGTTTCCCCCTGTTGGACCCGCTATGTGGGCCTCGTTTCCATGGTTTTACTCTTTGGGCGTAGCCGCGTTATGGCCAACATGTTGCCAACCCGACGAGGGGGGAATGCCAGGCCCCTGCTTCTTTTGAAAGGGGAAGAAGGGAACCAGGGGGAGATGGAAAGAGCTCAGCAATGGGCGCTTGCTTTCGGTGCCTCGGCTCAGCTATTGCGCATGTTGATTTTTAGGGTTAGGCCTGGCTCATGATCGACCTGACTCTAGAAACCATCACAAGCAAAAGTCGGCCTTACCGCGACCCATCCATTCTGCGCCTGCTCCGTCCAGGAGGGGTTGCCGGAATCTTGAGCGTTGCGGTCTCCAGAGTCCCCCCATCCCCCTGGTCCCCCTTCTTGACGGGGACCAGGCAGGACGGTCAAGGCGTTATTTTTTGATGGGCTGCTTGCCGTCGAGGTGGATGATGACTTCGTCTTTGTTGGGCAGGATGTCCAGGAAGGTGGGGACCTTGTTGGACTCGCCGGTGAGGAAGCTCTTGATCGGTCCCCAGTGCTCGTAGACGGCGACGCCTACGCCGCCGGCCACGCCGATGGCGCCCAGGATGGGCGGGGCTTCCGGTCCGAGTAGAGCGCTGACCACCATCAGGCCACCCAGGCCGATTTTCATCGCGCCCACGCGCACTTTCTTGTCGGCTTGTTTGTCGAGCTGATCCATCACCTTGATGACTTTGTCGTAGTCGTCCTGGACGGCCACGCGGTCGGCTCCGGTCATCACCTGCGACCAGCGCTCCATGCTGTTTTCGGTGACGGCGCGGGCGCCCTGGATGAGGGCCCGGTCGGTCTTGCCGTCTTTGATGTTCATAATGCCGTTGACGATTTCCAGGGCACCACCGACGCCGGCCAGCACGCGGGCCAGGTTGGCGGTTTTCATCGCCTTGCCGCCGGTGGCGATGGCGTTGTCTTTGGCGGCGTTGGCCTGGCTGGCGAAGGCTTGTGCGTCTTTGGCCAGCGAAGCGGCCTGGGCCAGATTGCCGGCCGCGGCCTGGGCTTGAGCGGCGGCCTTGGCGGCCAGCGCGGCGGCGCCCAGAGCGCGAGCGCTGTTGGCCATATTGATGGCGGCGGCTTCCAGTCCCATCGCTCCAATCGTCTTGGCTCCGGCGCTGGTGGTGGCCAGCAGGGTGCCGGCCTGCACGAATCCGGTGTTCTGGCCTTTCTCCATCAGCAGGGCCGGATTGGCCGCCGCGTATTGAAGAACTTCAGCCACGACCGGGTGCTTTTGGGCGAAACCGGGTTCCACTTGCTCGAGCTGCGCCATCACGTCGTCATAGCGAGCTTTGGCTTCGTCCAGCAACTTCTGGTCATTGACGTTCATGCGGTCGCGGTCTTTGCCGCCCAGGAAGGTCTGGCCGTCGCGGATGATGGTGGCGTCGCGGAGGCCCTTTTTGCCGTCGATATTGATGATGGTGCCACTCTCGGAGCGGGTGCTGGTGGTTTCGCCAGCCGAGCTGATGGTGGTTACGGAACCGTCGGTTTTCAAAGAGGAACCGGCAAAGGCGCGGTTGTTCTCGATGATGCGAATTTCGCCACCGGAACGCATCACGTTGATGTCGGGCTGGCCTTCGCGCTGAATGCGGGTGAACATGCCGTCCTGGCGGATGGTGTAGTGGTCTTTCTCGGTGGTGACCGAGATGCTGCCGTCGTTCTTGCGCTCGAAGACGGTTTTGCCGTTGTGGCCGGTGAGAGTGGTCTTGGCTCCCGACTCGGAGTAGATTTCCCGCTTGGTGGAGGATTCGGAGAACTGAACGGTGCCGCCGAAGCGCTCGATCGACTGGCCTTTGACGCCCATGTCGACGCGCTGGAAGTCGCTGGCCTGCACGTTCCAGTCGTAGGCCAGGTAGGGCACCACCGAGAGGTTGCCGTGGGTGTCCTGGAAGAGTCCGTTGCCCAGGTCGAGGCCGACCTGCGTGTAGTCGCGCGGGTTGACGTCGCGGTCGATGCCGTGTTTGCCGGCGCTGAAGATGTCCAGGCGGGGCGTGTTGTTGGGGAGGACGATGACGTTCAGCCCGTTGGTCGGCTTGGGCTGCATCTGCACCATTGCGGACACGGCTGCGTGGGCTGAGGGAGCCAGGCCGGTGAAGGCCGAGACGGCCAGGCTGGTGCCGATGACGGCCTTGGTGAGAGCGCTGGTGCCGGCTTGACGGGTGGGCTTGCTGGCCTGCACTTCCTGGGTGTCACCCGAGGGGGTGAAACCGTCCTGGGGTTGGCTTTCCTTGCTGGCGGGGGGGCGGTTGACGGGGGAAAGGCGGCTGAAGGCGCGGCCTTCGTTTACGGAAGAGAGCATCATGGTTCTAAACTCCTTTGTGTGTGAAGAGGGGGAGGGTTACTGGGCGCCGGCAGCCTGGCGCTGGGCCAGCAGACGAGCCTTGATGGTGGCTTCGTCCATCTGCTTGTTGACGAACTGGTCATAGAACTGACCACCCTGTTCGTTCTGTTGAGCCCGGAAGCGGGCGGCGGGGTCCTGCGAGTCGCCACCCGAGAAGGTGACTTTGGCTTTGTCGTCGGCCAGGAAACGGCCATACATCGCGCCATACTGGGCCTGGACCTGGGAAAGTTCCACCGTCTGCTCGGGTTTGAAGCCATCTTTGGCATACTGGGCGCGCAGCTCGGTGTATTGATTGGCGGTGGCGTTGAGGGCCATGAATTCGTTGCGGGTGAACTTGCCGTCGGTGACGCCCTTCATCAGCAAGTTGACTTCGGAAGCTTCGGCGGCCGCGATGCTGGCGGGGTCGGTGCCCTGGTCGGCGGCGGGGGGCTGGGCCGGCGGCTGGGCGTTGTCCACCACCGGCGGAGCGGGAGGGGCGGGAGGAGCAGGCGGAGCAGGCGGGGCGGGAGGGGTCGCTTCCGGCTTTTCCTTGCGGCCGAACCAGAGGAAGCCGTGACGCTTTTTGGGCTTGGCGGCGGGTTGCTCCTCGGTTTTGGGGGCTTCCGGCTGCTGCGGCTCTTCGGCGACCGGGGGCTTCGGGGCTTCGGGCTGCTCGGCGACAGGAGGCTTGGGGGCTTCGGGCTTTTCGACCACCGGCTTGGGAGCTTCGGTCTGGGGAGCCTCGGGCTTGTCTTTGACCGGAACCTTCAGGCCCTTCTGGCCGGGGCGGATCAGGTTGGGGTCTTTCAGACCGTTGGCGGTGGCCACGCGCTGAATCAAGCTCTGGCCGTTCTTGTCTTTCTTATAGATATCGTTGGAAGTGTATCCCTGGTTGCGCAGGATGTGCTCGATGGAGTCATTCGGTCCTTTGCGCCAGCGGTCGACGGTCACGCGGGTGAAGTCGGGAGCGAAACCCTCGAAGGGGTTTACGTCGGTCACCTGGGCCTGGTCGGCGCGGGGAGTCGCGGCCGGTTGGGCCACGGGAGCGGCTGCACGAGCCGCGGGTTGTTGAACTCTAAGGTTACCGCCAGCAACTTCTTGCTGGGGTGCGAACGCGATGGTATTCAATTGCCCTCCTAGAAGACTCAGCCCCATTCGATGTGTGTTTGTAAGCTGGCCTTGAGGAGAATTTACAGGGTCGCCCTTAAACGGGTCTGAACAAAAAAGATGTTTTCATAACAAGTTTTCTAAAGTCCGCGAACGTCCAGAAACGTGCCCGCGGAATCGCTGGTTTCCGTTTTGTCCAGCTCCTCCATCAGGATGGCGCAGCCGCCGCATCCGACCTTGAAAAAATCGGTCAGCAGTTCGTCGGCCTTGGCGAAGTCGGTGTCGGATCCCGACTCCAAGCACTGGTCCAGGCACTGCAGGGCCTCCTCCAGCAGGTTGAGCGCCTGGTCTAGTTCGGCAACTCCCGCCTGGTAACGGGCTTTCAGTTCTGGTGGCAGACCGTCCACCAGACTGGTCTGGGCGTCCGCTCGCCATCGCTGCTGAAAGTCCAGGCCCAGCTCCGCGAAGCGCCCGTAAATTTCGGCGAACTGCTCCAGGCTGATAGCGCCCGATTTGCACTGGCGCAGGGCTTGCTGCAGTTGGGCTACGTGGTTGCAGCGCACGTAGGGGGGAAAGACTTCGAAGCTGTGGTGGCAGTCGGAGCATTGCTCCACTTCGCCTTTTTGCTCTCGACCGCATTGCAGACAGATCACGGTACGTCCACTTCCATTCCGACCAGCTGATTCAGCCACTCGTCCACCAACTTGCGGACCTTTTCGCGTTGTTGGGCGGGGGTGCGGCGGGTGGGAGGTTCCTGTTCGCCGATCAACTTTTGGAAGTCGGCCAGTAAGTCTCGGAGCTTGGGGGCGTCCAGCATGGGTGCTGGGTTCGGTTCGGGCGGGAGGCTTACCTGGCTCCCAGGTTGTGGATTCGCATCGCGCTGATTCGCCGATCTTGAACTTCGAAGGTCACCATGGTTTTCACCAGGTGGATTCCCTGGCGGCCGCAAGCGCCGGGGTTGAGATGGAAGACGCCCAACTTGTCGCGGTCGGCTTTGACAATGTGGGAATGGCCGAAGATCAGGAGATCGGGTTGCACGCTTTTGAGCTGCTTTTTGACCTGGGGAGTGAGGATGTGGGTCAGCCAGATCTTCACTCCCTCGCGCTCGAAGTGGACGTGTTCGGGATACTGGGCGCGCACGGCCGCATCGTCGATGTTGCCGTAACAGGCTACCAGCGGAGCCCAGGCTTTGAGGCCGTCGCTCACCTCGAGACTGCCAATGTCACCGGCGTGCCAGATTTCATCGCAATCGCCCAATACTTCGTGCCAGGCGGGATCGAAATGACCGTGAGTGTCCGAGAGCAGCCCGATCTTCAGGGAGTCTGACGCTCCTGGCGCTGCTCGGCGGTCTGGCGCAGGCGGCGCAGACGGTAAGCGTGGAAGGCGGTCGTGCCGACATCGGAGACCAGCGCGGCATTGACGCCGGCACCGATCACGGCTCCTACGATCATCAAGGTCTGAGCCAGCTTGCGTTGCACCAGGCGGCTGCTGAGCTGGCGCGATAGGGTCTGCAGGCTCTTGGCCACCACCGTGCGCTCCAGGTCCTTCACGGGAGCGCCACGCCGCAGCATGTCGTCCATGGACTCGATTTCCAGCATCCCTTTGCGCTTGTTGCCGCTTTCCAGGAAGTGACCGATGTCGACGACCTTGAGTACCAGGTCTCGCTCCTCTTCGGAATCGGCCGGGAAGCCGTAGCAGCAAGCGATCTCTTCGACGCAACGGAAGACCAGGAAGTAGAGAGAGGGGACGTCAGCCACCAGTCCGGGCAGGCCGGCGGCGCCGGTGACACCGCCCTGCACCACGGCCAGCTGGCGGTGGGCCGAGAGCACTTTGTTAGCGGCCCGGTCCAGCACTTTCAGAGGCTGACGGGCCAGGTTCCGACTGTCGCTGACGTCGATACCGACTTTCTGCGAAATGCTGTCGTAGAGGGCCTGGCGGCGGACCGTGTCGCGCGAATGATCGCGCACTTGCAGAAGCACCTGGTAAAGAGCCTGGCTGATGCGCTCTTTGAGGGCCTCGGGAACGAGCTTGTAGGCAAGGTCCACGGGTTTGCCCAGCAGACCCATGCTCTTACCGAGCAAGCCTTCGGGAGCCTGGATCCAATCCTGGGTGCGCTGGTATTCTTTGCGTTCTTCCTCGTCGAGTGCCGTCTGCCAGTCCGGGTTTAGCGTAATTTTGCCTCCATGACCGGCTTCATTTCGCCGCTCAGGTCCTCTTTGCCATCGGTGTGCTGGTAGAGCACGATTTTGCTCCACTTGGCGCCCAGGGGCTCGGTCAAACGCAGGGTGTATTTGGCTTCGCCGACGGCGCTGGTGCGCAGGGTCGGTTCTTCGCCCAGAGTCTGCTTGTCGGCCCCGTTCTCGAAGTACACCGTGTAGAAGTTGTCGGGCGAGAGGTGGTTGGCTCCCAGCGTGAGCGCGTCAGCGCTGATGCGAACCCAACCGTAGGTGTGGGTATCTTTTTCTTCGAGCGGCAGCATCTTGATTTTGCGCACGGTCTCACCGGCGGTGTCCGGTTCCTGGCCAGCGCCACCGAGAGCGTTGACGGGCGTCAGATTCATCAGCAAGGCCACGGCGGCCGCCGAAAGTGCGAGAAACCAGCGAGTTTTCATGATACTCCTACAAAATCAAGACTTACGAATTCGGGGGTACTTTTTCAAGTCAGGGGAGCACCCTCCTGCACAGCCTCCCTCAAGGGGCCGAAGGGGGCAGGGGCGAACGCGGACTGCTTTGGAGGGTCTGTCGTGCGAATCTTGTTAGTGGAAGACGATGAAACGGCTCTGGAGGTGTTCCGTGAGGCACTGACCGAGTACGAGTATGAAGTGGTCACCGCCCGCAACGGCGAGGACGCACTGCAGAAGGCTCGTCAGCAGTCGTTCGATCTGGTCGTTACCGACATTCGCATGCCCGGCACTGACGGTCTGCAGGCCCTGGAAGAAGTCAAGGCCCTCAATCCCGATACCAAGAGCATCGTCGTGACCGGCTACGCTTCGGAAGCGGAAACGCTGAAGGCGATGCAAATCGGCGTGGGCGAGTATCTGAAGAAGCCTTTCCGTCTTTCCGAGCTACTCCAGGCGGTCAAACGCCAATTGGAACGGACCAAGGTGGACGAGCGCGAGCGCGCACGCGAACGCGCTCTACGCGCCACCTTGATGTGGGCGCTCAAGATGTTTTTGGGCGAAAGCCGCCTGACGCGGGCCTCCTGGGTGCAGGAGTCGGGCAAGTGGGCCATTACGCTCGGTCGCCAGTTGGGCTTGCCCGAAGAAGAAGTCGAGTCGCTGAGTCTGGCCACCATCTTGTTCGCCCTGAACAAAACCGCTCCCGACGCGCTCCCCGCTTTCGTCAGCTCCAGCCTGCCGGATTCCGTGAAGGCGCTGCTGGAGTTGGGCGTCGAGGCCAACGTCAATCCTGAAGCCCGTCAGGTGATGGAGGCCGCCCAGCGGCTGGCTCAGTCGAGTGTGGCTCCGGAACAAGCACGGGAAGCTTCGGATGACTACGCTTCGCGTCGCGGCATGCTGCATGTGGCGCTTTCTTTGGAGGCAGCCGGCGACTGGGAGAACGCTTCGGTGGCTCTGGCCGAGCTTTCCCAGTCGGGCGTCAATCGCGAAGCCGTGCTGGCTTCGCTGGGCGCGGGCCGGGTGGCCTGGAAGTCCGGCAAAGCCGAGCAGGCGCGCGATCTGGCCCGTCAGGCCTACACCCTGGCTCGCTCGGTGGGCCCCATGGCGCAGGCCGAAGTGGTGGTGGAAGCCGGTATTCTGCTGGCTCTCGTCAAGGCCGAGGAAGCTCGCGGCTGGCTGGCCGAGGGCAAGAAAATTTGCGACGGCCTGGGGATGTCCACCCGCGTCAGTCTGGCGGCCCTGGCCGAATCTTTATTCTTCGAAGCCGTTCCGCTGGGAGCGAGCCTGCGCGAAGCTCACCTGGCCTTGACCCCGCGTGATCTGGTGGAACAGGGCTACTGGCTGTTGCCGGCCCTGGTGCACTCCCAGGCCGCTCGCGGCGCCCAGGAAATTTATCCGCTGCTGACCGCGCTGGTCTCCAGTTCGCCCGGACGAGCCCAGCGCTTTCTACGTGATCCCAAGGTGCAGCCGTTGGTCAAGGAACTGTGTCAGCGTAACAGCGACGCCGAGTTTCTCAAAGCTATGGGCTACCAGGAGTCCGGCAGCGAGCCGGCGGCCGAGCTGGCCACCTTGCCGACCGGTCACAGTCTGCGCCTGTTCGGCCTGGGTAAGATGGAGTTCTTCGTGGATGGACGGCCCCTGGCCGAGCCGGCCTGGAAGCGCAACCAGAAGGCCAAGCTGCTGCTCTTCCGCCTGGCCTTGGATCCGCAGCGCAGCTACACCGATGAAGTTCTCATCGAGGAGCTCTGGCCCGGCCAGGAGCACGCCAACAAAGCCAACCTGAACGCCCTGCGCGCTACTCTGCGCTCGGCCTTGCGCGGCGGCGAAGCCGGTGACGGTTTTGAATACATCGTGCGCGAGGGCAAAGGCACGCGCATTCATCCCGAGTGCAAGGTGGTGCTGGATGCCCGCGATTTGCAGGACGCCGTGCAGCGTGCTCGCCAGTCCAAGGGGGAGCCTTTCGAGCGGCTGCATTTGACCAAGGTGGTGGAGCTCTACACCGGGCCCTTCCTGGAAGCTTGCTATCTGGAATGGGCCGTGAGCACGCGCAGCGGCCTGGAGCAGTCGGTGCTCGAGTCGCTCAATCGGCTTTGCCAGTTGGCGGAAGAGAGTCAAAATCACGACCAGGTGCTGGAGTGCTCCACTCGCATTCTGCAGCTGGATCGCTGTAACCAGGAGGCTTACCGCCTGGGCATGCAGGCCTATCTGGCCAGTGGCCGGCCCGAGCAGGCGGTGCGCCTCTTCGAACGCGGTCAACGCGTGCTCAAGACGGAACTGGAGATGGAGCCCAGCATCGAATTGTTGTCGCTTTATCACAGAGCCAAGCTCTCCATCTAAAAGGCTCGTAGAACAAGGGCGGTGAAGAGCATCCGCCCATGAGTTCCGCTGCGCGCATTCTCGTTTTGGAAGACGATTCCATCATGCTGGAATTGCTGTGCGAAGCGTTGGAAGGCGCCGGCTATGAAGCGCGCGGTGCCGGCCGGCCGGAATTGGCCGTGGAAATGTCCTCGAAGATTCCCTTCGAGCTGGTGATTTCTGACATTCGCATGGCCGGACCCACCGATGGATTAGGCGCCATTGCGGCCATCAAGAAGTATCAGCCCAAGGTCAAAGTGGTCATGATCACGGGCTATGCCAGCGATGACTGCCCGCGCCGGGCCATCGAACTGCAGGTGGACGACTATGTGCACAAGCCTTTCCGCGTGCCGGCCATGCTGGACGTGGTCCGTCGCACTCTTCATCGACGCAACGGCATTCTGGCTCCGCTGCTCGGGCTACGCAATCTTCTGTCGGCTCCGTTGCGTCTCATGGAAAAAAGCAACACCCGCCGAGTGGCCCAGTTGGTGGTCTTGCTCGAGCAGGAGAAGCAGAAGGTGCTGCAGGGGTTTTTTGTGGCTTTGCGCTCCAAGTCCATCAGCAAGTCGGCGGCTCTGGACACCTGGGATCAGCTGGAGCGTTTGGAGCAAATGTCGGCTCGGTTGACCGAGCAGCCCACCGAAGCGGCGGTCCAGTCGGTGGGCGCCGCCTATCGCAAGATCTTCGAACGCATCGGTTACTACGAGAAGACTGGACACGTTGCCAGTGCCGCCGCGCGTCAACCCGGCCAGGTGTCCAGGCCCGGCTTCGGCACGGTGGTCGACAAGGTGCAGGCCGGTGAGATTGGCCTGGAAGAGCTGGTGCAGTTGCTGCTGGTGAGGTCGGAGCCGAGGCGCCAGGCCGAGTTGAGCGTCAAAGTGCAGGAGCTTTACCGAGGGCTTACTGGTTGAAACGGTATTTTTATTCGGCTCAGAGTGTCGAGCGGGGGTCGCTGGTCAGCGGTACGGTGGAAGCTGCCAACGAACACGACGCTCGCCTGATTCTGTCCAAGCGCGGTCTCGAATGGGCTCAATTACGACCGGAACGCGATTTGAGCTCCTGGGTGACGCGGCTGCGCTTGTTGGCCCCGCCCAGGCTGCTCGATCTGGCGCTGGCCACCCGGCAATTGGCGGTGATGCTGAATTCGGGCATCGATGTGGTGCGCTCGTTGGACGTTCTGCAGATGGCCGACTATGGTCCGCGCCTCAATCTGGCCTGGACCGATTTGTCCGATCGCGTCAGTAAGGGGTTTTCTCTGAGCCGCGCCATGGGGCGCCATCCGCTCGTTTTTTCGCCGGTCTTTATCGGCCTGGTCAAGGCGGGCGAGAGCAGCGGGGGCCTGGTCGCCAACCTCAATTCTCTGGCCGACCATCTGGAACGAGAGCTGCGCCTGCGTCAGAAGCTGAGCTCGGCCCTGGTGTATCCCGCCTTCGTGTTTCTCATTTGCTGTCTGGCGGTGTTGCTGCTGACGCAAAAGGTGCTGCCCACGCTGATCAACGGAGTCTTCAAAGAAACCGGCACCGATCTGCCATGGATCACCAAGAGCGTCGTGCTGGTGGGCAATCTGCTGAATTCCGCCTGGTTTTACCACATCTTGCTACCCGCCCTGGTCCTCTCGCTGCTGTTTTCTGCTCACTATTTCCGGACTGCGGGCGGACGCTATCGGCTGCAGTGGATTTTGCGGCGCATTCCCGGAGTCAGTCAGGTGCTGCGGGCTGCCAGCGCGGCTCGCTTCAGTCGCACGATGGGGGCGCTCAGCGCTTGTGGCATCGGTCTGGTCCACAGCCTTGAGCTGACCGATATGGTGCTGGCCGACTACGAGATGTCTCGAGCCATCGACAAGATTGTGGCCGGAGTGGAGGAGGGGGAGTCCTTTTCTGACCTTTTGCGGCACAGCGAGGCCTTTCCCGCCATCGTGGTCGGCTTTACCGAACTGGGAGAAGAAACCGGGCAATTGAGTCTGTCCTATAAGCATCTGGCCGAGATGCTCGAGGAAGAGATTGATTTGCTCTTGAATACTCTCATGTCTGCGTTGGAGCCGTTGATGATCGGCGTGATGGGAGGAATCGTGGGTTACATTGTGATCGCGATGTTTCTGCCGCTCTACCAGATGCTGAACGGGGTGTGAACCATGAAGCCTAGACGATACAGGGGATTTGTTCTGGCGGCGGTGTTTTTCATCATGGTGGTGATCATTTTGCTGATCGCTTCCTTGTTTCGCCTGGTTCCTCAAGAAGTTCGCTGGACCGGTGACCATCGCCGCGAGACCTTCGCTTATTACGCCTGCACCGGAGGGGTCAAGCACGCTCTCTCCTACTTGCGTCGAGTGCGCACCGGGGGCGCGGGGGAAACCGATCCTTTCTTGAGAACGGGCCCCGCCGACCCCTACGAAGTGATCCAGGTCAGTCGGCCTGACCAGTCTCCCCTGCGGCTGCTTCCGGCCATCGACAACGGCCAGAAGCTCGACACCTACTTTCCCGCCAATATTCCCGCCCTGCACAGCCGTCCCGGGCGAATTCGGTTAGGCGAAGATTGGAAGGCGGAAGTCTGGGTTTTCCCTGACAAGAACACCAGTCCCCATCCCTTTTTAGGCGGCAAGGCGGGTCGTCTGCCTCCCTGCTACACCATCGTTTCGGTGGCCTTTCGAGACATCAATGACAACGGCGTTTGCGATACTTCCTCCGGCGAGAATTACGTACTGCGGGCGGAAAGCTCGATGGTGGAACGCACCTATGCCCGCTATGCCTACTTTGTGGACCGCTGGAAGGATGAGGGAGCCAACACCACCGCTTTTCGCGTGAAGAACTCGCTGCCCACGCCGATTTTTGCCGGCCCGGTGCATTCCAACGATACACCCGTCATCGAGGTCGCCGGCGGGCAGTCTTTCTGGGAGCAGACGGGCTTTCCGGCTCCCTTCGCGGCGGAACTCTCCTTTGCGGGCGATCTGCTGCCGCCGCCCAAAGCGCCCGACAGCCACGACGGGGTCGCCTACCTGGGGGGCAACTTCCGGGGGTCTTCCTCCGACTTTCGGCCCTACACCGGCAGTGAACAGCCCTATCGAGGCGTGGAAAGCCGTTACAAACGGCTCTTTCGCCAGGGACAGGGCGCTATTCAGCGCACGTCCCGGCTGGAGCTGCCCAGCGATTGGTCGCGGTTGGCGGCGGCCGCCTGGGGCTCCGAAGCGGGCCGAGAGGTCGAGGTGGAATCGGCGCCCAAGAATGTCGTCTTCGTGAACACCACCGATCTGGGCATTGTCTCCACCGGCGCGTTGCGAGAGCTGCGACTGGATGTCGTGGACGGAACCGGTAGGTCGACTGTTTTCAACGATTCGCTGCAGGTCACCGGCAGCGCTGCTGAGGGTCATCAGGTCGTTCAGATGCAGCAGCTCAAAGAGGTCACCTATATCACCCAGGAGTCGGTGACCCGGGAAGTGACCAACATCGAGACCGGACCCTACACCATGGAGACCACGCTGGTTTCCGACACCCCGCAACCGGGCTATTCTCCCGGCCAGTACACGGTAACAGTAGGGACGGAGCCGGCCGAGGTCATGCGTTACGTGCAGACCGGCTCCACCACCATCTCGGACCCTCCCGGCGGCGGTGGAGCGGGTCCGGCTAACGCGGGCAGCGGCGGCGCGGTGGTCATCCCCCTCTACGCGGCTACCACCGTCACCATCGACGTGCCCAAGACCGAGGTGCGCACGCAGTATGTGCAAGTGACGACCGTGGACGGCGACGGCCCCCACCCGGTTCTTTCCTCGACCTCCGGCATCGAGGACGTGACCCATCATTACGCTCCCCAGGACGCGGTGGTCTCGGCTGTGGACGGCCCGGTGCGCTTCCCGGTCAACTATTTCTTGGCGCGCCGCCAGTCGGACCAGCCGTCCCAGGACCAGTTTCCGATTTTCAGCGGCACTACCGATACGCTCGATGTCCTCATTCCTCGCGGGAAGTCGCTGGTGGTGAATCAGGATCGCGAAACGGGTCGGACTTTCAGTTACAAGCTGGTGGACGGAGTGCCGGGTGGCGTGGTCGGCGTCTACGGTCGAGTCGACTCTTTGAGGGGAGTGAACCGAGACTCCAAGACGATTTTTGCGGCCGATGCAGAGACGCCCGTCCGGCTCAAGCCGACGGCCCTGGCCAACGTCACCGTCACCGACCAGCTCCTGCAATTCAAGAACTTGCCGCCAGCCCTGCCCAGCACGGGCGATCACGCTCTGGGCGTCATCGGCGCGAATATCAGCCTGGATGCCCGGGCCGATCTGATCAGCCGCCACACCGACCCGGATCACCCGCTCTATCTCTACGCCTCGCTTTTCGCCGCCCAGGGCAGTTTTGCCGTGACCAACCTCTCGCCGCCGCCGCTGGGTGAAGTGCGGATCGTAGGCGGCGTGGTGCAGAAAATCATCGGTCCCTTGATCACGGGCGGCCGCGGCTGGTCGAGCGGCTATCTCTACGACAACTTCTTGAGCATCAGCCCGCCGCCTATTTTTCCTCCGGACGGCCGCTTCGACGTGACCTTTTATAGGATTACGGCTCCGTGAGGTCTCGTCGTCTGGGGCTGAGTGTGGTGGAGATCCTGGTGGCCATGGTGCTGCTGGCCACCGGCGTGATCTTTGCCTTGAGCGCCATTTCGTATGCGACGAAAGCCACCGCAGGAACCACCCAGTCCACCGAAGCGACCTCCTATGCGCGCAAGATTCTGGAATTGATGCTGGGAGGGGGACCCAAATCGGCTTATCTGGCGGGGGCGGTCAATCCGGCCTACACCTCGGGAGTTTTTCAGCCGCTTTACGGTCCGGACGGAGTCGTCAAGCCTTTTGAAGAGGCGGACTTCACGCTCACCACCGATGCTGCCGAAGCGTCCCAGTTTCGCGAGTCGGCTCGTCAGTTTGAAGTGAAATTTGTGGTGCAGCCCTACATCGACCCGGGTCCGCCGCCTTCACCGATGGAGGGCCTCTACAGCGTCGATGTGCAGCTGCGTTGGAGAGACCGCCTGGGTTTGCGCGTCGGTTCTTTTCCTGGATTGTATCGGCAGGAATGATGCGTCGCGGCTTTTCTCTGGTGGAAATTCTCTTCTCTCTGGGCCTGAGCGTCATCGTGCTGGCCGGGCTGTTTTTGCTGCTGCGCGGGTCCACCCGGCAGTTCGAGCTGAGCAGCAGTCAGGTGTTTCTGGGGCAGAGCAGTCGAATGGCGGTCGAAGACAGCCTGGCTTTCGCGGCCTCGGCCGTCAGTCCGGTCATCGTGAACGCCCAATCGATCTACTCTCCCGTGCCGGAATGCTATGAGAACGATACGCAGTTTCCCAACATCTACTGCCTCGACTTTGCTTCCTGCTGTGATTACCTGGATCCGCGCTTCAGCAGCCAACCCGAGGCGACCACCAACTACCTCAATCGGCGCGGCGGCGGAACTTACCGATACCGGATTCGCTATGATCTGACCAAGCAGCAGCTATTGCTCGAGCGCCTCAATCCGGGCAGTCCGGCCGACCTCCCCGAAGTTGACCCTACCGCCAGGCCTCAGGTTCTGGCCCAAGGCCTGGACCGAGTGACTTTCGCCGCGGTGGGCAACACGATTCACCTGAATGTGGCCACCGCCACCGTCAAAAAAGATGGAGAGCTGCAGGGCGGATTGCAGGTCACCGACGGTCGCCGCTCGCTCGACCCCAATGCCCCCGTACAACAGAGAGCCCGCCGCTTGAGGCTTTTCACCGTGCTGACCATTCCTTCACGGACGGCCCGTTGAAGAATCTGGAGTTGGAAGAAGACGAAGATCAGGTTTTAACGACACCGATGGTGCCGTTGGCGGCTCTGGTTTTGACTTTGATCCTGGCCCTGGCGCGGATGGGGCCGGTCCCTCCTAACCAGGCGGACGGACTCCCCCTGGCGGCCCCCTTGCTGGGCTACCTGCTGGCGGAAGGGTTGGCGCCCAGACTGGCGGGATTTGGGCGCTTCCCGCTGTCCGCCAGCGCGTTGCTGGTGACGGTGGGCTGCGTAAGTTTGGGACGAGCTCCCTGGTTGCTGTTGCTCGGAGCGGGCCTTTTGATCCGATTCATCCGTGCTCGCTCCCGTTCGGAATCCTCTCTGAGCCTGCTCTCCGATGGGCTTCCGGAACTGTGGGCCGGACTGGCCGCCTGGAATACGCCCGAGTCGGCTCGCCCGTTTGCATGCACCCTGGTCTATTTTCTTTCCTGGCAGTTCCTTCCGGGTCTTTTCGCTCAGGCCGTGCCTGCCCGCCAGCTTTCGCTATGGACGCTGGCGCGTGAGCGTAGCGTCACGGCCGTGATGTTTCTGTGCGTGCTGGGGGGAGTGCTCTCGACTCTGGTGGCCCGCAATCCGGAGGCGGTAGGGGTGCTGTTGGCGACCTTACCTCTGCTCACGGTGACGGTGGCGGCGCAGATTCAGGTGCTGGCGGCCGAGAGCGAGGGACGCAAACAGGCGCGCACCGAGCGGCGCCAGGAGAGGGCTGGTCGCGAACTTCAGCGGCTGCAGAGCCAGGTGGAGATGCAGCGTCTGGAAGTGGAACTGCAGCATCGGGTGCTGACGCTGGTGGGCGAATTGTTTATGGAGACGGCTCTGATCCAGTCGCCCGCCGATCTGCGCCCGGCCTTGTTGAGCTTTGTGCGCCGGGCCATCCCCTGTGCCCGCATCACTCTCTATGAGCTGGAGAATGGCACGTTACGCGCCACCGCCGGCTTTGGTGCCGACGAATTGGAGCCCGGCCGCGAGTCGCTCGAGCAGATGGCCCATGAACGTTTCAAGGCCCAAGAGGTCAAAGCGAACGGGGTTTTTCATCTGGCCGCGCACATTCCCGAGCGAGGACTGCTGGTGGTTAGCGATACCCAGATGCGCTGGGAGCCTTCGCATCATCATCTATTGCTGCGTCTGGCTCACCATCTGCCGATGTGTCTGGATGCGGTTCGCTATCGCGAGATGCAGTCGCGAGTGCTGGCTGACGAACAGACCCGGCGCTACGAGCTGGATCAACTGGCAACCCGGCTGACGGCTACTCTGGATCTTTTGGGACAGCTGGTTTCTTGTCGCAGCGTGGAAGAGTTGGTGGAGACGGCCCAGCGCCGCCTGCCCGAGCTGGTTCCCGGCTTCCAGGTGGAGGTGCGTTGGCGCGAGCAGCTGTATAAATCCGGGGCCCTGGCTATGGATCCGCCGCGCTACACCTTCCGATTGCAGGCCGGCACGATGGGGGAGGGCCAGCTGCTGCTGCTGGGCGATGCGCCCAAACCGCTGCTGCTGGTGGATACCGAGTTGCTGCGCCTGTTCTCGGTGCAGTTTGCCTGCTTGTTGGAAGGGGCCGAGCTGAACAAGCGCCTGGTCGTGGCTTTGGAGCAGGTAAAGACTTCGCAAGCTCAGGTGGTTCAGTCTTCCAAGCTGGCGGCCATCGGTCAACTGGCGGCCGGCGTGGCCCACGAATTGAATACTCCGTTGGGAGCCGTATCGATTGCCGTCGAGCTGTCGATTGAGACGGTGGCCGACAATCCCGAGAAGTCGCGCAAGCGTTTGGAGAAAGCTCTGGAATCCATCGACCAGATGCGCGGTATTATTTCCAAGCTACTGTCTTACAGTCGCGACAGCCGCGGCATGCGTTCCCGGGTGGACCTGCACAAGGTCATGGACGACAGTTTCCAGCTGGTGGCCCACACCCTGAAGCTGACCGGAGTGGAAGTGGAGGTCGCGCCCGGGCCCACCGTCGTGATCGAGGCCAATTCCAATGAGCTGCAGCAGGTTTTCAGCAATCTGCTGATCAACGCCAAGGACGCTTGTGGCACGCCGGGAGCCCAGCTCAAGCGCATCGAGATGTGGTTGGAGAAGCGCAACGAGCAAGCCCTGATCCACGTCAAAGACTACGGCTGCGGCATGAGCGAGGAAACCCGCCAGCGCATCTTCGATCCGTTTTACACGACCAAAGCTATCGGCGAGGGCACCGGCCTGGGCCTGTCCACCTCGCTGGAACTGGTGCAACAGCACGGCGGCACCCTCAGCTGCAAATCCCAACCCGGCCAGGGCACCCACTTCATCGTCGCCCTCCCCCTGAACGCCTAGACTGGTTGCCGAAGGGAAAGGTGGGAAGGTTGGAGAGCGGGAGAGGGTCTTTCTCAAGCCTTTTTGAGGGGTGGTCGGGTCCCTATTTCGTAAAAAACGCGATGGGCCGGGCTCTTTCCAGCTCTCCCTTCTTTCCCGCTTTCCCTTCTAGGCCGAACCAATGCCCGTGATGCCGGTGTTGGTTTTTCTGCTGGCTTTTGGGGTTTTTGGGTGGACGGCGGCGCCTTCGGTGGGGCCGGGGCATGATAGTGGGGAGTTGACGGTGGCGGCCTATTGCCTGGGGGTGGCGCATCCGCCCGGGTATCCGCTGTTTGTGCGTCTGGCCCACCTCTGGGGTGGGCTTTGGGGTGGGGACTATGGTTGGCGCATCAACTTGTTCAGCGGTTTCTGCACGGCCCTGGCGGCCGGATTGCTGGCCGATCTGGTGCGGCGCGCCACCGGTTCGGCAGCGGCTACGCTGGTGGCCGGACTGGGCTTCGCCTTTTTAGGCTCGGTGTGGGGACAGGCGGTGATTGCCGAAGTTTTCGGACTGCATTTTGCCATCACCATGGGCCTGGGCTGGCTGGGATGGCGAGTGCTGGAGCACCCCGAGGAGAAACGCTGGTTGTGGGCCTTTTACGCCTGTTTGGGCCTGGGGTTGGCTCATCATCACACTTTCGTGCTGGCGCTGCCGGGCTTGTTGTGGATGGCCTGGCCACACTGGCGACGCGTGCTGCTGACCCCTGCCTGGGCGGCCACCGTGCTGGTGGCGCTGGTCCTGTATACCGACATGTGGTGGCGGGCTCAAGGCGAACCGGGGCTGAACTGGGGAGGCTTACGCAGCTTCGATGACGTGCTGGGACATTTTCTGCGCAGGTCTTACGGGACGTTCCGGCTGACCAACAAGCCCGATGGGCTGGAACACGGCGTCGTGCACGGAGCCGCCTACGTGCTTTTCACCTACGCTCGGCAGGCTCCGCTGGTCTGGGTGCTGCTGGCCATCTGGGGCGGTTTGCTGGGCGGGCGCCGCCAGGCGGGCTTGTGGAGGTTAGGTTGGGGCTGGCTGATCGCCTTCGGACCCTTTTTCGCGCTGATCGGGCGGCAACGGCTCGACACCTTCCACCTGGATATGCTGGAGCGTTTCTACGCCAGTTCTTACCTGGGACTGGCTTTGCTGGCCGGACTGGGGACAGCCGAACTGGCACGCCGGATCGGAGCCCGAAGGGCGCTGTTGTTGGCGGCGCTGTTGCTGGGGTGGCAGTTTCGCAGCAATCTGCCGGCCTGCCGGCTGGACGGGCGCGAGCTGGTGGCCAGCTACGGCCGCCAGTTGCTGGACAACTGCAAGCCCGGCTCTCTGTTGGTGGTGACCGGTGATCTGCCGGTGGGAGCTCTGGCCTATGTCCAGCAAGTTGAGGGCTACCGAACCGAGGTGCCGGTGGTCTGCAAAGGGCTGTATAGCGCCCTCTGGTTTCAGCGTGGGCTGCCGGCCTGGGTGCAGCCTTACGCGGCGGGTCGGCCCAAGGTGGAAGACCTGGCGCGGGCTTTTCACGAGGGAGGGTTGCCGGTTTTTACGACGCTGCGCAACGAACTCCCCGGAGAGACCAGTCCGCGACGTCTGGGTTGGGAGTGGCTTCCCCAAGACCGTTCCGGGAGGACGGAGGTGGAGTGCTTGCGTTCGGAACTGGCCGACGCCGAGCGGCTCCGCCCGGGATTGGGCCGTGAGAGCCGATTCTGGCCGCTTTTTATGATTTCCACGAGGTTGGCCAATTTGCGCGCTCTGGCCGGGGCCATCTATGTTCGAGACTCACAACTGGCCCTGGCCGCTCTGGATCTGGTAGTGGAGTTAGGCGATGGACGCAGTCTGGACCTGCTCAATCGAGGCCTGTTGCGCCAGCGGTTGGGCCGGCATCGGGAGGCCATCGAGGACTTTCAGAAGTGCCCCGAGCTGGAATTGACTCCGCTGGCTCTGATCTACTCTCAGACTTGTCTGGCGCTTTCCGATCTAAAGATTTAGTCCAACTTATGCTCAAAGTGTTGACAAGTCCTTATGCTCAAAGTTAGGATAACCGGGTAGAAGATATGCTCTGATTGAGTATAAGAAGCCGAGGTAATCCGATATGCCCACCATCACCACTCCGAACCTTGAACAAATCTACGATCGCGTGAAGCACCAGATCCCCGCGGTCGAGTGGGCAACCATGGTCCCCCTGATCGAGCGCATCTGGCAGTTGAAGGCCGAGAAGAAGGCCGTCATTCTGGCCCACAATTACCAGACCCCCGAAATTTATTACGGCGTGGCCGACTTCACCGGTGACTCGCTGGCCCTGGCCCAACAGGCGGCTCAGAGCTCGGCCGAAGTCATCGTGATGGCCGGCGTCCACTTTATGGCCGAGACCACCAAGCTGCTCTGCCCGCAGGCGACGGTGCTCATTCCCGACATCCGCGCCGGCTGTTCACTGGCCGAGTCCATCACCGGCGCCGACGTGCGCAAGTTGCGCGCTCAGTATCCGGGCGTGCCGGTGGTGACTTACGTCAACACCAGCGCCGAGGTCAAGGCCGAAAGCGACATCTGCTGCACTTCGGGCAATGCCCTCAAGGTGGTCGAGTCGCTGGGCGTGCCCCGCGTCATCTTCATCCCCGACCAGTACCTGGCCGCCAACGTGGCTCGCGAAACGGGCGTGGAGATCATCACCCACCCGGGCAGCTGCGAAGTCCACGAACAGTTCACCCCCGACGACCTGCGCGAGATTCGCGCCAACTACCCGGGCGTCACCCTGGTGGCTCACCCCGAGTGCCCGCCGGAAGTCTGCGATGAAGCCGACATGTCCGGCTCCACCGCCGGGATGGTCGACTTCCTGCGACGCGAGCGCCCCGTCAAGGTGGCTCTCATCACCGAATGTTCGATGAGCGACAATCTGGTCTCCCAGTTTCCCGAGACCGAATTCGTTCGTCCCTGCAACCTGTGTCCGCACATGAAGCGGATCACCCTGCAGAAGATTGTGCGCAGCCTGGAAACGATGCAGGTCCCGGTCGAGATCGACCCGGCCCTGGCCGAGCGCGCTCGCACCGCCGTCGAGCGTATGCTGGCGGTGGGCAGACAGGAAGGCAAGTAATGTCTGACCGTTTCGATGTTCTCGTGATCGGCGCCGGCGTAGCCGGTATGTCGGTCGTTCACAGCCTGCAGGCGCAGGCTCCTCAGCTCCGGGTTGGCCTGGTGACTTTGCAGGCTCCCGGTCAGGCCGGCGCTACTCCCTGGGCACAGGGCGGCGTGGCCGTGGCCTGGGGTCAGGATGACAGCCCGGCCCTGCACACGCAGGATACCCTGGCGGCGGGCGCGGGTCTGTGTCGCCAGGACGCGGTGGACGCGCTGACCAGCGAAGGTCCTTTGCGCATCCAGGAACTGCTTGAGCTGGGAGCCGACTTTGACAAGCACGCCGACGGCACGCTGGAGCTGACCCGCGAGGCCGCTCACCAGCGCCGCCGGGTGGTGCACTGCGGTGACGCCAGCGGCCGGGAGATGGCGCGGGCCCTGGCCCGCGCTCTGCCCGAATCGGTCGAGCTCATCTACGGTCAGCTGACGCGCATCCTGGTGCAGGGGTCCCGGGTCGTGGGCGTTCAGCTGGACGGTCAGCGCAGTCTGGCCGCTCCGCAGGTGGTGCTGGCCAGCGGTGGGGTCGGGCAGCTGTTCGCGGCCACCACCAACCCGGCCGGTGCCGAAGGTCAGGGTCTGGCCCTGGCCTACGAGGCCGGCGCCCAGCTACGCGACATGGAGTTCGTGCAGTTTCATCCCACCGCGCTGGCGGTTCAGGGACACGGCGCCAATCTGCCGCTGCTTACCGAAGCTTTGCGCGGCGAGGGTGCCAGACTTATCGATGAAACCGGCGAAGCTTTTATGGCTCAGTATCACCCGGCTGCCGAACTGGCGCCGCGCGACGTGGTGGCTTTTGCCCTGTGGCAGCATCGCCAGCGCGGTCACCAGACTCTGCTGGATGCCCGTGCCCTGCCGGTGGCCCAGCGCTTCGGCCAAGTGCATGAGCTGTGTCTGAAGGCTGGATTTGACCCGGCCGTGCAGCCGCTGCCGGTCACTCCGGCGGTGCATTACCACATGGGCGGCGTGGCCGTCGACCTGTGGGGACGCACCAGCGTGCAGGGACTGTGGGCCTGCGGAGAGGTGTCGAGCACGGGCGTGCACGGCGCCAATCGGTTGGCCTCCAACTCGCTGCTGGAAGGCCTGGTCTTCGGACATCGGGTCGGTCAGGCTCTGGCCGACGCCGACTTCCGCCAGGCCGCCTGCCTGCCGACCGCGCCGCAAGTAGAGCTTCGTCAGGATCCGCTGGCGATGGCGCGCGTGCGGGAAATTCTCTGGTCCGGTTTGGGCCTGGCTCGTTCCCAGCAGGGAATGGAAAAGGCTCTGGCCGCTCTGGAGCGACTGCGCGACCGCCTGACCGCCTGCGGTTCCACCGCCCACACGGTGGCCTCGCTGATGGTCAGCTCCGGCCTGTTCCGCCGGGAAAGCCGCGGCGCCCACCGTCGTCTCGACTACACCCAGACCAGCCCGCACTGGGCCGGCCATACTCTGCTCGTCCCCGGACAGGCCGTTCAGCTGCAGACTCTGCAGGCGAACCTGTCCACCCCCGATCTTCTGGCAAGGAGCCTTTGAAAACGATGTTGTTCGCACTGCAATATGATGAGATTTTGACCAACGCCCTGCGCGAGGATTTGGGACGCGCCGGCGATTTGACCAGCAATCTGACGGTCCCCGCCAACGCACGCTGCCAGGCCAACCTGGTGGCTCGCCAGGCGGGTACGGTGGCCGGCGTGGAAGTGGCCGCGCGTGTCTTCCAACTGCTCGACCCGAGCATCCAGGTGGAGCGCAAGGTCGAAGACGGCGCCAAGGTCGAGGCCGGCACCGTGCTGGTGCATGTCTCCGGCTCGGCGCGCACGATTCTGGCCGGAGAACGCACCGCACTGAACTTCCTGGGTCGTATGTCGGGCATTTCCCAGGCCACCGCCACCGGAGTGGCCCAGCTGAACGGCACCCGCTCCAAGCTGGTGGCCACCCGCAAGACCACGCCCGGTCTGCGTATGCTGGAGAAGTGGGCCGTCATCAGCGGCGGCGGCGAGAGCCATCGCTTCGGATTGGACGACGGCATCCTGATCAAGGACAACCACGTCGCCCTGGCCGGCGGCGTGGTGGCGGCCTTGAAGAACGCTCAGCAGGGAGCTCCGCATCTGATCAAGATCGAGCTGGAAGTCGACAATCTGCAGCAGATGGAGGAGATTCTCCAGGTGCTGGAGGCCGACAAGAGCCTGCGCCTGGACGCTATGCTGCTGGACAACTTCACCCCGGCGCAACTGCGTCAGGCGGTGGAGCGTGTGCAGGGGCGCTTTATCCTGGAAGCTTCCGGTGGTCTGACCCTGGACCGACTCAGCGAGGTGGCCGCCAGTGGCGTCGACCTGATCAGTCTCGGGGCCCTGACGCACAGCGTGAAGAACTTCGACGTGGCTCTGGACGTGGTGGAAGCCCGCAAGCCGGTGGCCGCGCTCCAGTAAATTCAACGTTCTTTCAGTCTTTGGGGCTAAGCTGCCGGTATGCAGCTTAGCCCTTTTTCTCGTATGCGCCCCCCCAGTTCCCTGGACCGGGCCGAACAGACCCCGCGCCGAGACGAGTCTTTGCTGCGCAAACTGGCCGGTGGTGCCTTCGTGGCCGGCTCCGGATTGGCGGCTCTGACGTCCGCCCCGGCACAGGCCCAGGTGCAAATTCAGCAGCCCCAGCCCGGCACGCTCTATCTGTCGGACTTTTTCGAGAGCAATGGACCAGGCGACATTCCTCACGGGGAAATCGTCTACCGTTCAGCCCGACAGCTGGGCTTCGAGGGAGAAGTGGTGCGCTCGGAAGTGCCGGAGAACCCTCTTACGCGCAAGTCTCGGCGTCTCGATTCGCATTTGGACCAGCGCCAATTCAGCCCGGAAGAAATGCGCCAGTTTCTCAGTGACTATTCGATGCAGTGCGTAGCCGGACAGACCCAGTCGGCCACTCAGGATTTGCGCAAGTTTCTGGACGAAGGAGCCCATCACTCGGCCATCAATCTTTCGCGCGGCTGCAGTCCGGCCCAGGCGGCCGAAGCCATCTACGCGCGAATCAGCCCGGCTTTCAGCGCGGGCGATCCGGTGGCCTCTGGATTGGCCGGCAGGCGTCTGGCCAAGATCGCGCCGGGACTGGATTCGAAGGTCGAAGAGCTGACCAGCTCCGATCCGGCGGTGCGCGGTCCCGCTCGCCTGCATCTGCAGCAGAAGCTGGTCGATCTGGTCGATGAGGCGGTGCGCACGCATCCGACCGTTCACCAGGCCCAAGACGACTATGAGTCGGTGGTGGCCCAACTGGCCGAACGCAAAGTGAGCGTGGTGGTGGCCGCGGCCAATTCGGGTGAGGTGCTCGACCACTTTGCCGCCGATGCCGATGGTGCCAGAGTTCAGGTCTCGCCCGACTTCTGGCGCAACCGGCTGGCCAGCGACAGTGTGGTGACGGTGGGCGCGACCCGTATGCGCGACGGCCAGCGGCAGGTGACCGAATACACCAACTACGACAGCGGCATCGACTTTTACGCGGACGGCGACGCCTACGTGGATCACGATCATCCGGAGAAGCTGGTCAACTATGGCACGTCTTTTGCCGCGCCCCGGCTGGGCGCGGTGCTGGCCGATACCCACGAGAAACAGCCGGATTGGACCAATGCCCAGGTGGAAGCTTTCGTGGCCGACCAACTGGCGGCCAGGCAGCTGGATCTAAAAGGGCACTCGCCCGCGAGTGCCCTGGATTCGGCTCGTGCCGGTCAGTATCTGAAGAAGTAGTTACAGCGGAGGGGTGGGCGGCATTCCCTGAATCTGCATCATGCCGGCGTAGCTGCCGGCCAGGGGGGCAGCCATGGCGTTGAAGTCGTCGGCGGCTCCGCCGGCGATGCCGGTGTACATGTAGCGCAGCGGGGATTCCAAAGAGTTCAGGTCGTTGGCAAATCCCGGAGAGCCCATCGTCATTCCCATATACTGGGTGGAGAGGCCCACGCCCAGAGAATCCAGCGTGCCGTTGCCGATGCCGAAGCCGCTGCCGATACCGGTCCAGCCGGCGGACATCGCCACCAGCGCTTGCAGGGCTTGCTGGGACTGGTCCAGAGTCGACTGAATGCTGCCGAAGTTGGTTCCGGCGACCTGGGCCTGCTGTTGAGCCGCGGCGGCGCCCGTGGAACCGTTCAGTTGGGCCGTGATGGAGATATTGGGGATGTTCGGTTGAATCGTTGCCACGGTTGCACCTCGCTAAAATTTTCTTGAAACGCGATACCTCAGTCTAACGCAGTTTTTAACTGGTTGTAACTATTTGGATGTTAAAAAAAGATCTTGCGCCGTTCACATTTGGGGAGCTATGGTAGTGAGGTGATCGGACGCATGTTTATGCTGGCTGCCATGATGAAGGGCGTCCAGAGCTATCAAAAACCCATATTCTGGGCCGTTATCTACTTGCTCTACCTGATCGGTGGGGAGCATCTTTTTGACCTGATGCTCGGTCATTGGCAGGGTCCACTCTGGAAAAGCGCCCTGGGTTTTGCCGTCTCCTACGGGACCTTCTGGGGAATGAAAGAGACCCAGGACGGTCCGATTTACTGGGCCTTTTTTGCCGGCGGATTCCTGATCCTCACGGTTTTGCTACCCTGAGGCGACTTCTTTTCCTGATTCTATTGACGCTGGCCGGTTGGCCGGCAGCTCCTCGACCTCTGGTTCTGTCGGGAGCACGGTTGGTGGGGGATGCCAGTCCTCAAGATATCTTGATTCGCGGCGGCCAGATTGCCGCCATCGGGCATTTTGCCATTCCTAAGGACGCTCTTCGTCTGGATGCGGGCGGCAGAACGCTCTTGCCGGGCTTCATCGATAGCCACGTGCATCTGCAGCTGAGTGACGCCCGCCAATGTCTGCGCGGAGGCACGACCACCGTGCGCGACCTGGGTTGGACTCCCGGGGTCATTCTGGGGCGCCGTTCGGCTCTGCGGGTTAGCGGGCCTGATTTGCTGGCCGCGGGAGGCATTCTTTGTCCGCCGGGAGGCTATCCCAGTCGAGCCGGCTGGTGTCCCGCGGACACGGCCGTGCAGGTGGGAACGCCGGCTCAGGCCGAGCAGGCGGTGGCCGCCATGCAGGCGAGCGGGGCCAGCATAATTAAGGTGAGCCTGCCCTTTCCCCAGTTGCCCGAGGTGGTGAGACAGGCTCACCGGCGCGGTCTGAAGGTGACGGCCCATCTGGGTGGTCTGGAGGAGCTGGACCAGGCCCTGGCGGCGGGTGTGGATGAACTGGCCCACTTTACCTTCAGCTCGGTGCGGGTGCCCGAGGATCGCATCCAGTGGATGGTGGCTCACAAGGTGGCGGTTTGTCCCACCCTGCACATCGGGGCCAGCGCGCAGCGCCTCGACAATCTAGGGCGGTTTGTGAAGGCCGGTGGGACGGTGCTGTATGGAACCGACCTGGGGAACTACGGTCCGCCGCCCGGCATCGACGTTCAGGAGCTGCAGTTGATGCAACGCGCCGGAATGACCCCTCGGCAGGTTCTGGATTCGGCCACGAGCGTTCCGGCGCGCTGGATGGGATTGAAGGACCGTGGCGCCATCCGGGTGGGTCTGCGGGCCGACCTGATTCTGGTGAACGGCGATCCTTTGCGCGACCTGAGCTGTCTGGCCCCGCCCTGGAAGGTCTTCTACGGGGGCGATGAGGTCGGGCAAAAGTGAATGTTGTGTTACGTCAATAAACATTTATCGAAAGTGGGTCGACGTGACGGCGTGTTAACAATTTGGTAACAAATGACGGCGTCCTCATGGAACATACTGTCAACGAAGCAAGACAACGCCAACCAGGAGGCATACAAAAATGGCTAGTTCTATCGGTGGAAATTTCAATATCCCGGGCCAGAATAAGATTCAGCCCAACCGCAACACCAGCGCCAAGCCCGCCCAGGACGAAGCAGCTCCGGTCGGCGACCAGGTCGAGTTCAGCGCTCCCCAGGCTCCCGTCGCCGAGAAGCAGACCCGCTCCGTCCAGGCCGACCCGGCCTCGGTCAACACCGGCGGCTTCGAAGTCGCCGCCCGCAGCGAGAAGCCCTCGGTGCGCAACTCTCCCGACCGCCTGTTGATGAGCGGCGTGCAGGAAATCGGTGGCTACAAGGCCCCGGCCGACGGCACCGGCGTCACCGGCCTGAACTCCCTCAGCTCGGTCGTGAGCAGCGGAATGTTCCAGGGACTCAATGGCCAATACGGCCAGCGCAGCCTCTTCGGCGCCTAAGTAAAAGTTATACCAACAACACACACCAAGGCCGGTGCATCACGCACCGGCCTTTTTTTGCGTCCCGCGGGGAGAGGGGGAGGTTTGGGGAGAGGGAGGGGGGTTGGAGGAGGGCGTTTGCTTCCGAGTGTCGCGGCCGGAGGGGATGCCACCACGGATGGTGTGTGTTGCTTACCACAGGTGGTGGCAGGTGGTTTGACCTTTGGGCCGGGTGGGGGGCCACCACAGGGGGTGTGTGTTGCTTACCTCAGGTGGTGGCGGGTGGCCTGACCCTCAGGGCCGGGTGGGGGGCCACCACGGGTGGTGTGGTTTGCTTACCTCAGGTGGTGGCAGGCGGTTTGGCCCCAGTTGTTTTTGTCGTCCGGCTGTCTCCAAAATCTCCTCGTCCCTCTGGTCCCCTTTCCGGACGGAGAGTTGGCGGGCTCGAGGAAAGAGTTTTGTGGGAGAGAAGGTCTCAAGATGAAGAAGATGATTTGTGTTTTGGCATTGACCGCGCTGGCCTGGGGTCAGGAGCCGACTCGGTTGGAGGGGAAGGTTTGGGCGGTCGAGAGCACGGCCGTCTATGTGACGGACAGCACCGGCAATGCCGTGAAGGCGCCGCGTCACTCCACTTTCCTGCGTAACGGGCAGCCGGTTTCGGCCGATGAGCTCAAGAAGAGCGATGCGGTGGTGGTAATTTATCCGGTCGATGATTTCGAGATTCTGGCCGGTCCTTACCCGCCCAACGATAAGCACGAGTATTTCCATCGCACCATTCGGCGCGGACCCAACAGTCTGGACCAGGACTACCGGGACGGAGTCTGGGTCGACCGGTAGGGGATGAGCAGGCTGAAACGCCGGTAGTCTTTGCCTGGAGGCATCGTCAGGCGTAGCGAGTTCTCGCCGCCTTCGGCCCGAACTCCCTCACTTTCGGCGTTGCCCAGCTGGCGGCCGCTGACCGTTAACCGATAGGTCTGGCCTCCTCGGCCGTCGGCCAGCAGACGCAGACCCTGACCTTCGGGATGGAAACGCACGACCCGCAGGCCCTGGCTTTTCTGGCCGTTGCTCAGAACCGGCTCGGGCAGGCTGAGCTCGCAGCCTTCGCGGCAGTTGACCACCACTTCGCCGCTGGCTCCCTGACCTTGCAGGCGCACTTGCTGCACTTCGCCGTGAGGTTTGGCTCCTTCCACCTGGGCGTCCAGCGGGAAGTTGACCACGAACTGATACTTGAGGCCGGCCGGGCCTTTCCAGCTGATGCGGCGGCGGCCGTCTTCGCGGCTGTAGCGTAACTCGGCCGGGCCCAGGGCGGTTTCGACGTGGCTCACCCCAAAGCCGGGCCAGTGGGCCGGAGGCTGCGGACTGAAGCGGACCGTCTTGCCCTCATCCAGCACTTCCAGGCCGACCAGGCCGCGCACCAGCGGCAGGGTGATCATGGCTTCCGACCAGATCTGATGATGGCTGGAGCGGCCGAAGGCCGAGCAGTAATCGCCGGAGAGCAACTCGGTTACATAGCCCAACGTGTCGAACTCGGTGAGGGAGGCATTGGCGGCCAGCGCCTGCCAACCGACCAGAGGACGGCCGTAGCGGTAGCCGGCCAGCGACAGCCAGCCGGTGAACAAGGGCCAGACCGACCCGTAGTGATAGGCAAGCGGATCGTAGAGACGACTCTGGTTGGAGAGAATGCGCGCTCCCCAGTCGGTGCTCATGCTGGCCCCGATCATATGGTCCAACTGACGCTGGGCCCGATCGTCCTGCAGCCAGCCCCACATCATGGGCACGGCGGGCAGCACCGTATCTTCTTCCGCCAGTCCGCCCCTGGCCATTTCGTCCAGGCGCTGCTGGCGGCGGGCCCGGTTGGGGCCTGGCTCGGCCTGCGCCTGGCGTGGCTTGAAGGTGGCAAAGGCGTAGTGGCCCTGTTTCTCCAGCCAGTAAGTGCGTTCGCTGGCGGCCTGGACTTTGGCGATTTCGGCCTGAGCCTGCTGGGCCAGGGCGGTGTCGCCCATTTCGCCGGCCATGGCCTTCATGTGGCGGGCGGCTTCCAGGAAGACTCCCTGCAGGTAGAGTTCCTGGTGGGCCGGATAGAGGGCGCCGCCCTCCACCCAGGCGTGACCGTGGCCGGTGTTTTCCTTGAGGCCGTCGCCATCGGTGTCGCTGGCGGCCGTCCACTGCCAGGCCTTTTTGATGCCCGGCCAGTGACGGGCCAGGAACTGACGGTCGCCGCTGGCCGCGAAGAGCTCGCCCTGAACCACCAGATAAAGTGGAGTGGCGTCGCTGGAGGCCCAGGCATAAGCGTATTTTTTGAACCAATCCACGAGAGGGGCGCTCTGCGAAATCTCGTGGGGAATCTTGCCGTCTTCGCGCTGATGCTGGGCCAGAAAGTCCAGGGCGGTGCGGGTGGTCTGCAGGTCGCCCTGGGCCAGCAGGGCCATGGCCGTCCACATGGCATCGCGGCCGAAGAACCAGGCGAATCCGGGGCGTTCGCTTTCTCCGGAGGTGCGGAAGCCGGCGACCAGACCGGGACTCTTAAAGAGGGGGTCGTGCACCACTCCCTTGTCCATTCCGACCAGAGACCAGTCGTAGGCCTGCTCCAGGCGCTTGTCGGGCAACTCCAGCTGCAGACTGCCTTCCCGTTGGGCCCGGTAATGGGACGCCAACTCTTGAGTCAGGGCGGGCAGCGTCTGCAAGGTGGCCCGATAGGCTTCGGGAGTGCGAGCGGCCACGATGGGGATGTACTGCCCCTGGGCGCGCTCGACGGGAACCTGAATCTCCATCTTGAGTAGGGTGTCTTTGGGTTCTTCCTGATAGGGCATGGTGGAAAGGTCGCGAGCTCCCGGGGATCCAAAAACGGCCGAGGCCTGGCCGCTCTCCTCGCTGAATCGATAGGTCCCGCTCTTTTCGTCCCAGGAGACGTACTGGGTGGAGAGGGCACCCGGCCACATGAGGCGGAGTCGTGGACGGATCTGGGCGGTCACCGTCATGGGCAGGCTGCTGTCCACGTCCAGCAAGCTGACCAGGGCCGGCTGGGAACGCGGGCACAGCAGGATCTGACGCACCGTGAAAGCCGAGTGGGAATAGGTCAACACCGTATATTCCGGATGGAGCTCGATGTGGCGTTGGATGTCGCGGCCCTGGATATCGACCGGATAGCCCTCCAGGCGGAAGGCCAGTTCAAAGTCCTGGAAGACTTTGAGTGGATAAAGCCAGCCTTCGATCGCCCCGTTCTCCAGTCCGAAGAAGGCCGAGCGAGGGCCGGCCACATCGAAAAAGACGCCGCCGTGGGTGGCGCGCTCCAGTTTGAGCGGACTTTGAGGGAGCGCGAAACGGGGGACTTCCTGGGCGT
Organism: Vulcanimicrobiota bacterium; assembly: GCA_017307785.1. GTDB lineage: Bacteria > Vulcanimicrobiota > Xenobia > Xenobiales > JADMJV01 > JADMJV01. The sequence goes on along the minus strand of JAFKGI010000028.1, from coordinate 24,686 downwards.
TCCCCACGGCGGTGAGGGCCAGAGCGAGCAGGCATCTTTTCATGGCGGGTCGTTCGCAGCAGCGGTGTCGCTGTCCCTGCCTACGAATGGGTGGCCCGGGCTCGGGAGGTGTAACGCGGAACGTGCTCCGGGCGGCGCAAACTGCCGCCGGGCTGCAGCCAGGGGTCAGGGTAGGGGGTGGGGTCCCCGTCGGTGGGGAGGCTCAGGTAGCGCTCGCCATTTTTCAGAAGCAGCCTGCGGGACACCAACTCGGCCACGTTCGCGTCGTCGTGCGGATAGCGGCCGGGGGTGCGAGCCTCCAGCAAAATCTCACGAGCCCTGCCGCTAAGACGATGTTCCGCCGCGGTGGCTACGGGCCGAGAGTCGCGCACCACCAGCTGCTGGCCGTCGTCGTGCATGCTCAGGACAGGGGGTTTGCCGTTTTGCCAGAGCGCCACCCACTGTTTGAGCTGCAGATAGAGCGAGCGCCGTCCCGGCAGGGGAAGGTATCGATCGTCCCGCTGGCTCTGTTCGGGGGTGTCGTGGAAAAAGTAAGCCAGGTCGGGGAGCTGGTCCGCGGCCACCGGATAGACCTGACCGTAGGCGCTGGCCGGCTGCATCTCGATGTTGTAGCGCTGCGGATTGGTATGGTATGGGCTGAAGCGGTCGAAGCGAATCTTGGCCATGCCGGGGGCCGGCTGCAAATGGGAAAGCCAGGGAGTCCACTCGCTCATCTCGGCGTACCAGGAGTCCTGTTCGTTGGGGAAGCAGACCAGGAAGTTCCAGTAGACGACCATGCCCAGTTCGCGGGCGTTGCGCAGCAACTGGACGTTCATCAGGCCGGTGCTGCCTTTGTCCATCAGGCTGAGAACCTCGTCGTGCAGGCTTTCGATGCCCGGCTGGATCCAGCGCACCCCCGCCCGGCTCAGCAACTGTAGCTGCTCTTTTTTGAGGTTGGACTTGGTCTCGTAGAAGAGTTGGAAGGGCTGGCTGCGACCGGCCAGGACCGGCATGATGCTTTTCAGGTGGGCGTGGTCGAGGATGTTGTCGACCACGAAGAAGCGCTCGATCCCGTAGCGGGTCGAGAGTTGCTCGATTTCCTCGAGAACGCGCTCTTTGGATTTGCTGCGGTAACCCATGCCGCTGCCGTTGAGTCCGCAAAAGGTGCAGTGGTGCTTTTGGCCCCACCAGCAGCCGCGCGAGGTTTCCATCACCAGACCAGGCAGTAAGTCCAGTCCACTTTCTTCCAGGGCCTCGAAGTAGTCGTCGAAGTGGGGAACGGCCGTCTGGTCCATAGCCGTAAAATTGGAACGGACCCCCGTCCAGGTTTTGGGGTCTCGAGAGAAGACGCCGTAGGCAATCTCGGGTCGACCGGCGAGAAGGGAGCGGATCAACCCGGCGATCAGTTTGTCGGCGTCGCCGGAGACGATGTAGTCGAGCCACTCGAAGTTGCGCATCAGGGTGACTCCCATGGTGCCTTCGCAGTTGGCTCCACCCATCAGGGTCAGGATGGTGGGGTCTTTCTCTTTGATGCGGCGCAACAGGGCCAGCGAAGCACAGTTCTGCTGGAAGCAACTGCTGCAGCCGACCACCCGGGGTTTCTGGGCCACGATCTGGTCGGCCAGTGCTTCCACGAAGGACTCGGCGGCCGCGCGAACGGCCAGCAACTGTTCGCGGCTCAGAGCGACGCGGCTCAGGACCTCTTCGAGATAGGCTTCCTCGCCAGGGGTTTTTTCTCCGAAGGCGGCCCGCGCGAAGGTCCACTCTCCCACCAGATCTTCGGTCAGGGTGGCCAGGATGGCCTGATGGCTTTCCAGGCCGATGCGGGAGAACCAGTCCAGGTTCGGATAGAGAGTTCGACAGGCGATGCCCGCTTGACTCAGTTCGGAATGTATGAGTCCAAGGCCAATAGAGGGTCTTTCGATGGCGGCATAGGGCATCTGGACCAGGAAAATCATGCGTTTTCTCCGGTTTAGGGTAGGAGTAATGTTTAGACTTCTTGATGCGTCTTTCCTTCGGCTGGTCAAAAAATACCATCGGGCAGGGAGCCTCCGGGCGGACGCCAATGCATGCTTTCTATGAAACAAGTCGCCCCTGGTTACACCATTTTGAAACGTTACGGTCCCTACAAGAACGCCTGCTGGGTGTTGGAAAACAACGGTGAGGCGGCCGTTGTGGAAATGCCCATGTATTCCAGCAATGAGAAGCCGCCCCACGAGCGCCTGGCCAGTTACCTCCGCCGGCGCAAGTTGCACCTCAAATACGGTATCGTGACTCATGGCCACGTCGACCATTGCAAGTCGCTGCCGGAGTTTCGCCTGCACTTTCCCGATACGACTTTTGTGACGCATCGTTCCATGCTGGAGGATCGGCAGTTCCTCAACATTATGGCGCGCAATCCGCACCTGCCGATGCGAGCCTGGAACGAAGGCTCATTCCGTCTTTTCGACGAGGTCTATGAAGGCCAGTTGTGGACGGGTTTCCTGGGAGGGGAGCCCATTCACCTGATTTACGCTCCCAAGCATTCCTACACGGATCAGCTGCTGCTGTTCCGCGGTGCGATGATCACGGGGGACTGGTATCTGGGCGATTTGCGAGACTGCAACGCCATCGTGCGTCCTGAGCACAAGGTCCAGGCCATCGACCAGGCCGTCGACATCGTGCGGGGCTTGCGCCACCACGTGCACATGCTCTTTTCAGGGCACGGGGATTGCCTGTACTACCGGGTAGACTTCAACACCATGATGGAGCGCAGCAAGGTCTACCACTAGTTAGCCTACGACGATTGCGCGCAGGGCCTCTTCGATCTGGTCGGCGCAGCGCTGGTAGATGGCCAGCGACTGGCCGATCGGATCGCTGATGTCGGCGCCCAGCGTGCGGGCCTTGCCGGCGGACTGCGGAAAGGCGCGCTTCAGGAGCTGTAAGTGACTCTCGGTCATGCACAGAATCTGGTCGGCCCAGCCCACCAGTTCCGGTGTGACACTTTGGGCCCGGTGCGTTTCCAGACTCATTCCGATGTCCCGCGCGATTTGCCGAGAATGAGCGGCGGCGGGGCTGCCCACTTCGGCGGCCACGCCGGCCGAACGCACTTCCCAGTCGGGCTGCTGCTTTTGCAGAATGACCTGGGCCAGAGGGGAGCGGCAGGTGTTGCCGGTGCAAATCATGAGGACTTTGGACATGTTTCCCTCTTGGCCCCGGCTGCCAGGCTTCCTGCGCTGCAGTTTCGAACTGCGGCCCAACTACATAAGGAAAGACCGGGATAAGATGAAAGAACTTCGCTGCGATGTGGCCGTAATCGGTGGGGGATTGGGGGGCTGCGCGGCTGCCTGGGCGGCTTTGCGCCTGGGTCAGAAAGTGGTCATGACCGAGGAGTTTGCCTGGATCGGTGGGCAGATGACCTCGCAGGCGGTGCCGCCCGACGAGCATCCCTGGATCGAGAGCTTTGGCTGCACGGCCAGCTACCGCCAGTTGCGCAACAACATTCGCGACATCTACAAGCGTAGTTATCCACTGACCCACGAGGCGCGACTGAATCCCCGGCTCAACCCGGGAAATGGCTTCGTCAGCGCTATCTGTCACGAGCCGCGCGTCAGTCTACAGGCTCTGGAGGAGATCCTGCGACCCTATGAAGCGGGCGGGGCGTTGACGATTCTGCGCCAGGTCGTCCCCACCGCCGCTCGTGTCGAAGGCGATAAGGTTCTTTCCGTCACGGCTGGAGACTACGAGATCAATGCCGACTACTTCGTGGACGCCACCGAACTGGGCGACTTGCTGCCGCTGGCCGGCGTGGAGTATGTGACCGGCGCCGAGAGCAAAGCCCAGACGGGCGAGCCGCACGCGGCTGATACCGCTCAGCCATACAATATGCAGGCCATCTCCTGGTGCTTCGTGCTGGATTATCACCCCGAGCTGGACCGCACCATCGAGAAACCGGCCCGCTACGAGTATTTCCGGGATTTGATTCCCCCGCTGAAGCCGGACTGGGGCGGGCCGCTGTTGTCCTGGCAGGCCACCCATCCGATCACGCTGGATCCGGTGGTGCGCACCTTTGACCCGGTCAACCCCAAGCCGGAACGCGGTCCCATGGACCTGTGGACGTTCCGGCGCATCGCCGACCGGCGCAATTTCATTGAAGGCACCTATCAGAGCGACATCGTGCTGGTGAACTGGCCTCAGATCGACTATCTCGACGGCAATCCTATCGAGTGCACCCCCGAGGAAAAAGCCGCCTGTTTGGAGGGCTCGCGCCAGCTGAGTCTGTCCATGCTTTACTGGATGCAGACGGTGGGTGGCTGGAAGGGTCTGGGCCTGCGTGGCGACATCACCGGCACTCGTGACGGTCTGGCCATGGCTCCCTATATTCGCGAGAGTCGCCGTATCAAGGGTCTGGTGACGGTGCTCGAGCAGCACGTCGGCCTGGAAGCACGTTGCGCCGCCACCGGTCTATCCGAGACCGAGGTGCGGGCCGAACGTTTCGTGGACTCGGTGGGCGTGGGCGCCTACCGTATCGATTTGCACCCCTCGACCGGCGGGGACAACTACATCGACGTCAGTTCGCTGCCGTTCCAGATTCCGCTGGGCGCCCTGATTCCGCAACGAGTGACCAATGTTTTGGCGGGCGGCAAGAACCTGGCCACCACTCACATTACCAACGGCTGCTATCGCCTGCATCCGGTGGAATGGAACGTGGGCGAAGCGGCCGGCTGGTTGGCCGGCTACTGCCGCCAGAGCGGCGCCACGCCCCGCCAGGTCTGGGAGAAGAGCCGCCATCTCCAGGATTATCAGCGATTGCTGACCGGTCATGGAGTAGAACTGGAGTGGCCCGACCTGCAGCCTTTGTAGGCTTTCGTGCGGTGAGGGGGAAGGCAGGGCCATGAGTATCGCAACCCTTGCCCCCGAGCCGCTCTGGCAGAACTTTTCCGACCTCAACGCCGTGCCCCGCCCTTCCAAAAAAGAGGAGCGGGTCATTCGCTTTATCGAGGAGTTTGCTCAGAAGCTGGGCCTGGAGTACAGCACCGATGCCGTCGGCAACGTGCTGGTCAAGAAACCGGCCAGTCCGGGTCGGGAAAAGCAGCCGGCGGTGGCGCTGCAGAGCCACCTGGATATGGTGCATCAGAAAAATTCGGGCACCCAATTCGACTTCGAGTCGGAGGGGATTCGCATGCGCCTGGACGGTGACTGGGTGAGCGCCGACGGCACCACCCTGGGGGCCGACAACGGCATTGGCGTGGCCGCCATCATGGCCATCCTGGCCTCCAAGGATCTGGTTCATCCGCCTATCGAGGCGCTTTTCACCATCGATGAGGAAACCGGCATGACCGGGGCTCAGGGTCTGGCCGGCGGCTTGATGCAGGCCAAGGTGATGCTGAACCTGGACACCGAGGACGACAGCGAGTTGTGCATTGGCTGCGCCGGGGGTCTGGACGTACAGGCCGCTTGCAGCTACGAGGAAACCGAGATTTCGGACGAGCACGACTTTGTGGAGGTTCGCCTCCAGGGCCTGACCGGTGGCCACTCCGGCATGGACATCCACAAGGGGCGGGCCAACGCCAACAAGCTGATGAACCGCTTTCTTTACGCGGCCACGCTGAAGTTTGGTCTGCGCATCGCCAGCATCGACGGCGGCGGCCTGCGCAACGCCATTCCTCGCGAGTCGGCGGCGGTGGTGGCCATCCCGCGCAAGCGACTGGAAGAGTTCCAGGCCTATGTGGGTGAGGAGTCGGCCAGCTACAGCAAGGAATACCAGTCCACCGATCCGGACTGCCGGTTGAGCAGTTCCGTTGTGGCAGGCTCACCCAAGGTAATGGATCGCGAATTCCAGACCCGGTTGCTGTGCACCGTATACGCGGTGAACAACGGCATTTACCGCATGAGCCCGGATGTTCCGGGGTTGGTGCAGACTTCCAACAATCTGGCCCGCTTGCTGGTGAAGGATGGCAAGTTCAAGCTGGCCTGTTTGACTCGCGGTTCGGTCGACTCCGAGAAGATGGACCTGGCCACGGCCCTGCGCTGTCCGCTGGAGTTGATGGGGGCCGAGGTGACCTTCTCGGGTGGTTACCCCGGTTGGACGCCCCGCCCCGAAGCCGGCATCGTCAAGCTCATGAGCGAGATCTACGGTGAGATCTTTGGCGCCGAGCCCAGAGTCACGGCCTGCCACGCCGGTCTGGAATGCGGCATTCTGGGCGGCAACTACCCGGACATGGAAATGATCTCGTTCGGCCCCAACATCCACGGCGCCCACAGCCCCGACGAGAAAGTCCAGGTCAGCTCGGTGCAGAAATTCTGGAAGCTGCTCACGGTCACCCTCTCTCGCCTGTAAGCGATGGCTTTGTCCTTGAAGGGAAAGGTGGGAGGGGGGAAGCGGGAGAGAGTCCTGCGAGGCCTCGTGCTTCTGGCTCATGTCGATTTTAGGGGATGACTGGCGCGTAGACCAAGTCCAAACTCTAAAAGCGCCAGGGCTCGACTCTTTCCCACTTTCCATTTTCCCCGCTTTCCCTTCGGACGAAAGCCCGAGCTGCTAGCCTGTAGACGATGGCCTGGGCCGTGAAGGGTAGGGTGGGGAGGGGGGAAGCCGGAGAGAGTTCGGCGAGGCCTCCGACTCCTGGCGCTTGTCGATTTTAGGGAATAGGTCGCGCGTAGGCCAAATCCAACTCAAAAATCGCCTGGGATCCGCTCTTTCCCACTTTCCATTTTCCCTGCTTCCCCTTCGGACGAATGCCCGAAGACCAGCGCTACTTGTATTCGAGCTGGGGTTGGAATTCGAGGAAGCGGAAGAGGGCGTTGTCGGGGTCCATTTTGCGGAAGTCGATGAAGACGCCCACGCCGTCAACGGAGAAGCAGGCGCCGCGGTAGAGGCCGGGGTGGTTCATGAGGGGGCCGCCGTGGACTTCGAAGCCGCCGCCTTCCAGGGGCGTGTAGCTGTAGTCGCCTTTGGGGCTGGTTACGGTGTAGTGCCCGTTTTTGTTGCGGATTAGCGTCTTGCCGAAGGGGCCGGTGGAGGTGATGTCTTCGCCGACGTTGGTATAATTGTAGTTCCCCTTGGGGGTGGTGATCTTGAGGCCGGCCGCGGAATGCGAGAAGGTGTAGACCCCTTTGTCGAAGGTGACCTTGACGTCCGAGGAGGTTCCCTCTACTTTCAGCTTGTGCTTGGGGCCGACCACGTCGTAAGCGCCAATGCCGGCTTCGAAAATCTTCACCTTGCCCTGATTGCTGGACATTTCGCGCTCGCCGCTTTCGGTGTTGCGCGTGTAGCGGTAGGTCACGAGGGTGCTGGGAACATAGTAGAGGGTTCCCCAGGCCTCGTCGGCCAGCGTCATGCGGCGAGGACCGGATACATCGTCGGCGCCAACCGCCAGCGGCAAGCAGGTGAGCAGGCCGGCGAATAAAACAGAGGAAGCTTTCATGCCGCAGTTTTGCGCGTAGAGATGGGCAGATCCTTCAAGGAAGTTAGTCGATGTTAACGGTACAAGGGATAGATAAGCATTTTGGAGCACGCACCGTGCTCGAGGGCGTGAACTTCGTGCTCAAGCCGGGCCAGCGAGTGGCCCTGGTGGGACGTAACGGCAGCGGCAAAACCACTCTGCTCAAGATCGTGAGCGGTCAGATGCTGCCCGACGCGGGCCGCGTCTCGCTGGTGGACGGAATGCGCCTGGGCTACCTCGAGCAAGAAGGCCATATCACCGCCGAAAACACGCTCTACGAGGAAATGCGCTCTTGCTTCGCGGCTGTCGACCAGTTGGAACTGGAAGTGCGCCGGTTGGAAGAACGCCTGGGCACGGCCGAAGGAGAGGAAGCCGAGTCGCTGATGCGGCTCTACGACCGGCTGCAGAATCGCCTGCAGCACGCTCAGCCCGAGCTGATCGAAGCCCGCATTCAGAGGATTCTCTACGGTCTGGGCTTCGTGGCCGCCGACATGGACAAGTTGTGCGGCCATTTCTCCGGCGGCTGGCAGATGCGCGCGGCACTGGCCAAGCTGCTGCTCGATCTGCCCGATGTGTTGCTGCTGGACGAGCCCACCAACCACCTCGACGTGGAAGCGGTGGAGTGGCTGGAAGACTTCCTGGCCGAATTTTCCGGCGTGGTGCTGCTGGTTTCCCACGACCGCACTTTCTTGGACAAGGTGTGCAATCGCACCCTGGAGTTGTCGCTGGGGGAGCTGGAGGATTTTGCCGGCAACTACAGCTACTACGAAGCCGAATCAGCCCGCCGCTTTGAACAGCAGATGAGCGTTTACAAGAACCAGCAGAAGCGCCTCGAGCAAGAAATGAAGTTCGTCGAGCGCTTCCGCTACAAGGCCACCCTGGCCACCCGCGTGCAATCGCGCCTGAAGTTGATCCAGAAGCGCGAAATGGTGGACGCTCCCGATAAAGAGGAGCAGTCGATCCGTCTGAACTTTGTGCCGGCTCTGGACAGCGGCCGCGAAGTGATGACCGCCAAGGGCATCTGCAAGACCTACGGCGAGCGCGTCATTCTCAAGAACATCGCGGTGCGAGTGGAGCGAGGACAACGCATCGCCCTGATCGGACCCAATGGTTCCGGCAAGTCGACTTTGATGCGCCTGCTTTGCGGCACGGAGGCGCCGGACGCCGGTAAGGTCCAGCTGGGCTATCGTCTGGCCCTGGTCTACTTCGCCCAACACCAGGCCGAGGCGCTGAATCTGAACCGCACCATCATGGAAGAAGTGCAGGCTTCGGCTCCTCCCGGAACTCTGCCCGGTCAGATTCGCAGCTTGCTGGGCGGTCTGCTCTTCCAGGGCGATACGGTGTTCAAGAAGATCGGCGTGCTCTCGGGCGGAGAACGCGGCCGCGTGGCTCTGGCTCGCTGTCTGGCCACTCCCAGCAATTTGCTGGCGCTGGACGAGCCCACCAATCACCTGGACCTGGACGCCCGCGAGAATCTGTTGGAAGCCCTGGAGCAATATCCCGGCACGTTGCTGATGATCAGTCACGATCGTTACTTCTTGGAGCGCCTGGCCACCCAGGTGTGGGAAATGCGCGATGGCGGACTGCGCGTTTTCGATGGGGGCTATGCCGAGTATCGCCGCAGCCTGCAGCAAGAAGCTCTGCAGGCCCAGCGGCAGGCCCAGGAAGCCGAGAAGGTTCGCCAGCAAGAGCACAAGCAGCGCGCCGCGGAATTCCGCAGCAACGCCAAAGAAGCTCGCCAGGCTCCCAAGAAACACCACTGGACTCTGGAAGCTCTAGAAAAGAAGATCTATCAGCTCGAGGCCGAGATGACCACCATTTCCAGCGAAATGGGCTTGCCCGAGACCTACCAGAATCCTGAGAAGGCCCAGAAGCTGCAGGCTCGCTTTGACGGCCTGCAGGGCGAATGCCAGCAGCTCACCGTGCTTTGGGAAGAGATGGTCGGCTAGAGCCGTCCAGCCCGAGCTGGCGCAGCAAGAAGGGGGCGAAGAGACGGCTGGCGTCCACCGACAGATGGCCTTCATCTCGATAGAGGGCGAGGCCGTCCCTTTCCACCGCCACCGACCCCTGGCTCCCTTCAAAGAAGGGCAGAGGATCGATATAAGTGACGGGCAAATTGGCAAGACTGGACTGCAGGTCCAGGTTGCGCTTGCGCTGCACTTCCATGGGCATGGCGACCTGACTGGGTGCATGCAGCCAGGTCGCATAGGCGAGAGCCCTCGGAACTTTGCGCTCCACGTTGGGGATCTGGCCCATTACAAAGCAGCGTCGACCGTGGGCCGCGCAGGCTCGGATGGTTTCCGCCAGCCCTTCGGCGAACCCGTCCTGATATTGGTAACCGACCCAGGCGCCGACCAGCACAACGGCCTCCGGATTTTCCTGGTCGATTTTGCGCTGCGAAGCCGCCAGAAAGTCTCGTAGAGCCTGTCCGCTCAGGCCTGGTGTATTGCGGATCACGCAGTAGACGGGGGGAGTGGACGAGCGGGCGATGGCCAATCCGCTGATACCGGCCTTTTTGCAGGCCTCGTCCAGACCCGGCAGGATGGCCATCGTGTGACTGTCGCCGATGAGCATCAGTCGCGTTTTTCCAGCCATCCCGAAATGGTGAAGTTCGCCGGCTTGCAGCTTTTCCAGGGTGATTTCCCGGTTGTAGGGATTGGGAGTGTATTCCTGAGCGGCCAGGCGGCGGGCGGATTCCGGCAGGCGCCCGGGAAAGCCCTGGTTCCACCAGATCAGCAGGCCCAGGCCGGCCAGGAGCAGGCCGCTGGCCGCCGCCAGCCCGAAGGACTGTTTATTGGTCAGGCTGCGGCGCCGCAGCGGCTGCTCGATGGTGCGCCAGGAAACGTAGGAAATAGGCACGAGCAGAATGCACCAGTAGGTGCCGTAGTGAGGTTTCCAGAGTTGACTGGAACGGAGCAAGGCGATAAACGGCCAGTGCCACAGATACATTGAGTAGGAAACCAGGCCGATAAAAGCCAGCGGACGCCAGGCCAGAAGCCGGTGCAGCGTGCTCGGGCGCTGCGCTCCCAGAGACAGCAGCACTGCGGCCGCCAGGGTCGGCCAGAGAGCCACCGTGCCCGGATAGGGAGTTCCGTTGGGAATCAGCCAGCCGCACAGCATGATGACGATGGCGGCCAGCCAGCTGGCCAGTTCACCGAACCACAGGGCGCCGCGCCAGACCATCTGCCCGGCCAGGGCGCCAGCCAGGATCTCGAAGGCTCTCGTGGGCAGCAAATAGTAAGAGAAATCCGGCCGGGAAGCCGTGACCCAGGCCGAGAGGGCGTACGAAGCTAGAAATAGCGCGGCGAAGGCCGCCAGGCGCCGGGTTCGCGGCACCAGGTAGAGTAGAAAAAGCGGGAACAGCACGTAGAACTGCTCCTCGACCGCCAGCGACCAGAGATGCAGCAGGGGGTAGTTGACGGTGGTGGATCCAAAGTAGCCGAATTTCGTCGTTTTAGCGTAGACCAGGTTGGCCGCCAGAAAGGGCTGGCTCATGAGGATCGTTCCCAGATGCTGAAAATCGACCGGGAGCATGAAAAACCAGCCCAGCCCGGTTGTGACCAGGCAGACGACCAGCAGGCAGGGCAGCAAACGGCGGATACGCCGCGCAAAAAAGGTCGCTAAAGAGAACTCGCCCCTGTCCAGGTCGCGCAGAATCAGCTGGGAGACCAGGTAGCCTGAGATCACGAAAAAGACGTCCACACCGACGTAGCCGCTGTGGCACTCCAAAAGGTCGGCGTGATAAAAGACCACCAGCAGAACGGAAAGAGCTCTCAGGCCATCGATGTCGGCGCGATGTTTCACACGCGGGAGTATAACCGGCTTAGAGGATGGGCGCGAGTTGTAGGGCCACGAAACTTTCAGCCAGGCTGGGATCGAACTGACGGCCGCGCTGGCGCAAGATTTCCTGACAGGCTTGCTGGACGGACATGGCCTTGCGGTAGGGGCGGTCCTCGGTGAGCGCGTCAAAGACGTCGGAGAGCGAGATCAGCTGGGCGGAAAGGGGGATCTGGTCGCCCTTCAAGTTGTCCACATAGCCGGTGCCATCCCAGCGTTCGTGATGGTGACGGACCGCCGGCAAAATCTCTTCGAAGCCGGGAATACCGGCCAGAATGGCTTCCCCGACCAGTGGATGCATCTCGACGACTTCGCGTTCCTCCGGGGTGAGCGGGCCTTCTTTGTGCAGGATGTGGTCGGGCACGGCCAGTTTGCCGATGTCGTGGAATTTGCCGGTCTTGCGCATGCTTTCGGCGGCGGCTTTGCGTTCGGCGGGGGTCCAGGCTTCGACCTGAAGTCCGAACATGCCGGCCTCCTTGAACTCGCAACCCTTCTCCAGCTTCTCGTTCTCCAACTCTTCGAAGCCGAGGTCGTTGGCAAAGCGGAGGGTGAGCTCTCCCACTCGCTTGGAGTGCTCCTGAGTGCCGGGCGAGAATTCGCGCAGCGCTTGTTGGAGAGCGGCGGTTTGAGTGGCCGCGCTTTTGCTGCAACCGGGGAAGGCTTCGCCCAGCCAGTTCCAGGTCTGCTGGGCCAGCATTTGACCGGTCAACTGGCGAGCCGGCTTGGACGGACTCATGTTGGAACTCATCCAGGTGGGAGTTTCCAGGTAGCGCTGACGGGATGCCAGGCGCGAGGCCACGGGGGAGAAGTCCATGGTGCTGTCCAGGTAACGTTGTGCCTGGGACTGTTGCAGGCGCTGCATCGCGTTGGCGGAGTCTGTACGCAAGGCCTGGCCGGCCGGGCCACGGTTCATGAGGGGGCTGGTTGAATTGATACCGCTTACATCAAGCCACATCGATCAGGTTTCTCCATCACCGGCATTCCTTTGTTTGTCTTCCCTCTTGTTACAAATTAGTGAAAATCTCGCCAGCTGAGAAGACCTTTTTTGTTGCATGATTGTTGCTTTTGTTGCGGTCATGAAGACGGCTTGTAATCTTTTTTTCAGGGATTTTGCCGATTCATGTACTGCGTTAGCCAATCGTGAAAACGGGCGGCCGAATGTAACAACCAGGTAAAAACCTCTGGTTCCCAAAGCCACTTTTATGACGAAAATCGATTTGCTGCTGCAGTCCATGGTCGAGCGCCAGGCTTCTGACCTGTTTGTCAGCGTGGGCCGACCGGCGGCCATGCGCTGCGACGGCCAACTGGTCGATTGCCCGGACGGTGTGGTCGATCGCTCCGATTTCGAGGCCTTTCTGGCCAACGCTCTGACCCCGCTGGCTCGGGCTCGCTTCGAGCAGGAGGGCGATCTGGACGTCGGCTACAGCAGCGACGCGGTGAGCAGCGCACGCTTTCGTCTGAACTTTCACCGTCAACGCGGTCAAATGGGTCTGGTAGCGCGTTGTTTGCCCAGCGGCCAGTTGCTGCTGGCGGACTTGGGCCTGCCCGAGCTGCTGGCCGAGCTGGCTCTGGCTCCTCGTGGGTTGGTGTTGGTGACGGGAGCGACCGGCTCGGGCAAGTCGACCACGCTCTCGGCCCTGGTCCATCAAATCAACCTGCGCCGCTCCGCCCATATCGTGACGGTCGAGGACCCCATCGAATTTCTCCACAGCGACTTGAAGTCACGCTTGATTCAGCGGGAAGTGGGTCAGGACACGCGCTCGTTTTCTTCGGCCCTGAAACACGTGGTGCGCGAAAGCCCGGACGTGATCGTCATTGGAGAAATGCGCGACGCCGAGACGGTGGAAGTGGCCGTGGCCGCCGCCATGACCGGCCATCTGGTGCTTTCCACCCTGCACACCATCGATGCCAGTCAGTCCTTGTTACGTTTGTTGGGTCTCTTCCCGGACGCGTTGCGCAGTCAGCTGTGCGTGGACCTGTCCATGGCTCTGCTGGGAATCGTCAGTCAGCGGCTTTTGCCGCGACAAGACGGCAAGGGTCGGGTGGCCGCCCTGGAGTTGCTGAGATTCACACCGGGAGCTTCGCAGTTGCTGCGCGAGGGTCGGGTCGGCGAACTGGCCGACTATATGCGTACCACGCGCGACCCGGGGATCATCCCGTTCAATCAATCCCTGGTGCAGCTGGTGCGCAGTGGGGTGGTGGACCTGGATACCGCGCTGGCTTATGCCACCAATCCCGAGGAACTCAAGTTGGCGGCGCTGGGGATGCGGACCGGCGTTGAGGGGTTTCGCCTGGACGGCGACCTGGAGGTTTCCAGCCGATCCGACATGCAGAATTTGCTGGAGGTGGCGGTGGAGCGGGGAGCTTCCGACGTGCACCTTTCGGTCGGTCGGGCGCCGCTTTTTCGCGTGAGCGGTCGGTTGGAGCCGATGGGGGAGCAGGTGCTGACGACGGCCGACGTGCGCTGGCTGCTGTTTTCCATTCTGAGTGGACGCCAGCGCAGTCAGTTCGAGTTGGAGAAGGAGCTGGATTTTTCGCTCAGCCTCGAGTCGGGGATGCGTTTTCGCGTCAACGCTTACTATCAGCGGGGTCATATCGCCGTGGCCTTGCGGGCCATTCCGGTGGTGGTGCCGAGCCCGCAAGAGCTGGGTTTGCCGGATGCCCTGGTTAAGCTGCTGGAAAAGCCGCACGGGCTGATTCTGGTGGTGGGTCCCACCGGCTCCGGAAAGACCACCACGGTGGCCAGTCTGGTGCAGCAGATCAACCTTTCCAAGCCCTGTCACATCCTGACCATCGAGGATCCGATCGAATACGCCTACAGCAGCGACTGCGCCACCATCGACCAGCGCGAGGTCTACTCGGATACCCGTTCGTTCGCTACCGCCCTCAAATACGTGCTGCGCCAGGACCCGGACGTGATCGTGGTGGGAGAAATGCGCGACCTGGAAACGATTTCTTCGGTGCTGACGGCGGCCGAAACCGGCCATCTGGTTTTCGCCACCCTGCACACCAACGATTCGTGCACCACCATCGACCGCGTGGTGGACGTGTTTCCCGCCCATCAGCAAGCCCAGATCCGGATGCAACTGGCCGCCTGCTTGCTGGGCATCGTGTCGCAACGCCTGCTGCCGCGCAGCGATGGGCAGGGACGGGTGGCCGCCTTCGAGCTGCTGCTGGCCAGTAACGCCGTGCGCGCACTGATCCGCGAAGGCAAGACCCATCAGATTCCCAACGTGCTCAGCACCTCGACCTCGGTGGGGATGTGCAATCTCGATCGCAGTCTGGTCGACCTGGTCAAGGGGCGCAAGATCGAGCGGGAAGAGGCGCTGCGCTTCATGCAGCAGCCCAACCTGTTGCCCGAGAACTAATCCTTTTCGGGGGTGCTCTTGCCGGCCATCTTCTCTTTGTATTGAGCGCGCAGTTGGGCCACCACCTTGTCGTTGCCGCGGAAAGCTTTCTTCATGAGGGGCCCGCCGTTCATGCGAGCAAAGCTGGAGAAATTGGCGAAAAACTGCTTGAGGGTAGCCAGAAAGGCGTTGCCGCGGACTTGCTCGCGGTGCAAGATGGTGATTTCTTCCCAGCGCATGTCGGATTCTTTTTTGACTTTGGCCGCATAGCGACACCATTCCATGACCTGGGGAGCGGGGCAGACGACACGACCGTCTTCGGCCGCGCCCATGACGCGATTTCCCAGTTCGAGATACTGGTCGCGGAAGTGGCGCTTGTAAGTGTTCACGTTATGGGCGATGTAAATCTTGGAGATGAAACTGGCGGCTTTGGCCGTGGCGACTTTGGCCAGCTTGCCGCTTTTAACGCCCTCGCTTTCGGTGTAGGGCTTGAAGTCTTCTTTGAGGTAGGCCTCGTAATCTTTGGCGCCATTGTAGAGGTCGTCCAGGCGGCGGCAGCAGTCGAGGCAGTATTCGTCGGCCACGCGGCCGGCTTTGTAATGCTTATAGACGGCCTTGGCGATCTTTTCTTTGGCTTCTTCCAGCTCGGCCATTAGAGCAATCCAGTGATTTAGCTGTGTGCTCTCGTCCATCGGGACACTCATGCTGCTACCTCGACCCTAAAATTGTTACAAAAATAAGTTTTCTGCACCTGCACTCGAATGCCTACTCTTGGCGTAAATCTTCTGCGGGCCGGTTTCGTTCCGATCCTGCCAGAAGGACCGCCAGTGTAGCCGCCAACAAGCCCAGAAACGGCGTGGCCAGCAAGGTCCAGGGATCGAGGTGGAACTCCAGGCTCCAACCAAAGGCGCGACGATTGATGAAGGTGACCATGGCGTAGGCCTGGAGCAGACCGCAGGGCCAGGCCGCTAAGCCGGCCCAGAGACCGCACAAGGCGGCCTCTCCCCAGCGCAATCGCCAGCGTTCCGCACTGGTCAGTCCCAGGCAGGTCCACAGGGCATACTCGCGCCGGCGCTCCAGCTGATTGGCGGCCACCGCGCCCAGCGTGCCCAGTCCGGCCACCACCACCGCCAGCAGTTGCAGCAGGCGCGTCACCTGGAAGGTCTGCTCGAAGATTTCCACCGAGAGCTGGCGCAGCGCTTTTTGGGAACGCACTTCCAGGCCTCGTGAGTCGGGCCAGCGCAGGATTTCGGCCCGAACCTGCTCGGCCGTGTCGCCGCGCACGGTGACGCCCAGCCCGGTGACCCCCGGGTCCCGGAAAGCCTGACGATAGGCTTCCAGGTCCATCATTAGATAGCCGCTGTCGCTGGCATAATCCTGGAAGCCCGCGATCAGTTCGACCGTGACCGGGCCACTCGGACTCTGCAGTTGCAGTTTGGTGCCGACCGGCAGGTGATGTTGGCGCAGGAAAGGCTCGGAAGCCAGGGCCTGGCCGGGCCCGATTTTCTGAGGAGTGGGCCCGACCACAAAGCGCAGGCGACCCAGATCGGGATCCTGGGCCACCAGTTGCGTCAAAAATGGACCGCTGCCATCCTGGCGGTAGTAAACGGGCGTCATTTTGGCCCGCAGCTGTTTCTCCACCTGCGGCAGGCGAGCCACCCGTTCCACCAGTTCCGGGGGCAGACCCTGGCCGCCCTTGGCGGCCTGGCGATTGGCCAGACCCACGTAGAGGTCGGAGCTGAGCGTGCGACCCAGCCAGTCGATGAGGCTGAGGCGGAAGCTATACACCATGACGGTGATGGAGATAATGGCCGACAGGGCCACGGTCATGGCGACCAGGGCCACTCCCAGTCGGCTCAGCGAGCGCTCCACTCCGCCCAGGGTGAGTTTGAGCAGCATCCAGCCCCCTCGGGGAAGGCTGCGCAAGCACAGTCGCTGGGCCCCCAGCACCAACGCCGGGGTGAGCGAGGCCGAACTCACCATCAGCCCGACCATGGCGACCAGATTGAGCGCCAACTGGTTTTCGGCCAGCAACAGCATCAGCCAGGAGGCCGCCAGGCCGACTGCGGCCAGGCGCGTGAGCCGGCTCAACCAGAGGCGGGAGCCCTGTTCCAGCAAGCTGCGCCGCAGTACCTGGGCGGGCGGCGTCCGGGCCGCTTCGCGGGCGGGCCACCAGGCGGCCAACAGCGAGCAGCCCCAGCCGAGCAGGCAGCCCTGTAGCAGAGATGCCGGGGAGAGGTAAGTCTGGCTGACCTGCAGGTTGTAGTAAAGGTCGTTGATGGTGCGGGTCAGCAGCGGCAGCAGCAGGCGAGCCAGCGAGATGCCCAGCAGGCAGCCGAGCAGACTCCCCCAGGCTCCGATCCAGCCAGCCTCGGCCAGAATCTGGGAGCGAATTTCTCCGCCGGTCACTCCCAGGATGCGCAACTGGCCCATCCACACCCGTCGCTGCAGCACCAGGAAGTGGATGACGTTGTAGATGAGCAGGCCACCAACCAACAGGCTCAACATGCTCAGTGCCCGCAGGTTGAGGAAAAAGGCGTTGCTCATCTGCTGGCGTGAGCGGCTGCGCGTGGTGGCGGCCAGCAGCTGATAGCCGGTCGGCAGACTGGCCTGCAGACTGGCGGCTTCCGGTTCGCTCAAAATCAGTTCGATGCGACTGAGGCGGCCTTCCATATGAAGTAGTTCCTGGGCCACCGAAATGTCGCACAGAAGTTGGCCTTGAAGCGCCTGTTCCTGATTGGGCTTGAGGCCGCTGAGCAGGGCGCCGGCGACGATCGGTTCGCCATCTTCGATGGGGATTTTGCCGTTCAGATCGATTCCCAGTCGCCGGGCTTCCGCCGCCGTCAGGGCCACCGTGCGCGGATGGGTGAGGGCGGTGGTCATCTGGGAATTGGCTTTGCCATCGTCGAGCCATTGGCCGCGGAAAGGCCCTTCGGCCAATGGATCGATGCCCAGCACCCGGAAGCTCTGGCCCGTTTTCAGGGACAGATAGCCCTCCACCACCGGAGCGCTGGGCCTCAAGCCTCGTTCCAGGCGCAGTTGGGTATAGAAGCTCTCCGGCAGGCCAGCTTCGCCGGCCACCAGCCAGTGGCTGGCCTTGCCCGTCAAGCTGTCTTGGGACAGCGAGAAACCGCGCTCGCAAGAACGGATGGCCAGGTCCATGGCGACGATTCCCGCCACCCCTACGGCTACGCCCAGCCAGCTGATCAGCAGCAGCCAGGGGTGTTTCCACAGGTAGCGCCACTGCGAACGGGCCAACAAACTCACGTTGGCTGCTTCTTGGATAGCAGGGAGGGTCCCCCCGGCCGCATAAGGGCGCCAGCGTGGAAGGCAAATACCGCGAACTTCATCGTCTGCAGTTGTGGCGTCAGCTGGACCGGAGCTGGGATCCGCGCCGCGTTTTTCCGGTGGAGCAGCCGCTCTATCTGGAGATCGGCTTCGGCAATGGCGAGTATCTGCTGCGTCAGGCGGTCGATCGTCCAGAGCACAACTTTCTGGGCATCGAGATGCACTGGGGGTCGGTGCGCCGCTGCTTGCGCCGTTTGGCCCAGGCTCAAAGTCAGAACGTGCGGATCCTGCAAATGGACGCCCACGTGGCCGTGCGCTACCTGTTACCGAGTCAAAGCATCGAGAAGTTCGTGGCTCTCTTTCCTTGCCCGTGGCCCAAGCGCGACCACGAGAGGTTTCGGCTGTTCTCCACCGAGTTCATGGGGCAGCTGAACCGGATTTGCCGGCAGGGCGGTCTGGTGGTTACCGATCATCGGGGACTGATGGAGTTTGCCCGCCAGCAGGTAGCCGGCTCGGGCTTGACTCTCGAGGTGATCGAGACCGAGGCTCGCTATAACACGAAATACGAGCGCCGCTGGAGCGGCCAGGGTCAAGAGATTTTCTTCGAACTGCATTATCGGCCCGAGGCCGTCAGTTCTTATCAAATGGTGCCGGAGGTAAGCGTGCGAACCCTGACTTTGGATTCGTTTGATCCCGAGAACGTGGTGCTGGAGGGCTGCCTGGAGGGAATCGTGGTGCAGTTTCGCCAGCATCTCTACGATCCCAAGCGGGAAGTGTTCATGGCTCTGACCACGGTCATCGAGGACCATCTCAACCAGACGTTCTGGATTGAAGCGGCCCGCAAAGAGGGTCAGTGGCATATCCGACCAGCTCTGGGCGGCGGATTTCTGCCGACTCTAGGAGTGCAGCGAGCCCTGGAGCTGCTGCAAAAGGCTGGCCAACCCCGGTAGTTCAGGGGTTCCGACGCGGTAGCCCGGAACGCCCAGGGCGCGGGCCAGATCCATATCGCAATCGGAGTCGCCGACCACAATGGCCCCGTCCAGAGTGGCACCGAGCAAGCGGCAGGCTTCTTCGGCCATTCCCGGACGCGGCTTGCGACAGGCGCAGTCGGCTTCGGGAGCGTGGGGGCAGTAGAGCATCAGCTCCAATTCGACCCCGTGGGGCCGAAGCAGTTGCTGAAGTCGCTCGTTGACCCTGTGAACGGCCGCTTCTTCAAAGTAGCCTCGGCCCACCCCCGACTGGTTGCTGACCAGCACCAGACGAAAGTTCAGGCCTTTCAGGCCGAGCAGACCCTCGATGGTGTCCGGGAAAAGCCGCACGCCATCGGGGTCGCTCAGATAGTGGGCGTTCTCGATCAGCGTGCCGTCGCGGTCGAGAAGTGCCAGTCTTTTAGAGTTCACGCACGAATTCGGGCAGGGCCATGCTGCCGAGGTGTACTTCGGGGCTGTAGTAACGCAGCTCCAGGCCCCGCTGCTGGCGACGGGAACGCAGCTCTTCCAGTCCCAGAGCCTGAGGATCGTGGGCGTCGGAAGCGGCGATCAAGCACCAGGTGCCGCCCGGGTAGGTGGGGATGGCCACCAGATAGGGTCGCACGAAGCGGAAGACCTTTTCTAATTCGCGGCGGGCGGCCGCGATCTGGGGTCCAAAGAAGAAAGGCGACCCGGCCTGCAGGGCGATGATGCCGTCGGGCTTGAGAGCGGCTTTCAGGGATTGGAAGAACTGGCCGGAGAAGAGAACCTCCGAGGGGCCCTCGGGATCGCTGGAATCCACCAGGATCACGTCCTGGGGAGGCAGCGAACCGATGACCTCGGCGGCGTCGCGGGCGACCACTTCCAGGCGCGGCCCCGGCTGCAGGCCGGCCGCCATGGTGGGCAGCCACTGGCGGGCCACGTCCATCACCTGGGGATCGATCTCCACCAGCGTGCCTTTGCTGATCGAGGGGTGACGCAGGGCTTCGCGCATGGTGCCGCCGTCACCGCCGCCGACCACGACCACGGTTTCCGGATTGGGATGGGTCAACATGGGCACGTGAGTCAGCATTTCGTGATAAGTAAACTCGTCGCGCTCGGTGCACTGGACTTTGCCGTCCAGAACCAGCATACGTCCGAAGCCGTCGGTTTCGAAAACCTGGATGTGCTGGAAATCGCTCTGCTGATCCACCAGCGCCGGTCCGATCGGCAGGGATTGTCTCCACTGCCCCTTGAGTTCTTCACAAAACCACGTCTTTACCACTTTTCCATATACCTTTCCAGTCTGTCGGGGGCCGGCCGTTCGTCCCTTGAAATTACATTCCTCCGCCGGATCTACCATCCGAGGATGGCAGGTCCTTGGCGGGGTAGAGCAAGAACCATTCGCATTATGAGCGAAGCCGCTGGCGCGTCTGAGCCGACCACCTTACAATTTGACGCAGCTACGCTCAGTTCCGTGACGCGACTGGCCGGCATGGGTGTGTGGCGCATGGATTGCACCAGTCCCCAGCAGGCTCTGCTCTGGGATGACATGAGTCATCAGTTGCACGGAACCGACCGTGAGCGCTTTCAGCCTACCCTGGGTGGCAGTCTCTTACTCTACGAAGATGCTTCTCGCAGTCAGCTGGAAGATGCCCTGATGGCTTGCACCGTCAGCAACACGCCTTTCGAGGTCGAAGTAGACCGGCGTTTGGACAACGGGCAAACGCGTCGTTTGTTGGTGGCCGGCCGCATCGAAGCAGGCGGGCGCGAAATTCTCGGCTACTACCAGGATGTGTCCCAGCGCAAGCAGTTAGTCAGTCGGCTGCAGCTCGAGCAGAGCCAGACGCGGGCCCTCTTTCGAACTCTGCCGGATTTGATGTTTGCCGTGGACTCGGGTGGATTTTTCCGAGAGTACTATACGGGCCAGTCTTCGCTGCTCAAGCATCCGCCGGAAAGCTATGTCGGGCGCCACATCGGTGAAGCCTTCCCGTATTTGCGTCAGGATTTCCCTCCCAAGCTGCGTCAGGCGTGCGAGTCCGGTGAAATCGCCACCTTGGAGTTCCAGCTCCACACCAATGACCGCGACGGCACCTTCGAAGTGCGAATTCTGCCCCTGGAGAAGGGGGGCGATCACGTCCAGAAGGCACTGCTGCTGATTCGCGATATCACCGAGCAGCATCGCCGCTCCGAGGAGCTCAAGCGGTCCCAGGAAGCGGCCCTGCTGGCCTCCCGGGTCAAATCCCAATTCCTGGCCAACATGAGCCACGAAATCCGCACGCCTTTGAACGGCGTCATCGGCATGACCGAGCTGCTGCTGGGCACCGATTTGCAGAATGAGCAGCGCGAGTATGCTCAGACGGCGCTGCGATCGGCCCAAAGCCTGCTGGAAACGGTTAACGACATCCTCGACCTGTCGAAAATCGAGGCCAACCGACTGGATCTGGAGACGATTCCCTTTTCGCTGCGAGCGGTGGTGCAGGACGCGCTTTCCTCGATCGCCCTCAAGGCCCATGAAAAAGGGTTGGAGCTGGTCGGCTCGGTGGCCCCTTCGGTGCCCTCGCGAGTGGTCGGCGATCCGACCCGCATTCGCCAGCTGCTCAACAATCTGCTGAGCAACGCCATCAAGTTTACCGGCCAGGGCGAGGTCGAGTTGCAGCTGGCCCAACGCGAGCCGGGCGTCATCCGCGTCTCGGTTTTCGACACCGGTGAAGGCATCGCATACGAGCGCCAGCGTGAGATCTTCGACCCTTTCACGCAGGCCGACGGTTCCACTACCCGCCGCTTTGGCGGCACCGGACTGGGTCTGACCATCTGTCGCCAGTTGGTGGAAAAGATGGGGGGACGGATCTGGCTGGAAAGCCAGCCCGGTCAGGGCAGCCGCTTCTCGTTTACGGTGAAACTGCCCAATTATCACACCGAATCGCACGAAGTGGACTCTCCCTATCACGCCTTCGTGCGCGATCTGGATCAGCCGGATCTGAGCTCCGAAGACTTCGCCAATCACATCCAGGGCAAGCGCGTGCTGATCATCGACGACAACGCTAGTTGTCGCCGGGTGCTCAAAGAAATGCTGGCCAACTGGGGCATCGAGGCTCAGGTGGCGGTTGGCCCCGGCCCGGCCATGCAGATGGTGCGCGAAGCCCAGCGTCGAGGCCGGGCTTTTGACCTGGCTCTGGTCGATTTTCAGATGCCCGGCTGCGATGGGCTGGAGCTGGCTCAGGAGTTGCCGACGCCGCTGACCAGCGTGCTGATGGTGACGCTGGGACGGCCCCTGCACGAGCAGCTCAATCAGACCGGGGTCAAGAAGGTCGCCATCAAGCCGCTGCTCAGCCAGGAGTTGGCCCGCATCCTTTTGGGCCTGTTCCGTCAGCAGCCGCCGCCCTCGGCTTTTCCGGCCCAACCGGTGCAGCGCTCGGGTGAACCGCTCAAGATTCTCATCGCCGAAGACAACCTGGTCAACGCCAAGGTGGTCAGCAAGATGTTGCAGCGTCTGGGGCATGAGGTGGTCCACGTAGTCAACGGCGAGCTGGCGGTGGAATACTTGCAGGAGCATCTGGTCGATGTGGTGCTGATGGACGTGCAGATGCCGGTGATGGATGGTTTTGAGGCCACCCGGCGCTGGCGCGCTATCGAGGCCACGCGCTCTTATCGAGTGCCCATCGTGGCTTTGACGGGCAACGCTATGTCCACCGACCGGGAGATGTGTCTGGAGGCCGGGATGGACTTGCATCTGACCAAGCCCATCCGGCTGGATCTGCTGGACCAGATGTTGACCTCTCTGCCGCCTTCCCGGTGAAACTGGCCTACCTGAGCGGATTCCTGGCACTCTCGGTGCTGCCCCTGATCTTTGACATGCGGTCGGCGGACCCCATTAGCGCTCCCAAGTTGTGCTGCTGGCTGGTCGCGGCCGCCCTGGCCGCTGTGGTGGCCAATCGGCCCTGGGCCCCCGCCCATCGCTTTTTGGCTCTCTGGTTTGTTTGGAGTCTGATCAGCTGTCTGGCCAACGGCTTGCTGGCGGGCTGGACTGATCTGCTGATCATGGGGGCTGGCCTGTTGTGGGTTCGTGCCGACGTGCCTCAGCGCGACCGCTGGTTGGCCCTGGGCTTTGGCGCCACCGTGTTCTACTCGTGGATTCAGCGCCTGAATCTAGACCCTTTTGCCTGGTCGGACTGGGAGCTCTCCCACATGCGCACCATCGCGGGTCTGGGCAACCCCAACTATCTGGCCATGTATCTGGCCTGTTTGTTTCCCTGGGTTTGGACTCGCCTCTATGAGCGAGGCCCGCTGGGCTGGTTTTTTGCCGGTCTGTCGCTGCTGACTCTGCTGATGACCACCACCCGAGGTTCGATTTTTTGCATGATCTGCATGCTGGTGATCGCCACCGTCTGGGTGCTGGTCCGACAGCGGCGTCTGAGTCGATTCTGGCTGCTCAGCTGGCTGTTCTTGGGTTTGGCCTGGGGGGTCAGCTGGCGGTTGACCTCTCACCAGACCCGCGCCTTTGCCGATCAGATGCAGGCTCTTGGGCGGGGAAATGATGAAAGCGTCAGTGCGCGCAAGTTGCTGTGGACTTCGGCCTGGAATATTTCTCGCAGCGCTCCCCTGCTGGGCATCGGCTTCGGGCACTTCGGCGACGCCTATCTTTTGCATCGTCCGCTGGAGCCGGAGAACTTGCGCAAGCGTTCGCGGCGCCCAGAAAATCCCCACAGTGAGCCCCTGCGCGTGCTGGCCGAAACCGGTTGGGTGGGTTTGCTGCTCTGGTCGGCCTTTATCGGCACGGCCCTGCTGCAGCACCGTAAGGACCCCGGACCTTGGACCGCCTGTCTGATGATCTTGCTGGCAAACAGTTTGAGCAACTGTTTGCCGATTTCGGTCTGGCCCTTGCTGCTTTTGTGGACGGGACGGGAAGAGGAATTTCGTCCGCCCGCTCTGCGGCCCTATCGCCTGTGGTTGCTTCCGGTGGCTCTGGTGGTAGGCCTTTCGGGTTGGTATCTGGAGAGAACGTTCTGGTGGGACGATGAATGGAAGGCGCGCTCGCAGGCGGACCCTGGCCGGTTGGTTGACTATGCTCACGAGCGAATCGTGATGCTGGGAGCTGCCGAGCCGTTCTGTCCTCCCTGGGAGCAAATTCAGCTGGCCATTCGCCAGAGCGGGGCCTGGCAGAACCTGGCCAAGCTTACGGATTCCAAGGTTGCCTGGGAGCAGGCCGAGCGTGGGGCCCGGCGGCGGGTGGCTTTGGAACCAGAGAATTCCTTCGCCTGGGTGGGCTTGGCCGCGGTCTTCGAAGCGCAGGGTCGTCCGGCGGAAGCGTTGAGCGGCTGGCAGGAGGCTCAGAAGAGGGACTCTATCAATCCAGGCACGCTGTATTTCCTGGCGCGCGCTCAGTATAGCGCCGGTCAGCCCCGTGAGGCTCTGCGCAGTTTGGAGCGAAGTCTTGAAATTTATTCAAAATCTCGCCAGGTTTATCGCTTTCGAGAACAAATCATGATTGACGAGGGCATGGTTTGGGAAGGTTACTGGGACTGGGTCGATAGTCAGCAGGTTCTCGAGGACGAATAGACTCGAAAAGAGCGCCACAACCTAAGCTTCTGGCTAGTTGTAAGGCCTCTTGGAAGATGCTGAACACTGCCCCGTAGAAAAAACAATCTAGTTTCTCTTGACGTCCGCAGAACCCCTTCTTATAATTTGGGCAGCTTCGGGCATTTGCTGGGAGGGCGGAAAACACTTGCTAAAGATACAACAGAGCTCGTACATGGCTAACTTGGCCAATGAGCCGGACGAAGAAATCGTCAAGCTCGCCAAGAACGGGGACGAGTTCGCCACAGAGTACCTGATCAGCAAATATAAGAACTTTGTGCGAGTCAAAG
>JAFKGI010000027.1 GCA_017307785.1 Vulcanimicrobiota bacterium | reverse complement strand
ACGCCTGGTCAAAGAGCACCGCGGCGAAAAGGAAGGGTCTTAGGAAGTGGAACGCCCAGTAGATGCCTTTCGGTGGCGTGAATATCGTCAACCCGATGGTCAAGTACGGCAGCAGAAGTAGCGCCTTGGGAATCCGACTTGCCCATCGAGGTGCCGAGGGTGCCAGCAATCCCAGTAGGCAGCCAACCCCCAACTCGTAACACGCGGAGATAGTGTGGAACTGTCCAAGCCCAAGAGTTTTCCTCAATACCACAGCGAGCAGAACCACCAGGCAGAAGAATGGAATTAGTAATCTCCTCGGAAGAAAATTGAGAGTCAGCGGGTAGACCAGGTAGAATTGCTCTTCGATAGACACCGACCAGAGCACGCTGGTCACGTATCCGTAGGGTGTGCCTGTTGCGTAGAGTCTGGTCAGGTCGATGTTGGCCAGAAACGTCAACGTTAGAAGCCAACTATTATTCTCCATGTTGAAAGGCGGCCAGCCACTGTAGCTAAGCAGCCAGGCCACTGTTACGACCACGAAATAGACGGGCCAGATGCGTAAGATGCGACGAATCCAGAAATCGCGCACACGGAAACCTCGCGGACTATCTTGTTCGCGGAGCACGATGCGAGTGATAAGAAAGCCACTAAGAACGAAGAAAAACTGGACCCCCAGGCCCGCTTCGTGGAAAAAGAACTGACGGATCCAGTCCCAAGGCGTTCCGGGAGCAGCTACGCCAGCGAAATAATCACAGTGGGAAAAAAGGACCGAAAAGGCCGCCAGGGTTCTCAACCCATCCAAGTTGGAAAGGTGACTGGCTTCTCGCGCGATCACCTTTGGCGGTTCGGTTCGTTGAGATTCAGTCCCTGTCAGGCGTGAGTCAGCAGGCGCTCCAGTTCGCCGCCTCGGAAGGCGGTCACCGGGCCGGCCTGGACGATGCGGCCGTCCTGGAAGACGACCACTTCGTCAAAGAGCGGCAGCAGGTGGAACTTGTGCAGGGCCGAGACCACGCACACGTCTTTGTATTCGTTCAGGATGGCCTCGTAGATCAGGCGTTCGTTGGCGCTGTCCACGCTGCTGGTGGGTTCGTCGAGCAGCACCAGTCCGGAGCGGATTTCCTCTTCGAAGAAGATGCCGCGAGCCAGGGCCAGGCGTTGGCGCTCACCGCCGCTCAGGCTGACGCCCTTCTCGGCGATGTTGGTCTCCAGGCCGCGGGGTAGCCGTTCCAGGGTTTTCTGGAAGCGGGCCATTTGAATGGCTTTTTCCACCCGCTCGGGGCGGCATTCAATTCCCAGCGTGACGTTGAAGAGAATGCTGTCCGAGAAGATTTCCGGGTCTTGCGGTATCAGGGTGGCCTGGTGGTTGAGGTGGATGAGTCCGTGCGGCAGTTTTTCTCCGTCGCATAAGACTTCGGGTTGTTGGGCGGGCTGGTGCAGGCCGCGCAGCACTCCCAGCAGAGTGGACTTGCCGCTGCCGCTTTCGCCCACAAAGGCGTAGCTACGCCCGCGCTTGAGCTGCAGTCGCTCGATTTGCAGCGTGGGGCGGTCGTGATGGCTGAAGCTCAGGTCTTTGATGAGCAGTTCGCTCCAGTCTTGGGGGAGGTCGGCGGGGACGTTGTTGGTTCGATAGGCCTGTTCAATATGCTCGACGCCGCGCACGCGGGCGCTTTGCATGACGATGGAGCCGTATTTCCAGGTGAACTGGTAGAAGACGTCGCCCAGGTTGCGCAGGTATTCGAAGACGGCGTAAACCGTGCCCACGTTGGCTTTGTGGGAGAGGATCAAGACCAGCAGAAGGCCGGCTTGCGAGAAGTCGACCAGGCGGGCGGTGGTGAACCACTTCCACTCGTTGAGCACGATGTTCTTGCGGTAGAGCGGGTAGATGGCGCCGATGCGAGTTTGCACTTCTCGCACGACCCGGCTTTCCAGTCGCAGGCTGATGACCGTGGAGATGTTGGTCAGGTAGTCCTGCACGGCGGCCGCCACCCGGTTGTAGGCCAGGTTCAGGCCTTCGTACTGGGGCAGCAGCTTGCGGTCGAAGAGCACGATGGCCACGGCGGTGAGGCCGGTGACGCCGATCATGCTGATTCCGGCCAGGGGCATGAGCCAGGTCAGCAGGGCGATCGAGCCGACGAAGCGGGCTGACAGGTGCAGCAGTTCGAAGCCCCCTTCGGCAAATTCGCCCAGAGCGGTGACCCCTTTAGATACCTGATCGATGGTCTGACCGGAGTGGTGGTCGCGGTGCCAGCGCACGGGCAGGGCCGTGACTTTCTCCATCAGCGAAACCTGAAAGGCTCGTTTAATGTGAAACGCCACCGTCGTCTCCATGACCCGACTGGGGCCGTGCAGACACCAGAAGACCACGCCGGTGAGGGCGTAGAGTCCCAGCAGCCAGCAGGCCCGGTTGTCGATGCCGGGCTGGCTCAGCGAATTCATGAGTTGGGCCATGAGTAAGGGAGCGGCCAGCTGGACGACCACGGCCAGGATGGAAAGAGTGACGTAGAGGATGACGACGCGGCGATGGCCGGCGGCGTGGCGCCAGAGGGCGCGACAAAGCGTGAACATAGGAACCTCCAACTAGAGAGACTGAAGCGGGCGAATTTGGGGTTCCCTATCTCATAACTTCGCGAGCTTAGGGAGTTTTTGAGATTTCGTCAATCCTGGCGCTAGAAGTTGGGCGATCTCCAGCCCATGCGGATGACCACGGTGCGCACCACCACCACGGCGAACATGGTGAAGAGGCTGGCGCTGACCATGTGCTCTTCCTGGAAGTCGTCGCGCTGGGAGTAGAAGATGAAGAAGGTCGACAGTCCGAGTGCGCCCACGAAGGCAATCTCTCCATAAATGACTCCCTTGAGGATGGCGATGTTGCCGGCTCGACCGATAATGATGTCGCGAATGGCGCCGCCGCCGCCGTTCTGGAAGACCGCCAGCAGCGGGCCCCACAGCCACAGGGGTTCGCAGGCACAGCTCATGGCCAGAAAGACGTTGGTCACGGTGTAGGCGGCCAGTCCCAGCGTGTCAAAAAACAGCAGGCGCTGGTCTTTGCTGGGATCCATGGCTTCCAGGCCTTCGCGCCAGGGCTTGGGAGCGAACCGTAGGAACAGCCCCACCCCGGTCACCAGGCAGGCGACTCCCAGCAGGTTTGCGGGATCGGCCACCACGCCCAGGGGATTGCGGCTTACGATCAGGTCGCGCAGCACGCCGCCGCCCACCGCCGGACAGGCCCCCAGCACCAGCGCTCCCACCCAGTCGTAACCTTCGCGGTGGGCGATGAGCACGCCGGTGAAGCCGGCGAACATGGCGGCGGCGATGGTGATGATGCGGAACATCTTGCTCTGAGTGAGAATGCCCAGCAGACGCGGATACAGGTAGGTTCGGATCAGGGCCGACTGGCTGCCGTCGTCGGCGATGCTCTGCAGGGCCTGATTGAAGTGGTCCACCGTTTCCTGGGAGACGGTGGCGCGGTTGAACATCAGGCAGGTGGGGTCGGGACTGCAATCGAGGTCTTGATAGCCGATCAGGTCTTTCCAGTGGTGGTTGCGCACCAGCGAAAAGCCGACCAGTTCGTCCAGAAAGGCCACCTGGATTTTGCCGTCGGCCAGATTCTGAAAGCTCTCGTCGGGCGTGTCCACGGCTACCAGCCGGCCTTCGCTTTCCGCCTGTTTGATGATGGGGGCCAGCCTGCGGGGCAGTAGGAATCCCTTGGTGACGCCGATTTTTACGTGTTGCTGAGCGCAAAATTTGGTCAGCGAAGCGGTGTCCTCGGGCGGCTCGGCCAGATGAGGCATCGAGTAAAACGTGGCCAGCTTGAAGCTGGCGTAGGGCTGCGAAAAGAGGGCATTTTTCATGCGTTCCTGGCTGGGGGCGGCCAGCATGATGACGTCGAGTTTGTTCGTTTCGAAGGCCTTGAGTTGCTCTTGCCAGGTCATCTCGATGAACTCGGCGCTGAAGCCGGCCCGGTGAAAGCAGGCTTCGGCCAGTTTCAGGCCCAATCCGTCGCGTCGGGATACGCCGTTTACCTGGGTGGTGAACTGGTACGGATAGTATTCCATCCAGCCCACCCGCAGGCTGCCCGTGATCGGAGTGGTGTCCGGCTTGGGGGTCAGGCTCAGCGTGGAGAGAAACCAGGATAGACCGAGAATAAGGGCGCTGATGAGCACCATCCGAAGAAACGAACGCATACGCCTCCTTTTGGCAACGGCTCTGCAACGGCCTCTGGCTAGACTGACTTTATTATGAACGTCAAACCAGAGCGCGTGGCTCTTTTCAACAAGGTGGTCACCGGTGGTATCCAGGTGGAAATCGGCACTTCCCCCCGTGAGTTAATCTACCAGCGCGACCGCCTCTGCCTTTATCGCTATACGAGCAAAGAACCGGCCCGTTACAAGACCCCGATTCTGCTCATCTACTCGCTGGTCAACCGGCCTTCGGTGCTGGACTTGCAGCCGGGTCGCAGCGTCATCGAGCATCTGGTGCAGGCGGGTCATGATGTCTATCTGCTGGACTGGGGTCGCCCCGATCCGCTGGATCAGCACAACGACCTCAACGACTACGTAAGCCTCTTCATCCGCACCGCCGTGCGCCGGGTTTGCGAGTATGCCGAAGTGCCGCAGCTGCACTTGCTCGGTTACTGTATGGGCGGCTGTCTGGCCGCGATGTACACCGCGCTCTATCCGGAGAAGGTCAAGACTTTGACCTTGCTGGGCACGCCCTTGAACTTCCGCTCCGAGCAGCTGCTTTACAAGT
Source organism: Vulcanimicrobiota bacterium (assembly GCA_017307785.1). Classification (GTDB taxonomy): domain Bacteria; phylum Vulcanimicrobiota; class Xenobia; order Xenobiales; family JADMJV01; genus JADMJV01. Next base: position 99,807 of record JAFKGI010000027.1, on the reverse strand, counting down.
GGGGAACGCACCCGGACCGCTTTGACAGCCGCAAGATCGTGGAAGCCTGGGGCATGGCTCCGGCCTGGTCGTTCGACGGCTACTCGCTGTTGATCGTCGACAAGAAGCCCAAAGTGATGAAGCACCTCTACGAAAACCTGGACGATGCGGTCTTCCTGGAAAATTACCTGGCCATGGACCAGTGGGTGAACGACAATGTGTCGATGCCCGGAGCCTGCTACGCCGAATTCTGCCACACTTGCTTCAAGGAAAATCGCCTGATTGAAGGTCGCCTCGAGCTGGGTGGCCGCAAGGTCGACCTGAGCAGCATCGAGTGCCCGGTGCAGTTGATTGCCGGCAAAACCGACCATCTGGTGCCGCCCGAGACCACCTGCGTCGAAAACGGACCGTTCCGCGACGTCAGCGTGATCCTGGCCGATAGCGGCCACATCGGCCTTTCAGTGAGCCGCGGCTCGCTGAAAAAGGTCTGGCCCGTCGCTTGCCAATGGTTTGCCAAGCATTCGTAGAAAGAGAGTTGATAAGTATCATGGAGGCAACAGTGTCTGAAGGAATCGATTTGGAAACCATGACCCGCCAGTGGCAGGAAATGATGATGGACGGCTGGAGCAAGGCCACCAAGCAGGTGGTCGGTTCCGACAGCTTCGCGGCCGCGTCCTCGTCCTACATGGACTGGGCTCTGTCCTGGCAGAAGCAGATGCGCAACAACACCGGCCAGTTTATGGACTCGCTGGAGATCCCCAAGCGCAGCGACGTGGCTCGCATCTCCAAGCAGGTCACGGCCGTGGAAATGCGCATCGCCGACCTGGAAGACCGTCTGGATAAGATGACCGGTTTGCTGGGCGCCATGAGCACCGCTATGCAGAGACTGGTCGAGCACAGCATTTCCAGCGCGGGGACGAATGGTTCGACTTCTGCCGCCGCTCCAGCTCCCGCCCCGGCGGACAAGGTCGAGAAAAACGTGGAAGCCGCTCCGGTCAAACGAGTCGCTTCGAAAAAAGTTCAGGCCCGCAAGGCAAAGGCTTAATCTTTTTTCGACAAAATTTGAGGCGGTCCATGATATAGTCTATCCGTATTATCGCAGAGGGGAGTCGATGTTCGGTGAAACTAAACGCAATCGCCTCCTTTCTATTGCCCAAAGCACAGCCGCGTTCGGTTCCTCCGAAGGCGGCTGTTGTCGTTTCCGACCAGGTTCAGCTTTCCGGTCGGGGCGGGATGCTGGAAGCGCCGCCTTCCAAGAACCCGGACGTGGAGGTGGTCGGCCGTTTCCCCAGCCAGAAATGGGCCTGGACCGAGCGTCTTTTGGATTCCGACCCGAATTTGAAGCAGGCCAATTTTGGTCCGCGCGGGCATCAGCGCTCGCCGGAAATCGTGGAAGCCTTTGGCAGCGATACGCCGCATTCCGGCAATGTCTTGTTGCATTACGCGGGTCCGCCACCGGCCGGGGTCGCTCGTCAGAAGACTCCGGTGGTGCTGGTGCACGGCGCCAACAAGACCGGCGAATTCTGGTGGGACCCCAACGAAGATGGCTCGGACAAGGGTCTGCCTCAGAAATTGCGGGCCGAAGGTCACGAAGTCTATTTTGTGAGTTTTGCTCATCCCCACGACGACAACTTCGTCTGGGCCGAGCAACTGGCCAACAGCATCGAGCGGGTCAAGCAGTTGACCGGCAAGGAGCAGGTTGACGTGGTCGCCCACTCCAAGGGTGGAGCTCCCGCCCGGGCTTACGTTTCGGACATGCGCGAAGAATGGATGACGCCCTACCGTGGCGACGTGCGCCGGCTGGTGCTGGTGGGCGCGGCCAACGGCGGCCTGGACACGACTTTCCGTCACGCCTCCTCCAATCTGGCCCTGCTGAGCCAGAGTGACAGCCCGTTCCTGAATGCGCCCACTTCCTGGGAGAAAACCAAGTTTATGGGTCTGGTCCCCATCGATGTGGCCGAGAAAAGCTATTCCAACAAGGCCGGCGATTGCTGGCCGGGCCAGGATCAACTACTGGCCCGCTGGGACAGCAAATATCCGATCGCTTATTGGGAGCAGGATTCTTACACGACCTATCACGGTGGCGAAGGCTTCGTCAGCTCTTCGAAAGGAATTGACCACTATATCGCCCAGGGTGGTCACTATATCGAGAAACTGAATTCCGCCCGAATTGATCCTCAGGTGGAAGTGGCTTTGCTGGCAGGCGACAATCCCAACATCGCGGGAATCATGAATGAGAATACCGGGCCCAGCGACGGCCTGCTCTTCGTGGAGTCGGCCCTGCATATGCCGAGCACCGACAACATCAAGGCCAAAGCCGTTTTGCATCTCAATCACAAGGCGCTGGTTTCGGATACCGAAGGCCAGCAGTGGATCGGCGACACTTTACGCGGCAAGTAGCCGCGCGATCGGGTCTCCTTCTTTGATTTCCTTCTCGGTGATGCGGACTTCCGGCATTCCCAGTTGCTCACGGCGGAAGGCGTCCCTGGTTGCGTCGTGGCCCTGACCGTCCAGTTCGAGGACCATCCATCGGCGGTGTTCACCTTTGATGATTAGAATAAGCCCGTCGACTCGGTAGGTTATGTCTCTGGGGCGCAGATTGACCTGTGGCCAGATCCACACTTTCGCGCTTGCTTTTTCAAGGTATAAGCAGGGCAAGACTCTTTCTCCCAGGCACAGGCCCTGCGAGTCGACGATGGGTTGCAGCCGAAATCCCATAGCGTGTGGGTTGGCCAGGACGAACTTCGCTCCGGCCGCCGCCGTCAGTATCCAGAAGAAGGCCTCGATGGCCGAATCCACTCGTATGAGAATGCGCATCAAGCTCAGGGTGCGTGGGTCGGGTTGCAGGCGCAGGATGCGAACAGCCCAGGCTTTCAGGGCGACTTTCCAGCGCTCCTGATTTTGCGGCTCCAGCTCATAGGGACGGTGTTTGGGCAGATTTTGGATTTGCCTTTCGGAGACCAGGTCTTCGGAGCAGGGGACTCCGGCCAGGCCCAGTTCTTTCGCGATTGCTTCACCCTGCGCTCGGGTAGGCAGGGCCGTTCCTTTCTCGATTTTGCAGATTCGAGATCTGCTGGTTGTGGTTTTGTCGGCCAGTTTCGTCTGGTTGAGGTTTTTTGCTTCTCGTGCTTGTTGTAGCCAGTTCATGGGCCGATTCTGCACGTACCTGTACTACGAAAGTACTACCACCGGTCCGATTTGCCGACAGAAATGGCAAAGTCGGGATCGCATATTGTTCAAGGTCGGCAAAAGTTGCCGCGCCCGTCGGCACACCCGAAAGTTGCCGCCCCGGTCGGCACAAGTTGCCGCCTGGGTAGGCACAGTCTAACCCAGGCGTTGCACCAGCACCTGGTCCAGGGTCAGGGTGATTTCGCCGGAGGTGGAGACGAAGCGTTCCAGGGAATCTTCCGGGAAGAAGAGCAGATCCACCGGCGCTCGGCGCTTCTCCAGGCGCGTAATCCCTCGTAGCAGGTCGGCCCAGGGACCGGCGTTGCCCCACTTGGCCACGGCGAAGTGAGTGTCCGGGAACTGACGAAACAGGGTCTCCAGCTTCTGCTGGGCCACCTGACCGGCCTCAGCCCAGAACCTCGGAGAGTGGGTCGGGTATTCGTGCCAGTCCTCGGCGAAAGCTACTACGTCCGGTTTGTAGCGATGGCCGATTTCTTTCTCGACCAGCGCGTGCGGGTAGTTGGGGAGGTAGAGATACCAGAGGAAGCCCTTGAGCCAGACGTGACTGGCTTTCTCATTGGCCCGCTTGGGCAGCACCACGCTGCGGCCCCCGGCCTGGATGCGCCACTTTCCCTCGAGATGGAGCGGATGCAATCAGGCGTCGGGATAGACGAAGGTGACGGTCTTATCGATCTCCGCCAGCAGGCTGCGGTGCACCGGACAGGTCAGAGCGGCGCGCTCCAGTTTGGCCTTTTGCTCGGCGTTCAGCCCGGCGGGCATGAAAATCTTGACCGGCACAGCCCCGATCTGGCGAGGGCTGCTCTGCATGTGCTTTTCGCACTCGAAAGCCAGGGTGCTGGTGTCGAGACCATCGCGCTCGGCCACCATGGCTACGATCGTCAACATACAGGCGCCCAGCGCCGCAGCCACCAGGTCGGTGGGGGAAAAGGAGCTTCCGTCCCCGTTGTTGTCGACCGGGGCGGCCGTGCTCAAGCGCATGCCGGACGGTTCGTGATGAAGTTCTACTTTCAGTTGGCCGGTGTAGCGGCCCGACATTTTAACAGCCATAGGAAAGCCGTTCGTCCGTCTTAAGAAGCAGACCTTTCGAGCAGTTCGATCTGGCGCTGCAGGGTTGCGATCTGTTGATTGAGGCCGGCGACCTGAAGCTGGTGCTGAATTCGGAGCGTTTCCAGGCTCATGCGCGTGGCGCTGGCGATCATCTGGCGAATCTGTTCTTCTGTCATAACTCGCCAAGCCTAGCTGGAAGGGGTTGCAAGCGCGTTGCCGTCCATAGATTTCCTATCCCAAGGAGGAGGTGAATGTCACTTAGCAAAGGTCCCGTCGCTCTCGGTGGCCTTACCCTCTGGAATGTGAGCCGCCAAATTCGATATCAGGGGGCTGAAAGAATATGAAATTGAAATCTGCTCACATTTTCCTGGCCGCCGCTTCGCTGGCGACCCTTACCGTACTCGCCGGTTGCGGCACCAACAATTCGAATGAGTTGTCCAGTCCGGGCTACAACGTGGCGGACCTGGTCAGCCAGCCGCAGATCGTCTCCTTGACGCTTTCTCCGGCCACCGCCACCACTCACGTTGGCCAGACCATCCCGGTCAATGCAAACGCCAGCTTGTCCAACGGAACAACCGCTGTCGTCAACTCCCAGGTCACCTGGACTTCCAGCGACCCGAGCATCGCCAGCGTCAGCGCGACCGGCGTGGTTTCCTCGAATCTGCCCGGAACGGTGACCATCACCGCCACTCGAGGCACCGTCACTGCCAATATGCAGTATACGGTGAGCCCTTTCATCACTCGAATTTTTACCTCCAACAGCACCGGCACCACCATTTCCGTGTTTGACCTGAACGCCACCGGTGCCGTCACGCCTGTGCGCACCATCACCGGATTGAGCGGCGCCAACCAAATGATCGTCTCCGGTCAGGAACTCTTTGTCGCCAACACCGGCGCCGGTGAAGTCGACGTCTACTACCTGCAGGCCGAAGGCGCCGCCACCCCGCTGCGCAGAATCAAGAGCACCGCGTTTACCGCTCCCACCGGCATCGCCATCAACAATGGCGAACTGTTCGTGCTCAGCGGTACCAGCATCTCGGTCTTCAATACCAGCGATAATGGACTCACCGTGAGCCCCAAGCGCGCCCCCATCACCGGCGCGGTCAACACCGGACTGGTGTCCACTGCCAACGGCCAGCTGTCGGTTACGGATACTGAGATTATCGTGCCCAACCTCTTGGACGTGCGCACGTTCCCCAAGAACGCCACCGGGGACGTCGCTCCGAGCCGAATTTTGACCGGCCCCGCCGCCTTGCTGGTGAAAGCCACTTCGGTCGCCGTTTCCAACGGCAACATCTTCGTCAGTGACCCGGGAGCAGCCGTTCCTTCGGTCTATCAATGGCCGGTTGCCGCCGCCACCACCACTGCCCCCACCTTCACCTTCACCGAGCCCGGTGGAATGCTCGGACCGGTGGGCTTGCTGCCGGTCACTGCCACCGGCAACCTGTGGGTGACCGACACCAGCAGTGTCCGACTCTACAACTCCGCCTCGGTGCTGCAGCGTTCTTTCACCAGCGCTTCCTTGGGCACGCCCAGCGGTATCGTCATCACGGGTTCGTTCTAGGCCGAACCTTGGTCAAAAAGGCCGCCGCAAGGCGGCCTTTTTTTATTGTACGGAGTAGACTTCGACCCGTTGGCCGCGTCCTTTGACCTCGTGGCTGCCCTGGAGTTCAAAGGGGAACTGGCCCTGCAGACGTTGCTGAACCTCGCGGCTGACCAGCACTCCCTGCCCAAGTTCTTTGCACAATCCCTGAATGCGGGCGGCCACGTTGGCTGCATCTCCAATGGCGGTATACTCTCGCTTCTGCTCGTTGCCCAGCACGGCCAGCAGCATGGAGCCGCAATGCACGGCGATTTTGACTCGATGAAAGGGGTGCAGTTGGGCCAGCCTTGCCTGCACGGCAAGTGCAGCCAGAACCGCTTGCTTTTCGGGTTCCTGGATGTTTTTGGGACTTCCGAAGAGCACCATGAACTGGTCCCCCACAAAGCGGATCACGGTGCCCTGATGGGCAAAGAAGATCCGGGTCAGCTCCTGATAGTGCTCGTTGAGCCAGGCCGCGATCACTTCCGGACTTTCCCGCTCGCAGTGGGCCGAGAAGTCGTTGATGTCGCTGAACAAGAGGGTAACCTCACGACGCTGGTTGAGCGAACGCAGCCACTGGGCCGGTTCGGCCAGCATTTCCTGAAGGATCTCGGGAGCCACATAGCCCGATAAAACCTGGAGCAATCGGCGTTCGCAGCGCCAGCGCCAGGCGGTGGTCAGCCCACAGGCCAGAGGCAGACTCAGGAGAGCCGGAGCCTGCGGGAGCAGTCGGTCGTAGCCGATCAGGAGCCCCAGCGAGGCCGCCAGCCAGGCGGCCAGCACAGAACCCAGTGCCATTCCCACCTGAGCCAGGCGCGGCAGTCGGGCGGCGGCGAGAATCACCGCCATCAAACAGAGGCACAGCCAGGGGCGCCCTTCGCTGGGACGTAGCGGGCGATTTTGCAGCAGCGTGTTGAGCAGCTGAGCCTGGTAGTCCACGCCGAACATCGATTCTCCCTGAGGGCCGATTACCAGGTCCTGGTCCACGCGCGAGCGACTGCCGATCAGGATCAGCCGCCCCGAGAGGTCGCCTGTTCCCCGCAGAAACTCCTCAAATTCCACCCGTTGAGGGGAGTCGCTCGAATAGTTGACCCACGCTTCCGGCGGAGGTTGGTGCGCGGCCAGAGCCGACGCCAAGAACTCCCAGCTCTGCCGGCCATAGACCGGAGGAGTTCGCAGTGGGTCCAATTGTTGACGCCGCGCCACCCCGTCCTGGTCCAGGCTCAGGTTGGCCAGCGCCAGGTTCTGCACGCCCAGCGGCAGCACCAACTCGGCTGGTGGCGCTTGCACCTCTTGCTGCTGCTGATCCCAGTAGGCGATCAGCTTGATCCGATTGGGATAGTCCAGGGCCACGCGGGCGAATTCTCGAGCCGACTCGGGTTCCACGTAGGTAGGCAAAAAGTCCAGGCCAACCCGGAGCGCTCCTGACTCCAGCGCTCGCTTCAGGGCCCGGCTATAGAGTCCCAGCCAGAAGACGGGATGCTGGGAGATCTTTCGATAGCTTTCGGGTTCTACGCCCACTACCACAATTCGCGGGTCCATCGCGATACGTCGTGGGAACCAGCGATTGGCCAGACGCAGGCGGACGTCGTAAAGCACCTCTTCCAGACGCGGCAGGTCGAGAAAGCAGCCCACCAGGCAGGACAGGCAGAGGGCCAGCAGCAATGCGCGACGGCTCACGAAGGCCCGTTCGACCCCTGGTCGAAGGAGACCCGCATGCAACACCGTCTGGCCGAAGTGCCCCTCTTTCAAGGGCTGGATCATCCCGCCTTGGACTATCTGGCGCAACGGCTGCATCCGCGCCAGTATCGCAGCGGGGAGGACTTGTTCGGACAGGGAGATCAGGGGGACGGCCTTTTCCTGATCGACCAGGGAGTGGTGCGCGTCTATCGGGTCACTCCGGCAGGTAAAGAGATCACCATTGCCCTGCGAGGGGTGGGCGAGTTTGTGGGAGATATGTCGCTGATCGACGGTCTTCCCAGGTCCGCCAGCGCCTGTGCTCAGGGCGGCGACTGCCTTTGCAGCTTTTTGCATAAGGACGACTTGAATCAGCTGCTTCGCCAGCAACCGGAAGCGGCTCTGACCATGCTGAAAGTGCTCTCCCGGCGCCTGCGCGAGGCCGGAGATAACCTGGAGGAACTGGCTTTTTCCACCATCCAGCAGCGGCTGGCCTCGCTACTGCTGCGCCTGTGCCGGGTGGAGGGTCAACGGGAAGGCAGCGAGACGGTGCTACCTGGTTGGGTCAGCTATCAGAGTCTTTCCACGATGCTGGGCACGGCCCGCGAATGCGTCAATCGGGTTGCGGTCAGTCTGGTGGAGTGCGGGGCGCTCAGTCGCCGCGGCCGCCGTCTGGTCATTCCCAATGCCGAAATTCTGGAAGCCGTGCACCTGGGACTAGGGCAAGCTGGGTAGCGGCCCCAGAATGCCCCACACCGCCGTGATGAGTTCCGTGGGCGTGAAGGGTTTGGCCAGGTGAGGACGGGCGGGATTGGCTCCGGAAATGAGCAGAAAAGGCAGACCGGGCCGCACACCCTGGAAGTAGTCGAGTAGCGCTTCTCCGTTTTTGTCGGGCAGTCGCCAGTCGGCCACCACGAAGTCAATCGGATGGCCGAGAAAAATCTCCAGGGCCCGCGCGTGCGAGTCGGCGCTCAAGACGTGGAATCCCGCCTGGGTGAGCACGTGTTCGACGTATTTTCGGACGAGTTCCTCGTCCTCGACGAGCAGGGCGGTCAGTCCAGTGGCGCATTGCATGGAGCCCCGTTCAGTTGTCTTTGCGTTAATCCTCTTCGGGCCAGGGAGTGTCCACTTTGGTGCCGCCGGACCGTCCACAGGCCAGGTCCAGTTTGGCCAGCGCCTGGAAGTAGTCGTAGAAAGCCTGAACCTCGGCCTGCTGGGCTTCAAACAGGTCGGTCTGAGCCTGACGAACCGGATAAACGTTGATCATGCCGGCCCGATACTGGGCCTGGGCGATGCGCAGGGCGTCCTGAGCCTGTGTCACGCGCAGCTCCTCGGACTGGTGAGTCTCGACTCCCAGCTGTAAATCTCGGTAGGCATCGCGCACTTCCAGTTCCACCAGGCGTCGCTTGTCTTCCAGTAAGGCGTAGTTTTTGTCGCGCAATGCGCGGGCCTGATCTCCCAGGCGCGCGGCGCGGCCACCGTCGGCGAACTGCCAGTTCACCTCGAAGCCGCCGCGATACTGAGCGGCGCCGATGATCTGGGTTCCTTGAGAAATGCCGGCGATACCCAGCAGAATGTTGACCTGGGGGGCATTGTCGGCCTCACCGGCGCGAATTTGCTTCATGCTGGCCACCAGTTGCTCCGTTAAGGACCAGAGGATCGGGCGCTGATCGAGCGCCTCTTTGACGCAGGCTTCCACATCCGGCAGGGGGTTTTCGGGGAGCTTGGGTGCTTCCAGTTCCAGCGGGGTGGTCAGGGCCAGTCCTAGCAACTGATTGAGCTCTTGCAGGCTCTTGGCGTGGGCGGCTCGCTTTTTGGCGACCGTCACCTGGGCCTGGGAGACGGGTAGCTTGGCCGACAGCACGTCACCGCGGGGAGCCTTCCCCACTTGAAAGCGCACTTCGGCCTGTCGTAATTGCTGCTCGGTCAGTTGGACCTGTTGTTCGGCCAGAACCAGATCTCCCTGGCGGGCCAGGGTGTTGAGGTAGGCCTTGCGCACGCGATAATACAGGTCTTGCCAGTCCGACTGAGCCTGCCAGGCCTGCGAACGGGCCAGATGCTTGCCTTGCTCGACGGCAAAGCGGATCTTGCCCCCCTCAAAGATCAGCTGGCGGACTTCCAGACTGACCGGCGAGAGTACGTAGTCATTGCGGAAGCTACCGTTGGAAGGCTGAATGGGCGGGCCCTGCAGGGCCAACTTGCCTTGTAAGTGTTGGGCTGCGCCGATGACCTCTGCTTTGGCCATCAATTCACGCACCTGGGCGATGCCGGCTGTCACGGTCGGGTTTTTGGCCAGCGCGATCAAGGGAGCCCCTTCGTAACTCAGCTTGACCTTCTCCACGGCGGTGGGCTTGACTGCGGGCGGATTGGGCAGCACCCGGGTGACTCCGGGAGCCGGCGCCATCAGGGCCGGTGGAGCAGGTGCGCTGCGCGAGTCCAGGTTTTCCGGTTCCGGAATGGCCCAGGCGGTGCCGATCAGCAGAAGGGGTAAAAGGCGTTTCATTTGAGCTGGTCCACGGGGGTGGGGTTGGGGTTGTGCTCGTCTTTGACGATGCCTCCGTCGGCCATGCGGATCACGCGGGTGGCTACGGGTGTGTAGTCCAGATTGTGGGTAACCATGAGCACGGTTTTGCCGCGCTTGTTGGCCTGCGCAAAGAGGTTCAGAACCTGCTTGCCGGTGCGCGCGTCCAGGTTGCCGGTGGGCTCGTCGCCCAGCAGGATCGGGGGGTCCTTGACCATGGCGCGGGCAATGGCCACGCGCTGCTGTTCGCCGCCGCTCAGTTGGTGAGGGAAATGGCCGGCGCGTTCGCCCAGGCCGACGGCTTCCAGGCAGCCTTTGATGTCGCCACCGCCGCTGACCATTTCGGCCACCAGTTCCACATTCTCCCAGGCCGTCAGGTTGGGGATGAGGTGGTGAAATTGGAAGACGAGACCGACTTTCTTGCGACGATATTCCAGCAGTTTGGATGAGCGCAGTTTGGCAATATCCAGGCCGTCCACCAATACGCTGCCCGTGTCGGGAGAATCGATACCGGCCAGCAAATTCAGCAGCGTGGTCTTGCCGGAGCCGCTAGGACCCACAAACAGCACCATTTCGCCCGCCTCGATATCCAGATCGAGAGGCTTGAGAGCCATCACATCGTGTCCGCCCAGGGAATACTTTCGACTGACCCCGCGCAGGCTGATCAGACTCACTTGACAACTTTCACGGCCGTTCCGGCAGCCAGACCGTCTCCGCCTTCAACCACCACGTCGGTGCTGGGAGTCAGCCCGCTCTTGATTTCCGCCCGATCCCCCGAGACGGTGCCGAGAGTGACCTCGATGCGGCTGAGTTTTCCATCCTTGACGGTGTAGACGTAGTCTTTGCCGGAATCGCGAATCAAGCTGGAGCGAGGCACGCTCATGGCTTCTTTGGCCAGTCCGACCTGGCCCTGGACGTCGGCTTCCAGACCGGAACGCAGCTCGGGCAGCTTTTCGGCGAAGTTGACTTTGATGCGCAGAACTTTGTGATCACTCGGCCCCTGCGGCCTGGCTTCCAGCGAGGGCGCGACCTCGACCACTTTGCCCGGATAGCTTTTGCCGGGCATGGAGGTCAGGGTGATGGTAACCGGCTGGTTGACGGCCACGTGGACGGCGTCCTGTTCGTCGACTTCGGCTTCCACGTAGTAGGGGCCGTGGGTCACGATGGCCAGCACGGTGGCGCTGCCGGTGACGGTCTCTCCCTGTTCAAAGTTCAGCAGAGAAACGGTGCCGTCGCTGGGACAAATCACGCGACGGCGCTCGATCAGGTAACGCTGGCGGGCGGCGCTGGCCTGCAGGCGGTCCACTTCGGCTTCAGCCGAGCGAACGCGGAAGAGGATCAGGTCTTCTTCCTGCCCTTTTTGCTGGGCCAGGGTGCTGGCGTCGGCCGCTCGCAGAGCCTTGACTCGCTGGATGTCGATTTCTTCGCGACGCGTCTGCGTTTGGGCTTTGAAGTCCGCTTGAGCTTCCCGATAGGCGCTCTGGTCCTGGCGGTACTGACTCTCGGCTTTTTCCAGCTCGGACTGGGAAGAGATTTCTTCTTTGAAGAGTTGTTTTTGGCGTCTCAGCTCGGTCTCGGACTGGCGCAGTTTTTCCTGAGCCTGGCGTACGCTCTCCTGGAACTTCTGGCGCTCCTCACGGGTGGCCCCGATCACCTTCTGGCGTTCTTCTAAGGCGGCGATCTCTTGATCTCGCTGGGCCTGAGCGACCTGGGTGGCGCTCTGGCTGGCGCGAATGCCGGACAGAGCCCGGTTTTCCTCGGCTTTGGCGCGGGCCGAAGCGATGTCGCTTTCGATGGTTTGCAAGGTCTGACGGGCTTCGGCATCGTCGATTTGAAAGAGAACTTTGCCTTTTTTGACCGGTTCATTCAACTGCACGGGTAAAGATACGATGGTTCCCGTGTCAGGAGCGCCGATGCGAATCGTTTTGGATACGACGTGGCCGGAGGCGACGTAACGAATCGACATGTCGGCCTTTTCCAGGCGCGCCATCCGGACTTCCGGTAAGCCTTTTCCTACGTTGGTGCAGCCCATGAAGCTGAGCGCCAACGCGAATATTATTCCATTTCTAAGCACCGGGCAGCCGTTCGGCCATGGGTTGGGTTGGCCTTCCTTGCGAGATTCAAATTCCTGAGGCGTCCTTGGCACACTCTTCAAAGGTTAGAGAAGCTGTGATGCGAAGCCGGCCACGTGTTTCCTAAAAGGCAGCCGCTCTGGTTCGTGCTCTGGTCCTGCTGGATGGTCCTCGGACTGGGCTTCGCCGTGCGCAGCTTGCGTGTCACCAATCTGTCCCCCCCTAATCCGCAACCCAAACCGGAATGCTCGCCCAGTCTGAGCGGGGACGGCACCAAACTGGCCTTTGAGGTCGAACGCCCGGGTACGGCTTTTACCGATCTTTGCGTGGTCGACCTGATCAGCGGTAAGCGCCGCGTGCTGGGCAGCGACCGCAACGAAAGCAGTCAGCAGCCTCGCCTGGACCGTCTGGGCAAGCGTCTGGCTTTCTCCAGTTTTGCTTCGGATTGGACGCCCGGGGACGACAACAGCGTCAGTGATGTCTTCCTCTATGACCTGGAGCGCGACCGGGTGCAGCGACTGGTTCCGCCCAATCCGCTGCCCGGTGTATCCGCCTCTTACCGACCCTGCATCAGCCGCGACGGCCGCCAGGTGGCCTTCGTCAGCTACGGCGTACCTGACCCGGGAACCACTCGCGGCCGCAACGTGTGTCTGTGGCGGGAGGGTGACCGAGCTTACTCGGTGGTCGACCACTTTCGGGGGCGCGGACCCGTGCTGGGAGCTCCCAGTCTGTCGCCGCGCGGTGACCGGCTGGCCTTTGCCTGCTTTGCCTACGACCTGCTGCCCAGCATTCCCAAGGACATCCACTACGATATCTATCTGATGCCTTTGACGCCGGGCGCCAAGTGGCCACCGGCCGAACCGCCCATCTGGGAACGCCCGCTGTTGCGGCCGTTGTGGCCGGTCAGCCTGCTCAGCCACCGTCCCGATGGTGGGTCTTCCAATGCCAACAGCGTGGAGCCGGTTTTGCTCGAGGAGGAGTGCATTTTCAGCTCCCTGGCCAGCAATCTGGTGCCCTTGGATCGCAACGACTGTCACGATCTGTTTGTGCGCGACCTGGCCAAAGACGGGCATGTGGCCAGTCTGACCCCGGCCGCCGACGACTCTTCGTTTGAGCCCTGCGCCACGCCGGATGGCCGCTGGGTAGCTTTCACCAGCTATGCGACCAACCTGGTGCCGGGAGTGCCCAAGGGGTCGAATATTTTCTTGCTCGACCGCAAAACGGGTAAGTTCGAATTTTTGCATAGCGGCCACAACCCGAGCATCGCCGACGATGGAAACAGCGTGGCTCTGGTCGATGGGGAGCAAGTGCTCTTATGGACGCGCGCCGCGGGCGTGCGGGAGGTCAAGTGAAAAAGGCACTGCTGGCCGTGCTGGTCTACGTGCTGGTGGTCGGCGGCTTGCTGATGACGCGCTATTCCGAGGGGTTGAACGCGACCTTCGACCTGGGCATCCACGACCAGGCCTGCTGGCTGGTCTACCACGGGCTGAATCCTTTCCTGAGCAGTCGCGGTTTGCAGGTGCAGGCCGACCACTTCAGTCCCATGGCTTATTTGCTGGCGCCGCTCTACCTGATCTGGGATGACCCCCGCATGCTCTTGCTGGTGCAGACCCTGGTGCTGGGCTCAGGGGCCATTCCCGTTTACCTCTTGGCCCGCCGACGGGTGCAGAGTCGGGGTCTGGCCTTGCTGCTGGCCTGTCTTTACCTGTGCCAGCCGTGCTTGATGTTTGCCAACTTTTTCGACTTCCATTTCACCACGCTGCTGTCGACACCGTTGCTTTGGGCTTGCTATGGCCTGGAGGCCAACGATCGTCGAGCTTATTACGCCGGCCTGCTGACGGCGCTGTGTTGCTCGGAAACGGCTCCGATGAGCATGTTGGGCTTGATTCCCCTGGCCTGGCTGCGCAGCGGCTGGCGCCGGGCCTTGCTCACTTTGTTGGTTGCCGGTTGCGGTTTGACGGTCTCGTTGAATTCGGTTCGCTGGCACAACAACGGCGTGGCCACCCAATACACCAACCTTTACTCGCACTGGGGCAAGAGCGGCAAAGAAGTGGTGGTCAACATCTTGAGCCATCCCTTCAAAACCTTCTGGGAACTCAACACCCACGACAATCGCGAGTACCTGCTGCAGATTTTTGGTCCGGTCGCTTTCACTCCAATGGCCGGGCCACTTGAGCTGCTGCCGGCCGCTCCGGTGTTGGCCGGCAACTTGCTCAGTTGGCGCGAAAGTCAGCATACGATCCGATATCATTATATGGTCGGGATTTTGCCCTTCGTCATGTGGGCCGCCTGCGCGGGTACGGCCCGCCTGGAAAAGCGTTGTCCGCGGCGTCCCCTCGGCTGGTTGCTGGTGATTGCCTGCGTGGTGGGCATTCTGGTGGGGCCGCTGCACCCGGAAGAATGGCCGCCCTCCATGGCCGCACGCCAGCAGGCCTTGCTCGATGTTCAAGAGGTCATCTCCGACAATGCCAGCTTAAGCGTGGAGAACTCCCTGGGCGGCGTGCTCAGTCACCGCCGCGATGCCTATCTCTTTCCCAATCCGTTCCAAACGGCCGCCTGGGGCAGTCGGCGCCAGGCCCTGGTCGACCAGAGTTGTCTGGGTCTGGACCCCATGATGCCCGGCGCCTGGCGACGTTCTTTGAGTCGACGACCCGTCGATTACATCATTACCGACCCGGGAGCGCTGGGCGGCTTTCCCTTCATTCCGCCTGATCGGGCCTACTTTTTGGGGGAGACCTGCGCTTCGCCTGACTACGGACTGATTTACGCTCGCAACGGCGTGGCCGTCTTCGCCAAGGGCAGTCCGCGTCGACGCCCGCCCCGGGTGGTGCGGCCCCAGTCGGAATGGTGGATCCAGCGTCAGCATCTGGACGAATTCCGCGCTACTTATTGAATAGCCCAGGAACTACCCCCGGTGTTCAGAAGCTGAGCCGGTGAAACTGCTCTGGGTCAAGGCCTGGCGCGATCTTTGGCACAATTTCTCGGCCTTTATCGCCTGTATTCTCATGATGGCCCTGGCCATCGCCCTGCTGGTGGGATTTTCTTCCGCCTATTTCAACCTGGGCGAATCGGCCCAGCTCACCTATCGCCGCCTGGACTTCCTGGACGCGACTTTCTACCTGAACGGCGCTTCGCCCAGCCTGACCGACCGGGTGCGCAGTCTGGCCTGCGTGGCCGCCGCCGAAGGGCGGGCCGGTCAAACCGTGCGCATCGAACTGCCGGCCGGCGAGAAATCCCATGGTTGGGTTCTGGGAATTCCCGTCGACCGCCCCTTGAGCGTCAACAAGCTCCTGATTCAGAGCGGCAGTCAAATGCGCAAAGGGCGCGGAGAATGTTTGCTGGAGCGGCGCTTTGCCGAAGCCCACGGCTTTCACGCGGGCGACGACCTGACCGTCGAAGTCGGCCAGGACAAGCGGCGCTACCGCATCGCCGGTCTGGTGTGCAGTCCCGAATACCTGTGGCTGACCCCGGACCGTATGGACCCGCGTCCGGCCGCGCGCCGATTTGGCGTGGTCTTTGTGAGCCACGCCGACCTCAACAGCCTGAGCGGCACCACTACCATCAAGGAAATTTTGGTGCGCTGGAAGCCCGGCTACGATCCGTCGGCCTGCATGGCCCAGGTGGACAAACTGCTGGAAGGCCAGCGCAGCGGCCCGGGCCGTGATCGCTCGCAGCAGGCCTCACACTCGCTGTTGGAGCGCGACCGGCGAGCTTTCGCCGGCATTGCCTCCATCTTCCCGGGCGCTTTGCTCTCCCTGAGCGGCCTGATGCTCTTTCTCACCCTCTGGCAACTGATCCATCAGCAGCGCAAGCAAATTGGCATTCTGATTTGCCAGGGGCTGGCGCCCTGGTGGGTCATCACCCACTACATGATGCTGGCCCTCTTTGTGGCCCTGGGTAGTTCTGCGTTGGGCGCTCTGGCCGGCCCCTGGCTGTCTCACTGGGCCACCAATTACTATGTGCAGACTCTGGGGCTCCCCTTCGTCAGCGAGGCCATTCGTCCGATTTCCCTGGCGGTCGGCTGCGGTGTCTCGATCTTTCTGTCCTGGTTCGCGGCGGCCGCCGCCTTGCGCCATCTCCTGCGCCGCAAGCCGCTGGAGCTCTTGCGCAGCGACTTTGCTCCCACCGCCCAGCTGCCGGCTTTTCTGAGCTGGCTCCCGCTGGGATTTTCCTATCGCTGGCTCTTCCCGTTTCGCAACCTGATGCGCCAGCCCGGCCGCAGTATCACCATGATCGCCGGCGTGGCCATGTCCAACGCCTTGCTGCTGATGACGCTGGCTATGCTCGACAGTCAGCAGTCCACCCTCGACTTTTTGCTGACCAAAGTGCATCGCTATGACCTTCAGGCCGACCTGGAGAATCTGAGCGTTTCCGCGGCTCGACCGGCGGTGGCCCAGTGGCCGGGCGTGGAGAGGGTCGAGGAGATCCTGCGCATGACGGCCACCGTCTACAATGGCAAACGCTATCTGGAGCGCGGCATTTGGGGTCTTCCTCCCAACTCTCAGCTCCTGCGGCTTTACAACAGCAAGCTGGAAACCATTGAGGCCGGGCCCGATTTGCTGCTTTCGCCCCTGCAGCACGGAATTCTGGGCACGCGCCCGGGGGGGCGCCTGGAAGTGGAGATCCCCAATGGCCAGACCCACCCGCTGCGCCATCCGGTGATTGTGGGGGAAGCGCTCTACGAACCGATTCAGGGACCTCCCAAGATCGCCATCCGCAGTCTGCAGCATATGGTTTCGCGCACCTTTCAAGGCCCTCGCGAAGTGACCAACATTATCCTGATCAAGGTTCGTCCCGGTGCGCTGGGAGAAGTGCGTCGCCGCCTTTATCAGGATAAGCGAGTGCGCGAGGTGGTCACGCTCCAGCAGTTGCGTGAAGACGTCAACGAGCTGCTCAAGTTGGCCCTGGCCTATATCAGCTTGATGTTGGGCTGCGCCGGCCTGATCTCGCTGGCCCTGGTCCACGCTTGCACCACCATGAATCTAAGCGAGCGGCGGGCCGAAGTGGCCTGCATGCTGGTCCAGGGCGTGCGCCAACGCGATCTCTTCCGCCTCTTGCTGAGTGAAGCTCTTTACCTTTGGATCATCGGTCTGGCCCTGGGGGTCCCGGCTGGCTACGCGGCCGGAGACTGGCTGCTTTCGCACTATCAGTCCGACCTGATCGATCTGCGTCTGCAACTGCACCCGACCACCGTGGGCTGGACGGCTCTGGCCGGGCTAGGGGTGACCCTGTTGGCCAGTCTGCGAGCCATCAATCAGTTGCTCCACATTCCCCTGGCTGAGGCTACCCGCAGCCCCGATTGATAGGAGAGTCTATGAAGGTCGATGTCGTCTATACCTGGGTGGACGGGGGGAATCCGGAATACTGGGAGGTGGTTCGCCAATACGCCACCGCCAAGAAGGATATGAATCCGGAGCGTTTCCGCGATGAATATCAGATGTTGCGTTACAGCATGCGTTCGCTGCACCAGTTTGCGGGCGATTGGATCGGCAAGGTCTACGTGCTCACCGCTCGCCCTCAGTGTCCGCCCTGGCTGAACGTCGATCACCCGGACGTCATTCTCAAGCATCACGATGAGTTTTTTCGCGATCCCAGCGTGCTGCCCACCTTCAGCTGCTTGAACATCGAGCCGGAGATGCACAATCTGCCCTGTTCCGACCCGTTCCTTTATTTCAATGACGACTATCTGCTGGGAGCTCCCGCCACTCCCGAGCTGTTCCGCGACAAGCGTGGAAACATTCGTGTATTCGGAACGCTGATCGGTGAGCGCTTTCGCTCGCGCATTCGCCAGGGGGGAATCTCGCTGGGCTTTACCGAGCACACGCCGATTTGGATCGACAAAACCGCTTACGAGGCGACCAACCGGATGTTTGAGGAGCTGTATCAGGCCACCCTGCACAGCCGTTTCCGGCAAGACTGGAATTATCGGATCGAACGAGCCTATCGCTACTATCTGCTGGCGCATACCAAGAAGCGTAAGGCGGTGCCTTTCTGGACGGCTCTGCGCGAGGTCGCCTTCCACAAGATTACCAACGAGGAACTCAAACAGCAGAAGCAGCTGGCTCGCATCGAGAAGCGCCGGCCACCTTTTATCTGCTTGAATGACGACCAGGGGGATCAGCCCAATCCCAGGGTCATCGAATTGGTGCAGAATTTCCTGGACCGCTACTATCCCAAGCCTTCGCCCTGGGAGAAAATTTGAAGATCGCCCTGGTCTGCCCTTATGACCTGGATCGTCCCGGCGGGGTGCGTAGCCACATTGTGGGACTGGGCCTGGCGCTGCGCGAGCGCGGTCATCAGATAGAAGTCATTGGGCCCAACCCGGACGGGGAGATCGACGGTTTGCCGCTGGTCGGATGCGGGCGCGGTCGCCAGATTGCCTTCGGGGGAACCCACATCGACCTGACCTGGGCTCCCTGGTCCCAGGTGCGGCGCGTGGCCGCGCGCGGTTACGATGTCATGCATTTTCACACCATCTGGAATCCGCTTTTTCCTTTTCAGCTGGCTTCGGTTTTCCGGGGTGTCAAAGTGGCTACCTGGCACGACGCCGCCGGCCCCAACACGCCCGGCTGGGCCCGGCGCATCATGCCCTGGGCATCCGCCTTGATTCGCAGGCTCTGGTTAAAGCAGATGATCGCCGTGTCCCCGCTGGCGGGCATTCATTTAAAAAGGGGCTCCTTCACCATCATCCCCAACGGCCTCTGGACCCCGCCTCTTCCTCCCGAGGGGGAGCGCAAGCAGTTGCTCTATGTCGGCCGCCTGGAACCGCGCAAGGGTCTGCCGACGCTGATCGGAGCCCTGGAACGACTGGGCGATCAGGCTCCCCCGCTGTGGGTGGCCGGCGAGGGGCATCTGCGGGCCGAGTTGGAAGCGCGAGCGGCTCGATTGCCGGGCGTGGAGTTTTTGGGCGAGGTGAGCGAGGAGCAGAAGTGGTCCTTGCTGCGCCGGGCCCGCCTACTGGTGGCCCCCTCGCTGGGAGGGGAGAGTTTCGGCATCGTGCTGACCGAAGCCATGGCTTGTGGCACTCCGCCCCTGGCGGCTGACAATCCCGGGTATCGGGAAGTGCTGCGAGACCGCTTCGACCAGTTGATTTTTCCGGTGCAGGACGAGCAGCGCCTGGCGGAGCGCATCCGCTCTCTGTGTGCGGCCGACGAGGAGTGGCTAGAACTGCAGAGCTGGGGACTTCAGGAGTGGCGGCGCTACGATTGGCGGGTGCTGGCCGAACAAGTGGAAGCGGTCTATCGGAAAGCTCAGAAATAAAAAAAGCCCCGCGGTTACCGCGGGGCTTTTTTCTTGGGCTACTAGCCCTTCTTGCGACCGGCTGCGACGCCGACGCCGACTACGCCCACGGCGGCCAGGCCACCGAGGATGTAGATCAGGCTTCCGCCGCCACCTTTGCCACCGAGGGCTCCAGCAACGGAGGCCACCGGGTTGGAGGCGAGGAGCTTCTCGCCGTCCGCGGCAACGGGTTTGAGAGTGTCGGGCATAGCCACTTCAGGCTTGGTCACGGCGACCAGCTTGACGTCGTCCGCTTTGGCGTCGTCCTTCACGGTCTGGATGCCGCCACCCATTTCTTCTTTCACCTGAGCAGCCGACTTGCCAGGCATAAACTTGGCGAAGTTGACGCTGCCGTCGATGTTGAGCTTGGTGCCTTCGGTCTTGCCGTTGACGGAGAAACCGGTGAGGTCGCCCGCGAACTTGCCTTCCGAGGCGGCGGCCAGGCCGGCTTTGGTGAGCGGGCTCA
The DNA here is from genome assembly GCA_017307785.1 of Vulcanimicrobiota bacterium. GTDB lineage: Bacteria > Vulcanimicrobiota > Xenobia > Xenobiales > JADMJV01 > JADMJV01. The sequence goes on along the minus strand of JAFKGI010000027.1, from coordinate 79,996 downwards.
GGTCGTTGCTCTCGAGGTAGTTCGAGCCTTTCACGCCGTCCTTGGAGAGGGTGAAGGCGCCCACGCCGGATTTGAACTCGACGGTTTCCGCGGTCTTGAGGGCTTCCTCAGGAGCGCCGGCCTTCTTGGCGGTGGCCAGGAACATTTTCTTGTAGTAGTTGATGAAGTTCACGTCGCTGGAGGCGAAGAGGGTGCCGCCCAGGCGCTGCTTGTCGTTGATTCCGAAAACCAGCTTGAAGGCGCCCTTCTTGGCGGAGGGCAGCCCGGCGGCGGTGGCCTTCTGGGCATAGGCGTCGAAGTTGCTGAAGTCCATGTTGCCTTCGCCCTGGACTTTGAAGCCTTTTTTGTCTTCGCCTTCGGGGGTCATTTTGAAGCTACCCTTGCCCTCGACGCCGACATTGGCTTCCATCATCGCCTGCATGGCGCGCTGGGCTTCTTCCATGGCAACGCTCTGGTAAGCGAGCAGGAAGCGCTGCTTCTCGTCGCCGCCACCGTTTTGCTCTTTGAGCTGGGCTTCCGTGACCATCGAGGCCAGCTCGTAGTAGCCGAGCAGGAACTGGCTGGTGTTGGTCATCTTGCCGTTCAGTTCGCCGGTGAGCTTTTTGCCATCGTATTTCATGGTGTAGGTGATGCTGTCGAATTTGGCTTCGAGCATCTTGGAAACCGAAGCGGTCAGCTTGGTGCCGTCGAAGCGACCACCGCCGGCCAGCATGCCGACGTTGGTCTTGACCACGTCACGCCAGCCTTTGAGGGTGATGGCGATCTTGGCCGAGGCGACGCCGCCTTCTTCTTTGTATTCACCGACTTCGACTTTCTCGACGGTGATGCCGGACTGTCCCAGGCCCTGGGTGATCTGCTGCTTCAGCTGGTCGGGGTTCTGACCGATTTGCTTAAGATTCTTGGCTTCGGGTGCGGTCGCGTCGAACGCGGCGCCGAGGCTGATGGTGGTGGAAGCTTCCTTCTCGGAGATGCCGAAGTCGATCTGCTTGAAGGGCACTTTGCCCATGTTGCCGCCCTCGACGTCGAAGGTCAGCTTGCCGTCAAAGTTCTTGCTGTCGGCTTTGAGGTTGCCGTCCACGTTGACGGTCGGCATGACTTCGTTGCCTTTGCCGGCCACGTCCACGTTGCCCTTGCCGTAGCCTTTGCCGTCTTTCAAGACGGACTCGATGTTGATATCGAGTTTGCTGACGTCCTTGGACATCTCGGGGGGAACCGGCATGTCCAGGTTGCCCACGATTTCCATCACGTCGGTCATGCTCACGTAGAGCGCTCCCGAAGCGTCGCCGACTTTCTTGGCGGTTTCAGGATCAAACTTGAGGTCGACCGCGGAGGTGATCAGGCCCTTGGCCACGTCGCCCGCCACGTTGAATGTTCCGCTGACGCCGTCGGCGTTGTCGCTGCCCGAGAACTTGAGGGCCGCGTTGCGAGCCGAATCGATCAGCAGCTCAGATTTTTCCTGCGCGATGGCGATCAGGCTGATAGCCAGAAGCACGGCCAGCGCGAGAATCCTGCGAAATATCTTCATATGTTTCCTTCGTCTTTCCCGGCGATTCAGCTGGACAGCTGCCTCCCACCGGCATTCCGCCAGCCGCGCTGGCAGCCCGAGGGAACATGGTCCCCCCTGGGTTATCGAGATAGAATGTGCCGAAACCGGATGGCTTAAACCTGTTTTTTAAACTTGTTGCCAATCGGGGGGAAGGCTCTGGCGAAGGCTGGATTCCTCGATGAGACCCAGGTCTAAGCTTTGCTTGACGATGTGTGTCCACTGGCGGGCGGTGGCCCGATCATCGAAGTCTCCGCCGCTGGCTCGGGCCTGTCCTCGACCCTGCCAATAGGCGGTCAGACGTTCGAGAGCACCGGGCAGTGCCTGCTCATATTCCTGGAGCAGGGCGGCGGCATGACTGACCAGTTGCGCGGGGTGCAGCAGCCAGCTTTGAAAATAGCCCTGTTCCCTGGTGGCCAGCACCTGATCGCGGTGGAATTCCCAGGCCAGGCGCACCGATTTCTGGTTTTCCGCAATTTGCGGGCCGCTGGGTTGGCGATGCGGAGGCAAAGGCAGTAGCGTGGTGGGCCCATCGGCCAGTTCCACTCCGGAGCCGCTGACGCTCATGAGGAGTTGGGCGCGGGCCTGGCGGTTGACCGGGTGCAGCAAGTCGCCGTTGCCGATGCCGCAGCTGGCCAGAAAATCAAAGGGACCGAAATGCACTCCGCGAGCCCGAGGCCCCGCCGCCTGAATCAGTTCATGGATGCGGCGCAAACCGGCCGGTGACTCGATCATCAATTCCAGGGGTAGGGGGGGGCGGCCGTTCTCGATACGCTCCAGTTCCTGAATGACGTATTGGACCTGGGTGGGGTCCTCGAGTTTGGGCAAGGTCACGCAGAATCCGCGCGGCCAGACGGTGAGATTTTTCAGGGCGATTTCCAGCGTGCGGATGCCGCGCTGCGCAAAACGCCGGGTGACCGGCTTGATGCGGATGCCGCAGCGACGAGGTTCATGGACTTGCGGCAGAGCTTGCTGAACTTTAAGGGCGTGGGCATCTTCTTCTTCGTCCGGTCGGCGGCCGTAGCCGTCTTCGAAATCGATGCGCAGGTCATCGAGCGGCTGAGCCAGGCGCTTCTCCACCCGCTTTTTCTGCGTGTCATTGAGCCAGGCGTATTCCTTGAGCCACTTGCGGGCCAGGGCCAGCATCTTGTCGTGGGTCTCGGCGGAGAAAAGTTGGGCGCCGCCATACAGGACATAGGCCGGCTGCCAATCGTTGGAAGCGCTGTCGTCGCCGGGGAGTTGCTCTGGAGATACCATCTGGCCCTGTTCGAGAACGGTACCGGGGTCCATCCTAAAATGTAACTTTAGGTCAATGTTTTCGATCGGATGGTCAGGTAATAATAGAGGTATGAAGAAGTTGTTGCTACTCATCGCCCTGGGCTCCGTGGCCGGCGCGGAACCTACCGGTTTCTCACCCACCCTGCCTTTCGGCATTCCTGAGTCGGCCCACCGCTCGGTGGAGCCCGCCAACAACGCCTCCCAAGCGGCCTACAACTACAATCAAGGCTACGGTTATTATTATTACTGGGGTGGCGGCGGCAGCGGCATGGCCTCGCCGGGAAGTTACAATGGTGGCTACGGCGCTACCTTGCCCACCTACAGCTCGGCTCCCCAGAAGGGCCTGGATTCCTACAATCGGCCCGAAAAGCGCAAGCGGGACACCCTCCCCGGTTACTAAATGCTGGTAGAACAAGATCTGACTCTGGAGCTGCTCCCCAACGGCGGCTGGGATTCTCGCATTGAAGTCGTTCAAGTGGGCGACCTGGTGCGCAGCCACCTTATTTACACCGAGAACTTCACGGTGGTTTACGATACTTTGCTGGGACCCCTGAGCGGTGGCTTCCTGGCTCGACGCGCCGCCGAGCGCGGCAAGCCCATTTTGGTGGTCGATTCTCATTCTGACTGGGACCATTACTGGGGCAACCAGTGCTTCGACGTGCCCATCCTGGGGTTGCAGCAGACGGCGGAACGGATCCTGGGCGATTTCGGCAAGGCCGAGCTGGAGAAGAAGGGCCAGGAGCACGCCAGTTACGGCGCCGTGAAGTTGGTGGCGCCCACGGTGCGCCTGCAGGGAGAGACGGTGTTGCACGGCGGCGACCTGACTCTCCAGTTGTTGCATACCCCGGGGCACCGTCCTGATCACCTGGCCGTCTACATTCCCGAAATTCGCACGCTGCTGCCCGGCGATGCGGTCGAGACGCCCTTCGCCCTGCTGGACGAATCCGATCCCCGCAGCGATCTGGATCAGATGGAAGCAACTCTGGCTCGTTTCCTGGCGCTGGATGTGGAATGGCTGCTGTGCAATCACGCGCCTCCGCAGGCCGGCAAGGAGCTGGTTCGCTCCAACCTCGAGTTTTATCGAGAGCTGCGCAGACAGGCTCAACTATCTGACAGTGTCGAAAGCCTTATTCGACAGTTTCCCTACAACGGTCCGGCGGACGCCGACTTTTACCGTCAGGATCACGCCCGTATCTGCGCTGCCGCCTGGTCCGCCGCGCGCCTAACAAAATAGGGCGGGGAGACCGAGCGGGTTTTTTTCCTTTGGCTGTTCTGTAGTGCAGTCTATGGGATGCACTACCGTGGTGGGGTGGCTGGGCGGCCTTCTTCCTTCGGCCGATTTGTAATGCCGTCTGTAGGGGGGCACTACGGGGTTGGGCAGGCGTGGCGGTTTTTTCCTTTGGCTGTTCTGTAGTGCAGTCTATGGGGTGCACTACCGTGGTGGACTGGCCGGGCGGCGTTTTTCCTTCGGCCGATTTGTAATGCCATCTGTAGGGTGCACTACGGGGTTTGGACAGGCGTGGCGGCTCTTTTGCTTTGGCTGATCTGTAGTGCAGTCTATGGGATGCACTACGGGGATCGACAGGAGTTCAATGAGCCAATCTCCCGTCGCCCTATTGACACTGTCATATGACAGTGTTACATTGAGCTGGTGAAGATGGTCCGACTGGAAGAACTGGCTCAATGGGGACAACAGTTGATGGATCAGCTGGGCTGGCACGAAGGCGACTCGAAGCGGGTTACCTGGACTCCCACCCCCCGGTTGCTCCGCTACTACACGACCCTGGGGCTGCTCGACCGGGCCGCGCACTTTCAAGGGCGCACGGCCTTCTATACGGGCAAACACCTGCTCCAGGTGCTGGCCATCAAACACCTCCAGATGGCCGGCAATCGGCTGGAAGACATCCAGCAGTTGCTGCTCGGCAAAAGCGAAGACGGACTGGCCCAAATGTTGGGTCTGGCTCTGCCGTTGCCGCAACCGGAGGTCGCTTCGCAGACGACCGCGCCGCTAGCGCGCCGTCCCGACTTCTGGGAAGAGATGCCCGAGCGCTCTCTACCCGCACCGAACCTGCCCAAGGCGCCTCGGCGCCAGCTATTAAGCCTCGAACCGCTGGCCGGATTGCAACTCTTAGTTGATAGCGACCGCTTGCCCGAAGGCTTTCCGTTGGAAGAGTTTCTGCAGAACGTGTCCGACCTGGTCCAGAAATACGAAGGGGGCTCACAGCCGTGACCGCTAGTCCTACTCAACTGCACATCCTCAACGAGGCCGATTATCAGAAGTACCGCGTACCCACCGACCTGGGAAGCTTCGGCAGTCTCTCCACCACCTCGGGCGTTCTTCCGCTGCAGAGCATGGATTTGCAAGGCCACATCTCGGGTCTGCTTTACCGCCTGAAACTGGTGCAGCGCTTCTACAACCCCTACAATCAGCCGCTGGAAGCCACCTACATCTTCCCGCTCCCCGGCCGGGCCGCGGTCAGCTCCTTCGTGATGCAGACCGAGCAGCGCCGCGTGCTGGGCCGCCTGGAGGAGCGCGGCGAAGCGCGCCGCCAGTACCAGCAGGCGGTGGCTCAGGGCAAGCAGGCTGCTCTGGCCGAAGAAGAGCGGTCCGAGACCTTCACCATGACGGTAGGCAACATTCCACCCCGGCAGTTCGTGGAAGTGGAACTGGAACTACACGGACCGCTGACTTTTGCCGACGGACGGGCTATGTTCCGCTTCCCGCTGGTGGTGGCGCCCCGTTATATTCCGGGCGTTGCCTACGGCGGCGAGAACGTGGGCCGCGGCGTGGCCCAGGATACCAACGCGGTGCCCGACGCCAGCCGTATTTCGCCACCGGTGCTGCTGCCCGGCTACCCCAATCCCGTGCGTCTGAGCGTGAACATTCAGGTGGATACGGGAGGGCTAATTTTCGGGATGCCCGAGGTGAGCACACCCGATCTGTTGTGCTGGAACGAGCCGCAGGGATTCCGTATGTCTTTGCGCCCCACCGCCGACCGCCTGGACCGCGATCTGATCGTGCGCATTCCCTTGCCTTCCGCTCAGGTGCAGAGCAGCTTCCAGATTTCCCAGGGTGGCTATTACGTGCTGAACCTGGTGCCGGACGATTTGCATCAGTTGGGCCCGCAGACGCCCCGTCAGGTTGTGACACTGTTAGATCGTTCCGGCTCGATGTCGGGCTGGAAAATGGTGTGCGCCCGTCGGGCCGTGGGCCGCTTGATCGACTCGCTGACCGACCGCGATGCTTTCCAGGTGCTCAACTTCGACGACCGCATCGAATATCTCGACCCGCGCAAGACCAACCTGCGCTGGGCCAGCGACCGCGAGCGCTACCTGGCCCTGGAAGCCTTGGGGAAGGTCAATGACCGCGGCGGCACCGAGATTCTGCCGGCCATTCAGGCCGGCGTGGCCATGCTCAAAGGCCAGGCCGACCCTTACCTGGTGTTGATCACCGATGGACAGGTGGGCAACGAGTCGGAAGTGCTGCGCTGGATTCAGCAAAACGCCCAGGGCATCCGTATCTTTACGGTGGGTATCGACCGCGCCGTCAACGTCAGCTTGTTGGAACGCATCGCTCAGGTGAGTGGCGGTCACTTTACTCTGGTCGAGAGCGAGGAACAGTTGGACGAGGAGATGCTCGGTCTGCGCCGCCGCATCAACCCGCCCTTGCTGCAGAAAGTCAGCATTCAGTTGCCCGGCGCCGAGTCCAGCCCGGCTTCCGTGGATTTGTTCGAAGGTCTGGCCGCGCGTCAGATGGGTGTGGTCCAGGGCCCGGTGGATCACGAGGTCGAGGTGGTTGGTTTCTCCCGCGACGGCCGAGCTTTCCGCAACCGCATTCCGGTGACGCACTGCGGCGGCGAGAGCATTCATAAGATGTGGGCGCGCGAACGAGTCTTGGAACTGGAGCACGGTTTCCTGGCCGGCTGGCGTCAGCCGGCTTATCAACCGGCGGCCATCGCTCAGTTCGCCCTGCAGCACGGCGTGCTCTGTCGGTTCACCGCTTTCGTGGCCGTGGACGAGCAGAGTTTCGTGCCCGGTGCACTCCATCAGGTGACTCAGGCGGTATCCCTGCCCGAAGGTCAGGAGATGCTCAAGAAGATGGCCGCCAAACCGTCGCTGGGTGGAGCTCACAAGCAGCAGGTGATGCAACAGGGCGGAATCCAGCGGGTCGTCAATGCGCCTTCGTCCGGGAACTTCCGCGCTCGCAGCGCTCCGCGACCGCCGGCCGCACCTGCTCCGATGCACGACGCCTTCTCTGCTTCGGCGGATCCGTTCGCTGGTGGTGGCGGTGACCCGTTTGCTTCGGCCGCTCCGGCAGCCGACCCGTTCGGAGCTCCGGCTCAGGACCCGTTTGCGTCTGCTCCGGCTGACCCGTTCGGAGCTCCGGCTCACGACCCATTCGCAGCACCTCCGGCTCAGGACCCGTTTGGGGCTGCGGCGGCCGACCCCTTCGCTGCTCAGGCGGATCCGTTCGCCTCTCCAGCTCCCGCTCTGGACCCGTTCGCGGCTTCCGAGAGGCGATTTGAGTCGGTCTGCTTCTCTCCGCCAAGCCCGGAACCGGAGCTGTGCTTCGAGCCGGCAGCCTTCGAATCGTTCGACGATTGCCTCTCTCTGCCGTGTCCCGAGCCCGCGCCCTTCTGGGAAGCGGAAGCGGCGCCGATGGCTCCGCCTCCGCCTCCGGCTCCACCGGTGGCCAAGCGCAAGTCGATGGTGGCCGGTCCCGGCAGCGGTTGGAAGGAAGCCGGAGTGGACGAAGTTCAGGCCGCTCTCCTGCTGGTCCGTCAGGCCAGCACCGCCCGCACCTGGGAACTGGCCCTGCAAGGCCTGATCGAAGCGCTGGTGCGGCGTGGCTTCAATCTGCAGCAGCTGTCGCCGTTGCAGGATCTGTTGCGCCGACTGCAGTCGGGCGGCACTGTTCCGACTCACGGCTGGCTGCAGCAGACCGAGAAGTGGGTTCAGGGGCTGCTAGTCGGCAGCTCCCGGGCCGACAACTTCTGGATGTAGTCCCGGTCCCGAAGGCCGCTCCCGCGAGGGGGCGGCCTTTTTCTTGGGATCGGGTCAGTCGCCGCGAGTGAGGCCGGTGCCGGCGGGGGAGGGCTCGCGCCAGAAGGCCGCCAGTAGCCCGTAGATGAGCACGATCAGGGAGATGAGCAGGGTTCCCACGGCGGTCACGCAGGCCAGAAAGAAAAGCAGCGGCAGGGCCGGATGGCGAACGCCGGACTGACCGAGCGGGTCGCCCAGAGTAAAAACGCCGACCAGACTGGCCAGGCAGATCAGGTCGGCCCAGACCCAGATGCGCAGGCTACGTAAGTAGGGATTGACCAAGCAGTCCTCCCAAGGTCGAGCCGGCGGCACAGAAGAGCAGCGCTCGCAAGCGCGAGTTGTGTCCGCTCGCGTAGACCCCCAGAAGCGCCCCGATTCCGACCAGGATTCCGCGCAGGCCAAGTTCGCTCGACTGGGTCAGTCCTCCCACGATAGGCAGAGCCGCGGCCAGTTGGGCGGACAATAAGTAGGGGCAGGTCTTCAGTCGAGGACCCAGCACGCGACCCAGAAAGCAGCCCAGCACCGCTAAGACGACCAGCATCCGGACCCAATTCGCTACCGGAGCGGAAGGTTCCGCTAGACTCCCTGGGCGGGGTCGGGGTTGGGCATGGGCCAGAGCGACTCGGGATTGGCGGCGCAGCGAGCGAAATAGTCCAGAATCGGTCCCCAGCGGTCCTCGAAAACGGCCCAGTTGCGCTCGGTGGAGGGCGGGGTCCAGAAGGAGCCGTCCAGGTCCGGCAGGTCGCATTTGTGCATGCTCCAGGTCCATTGACGGGTCTTCACGTCTACCTGAGGTGTCAGCACTTCCATCACGTCACCGCGCTCGGTCTCACCCGGCAGAATCTGGCCGGGCAGGAAAGCGGGCACAGCCACTTTGGCCTGCTCGTGGTAAGCCAGCAGGTTGCCGGCGTGCTGAATCATGCGGTCACGCAGCTCGGGGTTCTTCTCGCTCGAGGCCCGCTCGTAAAGGGCGAAGCCCGAGGCCAGCAAGGGCGCGGTGTTCAGGCCGTAAAGTGGGGCGAAGTCGGTAGGCAGATCCTCGGGCGAGGCGGCGAAGCGCAGCCCGTCCTGATAGGCCGAGACGGCCAGCGGGTCTTCACTGAAATGTCGAGCCACGCCCTCGGGTGTCACTCCCGGCTGGTCTCGACGCAGCTCCAGGTAGTGCTGGCACGAGACTCCAATGTCCTGAAAAATGCGGCGATTGCCGTCTTCCAGCATGTTCTTCAGGGTGCGGGTAAAGGTAAAGACGTTGGTATCGGGCCGGGTGATGATGCTGGTCATGCGACCGGCGGAGATGGCCAGCACGCGTGGGTCCAGGGTCAGGCGGGTGGGGCCCTCCTGCTGGGCCAGGAAGAAGGCCACCAGGAATTTGGCGCAGTCCTTGGCCGGACCGCGGCTGTCCTCCAGCAGGGGAGCGACGCGTTTCCAGTCTTCCTCGGGCACGGCCGGGAACATATCGCGCAGCGAACGCTGACCTCCCACCACCGAGAGAGCCGCCTCCGCCGCCAGCATGCCCTTGCCCGCGCCGCGCGAAGCATAGATGGCCATGGAATACCAGCTGGGGCTGACTTTGGACCCCTCCGCGAACTCGGGGTCGAGCACCCGCTGCAGTTGTTTCGATAACTCTACGTAGGTTCTGTTGATGGCCCGATTGAGTTCGACGCCGTGCAGGTTCGGATTTTGCGCGATAGCTTCCGCATCCGGAATCGACTGGCGGGGGACGAACAGCTTGGGAATGAGGCCGGCGGGAGCATCGGAAGCCACGAACGCGTCCAAAGCCTGAGGTGGCGAAGAGCGCGCCGAAGGCAAGTGAGGAACGGACATACGGGTACCAATAATCACCCGTCCATCTTAGAGAACCTGGAACGGCGGGGGATTGCCGGGATTTGAACTTTGCTTCAGCTCCAGCGGGCGCGGGTTTTGCGTCGCTGCAGCAAAGCCAGGCCGATGCAGCAGAAACCGAGGGCGGTGCTGGCGCTGGCCGGATTGAGTTCCGGGGCACCGCTCGCGTCTTCGGGTCCGGCCAGCACGAAGAAGTTGGTGCTGGGTAGCGAGGGGAAAGGCAGAACAGTGGCCGTAACTCCTGGACTCGGATCGCTGGCGACCCCCCAGAAGCTGTCACCCGCGTCTCCAGTGACCCCGGTCAGAGCCAGAATGTACGAGCCGACCGGCAGTGCGAACGAGCTGACATCAAAAGTCACCAACCTGATGTCGTAAAGCCCGTCATCGGGCCCGAAGGAGCCGCTGTTGAGGGCGATCCCTTGCCCGGAGCCGGTGATTGCGCTGGAGATAAAGGTATCGCTGAGGTTGATGGGTCCGCCATCTCGTGACTGTAGCGCCCAGGAACCGGAGTATTCTACGGGAGTCGCCCCGACTGCGTTCCATACCGCGAAAGTAATCGATGACACCGTTCCGGAGGCCGTCGTCGTGAAGACGTTGCCGATTTCGGTTCCCGGTCCGAAATAGTAGGCATCGCTGGTGCCCGGGCTAACGCCGTTTTGAAACACAATAGGAGCGGCGTGGGCGGCGCTGGCTAACAAAAAGCCAACCAGGGCGATGCGGAGCGGGTGGAGGGTGGGCATGGCGCACGGTTACGCCGTTACGCTGCAGCTGTCCTGGAAAAAGCCTGGATTTTCTAGGATTCGGAGAGCGTCAGGTATTCCGCGGCCTGCTCGGCCGTCAGACCCTCCAGCAGGCGTTCCTTCAGCTCCACCACTGGTCCCGCGGGCCGCGCCACGCCCAGGACTCGTAGCGGCTCGGTGGGGGAGCCGGATAAGGGAAAGGATGGAAAATCAGGTAGATGCATGCGCACGGCCGTGACCGGATCGGCGGCGTCGCCGGTTACGCAAAGCAAGGCGTAAAAGGATCGAAGCATATCGAGGTGGGCGACTTCTAAGTCGTGGAGCGGGTCGGCCGAGTCAGGAAGTCGGTAACCGGCCAGCCACTCTTCAAGACGCTGCATAAAGAGCTTGACGACGCTGGTCCTTGAGGCCGGTCAACTGGCCCTGCAGAGCCGAGAGAATCTGGCTGCGCGAAGCGTCTACGTCGTCCAGGTAAACGGCGGCCTTGCGCTGCAGTTGCTCGTCCGTCATGTCCGCGGCCGCATCCAGCACGCTTTTGAGACCCTTCTGGGTCTTGCCCATATCGGCGTCCTTGACGGCCCACTTGCGGAAGCCGACGTCGTCGAGCATCACTCCGGCCACCGCCGTTTGGTAATCGTCCAGGTCTTTGGCGGGCTTTAATTCGAAGCGCAGGTTGCCGGCTTCCACGCTCTTGGTGTTGCGGTCGATCTCGGGCCGCACTCCGCTTAAATCTTGCATGTAGCCGGCTAGCAGCTTGAGCGGCTCCTGGCCGCTGACCTGAGCGATCTGCTTGTGGATGGGCGATTCGCGCAAGGTGATGGTGACGGTGCCGTCGCCATCGATGCTGTAGTCGGGCTTGCCGCCCACCAGGCGACGGGCCGAGAATTCGTATTCGCCGGCGCTCATCTGGTTGACCGCCTGCTTCAAGCCGGCTTTGTCGTCGGCCGAAAGATCGGCGCGCGCGTCCAGGTCCTGCTTCAACTCGTTCTGCAGCGACTTGACCTTGGTTTCGTCGCCCACTTCGCCGGCCGTTTTGATCATGCGCATGGTCTTGAGGGCGGCCGGGTGGCGATAAAGAACGTCGGAAACCTTATCGTCCAGGGCGTGGGAGTTGTCGGCCAGCCGGGTGATGCTTTCCAGGTTTTGTTGACGCTCGGCCGGGCTGAGTTGCTTGCTCATGTTGAGCTTGACGCCCGACTTACCCTCGGCATCCATGTCGTGATAGAGCACGCAGCGCTGCATCAGGTTCATCTCCTCGGGGGAGAAGAGCGAATTGATGGGGTCGGTATCGTCCTGAAAACGTTCGCGCACGTAGCGGCCGCCCAACAGCGGGTGACCGGCGTCCTGAGTCTTGATGCCGTTCTTGGCGAAATCTCCGCGCACGTTGTCGACCGCGTAACCCATGTCGTGCACCAGCATGGCCTGGTGGAGAATCAGCCGGTCTTTGGCGCTGACCGGGACGCCTTGAGCCTGCAGCTGGTCGCTGAGCTTTTCGCAGACCATGATGTTGTGGCCGACCAGATGGCGCACGCCATGTTCGCCGAAAGTGATTTCTGAAGCGGCTCGGTCTTGCAGGGCCAGCAAGCTGAGATTGCTGGAGGCCAACCGGTAGACCTCACCGGCGGAAACCTTGCCGAGCGAGCCCTCGGCCTGACACTGGCTGACCAGGTCCACGAAGCGGTCGCATTCTTTCTGGCTGAGTCCCTCTTTGAGAGGGTTGGTGCTGCCCTGCGCACTGGCGAAGTAAGCCTTGACCTGTCCGGCCAGCTCCTGCTTGATGGCGGCCGCGGAATCGGCGTCGAAACTCTTGCCTTTCAGGCTGTCCGGTAGCTTGACCGGGTCCACTCCACGAGAGTGGGCGAACTCCAGAGCTTCCTTGTGAAACTGCTTGGCGCCAGCCACCGAATCTTGATAGCGCTGGGTCAGCTCACCGCGAATCTGCTCGCCGCCTTCTTTATAGGGGTAGGCGCCCAGGTAGTTGACTTCGCGACCCAGCATGTCAGCCGTGACTCCGGCTTTGTCGTTGGCGGGGAGATCTTCCACCATGGAGAGCACCGTGGGTACGGGAGCCGCCGGTTGACGAAAGACCGGTTCGTTGGCGGTCGCCTGAAAGACCGGCTCGTTGATGGCGGCGGGGGCGGGCTGAGCGGGGGCTTCAAATCCTCGGAAAGAGAACGATTCCTGCGGGTCCAGCTGCAGCAACGGCTTCTCGGCCCGGACCACGGGGCTCTTGGGAGCGGTCCAGGGAGTGCTGGTTATGCGCTGCAGCGGATCAATCACGTGGCCGGATTATATGCGATCCGGCCTCCCCCCGCAAGTTTGGATAGCATTAGGACGCGCTAAGGGGGGCGACCATTTGCCGGGTTGCCTACCCGGGCGGCAACCCCCAGGTGTGCCGACGGGCGCGGCAACTTTTGCCTACCTGGGCAGCAACTTCAGAGTGTGCCGACGGGCGCAGCAACTTTTGCCCGTCGCCTCAGACCTTGGCGGTCGCCGGTTGGAGCGCGTAGAGCTGGACCAGCTCCAGACACATGGCTACGGACTGATTCATGTCTTGAATGCTCACCCACTCGAGCGGGCCGTGCACGTTCTGCATGCCGGCAAACAGGTTGGGGGTGAGCAGGCCCTTTTCGGTCAGCCAGGAGCCGTCGGTGCCGCCGCGGATGCCGGTCAGGTAGGGCTGGATGCCGGCTTTGCGATAGGCTTCCAGGGCCAGATTGACCGGACGCATGTCTTTGTCCAACCAGTAGCGCATGTTGCGGTACTGCTCGACGAATTCTACTTTGATCTGGGCGCGCGGTTCGGCCAGTCCGACGGCGGTGCACACCGAGGAGATCAGCTCGTGGTGGGAGCGCAGTCCTTCCAGTTCAAAGTCGCGGATGATGATTTGAAGTTTGGCTTCCGAAGAGCCGCCCTCCAGGGTGGTGACGTGAATGAAGCCTTGCTTGCCTTCGGTGGTCTCGGGGGTACGCGTTACCTTGGGCAGCATTTCCACAATCTGGCAGGCCAGGTGCAGGGCGTTGACCAGCTTGTCCTTGGCCCAACCGGGATGAATGGACACGCCGGTCACGGTGACCACGGCCTTGTCGGCCGAAAAAGTCTCGTTGCACAGTTCGCCCACGTCGCCGCCGTCCAGGGTGTAGGCATAGTCGGCGCCCAGTTTGGCGAAGTCCAGGTGGGTGCAGCCGCGTCCGATTTCCTCATCGGGGGTAAAGCAGATGCGGGTGCGCGCACGGGGAATCTCGGGGTGCTGGATGAGGTGCTCGGCCAGCGTCATGACGATGGCCACGCCGGCCTTGTCGTCGGCCCCCAGCAAGCTAAGGCCGCTGGCGGTCACGATGTCGTGGCCCACCTTGCCCTTGAGGTAAGGGAACTCATTGGGGGAGATGACCTGCGTGGGATCGTCGGGCAACACGATGTCGCCGCCGGCGTAAGCGCGGTGCACGATGGGCTTGACGTCCAGGCCGTTGAACTGCTGGCTGGTGTCCACGTGGGCCATCCAAGAAACGACCGGCCCTTCGCTGTTGCCCGGAATGGTGGCCATCAGATGGCCGAATTCTCCCAATTCCACCTCGGTCGCGCCGATGGCGATCAGCTCTTGCTCGAGCACGCGCAAAAGGTCCCACTGGCACTCGGTGCTGGGAGCGGTCGGGCTGGCGGAGTCGCTGGGGGTGGCGATGGCAGTGTAGCGCAGGATGCGCTCTTCAAGTTTCTGGTTCCACATGGGGGCGGATTTGGCGAAGGGATGAGCAGATCCCTGGTGTAAGTCGATAGGGTGCTCAGCGAAATGGCCGGCCGGATCGTTCTCAAGGAGGCGTTTGAGGCGCAAGGCTACGAGATTGTCGAGAATTACCCGCTGTGTCTGCAGGGCGTAGAGATGCAGTTGGATGGCTACGATCCGAAAGCCCGCGTGGGGTACGAATATCTCACCGAAGAAGACGGCCTCGAGCCCGGGCCTCTCGATCTCTTGATGAATCAGAATCATTGTCGCGTCTTCCTGATCGACGAAACGGAAGTCGCGGACGCCACCGAGATGCTGGCCGCCGTATTTGAATTTTTCCGGAAGATTGAGGTCGATGGCTAACCTCGGGCTGCGCGACCAGATCGCCCGCCTGGAGGACCAGCTGCGCCAGGAGAATCAGGTGCTGGCGTTGGCCCTGCTTCCCAGTCTGGACACCGAGGTGGTGGCTCTGGCACAGCGACGCACCGGGCTTTCCTTTTTACTTCCGTCCCTCTTCGAGATTCTGGCCGCCGAACGGCGCGAACTGGAAGAGCGGCGTCGCCACTTGGAAAGCCTGCCGGAATTTGCCGTTCCGATCCGCGAGAGTCAGCGCCTGACGCAGGACGAAATCCGGCGCATTCGTGAGCACCAGGCCGCCCTCGTTCCGCTGATTCGCGAATGCCACGGGCATCCGCGCTTCGCCCTGCTGCTGCGCCTGGGCTACGGGACCGGACGCTACTCCACGCCTTTCTGGAGATTGTCGTTTTATGCCGACCGGAGCGCGGCCGAGGAGTTGTGCCGGCGCACGGGCAAGAAAAATTTCGCGGCCCTCTTGCGCGACTACGAATCTGCCATGGATTCCTATGAAACCCTGAACGGACGCCTGGATAGCTTGAAGACCGGGCCGCCGCCTCCCCGGCTGGAGTGGGAGCAGAGGGGCCGTCAGCTCGAGGAACTGGCGGGCACGCAGCTGATTACTCAGCGAGCCCGCCTGCAGTTGGCCCTTTTCAAGGGCGGGGCCATCTGGCGAGTTTTAGAACAATCGGGTCTGGAGCCAGAATTGGCGCGCCTGGTGCAGGCCGCCGGCCTGCTCCGAGATCAACTGGAAGAGTTGCGCAAGATGCGCGCGGGAGGCTGAACAAGATGCTGGTGAACATGCACGATTTCGAAGCGGTAGCGGCTGCTAAATTGAGTCAGCCGGCCTACGATTACTATCGCGGGGGCGCGCGCGATGAAATTTCCTTGCGGCGCAACCGCCAGGCCTTTTCCGAATACGCTCTGCACTACAAGGTGCTGGCCGGCGTGGAACAGATCGACCTGTCCACCAGCGTGCTGGGAATGCCGGTCAGCATGCCCATTCTGGCCGCTCCCACCGCTTTTCACGGTATGGCCGACGCCGGAGCCGAGGTGGCCAGCGCGCGCGGGGTGACCGCCGAGGGTAGCTGCTTCATTCTCAGCACCCTTTCCAACTCGCCCATGGAAGAAGTGGTCCAGCAGGCCAGCGGGCCCGTGCTTTTTCAGCTCTATGTCTATAAGGATCGCGGCATCACCCGAGAACTGGTGCAGCGCGCCCGGGCGGCGGGAGCGCGCGCCCTGGTGCTGACGGTCGACGCACCGGTGCTGGCCGTGCGCGAGAAAGACGCGCGCAACCATTTCACTCTGCCGCCGGGACTGAGTCTGGCCAATCTGACCGGCACCGGCAAAGAAACCCTGGAAGGGAGCGGCCTGGGCGCTTACGTCCAGCGCCACCTCGACCCGAGCCTGTCTTTCAAGGACCTGGAGTGGCTGGTCGAGCAGACCGATTTGCCGGTGGTGGTGAAGGGAATCGTGCGCAGCGACGACGCCGTTCAGTCCGCCAAGATTGGCGCTCGCGCCGTAGTCGTCTCCAATCACGGCGGGCGCCAGCTCGATCACTCCCCGGCCACCCTGCACTGCGTCCAGCGCATCCGTCAGGCTTTGGACCCGAGCGTGGAGGTGTGGATGGATGGGGGAGTGCGCCGCGGAGCCGACGCTCTGCTGGCCTGCTGTCTGGGCGCCCGGGTGGTGCTGGTGGGAAGGCCGTTGCTCTGGGGTCTGGCGGCCGCCGGGGAAGCGGGCGTGCGTCAGGTGTTTCAAACTTTGCGGGCCGAATTGAACGAGGCCATGTTGCTGTTGGGCTGCAGCCGCCTCGATGAGTTGAGTCCCGATCTGGTGGAAAGGGTGTAACCGAGCGGAGTGGAACGCGCCCCCTTATGAACTTCTCTGCCCCGAATTTTCCCATTTCGCGGATGCGCCGCCTGCGCGGCAGCGCGGAAATGCGCGCCCTGGTCCGTGAGACCCAGCTGACCCCTAACGATTTCTGCTATCCCCTCTTTGTGGTGGAGGGTGAGAACATCGTCCAGCCGGTGGGCGCCCTGCCCGGCCAGAATCGCTGGAGCGTGGACAAAGTGGTGGGCGAGGTGGAGGCGGCCATGGCCGAGGGCATCCGCTCGGTCATCATGTTCGGTCTGCCCGCCAGCAAAGACGCCGAGGGCTCGCAGGCCTACGCCGACGATGCTCCAGTGCAGCGGGCCGTGCGCGAACTCAAGCGAGCTTTTCCCAATCTGGTGGTGATGACCGACGTCTGCCTGTGCCAGTACACCGACCACGGCCACTGTGGCCCGCTGTGCGGCCACACTGTCGACAACGACGCGGCCCTCAAGATTTTGGCCCAGACGGCCGTCTCGCACGCCCGCGCCGGCGCCGACCTGGTGGCCCCCTCTGATATGATGGACGGTCGCGTGAGCGCCATTCGCACGGCCCTGGACGCGGCCGGCTTTCAAGACACCGGCATTCTCAGCTACGCCGTCAAATTCGCCTCGGCTTACTATGGCCCGTTCCGCGAGGCGGCCGACTCCAAGCCGTCCTTCGGCGACCGCCGCTCCTATCAGATGGACTCGGCCAATCGCCGCGAGGCCCTGCGCGAAGCCGCCCTGGATATTCAGGAAGGGGCTGACTGGCTGATGGTCAAGCCGGCGCTGGCCTATCTCGATATCCTGCGCGACCTGCGCGAGCACTTTGCGCTGCCGCTGGCCTGCTACAACGTCAGCGGGGAATACGCCATGATCAAGGCGGCCGCCGCCAACGGTTGGGTGGACGAACGGCTGATCACTCTGGAAACGCTGCTCTCCATGAAGCGGGCCGGCGCCGACCTGATTTTGACCTACCACGCCCGTGAGGCGGCTCGATGGCTGGCCTGAGGAAACTCTTACCGCTGCTGCTGTTGACGAGTCTGGCCGGCGCCCAGCCGGGCCGCCTCTCTTGCAAACAGGAAATCCGCCTTCAGCCATTGGGCAGCGCCGCTCCCACCGACGTGACGCAAGATGCGGCCGGCCGTCTCTATGTGCTCTACGAAGGCGACGGCTTCATGGACATCTACACCCGCGACGGCGAGCTCATCGAGCACCGCGGTGGGCAGGCCGAAGTTCGTCAACAACTGACGGGCGTCACCGTGCTTTCCCAATGGGTGGGCCGCCTGGCCAAGTCGGCTCTGCTGGTTTCCGAACCCGGACAGCAGCTGGTGAAAGGGGCATTGGTGCCGGGTCCCCACAGTCTGGAGTGGACGGCCTTCAGCGGCAGCCCCGAACCGATCCGGGGCAGCGTCGCTCTGGCTCGTGACCTGGACGGCAACTACTGGGTCTGGAGCGAGCAGAACCGCAAGATCTACGGGTTCAATCCCTCGGGTCAGTATTTCGGGGCCAAGCGCACGCCTTCGCTGCGCCGACCGGTGCAACTGGCCATCGACAGCCAGGGCAATGCCTACTGTCTGGACACCTGGGGTCTGCACGTCATCAATTCGGAAGGCGGCGTGCGCTACGAAGTGGACGGCGCTCAGGCCATGTACCTGACCGGCACCGACGTGCTGGGTCTGGCCGGTCGAGACTGGATCCGCCGCTACGCGCCCGACGGCAACATGGAATCGCAGGTTCGCGAGACCGAAGCCTTCCGCGAGGGCGAGCCGATCGCTCTGAGCATGAACGAGGACGGCGATTTCTTCGTCTACATGCGCAATCCCGACCGGCGCGACGGCATGGTCTTGAAAATGACCGTCGGCGGCAAGATTCTCAGTGAGTTTCCCCAGCCCGAGCGCATCGCCGTCAGTCCCGACCCGGGGTTGCGCCTGGACTATCAGGGACGCATCCACCAGTGGAACTCCAAGAGCCAGCTGCTCAAGATTCACCCCAGCGGCAAAGTGGAGCGCAATATGTCCTGGGTTCCTTCGGCCGAACCCAAGGGCCAGCTGGTCAATCCGGCTGACTTGAGCTATGGACCCGACGGTCAAATCTGGGTGGCCGACGCCGGTAACTGCCGTTTGCAGCGCTTCAAGTTTGGCAGTGGTTGGCAGAAGCCCATCACCATCGGCATTCAGAACGGCGATCCGCGCGGCATCCCCAAGAGCATCGCCTTCAACGCCTACAAGATGCTCTATTGCGTGGTCTATCCGCGTGATCAGAAGGGCGACGTAGTTTTGCAGACGCGCAACCTGGACGGCAAGTTGCTGGCTCAGCGCGCCCTTTGTCCCAGTTGGGGCGACCCGGTGGTCAAGATCGCCTGCGATGCCAGCGGCGACCTGTACGTTTATCAGTCGCGGGCTAAAACCGTGCGTGGCTGGGAAGAAGCCCCCACCTTACTGCGCTACCTGGCTCGGGGGCAGAAAGCGGCCGAAGCCGGCGGGGACGGTCCCGGACTGTCGCCGCCTAACGCCAATTCGCGGCGCATCGTGCTCAAGCCTCAGGAAGATCTGATTCCCTGGCAGGGCAAGCTGCTGGTTCCGAGTGGCGGGTCGATCGTCGTTTTTAACAAGGAATTGCAGGCCCAGCGCGAGTACGAGCTGACCTTCAAAAATGGCCGCAATCCCGTCTTTGGTGAGTTCGGCGGTTCCTGGCAGGGCGGCAAACTGCTTTACCTGATTGACATCGGCGGCCGTTGCCTGCAGCGCGTCGTCTTACCTTGAAGGGAAACGGGGTGGGGGCGAGGTAACATGGCCAAATGCTCCCCAATGAAGAACAAGCTCTCATCCACGCCGATCGCGCCCAGAGATTGGTGCAGGAAGGCCGTTTCAGCGACGCTGTAGACGAATGCATCTCGGCCTTGCGCCACGACGCGCGCCACGCCGGAGCCTGTCTGCTGATGGCCGAGCTGCAAGCCATGGGGGGCCACCTGGAGCCCGCGCTCAGCTTCGCCTCCCGCGGCGTTCGTGAGGATTACTCCAACGTGCGCGCCTGGACCATGCTGGCCAACATCTACTGCCAGCTGGGCGGCGTCTACCTGGTACTGGCCCTGGAACAGATCGAGATGGGGCTGAGCCTGGACGCCAACAACGCCAATCTTCATTACCTCAAGGGCAACTGCCACGCCCAACTGGGCGAGCGCAACCTGGCCAAAGCATCCTACGCCAAAGCCCTGGAAGCCAACCCCAAACACCCCTTCGCCCTCTACGACAGCCAGGCCCTCGCCTTAGCTGACCCTCCTGCGGAGGGGTGAGCCCCGACGAGATCAGGCCAGGTACCGTCCGAAGGGAAAGCGGGGAAGCCGGGAAAGCAGGGAAGAGCTGATCCTGAGGCGGTTTTTATCATTTGGACCGGCGTAGGCTAGAGGCCACCCCATAGAAATCGCCAGTGCGAATCTCTCTCCCGCTTCCCATTTTGCCACCTTCCCCTTCGGGATCAGCAACCGCAGCAAGAGCTAGAGGGAAGCCAGCCAGCGGAGGGGGTAGATGGTTAGGCCGTAGCCGAGGGCGGCGCCGCCGAAGGCCTGGCCCCAGGTGTGGCGGCCGCGGTAGTGGCGGGCCCAGCACAGGGGGATGATGCTGAGGAGGCTGGCGGAAGACCAGCCGGCCAGCTCCATGCAGCCGGCCAGACAGGCGGCCAGCACCGAAGTGTGCATACTGATCTTCCAGCTGCGTGAAATCATCTCGAAGAGGAAGCTCTGGGCGAAGAGCAGTCCCGACAGCTGGGTCAGGCGAATCGGTCCGCCGATCAGCCAGAGGACCAGCACCAGGGTTCCCAGGCCGGCCATTCCGGCCCGAAACGGTCCCTGGCGCTGCTCGCGCTTGCGCACGTGGATATCGGTGATGTTGCCTTTGTGAACCTGCCAGCCGATGTAGGCGGCCGGCACACCGATGGACAGCACCACGCAGAGAGTCGCCAGCAAGAGGAACTCCGAATCCGAGCGCGCGGTGGCGCGGGCGAACACCGTACAGAAGTAGGGGACGCACAGAAAGGGGCTGAGCACGACCGACAGGATCAGGGCCACGAAGTCCAGCGCGGGCTGGCGCGCAACAGGTTCACTCACAGGCCTGGATTATAATCGAATTAGTGAGCGATGGCCAGACGTTCAATTTTCATCTGGCCGTCTTCCCAAGTGACGGAACCAATGTAGGGCTCGCCCTGGGGGTTGAAATAGTCGTTGGGGAACTTCATCTGATAGCTGGGATCATTGTAGCGGATGCGCCCGGCCTGGATCAGTCGGCGAATGTCGTCCTGCGTTTGCTCCTGCAGCTCGTCACTCTTGAAAAGCAGCCGGTCGGATGCCACCGGAATTTCCACTTTGGCTCCGGAGAACATACCGAAGTCTTCTCCCAGGGTCATCTTCATGGGGCCGTAGGCCGGTTCATCCTCGCTTTGGAAGAGGCGAGCCTGCTCCCGGCTGGGGGCGACCTCCAGGGTTTCCGCCGGCAGGTCAGCCGGCAGAATCTTGCGGTCGGTGAAGACTTTTTGCAGCAACTCGACGTGTTTGCCATCGGCGTGGATTTTGTCGGATTTGATGAAGGCGATGGCCATATCTTTATAGGTGAAGTCACCGCGCGGGGCTTCCTTCAGCAAATTGGCCAGCATCTTCAGCAGTTCTTTGTTGCTTTCGCGAATGGCTACGTCGGGCGCGATGCCGCTTTGAATTTGCTGCTGCACCATTCCGTTGAGCACGTCATAGTGGGCGGCCGTCCAGAGGCGCGAAAAGTCGTGGATCTCCCAGCCCAGCTTGTCCGGACCGCCTTTTTCGGGCAGCGTTTTGGGTTCAGCCCAGGTAAAGTTGTTGTTGGCGTTGCGCAGGAAGTCGCCGCCGGTCGCGTTGGTGCCCTTTTTGTTGTTCAGACCCTGAGCCAGTTCTTCGGCCATGTAAGCGGCGATGTTGGGCTTTTTCAGGTCGCCGCCGGTCTGGACCAGCACGCGCTTGATGACGCGTTCGTCCAGCAGCGACATGTGGAGGGCCAGCATGTCCCCGAAGGCCTCGTGGAACGCTCCCACATCGCTACGGAAAGCTCCGAAGTATTCGGGACGGATGGCGTCCAAAATGGCGTGGCCGGTCTCGTGAGCCACGATTTCGCCGGAAGCTCCCGATAAAACGGCACGGCCGAAGATCGGATCTTCCTCGGCAAAGAAGTTGACCGTTCCCTGGTTGCGCGCGTAGAAGGCATTAAAGTCCTTGCCGCCGTTGGGGTTGACGGCCAGCTTGTCGTACTTGAAGGACCACTTGAAGTCGCCGAAAGCCTCGCGGAACACGTTGATGGTGTTGGCCACCGAAGAGAAGGTCACGGCCGTGTTCTGGCGAGGGTCTTCGGGACCGTAGACATACTTGCCGTCCACCGGTTCCAGGCCGACGTTGAGCATGGCCTTGTCGGTTTCGGGATTCTTCTTGGCTCCCTGGATGACGCCAGGAATCAGCTTGGTGCCGGGCTCCATAACGCGACGATCCTGGGTGTTGAAACTGAAGACGGAATCCACGGGGCCGGTTGGAGGAGCGGGGGTGGGCGTGGGCGCGGTCTCGGCCAGCAGGCGCAAGGGCGCGTGGTGGCAAGAACAACCTCTATACTGTCCGAGCGGTGCGCTGCCTACCGTCATACTGAACCTCCATTGGACCGACGTATTTCCCCGCCAACAGCCTAGCCGTTGGGATTGCCATGGGTTGTTACATCCAGATGAACAAAGCGGAGTTTCCCTACTCGTGCATGCATTCACAATTTTGTAACCTGGAGAGAGTCGGCGACCACTAAGCTTTTTGGTGGGGGAACCTGGAGAGGAGAGGCCATGCAAGTCAGTGCACCGTCCCGTATCGTCATGCCGCAGCCGGCCGCTCCCGCGCGCCGCGCCGCGGCTGCTCCGTCCATTTTCACCTCGGTTCCCCTTGAGGACCGCGTGGAGGTCAGAACTCCCGCCGCTGCCCCCGCTACCCCTCCCGCCGCCGAAGCGCCGACGCCGACCGCTTACCCTAAGTCCAAATGGACCGTGCTCAATTACTGTGCGGCGGACAACAATCTCTACGCCTATATTTACGATGATGCCGCCCAAATGGAGAAAACCGGCTCCAACGGCTCCGTGCAGTTGGTGACTCAGCTGGATCATCGCGGTGGTGGCGCTTATCGGTTTCGGGTCGAACAGGACCGTCAGACCGGTCCTGAGGCGGAGCGCCAAATTGATTCGCCGGTTCTTCAGAGTCTCGGCCCGGTGAACATGTCGGATCCGAAGACCCTCTCGGATTTTCTCACCTGGGGTATCAAGTCATTTCCGGCCGAGCATTACATGCTGATCATCGCCGACCACGGCAAAGGCTGGGAGGGAATGATTGAGGATGAGTCTCACAAAGGCTGGATGACCGTTCCTCAGCTCAAGCAGGCACTCGACACTGCTCAGCAGGCGACCGGTCAGAAACTGGACATCCTGGGGTTTGACGCGTGTCAGATGGCCGCTGTGGAAGTGGCCAGTGAAATCAAAGATAACGCAAAATTTATGATCGCGTCTCAGGCCCTGGAGGGACGCGAGGGTTGGCCTTATTCTCACATTCTCGGTCAGGGTCCGCTGGCCGACATTCATCAGGCGCATCTTTTCAAGAGCGACGTGGAAGCTCGTCAGATCGTCGACATGGTGGTGAGAAGTGCCGCGGAGAATCAGGATGTTCTGCCCACCATGGCGGCTTTCGACCTTTCCAAAATGGCCGATCTGGAAAAGAGTCTGAAGATCTTTTCTGCCCAGTTCGCCGCCTCCGGGGGGTCCGGCGCGCAGCTTCGTGAGTTGCGCTCCAAGACTCAGGCCTTTGGCTTCGTTTATGATCTGGGCGACTTCTTGAAGCGTACAGCCGAGAACGCCGAAGCCGCCAACAACGACAAATTGAAGAAGGCGGCCGAACAATGCCTGGTGAATTTAGCCCAGGTAATCGTGGCGGAACATCATACCCCGGATAATCCCGGAGCCACGGGATTGAGCGTGGAGCTGAAACGGGTGAAAGACCCCTACGATAAGCTGGCTTTCCTGGACAACACAGACTGGAAGCAGACGGTCGATCGCTTCAACCAGGCCTGAAGTTTCTTGGCGGTTTTTCCTATAGTCCCTGCGTTGAGCCCTTTGTTTGTGGGCTTTTGAGCCCGGTTGGCAGGTCCCCAAGTTTTCCTGGTTGCTTTTAGGGTAACCACTTTAGTAGAATCGTATTAATGCAATTACCGCCAAATGGTGTCTAATGGATTTATCGCAAATTAGGGAGTCTCGCTTTAAATGGTAATGAGTAAACGAGGCCGGCTCAGCTCGGCCGACCGCGAAAGAATTCACGCACTTTCGGAGCGCGGCTTGTCGGCCGCTCAAATCGCTAAAGAAGTAGAGCGCCGTGAGGATGTGATCGAAGCCATCCTGGGCGCCAGCAAAAAGAGTTCCAACCGGGGCCGCAAGCCGGCGGTGAAAGCTCCGGAGCCCGCTCCGCGCGCGCAGGCCGTCGCCCCCACCCCCGTCGCCAAGCCCCGCGCCGAGCGTCCGCGCGGCGTGCTCGAGCACCAGCTGTGGATTCGTCCCGGCTACCAGATCGAGCTGGTGCTTCCGGCCGACCTGTCGACTGCCGAAGCCGAGCGCCTGGCCAACTGGGCTCGCTCTCTCCCCTTCGCTTAAGAAGACCAGGATCAAAAAAGGCTCGCTGCAAGGCGGGCCTTTTTTGTTTAGCGGGTAGCCAGCAGATACTGATGGAGGGCCAGGGAAAGCTGTTGGCGGCGCACCGGTTTGCTCAGGTAGTCATTCATCCCCGCTGCCAAACAGCGCTGACGGTCATCCTCAAAGGCGTTGGCGGTCAGGGCTACGATGTAGGGCTGACGAGCAGGGCCCAGAGTGCGGATCTGCCCGGTGGCCTCGAGGCCATCCAGTTCCGGCATCTGCAGGTCCATGAAGATGAGGTCATAGTGGTTGCGGCGACAAGCCTCGACGGCGGCCAGGCCCGTCTCGACCACATCGGCCTGCTGATGGAAGCGTTCCAGCAGTGCCAGGATGACCCGCTGGTTCATGGGGTTGTCTTCGGCTACCAGGATCCGGGTGTTTTCCATCAGCACGGGGTCTTCCAGCACGCGCGCCGCCGAATCCAGGTCGCTGACCACCAGTTCCAGAGGCAATTCAATCCAGAAGACGCAGCCCGTCGAATGCTCCTCCAGCTTCCAATGGGGCGGAGGAGCGCCGGCCACATTGCGCTGGCTTTCGACCCACAACCGACCCCCCAGCAGTTCCACCAATTGCCTCGAGATGGCCAGGCCCAAGCCGGTTCCGGCGTAGCTGCGGGTGGAGGAGGCGTCGACCTGACTGAAGGGCTCGAAGATACTGGCCAGCTTTTTGGGGGGGATGCCGATGCCGCTGTCCTGCACGCGCACTCGCAGGTGGCCGTCCAGCCAGTCGGCGCGCAACCGGATTCCGCCCTCGCGAGTAAATTTGACCGCGTTGCCCAGCAGGTTGAGCAGCACCTGGCGAAGCTTCTGCGAGTCGCCCATCACCATTTCCGGAATGTTTGGCGAAAGGTCACCCTCGACGGTGATTTTCTTCTGCCCGGCCAAGGGTCCCATCAGATCCAGGACTTCTTTGATGAGTGCGGCAGGCTGGAATTTCTTGCGCTGGCGCTCCATGCGACCGGCTTCAATTTTAGACAGGTCGAGAATGTCGCTGATCAGCGTGAGCAGCGAATTGCAAGAAGAATTTACGCTGCCCAGCCAGTTGCGTTGCTGCTCATCGAGCTTGGTGTCGAGCAACAGTTCCGAGAGCCCGACGATGGCGTTCATGGGCGTGCGAATCTCGTGAGACATGGAGGCCAGAAAATCGCTTTTGGCTCGATTGGCCGAATCGGCCGAGCGTCGCGCTCCTAGCAGCGATTGGTTGCGCTCCTCCAGCAGGCGCTTTTGCTCGATTTCCTGGTCGAGCAGGCGCCGCAGCTCTTTCTCGGCCCCTTCTAGCCTGGCCGTTTGGGCCTGCTGAATGGAGCGGCTCACCAAGGAGTCGATCAGTCTGCGATTGTGGT
Source organism: Vulcanimicrobiota bacterium (assembly GCA_017307785.1). Classification (GTDB taxonomy): domain Bacteria; phylum Vulcanimicrobiota; class Xenobia; order Xenobiales; family JADMJV01; genus JADMJV01. The sequence continues at coordinate 54,564 of JAFKGI010000027.1, read as the reverse complement.
GGCGACCGGTAACCCAGGAAAAGATGAGAAATGTGAAAACGACCCCGCCGGAAAAGACCTGCTGGGCATCGCCGCGGCTGCAAAGAATCAGGCTGCAGGGACCGATCATGGCCAGCAGGTAGCCGGCCAGGGTCAGTCGGTCGGCCGTGAGCGTGTAGGTGGCTCCAGCCACGATTCCAACCGTGCACAAGAGGAAGCTCAGACCGGTAAAGTCATGCGGATGTAGCCACAGCGCCCAGCCGGCGAAGAGGCCCCAGAGCAGCGCCACCAACCAGACGCTGGCGCGAAAGAGCCAGCGATAGCTGTCTTCGAGCGGCCCCTCGGCGGAGCGCAGGTAGAGACGGCCGGCCAGGCCGCGCAGCACTCCCGCCGCCAGCAGCACGAGCGTAATCGCGGTCAGAGCCCGCGGTTTTTCTACCGCCAGGTCGCCGGCCATGCCGCACAACACAGCCATCAGAGGATAGGCCATCGCTGCCCCCCAGGGGGAAACGTTGGCCATCTCGCGGCTGGCCTCGCGGGTGACCAGGCTGCGGAGCTCGCGCTCGGTGCTGTCCACAAGAGGAAGGTTCGGCTCGGGGCGAAGGGGTCCCCCCTGGAGGCTGCACGATGCAATTGAAGATAGGAAAGGGTTCTGACGAGCCGATTCAGCTGGATTCCGGACAGTTGACGACCCACGGAGTGATCTTCGGAATGACCGGCTCCGGCAAGACGGGTCTGGCCATCGGGTTGTTGGAGGAACTGGTGCAGGCGGGCGTGCCGCTGCTCGTGCTCGACCCCAAGGGAGACCTTACCAACCTGGGTTTGCTCTTCCCCGAATGCCGGGCTGAGCAGTTGGCGCCCTGGCTGGAGCCAGGTCAGGACGCGGAAGCTCTGGCCACGCGACTGCAGAAGGAGCGACTGCAGGCGGGTATCGGCCCCTCGCAGGTCGCCGGTCTGCGCGACCGACTGGACCTGAGGATCTTTACCCCGGGCTCGCGCTCGGGCCGCTCCCTCGACTTGCTCGGGAGCTTCCGTCGGCCCGCTCCAGAGGTGCTGGCGGACTCGGAAGCTCGCGCTCAGCTGATCTCGGGCATGATTCAAGGGCTGCTGGCGCTGGTAGGAGTCAGTGCTGATCCGCTGCGCAGCCCGCAGGCGCTGGTCCTGGGGCAAATCGTCGATCAGGCCTGGGAGGCGGGTTTAGACCTGAAGCTGGAGGACCTGGTGTTGCGCCTGGTCGATCCGCCTTTCAAGAAGGTGGGCGTCTTTCCGTTGGACACCTTCTATCCCGCCGACCAGCGCCTGCAACTGGCCATGCAGTTCAATTCTTTGCTGGCCTCCACCAGTTTCTCGGCCTGGAGCCAGGGGGAGGCGCTCGACCCGGCCGCCTTGCTGCGCCCACCCGCCGATGGCAAGATTCCGGTCAACCTTTTCTATCTGGCTCACCTCAGCGATTCGGAGCGGATGTTTTTTGTCTCGTTACTGCTCCACCGGGTGCTGGCCTGGACACGCACCTTGTCGGGCAGTTCTCAGCTGAAAGCCCTGCTCTATTTTGATGAGGTGGCAGGCTACATGCCGCCGCATCCGGCCAGTCCGGCTTCCAAGCCGCCCCTGCTGACTTTGTTGAAGCAGAGCCGCGCGGTGGGTCTGGGGGTGGTGCTGGCCACTCAGAATCCGGTGGACCTCGACTACAAGGGACTTTCCAACACCTCCAACTGGTGGATCGGACGCCTGCAAACGGGCCAGGACCGCGAGCGCGTCGCCGACGGGCTGCTGTTGGCCCAGGCCGGATTGGACGCGGCTGCCCTCAAGCAAGAGTTCGAGCAACTGCAACCCAGGCACTTTCTCTTCAAGGCGGGCGGAGCTCAGGCCCGCAGGTTGGTGACTCGCAATACGCTTTGTTGGCTGCGGGGGCCGCTGACCAGGGCCGAACTTCCGCGCTTACAGCCGGCTCCAGAGGCTCCCGCTCAGGCGCCCCCGTCCGCTCCGGCTGTGGCCAGTGGTCACAATCATGTGCCTCCTCTGCCGGCGGGATTTGCTCAGGCTTTCCTGGATCCGGAGGTGGTCTTCAGTGCTCGCCTGGGCTCCCAACTGGAGTCCTTCGGACAGGCGGCCCGCGGCGATGGTCTGCTCAGCTGGAGGCCCGCCCTGTGGGGCGAAGTGGTGCTGCGTTTTGACGAGGACAGAGGCGGGTTTTTGCTGGATGAACTCCATCACTATCTCTTCTTTCCTCTGGGTGAGAGGCTCCCGGAGCGCTGGCTGCGCCTGGAGCTGGAGCCATCCGACCTGCTGAATTCTTGGGAGCGGCCGGCCGTCTATGAGCCTTTGCCCACCAGTTTTGATGAGGCCAGAGAGTTCAAAGCCGCCCAGCAGGCCATGCTCGACGATGTGTTCCGCCGTGTCACCAGCAGTCAGTGGATCCAGGCGGACCTCAAGCTCTACGGGGCGGGAGGCGAAAGCGAGGATGAGTTTCGGGCACGCGTCGAGGAGGCGATTCAGGAGCGCATCGACGCTCAGTTGAGCAAACTGCACGCCAAGGTGGATCGCGAGGTGGCCACGCTTCAGGAGCGCCTGGCGCGACACGAAAGCAAACTCGACAACCTGCGCAACGAGTCGGACCGTCGCCAGAGCGAGTCGCTGTGGAAAGCAGGAGCGGCGGTGCTGGGCTTTTTCACGGGCAGCAAGCGTTCTCTCAATACCGCCATCAGTTCTCATCATCGCAGCAGCAGCGCCAAAGACCGCGTGCAACAGGGTCAGAGTGAACTGGCCCTGGTGCAGCAAAAGCTGAACGAGGTGCAAGAGCAACTACAGGCTCAGGTGGAGGCCATCGAGGCCAAAGAGGGAGCAGCACGCACCAGGGTCGAGGCCAGGCCGGTGCGTCTCGACCGCAACGATATTCGCCTCAATCGCTTTGGAATTTTGTGGATACCAGTGACTCGGAGACTTTGATCATGATCGACATCACCCAACAGTATTTGAACTTCGAAGAGTTGACCCAGTGGGTGCGGGCGGCCGCCGAGCGATGGCCGCGCTGGGTTCGGCTCAGCAGCCTGGGGGACAGTCACGAAGGCAGGCCTCTCTGGTGTCTGACCGTGACTGACTTCGAGACCGGCCAGGACCTGGACCGTTCCGCTGTCTGGGTGGACGGCAACCTCCACGCCTCCGAGTTGTCGGGCACCAACGCCTGCCTGCACCTGCTGCTGGAGCTGGTGGAGAAACACACCGAGTTGCTGGGCGAAGTGGCCTTCTACCTGGTGCCCAGGCTCTGTCCGGATGGAGCCGAGCTGGCCCTGTCTCAAGATCCACGCTTCCTGAGAAGCTCGGTGCGTGAGTATCCTTTCAGCGATCCGGTCGGCAGCGGGGTGGAGCCGCATGACGTGGACGGCAACGGCAAGTTGCTCTGGATGCGGGTCCCGGACCCTCGGGGAGCCTGGAAGGCGAGCAGCGAGGATGGGCGTCTGATGGTTCGCCGCGAGGTGGAGGACCGCCAGGGCACCTTCTATCGCCTGCTTCCCGAAGGCCGTTGGCGGGGCGACTACGATGCCCACCTTCAGCAGAACGCGCCACCGTTACAGGCTCTAGACCTGAACCGGAATTTCCCCCACAAGTGGCGCGGAGAACATCAGCAGGCCGGGGCCGGACCCTACCCGGCCAGCGAACCGGAAGTGCGCCACTGCGTCGACTTTCTGATGAAGCATCGCAACGTTTGTCAGGCGATTACTTTCCATACCTTTTCCGGGGTCATTCTGCGGCCTTACAGCACCGAGCCGGACGAATCGCTGCCCAAAGGGGACCTGGACAACTTCAAATATTTTGGAGAGCGCGGCAGCCACTGGACCGGCTATCCGCTGCTGTGCGTCTATCACGACTTTCGCTACTCTCCCAAGGATGACATCACCGGCACCTTTGATGACTGGGTTTATGAGACGTTGGGAGCTTATTCTTGGACGGTGGAGATCTGGTCCGTGCTGCGCAAAGCGGGCATCACACAAGGTCTGGACCGTCAGGCCAAGCGGGGTGAACATCGCTTTATCAAATGGTTCGAAGAGCATCCCATCGCGGAGGAAATCCAGCTCCTGAAATTTTGCGATGAGCATTTGGGTGGACGCGGTTTCGTGGACTGGCAGGCTTTTGAGCACCCGGATCTGGGGGCGGTGGAAATCGGCGGCTGGGATATGTTTTATTTATTTCGAAATCCTCCAGCGGAATTCCTGAAGGCGGAATTGGAGCCCCTGAGCCGTTGGGTCATCTGGTTGGCTCAGGCCAATCCGCGACTGGTGTTGGCGGAACAGCGCCAGATCGGGCTGGGAGAGGACCTTTATCGACTGGAACTGGTCATCGATAACGCCGGCTGGTTGCCCAGTTACGGCTCGCAGAAGGCCCTGGAAGGCAAGCTGTTGCGCGGTCTACGCGTCGAGTTGAGCGGTTATGCGGAACTGGTGGAAGGCAAGCGCGAGCAGCAGCTAGGCCAGTTGGAGGGGATTTGCAGCCGACCGGTTTCCCCGCTCTGGCACAAGGGAGATGCCAACGACTACCGGATCAAGGTGAGCTGGGTGGTGCGAGCCGGTCAGGCACCGATAGGCTGGAAGGTACTTCACGACCGGGCCGGGCGCCTGGAGGGGTCGTTTTTGGGTCACTTGTAACGCCCTGGAAACAAACAAACGAGCTTTGTTAACATCGGTAGCAATTTCATGACATGGCGGTCATAACTCGGCCAATCCTTTTAAGTATATTTTAAGGGTAGACAAGATTACGGAACGAGGGCGACGACAATGGCGATGGGAATGGGCGGTGGACTGGGCGATACTTCCTGGATTGACCAGCAGATGGCTCAAATGCGCGGCGGCGGCATGGGCCTCGGCGGTGGACTCCAGGCCAACCTGAATCAGGTTCCCGGCCTCGACAGCGGCAGCGCCAAGAACTGGGTCGAGCAGCAGATGGGCTCGATGCGTGGAGCCGGCGGTGCCGGTGGCCTCGGTGGTGGAGTTGCTCCCGGTGCCAACATCAACCAGGTCCCCGGTCTGGACCTCGGCAGCGCCAAAAATTGGGTGGATCAGCAAACGGGCAGCCTCGGTGGCGGTCTGGGCGGACTGGGCGGCGGCTCGCTGCTCGGCGGTCTGGGCAACAGCTTCGGCGCGGCCGACCCGCTGCAAGCGGCAGCGGAACAGCAGCGCAACCTGCAGATGGCTCAGATGATGGGCAGCGCCGGTTTCGCCCCCGGTGGTGGCCTGGGTGCCGCCAGCCCCCTCGGCGGCCTCGTCTAGGCCTTCGGGAGAGAGGGGGAGGGATTGGGGAGAGGGTGAGGCTTTTTCCGTAGGCCTGCACTCACTCTAGAAAAAAGGCGCCGCATCAGCGGTGCCTTTTTTTACGTACTGCCGAGCCCTCTCCACCTCTCCCCAACCTCCCCCTCTCTCCTAAAAGAAAGAGGCCGCCTCGAGGAGAGGCGGCCTGGGAGACGGGTCGGGGCGAGGTCCGTTACTCGCCCCGTTCCCCCCGACTCTCGTCCGAGCCGGACTCGGCGAGGCGATTGAAGAGTTGCTGGAACGAACCTGCGCGGGAAACCCAAGCTTCGTTCGGGAGACTCTGGTGATGTAGTCTTTTGGGGACTCTGAATGCCAGGAAAGTAGCCATGGATTGTGACCTCCGAACGGAAAGCTTGTATCCTCACTTTAGTGACGACGGTAGTACCGAGACAGAGTGACAGGTACCTGGAGGGTATTACTCGAGTACCGGGTGCCGGGGGTACGAATTCCACTCAGACAATTATCCCAATTGTCCTATCCTCTGGAGGAGACCGCGGGGCTCGCCTAGGATACCATTTTCATGACCAACCACAGCGAAGAGCCGCCGTCTTCCTCCGCGGAGGAACTTACACGCGGCCAGGGGGCTGCGTTAACCGGCCTGGTTCAGTTCGGCGTGCTGTTGATCTTGGTCATTCAATTCGCGACGGCTCTCTGGACCCTGTATCTTTTTCACGAGGTCAACGTGCAGCGAGAATGGACCCGGCGCAGCCTGCAGGTGCAGACAACCCTGAGGCGCCTGGAGAGCGATCTCTATCAGGCGGAAAGCAACCAGCGAGGTTACCTTTTCACGGGCAATCAGGCCTTGCTGGATGCTTATGAAGCCAGCGCTGATTTCACCGGGCCGCTGAAAGACTTGCGCACCTTGCTCCAGGACCGCGAAGAAGTGGAGCGTTGCGACCAACTCCACGGTTTACTCGGCGCCAAGCGCTTGCAGATGAATCGCCAGAACGCCCTGCTCAACACGGGCTCAGCCGGAGAAGCTCAAAAGCTGCTGGTCTCGGGCGAGGGCCCGCTGCTGCGCGAGTCCATTCGCAACATTCTTAGCCGCATGACCAAAACCGAACAGGACGTCCTGGCCGTTCGTCAGGACAAGCTCCAACGCGCCATCGTGCAGCTGGAGTGGTCCTTGATGTTGGGACTGGTGCTGGTTCTCCTGACCGGTGTCACCGTCATCCGGGTGTTGGCCGTCAAGGTGGCGGGTCGATTTGTCTCCCTCGAGCAGCAACTGGCCTTGCGCGCTCGCCAGTATGAAGCGGCCTATCAGTCGGCAGCCCACGCCAGCCAGGCCAAGAGCGACTTCCTGGCCCGTATGAGCCACGAAATCCGCACTCCCATGAACGGCATTCTGGGGATGGTCGGGCATCTACGCAAGACCACGGGCCTGACCAGTCAGCAGAAAGAATATGCCGACCTGGTGCATCAGAGCGCCAACAATCTGCTGGTCATTCTCAACGACGTGTTGGACTTCTCGAAGATCGAAGCCGATGCTCTGACCGTGGAAGAACTGGCCTACTCTCCCGCGGAACTGATTCCTCAGGCACTGGCCCCCTTTGTGACTCGTTGCGCCGAGCGCCACGTTGACCTGTGGGGGCAGGTCGGAGAGATTCCCGAGCAGTTGACGGGGGACTCGGCCCGCGTGCTTCAGGTGCTGCTCAACCTGATCAGCAACGCCGTCAAGTTTACCGAAACCGGTTCGGTGCGTCTGACCGCCGATAGCGATGCCGAGTGGTTGACCTTTCAGGTCATTGACACCGGTTGCGGAATCGCCCCCGAGAGTTTGAGTGAGGTCTTCCAACCCTTCGCTCAGGCCAACGCCTCGATCCACCGCCGCTTCGGCGGCACCGGTCTGGGCCTGGCCATCTGCCAGCGTCTGGTGGGCAAGATGGGCGGAAGCCTGGAGATGACCAGTCAGCCGGGCCAGGGCACGACCTGCACGCTCAAGTTGCCCCTCAACGATGCCCGAGGTCGCCTGCGGCCCGCTCGTCCCATCGTGGACCGATGTCGTCTGGTGCTCGCTCCTCAGGCCAGCTATCGGGATGCCGTGCTCCAGGCGCTGCGGCGGATGGACATCGAGGTCCAGGAGGGGGACTTGCAGGGACAAGCCGACTTCTGGGTGGTCGATCCCCTGTGCCTGGGCGACGCCGAGAAGCTGCGGGCCTGGTTGACCGGACTGCCGGCCGAGACTCGGGTGGCGCTGCTGCCCGGACTCGACCTGGAAGACGCGCGGCTCGTCCGGGTGGGCGCACCCTTGACCACGGTCAGCCTTTGGGCTGCCCTGGAACCTTCGGAAGCCAAACCGCCCGCTCCGGTGGAGCCTGAGGTGGTCGTTCGTCCCGGAATGACGGCCCTGTTGGCGGAAGACAATCCGATTGGCCAGACGGTGATGCGCTTGCTGCTGGAGGAACGACATTTCAAAGTCAGCTGCGTGGAAGATGGCCAGGATGCTGTGGAGAAAGCTCGCGAGGAGAATTTCGATGTGATTTTCATGGATGTGCAGATGCCCATCATGGACGGCCTGGAGGCCACCCGGCTGATTCGCCGGATGGAGGAGGATTTGGGCCGGAACCAAACGATGATCGTCGCGCTGACGGCTCAAGCGTTCGAGCAGGATCGCAAGCTCTGCATGGACGCCGGCATGAACGAGTTTTTGGCCAAACCGATCGTGGCCCCCGAATTGGAAAGAATTTTGTTAAGGATACAAGCGCAATGACTCAGGATGCGGATCTGTTTGACCGAGAGAAAGCTCTCAAATGCTTCGGCAATGAGACGATTTTACAGGAAGTGCTCAAGCAATTTCTGGCCGAGGTCGATCCGATGCTTACTCGCCTGCGCCAGGCGGTAGTGGCCAATGACCGGGAGGAAGTGCGCAAAGCGGTGCACTGGTTCCGCGGCGGACTCTCCTATTTGTTCTCGCCGGCCGCGGAGCGCGCGTGCCTGGAACTGGACAAGCAGACGCAGTCGGATCCTCTGCCGGATATGTCCGAGACTCTCGGGGCTTTGGAGTCGGTGATGCGCCGTCTGCAGGAGCACGTTCTGCAGGGCTGAGTACTCAGTACTCGGGTACCGGGTCGAGGGGATCAGTCGACCTACGGTGGCTGCCGCCGGCTTGCTAATCTAAAAGCACGGGAACGAAAGTGACCGCAGCAAGTAGTTTTCAATGATTGTCACCGAAGACCGCGACTGGGAAGTGGTCGTCGATGATTTGTAAGCCCTAACCCACCTCACTCACCAAGTCACATGTTGGCCCGCCTCCGGCGGGCCTTCTTTTTTTTAGGCGGTCAAGGTGCTGGCCAGGTAGGTCTTGAGCACCGTGCGCTGTCGCTGATTCATGGTGAGGAAGCAGCCACCCACCAGATTCTTCCCGGTCAGCAGATCCGGCGCGGACCAGCGAATTTCCAGATCGAAGCGCACCGGATGGGGACTGGAGGCGTCCAGGTCCATTTCGACCTGCAGCTTGGAGCCGGGGTTCAAAATTTGACCGACCACCAGGCAGAGTCCCTGCAGCGAAATATCGCGTGTCAGGGCGCTGAAGCCCTCGAGCTGGGGAGACAGCACCCGCACCGTCCTCTCGATGCGCGGCGAGACTCGCCTGTCCTCAAAAGGCAGGGGCAGCAGGCCGCGCAGGTGGGCGATCGCCTCGATGGGGTCAACCAGGCGACCTTTGTAAAGACCGCTTTTCTCGTCCTGGGCCAGCACCTCGATGCGGGCCCCAAACATCTGGCCTTCGGGCAGTCGGGCGCGCACCTTGCGCACCTTGCCCTGGGTCAGCGAGGAGTTGCACTTGAAGTGCAGCATATCGCCGGCACAGAAGACGAGGTCAATGGGCACGGCCAGCAGGGAGCCCAGCAGTTCTTTCAGCATGGCACGTAATTCTTGGTGACGACCACCAGCGCCTGTCCCGAGCGGGCACGAATCCGAGCCGTGGAACTTTCGATCTGGTTCGATAGGCCTCGCGTCTGGCGGTGCCCGAGCGGCTCCCCTCGGAGGGGGTAGCGGAAGCCTTCCAGGTGGACTCCCTCCAGGGGACTTCCCAGGGGAAGAATCGAGCAGGTGGCGCCGCTCAAGTCGACCAGTTCCAGTGGCTCGTCCTCCAAGGGGTAGACCACCGTGTCCGGCTCCAGCAGACGCACGCGCAGGCCGAGCTGGCGACCCTGAAAGAGGACGGCGCAGAGATTGAACAGGGCGTGGTCCAGTCGGCCGCCCAGGGCTGCCAGGATGTCCACCGGGCCCTGCCAGTAACGGGCCAGGGCGCGCAAAGTCAGATCCAGATCGGACTCATCCTTGTCGCTGCGGTGATGCTCGACTCCGTAGCGAGGCTGGGGCAGTCGCGCCAGTTGTTCCGGCCCCACCGAGTCCAGGTCGCCCACCAGCATGTCCGGCTGGAGCCCGCAAGCCAGGCACAAATGCAGGCCGGAATCGGCACAAAACACCAGGCTGGCCCGCTCCAGCAGAGGACGAGCCCAGGCGACCGGGGGAGGAGGACCACCGGCCACGATGATGGCCGCAGGGTTTTCGCTCATGCTCAGGTAGCTATGGCGCTTATGAGCTTATCCCTTTTTGTCTACGGCTCGCTGCGGCCCGACCACAACAATTATGACCAGTTGAGCGAATGGGTTCTGGACAGTCGGAGCCTGAGCTGGCCCGGCCATCTAAGGTTGCGGCCCGAGGGATATCCGGCGCTGACCCTGCCGTCCGACTGGCCGGTTCTGCAGGCCCTTCCCTACGACTGGTCGGCCCCGGCCGAACCGGTTCCGGCCACTCCCGCCTGGCCTGGTGCGGTGGCCGGAGAGATTTTGACTCTGCGCGACTGCCCGGAAATGCGCCGCCACCTCGATGACTTCGAAGGCTTCACGCCCACTCTGCGCGACTACCTGCGGGTGGCCGTGGCCTGGCAGGGGGAGTGGGTCTGGACTTACGTCGCTCCTGAGGACCGGGCCGAATGGCCGCTCATCGAGCGCTGGCCCCATCAGTCCGGCGAAATACCGCCCTGGCGGTAGTAGGAGACGGCCGTTTCTCCGAAGCGCCGACAGCGCCACAAGCTCAGCCCTGGCACCGGGTCGGGGTAGGGGTCTTTGTGGTGATGCTCCCAAACGATCCAGCCGTCGGGCTCCAGCAATGGGCTCAGCAGGGCGAGTGTGGACGGACCTTCGGGCACGCCGTAGGGCGGGTCTCCGAGAATGATGTCGAAGCGGCCTTCCACCTTGCTCAAGGCGGCCGGCAGAACTCCCACGATCAGCTGGAGCTTTTTGCGCAGAGGGGCGGCTACCTTGGAGTGGCCTTCGACGGCCACCACCTCGCGGGCGCCGTGGGCCTGGGCGGCCAGTCCCAGGCTTCCCGACCCGGCAAAAAGATCGAGCACGCGCGCGCCTTCCCAGTAGTCATCCAGGGTCGAGAGAATCGATTCCAGCACCTTGCCGGTGGTGGGGCGGACTTTGCCCAGCACCGCTAGTGGACCAGCTCGGAGCTGCGCATCTGGCGACTTTCCAGCGCTTGTTTCAGCAGGCGATGCTCGGAATGCAGCAGCTGCGGGTCGTCTTTCATAATCTGCTGAGCTTCGCCGCGGGCCAGTTCCAATAGATCCTGATCGCGCAGCAGGTCGGCGACCTTGAATTCCGGGAAGCCGGACTGACGCAGGCCGTAGAAGTCGCCGGGGCCGCGAATCTGCAGGTCTTCTTCGGCCACGTCAAAGCCGTCCGAAAGACGGGCGATGGCTTTCAGGCGCCGGGCCGAGTCTTCGCTTTTGGCGTCTCCCATGAAAATGCAGCGAGACTGGTGCTTGCCGCGGCCCACGCGGCCGCGCAACTGGTGGAGCTGAGCCAGGCCGAAGCGGTTGGCATCCTGCACCAGCATGACGGTCGCGTTGGGCACGTCCACGCCCACCTCGATGACGGTGGTGGAGATGAGAATCTGATGGATGCCGTCGCGGAAGTCTTGCATGACCTTTTCCTTGTCGGCGCCCTTCATGCGTCCGTGCAGCAGGCCCACCGAGAACTCGGGGAAGACCCGGGTACGCAGTACTTCGGCTTCCTCGACGGCGGCGGTCGCCTCCACCTTTTCGGTTTCCTCCACCAGCGGGCAGATAATGTAGGCCTGACGGCCCTCGTTGATCTGCTGGCGAATCTCGTCGTAGACGCGACGCCGTTCCGAAAAGGGCACCGACTCGGAATGGATGGGCTGGCGGCCGGGCGGCAGTTCGTCCAGGCGCGAGACCTCCAGGTCGCCGTAGAGCGTCAGCGCCAGGGTGCGCGGGATGGGCGTGGCCGTCATCACCAGCAGGTCCGGATTGTGACCCTTCTGGCGCAGCGTGGTGCGTTGCATCACGCCGAACTTGTGCTGCTCGTCGACCACCACCGCCCCCAGTTTGGAGAACTCCACTCCCTGCTGAATGAGGGCGTGGGTGCCCACCACCAGGTCGATGCTGTGATCGGCCAGTCCTTCGTAAACCTTGCGCTTCTCGGCTTTCTTCTGGCTGCCGGAGAGGCGGGCGCAGCGCATCCCGGCCGGCTCCAGCATCTCCTGGAGCTTGTGGTAGTGCTGCTCGGAAAGGATTTCGGTAGGGGCCATGATGGCCGATTGGTAGCCGCTTTGGAAGCCGCACCAGGCGGCGAAAGCGGCCACTACCGTTTTGCCGGCGCCCACGTCTCCCTGCAGCAGCCGATTCATGGGCACGTCGCGTCCCAAATCGCCGAGGATCTGACCCATCACCCTGGATTGGGCTCCGGTGGGGGCGAAGGGCAGACGCTCCAGGAAGCTTTCCACCAGCGGTTTATCCAAACGATAGTGGAGCAGGCGTGGCTCGACTTCGCGCTCACGGCGCTGTTCGGCCAGTTCCATTTGGACCATGAAGAGCTCTTCGAAGGCCAGGCGCCGGCGCGCCCAGTCGCGGCGGGCGAAATCGCCGGGCCAGTGGAACTCGGTGACGGCCGCTCCCTTGCGTGGGAAAGAATGGCGAGATAGGAGATGCTCGGGTAGGGGGTCGGGCAGTTTGGGAGCAAAGGTGGGCACGGCCTGAAAGAGCACTTTGCGCAGCCATTTCTGACTCATCTGTCCGGTCAGGGGATAAACCGGCACGATGCGGCCGGCCTGAATGTTGTCTTGGCCGCTTTCCAGTTCGGGCGTGTTGATTTGCAACTGGCCGTAGTTCTCTTCGACCTTGCCCACGGCCGTCACGGTGGTTCCGGGTTGCAGGGCCTTGATGGCGTGGGGCTGGTTGAACCAGGTGAGCATGACGGTGCCGGTGCCGTCGCTGAGAGAAAATTCGGAGATGGTCATGCCCTGGCGCGGGCTTTTGGTTTTGAGGGTCCCCAGTTTGCCCTGGACGGTTTCCACCGCTCCCGGGCGCAGGCTGGCGATGGGACGAATGGCGGTGCGGTCCTCCCAGCGTCGCGGCAGATGCAGAATGAGGTCGCGCACGGTGTGCAGCCCCAGTTTGTGCAGTCGAGCGCCGGCTTGAGGCCCGACGTTCTTGAGATACATGACCTCGGAGTCGAGTTCCAGATTGCTTTTGGCCGCCGGCGGGGGAGCCACGGTGGTGCTCTTGGGGGCGCTGGGCTTGCGCTCGATGCCGGCCAGGCGGGCCAGGTCCTGGCCGGTTTCCACCAGCGTGTGCTGCCGTTCCCCCATACCCAGACCGTGATAGCCGCGCAGCAGAGGTCGGATGGACTGGGTCAGGCGGCGGCCCTCGGCGGGCTCGAGTTCGTCCACGGCGGTCTGCCAGCGTTGCACCAGGCGGTCTACCTGGTAACGGTCGCGACAACCATCTTGATACTCTTTGCGCAACTGGACCACCAGCGCTTCGGCCAGTTCGCGACCCCGCGGGGACAGTGTCAAACGCTTAGCTCTTGGCCACTCTCTTTGTGGCTTTCTTCGATTTGCTGCACCACCCGATTGCGCAGCGCGCGGGCGGCCACCTTGATGCCGTTCTCGATGGTGTCGGCGGTGGCCCGGCCGTGGCACTTGATGACCACGCCTTTGAGGCCGAGCATGACGGCACCGCCGTGCTCGGAGTGGTTGATTTCTTGACGTAAGGTCTTGAGAGAAGGCTTGAGCAGGTGTCCGCCCAGCTTGGCGACGGGCGTGCGCAGGGCCGCTTCGCGCACCCGGCCCATCAGCCATTCGGCTACGGCCTCACTGGTCTTGAGCATCATGTTGCCGACGAAGCCGTCGCAGACGGCTACGTCCGCTTCGCCGTTGAAAAAGTTGATGGGCTCGACGTTGCCCACGAAGTTGATGCCGGCCTGTTTTTGCAGCAGCTCGCGGGCGGCCAGCACCAGAGCGTTGCCTTTGCCTTCTTCGTTGCCGATGTTGAGCAGGGCCACGCGGGGATTCTTCTTGCCCATCACCTTTTCGGCGTAGATCGATCCCATGGTGGCAAACTGGACCAGGTATTCCGGCTTGCAGTCGGCGTTGGCACCGACGTCCAGCGCCAGGCTCTCGGTCGGGCGGGTGGGGAAGACGGCGGCCAGGGCCGAGCGGCGAATGCCTTTGATGCGGCCGATTTCCAGGGCCGCCACCTGATGCAGCGCTCCGGTGTTGCCGGCGCACACAAAAGCCTGCGCTTCGCCCTCTTTGATCATGCGGGCGGCCACCATCATGGAAGCCTGCTTACGCCCGCGCAGCCCCGGTCCGGGATGCTCATCCATGCGGAAAAAGTCGTCGCAGTGACTGATCTCCACATTCGACTTGGGCGGAAGCATCGCTTTAATGCGTCGCTCGTCCCCGACCAGGCAAATTTGCACGTCTTTGGTCGCGCGCGCAGCATTGGCAGCACCCAGGACGATCTCGCCCGGGGCATTGTCCCCACCCATCGCATCCACCACGATCCTCATTGTCTCGTATTTATCCGCGTCGCCAAGGTTTCTCCTGCCTTTTTGGAGAGAGGGGGAGGATTGGGGGGAGGGGGAGAGGGTTTGGCGTCCAGGCGCCTGACATCCGTCCGCTCTAAGGAGAAATTGGTGAGCAGACCAATGGGAATTCCGCTTGCCCTCATATAAGACCGAAGCTGAGCATAGTGGACCTTAGTGATTTCTCGAACCGCCTTAAGCTCGATGACAATCGTCCCTTCAACGACCAGGTCCAGCCTGTGGGACCCGACCCTACGGTTTTCATAAGAAATTGGAATGACCACCTCTCGCTCTACTTCTAAACCAACTCGCCGAAACTCGACAAGCAGCGCTCGCTGATAGACCTTTTCGCGAAATCCCGGCCCCAATGCTCGATGCACCCTGATTAGACACCCGATGATGGTCTCAGTCATAGCACTCAACTCTCTCCCCCTCTCCATGCCCTCCCCCTCTCTCCTCATGCGACTAGTAGGCCCAACTGGCGGAGGCTGACGAAGCAGCCTTTGCCGATGACGAGGTGGTCGTCGAGGTTGAGGCCGAGGAGGCGGCCGGCTTGGGAGAGGCGTTCGGTGAGGATGCGGTCTTCGTGGCTGGGGGTGGGGTCGCCGGAGGGGTGGTTGTGGGCTACCACCAGCGAGGCCGCGCCGCATTCCAGGGCGGGGCCGAAGACTTCGCGGGGGTGGACCAGGGTGGCGGTCAGGGTGCCGACCGAAACGATCTCGGAGCGCAGCAGGCGACGCCGGCCGTCCAGGTAGAGGGCCTTGAAGGTCTCCTTGCGGGAGCCGCTCAGATCTTGAAGCTGCACGTAGGCTTCCTCGGGAGTGGTGACGGGAGGGCCGGCGCTGCCCAGGCTGCGCCTCCCCAATTCCAGCGCCGCCATCAAGGAAGCGGCTTTGGCTTCCCCCAGACCGCTCAAAGAGCAGCATTCCTGGAAGTCGAGGGCACACAAATGGCTGAGACCGAGGTCCGCCAGTTGTTGAGCCAGTTGGTAAACCGAGGCGCTTTTGCCGCCGCTGCGCAGAATCAGCGCGATCAGCTGGTCGTCCCGGAGTGCTTTGACGCCTCGTTGGGCGAGGGTTTCTCTTGGTAATGTGGTGTTGTCCATGGATGCAGCCTAAACCATCCCGGCGGGCCATAGGTTGCGTCAGCATGTCCAAAAGATGTCTTTTCTTATTCGACCCAGAATTCAGCAGAGTGAAAAGCCGGGGCTTCACTTTGGCCGAGGTGATGGTGGCAATGCTCTTCGTGAGCATCGCGCTCTTCGGCTACGTAGCCCTTCACCTGCGCATCCTGCACAGCGCCTCGACCTTGCAACTGCGCCACTCCATCCGCCGCAAAGTCGACCTGCATATGGGAGTCCTGATCGGTCAGGCCAAACAGGACAAGCTGCCCAAGAACGACGGAGTTCTCCCGCTTTTTCTGGACCAGGGCACGCAGGAAATGATTACGCCCTACATTCTGCCTTCCGGCGACCAGCCCGGCAATCAGTATGAGGGCAGAATTACCCTGGAGACGCAGGTTGACTGCCCCAAGGTCCGCCATCTCAGCCTGCAAATCGACTGGAACAATCAGCACGGGGCTCAAAGCTATGTGGTCGACACGTTTCACGCCACCAAGGATGCGGGCTGGTGAAAAAACGCGGAACCACCCTGATCGAGCTGCTGGTGGTCATGGCCGTCTGGTCGTTCATCCTGGTGGCCGTGCTCAGCTTCTATATCTACGGGACCAAGGTCAATCGCCGCTACGATCAGATGTCCCAGGAGCTCCGGGCCGTTCAGCAGGTGGCCGACAAGTTCAATCAGGTGCTGAGCCATGCCGTGCTGCTGGAGGTCATTCAGTTCCCCCCCAGCGTGATCTTCACGCGCGAGGAGGAAGTGTTCCCGGCCTTACCCGGTTGCCTGCTTCCCAACATCAAAGCTCAGACCGAGTTCATCGGCATCGCTCCCGATACCAAGCGGGTGGGTGCCACCGCCGATCCCAGGACCTGCAAGGACAACGCCATTTATCTGGGCACTTTGGGGCAAAGAGGGCAGGTCATCATGCAGCTACCTCACGGCCTGATCGCCGAGGCGCGCATCTTGAAAGGTGGTCCCTTGCTGATGTTGTCTTTCAACAGTCCATCCCGAAGCCAACCCGAGATCATTCCAGCTTCCGAACAGCCCGGTCAGTTGGAAAATGCCGACACCGCCAGTTGGAAGCCGCTCAACCATTACTTTCAGTATCGTGGCTTGACGGGCGCCACTCGCTACACCGGTTTGGAATAAGCTCAGGGGCCCCAGCGGGCTACCGGCACGTAGCGCCG
Organism: Vulcanimicrobiota bacterium; assembly: GCA_017307785.1. Classification (GTDB taxonomy): domain Bacteria; phylum Vulcanimicrobiota; class Xenobia; order Xenobiales; family JADMJV01; genus JADMJV01. The sequence goes on along the minus strand of JAFKGI010000027.1, from coordinate 38,140 downwards.
CAACAGAGATTTCTCCGTGACATAGCCGGCCAGCACGAACTTTCCGCTCATCGGGCCATCGCCACCGGCGTAATCCAGAGCCATCTCCTTGCGATAAGAAGAGGTGTCGGGAAGCAGGCGAGAGAGGCCGGCCGGCACAATCTGCCAGCGCTTGCCGTCAAAATGAGCCAGGCTGGAGGTCTGCACAGTCTGCGGCTTATCGCCCGGCGGAGCGAAGTCGGCAACCAGGCGCACGACCGCATAAAGGTCGCTTTCATAGCCGGCCAGACTGGTTTCGCTGGTGCTCCAGCGCAGGTCCAGTTTGGGCTCGAGTTCTCCCGAGAAGTTCAGCTTGGAGTTGTAGAGCGCGCCTTCATTCAAGATGGGCAAAAACTTCGGGAAGAAAGGCGCGATGTCGTGCTCATTGAGCGCCATCAGAGGGGGCTGAACGTCGGTGTCGGACCGCGCCTGGCAAAAGAGGACTTCGCTGCCCAGGGCATAGAGGGTGGCTCGCTTGGGCAGGGAGGAAAGAGTGAGCTGCTCTTTCCCCACTCGGTACCAGGAGTTGTCGGCCTGACCCGCCACGTGCGTGTGAATCAAGCCACCCGGTTGCACCAACATCGAATTGGGGTCCGGCCGGAGTCCGGTCAAGATGGTCGGTTCCACCAGCGGGTCGGGGTCGACTTTCAGGTAGTCCAGCACCACCGTCCACTTTTTGGTCTTCACGTTGTAGCTCAGAATGCAGGGTTCCTCGTAGAGTGAGGGGTCCTTGCCCTGGGAGTGGACCATGCCGCCAGCCGCCTGGCTGTTTTTGAAGCGAAAGCCGGAGTAGAAGAAATGCTTGGCGTGGCAGATGTAGTCGTCGCCGCTCATTTCCGCTCGAGTGCCGGTCAAAGAATACCAGTTGATCCGGGGTCCGTTGAAATAGGAGTAATCCACCGTAAGTTCCGAGGGCGTCTTTGCCAGGATATCCCAGTTCATGGTCAGCTTGTCCCAGCCGGTGGCGGAACTGTTGCCGTCATCCGGCGTGATGGTGGCCTGATGGTTGAGGTCCGTGCCCAACTGGTCGCCTGGATCGGGTAGTACATTCCAGGCCCAGTTGTTGTTTTTGAGCTCCAGACCAAAGACCCCGTGACCCTTGGGGATCTGGATGGAACTGGTGGGAAAGCCCGGCAGGGGCACGCGAATTCCGTTCACTTCCTGCAGGGAAAAGTCTTTGATTTCCGGAGGCTTGGTGCCCTCGTTTTCGGACAGATGCAGGGCCGGACCGGCCGAAGCGCTGAGGGTGTTGAGCAGCGGTTTGGCGGTGGTGGCCGGGGCCTTCTCCCAGGTGTAGGTGGGGGTCAGGACCGCCAGGTTGCCCGCATCGCCCATGTTCAGCAGGTGGGGTTTGATGTCTCCCTTGAGCATGCTGTCGGCCAGACGGAATTCTTCCACCAGCATGTGCCTCTCGCAGGCGAAAAGGCCGGACTTCCCGATTGCGACCAGTTCAATTCCCGCGGAGGGAGAGGTGGTCACGGGCTGAGAGTAGCGCAGTGCGCCCGGTAACACTTGCGGGTCGGCCCAGGGTCGCCAGCTGATCGACCCTTCCGCGCCACTTTTGAAAGGCAGCTTCCAGTTGCGCAGACGGTCCTCCCAATTCGGGTGGGTGCGCATGATGTTGAGGGCGTAGTCGAGGGTTCCATCGGCGGCCAGTCGGCAGCGCATTTTGTGATCGGTGAAGAGGGTGTATTGAATGTCTTCACGATTGGTGAGCACCAGGGCGACCGACAGAAAGAACAAAAAGGCCGCCATAAACAGGGCGGACAACAGAAGATTACCGGCGCGTCGGGCCCTTCTCACCTGAGGAAGGTTCTTTGGGCGGCGGAGTTTTCATTCCCAGTCGAGTCCACTCCAGCTGGAAATGCAGGCTGCGGTTGGCGACTCCAAAAGCTTGCTCGTTCTCGATGCTAATGTCGCCGACGATGTATTCCACGCCCATTTCGGCCAGCTCCAGCATCGTCTGCTGCATCAGGATTCGGGAGCCCGAACGCCCCCGGGCTTCCGGTAGCAGGGCGATGTCATAAAGATAGGCGGCACTGGCGCCGTTCTCCTCGACCTTCAGTCCCAACTTGTAGAGGACGTAACCGCAAGGTTTGCCCTCCCAGCACAATACGCGCCCCCAAACCGGGCAGTTGGGCCCATAATTCAAGCCCAAATAGTAAGTCCCCGAGGCCAGCGAAATTTCTGCCAGGTCGACCTGGCGGTTGCTGGGCACGTAGAAATGCCCGCTCTGGCTGTGCAAGTGGGCGATGAAGAAAGTGTCGAGGGCGCTGGCGGGCCGCACCACAAAGGGACTCTCGTTGGTTTTGCCGTGCGTCGGGGCCAGCAGTCGGCGTAGCTCCGGGCGGAAACCCAGGGCTGAAAACAATTCTTCTTCTCCTGGTAGTGCCCGGGCCACCAGGTAACGGTCGCCTGCTTGCGCGGCCTGACGCAGCAGCGTGGGCAGAAAGGCCTTGGGGTCGCGGCCCCAGTCCCAGATTCGCGATTGACGCTCGCCCGTCACCGTCTCCGTCTCGCCGCGCAGTAAGATGACGTAATCGTCGGGCTGCTGACTGACCAGCACCAGCAAATTGGGCCGGGCCAGCATCGTTTCCCAGCCCTGCGCATAGCGGTCGGCCAGTTGCTGACTGCGTTGGGCGCCACCCACGCCGGTGTGAGGATGGGGGGGCAGCGTTTTGCCCGCCGCCATCCGGCAGAACCAGTCGCGGTCTTCCGGGCGAGCGCGCCGGAGGATCACTCTCCGGCGGCCGCGGCGGCTTCCTCGCCCTTTTGCGCGGCTACGTCCTGGGCCGCGTCCACGCGCCAAAGTCCGCCTTCGACGTCGCGCAGTCCACCCTCGACTTCGGCCATGTCGCGCTTTTCGCCGTAGCTGGCCATGCGCTGCAGGCCGGCCCGCATTTCGCGAGCGGCGCCGAACATCTCATGGTAAATCTTGACGGCGTCCGGCGGCATCTGAGTCAGCTGGTGCTTCATGTAGTCGCTTTCGTACAGATCGACGGCGGAACTCACGAACTGCAACACCTCATCGATGATGGCCAGATAATCGTCGGTCTTGAGGGTGCCGGCCAACAGACCGTCGCGAGCCCCTTTCAACTTCAGGAGATTGGTGGATTCTCCCATCGCCACCTTGCGGAACATGGCCCGCTTCTGCGCCTCGGCGCCGGCCACCAGGTCGAGGGCGACGTCTGGATCCTGGCCCAGAGATTCACCGCACGCTTCGCAGAACTCCGAGTAGCCGCTGGTGCTCTCGCCGCAGGCCGGGCATTCCACCATCGACATCTGGCCCAGGGCCTGGAAATATCCGAGAGAATCTTCGTCTTCCACAAAACCTCCATAAAAACAAAGAACCCCGGCCGTTTCTGAAAACAGGCCAGGGTTCCCTGCGTCGAGCCTGGAGTGGAGGCTAGATGAATCCTTTGAGAGCATTGCCGGCTTCGTGAGCGTGGGCATACTTGGAATACTCTTTGTCGTTGTTGTTGCCGTCCATCTTGCCGAGGGCCTGCAGCGGGGCGGTCAGGAAGTCCAGGAAGGGGTTGCGGTCGGGCTTTTCCGGGCCCTCTTTGCCGTGGCAGTGCTTGTGTCCGTGGCTGACGCCGCCGGTCTGGCCGCCTCCCTGGTTGATTGCGATGGCGATATTTGTATTTCCGAAAGCCATTTGTTTGTGGTCCTTCCTGCTGATAAGTTAACGCCAATTTACACGTACGCTGGTTAAAAGTCGATGGCCGTATTGTAACGTTGTTGTAACAAAGTTGCGTCAAAGGGTATCCTCCGGGACTTGCAAAACTTAGCCTCTTATGAAACTTTTGCTGGGCCTGCTCGTGCTGCTCTGGCTGCCTGTGGCGGCGCTCGCGGAAACTTACAAGTGGAGCGATCGTCAGGGCAACAAAGCCAGCGTGACGCATCCGGGAGTGCCCAAGGATCCGTCCCTGGCCAAAGCCTTCAAGGCGCGCTTTTTTCCCCAGCCGGAACGTCTCCGAGACCCGGACTTCATGGTGGAGTGGGAGACGGCTGTCGAAGTGGGGCGCTCGACCCCGAACGTTTACAGCGCCGTCACGCGAGGTCTGACTCTGTATAAGGATTCCAAGGGCCAGGTGGTGGGAGCTCATCCGGGCAAAATCATGGAGACCCTGACCTGGGACCTGCGCAAAAAGCAAGAAGTCACCCTCGAGCAACTGATCGACCGGGCCCAGTTCTCCAAACTGGCGCGTTTGATCGGAGATCATGCGGCCACGCGCGAAGCTTTCGACGCCCAGGCTCACTACGGTTTCTACCTGCGCAAAGACGGTGTGGCATTTTATGACCCGGACGCTCCGCACGTCTCTTTCGGCATCGAATCGGTCGTGCCTTATGCGGAGCTTTTGCCTCTGGCCGCCCCGCATTCGCTGCTTCTCGAAGGCGGAGTTACGGGCCACTGAAGCGCTTCCTCTGGTGCGTGGCCGGCCTGGCCGTGGGCTGCACTGCTCCTGTCTCGCCGCTGCCTTCTCCCTCGGCGACGCCCGTGGCCAAATCGGAAGCGAGCGTGGCCCTGCGACCTTTCGTTGCAGAGCCGCTCAATCAGTTGCCCAATCCTGGTTTTGAGGAGGACTGGTTTCACGAGTCTTTCGCTCAGAATCGAAGGTTTCTGTTGCTGCAGAGCAGCGACGTGGGAGTGGCCGCTCCCGACGGGATTCCGGACCATTGGAGCGTGGCCAGCACCTGCTGGGACTCCACGGTGCGACGCAGCGGGCAACGCAGCCTGCATTTTCGGGGGCCGGGTCGGGCCAGTCAACGCTGGCGCTGGGTGGGAGAGAACGGCTGGCAGGTAGGGGGAGCTCGCTACGGCGGGTTTGTTCCCATGGTGGCTTCTCTGGCCACCAGGGTGAAGTTGCGTCCGCTAACGGTGGGAGTTTGGTGTCGTGGCCAGGGCGAAGCCCGGCTGAGCGTTCAGGTCCATACGCAGCAGCGGCCCAAAGCGGACGAGGAGGCTGGAGGAACCGCCGGGTCCTGGTCGCGTCAGGTGGCTTTCGACCCGGGCCAGCACGATTGGCAGTTTCGCCAGATCGAAATCTCGCCTCAGGATTTGCCCGGCACTCCTTATTTTCTCACCGTGACCCTCGAGGGTGGGGCCGGAGAAGTCTGGTTTGACGATGTCGAGGTCCACGAGAAGATGGCCGCCGACGAGGTCAATCTGGTCCCTAACGGGGATTTTGAGGTGAATGGAGGCTGGTCCGCTCCTCAACTCTGGAAGTGGTGGCGCAACCAGTATTACGTCTGGACAGGTTGGAGCCACGAGGGGGACAAGCGCTGGCGAGGCGGAGTTCATTACGACCCCTTCGTCCACTTCGACGGTCAGGCCAGTTTGCGCTTTGACGTCCTCCCCGGCGACGAATTCGCGGTCGCCAGCCAGCCGATTCCATTAGGGCAGAAAACGGCTCTGCCCTTAGAGGCTCGGGCCTACGTGCGGGCCGATCAGATTCGTGGACTGGAGATCATGGCTCAGGATGAGAAGGGCCAGTGGCTCCCTCAGGGCGACTTTCTGGGAGACGACATGGAGAATACTCCCTCCATGTACAACATGGGCACCACCGGCTCCGGGACCTACGATTGGATCTGCGTGCGTAAGTATTTTTCGCCGCGCAAGCCGGTGCAAAGTGTGCGCCTCTTTTTGTGCGCTCGCGGGTTTGACGGCCAGCGCGTGGCTCGCAACCTGGTGGGAACGGTGTGGTGGGACGATGTGCAGCTCTACCAGCACGGTCAGGCCGCCCCGGCCCCGGCTGCCAGTCTGGCCGGCGAGCCCGCCCGCGGGCTGACGGGTCGTCACACTCTGGACCTGGGCGAGCGTCTCTGGGGCGCCAATCAACTGCGTCTGCCGCCAGGCCAGAGCTGGGAATGGGAGCTACGGGCACCGGACGGTTCGGTGCAGAAAGGCAAGTCCGAGGGGTCGGCGGTTTATCGGCTGACCCGTCTGTGTCGGGACGCCGGGGAGCAGTATCGACTGCAGCTTCGCTGCGGAGGCTTGCAGGCGCAGTATTTCTTCGGAACGCCGGCAGCCGCACTGGAGCTGGTGAGCAATGCGCTTTACGCCTATCCGGAGGAGAAAATCCAGATCTACGGGCGCCTCAACCTGAGCTCTCCTGAGCTCGCCAAAGCTCGTCTGGAACTGAGCGATGCCGGCTCTAAGCAAGTGCTGCAGAAATTCGATGGGGATCTGGCCAGCCTGCGTCGGCAGGTTCTTTCCCCGGGCGAATTTTACGATGCCCGCAATTGCCTGCAGTGGTTGCTGAGCTCCCAGGGGCAGAAAGTGCATCCCTGGTCCGAACCGACTCGCGATCTTCGGCTGGAAGCCCGCTTGCTGGATGGTCAGGGGCAGCAGTTGGCGCGCTCCGGCCAGCTCGCGGTCGGATTTCTGGAGCGCATCCCGGCCCCCGTCTTTCCTTCCCAGATCCAATCCAGCCGGGTGGATGAGCGTCATCGGTTGCTGTTAAACGGCAAACCTTACCTGCCCGTCTACTGGACTCCCAACTTCGACCGCCCCCACGAGGGGAACTATCCGCCTCGTCTCTGGGGCTATCCCTCCCTGGACCTGAACAATGTGGCTGCCGGTGGCGAAGCGGCGGCTCTGCAGCAGGCTCGCGCCAATCCCAAGTTCTTTGCTTACGAACTGGGTGAGGGCGAAATGCAGCTGCAGGGCGCGGGCTGGCCTCTACGCCTGAAAGCGGTGGCCGGTCTGGCTTCCAAGATTCGCGCGCAAGATTCCCAGCACTTGATCAACGGGCCCGAGAGCTGGCTGATTGGACATCCGGGTCACAACCAGGCCCTGGGTGCCTTCACCTCGATTTTTGACGTGGTCGGGGTCGAGACCAGTTTCGAAGAAGTGCCGGAAGCCGACCGCTACCGTGGCTCTTCCCGGCCCTGCGCGGTGTTGGCCGGCTTGGAGGCCTATTACTATCAGCCGGTGGAATCGCTGCGCTGGCGCGGTTACCGGGCCCTCTATGAGGGCTGCAGCGGGGTGGGATTATGCCCGTCGGAAATGCTCAAGGCCAGCCCCGCCCACATCAATGCATTGCGCGGGCTGAACGGCGAGTTCCGCGGACTGGAGGCGGTGCTGCTGGGGACTCCCGAGAAGTCGGTGCAGGCCGAGGGCCAGGTGCAAGTTTTTCAGCGCCAGTTCCAGGGTCGCCATTATCTGTTTGCGATGAGTGCGCCTGGAGCCAAGAGTTTTCCCATGACGGCCAGCTTTCGGGGGCTCAACGGCAGGGTCAAGGTGCGCGGCGAGGGTCGCACTCTGGAGTCTTCGGGCGGACGGTTGCAGGACGTCTTTCAGGACCGCTACACCGTCCACGTCTACGAATATTAAGGCTTTTTCTTAGGAGGTGGCGGGGGTAGGGGAGCACCGGCCATCGGGTAGGAGACCGGAGGTTTGTTCGGGGTAGGGATGGCCACCGGCTCGCCCGGCATAGGACGTTGGTCGGGTTTTTTGCAGGTGGGACTGGGTGAGGGCGTCTGACTCTGGGCTTGGCCGGTGCTGGCCAGCCCCGCGGCCGCGGCCAGAGCGCCTCCTACGAAGAGCAAATCGGTGAGAAATCTGCGGCGATGATAATCGGACATGTTTCCCCCTGTAGCAGTTGGCTCTGTTTTGTTCCGGGACGATGTGCTAGATTCTTGGAATGAAGTTCGCACCCCTGTTTTGCTGCTTGTTGTACCTCTCCGCCGCGGCCGAGCCCGTCAAGAAGGAGCCGGTGCCGACCCGGCCGGTCAGCCTCCCGGTGATCGAGATTCATAGCGAGACGCCGTCCAATACGACCGCTCCGGCGGCCGGTAACAGCACCTACGACTTGCCTGCTATCGAGGGTCAGAAGGCCCAGAAGATGTCGGGCGGCGGTCGAGCCTACTGGGGCGGCGCCTACGGCATGCCCAACGGCCCTGGCCGCGCCTGGCCCGCCGGCAACGCGCCCGGTACGCCCGGTGCCGCACCCGGCGCCGTCATGAATCCGACGGGTTTTCCCGGCCGCTTTTAAACCTGCAACGGGTGCGCAACCCGGTTCCCCTAGGATGCCTTCGTCCCCAAATAGCATACACAGAAGACACACACTGGAGGAACCCTCGATGCGAGCCTGGATTGTCGAAGCCCTACTCTTCCTGATCTACTTTGCCTTTGGCATCTCCTGGTTTGCTTTCTCGCCCCTGCGCGGCGATATCGAGAGCTTCTATCACATCAGCAAACTCGAGGGTGGAGCTCTCTTCTCCTCGGTCTCGATGGCTAAGTCGTTCGTTCCCTTCCTGGCCGGCTTCATCGTCGCCGGCCTGGGACTGAAGCGCAGCGTGCAGATCGGCAGCCTGCTGTGCGCGGTGGCCGTGATTGTGCCTTACAGTCCCGACTACAAAACGATGTTGATGCTGCGCTTCTGGTTCGGCGTAGGTGGGGCGCTGGTGGTGACCCTGATGGGCCCCATCGTGATGCAACTCTTCCCGCGCGAGAAATTGCCGATGATCAACGGCTTCAACAACGTGGCCGTCAATACCGGCATCGTCACCGCCTTTCAAATCGTGCCCGCCCTCCAGGAAGGCTATGCCTGGCGCACCATCCTGGTGGGTTGCGGACTCTTATCGCTGGCGCTGGCGGTGCTCTGGTTCTTCTTCGGGGCCGATGCTCCGGCTGGCGCTAAGAAGGAAACCGCCTCCTTTGCCGAGGTGGCCACGCGCAAGGAAACCTGGCTGATCACTATCGCCTTCACCGGCCCCCTGGCTCTCTATCTGGCTCTCAACAGCACGCTGCCTCAGCACTTCGGCGTCTACTTCGGATTGGAAGCCAAGGCCGCCTCGGCGCTGACCAGCTTGTTCAACCTGGTGGGCATTCCCACCGCCATCTTCAGCGGCTGGATCACCGGCAAACTGGGCCTGCGCCGTCCGCTCATCCTGGCGGCCGGTCTGCTGATGCCGGTTTGCTCGCTGGGTCTTTGTTTTGCTCCCTTCCAGGAAGCTCGAATGGCCTGTGCCGTAGGGTTGGGCTTCTCGCTGTTCCTCTATGTGGCTCCGCTTTTCACCATCCCGATGGAGTTGGAAGGCTCCAACGCCGCCTTCGTGGCTCGTCTCAACGGCATCGTCTTCAGCGGTGCCTACCTGCTCTCGGGACTGTCCCCGATGATCGTGGGCTATCTCTTCGATAAGACCGGTTCCTATAGCGCGGGCATGGCGTTCTTCTGCCTGACCTCCAGTCTGCTGGCCCTGGGTGGCTTCTTCTTGCCCGAGACCGGCCCCCGCGCCAAGAAGGTCGCTGCTTAACGACGTTGGAATCCACTACTCTCAGGCTATGAGAGTAGACGACTTCGCCCAGACCTTTGCCCTGCAAGGAGTGCCCGCCGACGGCGAGTGGCTCCGCCACTGCGTGCGCATGCTGCGGCCGAGGCGCGGTCAGGACGGCACCCAACTGCTGGAGCAATTCCTGACCACTCTGGAAACGGTTCCAGACCTGTTGGCTCAGATGCAGAACGCCTTCTGGACCTTTCTGGAAGGCAATCCCGCGCGCTCGCTGCTGGCGGAAGGCGACATGCACCTGGAGCACAGTCTGCTGGCTTCGTTGGTCACTCGCTGCCTGGGTAAGGTGTTGCCGCCCGCTCCCCGGCCCGGCTGGTTGCAGGATGAAGTGCGCCGCGCTTTCGATCGGGCCAGCGATGCCCTCTGGCTGGAAAGCCTGGACGAAGCGGTGGTGGCCCGAGCCGTGCGCCTCTTTTCTCCGCCTCAGGGCCACGCGCTGCAGGCGGGTCTGCGGGCGGAGGTGATTGGGGCGCTGGACATCGTGGCCCATCGGCTGGCCGGCCAGGGCCTGGACCGCGAGGTGTTGCGACAGGCCCCCGAACTGCATAAGCAGCTCAACCCGTTTCTTGAGCAGGCTCGCGAAATCGACCGTATGATGCTCGAACGCGATCCCGACGACGTGCATCTACAGGTGTTGCTCAACCAGTGCCAGGACGTCGTGCTCAAGGTGCGCCGCCGGGCTCGACGGGACGGCACCAGCATGCAGTTGACCTACACCCTGGTGGCGGCGGAGCAGTCCATCGCCCGTCTGCGGATCTTGCTCAACATGGCGCTCGGGCGTCTGGACGAACGCCAGCGCGGGCGTTTTATGATCGATCTGTGTCTGGGCGAGACGCGACGTCATTCGGTCAGCGATTTGATGCGACATCACCTCAGTCTGATGGCTTTGCGGGTCACTCACCACGCCGGCGAAACCGGTCATCACTACATCGCCGAGAACCGCTCCCAACTGCTCAAGCTGTTCTTATCGGCGGCCGGCGCGGGCGGCATTGTGGCCGCCATGGCCATGATCAAACTCGAGATCGCGGCCCTGCATCTGCCGCTCTTCGTGCAGGGCTTCTTCTTCGGGCTGAACTACGCTCTGGGATTTGTCCTCATCCACTTGCTGGGATTCACGGTGGCCACCAAGCAGCCGGCCATGACGGCGGCTGCTCTGGCGGCTACCCTTTCGGAAGACTGGTCGGGGCGAGGAACCCCCGACCTGCGCGGCATCGCCGACAAGTGTGTGCATACCATGCGCAGTCAATCGGTGGCGATTCTGGGCAATGTCCTCCTGTCGCTGCCTGTGGCCGTGCTTATCAGCTGGATGTGGTATGCCCAGTTCGGCGTGCCTACGGCCGGCGTCGAAAAGGCTACTCACCTGTTGGAGGAGCTTGACCCGATTCACAGCCCGGCGCTGTTCCATGCGGCCCTGGCCGGGGTGGGGTTGTTCCTGAGCGGCCTGTTTTCCGGCTACGTGGACAACAACGCCGCTTACTACGGCATCGCCGATCGCTTGCGCCACAGTCCGCTGCTGCGCCGCCTGCTCGGTAAGCGGGTGGAGGTCTGGGCAGGCTACGCCAATCACGAATCGGGGGCTCTGGCCGGCAACATCTTCCTGGGGTTCTACCTGGGCATGCTGGGAGCGTTCGGGCAGGTGTTGGGCCTGCCGCTGGATATCCGCCACGTCTCCTTTGCCGCCGCCAATCTGGGCTACGCCTGGCAGAGCCTGCATCCGGCCTGGTCGGTAGTGCTCTACTCGCTGCTGGGCGTGGCGCTCATCGGCATGGTCAACCTGCTGGTCAGCTTCGGGCTGGCCCTGGCTCTGGCCGTGCGCGCCCGCGGCCTGGGTCGATTGGCCCTTCTCAAGGTGGCCGGCCAGTTGTGGTCGCGTCTCCTGAGGCGGCCCCAGCCGCAGCCGAGCCGGCAACAGCCCATCTTATCTGATTAATCCACTGCGAGTTCGAGCTGAAGCTAGTTGACGGGGAGCAGCGTTTCCAGGGTGAGACTGCCGGCCTGGCGATAAAGCCGGGCAATGGAAAGCTGCACATCAAAGCGAGCCTGAACTTCCTGAGAACGGGCCTGAATCAGCAGACGCTGAGCGTCGGAGACTTCCAGCGAGGTGCCCACCCCCACGTTGTAGCGTTCGCTGGCCAGACGATAGTTTTCCTCATTGCTGCGCAGAGCCACCAGGGCCGCCTCGGCGCGCGAGCGGGACTCTTGCAGGTTGAGCCAGGCTTCGGTGGCCTGTTGCTGGATCTGCAGTGCCAGCAACTCCTGATTGCCTTCCGCCTGCACGCGCTGGGCGTCGGCCGACTGCACGCCCGCCCCCAGGGTCGGCTCGTTGAAAATGGGAATTTGCAGCGACATGCCCACATTCCAGTTGTAGGGCTGAGGCGGGAAGTAGGCTTCGCCCCAGGCGTAGCTATAACTGGCGCTCAAGCTCGGGTAGTATTGCGCTTCGGCGTTGCGCACGCGGGCGGCGGCGGCTTCCACGCGAGCAAAGGCAGCCATCAGGTCGGGGCGAGTCTCGGCCGCCTTTTTCACGGAATCGGCGCGCGACCAGCTGGGGGCCAACAACTTGGCTTCGAGCAGGCCGACCGGACCGGCGTCGGGAGTGCCCAGGGCGGTCAGGAAAGCGGTCACGGCTTTTTGCTCGCTGTTCTCGGCCGCGATCAGACCGACCTGAGCGGTGGCCAGATCGGACTCGGCGCGAGTCACTTCGATCCGGGCGCGCGTGCCCGCTTCGTAAAATCCCTTGGCGCGACCCACCTGAACCTGGGCATTGCGCACGTTTTCGCGGTTGATCTCCACGTCCTGATGGGTGCGCAGGACCGTGAAATAACCCTCGGCCACTCGCAGCAGCAAGGTCTGCACGGCGTCGCCGCGCTGCCAGATGGCCGCGTCCTTGTTGGCGCCGGCCGCGTCCAGGCTGGACTGCGTCTTGCCGAAATCGGTGATCAACTGGCTGGCGTTGATGCCGGTGCTGTAGTTGCGCACGCCACCGGTGCGCACCACGCTCTGGCCGCTAACGCCGGCGTTCTGGGCTTCCGAGTAACTGAAGCCGACGCTGCCGCGAATGGTGGGATAAAAAGGGCCGGAGGCGATACGCATCTGGGCCTGAGCCTGGTCGATCTGAGCATCGGCGATCTTCAGGTCAGGATGATGGCGCAGAGCCGTGAGCGCCGCCTCAGGCAAGGAAAGAGCGGGCAATCCGGCCGTCGGCACGGTGGCGGCCGGCGGGGGCACGGCGGAGTTCGGCGGAGCCACCACGGGCGCGGCCTGTCCATTGGGAGCGGGTTGAGCTCCTGGAGGAGGCGGCGGGTTGAGTTGTTGGGGCGTTGTTTGGCCCCAGGCCGCCGCGGTCAGCAGCAGGAAAAGGGGGAAGTGGACCGTACGAACCATGCTGAAATTGGCCTTACTCCTCGTGAGAATGAATCCTGCAGACAGGGGTTATGTTTAAGTTTATGTCCGATACCCGCTTAGTGATAGAACGGTTGAGCCCGGCCGCGGTTGCGCCCCGCAAAGCCAATCCCAGCGACGCCTGTTATGATCTGTTCGCCACCGAGGCCTGTCAGGTTCAACCCGGGGAACGGGTAGCCCTGGGTACAGGCTGGCTCATGCAAATCGAAGAGGGTTGGGAGATTCAGCTTCGCGGTCGCAGCGGGCTGGGCAAACGCGGCATCGAGGTCCACTTTGGTACCGTGGACCATCTCTATCGTCAGGAAGTGAAGGTACTGGTCCACAACGCGTCCGGCCAGGTCTGGGAAGTGGCCGCCGGAGACCGGGTGGCCCAGATGAAGCTGGCTCGCGTCTGGGACGTGGAAGTGGTGGAGGGCAAAGTAGAGCCCACAAACCGGGGCGGATTGGGTTCAACCGGCCGCTAATCAACAATTTAGAAATATTGAGTTCACACCGGTGTCATATCTCTTAGTCAAGACAAAAAGACGAGAAGAGGACCCGGACCCCGTGAATATCCAAGCCAACTCCGCACAGAACCTGTTTCGCACCTTCTCCCTCAATCAGAGCAAAAAGCTGAACACCGAATCCTCCGGTGATTCCGCCAGCATTAGCCGGGACGCTTATGTGGTGATGCCCCCCAAGGGCAGCGAGCTGTTCAAGTCGGATGGCCCCAGCGCCAAGTCGCTGATGGAAGCCAGCGGCGCCGAGATTCACGAAGACCTGGGCCTGGTCGGCGGCTACCTGGCCTCGCTCTCCCCCAAGCAAGCCTCTGACCTGCAGAAGCGCGGCTTCCGCCTGGTGGCCGACAAAGTCGAGAACTTCCTCCCCCCCGACCCCAGCGCGCTGGGCGAAGATGAGGACGAAGAGTTCACCGCCAAGCCGGAAGCCGACAAGAAGAAAGCCTCCGAGCCGGTCGCCCCTTGGGCCCCCCGGGCCGAGATGACCGCTCCCCGCTTTGATTCCGAGCTGACCCGCAAATACACGGGCAAAGGCGTGACCATCGCCGTGCTCGACACCGGCGTCCACCCCCACCCGGACTTCGACGGCCGCCTGCTCGGCCAGGTCGACTTCGTGCAGGGTCTACCGATGGCTTATGACGACAACGGCCACGGCACCCACGTTTCCGGCTGCGCCGCCGGCGACGGCACCATGAGCGAAGGCATCCACAAGGGCATGGCCAGCGAAGCCAACATCATCGGCGTCAAGGTTCTCTCGGGCGCCGGCAGCGGACGCAACTCCGACATCATCAAGGGCATCCAGTGGTGCATTGAAAACAAGGACGAGCTGGGCATCCGCGTCATCAACATGTCGCTGGGCGGCCCCTCCTCCAAGGACTGGGAAAACGACCCCATCAACCAGGCCGTCAAAGCCGCTCACGACGCTGGCCTGGTGGTTCTGGCCGCGGCCGGCAACGAAGGTCCCAATCGCAAGACGGTCGGCTCCCCCGGCAACAGCCCGGACGCCATCACCGTAGGCGCCGCCGACGACATGGACACCCCGGATCCGAGCGACGACACCATGGCCGATTTCTCCAGCCGCGGTCCCACCAAGGACGGCCGTCACAAGCCGGACGTGGTCGCCCCCGGTGAGCACATCTTCGCCGCTCTCTCTCCCACCACCGACAAATACAAGAGCGGCATGGGCAACGCGGTGCTCCACAAAGCGCTGCTGGGCCTGGACAAGCTGCCCTTCGAGACGCTGGCCGGCCTGCCCAAGGAAACCTTCCAGGCGATGGGCTTGGGCGCGCGCAGCATCGCCGCTTTCAAGGAAGACGAGAACACGGCTCAGGCCGAGTTCAACCGCCTGCTGAGCGCCACCACCCGCACCGAAATCCACAAGAGCAAGGCCTATCAGGCTCTGCCCGGCACCTCGATGGCCACCCCCATCGCCGCCGGCCTGGTGGCTTCGATGCTGGAAGCCAATCCCGACCTCTCGCCCGAGCAGGTGCGGGACATCCTCACCAGCACCGCCGACAAACTGCCCGGCAAATGGGGCCCGAACTCCCAGGGCGCCGGCATGATCGACCCCGACGAAGCCCTCACCAAGGCTCTGGCCACCAAGGGCAACCAGGCCGAATTCGTGGCCGCCCACGCTCCCAAACCCGAAGCTCCCAAGGGCGAAGAAAAAGCCGCCTAGGGGAGAGGGAGAAACCAAAGAAAGAGGCTAGCTCGATGCCGAGCTGGCCTCTTTCTTTTGCAGTCGGACTGTGCCGGCTAGTCCGGTCGGCGACGTCTTTCGACCAGACCAAGTAGCACCATGGAACTCATCATTCCGGCCAGGCAAAGCCCATTGATTTCCGGAGCACCAACGGCCAGCAGATTAAACTCAAAATTCGGGCCGATCCGAGCATTGCCGGGGTTTACAGTGGGATAAGTGAGGGTGCTGGAGGTTTCGGTATAACTGGTAACGTAAGTAATGGCGGGGTCGGCCAAGAAGCTGCTGCCGGAACCGTTCAGGTAGGGGTCTCCAACAATGTTGTAAGTAGCGGCGATTCGGAAGGTCTGCCCCGCCAGCAGGGTGAGGGGAGAGATCGCTACCGAGCGGAATTCGTTCACTAATCCGGCAGTGGTTCCTGAAGGGATGATCACCGAAGCCAGCAGAGTGCCCGAGCTGTTGAAAATACCCACGTTGTGAGCTTCTGCGAGCCCGTCCAGGCCTGCATCATAGATGCTCAGGGCGGTAACCGAGATATCGCTGTTGGTGGTAAATTCCCAACCCCGCACATTACCAGCAATTCCCGTTGAAGTTTGCGACGTATCAATCACCGAGAGCGCCGGCATCGCCAACGCCGAGCAGCTGAGCCCGAGAAACAGAATCGCTCCAGTAACCAGCTTGTTCAACCTCATGACCTCAGCCTCCCTAGAATGTTAAACCGAGGCTTAAACAAGCCTCGGGCAACTCCTGCTTTGAGTATCTTTGTGTCAAGAATGCCGCAAAGATCGGTGCCGACTGGTCAGGGCACGGATTCTTGCCAGCGGAGGAGGGTGAGGTAATCCGGGTTGGGCTTATCGTCTTCCAGCTTTTGGCGGCCGTTGAGAGTAGAACGCAGCACGTAGCGAGCCCGGGGGCGGGTGGCGGAACCGTAGAAACCTTCGCTTTCAATACGCAGCACGTAGTAGGGCTTCTTGACCCAGCTGGTGTCCAGGGTGACCACGTAGGAGCCGACCGCTTCCCCCCCGCCTGCCTCCGGGAGTTCTCGAGACAAGGTGGTGTTGGCGACCGTGCTCTGATGCAGATCCCCGGCCAGGCGCAGGCGGATTTCTTCCATGCCGGCCAGGGCCATCTGTCGGGCCTGGACCTGGTAATGAGTTTGCAGGGCCCCCAGATTGCGCATCGGCTGGCGGCTGAGCATGCCCACGCACAGAACCATAAAGATCGACACCACCAGCAGCGCCGGCACGATGAAGCCACGCTTCATCGGACCCTCCAGGCTTCGGCCGGCAAACTGAAGGTTAGAGAATTGCGCCGGGCCTGACCGCTGGCCAGGATGGTCAGGCTCAAGGTCAGCTGCCCACCGCGACGAGTGGCTTCTAGGAGCTGACAATCGCGCAGCAGTGGAGTGGCCCAGCTTTCCGTGCCGACCTTTAAAGTGCGCACCAGTTGAGGGCCTTGCAGAGCATATTCCACCGTGGCCCGGCGACTCGGTTCGTCTTCCTCCCAATCGGCCGGAAAGGGGGTGGGAGCGACCACAAATTCCGTGCTTTCTTGTTGCCAGTCGGGCTTGCGGAAACGCAGCACAGAGGAGCTGCCACTGGCGGGCTCCAGCCATTCGCAGGCTTCGCGAGCTTCGTAGCCCATGCGATAGAGACAAGAGATGGCCACTTCCTGGACGCGGTCTTTCTGACCCAGGAACTTCTCGGCGCTGGCGGCGGCGCTCATCAAATTAGCCATCAGCACCATGATCATCATGAACAGACTCAGGCTGACCATGCTTTCCAGCAGCGTCATGCCGCGAACTTTGCTCATGGGCCCTTCATCTCCAGCACGGCCGACTCACCTTCAAATCGTTCGGCGCGGTAGCGACAGGTGGCCCGCAGACGCAATTTTCCCGGCACCACCTGCAGATTGGGGTCGGGGGGAGTGGGCCCGTAGATCACGTGCGTCAAGACGGCCCGATTGACCGGCAGCGGGTCGACGGTGGCCTGTCCCGGCGTCTCCGGTGGCCCCTCCGACTGCACCGACCAATCGAAGCTGACTCCCGGAATGGGCTTGCCGTTAACGTCCAACAGATAAGCGTAAAATTCGGCCTGCTTGCGCGGATTCAGGGCCACTTCCGTCTCGGGGTAAACCTTGATCTTGTCCGGCTCGCGCAAGGGTGAGGCCAACATCCCCGTGAGGCGGGTCAAAGGCCGACCCGAGCCACGAACCTCCAGCGTCACCATGCGAAAGCAGCCGGCCAACAACGGATCGGACGTCTGGAGTTCCGAAACCCGGGTGTGGCAGAGAAAGCCGGGCGGATTGAGCGAGGCCAGGTCCTGGTCGTTGTAGATATCGAGACTGGTCTCGAAGTTGGCCGGAGCCTGGGCCCAGGCGCGCAAGGTTTCCATCATTTGCTCGCCGGCGATGGTGGCATCCGAGACCTGCTGGGAGTGGGTCTGATAGCGGAAGGCCTGAATCAGCAGGGTAAAGCAGGCTAAAGAGCCACCGGTCAAGAGAAAGATGGCCACAATGGCCTCCAGCATCGAAAGCCCCCGAGACCTCACTCCTCGCTCCAAACCATGTCGCTGTAGCCTGAGACGCTGAGCGGCACGGAACTCTGATTGGTCAAATTGAACAGCTGAGCCTGGCCGGTGCCGTCCTTGTAGACCAGAAAGGTGCCGTCCGGTGAGAGACTGGGCAGCAAGCAGCCTGGTCCCAGCACCTGGGTGGCGGTCCCCAGCGCCGCCGAACTGCCGTTTCCGTCCAGAGTCAACGGACAAGACTGAATGCTGCCATCGGCCGCCAGCCCGTAGACCGATTTGGAATCCGGACTGACCATCAAAGATTTCATGGCCGGTCCCGAAGTCACCGAACAGGTCACCGGATCGTTGAGGAAAACAAAGACAAACTTGCCGGCTCCATCCGTGGAAATCAGCGTATGCTCGGCATCGCTGGCCACCAGCCCGTCGAGTGAGCCGGTTCCCCCCGGGATGGTGACCTCATTTCGGACCACCAGATCTCCGCCCACCGGCGGGGCGGGTAAGGACTGGACCTTCTGGGTCCCGCTGCTGTCCACCAATCCGTAGAGACGAGTGCCCTGGGTCACCAGTCCGTTCAAGCTACCGGAGAAAGCCGTATCGTTGCCGATCTGCTGGGGGTCTTCGCCGTTGAGGGCGCCTATAAAGCGAGGCTTGGAGCCATTTTGATAGAGCAGTCCGTGTTGGCCGCGCGACCAGCTCATCCGTGACGGGTCGCCCGCCTTCAGCTTGTTGCTGCTGAGAATGGAGGTGGTGGCGGAGCCATCGAAATTGGCAGCCGAGAGGCCACCTCCGGCGTCCTTGTAGGCCAGACGCAGGGTGGGAATAATGGTCACGTCGATGCCGTCGGCGGTCGCGCCAGGATAGCCCAGCGTGGTGGATGCCGAGGGAACGACCTCCAGACCGCGACCGTCCTGGATGTGACAATAGAGCCGGAATCGGCTGTTGGGCAGCGCGTTGGCCGGGGGTTTCCAGATGGCCGTGCGATACCAGGCCGCCCGGGCGTAACTCCAACGCATGCGCGTGCTGGGAATGGTCCAGGTGCCGCCGGGCGTGCTTTCCCATACCGAAGTCAACTGGTCCCCGTCGGGATCGCGGGCAAAAAAGGTCAGCGAGACCTGACCGCTGGGGGCCAGGGCGATGGCCGGGTCGGCGCTGGTCAGCACCGGGATGACTTTGCGGTCCGGCGGGGGGTCGATGACCACCTTGGGAGCGATCAGCTCGGGAGGACGATTGGGGCCCCGATACTGAGAAGGGGTGAAAGCGATGCGCTCGCTGCGCGGCAGCCGCTGATAAGACTGCACCAGCTGCGGGTCGCCTTCCAACAGACCGGGCACGACTTCCACCTGTCCCTGAGTGGAAATGGTGATGGTGTAGGGATCGCTGATACCGGTCAGAGTCGCCTCGGGCGGCAGGGAGGGCTCGGGGCCGGGCGCCGGTTCGGTGTAGGTGCAGCGAGTGCCCACCACCACCCGATAAGCCCCGTTGGCGGCGGAGTGATTGGCCACCACTTCGCCGGTGGGCAAAAAGACCACATAGGAATCCGAAGGATAGGGTGGCTGCCAATCTTCAAAACTGAACTGACTGCCGCGCGACAGGGTGGCCAGCGGCGGCGTCCAGTTCGGCCCGGCATAGGTCCCCGAGAAGACGATGGCGTCGGGAATTTCGGCCCCGAAGTCGTAGCCCGGCGCATGGGGGGCTCCGAACTCACCGGCCACGTTGTAGAAACCACGCGCCACCGGCGTTTTGCCGATGTCGCTGGGAATGCCCACCCCCACCGGATAACCTTGAGAACGCGCCCGCAAATTGGCCAGGCGGAAACCCTCTGCCAGAATTTCGGCGGCCGCCTTGCTCTGCTTTTTCACCTGGGCGCCGCGCAAGCTGGCTACGCCGGCGATCACCAGGGAAGACAGAATCGCCATGGCCAGGACCAACTCGATAAGAGAAAAACCCCGCTCCCGGCCCGACATGGCTCGAAGATTCTCGAATCACGCACACCCTCCTGGGTCCAGGATCCCCGATCCCTGAGTAGAATTGCCGCTTTCGTGGCCAAACTCGAGAGGATTATTCAGGCACCCCGCACCGCTCGGGTCCCCCGTTTGATCGTGGCCTATTTCGCTCGCCAACTCGGGGTGATGCTGCACAACGGAATCCCCCTGCTGAAGGGTCTGGAGACCCTGAGTTTCCAACCCGAGTATCCGCATTTCGGGGTGGTGGTGGAAGCGGTGGCCCAGGAAGTGAGTGACGGCGAGAAGCTCTCCCGCGCCCTTTCCCACTATCCGCGCGTCTTCAGCGATGTCTTCGTCAACACCGTCCAGGTCGGCGAAGAGACCGGTGGGATGGATGAATCCTTAAGCATGCTGGCCGACTGGTTGGAACGGGAAGAGCGGGTCGAACGCAAGCTGGTGGCCGCTTTCAGCTACCCCATCACGGTGCTGGTCATCGCCTGCCTTTTGACCTTGCTGCTTTTCACCACCGTGCTGCCCACCTTCGCCCGCATCTTTCGGGAAATGAACGTGCCCTTGCCGCTACCCACCTGGCTGGTCATGCAGACCACGGCCCTGGTCTGCACCCCCGCCTTCTGGATCACGATGCTGGTCGGGGGCACCCTGCTGTATCGGGCCTGGCTCCGAGCCTGGCGCTCCCCGCGCCAGGCCCGCGCCATCTATGCGGCCTGCAATCGTCTGCCGGCCGTCGGCGCCACTCTGCGCCACGGCGGCCTGGCCCGCTACTGCGCGGCCAGCCACGCCATGCTGCATTCCGGGGTCTCTTTGTTGAAGACGGCCAGGATGGCCGGTCAGGCCAGCGCCAACCCGCTGCTCGAGCACGACTCGCGGCGCGTAACCAAGTGCCTGGAGAGCGGCGAAAGACTGGCTGACGCCTTGATGCTGGAGCCGCGACTTTATTCCGGGGCCATGCTGCAAATGCTGCGAGCCGGCGAAGAATCGGCCCTGTTGGCCGAGATGTTCCTGCGAGTCGGCAAGTTTCACGAACAAGAAATGGAAACCACCATCGAAATGCTCTCCTCGACCCTGGAGCCCATCCTGCTGTTAGGCGTGGGCGGTTTGGTCGGGAGCATCGTGCTCTCCATCTATTTGCCCATGTATTCCACTCTGATGAATCTGACGGCCTGACCGTGCCCCAGTTGCTCGCGCTACTTAGCCTGCTCTTGTTGGAAATGCGCGCCGCGCCGCTGGCGCTGGGCAGCTTTTCGGCCGCCAACTGCTGGACCGTGGCCCTGGCCAGCCTGTCTCAGCTCTCCTTGCAATGGGTTTTGGTCTGCCAGGTCACGGCCGTCACCCTGCGCGGTCTGATCTGGCCGGCTTCTCCCCGCGGAGCCTGGCGAGACGCGCTGGCCGACGTCCTGCCCCCCTTGCTGGGAGCCTGGGCGGTGTCCCGGCTAGGCTGGACTCAGGCGGCTCCGGTGCTGCTCCTGATCGGACTCCCCCTGCCCCTGGTGCTTGGCCAACTGCTGGCCCCGCAGAGTGGAGTGACCGGCACGCGCTGGTCGCTCAAGCTCGAGCACCTGGCCGTGGTGGCGTTAGCCCCCGCCGCCGGAATGCTGGGCCAGTCCAACCCCTGGCTGATGTTGCTGCTCTGGCCGGCTCTGTTTGGCCTGCTGCGCTCCGCCGGCGAAGGCGAGGAGCTGCAGCAGCGCCGCAGCCAGCATCTGGTGCTGCGCCAGCAGAAAAAAAGAGTGGATCTGCGCGAGCAAATCAACGACCAGACGGAAGTGCGACAGGAGCGACAGCAGCGGCTCCTGGACGCCCAGGCCGACACCTTCGTGCTGCTCGAGGGCCTGGCCGCCAAGCCCCTCAATCAGGCCCAGGCGTTGACTGAGGTCTTGTTGGCGCTGCGCCAGCGCATTCCCCAAGGAGAGTGGCACTATTTGCCGGGCGGGGAGTTCCCCGGCGAGGTGGCCACCGGCATGCGCCTGCGCCAGGTTTGGAACGAGGGAACGCCCTGGGTTTTGAACAACGGGTCGACCACCCAGGCGGCCTGGCGGCTGCCCCAGAGCGGCGTTTTTTACGTGCAGGGTCCCTTCGTGCTCCATCACGAGCAGCAGCACACGCTGGGCGTGTTCTTCTATTACCTGGGTGTCTGGTTCGAGCGCATGCGTTCTCAGGAGCGGCTGGTGGTGGCTCTCCAGCGCCTGCAGGCCCTCTTGCAGGGTGCCCATCAGTTGACGGCCACCGTCGCTCCCCGCGAAATTCTGGAGCTCCTGGTGGAGCGAGTCAGTCAGTGGACCGGGCGACCCTGCGCCATTCGCAGCGGGGCGGTCTCGATCGGGGAGCCTACCGGCGAGGCCTATCCTTTTGCGGGCGGGGAGTTCTATCTCGAATCGGGCGGCATGGATGCGGCCGAGATCGAAGCCGTGCGTCTCTGGCTGGTGCTGGGCGCGGGCGCTCTGGAGCGCTGTCAGACCCAGGCAGGCCTGTTGCAAAACAGCAAGCTGGCGGCCATCGGTCAGCTGGCGGCGGGAGTCGCTCACGAACTGAATACTCCGCTGGGGGCCATCTCGGTGGCGCTGGGACTGGCCCGGCGCAACCTGGAGAAGGATCCCACCAAAGCCATCGCGCGCCTCGATCTGGCCTCCAAGTCGGTGGAACAAATGCGGGTGATTGTGGCCAAGCTGCTCAACTACTCCCGCAACAGCGATGGAGAACGACGCCAGACCAACCTGGTCGAAGTGGCCCAGGACTCGGTTCAACTGGTCGGGCAGTCCTTCTTGCTGGAGAACGTCCAGCTGGAATTTCAGGAGTCGGATCACGAATACTGGGTGCTGGCCAACGGAGGCGAAATTCAGCAGGTCCTGGTCAACCTTCTCGGCAATGCTCGCCAGGCGGCGGGCGGCCGGCCCGAGGCCGTGGTGCGGGTTTCCGTGTACCCCGGCCGGGTGCTGGTGGAAGACAACGGACCCGGCGTCCACGAGGAAGACGTGCAGCGCATTTTTGAACCTTTCTTTACCACTCGCGACATTGGCCAGGGTGTGGGCCTGGGACTGTCCATCTCCCGAGAAATTATGCAGAACCATCAGGGAGAACTCAGCTATCGCCGCTCGGAACTGGGAGGCGCCTGCTTCGAGGTGCGCCTGCCCGAGGTCCACGAGTAGACGATGCACATCCTGATCTTGGAAGACGACAACACTTTGCGCGAACTGCTGGTGGACGCCGTGGAATCGCTGGATCACGTGGTCAAGCAGGCGGATTCGGCCACCATGGCTCTGCACTTGGGCCGAGAATATGACTTTGAGCTGGTCATCTCCGATATCCGCATGGCTGGACCCACGGACGGACTGGGAGTTCTGCAGGCTCTCAAGCAGCGGCAGCCCAACATGAGCTGCATCGTCATCACCGGCTACGCGGACAAAACGGCTCCGCTGCGCGCTCTCCAGATTCGTGTGGACGATTACCTCTACAAGCCCTTCGAAGTCGAGGACCTGATCGAATCCATCGAGCGTGTCACCGAGTCGCAGTCGAAGCGCAGCTGGTATCGTCAGGTGCTCCATCGATTGCTGGGACAAGCGGCCTCCGACCAGGATCTGGCCGAGCTGCAAGCCCTGCGCGAAAACTGTCTGAAAGACTTTTTCGTGGCCGTGCGCTCACAGCATCTCTATGCCGAGACCGCCCTCAACATCTGGGATACCTGGGAAGAACTGGAAGCCGACTACCTGAAGGTGGCCAACATCCGGGTGGTGGCCGCCGAAGTGGCCCGGCGCCTGATCGACCGCTACCAATTGTGGCAGGCGCGACTGGCCAAGGAAGCCGCCAACCAGGCCTTCGTAGCCGCGGCCACGCGCTCCGAGGACAAAGTGGATCGAGTCACCTTCCGACGCTTTATCGACCGCATCAAGGGAGCCAAACTTTCCGCCGAAAACCTGGGCCTGGCGGTGGCCCTGCGGCGAATCCCGGCCGAACAGCGACGCCGCAACCCGGAACTGGAACGCTACTATCAGCGGATGTGGAGCTGAACTTCGTTGCTGGGCAACAGCGGCTCGACCCGCGTCTCGCCCAGCACTTTCGCGCCATCCTGTAGGCGCAGCAGGCAGTATCCAGGGGTCCGTGCGGCCTGGAAGTCGACCTTGCAACCCTCTTGAGCACGACTCCAGGGGTGGGTCACCTGGTAAGGAATTTCCGGGAAGTGGACAACCACGACCGCTTGCGGGGGCACGCCCGAAGCTCGCAGGCGGAATTCCCCTTGAAACCGCTGATTGGCCATTTCCAGGGCCCCACGGGCTCGGCCGGGAGGGGGCGGGTGTAGCCGAGCCTGGCGCCAGGACCAGATACCCCAGGCCAGCCCCGCGCAAAGCAGTGCCGCGGCTACCCAGTAGCCACTGATGCGGGCCATCCAACCAGGGGCACGCGGCAAAGGAATCGAGGCCAGCGGTCCCTCACTCTCCACCGGCGTCAACTCGAGGACGTTCAGCCCCGAGTCCTCGATCTGCTTGCGAGCTTCCTCCACCGAATTGCCGGTGAAGCGGCCGCTGCGAACGCGGCCGTCCGGGGTCAGGACGCGAAAGCGAAACTGGGGCACGCTAGCGAGCCAGAGCCCAGCTCAATGAGCCGCCAAAAGTGCCGTTCAGAGCCGGCGGGTTGAAAGGAGTCGAGGAGGCGGCCGAGCCCAGGCCCGGATCGGTGTAGAGAACGGGGGCACCACCGTTGACCCCCACGAAGTGCGTGCCCTTGGGCTTGAAAGCCACTCGGGCGTTGCCGCCGGCGAACTTGATGATCGGACCGCTGCCGTTCGCTTTGCACTCCATCAGGCCGCCTTTTACATAGAGAATGCGGCTGCCGTCGGGACTCCAGACCGGTTTGGAGGCACTCGGGCCCGGAATGAGAGAGCTGCTGTTGCCGTCCTGGTCGCTCTGCCAGATGACTCCGCTCTTCTCGTAGATCAAGTTCTTGTTCCCCGGCTGGTCGACGCGAGACCAACTGGGAGCGGTGCCGTCGTCTATATCGTGTCGATGCCAACTGCCGTCCGCGTTCACGATCTGAATCTTGGTGCTGGCCCCGTTGGTGCGCGCGAAAGCCACCTTGGAACCGTTGGGCGACCAGCACGGGCAGTCGTCGATGGAGTCTTTGGTGGCCGCCAGTTTGGCCGGAGTGCTACCGTCCACGTTGGTCAGAGCCTCCACGTTGGTGCCATCGAGATTCATGGTGTATATGCGCTTTACGCTCAAATTCACGTTCGTATTGGTCATCATATTTCGGTATTCCAGCGGCCGGTCCGAGACGAAGACGATACGCTTGCCATCCGGAGAGATGTCCGGCCAGCTATTGCTGCCGCCACCCCGCGTCTTGTTGGCGGGCAGCGTGCCGTCGCCGTGCATGGTCCAGATATCCCCGTTGCTGTCGAAGGCGATGGTACCGTCCTCTTGCACGCGCACCGAGACGGTCACGGTACCGCCGCTGGTGACCGATTCGTTGGACTCGTCGGTCACGGTCGCGTTCAGGTCGAAGCGGGCTCCCAGCGGAACGTCGGCCGGTGGCACCCAGTCGGCACGCGCCTGACCGACGGCCGAATAGCGGGGGTATTGGAGCTTGCGCGTGGCCGTCAGGTAGGTGAATTTGCCAGGCGGGGTGCCGTCCAGCGCGCTGCTGGTGAACTTGTAGGTGAGGTCGTCGCCGTCGTTGTCGTAGGCAAACATGGTCAGCGAGACTCTTCCATCCGGGGAAACCGTCGTTTCAAAGGGCAGATTGGCGGGATTCCCCAGGGGGCTGGCGTTGATGCGGTCCACCACCGGAGCGGTGTTGACGCCCGACAGCGTCGGCGGCGGAGCCGGTGGCAGCGAGGGAACGGCCGCCGGCGTCGGATCGACGGTCAGGGCCGGATCGGCACTGGGCAGTCCTCGCATCAAAGAGACGGCGCCCGAGGAAGCTAACTTGAGGGTGTAGCAGCTGTTGACCGCCGTCAGCTTGAAATAAGGAGGCGGATTGGAACCCATGGTGGCGGTTCCGCCCGGAGGACCGGCCGAGGCGAAATCCAGGCCGTCGGCAATCACGATGTAGCTGTTCCCTCTGGAATCGTGAGGCAGGTCGTTGGTGGCCAGACTTCCGTCCGGCAGAAAGATGAAGGCAAAGTCCCGCACCACCGGGTTCATCCAGACGGCAGCCTGAAAAGGAGGCTCGGCGGGACTGACCGGCGGATAGCTGGGCGACGAGTGCACCAGGCTGGAAATCGTCTCGGGAGTGGAGCCGAAGAGCCCGACGAAGAGATAGGTGCCGGGACATTGGCGACGGGTGTCGGTAACCGCCCGCGGCAGGGTCTTGCCGTGTCCGCGCAGGGTGTAATAGCTCTGGGCAATCGGACTGGTGGCGTTGCCGGTCGGAATACAGAACGCTCGCGGGTTGCCGGAAGTCATGGCCGCTTTGCGCATGTTGCGCAGCTCGTTGGCGACCTGACGGGCCAGTTCGCCGGCTCCCTGGCTGGGGCGATGGTGAATATTGACAAAAACCGCGCTCAGACCCAAGAGGACGATGCTGATGGTCACGATCAGCTCGGCCAGCGTCATTCCCCGGAGCCTGGTCACTGCTGAACCTCCTCGTTCCAATTCACGATCTTGAAAAAGTTGGGGTTCTCCTCGGTTTCGTGGCCGGCCCGGCGGTCGGTGGGGCTGATGTCCAACTCCACGCGCACGGTCTTGCGAATTTCCTCATTCTGGCGCACCAATCTCCCGGTCGAGGTAATGCGCACCAGAGAATAAGGCGCTTCTTTCAGGCTTTGATCGATGATGACGTCAAAGGTGCCCAGCGCTTCGCCGCCCCCCAATGGGTGCAATTCTTCACTGTAGGTGTAGAATTTGCCTTCATCCCCCAGCGGTGGCGGGAAGTTGGCGTCGCGCTCCAATTTGAGCCGTGCGTCCTCAATACCGGCCCGAGCCAGCCAGCGGCTTTGCTGCTCAAAAACCGCGTTGAGAGCGGTTCGATAGCCCAGCGGGGCTGACCCGAGAAAAGCCAGAGTCAAAATGGAAATGAAGGTGACCATGAACAGGGCCAGGATCAAAAGAAAGCCTCGTCGCCGCCTCACGGCATCACCTGCGGAGGCAAGTGCAGCACCACCAGGGTGCGCAGACTGACCACCTTGACGGGATTGGAATTGTTGTCCTGAGTGGAGGCGGACAGCTCCACCAGACCGGGGTGGACTTTCTGAGCATCGAAACCGTTGACGCCGCCCGCCACTTCCAGCTCTTCCTCGGAGCCGTCGGAGAAAGTGGATTTGCAGCGAAACTCCTCGCCCGCCATATAGTAGCGCCGGGTCAAGCTGGCGGCGGCGTCGTGCATGCGGAAGGAACCGGGAGGAGTGGGCAGCGGGTCGGGGATGCGCGCGGTGTCCCCCGGATCGATCATCGTGAGCTCCACGGCCGCACTATCACACTGATTGATTTGATAGGCGGAGCGTAAATCGCCGGCCACCACCTCCAGCGCCGCCTGAACACCCGCCAGTTGATCGAGGTTGGCCTGGCGCATCAGAATGGAAGAATCGCGCATCAAACTGGCCACCACGCTCAACACGATCGACATCAGAGCCAGGCTGACCAGAGCCTCCAGCAGGGTAAAGCCTGCCCCACCTCTCCTCACGGAGCCAGCTCGATGCGGCGGTTGCGATTCTTGCTCAAGCCCATATAGGTGGCACGCACCCGCAAAGTAGCGTTGCCCGGGGCCGCCTCGTAGGTTTCGGTACCGGGATTGTAGGCCTGGTCGCGCAAGGTGGCGCTGCGCCCATCTCGAGAAGGCAGCAGCTCGGCATTCCCGGTTCCGGCCGCAAGGCTCCAATCGAAAAAGAGGTCGGGAATCTTATTGCCATCTTCGTCCAAACCGTAGACCGTCAAGTTCAGCGAGGAGCCGAAGGGACCCACGGGATTGGGAATCGGCTCATTGATATCGACTTCATCGAGAACCACAGGGGGAGCCCCCACCAGAGTGTAGACTTCCACCTTGTTGCGCGAATCACTGGGCGGCCAGGTGACGCGCACCCGGACGTTGCGGGCCGCTTTGCTCAGAGTGCGCTGCTGCCCCGCCGGGAAACGCTCCTCGGTCAGGGTGCAGGGACTGAATTGGGTCACCGGTTCGCTGTCGCTGCTGACCACAAAGTCGGGGTAATGAGAGTCGGAACTCTGGGCTCCGTCGATGGGACCCCAGTTGGCGAAATGGTTGTCGTAGCTGGCCCAATAGACGATTTCTTCCATGCGCTTGTTGGCCAGATTGGTGGCCACGGCCACTTTGTTGGCCCGCTTGGCTCCGTCCAGGGCCGAGCGAAAAAGCGCGGCCATCTCCAAAACGGCAAAAGTAATGATGAATATCGCGATGAGCGTCTCCATCAAACTCAGTCCCCGCCGCCCCCCCTTGGCTCTCACAGGTTACAAATCTACCATGCCTTAACCCAGTTTGTCCAGCGAAGAATAGAGGGGCAGAAAGATGGACAAAATCACGGTGGCAACCACCAGAGCCACCACGGCCAGCATCAGCGGCTCGAGAGCCGCTCCCAAGGCCTCGACCTTGAAGTTCATTTCCAACTCGTAAAAGGCGGCCGTTCTGCCATACATGTCGGGAAGAGCGGAGGTTTCCTCACCCACGCTGAGCATGCTGCGCAGTGTGCCGGGATAAATCTCGTCCCGACCGTCCAGGTGCTCGGCCAACAGATTGCCCTCGCTCACGGATTTGACCAGGTCCACGGAATCCTCACGAAGCAAGGGATCTCCGCAGGCGTTGCCGGCCAGACGCAAGGCCTGAGTCAAATTCATTCCCGAATTGAGCAACGCTTCCATGGCGGAACAGTAACGCGCCAGGCCTCCGTAGATGAGCATCGAGCCGATCAGGGGAATGCGCTTGCACAGGCGGTAGAACTGCAGCGAACCTCGACTGCTGTTTTTCCAACGTCGAAAGGCGGTGACGCCGGCCACCAGCGCCGCCAGCATGCAGAGCACCTGAGGCGGGCTGCGCAGCGCCTCGGTCATGCCCAGCAGCAATTGGGTCGGCAAGGGAAGCTCGCTCTGCATGTCCGCGAAAATGCTGACGAAGGTCGGCATGATGGTGTAGAAGATGGTCAGCGCCATGATGACCGCCAGCAGAATGACGAAGGTGGGGTAAGTCAGGGCCGAGCGCAGACGCTGGCGCAATCCCTGGTCGCGCTCCAGCCAGAGGGCCAACCGATCCAGCGCTACGTCCAGAGAACCGGTCTGTTCGCCAATGTGCACCATCGTTTGGAACATGGTGGGAAAGACTTTGGGAAACTGGGTGGTAGCCGCGGAGAAACTGCCACCCTTCTGAATTTTCTGGGAGCAAGCATCGACGATGTCGCCGAAAAGTTCATCCTCGGGCTGATGGGCCAGGGTATCCAGAGCCAGCACGATGGGCACGCCGTTGGTCAGCATCGAGCTGAGTTGGCGGGTGAAGACGACGACCAGCATGGGCCGCACCGTAATCAGTTCGGGATAGGCCAGACTGCGGCGGGGCATCAGCCGGCCCGATAGCGGCTCATACGCTCGTGCAGGGCGTAGATTTCGGCCGTGACCCACTGTTGCAAGGCGCGCAGGCGCTCGTCCTGCACGACCACCAGTCCGGAAGCATCGGTATGGACCATGTTGGACGCCACCACCGCCACCCAACCCTGGCCCGGCAGGCCTTCCAGCTTGAGCGGGTCGAGCAACATGCCGTGACGCGAAAGAATCAGGAAGTTGTCCTCCACTCGCATGCGCGTTATCAGGGCCCGAGTGCGCACGCGCTGGCCGGAGAAGCGGGGCAATTCCACCGCGGGGTCGATGCCCAGCCAGAGCCGCTTCGGCTCCTGGCTGCCCGGCTCGAGCCACTCGGCCACGGGCACGCCCTGGGCAGGAGTCTCGGCCAGCGAGGCATTCTCCGCACCGGCGCCGGCAAAATCCAACCAGTAAACCTTGGAAACGGGCTGCCAACTGCGCTCGCGCAGAAAAGGTGGCCGCCCCTCCACCCAGTAACCACCGGCCGGCTGCAGCTTGGGATGCGCCACCGCCAGCGAGGCTCCCTCGGTATCGGTGGTGAAGAGATAGCGTTCCCAGAGCTTGACGTTGCCTTCGCGACGCCGCTTGTTCTTCATCAGCGAGCTGCTCTCGCCCAGACTCAACTCCAGGCCGTCCATGTGCAATGGAACAGGGCAAAAACTCAAACGGTAGACGGCCTCCGCCTGCAACGCGGCCGCCCAGTTCAGTCCCAAATAGGCCTTGCCGGGATTGAGAACCAGGGCACAGGCGGTGCGCGTCCCCGGCTTCTTGGGCAAGTCTTTATATTCCATGCCGTTTTCGGTGGCGTTGAGCACATAGCCGGGATGATCGCCCTCCACCATCATGGCGAAGCTACCGGGATTCAGAGCCCGACCCCAGAGCAAGGCCTGGCGCAAGTTCTGGGCGGCGGCCAGGTCGCCACGCAAATCCGGCTTTTCTTCCACCCCTTGAAACGAGTAGCCGTCCAGCAAGGTGGGGCAGTCGTGGTCGACCCAAAAACACAAGGACATAGCCTGAGCGCTGGCGCTGATGCGCATCTCCGAGGCCCCGAAGCCGACGGCCGCCTGCACTGCGAAAAAGACCCAACGATGGACGTTCTGGCGAGCCATGCCGCTGAGTTTTTCCAGGGCCTTGTGAAAGTCCAGAGTGAACTGGCCGCGGGACTGCAGGTTCCCCTCGGTTTGCAGACCCTCCAGGTAGCGCTCTAGCTCGGTTGCTCCCGACATTCAGTCGATAGGGGGGTAGATGGAGCGATGCTCCTGCACTCCGGCAGGAACGGAGACTTCTTTCCAGTCCTGGCGAACCGGCAGCTTGTCGTCGCTCAGGGAGCGCACGTGGCGTGCCACCGTCTCGGGAGACTGGTTCTCCATATCGCGCAGCAGCGGCACCATCAACTGATCCGCCAATCGCTCCGACTCAAAAGTGATCTGCTTTCCATCCACCTGCTCCTGAGAAAGTGGGAAGACACTGCCGTCTTTGCAGAAGGCGAAAATCTTGTAAGGGCCGCCGTAGCTGCTGCGACACACGCCCAGAGCACGCACGGCTTCTTTTTCCGGCTGCACTTCGCTGGTCTGGAGACCGAAGCAGACTCGGTGGCGGATGATGCGCAGACTATCCACGTCCAGCTCGATCCAACGGGCCAGTGACATGACCATGGCAAAGATGAGGCCCAGCGAAATGTACATCATCGGCAAAGCGGCCATGGTCAGATTCTCGCCGGTAGCGGCCAGTCCCACGCAGCCCATCACGCTGAACAGAAAGAGGGCCATCAACCAGGCGCCCATGCTCGAGGGCTGGCGAATCGCTGGATTGCCCTGGCGCCACAGTCGCGGCTTGTCGCCCTGAGCGGCCGATCCGATGTTGGCATTCTGAAAGGGAACGAACCGATACAGCAGGCCAAACCAGCCGAGCACAAAGGGCGAAAGGGAGACCCAGCTGGCTGGATTTTGCCACAGGTCGAAGCGCAACGGGTCTCCGATCTCGCTCCCCAGCATCAGAGCCCAACTGGCCAGACCGAGAAAGGGGGCGAGCGCCAGGCCGACTTTGAGCCGGTGCCGGTGCTCCAACAGATCGTCAAATTTCGCCATTCAGGAGAATTCTACGTCTGTGGGCGACCCCTTTTATTTTTGCATGGTAATCGTGGTCGTGCTCATGATGCCGGGTTCACGCACCAGAAAATCATTTCCCTGTTGGAGAATGCTGCTGTGAGTGGTGCCCAGACCGCGTTCCGACAAATTCATTCCGTTTTCGCCACGGGCGATGGTCTGGGAGCCGATGCCCCAGGGTTCGCTGATCTTCTGTTCCCCGTTGGGATTGAGCTCGACGTTGGTGCGCCCCAGGCTGCCGCCGAAACGCTGCACGGTAATCTTGTCGGCCTCGCGAGTGATCTTGGTGTCCACCAGACCGCCAGGACCCCAAGGATGAACCTTGGTGACGTTGCCTTCCTGGGTGATTTCCACGCGGCTCAGGGCCGTCAGGCCTTTGGGAGCCCAGCCCTGGATGACCGTCTTGTTGCCGTCGCGGGTAATCTCGATGCGGTTGAACTTCTGGAAGGGACTGAAGGTGCCGAGCTGCAGAGTGGTCTTGTTCTCGGAGTCGCGGGTGACGGTATTGGTGAACGAAAGAGGGGACTTGATGCTCACCTGATTGCCGCTCTGGGTCACGTTAGTGCGACTCCAGGAGCCGAACTGGCCCTGAATCTTCAGTTGACTGAAATCCTGAGGAATGATCGGCTGGTGCAGCACGCGATCGGGCACCAGGCTGACGTTCAAGCCGGCGTCCAGGTAGAGTCCGTTGCCCAGGTAGACGCCCACCGGCTGGAGATCGTCGTTGACGGTCTCGCTGTGCGTATCGCCGTCCGAATCGGTTCTGGTCTCGGTGTGAGTCTGGCGAATGATGTCGACCTTGCCCATGGCGTTGGGAATCACTTCGAAGCGCAGAGCCTGCTGAGCATCCTGAGCCGGGGTTTGCACCGGCAATTTGGCCCCCAGTTGTTCGGGACTGAGGCGCGTGCCACAGCCGGACAACAGCATACAGGCCACCGACATTCCGCCCAGGGCCAGAGCTCCCACCCATTTCCTGGAGGGGCCTTTGTCCTGGGCCGAGATTTCGACCTGGTCGCTCGGGAGAACCGGAGCCTCGATTTTTTCCGAAGGTTTGGCGGTCCGGGCGGTGGTCTGCTGACGGAGGGGGGAAAGCTGGCTGATCTGCATGGCCCTAGTCTAGGCCGAGCCGCTCAAAAACTCCTGAACCTTTCCCTGACAGGCTGTTCTTGAACCAAGGAAGAACCTTAGCGAGACGTGGATCCGATTTACATTCAGGTCAACCAAACGCGAGTCAGCGAGTTCACTCAAAAGACCAGTGACACTCTGAGTTCCGCGCGCACCAAAGAGGCCAAGGCCCGCGCCGAACGCGCCGGCGAAGTGGACAAGTCGGCCATGTCCACCGATTCCAGCGCCATGTCCGAGGACATGCTCGGCGATATGGACCCGGACGACTATGGAGGTCGCGGCGCCAACCAGTTCGCTCAAATGTGGAGAGAGCAGCTGGAAGCCGAGGACAAACCGGAAGAAGAGTCGTCCCCAGAAGGGGGCGAGGGAGACGAAGAAGAGGCTGAACCGGAAGACGAGACCGCTCCCAATCAGGAAGAAACCGAAATCGAGGGATTCGTCGAAGACGAGGAAGAGGCTGCGGTGGAGGGAACCGCGCTGACCCCGCCTCCAACCACTTCCGCCGCGGTCGGCGGCGAGGCCTCTCGGACGCAAGAACCCGCGGCCGCCGCCCAACCCGAGCCGGCCCCCGCGCGGGCACCGGTCACCCCGCCCACCTCCGCCAGCGAGGCCACCGCAGCCGAAAAGGTCCAGGCAGCTCCCACGACCTCCGCTCCGGCCAGCGCCCCTCAGGCCCCGCCCGGCGCCAAGTCGTCTCTGGGCAGTCTGCTGGACTTTTCCAGTGGCTTTCTGATCGCCGAGGAGGCCCATTGGGATCCCGAGGCTGCCGAAGAGGCGGTCCCTGAAGAAGCGCCGCTCGCCGAAGAAGTTCTGCCCGAGGAAGTCTCGATTCTCCTCGAGCGCCTGGTGGTGGGGGACCCCGCCCAGCCAGGTTTTCGCAAGCTGAACGGACTGCTCTCACGCTTCGGGCGGCGGGTGCTGCAGCAGTGCACCGAAGTGCACGCCAAGGTTTATCTGCTGCCCCCCGGAGAGCCCTTGCTGGCGCATCCCGAGCTGGCCAACTGCGGCCACACCGATTTGCAAGGCGCGGCCTATCTGCCCCAGTCGCGCATTTGCCTGGTGGAGGACGCCTGTGTCAGCCAGGCGCCTCACGGCTTTCACCCGGTCTTTTACTACTTTGCCCATCTCTGGGATCACGCCATGGGTGGCGAGAACTTCGCCAGCTCCAAGTCAGCCGCCGTGCGCGCCAGTTATCAGGTGTGTCTGGAAGGAGGCCATCGTTTTGGCGACCTGATGTCTTCCAACTCGCCGCCCCATTATTTCGCACAGGCGGTCGAGTCCTATCTGGCCGAAAACGACTGCTTCGAGCCGCTCTGGACCCGTTCGGACCTGCACGACTTCGACCGCTCCATCTACGACTACATCGAGTATCTGCTGAAATGATCGTCTACCGCCTGCGCAACACCAAGGAAGGCCGCAAGCGCGACGAGTTCCCCTCAGGCGAGTTGCACTACGAGAACGGCAGCGTCCAGCTGGACGTGCCCGACCGCGCACTGGCCAAATCCATCCAGAAGCACTTTCAAGAGAACTTCCGGGTGCGGGCCGTGCGCGGCAGCCTGGAGACCTTCCTGGGGCACGCCTGGATCGAGCTGCAGCCGGGCACGGAGCAGCACTTCGATGAAGGGCTGCGCCAGCTGGTGCGCCTGAACTTAGTCGCCGAGTGACCCCAACCAGCGCTTCGGTCGGGGCGAAGCCCCTCCACTTCGCGCGCAGGGGTCACCTGGGTCACTCGGCTCCACAACCCGAAGAACGACAGCGCCTGCGGCGCTAGTCTCCGAAGACGGCGGCTGATTCTTTGACGACGCGGGGATCGGTGTATTCGATCATCTCGCCGTTCCATTCGGGCGGGCAGTAGAGAGCCAACCAGGCCATGGACTTGGCCGGGACTTCCGGGGGCTCGAGCCGGTTGGTTTCTTTGAGCTGCTGGAAATACTGCATCATGTCAGGGGGCATATGGCCCGGGCCGTCTTTGCGAATCTGGTCCTGCATGGCGGTGTCGATGACGCCCGGGCGCAGCGAGACGGCGATAATGCGCGGTTGCTCCACGGCCATACAACGGGTCAGGTGATGCAGGCCGGCTTTGCTGGCGCAATAGGCCGACCAGGCGGCCAGCGGATGCACGGCGGCACCGGTGCTGACGTTGACGACTTTGCCTTTGCTCTCGAGCAGCCAGGGCGAAGCCAGGCGAGCCAGATAGAGCGGAGCCACCAGGTTGATCTGCATGGCCCGCGACCAGGCTTCCATATCCACGTTGGTGTAGATGCCGATGGGGTCGATGAGGGCCGCGTTGTTGATGACGGCGTCGATGCGTCCCCACTTGTCGCTGGCGGCGCTGACGATCTTTTGACAGACTTCCAGTTCACCCACGTCTCCCGGCACGGTCACGACTTCCGAGCCGAGCTTCTGGCATTCCTCGCGCACTTTCTCGAGCAACTCGACGTTGCGGGCGTTGAGGAGCAGTTTGACCGACTTCTTGGCCAGCCAGTGGGCCGTAGCCGCGCCCAGTCCGCGCGAGGCTCCGGTGATGATGACGACACGTTTTTCACTCATAGGCGGCGGCTTCGATCCGGGCCCAGGGCCCTCCTGGAAGAAAGCCGGGATAAATGTCTTTGGTAAAAGTTAAACCTTGCGTACATCAGGGGAAGTGGGGGCCGCCCGGCAATATCGGTATCAGAGTGTTCGCGTCCGGGCAAACCGCAGATTTTTTGGCGGGTCTCCTTTCGCGCGGCTGGTTGGTATGGATGTCGCTTTGCTTCGCCCCCAAGCCGTGGGATGTTACGAGCATGACAAACCAACCTGCAATTCATCGCGGACGACTGTCTTCAGAACACCGCGACATGATTATAGATGCGCACGTTAGCGGGGAACCTGTGGAGGCGATCGCCGTAAGAATGGGGCGAACGACGGATACAGTCGCAAAGGTAATACAGGAGCAGTGTGAACAAGAGATCGACCTTTCGAGAGAATTGGACAGAGCGATCTGCTTCCTCGCCAGCCTACCTGAGGTTGCGGTGATGGAGGTGGTTGAACTGTCGAATTTTCAGCGTAGGTCATCAGAACTCAAGCGGAGCTTGATCGACCGCCTTGCGACTATGGACGCTATCCCAGTGGGTGGAAGGCCAAATCTCTATCGGAAAACGGAAGGCTGACAAAATCCGTAAAGGGAGGGATAGGTCAGCTCGTGGGCGAGCCCCAGGTCGGACCGCGCGACAACGGGAGAGCGGGATATCAGGCAGACAAAACTAACCAGCAACAATGTCAGCAACAGGGGTGGGAAGAGTCTCTGGTTCTGTGATTCCATAGTTTGAGGGTAGACCATCGGCTCACATTCCGCTCGGTATCCAAGTCATTATCTGCCAGTTACTCGGCGTCACCCAGGCCCGTGACCGGCTGTTGCCCAGTTGGCAACCCTTATCAAGGGCGGGCGCAGCTCGAACACGCGGATGCCGGAGCAGCTAGCTGGAATCTTCTTGGAGGTCTTTCCTGCTGGCCGAGACGTTCGCTAAGGCTTATACTTATGTGATGAAGCGTGAGTTAGAGGAGCTCTTGGCCGACTTGAGTTGGCACCGAGACTACTGCATATGGACGGCGGAGCGAAGCCATAACAGTGAGATAGCAACGCTGAATCGCGGGGCGGCAGCCGGCTTCCAAGAAATCGTCGACCGACTTCTTGTTCTTCTACGTCGCGTAAGCTATATCCAATCGGACCAGAACCACGACGGGTCGTATTCGTGAGCGGTCATCTCTTGACTTGGGCGATGTAAAGTGTCGTAAACAACCGCCTGGCACGATTGTTATGAGCGCTCTATAATCCTGGCGCGGGCGGATGGGGTTTTGTTTGTAGTGACAGCCGTAGTACGTTGCTACCTGGATTTTCTAGCTAGATGGCGAGACAATCGACGCCGGGTATCGAGGCACCCCACCCCCCCGGCGCCTCGATACCCCTTTGTTCTTCATTTGGTTGAAACCGCGGTGCTCCCCGTATCGGGTGGGCAAAGACCAGTGGGGCAGGGCGAAGCAACGAACGAATACGCCAGTCTTTAGCGGTAGGATATCATTGGGCTCCTAGCGTCACGAAGTCCGTTCGGGTCTAGACCCACCCGGCTGGCGAGCGATTGAACTGTACCGGAAATCTTGGAGACTCAGTAAGCGAGGGTCACGCTATTTCTGCGTGGCCGCCTGCTTGTAGTAGGTCGACTCAGCTTCGGCCGGTGGCACGTAACCAAGCGGTGCTAGAAGTCGGCGGTTGTTAAACCAGTCCACCCAGTCCAGGGTAGACAGCTCAACTTCCTCGATCGTTTTCCAAGTTTGACGATGGATTACCTCCGCTTTGTAGAGTCCGTTTATTGTTTCAGCGAGGGCGTTGTCGTAGGAGTCCCCCACACTGCCCACTGACGCCTGTATGCCTGCCTCCACCAACCTCTCGGAGTAGCGGATAGCCAGATATTGCGAGCCACGGTCAGAGTGGTGAACGAGCTTCTTATCTCCTACCGGGCGCCGCTCGTGGAGCGCCTGTTGCAGTGCGTCGAGAACAAAGTCAGTGTTGGGACTTCTAGAAACTCGCCAACCTACGATGCGCCTGGCGTATGCGTCGGTGATGAAGGCCACGTAAGCGAAACCCTGCCAGGTCGACACGTAGGTAAAGTCGGAAACCCAGAGTTCATTGGGCTTTCTTGCACCAAACTTCCTTTTGACGAAGTCCAGTGGGCAATCTTGCGCCTTATCTCGAATCGTGGTTCGTATCTTTTTCCCCCGAATGACGCCGCGCAAGTTCATTCGACGCATCAATCGCTGGACCGTGCAGCGAGCTACCGGCACACCGTCTCTCAGCAACTGGTGCCAGACTTTGCGGGCACCGTAGACGCATCTGTTTTCTTTCCAAATGCGCAGTATCAGGGGCTTCAGAGCCTCTTCTACTAGCTGTCTGATGGGCAGTAGCTTAGTTTGCTGGCGTCTAGACCTGATGAAATAATACGTTGACGGGGCGAATTGCAGTTCTCTGCAAATCGGCTCGACCCCATAGACCTGTCGATGCTCATCGATAAAGTCAACGACTACTGAAACCGGCGGTCGAGCTCCGCCTGGGCAAAATACGCTGATGCCTTCCGTAGAATTTCATTGGCTTGGCGAAGTTGGCGATTCTCACGCTCCAGTTCGCTAATCCTCTTTTGTTCATCGGTGGCATTCGTAGGCGTGGGCTCGGGCGCGGGCCGACCCATCTGTTCGCCTCTAACCCAACGACGCAGGGTATCATCCTTGCAGCCTAGCTTCTCAGATATTGACTGAATGGCCGTCCACTCAGAGCCACCTTGAGCAGCGTGCAGCTCTTTGACCATGCGAACCGCGCGCTCTTTGAGCTCGGGGGAGTAATGTCCGTGTTTCTTCTTCATGGATCCTATCCTCTCATGGTAGGAGCCTCCAGAAAAGTCGGTACAGTTCACTGTCCCGCGAGGACCCCATACGAGAGTCCCTTGTCGCTGACGTATCTCGGCGCTATCGTAAGCCATCTTCTTTGAAAGAGCCACCTGTCGTTATGGAACGAGTATCCTTAGGAATTCAGGGCCTGGACTACATCGTAGGTGGAGGCCTGCTGCGCGGGCGCTCGTACCTATTGGCTGGCAGCGGGGGGACGGGGAAGACTATCCTCAGTCTTGAGTGGTTGTTGGCCGGCAGAGGCCAGGAGAAAGGGGTCTACATCACTCTTTCCGAGCCTACGGGAGACGTCGGTGACAACATTCGATCCTTTGGTTGGGATCTCGAGGGTATCGGGATCGTCGATCTGACTCCAAGCGGTGGTCGTCCGCGACCGGAAGACGATTACGACATCTTCCCTTCTAGCGATGTTGACCGGGCGCCCTACTTGCGATTATCTTACATTGAACATCCAAAATTAGCCCGTAATCTCCGGACAGTTTTCAGGGGATAGGGCCACCTGGAGGATGTTCCGTGCGAAGCAAACCCAATCGAGTTTACACCCAGCAGCAGCGAGAGGAGGCGCTTCTTCT
>JAFKGI010000026.1 GCA_017307785.1 Vulcanimicrobiota bacterium | reverse complement strand
CCAATTGCTTGCACGACCTTTTCCTGGCACCGTTCAGGTTCGATGTTTTTGACCGAATTCCGCCCACCAATAACTGCAACAGGGTTGATCATCATGGTGGCCACGAAGTGGGCGGGCGACTAGTCTCGAACCCCGTGTTCAGGGGAGCGGAGCGGACCGAACGCGGGTTAGGGACCCACGGAGCCGTGCGTCCCTAGAGTCCGATGATCATTGACCGTGCGACGCACGGCGGAGGCTAGTATCGAACCCCGTGTTCAGGGGAGCGAAGCGGAGACTTTAAGGCGAACCTGTGAGCCGTAAGTCTCCATACGGACCCGAACGCGGGTTAGGGACCAACGTAGTGGCGCGCCTAAAGTTTGATTATCATTGAAGGCGCAGCGCGCCACGGAGGCTAATCGCGCTTGACCAGGACTTCCCGGCAGCGGGCGACCTCGAGCAGCAGTTCTTCCTGTTCCAGGCGCAAATGGACTTTGGCTCCCTGGGGCTTTCCTAAGACGGTAACTTTCGCTCCCGGCACGATGCCGATCTCCTGAAGGCAAGCTGGGGCCTGCAGAACTCGGCCCGGCTGAAAGAGTTCCAGGCAGGCGAGTTCGCCCTCTTCGCCGACAGGCGCCTGGCCGGGACGGCTTGGGATGGGGGAGCCATGCGGATCACAGGTCGGGCGTCCGAGAATCTGATCGATGCGATCTTCGAACTGCTCGGAGATGAAGTGTTCCAAACGCTCGGCCTCGGCGTGAACCTGGTCCTGGTCGAATCCCAGGGCCTGGGTGAGGTAAAGTTCCAACAGACGGTGATGGCGAATCATTTCCTGGGCCACTCTGCGGCCCGACTCGGTGAGTTCCACTCCGTGATAGCGCTCGTGGGTGAGCAGGCCGCGCTCGGCCAGGCGTTTGACCATGCTGGTGACCGAAGCGGGGGCGACTTCCAGGCGCTCGGCCAGAGCCTGAGTGGTGACCCGTTGCTGGCGTTCTTCCAGGCGGAAGATAGACTTCAAGTAATCTTCCATGGCGGGACTGAGGCAAAGCTCGGTATCACTGCGCGCTGGAGGGGGTCGTTTCACGGTTGCATCGTAAACTTGGTCGGGCCACCTGTCAAATTTGCTGGGCTCGTGCGCTCTGCAAATATCCGTGGTGCCAGTGGGCACACCACACTCCCAGACTGGTCCAGACGGCCGTCTGGCCGACCAGCCAGAAACTGTCGAGGGTGAGCAAGCAAGGCTGGGCCAGCGGAAGCAATGGGGTGCCCGAAAG
This sequence comes from Vulcanimicrobiota bacterium, assembly GCA_017307785.1. Classification (GTDB taxonomy): domain Bacteria; phylum Vulcanimicrobiota; class Xenobia; order Xenobiales; family JADMJV01; genus JADMJV01. The sequence continues at coordinate 103,921 of JAFKGI010000026.1, read as the reverse complement.
GTTGGAAAGGAGAGCCAGGCCGCTCAGGTTGCCTAACAGGTTCCACTCGGGGCGAGTCCCAGGGTAGGCGTGCGTTAGCCAGATGGCCAGAAAAAGCCAGCCCAGTCCGGCAAACCAGAAGGCCGAAGTTCCGAGCAGCAGCATCAGCACCGGTGTGGCGATAGCGCTGTAGAGAGTGACGTTCAGGCCGCTCAAAAAAGAACTCTGGCTGCTGCCCGGGGGGCTCTCATAGTCCTGAGTCTCCACGTTGAAGACGTGGATAAGAGTTCCCTGGGCGATAGGCCAGACCACCACGTAGGCCACCAGCGAGCTGGTGGCCAGGCTGAGTTGCCAGGGCCAGTCGTCCAGTTGGTAGTGTTGACGAAGCAGGCCTGCCAGACTGCAGGCCAGGCCGGCGCTGAACCAGGGCCAACCGGGATAGCGAAACCCGGCGGTGGCGCTGGCCAGGCTGCTGGCACAGGCGCCCACCGCCAGAGCGCGGGCGAGATTGTCGGCAGGACCGAACAACACGCCCGCGCACAACAGCAAAGAACCCAAGACCTGAGCCAGCCACACCCGCAGGCCCAGCGGGTATCTATGCATTAATAGATTTTGCTGTCACGCTTCTGGCCGGTGTAGTCGATGTAGACCGTTTTCAGTTCGGTGAAGAAGTCGATGGCCACTGCGCCCTGTTCACGCGCTCCGACCCCCGTGTCCTTGACTCCGCCGAAGGGCAACTGGGCCTCGCCGCCCATGGTGGGGCTGTTGACGTGGGTGATGCCGGTTTCGATGCGGTCCAGGAATTTGAAGATGCGGTTGGAGTCCTTCGAGTAAATCGAAGAGGAGAGGCCGTAGCGCACGCTGTTGGCCACCTCCAGGGCTTCGTCCAGATCCTTGACGCGCAAAATGGCTAGCACCGGTCCGAAGACTTCTTCCAGGGCCAGGTGCGATTTGGGGTCGACGTGGTCAAACAAGGTTGGCTCCACGTAGAACCCTTTGGTCAGGTCGCCGTCGTCGGCGCGTTTGCCGCCGCTCAGGCATTTGGCGCCGTCCTTCTTGGCTTGCTCGATGGCTTCCAGTACTTCTCGCAGCTGGGCGGTGTCCACCACCGGTCCCAGATCGCGTCCGGCCTGATAGTCTTTGGTGCGAGCCACCAGTTTGCGCACGAACTCATCGGCCACGCTGTCGATGATGATGGCGCGGGAGGTAGCGGTGCAGCGTTGGCCGGTCGAGCCGAAAGCGCCCTGAACGGTGGCTTCCACGGCCAGATCCAGGTCCGCGTCTTCCAGAACGACGATGGGGTTCTTGCCGCCCATTTCACACTGCACTTTGACGCCGCGGGCGGCACCTTGCTTGTAGAGATCCTGGCCTACCTGGTTGGATCCGGTGAAGGAAAGGGCGCGAACTTTGGGGTTGTTGACGATTTCGTCGCCCACGCTGCTGCCCGGGCCCAAGACCATGTTGACCACGCCCGGCGGGAAGCCCGCCTCGTGGAAGATCTCGGCGATCAGGGCGGCCGTCCAGGGGGTGTTGGAGGCCGGCTTGAGCACGATGGTGTTGCCGGCGATCAGGGCCGGGGCCATTTTCCAGATGGGAATGGCCACCGGGAAGTTCCAGGGGGTGATCAGGCCGACCACGCCCAGCGGCTGCTTGATGGTGTAGCAAAAAGTGTTGGACATTTCGGAGGGAACGGTCTGTCCGCCCATGCGGCGACCTTCGCCGGCCGTGAACTCCATGATATTGAGGGATTTTTGGACTTCGCCGCGGGCTTCCGCCAGCAGTTTGCCTTCCTCGAGGTGGAGAGCCAGGGCGACTTCTTCCAGGCGCTGCTCGAGAAGGTGCATGGCCTTGAAGAGCAACTGGCCGCGCTTGGGGGCGGGGGTGTCGCGCCAGCCTTCAAAGGCTTTGTGGGCGGCCTCGATGGCCTGTTTGGCCTCATCGCGGCCGACCAGAAAAACGGTTCCCAGCGATTCGCCGGTGGCCGGATTGATGTTCTCTAGCGTTTTGGACGCTTCGGCCTTGGTCCACTGGCCGTTGATGTAGCTCGTGAAGTGGCGGGTTTTTTCGGCGGTATGCATTCAGACGGTGTCCCTGCTTTGTTGATGAGATGGCTGGGTTTCGCGCTTTTCAGGCGGCCTCCTGGCTCCAGGCAGAGCCCCAACTCCAGGGAGTTGGTGCCTGGGAACATGTCCAGGGCCAACGCTTCCGTCACGCGATAGCCGTTTTGGGTCCATCCACGCAGTTGTTCTTCAAATTCATTGATGTCGCAAATCCAGTGCATGACGCGCTTGGGGCGCATCTCCGCCATGTGCTTGATCAGTTCCGTGGGGGCGCCGCTGCGCGGGGGGTCGAGCACGGCCACCCAGGAGCCGGCCGGGAAGCGTCGCTGGGGGATTTCCATGGTGGCCAGGTCCCACGGGTCAAATTTTGCCTTGTCTCGATGCAAACGGCGCGCGTTGCGGCGGGCCCAGAGAATGGCTTCGCCGGAAAGTTCCAGTCCCCAGACCGGGCCGGTGCGCGGCAGAGAAAGTGAAAAGAGCCCATAGCCGCAGTAGAGGTCGAGCATGGGAAGGGCCGGTTCGGCCAGCCATTTCTGGGTTGCTTCCAGCATGAGAGGAACGACGTGCGGATTCACCTGGCTGAAGCAGAGCGGGGAATAGTGGAGGTTCTGAGCGGTGGCCAGGTGGCCTTCTCCGTAGAGCTTCTGCCACTGACCGGGGCGGATGTTGGCGTAGTATTCGTCGCCCTCCTGGCCCTGGATGAGCCAGATCGCCTTTAGATTTGCGTTGTGGTGGGTGAGCTTCTTGGAAATGCGATTCAGCTCGGACCGTTGCGAGCGCATGTCGTTCAGGTTGAGGACGAGCACCTCGCCTTCGGTGCCGCTTTTGATGATGGCGTAGTTGACGAAGCGAGCCAGGCTGCTGCGGGTGAACTCTTGCTGAAGCTGGGTGTAGAGAGAGGCGTGAGCGACCGGTTCGATCTGGCACTGGGGAGGAGCGATTCCCTTGACGCGACCCCGTTCGATGCCTTCCACCATGGCCAGGCGGCGCTCGTCGTGAAACCAGCGTCGTTTGCTGACGGTGCGATAGTTGCGACCCTCGGGACTGGGAATGAACTTGGGGGAGGGCAGGCTGGAGATCTGATCGGCCCAGCGTGCCAACGCTTCCGTCTTGTAGCGGGCTTCCTGGTTATAGGTCAGGCGGCTGCCCCAGCACAAAGTGCACACCCTTTTGGATGTGCGACAACCTGCGGCGGTGGCAAGAGGTGGCGGCGAGCCGATGAGTCCCGAAAGAATGGACTCGAACGACTTTATGTCGCGCTGCTGTCGTTGCTGGGGCCTTCCCATAGGGGCGCTCCAAACTCCTCGGAGAGGGAATTGTCCAGGCTGTCCGCCCAGGCGGAAATGCGGTCCAGCATGCCGCTGGCTTCTTCTGCGTCCAGGCCGCGCAGGGGGCGAATGCCGACCAGGTGGATTTCTTGTCCCCGACAGACCAGGGCGGCCTCCACCAGCTTGTCATTCAGCTCCAACAGTCTTCGGTAAAAAGCTTCGAGACGGTCGGCGGCGGGGAGTCTCAGAATCGGACAGTCCACCATAAAGTAGCTTTCCTGGTTCTCAGAGAAGAGTTCCACAAAAATGTTGGCGGAGCCGCGCTTAATGCACCAACTGTAGCGCTGCTTTTCCTGAGCTTCCTCGAGATTCTCCTGTGGGTCGATGCCCAGGTCAGAGAGAATGTCTTCGATCAGGTCGCGATAGTTCTCCAAAACGGTGGAGCTGCGATTAGATAATCCGAACATGCTGTGGTCTTCCTCCCGGGGGGGTCTTCGTGGAGAAATTTCAAGTCCTGCTCTGTCTCGCTTGACAATCCTAAAGATACTTGATTTCATCGAACTCCAGGGGGTCCCGAACCAGCGTTCGGAGCTCGCAAGCTCGCATTCCCGAACAGGTGGTTCGGTACTCGAGGTGGTCATGAAAGGCTCGGTTCTCGTTCTTAACGCAAGCTACGAATACCTGAATGTGACCAGTGTTCGACGCGCCCTTTCGCTCGTGCTGAAGAAAAAGGCCGAGGTGGTGGAAGCCGTAGAGGGGCGGTCGGTGACGGGGGTCGCCAGGCGTATCGGTTTACCCGCGGTGGTGCGGATGTTGTATTACATTCGCCGTCCCTTCAAAGAGGTGCCCTTGACGCGCAAGAATATCATTCTGCGCGATCGTGGAACCTGTCAGTATTGTGGCGAATCCGGCGATACGGTAGATCACATCATGCCCAGTTCTCGCGGTGGCAGAGACTCCTGGGAGAACTGCGCGTGCGCCTGCGCGAACTGCAATCGCTTGAAAAACAATCGCACCCCGGATGAAGCCGGGATGCGCTTGCTGTCGAAACCACGCAAGCCCGCTTTGATGCACTGGTTGATGGCTCGAAAGGATTCCGCCAGGACATGCTGGGGCCGCTATTTGGGTTGGGGTGAGCCGGCCAGCTAGTGGTGCGTCCGGAAAGTTCGTTCCTGGCCCCGGCGGCCAGGCGACCCGCCTGCAAGGAGAAGTGAACGCTGAATACCGGGTTGTATTTGAGAGAACTTCGACGCCGCAGGCGGGGATGGGTGGCCGCTGGGGGTGGGATGAAATTCTCGGATGCACCACTGGGCCGGTCGCCCTCCTATTGTGGCGGTGTGTTGGTCTTGGCTTCCTGACTGCTGCGAGTCCGGGGTACGGCCAGTTTGGTCGGCGCCGGAGCTTGACCGCGCAGTTGTCGTCCCACTCGCTCCACCAGCATGTCCGGACTGAAGGGCTTGCTGAGAATGTCGCGGTGAGGGAGAGGCTGAGTCAGCATGCGAGGGTTGATTCCCGTGGTGAAAAGGACCGGCAGATCGCGACGCACGCGGCGGAGCTCTCGAAGGAAGCTCGTGGCCGGGGAGCTGGGTAGTAGCACTTCGCTGATTACCATTCGGATGCGCGGGTTCTGTCGGATGACCTGAAGGGCTTCGGGTCCATCACTCGCCTGCAGGACGCGGTAACCGGCCTGTTGCAGCGCGCCCACCAGGCAGCGCCGAATAAAAGAGTCGGGCTCGACCAGGAGCAGAGTGTTATCAGGGCGGATCCACATCGTCAGGGGTCTCCTTAGGATACTTCGCGAGCGGCTATCCGCTCAGCACTAGTTATATCCTACTAGCCCGATCGGGAGGGGTCTGTGATCTGGTTCACATCCTGTTTACAATTACTCGCGGCTCTGTTCGAATCCGAGTTGGGCGCGCATGCTGCGTTCGAGCAGGGCTTTGATGACGTAGCGGTGGGAAACCATGAATTGAACATAGGTATCCATCGCGTCTAAAAAGAAGTCGACGGTAATGGGACTATCGCCCTTCAGGCCCTGCTGTTTGGCCTTATCGCGCAATCCTTCGACCCGCTTGAGGTCGGGGCGCATGCGCTTGACGGCGGCGGCGATGACTGGATCTTCGAAAAAACCTTCCGCCTGCATCCATTCGAATGAATCCATCTCGGTTCCCATAGTGGCTCCTCATTGTGTTGGTCCAAGGGGGGACTGGCTGTCCCCCCTCGGGAACCCCCCTGCAAAGTTCGGTTGATTGAATGTTTTCCAATCCTTTTGCAAGACTCCTTGAGTTTTTTTCAGGGAAGCGTGAAAATCCCGTTTTTCTGGCCATGGGCGATAGCATTGTCAGTGACTGCTATCCTGGACCCGGCTGCGGAGTAGCCGCGCTGGTCCAGCGGGGGTTGGAGCCGGTCATTCGTCACGGAGTCACCCGAACCGGATACATGCTTCCCGACCTGGAGGCCCAGTTGCCTCATCTGCTGGGGTCGGCCCATTGTCGAGCCGGCCTGCTCAGTGTGGGCGGCAATGACCTGTTGGCTCTGGATTCGCCCCCGGAGGACGGCTGGTATCAGGACTTTGAGCGGCGCTATGGCGCTCTGCGCCAACGCCTCCAGGCTCTCTATCCCGGGTCGAGGTGGCTGGTCTGCAACCTCTACGACCCCAGCGATGGGACCGGCCAGTTTCCCGGACGTGAGGAGAGGGGCTTTCCGCCGCGCCCGGCGTTGGTAGAGGCCCTGGCGCGCTTGAACGGAGTGATTGCGCGGGTGGCCGGGGAGGACCTGGTGGACATTCACACTCATTGCTTTGGACACGGATGGTCTCGTCGTTTGCCCCTCTGGTTTCAGATGGACATCGAGCCCAATCGCGAAGGAGCCCGGCAGATGGCTGAGCTGATGTTGCGTAAGTTGGCCCCACGTTCGTGAAGCAGAAGCTGATGGGTTGGGACGACCTGGATGATCTGGGTCTGGAGCCGGGCGACCTGGAGGGAGATCTCTTTCACAAGCCGCCGGAGGGCGTCTTCGGGTTGATTTCCCTCGATCAGTTCATGCACGACCTGGAGGAGCACGGACTGCTCGAGCGTCTGCGTGGTCGAGGCTACCAGAAGTTTCGGCTGGATCTGGCCAAAGAGGACGTTTATACGGAGCGGCTGCGACTGTTTGGGGTTCATCCGGACCAGGCGGGTGAACTGCAGTTGATGGATGTGCGCTCTCACAAGGGGGCCATCGAGGCTCCCTGGGGGACTCGCTACCGAGTGCTGGGTTGGGACTGGGTGGAGATGCAGGACCCGCTGGCCCGCCCCTCACCGTTTCGACCCATGCTGCCCGGCCAAAGTCATCCAGGACTGGGGCTTTTTCGAGGCTTGACCCGGTTGATGCTGGACTATGTTCCCCAGTTGGGAGTGGAGGGACTGACTGCTGTTCCTCAGTTTTTTCACAATGCGGTGCTCTACGGGGGGCACTTCTGTTTCCTGGACGCGCAGGTCCAGGGGCGTTTTCAGGCCGCCTGCCGAGATTTGCTGGACGAGGGGCTGGCCCCGGCCTCCTGGTGGGTGGCGCGGGAAGAAGTCGAGATCGTGGATCGCGCCAGTGGCGAGGTTCTCCCCTACGTCTGGAAGCCCGAGAAGATCATCCGAGGATTGGCCGAGGAGCTGAAGCGGCGGCTGCTCGGCCCGGAGTATTTGGAGGTTTGTCAGCGAGCGATGGAGCAAGTGGAGTTTCGTCGCCGAAAGGAATCCCCATGCAAGTCCGATTGATTACCCTGAACGTTCGTTATGACAATCCGCGAGACGGAGCGAATATCTGGGCTCGCCGAAAAGCCCCGCTGGAAGAGTTTCTGCGGGCTCAGCAAGCCGACTGGCTGGCGTTTCAGGAAGTGCTGCCCGGGCAGCGGCGCGATCTGGAGGCCATGTTGCCTGAGTATCGCAGCTACGGGATTTCCCGCGACGGACTGGGCAAGGACGAGCAGTGCTGCTGGTTCGTGCGCGACCCCTGGTGGTTCGAGGAGGCTCGTACCTTCTGGCTCTCGGACACGCCTGACCGCCCCTCGGTAGGCTGGGACGCCATGTTGCCCCGAGTGGTCTCCCTGGTGCGCATGGCCAATGGCTCTCAGCGCTGCTGGGCAGCCAACGTGCACCTGGACCACCATGGTCCGGAAGCTCGTCGCAAAGCGCTGGCTCAGGTGGCCGCGCTGGTCGGCTTGGAAGAGCCAGCCGTGCTGGTGGGAGACTTTAATCAGCCGCCGGAGTTGGAGGGCTGGACGGACTGTCAGCAGCAGTCTCCGCAGGCGGGACTGGGGACGTTTCATGACTTTCTGGGAGGGACGCAGGGGCCTCGCATTGATGGGATTCTGCTGACTCCTCACTGGCGAGTGCAGAGTTTTCAGTTGCTGGAGGATGCTCGTCTGTCGGACCACTACCCTCTGCTGGCGGAGGCGACCATCGGGGCATAGCCGGCCGTTGTGCCAGTTTTCCCTGTTGTAGGGCCTGAGACAGGTCCTGTAGGCGCTCTCGAGCCATGGGCAGAAAGTCGCTGCTCACGCTCTTTTTCAGCCAGTCGCGGCCTTTCACCGGTTCGCCGATCAGGAGGTGCAACTGGCCCAGGGCGTAGTGAGCCTCGGGGAATTTCTCAAACTGCTTGAGGGCCTTTTCCAGGTAGCTTTTGGCGGCCAGAGGGCGACCCAGCATCTGCACGGTGCGGCCCAGATAGAAGAAGAGATACGGATTGCCGCCTTCTTGCTTCCAGGAGTGGAGGAAGCACTTTTCTGCTTCTTCCAGATAGTCTTGCCTGGGTCGCTGTTCTCCGTGAGGCGTGGCCGCATAGAGCAAGGCCTCGCCCAGATGGTAGTAGCCGCGAAACTGCAAAGGTTCCAGTTGCACGGCCAGACGCTGGGCCTCCAGGTTTTTGTTCAGGCAGGCATCCCGCTTACGGGGATCTGAAGCGGTCAGGCCCTTCTCCCAATAGTGCAGCCCCTTGCGCTGCTGGACGTAGCCGTGGATGGAATTGACGAGCGCGGTCAGACTGATCTTCTGAGCAGCAACTTCCAGGTCCGGTGGCTCTTCCAGTCCCTGGCCCTGGTGGAGTTCGGGGAATTCGAGCGGCAAGAGGTACGCTTCCACCTGCAGGAGCAGGCGGCTGAGCAGAGGGGAAAAGCCGGCCAGCTCCGGGCGGAACCAGTTGAACCAGCCGAGGGGCTTATCCACCTGGAGGGGTTTCAGAGCCTCCTCCACTCGGCCCGCTCCCAGCAGCAGATAGCAGTTCAGGCTGGGCAGGAACTGATGGTCGGGACTGGCCTCCTTCAGCTTCTCGGCGTGGACCAGGGCTTCGTCCCAGCGCTCGAGTTGCCCCAGGGTGATGGCGCGATAGAGGTGGAAGACGGGCGAATCCTGGCTTTTGACCTTGTCCAGGGTGGTCAGCGCTTGCTCGGGCTGCTCCGCCTCCAGTTGAACCAGGGCCGATTGGTAAAGCCAGCGGTCGTCCAGAGGGCCTTCCTGATGCAGCAAGTTGTTAGCTTGCGCTAACGCCTCAGGGTGCTTTCCTTGACGGGAAAGGCTGACGGTTCGACGAAGAGTAGACCACGACACAACCGCTGGCTTCGCTGACCTTAAAGACCGGTCCTGGACCGAGCAGGTACGAGAGGTTACAAATTTTTCACCAATTTGTGAGGGTGTGTTGCTAACCTGAGTGGGCAGGGTCCGGACCGAAGTGTGGTCCGGATTGGAAAGGGACCAGGAATCGGTGAGATTAGATAAAGTAAACGACGCCGCAGCTCTCAACGCGAAGGGCAAGACCGGCGCGGTAGCTCCTAAGAAAGCTGGAGTCGAGCAGGATCCGAAGGACGGATTGACGCTCTCTACCACCTCTCAGGGAGTCTCCATTACTTACACCATGCCAACGCCCGGCCAGTGGGGCCCGGTGCAGTTGAATGGTCAAACGCTGCCTGTCCTGCCCGAACCCGGTCTCAAGGACGATCCTTCCACGGCGGATGATGCGGATACGGATGGTCCCGCCGTCGGTGGTGGCTATGAGCCTGCCGGCCTGGAAGTCAACTTGCCCGTTCCCACCGGGGATGGCCTGCTCTGGCGGACTTCGGGAATGCCCAAGCCGACCAAGTTGATCGGCGACGATGGGCCGGCCGTAGGCGGAGGTTACTTCACCAGGCCCTTCCAGTCCACGGTGAACGGTTCTCTGTTCGAAGAGTTCATACCGCCGGAGCCGCCCACGCCGCAGAAATTGCTGCCGGCGCCCAAGCAGGCCGAGACAAAAACTGAAAAAACCAGCAGCGCCGCCCCAGGTCAGGAAGTCGCCCCGGCCGAGGGGCCTTCTGCGTTTCAGGGACCGACCGTGCTCGAGTCCCTACAGGCCAAATTTAGCCAGGATCCGGTCGCCGCTCAGCGACTGGAGCTCAAGAGCGTCGAGTTCTACGAGAAGCAGTTCGCCAACATCAAAACGCCGGCTCAGTTCAAGGCGCAGACCGACAAGTTCAAAGAGATGATCAAAGACGGCATGACCCTGGACGAGTTGCGCCCCCAGGCCTATGCGCTGGCCCGTCTGTCGGCTCAGGAGACATTGGGCAAGAAGCCCTATGACAGTCAAATGCTGGGCGCCTTATCCATGGATGCGGGCACCATCGCGCAGATGGGCACCGGCGAAGGCAAGACTTTGACCGCGCTCATGCCGCTCTATCTGAACTCGCTGTCCGGTAAAGGCAGCCATCTGGTCACGGTCAATGATTACCTGGCTCAGGCCGGCTTTGAAGAGCTGAAGCCTGCTTTGGAGAAATTGGGCGTGAGCGCCGGCCTGGTGCTCAAAGAAATGACTCCCGATCAGAAGCGCGCCGGTTACAACGCCGACGTGACCTATCTGAGCAACGACACGCTGGGGTTTGATTACCTGGGCGACCGCACCGTCACCAACCCCAATGATCGCGTGCAGCGCGCGCCTCACTTCGCGCTGTTGGACGAAGCCGACCAGGTTTTGCTGGACGAAGCCCGCGTTCCCTTGATCATTGCGGGCCTGCAGGGCGACGAAGAAGTGCGCGGAGCGGTTGAACAGGGCCAGCTCTTCAATAATCTGGTGAAAGACCTGGTGCCGGGGCAAGACTTCCGCATCGACCGCAAGATGCACAGCGCTTTCCTGACCGACGTGGGCCAGGATATCGTGGCCAATGAAGTCGGCTTGCTCGAACTGCGCAAGGACGACCCGGATTACAAGGCCAAGCTGGCCGCCGGCAGTGAGCTGCGCACACTGCTGCGCGAGGAAGCCAAAATCACCGAGGGCGAGACCGAGCTGCCCCGTGAGCTGGTCACTCAGCGCGGTTTGAAGGCGGCTTGGTGCCACCTGTTGGGACGTCCGACCGAGACCGAAGCTTCGAAAAATCTCGAAGCGCTGCGCGAGCGCAAGCAAGAGTTGCTCGACATCTTCCCCGGAGCCAATCTCTACGCCGAAGACCAGATGGACCGGGTGCGTTATCTGCAAAACGCTCTCGAGGCTCGCGGTTTGTTCCGGTTGGGCAAGGACTACGCCGTGGAGAACGGCGAGGTCCAGATCATCGACGAGTTCAAGGGGCGTATTTCCGAGGGGCGACGCTTTACTCAGGGTCTGCATCAGGCGCTGGAGATCAAGGAAGGCCTCGACCCCAAGCCCGAGACCTACACCGTGGCCAGCATCACCTATCCCAACCTGTTCCGCCGCTATGAGCGGGTGGCCGGTATGACGGGCACGGCCGAGAGCTCCAAGAAAGAGTTCAGCGAAGTGCTGGGTCTCAACGTGGTCAACGTGCCGCCCAATAAGGAGCGCAAGCGCGTCGATCATCCGGACAAGATCTTCGCCACCCAGGAAGCCAAGTTCGCGGCCGTCACCGAGGAAGTGCGGAATCTCTTCCAAGAGGGCATTCCGGTGCTGGTGGCCACTCGCTCGGTGGAGATGAATCAGTATGTTTCGGCGCTGCTTTCCAGCGAAGGCATTCCCAATCAGGCCCTGGATGCCCAGGACGTGAAGACCAATACTCCGGAAGAAAACGCGATCATCGCTACCGCCGGTCAGTCGGGTGTGATCACCGTGGCCACCAACATGGCGGGCCGCGGCGTGGACATCAAGCCGGACGCGGTCAACTACAAAAAGCTGGCGGTGGCCTGTGACTCGGCCTGCCGCGAAGGCAAGGCGGTGGTGGTCCAGCTCGATCCCAAGCAGCCGGACCAGGTCGACCGTCTGAAGGCCTGGTTCGACCTGCCCGAAGACGAGGCCGACAAGGTCAAAGTGGCGCAGGGCCAGCCCGAAAAGGGCAAGGTGCTCTTCACCACCGAGCCGACGACGGGCGGGGACGTGGTGCTCAAGGCCGAGGACTTCCCGGGCAAGAAGCTGGTGGTTCTGGCCACCGAGCGCAACCTGGATCAGCGCATCGACGACCAGCTGCGCGGTCGCGCCGGTCGCCAGGGTGCGCCCGGTGAAACCCAGTTCTACGTCAGTCTCGAAGATGACCTGATGCGCATCTACGGCGACGAGGACCGGGAGAAGCTCAAGAAGCTGCTCGACAAACCGGGTGGCGAAGACAAGATCCGCAAGCTCTCCGACGAGGCCCAGGAGCGCGTGCAGAACATGAATGCGGACGCCCGCCTGCAGACGGCCAAGTTTGACCAGGTGGCCAACAAACAGCGCGAAGTCGTTTGGGGATTCCGCGACAAGTGGGTGGATTCACGCCCCGGTCAGCCGGTTTCCGACGACCAGATGGACATCGGCGCCACCGTCCACGATTGGGTGGTGGAGGCTTACACGACCGCGGTGGGCGCCGCTATGCAGGAGCAGAAAGGCAACTCGGAAGCTCGATTGCAGGGAGCTCTGGCCCAGGTGGGTCAGGACTTCAAGTTCCCGGTCGAACTGCCCGAAGGTAAGGGCGACTGGAAGACGCGTTTGGAAACGGCCGTGCGCGGTCAGCTGAGCTCGGTGGAGGATTCCATCAACACCAATCGCCCGGCCGACCTGCACAAGGACTTCCTGGAGACCTACCAGTGGCAAACGGCCCTGCAGAACCTGGACAAGGGCTGGACCAACCAGCTGCAGGTGCTGGAGGACGAAAAGCAAGGCTCCAACCTGGAAGCCTACGCCGGCCGCGAGCCGGAACAGGCTTACATCGAGCGCGCTTTCAAGGCCTTCGACGAGATGTGGAACTACGTCAAAGGTGAGACCACCAAGACGCTGCTCCAACAGATGACCGAAGTCAACGACATTCTCAAGACCCGCAACGCCTGAAGGTGCGCGTCTGACAAATAGCAGGTAGAGGCTTTGGCTTCTACCTGCTTTTTGTTTTAGTAGACCTCGTCTTCGTCTAGCAGCACCTGCGGGTTCCACCAGGGGAAGAGGAGCTGCAGGCCGGCTTTGAGCAGCCAGCCCATGGCCAGGGAGCCGAAGAAACAGCAGAGCGCGCCCGGAAGCGAGGGCATCGAGGTCATGACCCAGTAGGCCAGGGCCAGGGTGCCGGCCAGCCAGGTCAGCACGTAGAGAAGCGACAAGATCAGGAAGCCGAGGAACCGGCCCACCCCGGATACAAGGTTGCGGAAGATTTTGCGTATCATCTCGGCTCGTTCGTTCGCTGCTGCCGCCCGGGTTCCCTTAGCCGGCTTCGGCTCAGTTGGGGACCAGCACGATTTTGCCCATGGCTCCGGGTTCGAGCACGGCCTTGTGGGCGGCGGCGGCTTCCTCCAGGGGAAACTCGCGGCCGACCACGGGGTTGAGAAAGCCGGCTTCCAGACCGGCCACGATGGCCGCCTGAATCTGGGCCATCTCCGCGGGGGGCGTGTTGAAAAGAGACATGCCGCGAATGTCGGCTTCTTTGCTCATGGCGCCGCGCGGGTTGACTTCCAGGGTGCCGCGGTTGCCGATCACGACGATGGTGCCGTATTTGGCCACCATGTCCAGGTCGTGCTGCAGGTTGACGTTGGCCAGCATCTCCACGATCAAGTCCGGGCCGTTGCCTCCCGTCAGCTCGGCGACCTGCTGGCGATAATTCTCGGAGCGATGGTTGAGGGCGTGGTGGGCTCCCTGTTCGAGCACGGCCTTGAGGCCTTCCTCGGTTCCGGCCGTGCCCAGGATGCGCAGGCCGTGAGCGCGAGCCCACTGGGTGGCGGCCACGCCCACGCCGCCGCTGGCGCCGTGGATGAGCAGCCACTGGCCGGGCCGGGCCTGACCGCGCTGGAAGAGGGCCCGGTAGGCGGTGGAGTAGGGGACGTAAAGAGCCGCACCCTGCTGGTAGGTGATCTTGGCGGGGAGGCGCTGAATTTGCGAGGTCAGGCAGAGAGCTTGCTGGGCGTAGCTGCCGGTTTGGGAGCCGGTCAGGTAGCAGCGGTCCCCCACTTTCCAGTCCTTGACGTCCTCTCCCACCCGCAGGATTTCTCCAGCCGCGTCGGTGCCGGGCGTGTAGGGCATGGGACGATCGCCATAGGCGCCGCTGCGGATGTAGGTGTCGACCGGGTTGACCCCGATGGCGTGAAGCTGGACGACTACCTGGCCGGGGCCGGGCTGGGGGTCGGCCAGGTCGACCAGTCGTAAGACTTCGGGCCCGCCGAACTGAGAAACTTGAATTGCACGCATGGGGTCGCCTTCTCGTCGAGCCAGGCATTTCCCGCGACCGCTCAGAATTCTGGAAGGGTGAACCTGCTGCCCGCCCTGGTCGTCATCCCTATCTCCTGGGCGATTTGCCTGTTGATCTCCAAGGTGTTCGCCATGTGGTCCCCGGGGCGCGCCCGTCGCGCCTTCTATGTCTCGTGGATCCTCGTAGCTCTCTGCGGAGCCGCGGCAGCTTTCTTTTTCCTGGCTCCGGGCTCCAATTCCAAAGGGGGCGATATCTTCGCGGCCCTGGTGGGTGTGTTCTGTCTTCTTTGTATGGCCGGTGCACTTTTGAACGTCGTCACCTGTTGGGTCGGCGCCCGCCGAGAGGCGCAGGCCGCCGCCAGGCAGGACGACGGTACTGGAATTTCCCGCCAGCACTCGTGATTCCGCTCACAAGGTCAGGGACGCTCGGGCTGAGAATGCCGGGTCTATGAATCAAGTAGCTGAACGTTTAGTGCCTTTCGGAGAATCGATCTTCTCCACCATGTCGCGATTGGCCATCGAGCACAACGCCGTCAATCTGTCCCAGGGGTTCCCCGACTTCGACGGACCCGACTGGTTGAAAGAAGCGGCCATCAAGGCCGTGCAGAGCGGCCCCAATCAGTATGCGCCCAGCCCCGGCAATCCGCTGCTGCGCCAGAAGCTCAGCGAAAAGATGGCCCGCGAATCGGGCCTGAAATACGACCCCAATACCGAGATCACCGTGTGCAGCGGAGCCACCGAGGGCATCGCGGCGGTGTTGCTGGGACTGCTCAATCCGGGCGATGAGGTGATTCTTTTCGAGCCTTTTTACGACAGCTACCCCGCCTGTGTGGCCCTGGCCGGCGCGGTGGCCCGCTACTTGCCGCTGCAGCTACCGGACTTCTCGGTGGACTGGGCGGCCCTGGAGGCGCTGGTCAACCCCAAGACCCGGGCCATCCTGGTCAACACCCCCGGCAATCCTTGCGGTAAAGTCTTCAGCCAGGACGAACTGGCCCAGCTGGCTGCCCTGGCGCAGCGCCATCCCCACGTGCTCTTCATCACCGATGAGGTTTATGAGCACATCGTATTTGCTCCGGCTCGTCACGCTTGTCTGGCCGCTCAGCCGGGAATGCGCGAGCGCACGCTGGTGATTTCCTCTTTCTCCAAGACGCTCTCGATGACCGGCTGGAAAATCGGCTACGTCTTCGCCCCCGCCAACCTGACGGCGGCAGTGCGGGCTTCCCATCAATTCCTCACCTTCTGCTCGGTCTCGCCGCTGCAGGCGGCTCTGGCCGAAGTCATGGACCGTTTGCCGCCCTACGTGGAAGAGTTGGCGGCCGAATACCTGCAGCGCCGCGACCTCTGGTGCTCGCTGCTGGACGAAGCCGGCATTCCTTACCGGGTCCCTCAAGGCAGCTACTTCGTGATCTCCGATGTGCGCACCATCGGTCACCAGGACGACGTGGAGTTCTGCCGCTGGATGACCCAAGAATTGGGCGTGGCCGCCATTCCGGCCAGCGCTTTCTACCACACCCCGGGGGCCGGGCGCGGTCTGGTGCGCTGGGCTTTCTGTAAGGGACTGGACACTTTACGAGAGGCAGGCAAGCGGCTGCTGCCCTTGCGCAAATCATGAGCAAAAGACTGACCCCCAAAGCCAAACTGGTGGTGCGCAACGCCACTCTCAAGGACCTTGAAGAAATCCTCGAGTTGTCCGGGCGTATTTATCCGGAGCCTTACCTGGCACCGCCCATTCGTGGCCAGATCAACCACTACAGCGAAGGCTGTTTCGTCGCCGTCTACGAGGACAAGATCATCGGCTACTGCGCCACCATGCGCACCACCGAGAAAAGGGCTATGAAGCGCCATACCTGGATCGAGATGACTGCCAACGGCTATTGCTCGACCCACAAGCCGGACGGCGACTATCTTTACGGCGTCGAAGTCATGGTCGACCCCAATTATCGCGGCCTGCGCATCGGCGAGCGCTTTTACAGCGAGCGCCGCAACCTGTGCAAGCACTACCGCCTCAAGGGCATCACCTTCGGCGGCCGTCTACCGCTGTTGAGCCGCCGTCTTAAGCAGACCGAGACCGTTCAGCAATACATCGAGCTGGTCAAGGCCAAGAAGATCAAAGACCCTGTGCTCAGTTTTCAGTTGCGCCAGGGATTCGAAGTCTTCCAGGTGTTGCCCAACTATCTACCGGAAGACACCGAGTCTCTGGGCTATGCGGCCCAGATGATCTGGCACAACCCCGAGGTGGACGCGGCCGAAACCAGTCGCAGCCATCAGCGCGCTCCTCGTCAGGCGGTGGTGCGCGTGGCCTCGGTGCAGTATCAGCAGCGCGCCATCAAGTCGTTTGAAGAGTTCGAGCAGCTTTGCACCTACTTCGTGGACGTGGTCTCCGACTATCGTTCCGACTTCGTGTGCTTTCCCGAGTTGTTCACTCTGCAGCTGCTTTCCATGCAGTCGGAGAAGCAGGCTCCCGAAGAAGCCATCGCCACGCTGACCGAATATACGGACCAGATCAAGGCTTTGTTTCATCGGCTGGCCATCAAGTACAACGTCAACATCATCGCCGGCTCACACCCCACCAAGATGCGCGACGGCAGCATCGAGAATATTTCGATCATCTGTCTGCGCGACGGCGCGGTGCATATTCAACCCAAGATTCATCCCACTCCCAGCGAGCGCTTCTGGTGGAACATCGCCGGGGGCAGCAAGCTCAACGTGATCGACACCGACTGCGGCCCGATCGGCGTGCTCATCTGCTACGACGTGGAGTTTCCCGAGCTGTCCCGCCATCTCATCGACCAGGGGGCCAATATTCTCTTCGTGCCTTTCTGCACCGACGAGCGTCAGGGCTACCTGCGTGTGCGCTACTCGGCCCACGCCCGCGCCGTGGAAAACCAGTGCTACGTGGTCATGTCGGGCAACGTGGGAAATCTGCCGCGCGTGCACGCCATGGACATCCAGTATGCCCAAAGCTGCATCCTGACGCCCTGCGATTTCGCCTTCTCGCGCGACGGTATCGCGGCCGACACCACTCCCAATGTGGAGCAGGTGATCTTTGCCGACCTACGTCTGGATACGCTCTATGAGGCCCGTCACTCGGGCACCGTGCTCAATGTGCACGACCGCCGCCATGACCTCTATAGCGTGGTCTGGCACAAGAAGAAGTAGTCGCTACGACTTTTTCTTCGGCTCCGGTCGTTTGGGCAAGGGCCGCATTTCGTTGGCGTCCAGTCGCCCCCAGATGTAGGCCTGCTGCACCGGATCCACGTTGGACATTTCCACCGAGCTGGGCACCAGGAAGCCGAGACGGTGTTGTCCGGGCATGTCCAGGGTGGCCGCTCCGCTTTCGGCGTTGGCAGAGAGCATGGTGCCTTCGGCCCGGGCCAGACGGTGGGATTGCGGGAAGGTGGCGATGGCCAGCCGGTAAAGCGGAGTGTAGTCGGTGTGAGTGTATCCGGTCACCGGGTCGGTGTTGGTGATGCCGCCCAGGAAATAGCCCTGGGCGTCAAAGGTGCACTCGTTGTATTTGCCTAGATAGAGCTTGTTTTCCGCATCCATGGGGAAGCGGATGACGTCGAGGTTCTGGGTGATATTGCCCTGCTCGTCCAGCTTGTAGGCCAGCAAGGGTGACTCTCCCGAGCCCAAAATCAGGTCGTTCTTCAAGGTCATGCGTCCGTCCCGAGAATAACGCGAGTCTTGAAAGCAGAAATAGCCTTCGCCCAGGATGGCCAGATGTAAGGGGATATTGGTGTTGACCACTCGGCCCTGCGAGATATCCAGGTCGGGACGCACGCCCGCCCAGTAGTTGGTGATGGTGGCCTTATAGCCGGGCGTGAACTGCTGGGCCAGATTTTCCCGGCACCAGAGCAGCAAGGCGCGCCGTTTGGCCTCGAAGGTTTGGGCCTGAGCGGGCAGCGCGCTCAGGCTCAGGGCGAGTAACAGATGGGTCCATTTCATGGGTGGTCGATCAATCCCGTCTCGGCGTTGTATTGCGGAAAACCGGCCGGCACCAGGGTGTCGTGGTTGTGTCCGCTGCAGTAGAAGCTGAAGCTGTCGGGGGAGGTCTGGACCTGGTAGCTCTCGCTGTAGGTTTGGCGCGAGGCGGCCGGACAGGTGGGAATCAAGCGCAGATACTTGCCGCTGATCAGCGGCTGGAAGTCAGGCGGATACTTGCCGGCGTTGTCCGAGGCATACATCTCGAGGGCGGTAGCGATGTTCTTCTCGTTGGACTTGCAGGCGGTCAGCCTTCCCTGACCCCGGGCCTTGATGAAGTTCGGCACCAGGATGGGCAAGGTCAAGCCGCCCGCCATGCCGAGCATGCCGGCCGAGCCTTCGTTGGTGTAGCGCAGCCCGTCCGCCTCCACCTGGATGCTGCCCAGGTCATCGGCCAGATGCTGATCGAGGATACCCATCACTTGCTCGATGCTGGCTTTGTCGCTGTCGTTCGAGTTCAGCGCGATTTGTTTCACCTGCTGCATAAACTCTTTGAGATTCAGGAAGTTGATTTCAGCGGAGTCCTTGCTGTATTTCGCGGCAAAGTTGCTGAAGTTCGAGCGTTTGGCCAGGGAAGCGGTTTTGCCGGAAGCCGTCTCGACCAGCGCCGTCAGACTCTCCTTGCCCTTCGGGCCGACACAAAAAGCCAGGGCCGCCGGTTTCTCCAGCACCAGATAGTAGAGGTCGGCGCCGTTCTGGCGCAGGTGGTAGGCTTCTCGACCGCCGACCTCGATCTTTTCCCAGGCTCCGATCAGGTTGACCAACTCCTTGGCGGCGACCGGATCTTTTACGCCCAACAGGAAGCTGGTTTGAACTTTCTCGGAAGGGTCGGGTTGTTTGGCTACCGCGGAACTGCCCGCATCCTTGCCCGTAAGTCCCTGGTCGCTGTCGTAGGCCAGGTCGTGGTCCTTGGTATCCGTGCAGCGCAGGCTGAAGCGGTCGGGTTCGACTCCGGCCTTGTAGGTCTCGCTGTAGGTATCTTTGCCGGCCGCGGGACAGGTGGGAAGGGTTCTGAAGTATTTGCCGGTCACCAGCAGTTCCGTGTTGGCGGGGTAACGCCCGTCGTTGTCGGCGGCATACATTTCCAGGCCGGTGGCCAGGTTCTTCAGGTTCGATTTGCAGGCGGTCGTCTGCCCCCTGCTGCGGGCTCCGGCGAATCCTTCGCCACTGGCCTGGGCCAGTGCGCTCATGTCGACTCCCCAGGCCGCCTGACCGGTGAAAGCCTTGCGGATCTTCTTCTCGTTTTCGCCGTTCTCGCCCAGTCCCACTCGGGACATCCCCATGGTCAGGCCCATTCGGCCCATCGGCGCCAGCCGCACGATGGCCTGGAGCAATTCGTAGGTGTAGTAGCTGTCAAAGCCCAGGAAGATGCCCCAACTGTCCGGTACCGCTGCCGCCAGTTCGTGAGCCGGGGTCGGTTTCTTGAGGAAGGCTTTGGCCAGCTCGGTCTCCCCGTTCACGGCCAGGAATCCGCCACCACTCCATTTGCCGCCCTGGACGGTGGCCCCGCCGATCACGTAGGGCAGGCTGTGCAAGCCTTTGAAGGTCTCGGCATCGGTGTAGCGGCCCACCTGGGGTAGCTTTTCGATGGAGTTCCAGACCGGATTCAAGTCCAGATACATGGCGCTGCCGTTGCCGTGGCTCAGTTGCGGGACCTTCGACACGGCCTGCTTGAATTGCGCGTCCTCGGCCAGTGTGCCTTTGTGTTGCACGGCGGCCGCGATGGCTTTCTCCAGGGTGGCCTTGTTGTTGGCTACCAGCAAAGAGTCGCCGGCGATGGTCAGGCAGAAGTCCTTGTCGCTCACGTAGATGGTCTGACCGGCCAGGGTCTCTTTTTTTCCCTTCTCTTTGAGCTTGGTGAGCATCTCGTCGGCCGCCTTGGGGTCATAAAGCTGACAGTCGAACACGACGTCGACGGGAGATCCGTTGCCCAGGGGAGCCTCGATATGGTCCCGGCCACCGGCGGCATAGAGCGCCACGTATCCGCTGGCCGCGTAGGTTTTGGCCACGGCTTCGAGCGTTTTTCCGGTCTCTTTCTCGAACTCGGCGGCGAAATCGCTGAACCCTTTGTACTGTTTTTTGGCAGCGGCGATCTGGTCTGTCAGTGCCGAGGGACTGAATTCTTCCCGCATCTCGGCGGCCACCCAGAAAAAGGCTTTCTGAGGAGTGCTGCGGGCCAGGTCCATAACGTTGTGGCCACCCAGACCGCCGTGGTTGGAAAAATAGTAGGCGGCTGCGCCCAGACCTCCGACCGCGACCAGCGGAAGAAATACTTTCGCGAGTTTAGACATCTCTGACCCCCAAGGCTGAAGTGGCGCAGAACTTCTAACTCAGGGTTCCAGAACCTTCGATGAAATCCCAAAGTCGCCGGGCGCACTGGCGCTTGCTCAGAGGCGGCCAGGGCTGTCGCAGGTCGGGTCCGATCAAGGTGATGGTGTTGTTGTCCCCACCGAAGCCGCTGTCCGGCTGGTTGGCCTGGTTGAGCACCACCAGGTCGCATTTCTTGCGCTCCAGTTTGCCTCGGGCGTTCTCCTCGGCGTTCTGAATCTCCAGCGCGAACCCCACCAGGTATTGGTCAGGCCGCTTGTGCTCACCCAACCAGGCCAGGATGTCGGCGGTTTTCTCGAGAGCAATTGAGGGATTCTGACCCAGCTGTTCTTTCTTGAGCTTGCCGGAGGCTACCTGAGCCGGGCTAAAGTCAGCCACCGCCGCCGACTTGATGATGACGTCAGCGGATGGGAAGTTTTGCTGGCACGCTTCCAGCATTTGCTGAGCCGTTTCCACTCGCACGATCTCGACTCCGGCCGGAGCCGGCAGAGAAACCGGTCCGCTGACCAGGATCACCCGCGCGCCGCGGGCCTGCGCCTCGGCGGCGATGGCGAAGCCCATCTTACCGCTGGAATGATTGCTGATATAACGAACCCCATCGATGGGTTCGCGGGTGGGCCCGGCCGTGATCAGCACGGTCTTGCCCTTCAGGCTGGGCTTGAGCACCCACTCCGCGATTTGCAGGGGCTCGGGCAGGCGGCCCGCTCCGCTCAGTCCGCTGGCCAGCTCGCCTTCCTCGGGTGGCAGCACCAGGGCTCCGTCGGCCTGCAGACGCGCCAGGTTGCGTTGCGTGGCGGGATGATGCCACATGTCCGGGTCCATCGCGGGACACAGCCGCAAAGGGGTCTCACGAGGCAGGCTCAACAAGGCCAGCGTGAGCGCGTTGTCGGCGATTCCAGTCGCTAATTTGGCCATGGTGGTGGCGCTGCAGGGAGCCACCAGAACCTGGTCAGCCCAGCGTGCCCAGTGCACATGCCAGGAACCGCCCTCCTGATGCTCTGGGTCAAAAGAATCGGTGACGACCGCGTTTTTGCTCAGGTTTTGCAGCACCAGCGGAGTCACAAAGCGTTGCGCCTCGGGAGTCATCACCACCCGAACCTCCGCTCCCAATCGAATCAATTCGCGCACGATCCAGGGTGCTTTGTAAGCTGAAATACTTCCGCAAATGCCGTAGAGAATCTTCATGCCCGCCTCCTTCGTAGCCCTCTAACAAAACGCTTGCACAATCACAACGGACAGCTAACTCAGGGGGCCTATTCTAAGACCAACCCAGTGAGGAAAATGCAAAGGAGAAAGCACAATGCGCTTGATTGAACCCAATACCGGAGTCAGCCTGAGAGAGGCCGTCAGCCGAATGATGGATGAAAATTTTGTTCGCCCCGACCGCGGACTGCCGGCGATGCCCGTCGATGTTCTGGAAACTCCGGACTCGATCGTGGTCAGAGCCCAGGTGCCGGGCAGCTCGAAGGAGCAAATCGAGATTCACTACGAAAAGGACATTCTCACCTTAAAGGCCGAGATTCCCGCCGAAGTGACGCCGGAAAACGGCAAGTATTTGCTCAAGGAGCGCGGTCACGGTAGCATCAGCCGCACCTTCCGGCTCCCCTTCGCGGTGGACGCCGAAAAGGCTCAGGCCGAATACCACGACGGCGTGCTGAGCTTGACTCTGCCCAAGCTCGAGTCGGCCAAGCCCCGTCAAATCACCATCAGCTAACCGTCTATTGGACGTCATCCCTCGCCGCGGGTAGCTGCGCGAAGGAGCCTGGAGGCAACTCCGGGCTTCTTTGCGTTGCCTGCAACATCAGCAATTGCTTGACCTCGGCCAGCTCGCGGCGGATCTCTTCGAGCTCATCGGGCTTCTTGCGTCGCCGGTTGAGGAACAGGTCAAAGCTCCAGACCATGTGAGCCATGCCCAATAGCAGCGCGCACAGCAAGGCCATGGCCCCGGCGCTGGCCGGCGGAATGCTCCAATTCCAAAAGCTGTTGAGGGCGTGGCGCACGATCTCGATGGCCCGCAGCGCTTCGTAAGGCTCCAGATTGCCCAGATGATTGAGTTCTTTATCGAGGCGCTCCCAACCGGCCGTGAAGCCCTGCATCATCAGGAAAGGAGCCACCGCCGCCAGCAGCGGGGGGAAGAGCGGCAGCAGGTCCAGACGGCTCAAGCGCTTGCGACAGATCTGCCAGCGCCAACAGCCCAGGGCGAACCAGCCCAGGCTCAGGACCAGGAAGAGCTTGCCCAGGGAATGCTGAGTCAACCACGCCAACCAGTTCATACGGCTAGTCTTCAGGACCCCAGGGGAGGCTCCTGGGTGCTGACTTCGAACAGGCCCCCCATGAGCAACCTGAACTTCACCCTCAACGGGCGGCAGTGCCAGCTCGAGGTGGACGCCAGTGAAACGCTGCTGCACGCTTTGCGAGACCGCACCGGCACCTGCTCGGTCAAAGATGGTTGCAGCCCTCAGGGTCAGTGCGGCTGCTGCCTGGCTCTGGTGGATGGCCGCGCCATCACCATCTGCTCCTTGCCTGCCGCCAAGGCGGAGGGTAAAAGCGTGGTCACTCTCGAGGGCATCGACGCGGATTTGCGTCAGACCTACTCGGCCTGCTTTGCCGAAGCCGCCGGTTTGCAGTGCGGCTTTTGCATTCCCGGCATCGTCATGCGAGCGCATCACCTGTTGGAGAAGAATCCCGATCCGCAGCCAGAGGAAATCGTGAAGGCTCTGGACGGCCATCTGTGCCGCTGCACCGGCTACAAGAAGATTCAGGACGCGGTCGCTTTGATGGCCAGGGCCCGGCGCGGCGAGTGGAAACCTGGCGGCGCCCCGCTCACCGGCAAGGTGGGGGAGTCGCTGAAGCGCTATCAGGCCGAGGAAACGGCCATCGGACTCCGACCCTACGTGGATGACGTGCAACTCGACGGCATGCTCTATGGAGCCATGGTGCTGTCCCCCCATCCGCGTGCCCGAGTTCTATCGATAGATTCTAGCGCGGCCGAGGCCTTGCCCGGTGTGATTCGCGTGGCTACCGCTCAGGATGTGCCCGGCGACCGCTACTACGGTCTGCTGTTCGCGGACTGGCCCGGATTGGTGGCGGAGGGCGAGGAAGTGCGCTACGTGGGCGATGTGGTGGCGGTGGTGGCGGCCGAATCGCGCTTTCAGGCACGTGAGGCGGCCAAAGCCGTGCAGGTGCAATATGAGGTCTTGCCGGCCGTTCTCGACCCGGAATATGGCCTGCTGCCGGAAGCTCCGGTGGTCAATTCGCGCAACCCCAAAGGCCACAATCTGCTGTCGCGCTCGCACATCGCGCGCGGCAACGTCGAGGAAGCGTTTGCCCGGTCCGCTCATATCGTCGAGGGAAAGTGGCAGACGCAGCGCATCGAGCATCTCTTCTTAGAGCCTGAATCTTGCGTGGCCGTGCCCCTCGAAGGAGGTCGCATGAAGCTCTACACCCAGGGCCAGGGCATCTTCGATGATCGGCGCCAGGTGGCGTCTTTCCTGGGCAAATCAGAGGACGACGTCGACGTCGAGTTGATGCCCAACGGCGGAGCTTTTGGCGGCAAAGAAGATATGTCGGTGCAGGCGCAGACCGCTTTGCTGGCCTACCTGACGGGAAGACCGGTCAAGCTGACCCTGAGTCGGGACGAGTCGGTGCGGATTCATCCCAAGCGCCATCCGCTGTGGATGACCTACAAAGTGGGCTGTGACGCCGAGGGCCGACTGACGGCTGTTCAGGCCTATATGATCGGGGACAGTGGAGCCTATGCTTCAGTGGGCGGCAAGGTGCTGGAGAGGGCCGCCGGCCATTCCTGTGGTCCCTACGTGGTGCCGAACGTGGATGTCGAGGCGGTGGCCGTCTACACCAATAACCCACCCTGCGGAGCCATGCGTGGGTTTGGAGTCAATCAGTCGGCTTTCGCCATCGAGGGCTGTCTGGATCAGCTGGCCACCAAGGCGGGATTGGACGGTTGGACGATTCGTCGCCGCAATGCGCTGGAGAACGGGCAAATGGTCACCACCGGTCAGGTGGTGAAAGAGGGCGTGGGACTGATCGAAACGCTGGAAGCCGTCAAAGGACGCTACTATGAAGCTCTGCAGGCGGGAAAAAAGATCGGGATCGCCTGTGGCTTGAAGAACACCGGTATCGGTAACGGAGTGGCCGAGTGGGGCAAGTCGCGCCTGGTGGTGGAAGACGATCTGAGTGTATCGGTGCATATCGGCTATACGGAAATGGGCCAGGGTTTGCTGACGGTCGCCATCCAGTTCGCGGTCGAAATGACGGGCCTGCCGGCCGAGGTTTTTCATCCTAAAGTGGACACCAAGTTTCAACTGGGCAGTGGCCAGACCACCGGGTCGCGTGCGACCTTCTTTGTGGGAAAGGCGGTCATGAGCGCGGCCGGAAAGCTGGGGGAAGCGCTGCGGTCCGGAAAAACTCTGGAAGATTTGAAGGGCCAGATTTTCGCCGCCGACATCAAGGTC
Organism: Vulcanimicrobiota bacterium; assembly: GCA_017307785.1. Lineage (GTDB taxonomy): Bacteria > Vulcanimicrobiota > Xenobia > Xenobiales > JADMJV01 > JADMJV01. The sequence goes on along the minus strand of JAFKGI010000026.1, from coordinate 79,252 downwards.
GACGACACCACCGCCCTGGGCGACAAGAGCCGGCCTCCCAAGACGCACAGCGCCTACAGCTTTGCCACTCAACTGTGCATTCTCGATGAGAAAGGCAGGGTGGCCAAGATGATCGCAGCTCACGATGTGGGCAAGGTGGTCAACCCCTCGCTGTGCGAGGGCCAGCTGGAAGGCAGTCTGCACATGGGCCTGGGCTATGCTCTCAGTGAAGAATTGCCGTGTGTCGCCGGGATGCCGGTCACCACCAGGTTGCGAGATATTGGAGTGCTGCGGGCTCAGGATATGCCCGAGATGGAAATTCTCTTACTGGAGGTTCCTTCAGCCGAAGGCCCGATGGGAGTCAAGGGAGTGGGCGAGATCGGGCTGGTGCCCACGGCCGCCGCCGTAGCCTCGGCTCTCTACGCTTACGACGGTCAGACCCGCTATCGTCTGCCCATGAAAGAAAGTCCGGCCGGAATGGCCATGTCGGTCGGTCGAATCCGCGGGGATCGTGCTACCTGGCGTTGAGCCGGCGCTTTTACTCGGTGGAAGAAAAGCTCTCCTGGTGGCTGGCCTTAAGCCTCGGGGTGCAACATCTTTTGGGGATGTTCGTCGGCATCGTCACCCCACCCCTGATTGTGGGAGCTCAGCTGGGCCTGCCGGCGCGCGAAACGGCCTATCTGGTCAGCATGTCGCTCTTTACTTCCGGACTGACCACGCTTTTGCAGGTGCACAAATTAGGTCCGCTGGGCTCGGGGTTGCTGAGCGTCACCGGTCCCAGCTTCGCTTTTGTTCCTCTGGCTATCTCGACCGGGGCCGGCGGAGATCTGGGCATGGTCTTCGGTCTGGCCCTGGCCGGCGCCTGGGTGCCTTTGCTGGTGGCCTACGGCCTGAAAGCGGCGCGACGGCTCTTTCCACCCCTGGTGACCGGAATCGCCATCACCCTGATCGGGGTGACCCTGATCGGCGTGGGCTTTTCGCAGATCTCGGGCTTTCCGGGAACTCCCGGTTTCGGTTCCCCGGCCAACTTCGGGCTGGGCTTCCTGGTGGTCGCCTTCATCGTGGCCGGACAGGCCTGGGGGAAAGGCTGGTTGCGCAATACTTCCATCGCTCTAGGCTTGCTGGTGGGAACGCTGGTGGCGGTGGCCTGTGGGCGAGTGGATTTCACTCCGGTGGCTGAGGCCCAGCCTTTCGAATTGCCGCACCCGCTACGCTATGGACTTCATTTCAATCCGGTTTATCTGATACCCTGGCTGGTGGCTTATCTGTTGGTTGCGCTCGAGTGCATCGGTGACCTGACGGCGACTTCGGGGGTCTCTCGAGAGCCGGTGGAGGGACCACTTTTCGAGTCGAGGTTGCGTGGCGGATTGTTGGCCGATGGCGTGGGCTGCGTCTTTTGCAGCCTTTTTTGCGCCCTGCCCAAGACCACCTTTGCACAGAACAATGGCATCATTGCTCTGACCGGCGTGGCCTCTCGACGGGTGGGAATCGCGACCGGCCTGATGCTGGCGGTTTGTGGCCTCCTCCCTCAGCTGGCGGCCCTGATCAGCGTCATTCCCAAGCCGGTGCTGGGAGGCGCTACCTTTCTGATGTTTTCCACCGTGGCCGCCGCCGGTCTGCAAATCGCCGGCCGTGGCGGACTGAGTGGGCGCAACCAGTTCATCCTGGCCTGTTCCCTGGGCTTGGGTATCGGAGTGCAGGGAGCTCCGGCTGCTCTCGAGGCCTTGCGCGAGGGTTTGTTGCAGATGGGCATACCCGAGGGGCTGGGGCAGGCGCTCAAGGTGTTGATGGAGTCAGGCATGGCTATGGGGACCCTGGCCGCGGCCCTTTTGAATCTAATTTTGCCCGAGGCGGACGAGGAGAATGAGATCGGATCGCACGAATAGGCGGCAAGCGATGGACCAATGTAGGGCCATTCCAGCTCATCTTGGAGGGTAAGAATGAAGAAAACCTTTGGTAAAGTCATCCTGGGCGGAAGCCTGTTTCTTTTGGGAATGCTGACCAGCCAGGTGATGGCCGACCAGCCCCACATGCAGAACGCCAAAGAGAGCCTGCGTTTGGCCCGCGAGGAACTGCGCCAGGCGGAGCCCAACAAAGGTGGCCATCGTGAGCGCGCCATGGAGCTGGTGGATGAAGCCATCGATCAGGTGCAACAGGGCATCGACTACGCCCGCTAAGGCTTGACCGAAAGCCGGGTTAAAGGGCCGAAGGCGTGTTGCCTTCGGCCTTTTGCATTTCTGAGGCAGGAGCAGCAAGAGGACCCCGGAACCTTGCTCGACTATGCGGTGGACTTGGATGTTGGGCCTGGTAGTGATCGGATGCGGTCAGGTAGAGCGCAGTTCGCTGCCGGGCGGGCTTGTAGCAACCGATATCACCGTGACTCAGGTGCCGACCAACAGCTCCCCTTTGTTCGTCAAGGTAGCAGACTTCAATGGGGACGGGCAGTTGGAGTTGATCGCCAGCGACCGCACCAACAACAAGCTGCAGATTGTCAGCAACGCCGAGCTCAGCGAGATCAGTCTCAGCAACAGCCCCGGGCAGTGCGCCGTGGGCGATTTTGTGGGCGACAGCCGGCCCGATCTGGCAGTGGCTTTACGCGACGGCAGTTCGGTGTTGATTTTCGATCATGGCGACAGCACCCAGAGTTCTAGCGTCGCCGTGGGAACTTCGCCTCAGGCTCTGGGAGCGGTGGATTTGGATGGAGATGGGCGTACCGACCTGGTGGTCGGAAACGTCAGCTCGAACGACGTCACCGTCCTCTGGGGGCAGGCGGGCGGGGGGCTGGGCTCGCCCTTGACCTTTGCCTGCGGAGCCAGTCCCGTGCAGGTGCTGGTCCAGGACGTGGACGCGGACGGCAAAGCCGACATCCTGGTCAGCAACTTTGATTCAGGCTCGGTCTCTTGCTTCCGCAACGGTGGGTCCAGGAATTTCACGCTGGCGCAAACGTTGGCGGTGGGGCAATCCCCTTTCGGACTGACCGCCGCAGACTTCAATGGGGACGGCAAGCTGGACCTGGCCGTGGCTAACGAAGCAGACGGCAACTTGACCCGCTGGCTCGGGGGCGAGGGTGGGCTATTCGAACAGGCCCAAACCATACCGGCTGGCGCCAAGCCGGATTGCCTGGTGCCCTGGGATGTCAACCAGGATGGCTTTCTCGATTTGCTGGTCACCCTCGAGGACGAGGGCGGAGTGGCGATTCTGAGCGGCGACGGCCAGGGCAACTTTGCACGCACCCAGTTGGTGCTTACCAACGGAGGTCCGGTGGACATCCAGTTGGTCTCCCTGGACGGGGTCAACCAGCAGGCCGTTACCGCCAACTTCTTTGGTCAGGGACTCAGTCTGCTGACTCCCTTCGTCAAGAAAGCGGTGTCCTCGGAAATGACCAAGGACCCGAATGATTTTCGAGCCCCTCGTTAGTTATTCGGCGGCGTTTGCCTGACCGAGCAGGTAGCGGTCGGCGTGCTCCAGCACCAGTTGAGTCAGGTTGGCGGATTCGCGAGCGCGCAGATAGCGGCCCAGTTCTTCCAATTGGGCCCGGGTTTCAGGGCTGAGATCGCGGAACTCCAGTCCCGAGCGATGCGACTTGCGGCTTTCCGGGCGGCACCAGGCAACGCGGGCGCTGACGGTGATGTATTCCAACTCTTCCACGTTGGTGTCCAGGGTCAGGCGGACGATGTCGCCGGTGCGCACGGCGCTACGGGTTTCCAACTGGAGGCCGGTCTGGGAAAAGTCCACCGAGACGCCGCCGAAATCGGGGAGGTCCGGCGACATGACGCGCAGGCTCAGCTCGTAGCGGGCACCGCGGCGCAGGGATTCGCAGTCTCCATTGTTGACCGGCAGAGGCTGGAACGGCAATTCGGTTTGCAGTGTACCCACGTAGGCAACCTGGCCGTCGGCCAGAGGGCGGGCTTGCTGCACGAAGATGCGGGAGTTGATCACCTGGGAGTCGCCCTCGGGGGCCTGCAGGGAGAGACGGACGGGGGTGTCTCGGCCCACGCGCAGGGGTTTTTTGGAGGTGAAAACCACCTGATTCTGCTTGAGGTCAACCAGGTCGACGACCGGCGGGGCGGAGAAAAACAGCATCGGAAAATACCTCCACGGGGATTCGTTAACTCTTTATATCCCCTGGAAGTTTAACGAGATCGGCGATTCCGTTACAAGATTGCTAACGGTATGACAAACCCGTTCAAGTTTTCTACGATTTGTGGTGAGGATGGGGGTGCGGGTCGCCGTGCTCCTGTCCGTGGCCGGGATGCTGGTGGTGAAGCCAGACCTGGATGCCGGTCAGAGCGGCCATGGATACGCATAAGGGTAGAGCGGCGGCCGGGAACACCTCTGCTCCAATCAAGCAGGCTCCGTGGGCGGCCTGCAGTCCGCCCAGAACTTTCTCCCCTTGCAAGGCCCGGTAAGCGCCCAGGCCAACTTCGGCGGCCCCGTGAGCCATCAGGAACTTGCCGGCCAGTTCGCCCATCACCGGATTGGCCAGGCCCAGGTGGCCGGCGGTCAGACCGCAGCCCGCGGCCATCAGTAAATGACTGGCGCCTTCGACCTTGCTGAAGCCGTCGGGCCGTCGTAAAAGCTCGATTCCGTGCCAGGCGGCGCCGGCGGCCACCAGCACGTTCAGGCCGGCGGCCCCGGTCCGAAGAGCGGTGTGGGGCGCGGAGGCTTCGCCCAGGATGGCCGCCTGGCGGGATTCGCGAGCGACCAGGCTACGCATCTCGACCATCTCTTCGCGACTGATTTCGCCCAGTACTCCGGTGGCCTCGCCCACAGAGGACAGATTGTGTCCGATCTGGACCCCGTCATGCAGGCCGTGCTCTTCGGATGGCTTGGGCAGCTGGCTTTTGGGCGGAGTTGCGGGAATTGGCGCCTTGCAGATTTTCACAATCTCAGAATACAGGAAGACCCGATGGGGTTTGTGACTTTCAGGTAAACAGATGACGGTTTCTAAACAGGCGTTCAGCAAAGTTTAACCTGGTTTACAAATTGCTAACTTTTGCCACTGGCGTTCTATTTAGTGGCCGTGGACAATGGATCTCAAAGACCTACCAGGAGGTGCTCCTTGTTCCAGCCAGTTGGTATGCCGATGACCGGCGGTTTCAATCCTATGTTCGGTGGCGCGCCGGGCTTCAATCCTATGATGGGCGGCCAGATGGGCCCCGGCATGGGAGGCCCCGGCGGTTGCGGATGCGGCGGTGGTGATCCCCGCATGATGATGATGATGCAGCTTCAGATTATGGAGCAGATGCTCAATATGATGTCCATGATGATGGGCGGCGGCGGCATGGGCGACATGATGGGTATGCCCGGGATGGGCGGAATGCCCGGCATGGGTGGTATGCCTGGAATGGGCGGCGGTTTCCCCGGTATGGGCGGTGGATTCCCGGGCGGGGGCTTCCCCGGCGGTGGCTTCAACCCCGGCGGTTTCGGCGGTGTGCCCGGCGGTGGTTACAACCCCGGTGGCTTTGGCGGCGTACCCGGTGGCGGTGTCAGTGGACCCGTTCCCGGCGGTCCTCCCGGCCAGGGCAACCAGGCTGCCGTGGACTATGCCCGACGCTTTATCGGACGCGACTCTTACACTCTGAAAGGCCAGATGGCCAACTTCACCGCCGCCGGCGGTAAGACCAACAACTGCGCCGACTTCGTCTGCTCCGCTTTGCAGAGCACCGGCCAGCTGAAGGGCCACTTTGTGGGTGTGCGCGCCCTCGAGAACGCCCTCAAGCAGCAGGGTTACCGTCAGGTTTCCGCTCAGCAAGCCAAGCCGGGCGACGTCTGGATCAGCCACTCCCGCAGTCACACCGAGTTGGTGACCGCTCCCGGTGGCCGCAAGACGATCGGCTCGAACAACATTCGCCAGGGCTTCCAGCGCATCTCCGAGCGCGACAAGAACCCGGGCAGCGGCGTCTATTACACCAAGGGATAGCGTCTCCAAGGTGGGGCGGACGGGCAACCGGTCCGCCCCACTGTTTTTAGTGGGAGTCAGGCGATGAGTCGCGAAGCAACAACAATGAACTTTCCGGGTAGCCCCTATTTCGTCTTGGAACGATTACTCGACGAATACCGTAGCGGACAGCGCAGTCACGATGACGTCGCTCGTTCCCTGGATATCTTCGACTCTTTTGTGGAGCAATGGAACGAGGGCTTGATGGCCCTCCCGGTGGAACCGCAGGTACTACCGGACGGGGAAGAAACTTTGAATGGTTCTTTTCAGGGGCTGGAATGCTTCAGCGAAGCCTCGGCCATCATGAGGGATTTCCTGGCGACTGGAGACGACAGCCTGGCGGAACAGGCACTCGACACGGCACGCCAGGGACATGAAACGCTGGAAGCCCTGTTCTTCGAGACGGCCAAGCGCGTCGAAGTCCTGCAAAACGAGGTCGGCTAGACCGAACTCGAAGCAAAACTTACAGGATTGCGGGCTTCGCGAAAGAACGCGTTGGGCCAGATGAAGCAGTTGCTGATTGCGGGGAGCCTGGCTTACGACTACATCTTGAGCTATCCCGGCATGCTCGGGAGTAGCCTGGGACAACTGCGTACGCGTGATGGTTGCAATATCACCCTGCAAGCCCGCTCCATGGGACGCTATTTCGGGGGCTGCGGCGGCAACGTCTGCTACACCCTGGCCTTGCTGGGCGAGCATCCCAGACTGCTCTCCATCGCCGGCGACGACGCGGACGAGTATCAGGAACACCTCACCTCCCGAGGCGTGGACTTCTCCTCCGTCCGTCGAGTGGACCACTTGCACACCGCTACCTGCGTGATCATTACCGATGACTCGCAAAATCGCGTGGTCGGCTTTTTCGGCGGGGCTACCGACCTGGCCAGCCAGCTGGAGCTGCCATCGGCCGTCGATGACAACGTCCACGGCTGTATCATCGTCCCCGACGACGGACCGGCCATGCTCAAGTTTGCCGATCAGTGCCGCCAGCTACAGTTGCCTTTCATCTTCGATTTTGGTTCTCAGGCTTCGGGTCTGAACGGTGAGGAACTCAAGGCCGGCGTGCGCGGCGCTCAGGCGGTGGTGTGCAACGAGTATGAGCTATCCGTTTTTCACGCCAAGACCGGCTGGGACCTGACGCAACTGCTGGCCGAGGTGCCTTTGGCGGTGATCACGCGTGGAGAACTGGGTTGTACCCTCTATTCTCGCGCCGAAGCGCCGGTGGCCGTGCCCGCCTGTCCTTTGCGCGGCGAGGCGGCCGACTCCACCGGTGCCGGCGATGCGTTTCGGGCTGGTTTGGGCCTGGGTTGGGTACGTGGACTGCCCTGGGAAGTGTGCGCTCGCCTGGGGTCCACCGCTTCCGCTTTCGTGCTGGAAGCAGTGGGAACCCAGGGTCACCTCTTCACGAAGGATCAGTTTGTGGAGCGCTACCAGGAGAACTTTGGGGAGTTTCCGCCGGGCCTTTGAGGCGCACCGGTCCAAAGCAGTCCGGAAAGATCGCGATGGCGTCCTTGTAGTAATCCGCGATCTTGGCCATGTCCGCTTCGATATCGCCGGTCAGCATGATGCTCGGGCCGAGAGTGAGCGTCTTGGTGGGCCCGTCCACCTTGGCCAGCACCACCGGTACGCCGGCGCCGAAAGCGATGTGATAGAAGCCTGACTTCCAAGATTCGGTCCTTTTGCGCGTGCCCTCCGGGAGAATTCCGATGACGATGTTGTCGTTTTTCTGCAGGGCTTCGATGGTGGAGTCGACCACGTTGACGCGCTTACTGCGGTCGATGGGAATGGCGCCCAGGCTCTTGAGCAGCCCGGCCCAGGGGCCTTTGAAGACCTGGTCTTTGACCATATAGCGCAAGGGCAGGTCGAAATGACCAATCAGAGCCAGGGTGATGAAGAAATCCCAGTTCGAGGTGTGCGGAGCACCTAGCAGCACGAACTTCTTGGCGGCGGGCTTTTGGCCCTTAAATTTCCAGCCCAGAGCTCTCATGAAGACAAGAGCCAGGCGATAAATAAACGATGCCAGCATGGGGCCGCCCTTTCCACCTTGCAAAGTTGTAATCCTGGAGTCAGGTACCGATTGATACCTTAACCTGGCATCGCATGAAGGAAATGGTACCATCTGAATGACTGCGGAAGACATGGTGGACGTCGTCAAGCACGTCGCCCACTGGCTGCCCACCCAGGGTCCTATTAAGGAATTTGTCCATCACAACACGCTCCACGCTTATCAGGAGCACTCTTTTTACGATGGATGCCTGATCGCGTCCCGCATGTACGCTTCGCGTGCCTTTCTGCCCCTTTCCGAATACCGTGGGTATTTGCAGAGCGGGCGGATTCTGGAAAGCGCCCTGCGGGAAGTGCTTTTGGAGGAGTGTCAGAACAACGAAGCGGCCGCGGCCAAATTGAAAGAGCGTTTGCTGCACGCTGAGATTCCCGACGAGACCCTGCCTCGGGGCATCGCCAAAGAAGGCCTGCGCGCGCGTTGGCGCGAGAACCGCAATCTGGCCCTGAAGCTCCAGACCCACCCCATTCTCTTCCGTCTGCTCGGCCAGTTTCTCGACCAGGGAATCTCCATCTGGCGCATGCCTCACACCCAGTATTCGCTCTATGAGTCGGTGCGGCGCATCGTCCAGGAGTCGTGGGTTCCGCTGGTGCCCTTCTCCACTCCGAACTCGCGGCGTTTCCTGGAGATGGAGCCGCAACAGGCCATCTTCGAGATTCTCCAGCAGTTCGTCGGCGACGAGCAGTATTTTGAACGCTATCTGCTGGAGATGTCGCTGGCCCACCCGGGTTGGTCGGGCATGGTTCACATGATCGAGACCGAGCCGCATGGCCTGGTGCTACGACGAAAGGTGAGCCTGCTGGAGTTTTGTGCTCTGGAACTGATCGCCGAGCACGCCGTGGTCACAGCCAAATTCGGCGCTTCCTTCAAGCCGTTGCTGGAGCCCGGCGAGAAACTTCCGCCTTTGCCGGTGGACAAAGACTACGTTCTCGAATGGTCGGAAACCGAAAAGTTGCAGAAGCTCTGGCACGAGGCCTACGAGCGCAGCTACTACCTGGGTGTGCTTGCCAAGGTGAGCGAGCACCAGGGCCGAGCCGCCACCAGCGAGCCTTCGGTGCAGGCCTTTTTCTGTATTGACGACCGCGAGTGCTCGATGCGGCGCCACCTGGAAGAAGTCGCTCCCTCGGTGCAGACCTTCGCCTGGGCCGGCTTCTTCGGCATCGACTGCGTCTTCCAGGGGGCTGACGATGCCTTCCCCTTCAAGCACTGCCCGGTTCCCGTCAATCCCAAGCATATGATTAAGGAAGTGCGGCAGGCTCCCCCCGCCCCCAAGGGCTGGCTGTCGCGCCTGCTGCACATGGACAGCGACCCCAAGTCCCACACCCTGCTGCGCGGTTTGATCATCAGTCAGACCCTCGGTCTGGCCTCGGCCCTGCGCCTGGCCTTTTCGATTTTCCGCCCGACCATGAGCCCGCTGACCGCCAGTTCGCTGCGTCGCGTGGATCAGGAAGCGGAACTGTTGATCGAGCGCACCTCGGACGAGATGGAGGGCGGCTATCTGGTCGGCTATTCGGTTCCGGAAATGGCCGAACGCGTCTTCAACTTGCTGCGCGCCACCGGCGCCAGTGCCCGTCCGTTGGCGGAACTGCTGGTTTTCTTCGGTCACGGCGCCAGCAGCGTCAACAATCCTTACTTTGCCGCCTATGACTGCGGCGCGTGCTCGGGTAAGCCGGGTGCTCCCAATGCTCGGGCTTTCGCCAAAATGGCCAATCGTCCCGACGTGCGCGCGCTGGTGCGCGAAAAGGGCTTCGATATCTCCGACAACACCTGGTTTGTGGGAGCCCTTCACGACACCACGCGCGATGAGGTGCAATACTACGAGCTGGATAAAGTGCCGGCCCAGCTGAAAAGCAAGCTGGCCAAGTTCCAGGCCGACATGGAGACGGCTCTGGCCCGCAACGCCAAGGAGCGTTGCGTCAAGTTCGTGCTCATCGATCCGGAAGTCAGCCCGGAGCAGGCCCGCGAGGAAGTGCGCCGTCGTTCGACCGGCATTTTCGAACCCCGTCCGGAATTGAATCACGCCACTAACGCCGGCACCATCGTCGGCCGGCGCGCCTTGACCCGGGGACTAAACCTGGACCGCCGCATGTTTTTGAACTCGTATGATCCGGACCTGGATCCCTCGGGAGACATTCTGGCCGGCATTCTGGGCGCCGTTGTGCCTGTCTGCGGCGGCATCAACCTGGAATACTACTTCTCGCGACTCGACTGCCACGTCTATGGCGCGGGCAGCAAACTGCCGCACAACGTCAACGGCCTGATCGGCGTGATGAATGGAACGGAGGGCGACCTGCTGACCGGGTTGCCCACCCAGATGACGGAAGTCCACGAACCGGTGCGCCTCACCTTGTTGGTGCAGCAGACGCCGGAGACGGCCCTCAAAGCCGCCCAGAAAAGTCCGGCCGTTTTTGAGTGGATCAAAAACGGTTGGGTGCTTTACTTCGCCATCGTGCCCGGAACCTACGAGATTTACCAGTATCGGGACGGCCAGATGGTGCGTATGGGCTTCCAGCCGGCGCCACCACCCCCGGTGCCTACCGGAACCCAACCGGCTCCCAGCCCCTCGTTGGTGTCGGCATGATCCCCGTTTACTGGATCCCGCTCGTTCCGTTTTTGGCCGGTTTGCTGATCATGTTTGGTCGCTTCCGCGAGGCCACCATCAATCGAGTGGCTATGAGCGGAGTGGTGCTTTTCAATGCGGTGACGGTCTATCAAGTGATCCGGTGGCTTCAGGGGGTCGCCATGGATTTCAAGCAGCCGTTATTCCACTGGGACGAATATCAGTTTGACTTCAGTCTGCATATGGATGAGGTGAGCGCGGTTTTTCTGTGCGTCACCGCTATTCTGGGCGCGCTGGTCATTCGTTTCTCCCACTGCTACATGCACCGGGAGCCGGGTCAGACGAGATTCTTCGCGATTCTGATGCTGTTTCTGGCCGGTATGTCGGCCGTCGAACTGGCGGGCGACATCGACACCCTGTTTATGGGGTGGGAACTGGTAGGCATCAGTTCTTTTGCTCTCATCGGCTTCTACCGGCACCGTGAGTTCCCGGTGCGCAATGCCCTCAAGGTCTACACCATCTACCGCATTTGCGATATCGGACTGCTGGTGGGGGCCTATCTGCAGCATCACGCGCTGGGCAGCACCGACTTCCATCTGCTTTCCAGCGAGATCTTGCCCGCCCACGTCGCTTTGCCGGTAGCGCTCTTGCTGCTCTTGAGCGCCTCGGGCAAATCCGGGCAGTTCCCCTTCTCGTTCTGGATTCCGCGGGCCATGGAAGGTCCCACGCCTTCCTCGGCCATCTTCTACGGTGCACTGTCGATTCACGCGGGGGTCTTCCTTTTGCTACGCACCATGCCGCTCTGGGAACACTCCCTCACGGCTCGCGTGTGCATCGGTCTGGTAGGCGCCGTCACAGCCCTGCTGGCTACTTTACTCGGTCACGTGCAATCGAACATCAAGGGTCAGGTCGGCTACGGTTCGGTTACCCAGGTGGGTCTGATGTTCGTGGAGCTATCGCTGGGCCTGAACCATCTGGTGCTGCTCCATTTTGTCGGCAACGCTTCGCTGCGCTGCTACCAGTTGCTGGTCTCGCCCTCGGTGGTGGCCTACCTTCTCAAGCTGCAGAGCACCGCTTCCCATCAGGGCCAGTTCTCGGATTTCGCCCTGGAGCGTCTGCTGCCCAACAAAATGCGTTCTTCGCTCTTCGTGTTGGCCTCGCAGGAAGCGTTTATGGAGACCTTCCTCAACCGGGTGGTCTTCTGGTTCCCCCAGTGGGTGGCCCGTCACATTTTCGGCGAGAACAAGACCCTGCTGGAAGTCTGGACGCGTTCGATGCTAATCGCTCTGGCTCTGGTGGCTGCCATCGCGGTGGGTCTGGGCAGTCCGCACCCGGCCATCCCCTTCCTCTCGGGCCTGCTGGCTTCATACGCGGTGGGCGTGGTGGGCATCTATCAGATGCCGGCCGAAAAGCGCAACCTGGTGCTGGACCGTCCCCGCGGTATGGCCGGCCAGTATCCCGTGGCCGCTCGCCTGATGTTCCTGAGCTTCCTGGGTATGACCGGCTTTCCCATCACTCCCGCCTTCTTCGGTGAGGACTTGCTGCTCTCGTCGGCCATCCACATCAACGGCGGCATTGCCATCGGCTTCACCGTGCTCTTCATTATGAACGGCATCGTGCTGGCCCGCACCTTCACTCGGATGTTCCTGGGCAAAGAGTGGGGCCGCTGGGCTCCAGCCCTGGAAGCCTAAGCCAGCTTCAGAGAGATACGGCCGCGCTGGCGGTCGAACTCCAGCACTTCCACTTCGACGACCTGCCCTACCGAAAGTCGTTGCCCGCGCGGCATCTGGCTACGGTGGAGCAGGCCGTCTTGTTTTACGCCCAAATCCACGAAGGCGCCGAAGTCCACCACGTTGCGCACGGTCCCGTGGAGGACCATCCCCGGGACCAGGTCCTCCAGGCTGACGACGTCGCTGCGTAGAATCGGAGGCGGCAGATCCTCTCGGGGGTCACGTCCGGGTCGCTTGAGCTGTTCCAAGATGTCGCGACGGGTGAATTCTCCGACCTCCAGCTGCTGGTCGGGGTTTTTCAGCAGAGCCCGAGCGATGGCATAGCTCTCCGGGTGAATGGCGCTGGCATCCAGAGGCTCGTCGCCGCCGCGCACCCTTAAGAAGCCGGCCGACTGCTCGAAGGCTTTGGGGCCGAAACTGGCCACCTTGCGTAACTGGGCGCGATTTTTGAAAGCGCCGTGCTGGTTGCGGTGAGCCACCACCTTCTCGGCCAGTTTGGGTCCGATGCCGGCCACGTGGGAAAGCAGGGCCGGGGAGGCGGTGTTGAGATCGACCCCCACCTGGTTGACGACCGACTCGATGGTGCCGGCCAGGGCTCCGTCCAGCTCTTTTTCTTCCAGGTCGTGCTGATACATGCCCACCCCGATGGACTTGGGCTCGATTTTGACCAGCTCGGCCAACGGGTCCTGGACGCGGCGGGCGATGGAGACGGCGCCGCGCAGGCTGACGTCCAGGTCGGGCAGCTCGGCTCGGGCCAGCGGGCTGGCCGAGTAGACGCTGGCGCCGGCCTCGCTCACCATCATGTATTTGATGTCCGAACCCTTGATGAAGTCCGCTACCAGTTGCTCGCTTTCGCGGCTGGCGGTGCCGTTACCGATGGCGATCAGGTTCACCTGGTATTTCTGGCACAGCCGGGGCAGGGTGTCTCGAGTCTGGTGCAGATACAGCACGTCGGTGGCCAGCACTTTGCCGGTCGGATCGACTACGGCCAGTTTGCAGCCGGTGCGGAATCCCGGGTCGAGGCCCAGCACGGTGTAGCCGTTGAGCGGCGGAATGGTGAGCAGCCCGCGTAGATTGGTAGCGAAACTGGCGATGGCTTCACGCTGGGCATACTCGGTTAACTCACGGCGCACATCCCGCTCGATGGCCGGCAAGAGCAGGCGCTTGACCCCGTCCTCGATGGCTTCCTGATACTGGGCGTTGCGCGGTTTGCAGACGTTCCAGACCGGTTGGCGCCAGTCTCGTTCGTCCAGCACCAGATCCAGGGAGAGAACTTTTTCTTTCTCGCCCCGGTCCAGGGCCAGGATCTGGTGGGCTTTGAGACCGGCCAGGGGCTGCTCGAACTGATAGTAGTGCGCGTAGACCTGCTTCTCATCTTCCCCCTTTGCTCGTTTGCTCTTGAGCTTGCCAAAGCGCAAGGCCTTGTCGCGCACGGCGCTGCGAATCTCTGGATTCTCGGCCATTTCCTCGGCCAGGATGTCCTGGGCACCGGCCAGTTCTTCGGGGGTGGGATTGCCGATGGGTGCGTGTCGCTGGATCAACCGGGCCAGCGGCTCCAGGCCCTTTTCGCGGGCGATGGTGGCGCGTGTCTTGCGTTTGGGCCGATAGGGGAGGTAGAGGTCCTCCAGAGCGGTCAAGGTCTGGGCGGTCTCGAACTTTTTGCGCAGTTCCGGGGTGAGCTGGTCCTTCAGGGTCTCGAGAATGGTCTGGCGACGCTCTTCCAGGTTCTTCAAGCTCTTCCACTCGGCTTCCAGCTTGCGGATTTGCTCCTCGTCCAGCCCGCCGGTGACTTCTTTGCGGTAGCGGGCGATGAAGGGCAGGGTGTTGCCCTCCTCCAAGAGCTTGACGGTCGGTTCGACCTGATGGATAGGGATTTGTAGACGCTGGGCCAGTTGCTCGATCATGGGCGGGACTTCTCGGCATAGGACGGGAATCTTGCCCGGTGACTTACCATCCGCTCGAACCGCTCTCTTGGTATGGCTATGGCCAGACCACCGACGACTACGTGGTGGAGCCTGCGGTGGTGGTGGAGGATGCCGCCAGCCAGCCGGAGTGGCAACAGGAGGTGCGTGCTGAGCGCGGGCTGGTGGCCGGACGTTTCTTGCCCGTGCACCGGGGCCATCAGTATCTGATTGACTTCGCTCGAGCTCGTTGCCAAGAGCTGGTGATCGCCGTGCGTAAGCAGGCGGGCGACGGGATCGACAGCCGCCAGCGGGTGGAGTGGCTAAGCGAGCTGTATCCGCGGTGTCGGGTCATCGAGGACGAAGATTACGGATCGATTCAGGCCGTCTTTAGCTCTGAGACTGTCCATCAGGATCTGGCCGATCGTTTGGGGGCAAAGCTGGTGCTGTGTGACCCGAAGCGCCAGGTGGTGCCCATCTCCGGTAGCCGGATTCGCGAGGCTCCGTTCTTGCATTGGCGCTATCTGCCCGATTGTGTGCGTCCCCATTACCTGAAGGTGGTGCGCGTGGTGGGCGCCGAGGGGTCGGGCAAGTCGACTTTGTGTGAGCGCCTGGCCTCTCGGTTTGATACGCTGGTGGTGCCCGAGTTTGCGGTCGAGCTAGCGGAAGCCAACGGGGGGAAGCTGGACAAAGGCCAGCTGGCCGAGTGGGCGGCACGCCATCTGGCCGCCCGCCAAGCCATGGAGCGCCAGGCCAACCGGGTGCTTTTTCTCGACACCGACCTGCTGACGGTGGCCCTCTGGGGCGAGCGCCTCTACGGCGAAGCGCCGCCCTGGATTCGCCGGCACGAGGCTCATTACGATGAGACTCTGGTGCTGGAGCCGGTGCTCGACGGCTTGTCGGCGCAGCAAGTGCGGGAGCGCCAGGAGATGTTCGACAAGTGGTCAGGCACGGCCGGTGTGCTTATTAAAGGGGACTGGGCGAGCCGTGAGCGCCAGGCCGTGACGGCTCTTCAGTCCCGCTGGAAAGACCTGACTTAGATCCTGAGCGTCTGGGGTGCACCTGCCCGGAGGGGCGATCGCACATGCCCGGAGGGGCGGGTTGGGCTCGGCTTGCGAGGTGCACCTGTCCGGAGGAGCGATCGCACATGCCTGGAGGGGCAGGTTGGGCGTGGCTTGCGAGGTGCACCTGCCCGGAGGGGCGATCGCACATGCCCAGAGGGGCGGGTCGGGCTTGGTTTGCGAGGTGCACCTGTCCGGAAGGGCGATCGCACAGGCAGGTTGGGCGTGGCTTGCGAGGTGCACCTGTCCGGAGGGGCGATCGCACATCTCCAGTGGGGCGGGTTGGGCTCGGCTTGCGAGGTGCACCTGCCCGGAGGGGCGATCGCACATGCCCAGAGGGGCGGGTTGGGCTCGGCTTGCGAGGTGCACATGTCCGGAGGGTAGATCGTACATCCCCGGAGGGGCGGGTCGGACTTTTTGGACTAACCGGGCAAAACGGCCCAGACGGGCTCGGTTTCGCGGACCTCGCCGGGCAGCGGCGGGGGCTCGGGCAGGGCTGACTGCAGTTCGCCCAGGTCCAGCACGAGTTCGGGAAAGACCGCGCTGCGAGGGCGGTCGGTGCCGGAATAGGTGCCTTTGTGCAGATAGCCGTCCGGAGTCAGGCTGAGAATCTCGAGCAGGAACGGGTCCGGCGTCACGATCCAGTATTCCTGGACGCCAGCGCGGGCGTAGAGGTTCAACTTGCGCAAGCGGTCGTGGCGGGCCGTGCTCTTGGAGAGCACCTCGATGGCCAGTTCCGGAGCCCCGCGATGAAAGGCCATTTCCAACTTGTCGGAACAGCTGACCAGCAAGTCCGGCTGCACCACGTCGTGATCCGAGAGCAGTACGTCGAAGGGGGCGAGCACGACCCGGCACGGACCCTTCTTAAATTGCTGGCGCAGGGCCACGTGAAGCTCCCCGATGACCAGCTGATGAAGCATGGTGGGACTGGACATGGCGTAGGCGATGCCGTCGATCAACTCCCAGCGCTGATTGGGATCCAACTGATCTAGATCGGCGTAGCTCAGGCGTTTGGGAATGGGGGCGTCCATCTTCCTTATTTCGGCTCGTCCGAAATTGGCTCCTCGTAGGGGGTGAGGCTGAAGTTGCTGGCATAGAAGCGTCGGGGCGGCGGGGGAGGCGAGGCCTGAAGATGACGCAATTGACCCATGGCCAGCGCCCGACCCGGACAGCGGTGGGGGCCGAATCCGAAGCTGAGGTGGCCGATCTTGCGCGTCTTCCACTGATCGGGCTCAGAGAAGACGCGCGGATCGCGATTGGCGGCGGCAAAGAAGACGACCACTCGCTGACCGGCCTGCAGAAACTGTCCGCCCAACCGGGCCTCTCGGAGAAGGTGTCTTCCGAAGCGTTGGATGGGCGGATGCAGCCGGAGCATTTCCTCCAGGTCGTCGGGGCGGTGCCTGGCCAGCGAGGCCAGGGCGGCGCTGCTGGACTCCAGGCTGGCCAGTGTGAGTAGCCGTTTCAGATAGAGCTGGTCTTCAGCCGCCCAGTCCAGCGGACAGGCCACCGGCCGCAGGCTTTCCAGCAACTGCTGATTGGCGCCAGGCCGATGCTGGGCCACTCGAATGGCCAGCTCTTGTAGACGGCGGGCCAATGGTTCTTTGATCTGCAGCAGAGCCATCAGGGTCTGGCGCGGCAGGTCTCGGATGGGGTTCGCGTCGGCCTGGTATCGCGGCCGGGCGCTGCGGATCCAGCCGTCCACCTGAGTGCGCAAACGAGTATGCAGCGGCGGGTCGCTGAGGTTGAGAGAGTTCAGCCCCGGCCGAGTGTCAGAAGTCAATCCGGTGCCGTAGGCCGAGGAATAAAGGTCTGGAGTCCCGAGAACTTCCTGGGCTTCGGGATAGCCGGTGACGGCCCAGAAAGAGCCTTGCCAGCTGACGGGCGGTAGAGACCGAAAGACCTGATGGATGGACCCGTCGGCGTAGCGCCGGGGGTCGAGAAGGCTACTTTTTGGGTGCAGGGAGATGCTCGCCCACCCATTGGGCGGTCTTGGGAGTGGTGCGCATAATCAGGGTCAGGTCGCCGTCCTTGGCTACGCGCACCTCATCGAAAGCCAATCCCAGGCCCTTTTGCAGGTCGACATCCAGGCCTTGCTTTTGCAGCTGTTTGCCCACCATCTCGGGACCCTGCGCGTCGGCCACGGCGCCGGCAATGGCGTTGGAGAGCAGCCGGGTGGGCAGCAGGTCCAGCAGATCGAAAGGCGTCTGCGACTGGGCCTTTTTGAATTCAACGCTGTCCCCGTCCAGGCCGATCTTCAGGTGACCGTTGGCGGTCTGGAAAGTCAGCGGCACGGTGATGCGAGTATGCACGGTGGGCCGGGTGGCTGCTTCCGTTGCCGAGCCGACGGTATTGTCGAGCACGGCTTTGCCGCCGCCCACCACCTTGTCGAGCAGGAAGGCGGGAGCGCGCAGCAAGCCACCCACCGCCTCGCCGAAACCACCGGCTTCTTTCTTGAGATTTTTCTGTAGCTTGCCCATGCCTTTGTCTAGCCCGCCGGTGGCGTCGCTGAGCACTCCGGTCACGCCCTTGGTGGCGTTCAGTCCGTTGGCGTGGACCAGCACTTCAAAAGAGACGGTGGGCTTGCCGTTCTGCATGGAAATTTGGGGCGCGCCGCCTTTGGCGAATTCCAGGCCGCGCAGGTCGGCCTTCTTTTTGACCGCCTCCAAGGTTGGGTTCCAGTCGACTTTCTTGAGCTGGCCGTTAAGCACGCTCAGGTCCATGGCGGCGCCGAACTGGCCGGGCTTCAGGTTGTCGAGATTGCCGGTAAAGTCGGCCCGGCCCGTGCCGCCCGCCGAAGTGGAGAGGTCGACCAGCAAGCCGCCCTGGGCGATCTGCACGTTACCGACCTTGGCCGAGATCAGCGGGGCCAGGGCATTGCCGGTCTTATACTCGACGGTCTGACCTTTTTCGTAAAGCTTGCTGAGTTGGGCATTGGCCACTTCCTCGATGCGCGGGCCGCCCTTGGCGAACTCTTTCTCGGCGCGCTCGCGGGCCATGCGCTGCAGGTCCTGGGTGACTTTGCCCATGTTTTCCTGCATGCCCTTGAGCAGAGCGCTTTTGACCTGGCCGTGCAGGGCACCGGCCGCCAAACCGTCAGGGCTTTTGCCCACGTTCTCCAGCGAGGTCATTTCCAGGGCCAGATTGGAGATGCCGCTGTCATCGTTGGCCTGGGTGACCTGAATGTCCATGCGGCCGTCGCCCGTTTTGTCGGGAGTGCCCCACAGATAGAGAGTGGACTGAGCCACCGGCCCTTTGCCGGTCAGCACTTGAGCCTCGAACTTGAGCTTCTGATCAAAGCCGTCCTGCAGCATACCCTCGACACCCTGGGCGCTGACTTTGTCGTGCAGTTGCTTGCCCTGCTGAACGCGCGACTGAAGGCGCTGCAGCAGTGATTCCTGGCCGGGCACTCCCTTGAGTTTGGCCATTTGCTCCTGGGTGGCTTTGCCGTCCAGGTCCATGTGCAGGTTGAGCGTGCCCTGCACCGGGATCTTGCCGCTTTCGGAAGCCAGGCTGACCTGCACGGCGCCCAGCAGGATGCCGGGTCCCTTGAGGTTCTTCGGGGGATCGATATTTTTGATGTGGACCTGCAGGCCGGTGGCGATGGGCTGGGTGGTGTAGTCCATCGCCAGCGGTACCGACTCGGTCTGCAGTGCGCGCAACCCGCCCGAAGGCAGGTCGACCGATCCGATGTGGAGGAAAGGCCGCTCACTGGTGGGCAGCGGCATACTCACGTCGAGTAAGACTTTGGAATCCGGGACCTTGAGCACCGCCAGTTGTTGGCCGACTTCCTGGCTGGCTTTGCTGACGGCGGAAGCGTTGAGTTGCTTGAATTGGGAAGTATCCTGGATGTCGTGGGAAAGCTGGGTCAGGGTGGCCGGAGGCACGTAAACGCGCATCGGGCCACCTTTGGCGGTGGCCACCGTGGGCGTCTGGGCGGCTTTGACCTGAGTGGTCAGCTTGGGGGCTTCCTTGTGGGTGGCCGGCAGTTTTTGGGGGACGATCTGCACGCTGGGTTTTTGCTGCAGGGCCTCGTAATTGGCGTGATAGGCGATACCGCCCAAGATGGAGCTGCTGGCGATGACCGCCAGGCCGGCGGCGCCGCCCCATTTCATCAGACGGCGCATACCGGTCTTCTGCGGTTTGCTGACGTCGGCGCTGTCCTGGGGAAGAGCGACTGCATCCGCTTGCGACGTCTGCACGCGAGCGGTGCTGACCAGCGTGCGTTGCTGCAGGGGGGAAAGTCGCGAAAGCGGATTCACTCGGTGTCTTTCTCGCTAGAGGGTCCCCATGCCTTTCCAGCAAAGGGCCGGCCTTATGCGAAAATCTCTCCTTCTGATGGCGGCTCTGGCCGTCTTCGGCTGCGGTGGCAGCGACAGCAACAACTTCAACGCCGGCTCCCTTCCAGTGGCCAAGATTGGCGTCATTGCCCCCCTGCAGGCCGGATTGACGGATTTTGGCAAGGGCATTCGCAACTCGGTGCAGCTGGCCGTGGACCAGGCCAACGCCTCGGGCCGATTCCAGGTGCGCTTCGTAGTGGACGCGCGCGACGATTCGTCGACGCCTTCGGTGGGTCTGGCCGCGGCTCAGAGCCTGGCCGCCGACCCGAGCGTCATCGGCGTGGTGGGCACCTACAACTCGGGCGTGGCCAGCAGCGTGCAGCCGGTGCTGGCCAGCGCGGGAATCGTGATGATTTCTCCCGGCAACACCAACCCGACCCTGACCTTGGGACCTGATACCAGCAACCCGGTGCGGCCTTTCACCAACTACTTCCGACTGGTTGTGCCCGATTCTATTCAAGGCTCGGAACTGGGCGACTACGCCTACAACGTGCTGAATGTGCGGAAAGTCGCCGTGGTCAGTGAAGACAAGGCCGTCAGCCTGGCTCTGGTGGATGCCTTCACGACCAAGTTTACCGGACTGGGCGGCACGGTGGCCATTCGCTCGGTCTTCCCGGACCCGACCACGGATTTTACCAGCGTCATCAGCGACGTCAAAAAGACCAGTCCGGAACTGATCGTCTTTGGCGGTGAATACGCCACCGCCGCGCCTTTCCGCGCCCAGGCCACCACCCAGGGACTGACCGCGCCGCTGATGGGCAGCGACGGCATCAAAGACCAGGCCTACATCACCGCCGCCGGCGCGGCCAGCGCGGGAGACTACGCCAGTTCCGTGGGTGCCCCCATCGCCAATCAGCCGGGCGGAGCCCAATTTCTCAGCGCCTACCAAAGCGCCGGTTTCGGAGAACCGCCGAGCGACTTCGGCCCCTACGCCTTCGACGCCGCCGCCCTCATCATCGGCGCCGTGCAACGGCGCGGGATCGATCGGGCCGCCGTGATTTCTGAAGTCCAGGGCGTGAACGCCTCGGGCGTCACCGGAACTCTGAGCTTCGACGCCTTCGGTGACACCCGCAACAAAGTGGTGACCCTCTATCGCGTTGAGGGCGGCGTCTTCGTGCCCAAGAACACCGTAATAGTGCCTTAAATTCCGCCGGCCGCAGCGCTAGCTTCTGTCCGAATGGAAAGCAGGGAAGCATGGGGAGCGGGAAAAACACGGGCGCAGCAAACGGGCCATAGCCTGAACCCTCGGATTGCCGCGGAAAAACGCGGGGGCGCCGCACTCGGCCGCGGCAAAGGGGCCTGAACTCGCGGATTGCCGCGGAAAAACGCGGGGGCGCCGCACTCGGCTGCGGGAAAAGAGCCTGAACCCACGGATTGCCCCGGAAAAACGCGGGGGCTCCGCACTCAGCCGCGGCAAAAGGGGCTGAACCTCCGGAATGCCGCGGAAAAATGCGGGGCCGCCGCGCTCGGCTGCGGCAAAGGGGCCTGAACCCACGTATTGCCGCGGAAAAACGCGGGGGCGCCGCACTCGGCTGCGGAAAAACCGCCCCTGGAGCCGCAATCTCCCGAAAAGAACGCGGACCCAGATCTAAGGCGCGGGTGTCTGTCCGAATGGAAAGTCGAGAAGCTGGGGGAGCGGGAAAGACACGGGCGCAGTTGGTTTTTCAAGAGAGAACTACAGGCTTCATGAGGCCTTGTCGTTCAGCTCTCTCCGGCTTCCCATCTTCGCACCTTTCCTTATCGGGATCAGTCGGGCTAGTGGAGGCCGTTCAGTTCCTTTCGAGCCGGTAGTTCGTTGAGGGCTTTGTAGAACTCGGCTTTGCCCATCTTCTCCTGGACGGCCAGGATGACGGCGCTGCCTTCATCGTAGCCAGCTTTCTCCAGTTCGGCCACGCGGGCGGCCGTCTTGGGGTCTTTGGCCTGCTCTTCGGTAAACTTGCCGGTGTCGACTTCGGCCTTCTCGATGCCGCCGATGACGTCGCGGGTGGTTCCGTAGCGGCTTTCATCCACCAGCTCGGCGTAGTCGATGCGGTCCTTGTCGCGGTTTTTGAGCTTCTTACCGCGCTCCAGGCTGTTGAGCTCGTAGGACTCGTTTTCCCAAAGGTTGTTGAACTGGGCCACCGAGTGCTCTTGCTCGTCGCGATTGCTCTCGTCGAACTTGACGTAGCCGGAGTGCTCCCAGTTTTCGCGCAGGCCTTTCTTGGAGAAGTTGGTGCTGCCGAAGAACTCGCCCTTGTCGGTGAGGATTTCCTTGGCGTGGATCTTGCGGTCGTGCCAGCCGGAGCGGGGCAGGTTGGCCCACTTGCAGGGAATGCCGGCGTCTTCCAGGCGCTCCATGCCGGCTTCGTTGGGGGTGCCACCGTCCGGGTAGACGCCGGGGTCGGCCAGCACGCGAATGTCGATTTTCTTACCGGCCGCTTCCATTTCTTCTTTCTTGGCGACCAGCATTTCGGCAATGGTGCCGGTCATCACGAAGGCGGGGATGTAGATGAACTTGTCGGCTTCCTGAATGGCCGTGATCATCAGCGTTTCGCGGTCGGTGGGGAAGTCGGCCAGAGCCACGTCGGCCTTACCCACGGTTTTGCCGGAGGGAATCGAAATGTCCTTGAGGCGGGCCACGTTCTCTTCGCTGCGGCAGCTGCCCAGCGCGCGGTCGACCAGGTTCATGAAGGCTTCTTTGCCCTTCTTGCTGAGGGCCAGCTCGCCGCCGTGGGCCAGGGTTTCTTCGGCCTGAGCCGGAGTGGCCTCGATGTAGCTGGCCACGTCCACGCCGTGCTTGTTGCCGAACTCCTGGACTTCCGCGAAGGTCTTGAACTGGGGCAGCGAGGTACCGGCCTTGGTGGGGCCGTCAGCGCAGTCGATGAGGGCGGTCAGGCCGCGCTTGCCCATGTTGATATCGCCATCCATGAAGCCGGCCAGCGGCTTTTCTCCGTAGATTTCAGCGTTGCTGGCGCCGGCCGATTGCTGCACGTCGCGGGAGAAGTTGGTGACCAGCTTCTTGGCGGCCGGTCCTTCGATGACGTAGCCGGCATCCACGTTTTCGCCGGAACCTTCGTTGGCGTTCATACCCGAGAGCAAGAACTCATCGCCCACGCGCAGGCCTTTGCGGTGCATCAGGTTGCCCGGGTCACCCAGTTGCTTGGGCACGGGATAAGCCGAGACGGCGATGTCGCCTTTGGTGGTGTTGAGCTGAAGAATGGCGCGCAGCTTGTCGGGCACCTCGTCGATGACCACATGGCTGCCCTTGTAGGCGACCAGACGGCCGGCGTCGACGTTGACGCGCACCTTGTTGCCGGCTTCGGCGGCAGCGGCCAGCTTGCCCACCACCTGCTGGTTGGTGAGCTCGTAATACTGAGCGTTGACTTCCTGAGGCTTGCCGGCGCGGCCGTTTTCGGCGGCTTTGTCGAGCATGCGCATCATCTGGGGCCAGATTTCTTCCACGTGGAAGCCCTGAATTTTGTTGCCGCCATACACCAGCGGGCTGTCTCCGGCGCGCATTCCGGCCACCGAGTCGACCAGGGCCTTCAGGCTCTCGTCATCGAGACGAGCGGCAGCGGCGTAGGCGGCCACCACGCCAGTGGGTCCAAAACTGGCGGGAGCGGCGGCTTCGACGGCTACCAGGGCTTGAGCCCGGGCGACGGCTTTCTTGACGGCATCGGAGCCGGTGGTGAAGACGTGCACATCGGCCAGCTTGTCCTTGATGGCCATGTCCTTGTAGCCGCTGGCTTTGAAGTCCGAGTGGAGCTGCTTGTGATACTTGAAGCAGGCTTTGCCCAGATTGGTAATCTGATCCATGTCCCCCTGGCTCAGGGCGCCATTCTTTTCGGCCCCGGCGGCCAGCTTGTCCCAGCTGTCCTTGGAAGCGTTGCCTTCGACCTCGATGCGCTTGGCGCTGTCGGCCCATTTGCGCACCAGATCAGCGTTGACGGTGCGGTTGTCGACCTTATTGTTTCCGATGGTAAAGGACATGCGGGGACCCTCCTAAGGTGTATGAACCCACTCTAGGGGTACGCCCTGAAAAAGTTCTGCAATGTGGTATGCTGTCCGGCGTGCAACTTCTGATCGTTCTGCTGGCTCTGGGATTGCTGATGTGGGTGGCTTACCGCGGCCTGTCGGTGGTGCTTTTTGCGCCCCTGTGCGCACTACTGGCGGTGCTGCTCTCCTTGGGACCGAGCGAGGTTCTGCCGTTCTACACCAACGTCTTCATGATCAAGCTGGTCGACTTTGTGAAAGTCTACTTTCCGGTCTTCTTGCTGGGGGCGGTCTTCGGCAAATTCGTGGAGATGTCGGGGGCGGCCGCCTCCATTTCGGCTTCCATCGTGCGCTGGCTGGGAGAGCGCCAGATTATGCTCTCCATCGTGCTGGCCTGTGCCGTGCTCACCTACGGGGGCGTCTCGCTGTTCGTGGTCGCTTTCGCCGTCTACCCGCTGGCCAACAATCTGTTCCGCCAGGGCAACATTCCCAAGCGGCTGATTCCCGGCACGATTGCGCTCGGCAGCTTCACCTTCACCATGGATGCGTTACCGGGAACCCCTCAGATCCAGAATGTCATTCCCACCACCTTTTTCGGCACCAATCTCTACGCCGCGCCCATCCTGGGCTGCAGCGGAGCTCTCTTCGTGCTGGTCTGCGGCATGCTTTATCTGATGCGCGCTCGTCAGCGGGCCTTCGCGGCCGGTGAGGGTTACGGCGACCATGCCTTCGAGGAAGTTCACGAGCGCAAGCTGCCGCCTTTCTGGTTGGCCTTGCTGCCTCTACTGGTCGTCGCCATCCTGAACCTGAAGCTGCTGCCCTTGCTCAAAGCCCAGTATGGTGAGACTTTTGACTTTCCGGCCGGGCTTCCCGAGCACGGCAGTGTAGACCTGAAGAAGTTCGCCAGCATCTGGTCGATCGAAATCGCCCTCTGCGCCGGCATCCTCACCTGCCTGGCCGTCGGTTTCCGCGATATTCAGCGCGGAGTCCAGGAAGGCTTGCGCGCGGCCGTGGCCGGTTCGTTGCTGGCCACCATGAACACCGCCTCGGAGTATGGCTTCGGTGGAGTCATCGCTTCTTTACCCGGGTTCGCCTGGGTCAAGAACGCCCTGGGCGGCGCTTTTTCCGACCCGCTGGTCAATGAAGCCGTCTCCGTCAATGTGCTGGCCGGCATCACCGGCTCGGCTTCCGGCGGTTTGAGCCTGGCGCTGGCCGCGTTGGGCAAACAGTTTCAAGAGGGTGGGCAGGTCCCACCGGAAGTCCTTCACCGAGTTGCCTCCATGGCTTCCGGCGGTATGGATACTTTGCCGCACAACGGCGCCGTCATTACCCTGCTGCTGGTAACGGGGCTGACTCATCGGGATTCCTACAAAGACATCTTCGTGATCACTTGCCTGAAGACGGCGGCCGTCTTCGTGGTGATCGCAATCTACCGCACGACCGGGCTGTTCTGAACGATTTCCTGACCAGGAAGTCGCTCGTCCGAGCGAAGGTCTTACTATGCGAAAGATCCTGACTGCTCTTTGTTTCTGCGGGTGTGTTTGGGCCGAGGGGCCGAACCGCGCCAGCCAGGTGCTGACACCGGCCATTGCCCAAAAGGTTTTGGGCGGGCCGGCCAAGGCCAGTCCCCACAACAAGATGGCCGATACCATGACGGGTCCGATCTGGGTAAGCAACGCCAATTACAGCTTGAGCGGCGGCCGCTCGGTCAGCCTGCTGATTCGTCACGCGGCCAGCAAGGACGAGGCTTCCAGTATCTTCGCTTCCTCCAAGGTCAGCTTCAAAGGGGTGGACGTGCCCGGCCTGGGCGTGCCGGCTTACCGCACCACCACTCCGGCTCAGTTGAACGTGCTCAAGGGTGCCAACTGGCTGATCATTTCGGTGGGGACCTTTAAGAAGCCCGAGGAGGCCGGTCAGTTGAAGGCCGCCAAAGCGATCTTACCGGGCGTGAAAGAGTAACGCCTCGTTCTGCGCGTCTTGCTGCAGAGAGCCGGGCGTGGACATCCAGTAGTTGGGGTAGTCGCGGCGCAAAATGCGCGACTGCAGGGCGGACTGGCAGTGGTGCACGGCCGTGGCCACGGCCGCCGAATGGCCGCCTTGAGGTAAGCAATTCCAGAAGTTGACCAGGTCCTGGCTGACCAGCTGCTCGCTTCGAGTCAGACCGCCGTTTTTCGCCGGTTCTCCGGGTGCTTCCAAATCCTTGAGGGCGGTCGGTTCGAACTGATCGGTAAGCTCCCGACAGGCCTCCAGCGCCTCGCTGAACTCTTGCTTTTCCATCGGATGGGTCGGGACCATTTTGGCGTAGTTGGCGGCCGCCCGCTCGAGATAGATCTTCATGCCTGAATTCTACGAGTTTACCCTGAAAAAAATCTGGGTGTTGACAGGACACTAACTCGTCTGCATAATGCTCAATATGAGCACAACTATTGAGCGGTGCAAGAACTGCGGTGGACCTTTGCAGTCCCTGGTCAGTCCTTGTGAATACTGCGACTCTCTGCCCGGGCCCCTCCCGTCCTGGCGAATCCCTCGGGATTTGCCGAGACCCCGGGTTTCCAACCTGGGACGATATCGGGTCGGGGATCGCCAGTATCTGGTCCACGGCGGCCTGGCTCCCGGAGTGTTCCTGGCTCGGCGCGACAGCCCGCTGACCGAGATGGTGATCCTCAAGGTGGGAGAGGTGCAGGCGGAGTGGGAGCGGATGCGCGCGGTGCATCGTCTTTGCGCCGGCCGCTTTTTGGGTCGCCTGCTGCCCGAACCGGTTCACTGCGCCCTCTCCGATTCGGGCAAGCGGGTGCTGGTTTATCGCTGGCGGCGTGAGTTCCAGCGCACCTTGGCCAGTTACTCGGGTCGGGTACCGGCCGAAGCGGGCGTGTGGCTGAGCCATCGTCTGCTGGAGCAACTGCACGAACTGCACGGGCTGGGTTTCCAGCACGGCAACCTGACGGCCGAGCATATGCTGGCCCACAGCGACGCCCACGGTCTGATGTTGTGCGGTTGGTCGCACTGCCGACCGGGCCAGGGCTCGGACGTAGCGGACGGCTTGAAGGCGATTGCGGGGACGCTGGTCTCCAACGTGCCCGCACCTTTGAGGCGTCTGCTCACGAGCGCTCGGGGCAGCGCTTTCGAGGTCAATGAAGAGTTGAAACGGGTGAACGCGGCGGTTTTAGGACCGCGCAAGTTCTGCCCTCTTTCCCAATTACAATAACGGAGGTCAAAGTCATGGGTTACGGTTCCTATAGCTACGAATCACATCAGAATATCACCAACGCCCGCTCGACGCAGAGTCGCTCCGAGGTTTTTCAGCAGTCCAAGGTTCATCCGCTGATGAACCCCCTCGGTGTGGGGATCCGCGAGAGCCGAGACAGCCAGGAGCATCCCAATTCGATACCCATCATCTTCGCGTTGGACGTGACCGGCTCGATGGGAGAAATCCCGGAACAATTGGCGCGTAAGGAGTTGCCGCGTTTCATGAAGACGTTGCTGGACTCCGGAGTCACCGACCCGCAAGTGTGCTTCATGTTCGTGGGCGACGCCGCCCACGACTCCGGACCGCTGCAGGTCGGCCAGTTCGAGTCCACCGCCGAAGATATGGATCGCTGGTTGACCTGGAGTTGGCTGGAGGGTGGCGGAGGCGGAAACGGTTCGGAGTCTTATGACCTGGCTCTGTATTTCGCGGCCCGCCACACCGACCACGACCGGGCCACCAAGCGCGGTAAGCGAGGCTACTTCTTTATGACCGGCGACGAGAACCCTTATCCCAACGTTTCCAAGACCTGGGTGCGCGACTTGATCGGCGATGACGTGACGGCCGATGTGCCGCTTGCTCAGATCGTCGAGGAGTTATCCCGTCACTATCATCCGTTCTTCCTGATTCCAGACAAGGGCCGGGTGGGACGGTGCGGAGCCGCCTGGGAGAAGGCGTTTGGAGATCACGTCATCGCCATGGAAAGCTCCGAGGATACCTGTTTGGTGTCCGCGGCGCTGGTAGCTCTTTGCGAAGGCGCTACCCTGGATGAGGCGGCTCAGCGTTTGCTGACCCTGGGGTTGGACCGCAAGCAAGTGGGACGCGTCGTCTCGGCTGTGAGCGGATTTGCCGCCACGCTCGAGCCGCTACCCGCCCTGGAACCGGTGATGCCATGAAGGCGGTCATCGTTGTCGACCTCGGATTTGGTGATTCGGGTAAGGGAACGATGACCGATTACCTGGTGCGCACCCTCGGTGCTCGCCTGGTCGTCCGCTTCAACGGCGGCGCCCAGGCCGGGCACACAGTGGTGGCCCCGGACGGTCGCAAGCACACCTTCTCTCAGTTCGGCGCCGGTTCGCTGGTGCCGGGCGTGCGCACCCATCTGTCTCGTTTTATGGTGGTGCATCCGGGGGGATTGCGGCGCGAAGCCGAGGTGCTGGGCCGCGATTTGTCCGGGGTGACGGTCGCTCCCGAAGCACTGGTGACCACCCCTTTCCACGTGGCCGCCAATCACATTCGCGAGCGGCGTCTGCGCCACGGCTCTTGCGGTCTGGGAGTGGGGGAGACGGTGGCCGATTCGCTGGCATTCCCTGAGGACGCCATCCGTTTTCACGAACTCTCTTCTCCAGCCGTGTTGCGGCGTAAGTTGCTGCGGCTCCAGTCGCGCAAGTGGTCCGAGTTGGGCCCTGATCCGGTGCTGGAAAGCGCTACCGTGGCCGACGAGTGGATCGCGCTGGTGGGCTCTTTGGGCGTGAGGGTGGCCGAAGACGTTTTTGACGAGACGGTCGTCTTTGAGGGCGCTCAGGGCGTGCTGCTGGATGAGTGGCGCGGCTTCCACCCGCACACGACCTGGTCGACCTGCACCTTTGACAACGCGCTGTCTCTACTGGAAGGCTACGCTGGGGAAGTGAAGCGGCTGGGAGTCTTGCGCAGCTACATGACGCGGCACGGCAATGGTCCCCTGCCGACCGAGATCGATTTGGGCCTGGACGAGCCGGACAACCACACCGGTCCCTGGCAGGGTGCTTTCCGCACCGGCTGGGCCGACGCGGTGTTGGGTCGCTACGCCATCGCATGCTGTGGCGGCGTGGACGGCCTGGCCATCACTCACCTGGATCGAGTCAGGCCCGACTGGCAGATGTGCACCCGCTACAAGGGGGGCGATCTGCAAGTCGGGCCCTGGCAAGACCTCGAATACCAGAGCCGACTGCTGGAAGGCTGTGAACCGACCTATCAGCCGTTTTCTCTAGATGGTTTTGTGGAGGCTCTGGGAGCGCCGCTGTGGTTCGAGTCCTGGGGAGCAGGACCCGACCACAAGTTAGCGAGAGCCGAAGAAGCGGTTGTAACCCCAGCCGCCTAAGGCAATGGCCAGCAAAACCAGCACCACGAAGACGCCCAACAGCGTCTTGCCGATATCGGCCGAGAACGCGGCGAAGCCGCCGAAGCCGAACATGGACGCGACCAGCGCGACCAGAAAAAAGAAGATAGCCCAACGTAACATAGGTGTGTGTGTCCTTTCCGGTGTCTGAGCCAAGTTTAGACTTGTTCTCTGCATGTTCGAAGGGATGAAGGTACTTTGGAGAATGGACGTGGATGCTAACTCAGTTGATGCGCGACGCGGCGCACTCCGTCTATTTCTCGGATGCCTGGCTGGAAGACGAGGTGCTTTCCGTTCCCTTCTCGGGCGGGCGCGTGCGCTTTGACCTGCGGGCGCGCACGGTGACCGGGCCGTCTTTAAAAGGACCGGAGATCACGCTATCTTTGGACTCTCTGGATGAGTTCGTGGTCGATCACTACGAGCGTATGGGCGAGACCAAAACTCACCACTTTTACACGGTCTATCTGTCGCGCGGCGACTTTGCCATGGCCTTTCAGGAGCGAGCCAAGGAATACTTTGAGTATCATCCCGAGACCTCGGCGGAATACGAACGAACCTGCCGGCGGGTGCTGGCGCTGCCGGCCCTGCTCGGTTTGAAGGCGGCCACCGAGAAAGAACTGATCAGCGGCGACGTGCGTCCGCTCTACGAACGCAAGCGCGGAGCTGAGTCGGCCGCGGCTACGGGCCTGGGAGGCCTGGTGCTGGCCGGGATCGGGCTGGCCGCTTATTTTTTGTTGCGCAGGCGGGGATAGCTCAGAAGGTCCAGAGGGAAACCAGTCCCAGCAGAACCGAGGTCACACCGCAAGCCAACAACATGATTCCAGTGCGAATATCCATACTCCGAGGGTAGCGCGCTCCGTCGCTGCCGGGTTGGTACGGATATACGTTTAGAAGTTACATGTTGCGGCGGTACTGGCCCCCGACCTCATAGAGAGCGGCCGAAAGCTGCCCGAGGGTGCACACCTTGGCTGCTTCCATCAGGCTCTCAAAGAGATTCTCGTGCTGGACGGCAGCCCGCTGCACGTCCTTGAGAGCCCTCTTGCCCTCCTCGCGGTGCTTATCCCAGAACGCGTCGCGGGCCTGGATGGCGTAGTCCTTTTCCTCGGTGGTGGCGCGGATGACCTCAGGCGGCACCACGGTGGGGGAGCCTTTCGGATCGAGGAAGGTATTGACGCCGATGATGGGCAGTTTTCCATCGTGCTTGAGGGTCTCGTAGTAGAGCGACTCTTCCTGAATCTTGGACCTCTGATACATGCGCTCCATGGCGCCGAGCACGCCGCCGCGTTCGGAAAGCGAACGGAATTCTTGGAGCACGGCCGCTTCCACCAGGTCGGTTAACTCCTCCACCACAAACGAACCCTGAGTGGGATTCTCGTTCTTGGAGAGACCGAATTCCTTGTTGATGACCAGCTGAATGGCCAGAGCTCTGCGCACGCTTTCCTCGGTGGGTGTGGTGATGGCCTCATCGTAGGCGTTGGTGTGCAGCGAGTTGCAGTTGTCTTGAAGGGCCAGCAGCGCCTGCAGGGTGGTGCGGATGTCGTTGAAGGCGATTTCCTGAGCGTGCAGTGAGCGACCCGAAGTCTGGATATGATATTTGAGCTTCTGGCTGCGGTCGTTTCCGCCGTATTTGTCGCGGATGGTGCGGCTCCAGATGCGCCGGGCCACGCGACCGATGACGGTGTATTCCGGGTCCATGCCGTTGGAGAAAAAGAACGACAGGTTGGGGGCAAAGTCGTCGATGTTCATCCCCCGGCTCAGGTAGTATTCCACGAACGTGAAGCCGTTGGCCAGCGTGAAGGCCAGCTGCGAGATGGGGTTGGCGCCGGCTTCGGCGATGTGGTAGCCGGAGATGGACACCGAATAGAAGTTGCGCACCTTCTGGTCGATAAAGTATTGCTGGATGTCTCCCATCAGGCGCAGAGCGAAATCGGTCGAGAAGATGCAGGTGTTCTGGGCCTGATCTTCTTTCAGGATGTCGGCCTGGACGGTGCCGCGCACGGCTTTCAAAGTATCGGCTTTGATCTTGGCGTAGATGTCGGGCGGCAGCACCTTGTCACCTGAGGTGCCCAGCAGCATCAGACCCAGACCGTTGTTTCCTTCCGGTAATTCGCCCTGGTAAGTGGGCCCGTTTCCGGGCACAGGCAGGTTGTTGGCTTTGATATATTTCTCGCAGGCCTGGTCGATGGCCGCGTTCAGGAAGAAGGCCAGCAGCATCGGGGCGGGCCCGTTGATGGTCATGGAGACCGACGTTTTGGGGTCGCACAGGTCGAACCCGGAGTAGAGCTTCTTGGCGTCGTCCAGGCTGGCGATGGAAACGCCCGAATTGCCCACCTTGCCGTAGATGTCGGGACGCTGATCAGGGTCTTCACCATAAAGCGTGACCGAGTCAAAGGCGGTGGACAGACGAGCCGCCGGCATGCCTTTGGAGACGTAGTGGAAGCGGCGATTGGTGCGCTCAGGTCCGCCTTCGCCGGCGAACATGCGGGCCGGGTCTTCGTTCTCACGCTTGAGCGGGAAGACGCCGGCGGTGAAGGGGAACTGCCCGGGAGGGGCTTCGCGCATCAACCAGGTGAGCAGATCGCCCCAGTCTTCATACTTGGGTAAGCAAACCTTGGGCACTTTGAGATGGGACAAGGTCTCGCTGACCAGGTCCAGTTCCAGCACCTTGCCGCGCACTTCGAACTGATACTTGGAGGCGGCGTAACGCTTCTTGGTGGCCGGCCATTCCTGCAGCAGCAGCTTGCAGTCGCTGTGCAGCTGGCTCTCCAGCTCGTGGTATAGAGTTTCCAGATCCTTGAGGTATTCCGGCTCGCCTTCGATGCGCTGGGTGACGTGCACGGTGTCGTCCGGACCTTTGGGCTCGACGATGTCCAGGCGTTTCTGCCCGACCTGAGCCCGAATGGTTTTGATGGTGCCACTCAGCTGATACATGCGGCGGGCGATCTGAGCCTGCTGGCGCACGCGCGCATCGTAGGCTTCGCAAGTCTCCACGATCTCGGCCAGGTAGCGAGTGCGCTCGGGCGGGATGATCCAGTGTTTTTCGCTGGTGCCCGTGGTCAGCTGATCGTGACCCAGCTTGAGCTTGTCCATAATGACGCAGTAGAGTTCGTTCATGCCGGGATCGTTAAACTGGCTGGCGATGGTGCCGTAAACGGGCACGTCTTCGCTCTTGAAGTCGTTGTGGTTGCGGCGCCACTGCTTTTTGACGTCGCGCAGGGCGTCCAGGCTGCCGCGCTTGTCGAATTTGTTGATGGCCACGATGTCGGCGAAGTCCAACATATCGATTTTCTCGAGCTGAGTGGCGGCGCCATATTCGGCCGTCATGACGTAAAGGGAGACGTCGGAGAATTCGGTGATCTCCGTGTCCGACTGGCCGATGCCCGAGGTTTCCAGCAAAATCAGGTCATAGCCGGCGGCTTTGCAGATCTGGACGGCGTCGCCGATGTGGCGCGACAGGGCCAGGTTGGACTGGCGGGTGGCCAGCGAGCGCATGAAGACGCGCGGATTGTCGATAGCGTTCATGCGGATGCGGTCGCCCAGCAAGGCGCCGCCGGACTTGCGCTTGGAGGGGTCGACCGAGAGCACGGCCACTTTTTTGTCCTGGGTGTCGGCCAGGAAGCGGCGCACGAATTCGTCCACCAGGCTGGACTTGCCGGAACCGCCGGTGCCTGTGATGCCGAGCACGGGGGCGTTGTTGGGCTTGAGGGCCGTCTGCAGTTGTTCGGCTACGTCGCGATGATTCTCGGCGATGGTGATGAGCGCGGCTGTGTCGGCCTGGGTCTTTTGCTCCAGGAACGGACGGAAGTTGCTGTCGCGCTTTTCGAAGTCGCAGCCTTTGAGCAGATGTTCGATCATCCCCTCGAGGCCCATCTGGCGGCCGTCGTCAGGTGAGTAGATGCGGGTGACGCCGTATTGGTGAAGCTCTTCGATCTCTTCGGGCAGAATGGTGCCGCCGCCGCCGCCGAAGACTTTGATGTTGGCTCCGGCTTTGCGGATCAGGTCAATCATATACTTGAAATATTCGACATGACCGCCCTGGTAGGAAGTGATGGCGATTCCTTGCACATCTTCCTGGATGGCGCAGTTGACGATTTCTTGGACCGAACGGTTGTGGCCGAGGTGGATGACCTCGGCTCCGGCGGTTTGCATCAGGCGGCGCATGATGTTGATAGCGGCGTCGTGGCCGTCAAATAAGGAGGCGGCCGTAACCAGGCGGATAGGGTGTTTGGTGGGGGCAAGTGTCAGCGTCATTGGCTTGTTGCTACCCAGTGGGGCGGGAGTTGAATCGTGAGAGTCGTCTCCATGGTCCCTTCCTGGACGGAAACCCTGTTGGAAGCCGGGGTCGAGGTGGTGGGTCGCACCCGCTTTTGCATTCATCCGCCTTCTTCTGTGGTGCGCGTGGGGGGAACCAAAGACTGGAAGCTGGACCGGGTGCGCTCGCTGAAGGCCGACCTGCTGGTGCTGGATCGCGAGGAGAACCCGCTGTTTATGAGCGAGGACTCGGGACTGCCGGTGTGGGCCAGTCATATCCGCTCTTTGGAGAACGTGGCTCCTGCTCTGCGGGATTTGTCCGGTGTTTTGGGTTGTGGGCTGTTGAGGGATTGGTCGGCGCGCTGGGAGGCGGTGGCGGCGGCTCCGGCCAGTGACGGTTTTCCCGGAATCGTGGAGTGGGGGAGGAGGCCCTCCTCGGAGGTGCGCTCGGTGGTCTACGTCATCTGGCGCGACCCCTGGATGGCGGTGGGGCCGGAGACCTTTATCGGCTCGGTGCTGGCCAAGACCGGCTACCCCGTCTTCGGGTTTGCCGAGAAATACCCGGTGGTGGATTTTGCCGATTTCGACCGTTCCTCCACCTTGCTCTTGTTCTCCTCGGAGCCCTATCCATTCTTGCGCAAGCGGGAAGGTCTGGCCGAACTGGGCTTCCCCTACGCCTTCGTGGACGGCGAAAGCTTCAGCTGGTTTGGAGTTCGGGCTCTGCGTTTTCTGGAGTCGGCGCTTTTCGGTAGGTGCTCGTCCCTTTGAAGGGACGGGCCTGGATCACGTCTTCCAGATACAAGGTCTCCACCACCGCTTCGCTGCGATAGCGGGAAAGACCAAGCGCGCGCTTCGAGTCAAAGAGCCGCTGCCAGGTTCGCTTCAGCAGAGACTCATAAGGCTCGGGATAGACTGCCAGATCTTCCCAGCCGCGCCGCTCCTGAAAGTCATACCAGCGGTTGCGCGGCAGATGCTTGAAGAGCCAGGCCTGGCAGTAGACGACATCCCAGTCGCGGATCAAGAATTCCTGGACTCGCTCGGCCGGCAACTCTACCTCCAGACGCACTTCCCAGGTTCCTTGTGGGCGAGTCCAGCGAACCCAGCGCAGGTCGGGCTTGCCGCAGTAAAGCCACCACGGATAGTTGCCTTCGTAGTTGGGAAGCCGGCGCTTCAGCTGCTCGACCAGCCACTTGTAGCAGTCCGGGATATGGAAGACTTTGGCCGGATCCACGCGACAAAGGCCATCTTTTTGCAGCGTCTCCCAGACGCTGATGGGCTGCACCGTCCAGTAGCGAACCCCGGACCTGCTCACAGGTTGTCAGCCGGGGGCAGAGGGCAGAGCGCATCCAGTTGGCGAGATAGTGGCACCACGAACTCGCGGCAGGTCCGGTAAAGTTCCTGGGCTCGGGCTGCTCCGTACTCGTGGTCCAGGCCCTGAATTCGTCGCCAACCCAGTTCCGGATGGGCCAGGCGATAAGCGTCAGACAACTTCGCCGCCGCTACTCCCAAAATCATGGCCAGGCGTTCGACTGCCAACCTGGTGAATTTCGTCTCCACAAACTCCTGCGCGTTCAATTCGAGCACGGTCCTGGATATGTCGCCAGCCGCCTCTCGCATGTCCCACAAGAACGCCTGGTCCTTTCCTTCGGGCAGCATTCGGTAGACATTCTTCTCGTCGCGGGTCGCACCCTCGCACCGTGGGGTCTCGGGGGCGGAAAAGAAAAAGACACCGCTGTAAAAACGGTGCCTTTTGGTGGAGCCGTTTCGGGGATTTGAACCCCGGACCTACTCATTACGAGTGAGTTGCTCTACCCCTGAGCTAAAACGGCAAGATTTTGCAGTGGCAATATAGCACAGGCGTCGGGGGCAGGCAAGCGGCCGCTAGAGGGGAAATCGCCGAGCCATGATCGCTTTTTACATCACGGCGCACGGTTATGGGCACGCGGGCCGTTCGCTCGAGGTCATCACCGAGCTGGAAAAGCACGAGCCGGTCACCGTCGTCAGCGAGGTTCCGGAGTGGTTTTTTCGGCCGCGCTTTCAGGGGGTCTACCGGCCCAGGGCTTTTGACTGCGGCTTGATTCAGAAAGATTCGGTGCGTGGCGATGTGCCTGCCACGCTGCTCAAGATGCAGAGCTTGATGGCCCGGTCCGGTGAGCTGCTGGAGGAAGAGCGCGAGTTTCTGCGCCAGACGCGGCTGGTGGTGGTGGATTCGCCCTCGCTGCCTTTGCAGGCGGCCCGCGCCGCCGGCATTCCTGGAGTCGCTCTGACCAGCTTTGGCTGGGACTATATCTATCGGCCCTTTGCGGAGCAGGACCCGGCCTGGAACGAGGTCTGTGAGTGGTTTCGTCAGGGCTATGCGCAGGCCACGCTGGCGTTGCAGTATCCGTTTTCGGCTCCGATTCAGGAGAATCCCGAGGTCATGCCGCTGGTGGCTCGGCCCGGACGCAATCGGCGAGCCGAGATTGCCGCCGAGACGGGAGCCGACCCGGACAAAGGGTGGGCGGTCGTCTGGTTCCACGACCTGGAAATCGATCCGCGGTTGCTCGGCGACCTGCCCTACGAACTCTTCACCCGCCTGGACTGGCCTCAGGCCCGCCACAGCCAGGCTCCCTTCGCCGACCTTGTCGCTTCCGCTGACGTGGTGGTGACCAAACCTGGCTTCGGTATCCTCTCGGACTGCATCGCCAACGGCAAGCCCATCGTCTACGTGCCGCGCGACGACTTCAGCGAGGCCTTTCTTTTGGAGGAGGCCATTCAGAAATACACCGCCTTCGCCCGGATCGAAGCCGAAGATTTGTATGCGGGCAACTGGCTGAAAAGTCTCGAGCAGGCCCGCGCCGGCCAGCCCCTGCTGCCACCGCCCCCTCAGGACGGTGCCGCCCAGATCGCCCGTCGCATCCTGCGGGTCTGAACATCGCGCAATCGCCCGGGAAAAATGCGGCGACGCCGCACTGGCCCGCGGAAAAGGGCCCTTGGACCCGCAATCGCCCGGGAAAAACGCGGCGACCCCGCACTGGCCCGCGGAGAACGGCCCCTGGACCCGCAACCGCCCCGGAAAAACGCGGCGACGCCGCACTGGCCTGCGGAGAGGGGCCCTTGGACCCGCAATCGCCCGGGCAAAACGCGGCGACCCCGGACTGGCCCGCGGAGAAGGGCCCCTGGACGCGCAATCGCCCGGCAAAACGCGGCGACGCCGCGGAGGACGGGCCTCAGGCCCAGAAAAGCCGGTCTTGCGCCGAAGGGTTCGCTGGCGGGGGCTGGGAAGGCGACCTGATGCGAAATGTAACTGCTCTAGCCCTTTTGTTGATGACTGCTCCGGCCTGGGCCGGGCCGATGGTGTTTACACCGCCCGGCGCCGAGCTGCCCAAAGGCTCGCATACCTTTACGATCACGGTGAGCGGAGACTGGCAGCGCGGTGGCACCCTCTATCAGAAGATCACCAAGGAAGCTACCGGCGGCTCACCCACTCGCAGCTTGGGGGGCTACACCGAGGACTTGACGCCTACAGCCAGCTGGGCGCAGATGGTCGACATGTCGGTAAAGCAATACCGCAGCAAGGGCGTCAACGCCACCCGAATCGTGCTCGACGGGCACCCCGGTGTGCTCATCAAGAAGCCCAAGAGCTTCTCGATCTGGACCGGCATGGGCAAGACCTCGGCCGAGCTGACCTACCAGGACGGTCGCGAGGGCGACGAAGCGGGCAACGAAATCGAC
This sequence comes from Vulcanimicrobiota bacterium, assembly GCA_017307785.1. Taxonomy (GTDB): domain Bacteria; phylum Vulcanimicrobiota; class Xenobia; order Xenobiales; family JADMJV01; genus JADMJV01. The sequence goes on along the minus strand of JAFKGI010000026.1, from coordinate 42,405 downwards.
CAGACCATCCAGGAAGTCATCTCCACCTTCCGCTTCCAGTAGCTACAGTTCCAGCTTGTCCTTGTTCTGCAGTTTGTCTTTGACCACCGGGTAGAAGTTGTAAGTCGGGTAGTATTCGGTGCGGAAAGCTTTCCAGGCTGTCTTCTCCAGGGCCAGGTTGACGGCGCGCAGTTGGGCGGGCGGCACTTCCAGCACGATGACCTGGCCGATGCCCATCATCACGTTCCAGCTGACCACGCGCGTGCCGTCCGGGGGAAAGGCCTTGTAGAAGCCCTGCTCTTCCTGGATTTTCTGGATCTCGTCGACGTTCATGGTCTGGTCGTGGCGCAGGAACACCGTCAGCAGAATGGTGTCGGGCCGTTGCTGGGCCCAACACGAGGCGGTCAATAACAGGCAAGCCAATAAGTTCTTCATGGAAACGGCTTAAGCATCGGGAGGCGGGATCCTCGGGTCTGGATGCGAACGGGGCTCTAAACCAGTTAAAGAGGTGCCCCCGTGTCCAAGAATCTCGTTCGTCCCCAGAGCATCAGTGGCTTCGCCGAATATCTGCCCGCCGAGCAGCGCGCCGCCCAGCAACTGCAGGACAAAATCCGCCGCCATTTCGAGCTCTATGGCTTCACGCCCATCGAGACTCCCGCCGTGGAGCGCCTGGAAGTGTTGCTGGCTAAGGGCGGAGACACGGATAAAGAGATGTTTCTCTTGCAACGTCTGGACCCGGATGCGGAAGCGGAGGCCAAGCTCGGCCTGCACTACGACCTGACCGTCCCTTTTGCGCGTTACGTAGCTCAGAACTTCGGCCAGCTCGCCTTCCCCTTCAAGCGCTACCAGATGCAGCCGTGCTGGCGCGGCGAGCGTCCTCAAGAAGGTCGTTTTCGCCAGTTTATGCAGTGCGACATCGACGTGGTGGCCCTGGACAAATTACCGATCGCGTTCGATAGCGAGATTCCCCTGGTGGCCTACGAGATTCTCAAGAGCATTGAGATCGGCGATTTCGATATCCGTATTTCCAACCGCAAAATCACCCAGGGCTACCTGCAGGGTCTGGGGCTGCCCGAGAACGTTCCGTTGGCCGTGGTCACCCGTTGGCTGGACAAGCTCGAGAAGATCGGACCGGACAAAGTCAAAGAAGAACTGGTCAAGCTCGGCCTGGAGCAGCCCGACAAAGCCCTGGCATTGGCCCAGATTCAGACGCGCGACCTCTCCTTCGTAGAGAAAGTCAAAGCCCTGGGCATCGAAAACGCCACCCTGACTCAGGGACTGGAAGAACTCACGGAAGTCATGCAGCGCCTCTTTAGCGAGCACCAGCAGGGCTTTCTGGTGGATCTTTCGGTGACTCGCGGCCTCGACTACTACACGGGTTCGGTTTATGAAATCCGCTGGAACGACCACCCGGGTCTGGGGAGCATCGGGGCCGGCGGCCGCTACGACGACCTGGCCGGAAACTACACCAATCATCATCTGCCCGGCGTGGGGCTTTCCCTCGGATTCACACGCATCTTCTCTAAGCTCAAGGCGCAGCTTCCGGCGCCTACTCCCACTCAAGTGCTGGTTACCTGGCTGGAGCCGGAGGCCACCAAATCCAGGCAGCTGGCCTCTCAGTTGCGGGCTCGGGGAATCAATACCGAGTCCTATCACGAGCCGGCCAAGCTCAACAAACAACTACAATACGCAAATCGCAAGGGCATCCCTTATGTGCTGTTTGAGGCGGATATGGAAGTCAAAGATATGCGCAGCGGACTGCAGGAAGCGGTCGACTTGAATTCCTGGCGGCCTTTGTAACCCACTTCACAGACTCTGGACTTTAGGCCTAGACAGGAGTATTATCCGAACAGAAGGTAGGATAAAAAGTGCATATGTTGCAGAAAGCCTGTCTCATCGCAAGCGGTCTCCTCATTCTGGGCATCTTGAATGCTCCGATTGACTGGCCTGGCATTCAGACATTGGCCGGGTGGTCCCAGGCTTACTGGGGCTCCCTTTTCAGTCTGGCTCTGGCCATGCTGACTCTCGTGCCCGCCCTGATCACCCTGGGCACGGGCTTTGCCGAGAGCGTCTCGGCCCTTAGTTTCGCCCTGTTTTTCTGGGGTCGTTTCCAAACGACTCACGATTGGGTCCCGCTGCTGATCTTCGCGGTCGGTGGTTTTTTTGTGGCCGTGGAAATCTTGCTCGTCCCTGGCATCGGAAAGCCCTTCATCGTGGGCGCGATTTGCATCAGCGTTGCCATTTTGAAGTCTTTCCCCGACCACAGTCAGGGCATGCAGGCCTTACTGGTTGCCTACGGAGCCTTGGGGGCCGGACTGTGGGCAGGTCTCAAATACTTGCCCAGCCGGCGTCTTAGCGCTCTCAAGCCGCCCACCGCCGCCGAGTCTGCTTTCGACCCGGGTGCCGCCCTGCAACAGTTCGTGGGCAAGAAGGGTGAAACGACCACCGCTCTCAAGCCGAGCGGCAAGGTGATGGTCGAAGGTCAGGTTTACGGCGGCCGCACCAGTCAGGCGTTTGTACCCGCCAATACCCCCATCCGTGTGGTAAGAGTCGAGAGCAATCAGCTCATCGTGGAAGTCGTCGAGTAACTTTTCCCACACTCGATCAGGGATCCCCGATATCCCTGCGAATGGTCCCCTTTTCCCATTGTTGAGAGGAGAGTTATGGAATCACTAATCGGTTTAGGTTTTGGAGGGTTCTTTTTCGGGCTCTTCGGCCTTTTCATCTTCATGCAGTTCGTTCCCATCCCGCTCTGGATCGCGTGCGTCCTGTCCGGCCTGAGCGTCAGTCTCTGGGAGCTGTTCTCGATGCGGGTGTTCCGTAACATCAGCCCGCACGAGGTGGTCATCCCCCTGCTGACCGCCAAATTTGCCGACGTCAAAGTCAACTTGTCCGAGATTCAGCAGCACAAGATCTCGGGTGGTAACGTGGACCGCGTGATGGCGGCTCTGATCGCCGCTTCCAAAGCCAATATCGCGTTGGACTGGAACACGGCCACTTCTATCGACCTGGCCGGCCGCGACGTGCTCCAGGCCGTGCAGACCTCGGTCAACCCGCGCGTGATTCAGACCAAGTTGATTGAAGCCGTGGCTCAAGACGGAATTCAGCTGCAGGCCATCGCTCTGGTGACGGTGCGCACCGACATCGCTCGCCTGGTCGGTTCGGCGGGTGAAGACACCGTGCTGGCCCGCGTCGGCGAAGGTATCGTGACGGCTATCGGCCGGGCCCGCGACTTCCGCGAAGTGCTCGAGCACCCGGACAACATCACTCAGGCGGTGGAAGCCACCGGATTGGACAGCGGCACCGCTTACGAGATCCTCTCCATCGACATCTGTGAAATCGATGTGGGCAGCAACATCGGTGCTCGCCTGCAAATCGACCAGGCCAACGCCGACAAGCAGATCGCTCAGGCCCGCGCCGAACAGCGCCGCGCCGAGGCAGTGGCCCTGCAGCAGTCGATGCGCGCCAAGGTGCAGGAAATGAAGGCCAAGGTGGTCGAGGCTGAGGCGGAAGTCCCGTCGGCTCTGGCCGAAGCTCTGGCCAACGGGAACTTCACCGTGGGCGACTACTACAAAGTTCAGAATCTGATCGCCGATACTCGGATGCGTGAAGGTCTGGCTGGCAACACCGCGCCTGAAACGGCCCGGTTGGCGTAAAGGAGCGATATGACTGGATTTATTTTATTCCTCTGCTTTTTCGGCTTCCTTTTCTTCGCCTACTACTTCCCGGTAGGACTCTACATGAACGCCGTCTCCAACGGCGTCAACATCAGCCTCTTTCACTTGCTGGCCATGCGCTTCAAGCGTGTGGACCCGGCAGCCGTCGTCAATCCCCTGATTCAAGGCCGCCAGGCCGGCGTGGACCATCTCCACGAGCGCGACCTGGAAGCTCACTACCTGGCCGGCGGTAACGTGCAGCGGGTGGTGCGAGCTCTGGTCGAGGCTCACAAAGCCAAGATCGACCTGGACTTCAGCACCGCCGCGGCCATCGACCTGGCCGGTCGCGACGTGCTCGAAGCCGTCTCGATGATGATCAATCCCAAGGTCATTCAGACTGCCTCCATCTCGGGAATGTCCAAAGATGGTATTCAGGTCTCGGCCACCTGCCGTATCACTCTGAAGGCCAACATCAAGAACCTGGTGGGCGGCGCCGGTGAAGCCACCGTGCTGGCCCGCGTGGGCGAGGGCGTGGTCACGGCCATCGGTTGCGCGCCCACCCATAAGAAAGTCTTGGAGAATCCCAGCATCATCTCCCAGACCGTGCTCTCGCGCGGCCTGGACCAGGGTACCGCTTTCGACATCCTCTCCATCGACGTGATGGACGTGGATATCGGTCGCAACATCGGCGCCCAACTGCAGAAGGATCAGGCCGAGGCCGACAAGCAAATCGCTCAGGCCCGGGCCGAGCAGCGCCGCACCGAAGCGGTGGCTCAGGAAGAAGAGATGAAAGCCCGAGTCGAGGAGATGCGTGCCAAGGTGGTGGAAGCCGAAGCTCGCGTTCCTCGAGCCCTGGCCGAGTCGATGCGCCACGGCCGCTTCAAGGCCAGCGCCACCCAGGCTTAGGAGTAGCAGCTCATGGATGCGGTGATGAAAATCCTCAAGGAGATTGAGCGTCAGAATCAAGCTCCGCGAAACGACTCTCCGGCCCCTCAGCAACAGAAGCGCAAGAAGCGCCGGGAAGCGGCCGAGCAGCAACAACAGGAGTCGATGGCGCAGGCTCAGCAAGAATCGGCTCAGAGCGACGACTGGCAGCAGCCGGTGGCGCAGGCGCGACCCGCCTGGGATCGTCAGCGTATCGCCGACGCTCTGCAACTGATGATGGTGCTGGGTCCGCCCCCGGGCCTGCAGGACTGATTCCAAAAACGGGTCCCCGGACCCGTTTTTTTATGCAACGAAAGAGAGTATAATCTTTCCTATGATGAAAATGCTGAAGTCCAAGGTTCTCTTCTTGTTCGGCATGGTGGCGCTGCTTTGGGGCGTCGAAATCGCCGATACGCTTACCCACCATATGCTGGACAACCTGGGAGCTCTGCGCCCTCGCACCGAGATCGGGCTGGCCCAGATTTTCACCTCGCCGTTTTTGCATCTCGGCTGGCAACATCTTTTGGGCAACACCCTGGCGTTGATCCCCTTGGGAGCGCTGATGCTGGTACAGCGGGCTTTTCTTCCGGTGATGCTGATTTCGATGGTCGTCGGTGGGCTGGGCACCTGGGCTTTTGCGACCGGGCCTTCGCTGGGCTTCTCCGGCGTATTGTTCGGTTTCATGGGCTTCCTGCTGGCCCGCGGCATCTACACGCGTAAGCCCCTGGCCATCGCGATTTCGCTGATTACTTTCAGCTACTTTAGCAGCGTGGTCTGGGCCGGTCTGATTCCCCACGCGGGCATCTCCTGGTCCGGTCACTTCTGGGGCTTCGTCGGCGGTATCGTCGCGGCCAAGCAACTCAAAGCGCCCAAGCGCAACGACCTGTAGCATCTGAAGTTCGCTCGATAAGAGCCGGCCGAGACCTCTCGGGCCGGCTCTTTTCGTACCTCAGGGCCTATGCAGTCACCAGGAATGTGTAGTATGCTCCCGGGCGGGGTATGAACCCCGCCTATAAAGGGAGGTGAATGGATGTCAGATAAAGAGGGAGCTATTGAGGTTGAAGGCACAGTGGTTGAAGCCTTCCCCAACGCTCGATTTCAGGTAGAACTTCAAAATGGCCACAAAGTGCTGGCCCACGTATCCGGGAAAATTCGCCGCCACTTCATTCGTATTCTTCCGGGAGACAAGGTGACCGTTGAACTGTCGCCCTACGATCTCACGCGCGGACGCATCACCTACCGTTACAAATAAGAGGACAGAACTGCCCTACGCAAGAACCCCGCAGCCTTAAATTAGCGGAGGTTCCCTCAGTGAAGATTCTCTTAGCCGATAAGCTTCATCCCCAGTCGGTGCAGGCTCTACAAGCCATCAGCGGCGTTGAAGTCATCAATCAGCCGTCTCTAGGCCCCGACGATTTGCCCGGTGCCATTGCGGGCGTTGAAATTCTAATCGTTCGCTCGACCAAGGTGAACGCAGCCACCATCGCGGCTGCCGACCGCCTTGGTCTTATTATTCGTGCCGGTTCCGGTTACAACACCATCGACGTCGAAGGCGCTTCCGCCAAAGGCATCTACGTGGCCAACTGCCCGGGTAAAAACTCCACCGCCGTGGCCGAACTGGCCGTTGGCTTGATGCTGGCACTGGACCGCAATCTGGCGGACAACGTCATCGACCTGCGCAACGGCAAGTGGAACAAAGGCAAATATGGCAAGGCCCAGGGCTTCAAAGGGCGCACCATCGGTCTGATCGGCCTGGGTGCCATCGGCCAGGAAACGGCCGAGCGGCTCAAGCCCTTTGGCGTCAAAATTCTGGCCTGGTCACGCTCGTTGACTCAGGCCAAGGCTGAAGCGCACGGCCTGGAGTATGTTCCCAACGTCGTCGACCTGGCCGGGCGCTGCGATATTATCAGCCTGCACCTGGCTCTCTCCGCCGATACGCGCGGACTGATTGGCAAAGACTTTCTTTCGGCCATGCAAAAGGACGCGTTCTTGATCAACACCTGCCGCGCCGAAGTGGTGGATCACGCCGCTCTGCTGGAAGCCATGAACAGCAAGAACATCCGCTACGGCACCGATGTCTTTGAGAATGAACCCTCGGGCAAAGACGGTGACTTCGTCAGCCCGATCAGTCAACACGCCAATTGCTACGGAACCCACCACATCGGCGCTTCCACCGACCAGGCCGAGCTCGACACCGGCCTGGAAGCGGCCCGCATCGTGGGCGCCTTCATCAACGGCCTGCCGGTGCCCAACTGCGTCAACCTGCGCAAGCCCCCGGCCAGCGCTTCGGCCATTACCGTGCGCCATGAAGACCGCGTGGGCGTGCTGGCTGGAGTCTTCGGAGTTCTCAAAGAGAGCGGGGTCAACGTTCAGGAGATGGAGAACCTGGTGTTTTCCGGAGCCAGGGCGGCCAGCGCTCGTATCCTGGTGGAAGACGCCGTTTCCGACCAGGTGGTTGCCGCCCTGGAAAAGTGTGACGGCGTGCTCCACGTGCGGGCTTCCAGTCTTTAAAGGACGCCCCGGACCTGCCAAGAATCGCCATACCGTAAGTTCGAGAGGAGTCTAGGAATGATCATCCACGAGTATCAGGGGAAAGAGCTGATGAACGAAGTCGGCATCCCCACCACCAAGGGCAGGGTGGCCTCCACCCCGGCCGAGGCCAAGGCCATTGCCGCCGAGATCGGCAAGAAAGTTGCCGTCAAAGCCCAGGTGCACATCGGAGGCCGCGGTAAAGCCGGCGGCATCAAGCTGGCCGATACCCCCGAGCAGGCGGAAGAAGCCGCTAAAGCCATCATCGGCATGGACATCAAAGGTCTGAAAGTCAACAAAGTTCTCGTCGAAGAGTGTGTGGAAATCGAGAAAGAGTTCTATCTCGGTATCACTCTGGACCGCGACGCCGGCACCCACGTGATCATGTTCAGCCCTATGGGCGGCATGGACATCGAGGAAGTCGCCGTCACCCATCCGGACCAGATCTTCAAGTGCCACACCCACCCCTGGTTGGGCGTGCAGGACTATGAGATCCGCGAAATGCTCTACAAGACCGGACTGGACGCCAAAATGATCAAGCAGGTCGCCATGTTCTGCAAGAAGAGCTTCGAGCTCTACCGCAAGTGGGACTGCGTGCTGACCGAGATCAACCCGCTGGCCGTGCTCACCGACGGCCGCGTGGTGGCCGCCGACGCCAAGATCAACTTCGACGACAACGCCACCTATCGTCACCCGGAACTGGAAGCCATGCGCGAAGTGGCCGAGGAAGACCCGCTGGAGCGTTCCGCCAAGGAGCGCGGCCTGAACAACTACGTCCGCCTCGACGGCGAAGTGGGTATCATCGGCAACGGTGCCGGTCTGGTCATGGGCACGTTGGACATCGTGGCCCGCGAAGGCGGCAAAGCGGCCAACTTCCTGGACGTGGGCGGCGGAGCCAATGCGGCTCTGGTGGCTAACGCCTTGGGACTGGTGCTTTCCGACCCCAACGTTAAAGGCGTGCTCTTTAACATCTTCGGCGGCATCACCCGCGGCGACGAAGTCGCCAACGGCATCGTGCAGGGCGTCAAGCAGGTGGAGCTCAAGGTTCCGCTGGTCATCCGCCTGTCCGGCACCAATGAGAAAGAGGGCCGCCAGATCCTCAAGGACAACGGCTATGAAGTGGCCGCGACGATGGAAGAAGCCGCCAAAAAAATCGTGGCTCTGACTCGATAGGAGACGTAAATGAGCATTCTAATCAACAAGAACAGCAAAATCCTGGTGCAGGGCATCACCGGCAAAGAAGGCGGCTTCCACGCCAAGCAGATGATCGAATACGGCTCCCAGATCGTGGGTGGTTGCACCCCCGGTAAGGGCGGAACCACCGTTCTCGACCGTCCGGTCTGGAACACCGTGGCCGAGGGCCGCGCCGCCACCGGCGCCGACACCTCGATCATCTTCGTGCCCGCTTTCGGCGCAGCTGACGCGGTGCTGGAAGCGGCTCACGCCGGAATCAAGACCATCGTGTGCATCACCGAAGGCGTGCCGATTCAGGACATGGTTCCGGTGGCCGCCGAAGTGAAGCGTCTGGGCGCCCGTCTCATCGGACCCAACTGTCCCGGTCTGATCACTCCCGGCGAGTGCAAACTGGGCATCATGCCAGCCCACATCTTCAGCCCCGGTCCGGTCGGCTTCGTTTCCCGCTCGGGAACGTTGACCTACCAGGCCGTGGACGAACTGACCCGCAACGGTCTGGGCCAGTCCACCTGCGTCGGTATCGGTGGCGACCCCGTCATCGGCACCAGCTTCCTCGACTGCGTCAAGATGTTCCTCGATGACCCGGCCACCAAAGCCCTGGTTCTCATCGGCGAAATCGGTGGCGGCCAGGAAGAAGAAGCAGCTCGCTTCCTGGAAGGCAAGAACATTCCGTGCGTAGCCATGATCGCTGGTCGCACCGCACCTCCCGGTAAACGCATGGGCCACGCCGGCGCCATCGTCTCGGGTGGCGTAGGCACCGCCCAGGGCAAGGTCGACGCCTTCATGAAAGCCGGCGTCCCCGTGCTCGACACCACTCAAGAACTGGTCGCCGAGCTCAAAAAACGCATGGCCACCGCCGCCGTCTAAAGCCCCCCGGCCGTAGACCCCAAAGCCCTGAGCTCTAAGTAGCTCGGGGCTTTTTGCTATACGCGTCCGCTTTGTCCGAAGGGGGAGGTGGGGAACTGGGGGAGCGGGAGAGACCATGCTGCAGGGCGTTTTTTTGGGTGGACTCGCTCCTGCGCGAGTCCACCTCTAAAAACGAGCTAGATTCAGCTCTTTCCTCCTTCCCATCCTTCCCCGCTCCCCCTTCGGACTGAAACAGCTGCAGAACGTCCTGGGAACTCGTGGCAAGGGGCTAAGGTTGGCTTTAGTAAGGCTGCACAGGCTAATTGAAAAATATTCTGCGGTTCCTTGAATTACGCCATCTGGAAGGAGTAATGAAAAAAGGTCTCGACGGGGTGCTTGCCATGGAAAAATGACTGTGCTATACTCCGACCGGACCTAAGACCGGGATAAAAAAGCCCGTAACAATGGGCTTTCCGAGTTCTTCCCCAAGCAAAACTACGCTGCAAATGCCTGAGCACAGAGCCTGCCGCGTCTAGACTTACAGGAGGCACGACCCCATGACGATGACCACTGAAATGTTCTGGAAACTCTTTCAGTCCACTGGTTCCCTAGAAGCATACCTGCTCTACCGACAGAACCTGGACTCTCGCTCAGGCAGCTGACACGACAACAGATACAAGATAAAGTGAATAGGGAAAAGGCTCCAGCGTGAGCCTTTTTTCATTTTCCCGGGGGGCCAGCCCTGAATCCGGGCGAAGGAGGCAAAGATGAAGCGAATACTACCCTTCCTTATTGGCGCGACGCTGCTGTTACCGGCGGTGCAGGCCGCCCCCAAAGGTAAAGAAGTCCAGATGTACTCCAAGAAGCTGGACTTTGACGAAAAGCACAAGAAGGTTCGCCTCATCGGTGACGTCAAGATCACCACCGACAAATATACCATGACCGCTCCCTACGCCGAGTTCTTCACCGACAAAAAGATCGGTGAGTTTCAGGGCGGGGTGAAGATCACGGGTGAAGGCACCACCGTCACCGGCAAGCGCATGAAGGTTTTCTATGAAGACCAGCGCGCCGTCTTGAGCGGCAACGTCAAGATGGTGAGCACCAAAGGCCCGGGTGGTAAGGATGGCGCGCCCACCATCATGACCGGCAACGAGCTGGAATATCAGTGGGGCAAGGGTTACGGTGAGGCCCGTGGCGGCGTCAAGGTGGATCAGGGCGATCGTCACGCCTTTTGTGACAAGGCCACCTACTACCGCGATCAGCAGATGGTCTACATGCAGGGCAACGTGCGCGTGGAACGCGGCGACGGTGACTGGCTGACCAGTGAGCGCGCGCGCATGAACCTGGCCACCAACGTCATCGAAGCCGACGGTGGAGTGACGGCCCGCACGCTTTTGGAAGACAAGAACAAGCCGAAGCAAGTCCCGGCTTCGCCCGGACCGGCCGACCCGGTACCAATGGAGCCGCCGTTTCCTATGGCGGTCCCGACCACCGCTCCACCACCACGTCTGCCGGGAGTGGATGAATGAAGAAGTTCCTCTTGGCCGCGGCCCTGCTCTTGAGCGGCCCGGCCCTGGCCCAGGAAACCGCCTGGACCGCTCGGCTTCAACCCCAGTCGGTCACTCCCAGCAACCCCGGTCAGACTAACTTCAACAACGCTTTTCTTGCCTTTGCTCTGGCCGAGTCGGGCACGCCGGCCCATACCATCCAGGCCAATCAGTTACTGGTGCCCTATATGGCCTGGCTGCAAGACTATCCGCGCCTCCAGGAAGTTCATGGACAACGCGAACCGGCCTGGCTGCACGGCGAAGCGGATCAGGCGGCTCTGGTCACCCTGGCCTTGATCGAGATGGATCGACGCAACCCGGATCCTCGTCGTCGTGAACAGATCAATCAGTTCGCGCAGGGTCTGGCTCAGCTCCACCACTTCAATACCCAGAGCTTTCCGTTCGGCGCACACACCTCCTTTGATCCGGCTCGTCTCGATAGCCCCGCCTATGCGCCGGGCTCGGATGCCAAAGCACCGGGAGCCCTCTGGCGCCCCGAGCGCAGCTATCAGGTGAAAGCGCTGGCGTCCGCCTCCAAGTACCTGGGCGATAAGAACCTGCTGGAGGAAGCGCAGGTCGAGGCCATGGGGATCTGGTCTCACCTGGCAACCAGCGCCCGCTGGATCTGGGCGTTCGTGCCAAGGCCCACGGGTAAATCCGAGATTATCGGCTCGGCCACGGCGGTGGACAACTTCCTGACCTTGGGAGATGTAACCAAAAGCGACGTTTACACCCTGCTATCCGGACTGAGTGCTCGCGATTGTCTGAGCGTGACCGCTAAAACGGCAGACGAGAAAGCGGCCCAGGATTGGGTTCGCGCCCACACCAAAGGAAATCGTTTCCTGGACTTCAAGAACGCCGCGGAGCCCGTGAGTTATCAGGTCATGGAGGCCGAGCAGGGGCGCGCTGTGCAAAAAGCCTTCGATGTCCTGGAAGTGACCTACCCCGACGGTGAACCCGGCAAAATGGTCAAGGTCGGGCGCGACCAGATGTTCTGGATGCGATTCGATATCGAGCGGGAAGACGATTACTTTTTCTACCTGATCTTTTTGAAAAGCCGACTCGAGGGCGGACTGGTTTCCGTGTTGATGCGCATCGACGGTGACAAGATCTTCCAGGTGAACCTGGGCGGCGCCAGCGACCCGTACGTCGATATGGACTTCGTGGATGGACCGCGACGTCTGCGCGCAGGACCTCACAGCTTCGGCATTCGTTTCTCGGGTCTGCTGATGACTCAGCCGGCCATTCTCGACTCCGTGCTGGCCTGGCCGGTGGTGGAGCGCCGCTTCTTGAGCAACGGCAAGCGACGCATGCTGGTCTTGCACAATCTCTCCAAGCAATCGGCCAAAACCACCTATCCGGAGGTACGCAACTGGCCTCCCGAGAACATCAATTGCGTCGACGGCTCCGGCCAGCCGGCCAAGCTGGATCGGGAATCCGATAAGCGCCGTCGCAAAGAATATCTGGTGTTGCCTCCCGGCGGCCTGGCCTGGCTGGAGTGGCAAGAGGAGAACTAGTGGACCTGAATCGCGCCCTCACTGAACAGCCCAATCCCGAAAGCGCCAACCTGGATAAGATGAGCGCACTGGAGATTCTCCAGTTGATGAACCGACAGGACCACAAGGTTCTGGAAGCCGTCGATCGAGCCGTGCCTGCCCTGGCCGCTCTGGTGGAGGCGACCGCCGATCGACTGGCCCAGGGCGGACGTCTCTTTTATGTGGGTGCGGGGACCAGTGGCCGTCTGGGCATGTTGGATGCGGCCGAGTGTCCCCCCACTTTCGGCACTCCGCCCGAGATGGTCCAGGCCATTTTGGCGGGTGGTCACAACGCTTTTTTACGGGCCGTGGAGCACGCCGAAGATCGCTTTGAAGTGGGCGCCGAGGAGATGCAGCTGCGCGAGGTGGCGGAACTGGACGTGGTGGTGGGAATCTCGGCGTCCGGACGCACCCCGTTTGTGCTCGGAGCCTTGCAGGAAGCCACCGCTCGTAAAGCGCTGACAGGTTCCATTTTTTGCAATCCGGGGTCGCCGCTGCAGGCGGCCGCCACTCATCCGGTGCTGCTGGAAGTCGGTCCCGAGATTCTGGCCGGCTCTACCCGTCTCAAGGCGGGCACCGCCACGAAAATGGCTCTCAACAAGATCAGCACCGGCACTATGGTGCTGCTGGGCAAGACTTTGGGCAACCTGATGGCCAACCTGACCCCCACCTGTGAAAAGCTGCAGATTCGGCTGGTGCGGATCCTCTCGCAGAGCGCCGGCATTGCCTGGGAAGAGGCGGAAAAACGTCTGGCAGCGGCCGGGGGAGACCTGAGAAAAGCTCTTCAGGCATGAAGAAATGGCTGTTGGCCCTGGCCTTGCTGGCTCCGGCCTGGGCGGATAAGCCCAAAGTTAGCTTGCTGCGCAGCGAGAACACCTTTCGCCAGCTGGGCTGGAAGGCACGCTGGGAGTGGCTGGGCGCCAAGACGGCCCTGGAGCATCTAGGGCTGCACGTGGAAGTCCTCAACGAGAATCAGCTGGGTAAGATTTCTACTCCGGTGCTGGTCTTGTGCAATGCTCGCAACCTGGAGCAGAGCAGCCTGAACTCGATTCGCAAGCATCTGGACGGCGGCGGTAAGTTGCTGGCCAGTTATCAGACTTCCTATAAGAAGGCGGACAACAGCAGTTGGGATCCCAACGGCCTGGCCCTGGGCCCGGAACTTGGCGTCAAATTTTTGCGCTGGAACGGCACTGCCGGGGAGACCGAGGCCCTCAAGCTGGCTCCACCTTACGGTTTGATTCCGCTGGCCCGCCATCAGGCCATGATCGTCGAGGCTTCTCCAGAGAGCTACGTGCTGGCCCAGTGGGACAAGCCGGCCGACGCCCCCAGCGTGGTGCAGAGGGGGGGAGCCATCTACCTGGGCGAGGACTTGCTGGTGCCGGAGAACAGTCACAGCAAGCAGGTCCTGGGTTTGCTGGCCGGACTGCTCAATCGCCTCGACCCCAAACTGCGTTTGAGTCTGCCCAAGACCAGCCCGCCCCTGGTAGATCCGCAGCTTTCCTTTACCCCTTTGCCTCAGCAGCCCGGGGAAACGATGGTCAAGGTGGGTCTGGGCACCCTGGTGGCCTCGGATGGCGCCCTCGACTTCAGCGCCACCCGCACCATCCTGAGCGATAAGAACAAGCCGCTGGGCAAGCATCTGCACATCGTGGCCAAAGAGGGTGACCTCTATCAGGTGCTTTCCAACAAAGAGGTGAAGCTGGGGCCCGAGCTGACTCTTTCGGCTTCGCCTTACCTGAACTGCTGGCAGGAGAATGCCAACGATACCGTGCGCTGGTCAGCTTATCGCGGCAAGCTCACCCTGAAGGCCTCGGCCAGCGGAATTAGCGGTATCAATCAGCTGCCCAGCGACAGCTATCTGGCCGGGGTGATTCCCAGCGAGGTGCCCTTCACCTTTCCCGCCGAGGCCCTCAAGGCGATGGCGGTGGTGGCCAGAACCTACGCTCTCAGTCACCTGGGGCGGCACCAGGGCGAAGGTTTTGACGTTTGCAGTGAGGTGCACTGTCAGGTCTATCGTGGCCTGGCCGCCGAGCATCCTTACACCAATGCAGCGGTGGTTGCTACCCGCGGCGAGCAACTGCAGTTTCGTGACAAGCCGGCGGATTGTTCTTTTCACGCCTGTTGCGGTGGGCACGGAGTGGACGCCAAAGATACCTGGCCGGGCGCGACCGACAAGGTCTATCTGGCTGGAACCTACGATCAATTGCCCGCCTCCCCCCAGGCCGACCTGACCCAGGAGACGGCATTTCGCGGTTGGCTGGACGGGCGCTTCCCCGCCTATTGTTCTGCCGCCGGACGCTTCCGTTGGGAAGAATCGATGGCCTGGTCTCAATTCGAGGGCAAGCTCAAGGACTCGGTGCCGGTGCTGATCCCGGGCGCCACTCTGACCACCCTGAAAAGCATCGAAGTCAGCCGACGCGATCGTTCGGGTCGCGTGGCTGAACTCAAACTGGGCGCCGATCCAGTGGATCTCACTTTGGGCGGCGACAGCGTGCGCTGGCTGACCAGCGGCGGCAAAATCGGCGCCGGCGGTTTGCAGAGCAGCCTCTTCTACGTGGATGTCCAGGGAGTGGGGGAGGCCCGCACCATCCGCCTCAAGGGCGGAGGCTGGGGCCACGGCGTGGGAATGTGCCAGGAGGGCGCCTCCGGCCGGGCCAAAGCCGGCCAGGGTTATCGCCAGTTGCTTACCCACTATTATCCGGGCACCGTGCTGCTTAGCCCCGAGCCGGTTCCCACGCGGGTTTTTCCCTAGAACTGTCGTAATTTTTCTGGATGCGCCCCCAGAATGTCGGCATTGCGGAACCAGAAAAAGTCAGACAAAGAGTCTCCCCTGTCCGCATTTTGATGGCTTTGGCCTTGGCAACTTTCCTGGTCCTGTTGCCCTCCTTTTCCGAAGATTGGGCCCTGGCCCGTCTGCCCGGGCATTGGGTAGAAGTTCGCAACGAAAAGGGACTCGCCCCCTCTGGTCTAGGGTGGCAGGTCAAGTCAGGTTCCGGAACAGGGGGAGCTTTCTGTCAAGTCCTGATTACACGCAGGTCCAAAGAGTCGACTCTCTGGTGGGGCAACGCGGATGAGTTCGCCCCTTGCTTGCGAGTTTGTCGTGATCTCAGTTGTCCGGAACCTCGTTTCCTGTGCTTTCAGCCACTGAGCTCCGGTCCTCGCACGAATCTATGCGAAACCTGGCCCGGTTACTGTTTGGTAGAGGGCGAGAAAATTGTTCCGATTCTGGTCAATCCGCTCAGTTTGTTTTGCCGCGAGCCACTCTCGGGCTTGTTCGGCTGGGGTTCTAATCAGCCTGACTACTCCGCTGAAGCGGGATTGCTGGACCGGCCCTGAAGATTTTTTGCATGATGGCCACATCGCGCCACTGGCCGCCGACCCAGCCGATTTCGCGCTGGACACCGACCATCTCATAGCCGAAGCGTTCATGGAAGCGAATCGAGCCGGCGTTGTCGGCCCAGATTTTGGCTACCACGTGGTGGTAGTTCAAAGCCACGGCGCGGTCTAGCAGAGCTTGCTGTAAAGGGCGGCCGAGTCCCCGTCCCACCAGCTCCCGGTCCAGGAAAATCGAGGTTTCGCAGCACAGGTCGTAGCCGGGGCGGGGGGAGTATTTCTTGACCACGCCCCAACCCACCACGCCTTCGGCCTCCTCGACCACCAGCCAGACTTCGCGTGGACCCATGGCCTGCAACTGAGAAACAATGTCCTCGGCGGTCGCCGGAGCCGCCATGGTCGAATCCATCGCCTCCACCGACTGGCGTTGGATGCGAGCGATGGCCTCGGCGTCAGCGGTAACGGCGTCGCGTAGCATTGCGGGGCAGTTTGTAACTCTGTTCGCGGATGTCGGCCAGCAGCTTGTCGATCTTCAGCTCCTTGAGTTGCTGGCGTAACAGCGGATCTTGAGCAACCTGGCTAATCTTGGGGTGATCCATGACGGCTTTGTAGTTGCCGGCACGGACCGCTTCGGCAATCTGAGGATCTTGCGCGAGCCCGATGAAAACAGGATTGGCCATAAAGGCCTGAACGGTGGGGTGAGCCTGAAAGAGCGTGAACAGCTGAGGATCATTGCAGACCACTGACAAATCGGTAAGGGTTTTCTCCACCTTGGCGTCCAGCGGATTGACTTTGTCGACGACCGGGGCGAAAACCGAGCTCTCCACCATCTCGGCCCAGGCTTCGCCTTGTTCGGGCGGAGGGCCGACTTCCAGCACCTGTCTCAGGTCTTTTTCCATAATGGTGCCCCAGGGCCCGGGGTGCTTTTCGCGGTAGGACACCATGGCTTCCGACCTGCGCACGGCTCGCTGAGCCCGGCCGATGGCCGCGATTCCCGAGAAAATCAGCACGCTGATGCCCAATCCCCAAAACAGACCGAAGACCAATCCAGTATAGGCCTCCCAGGGTAGCACTTTGGGCTCGCCCGCTTCTTCGCGGGCCTTCGCCTGCTTCTTCAGCGGAATGCCGATCAGCAAGTCGAGCACGACGAAGAAGAAGATGCCGGCCACCAGGGTGCCGCCCAGGGGAGCAAAGACTTTGGGCACACTGGAAGGCAAAAAGATGGCGCCAATTCCCCCAAAAGGCTGGCAGACCAGACCGGCTATGGCCAGCGCCATCAAGGAGGCAAGCATTCTTATCAGGCCTCGTTTGTAGCCGCTGAAAGCGAAAAGAGCGATGAGAAGCAGACCGATGAGGTTGATCATAGGGCCGATGTTTCCCCAAAAACAGGGGCCCTCCTGGAGTTAGAGCGAACGCTCCGCGATGCAAATTCGAACTTTGTTTATCGCCGCTCTGGCTCTCAGCCTGCCCGCTTTGGGTCAGGAAAATGCGCGTTTTATCCTGACCGCCAAGGGGAAATCCGGCGGTCTGAGTGAGCAAACCCCCGTGCGTTTCCGTGCTCTGGAGCAGCCGGAGGAAGCCAGTTTCACGGTGATGGTCGACCCGACGCAGCGCTTTCAGACGATTGTCGGAATTGGTGGCGCACTCACCGACGCGGCCGCCGAGACTTTCGCCAAGCTGCCTGCGGATAAGCAAGAAGAGTTTCTGACCGCCCACTATGATCGGGAAAAGGGGATCGGCTATTCGTTGGGCCGCACCCACATCCATAGCTGCGACTTCTCCAGTCATAGCTACACCTACACGGCCGACGGAGACAAAGAACTCAAGACTTTTTCCATTGAGCCCGACCGAAAATACCGGCTGCCTTTCATCAAGCGGGTGTTGGAGCGCAACCCCAACCTGACGATGTTCGTGTCCCCCTGGAGCCCGCCGGCCTGGATGAAGAGCAACCACGATATGCTCAAGGGCGGTAAGTTGCTTCCCGAGTTTCGCGCCGCCTGGGC
This sequence comes from Vulcanimicrobiota bacterium, assembly GCA_017307785.1. Lineage (GTDB taxonomy): Bacteria > Vulcanimicrobiota > Xenobia > Xenobiales > JADMJV01 > JADMJV01. Next base: position 24,859 of record JAFKGI010000026.1, on the reverse strand, counting down.
ACAGTACTACGTGCGCTTCATCGAAGCTTACGAGGAAGAAGGCGTGCGCATCTGGGGTTTGACCGTGCAGAACGAGCCGGCCGCCACTCAGACCTGGGAGTCTTGCATCTTTACTGGCGAAGAGGAACGGGATTTTGTGCGCGATTTCCTGGGGCCGGCTCTGCACAAAGCGGGACGCAAGGACCTGAAATTGATGGTCTGGGATCACAATCGCGGCCTGGCCTATCAGCGCGGAGCCACCGTCTTGAGCGATCCGGAAGCGGCCCGCTACGTCTGGGGCACGGCCTTCCACTGGTATGTGGGCGACATGTTCGAGACTCTATCGCGGTTGCATGATGCCTTCCCGAACAAAGCCATCTTCTTCAGTGAAGGCTGCAACTACCCGTTCAGCTGGAACACTTTTGAGGATTGGAAGTGGGGCGAGAACTACGGCCACTCCATGATCAACGACTTCAACCACTGGGCCACCGGCTGGACCGATTGGAATGTGCTCCTCGATGAGGAAGGTGGCCCCAATCACGTGAAAAACTTCTGCTTCGCGCCGGTGCACGCCGATACTCGCAAGGGCACGCTGCACTATCAGAACAGCTATTACTACATCGGGCACTTCTCGAAATACGTTCGCCCCGGCGCTCAGCGTCTGGCCTGCACCAGCACCCAGGCCGACCTGGAAGCCACCGCTTTCGAAAACACGGACGGCTCGAAAGTGGCCGTCATGATGAACCGCACCGACAAGGCCCAAAACGCGGACCTCTGGGTCAACGGCAAAGCCGCCAAAGTCCCCCTCCCCCCCCACTCCATCGCCACCCTGTTATGGTGAGAGGGAGAGGGGTTGGAGAGAGGGAGAGGGTCTGAACTCAGGCGTCAGCCCCTGCTTTCAAGCGAGGCCCGGCCTGAGCTAAAGTCTCCCCCTCTCCCCCCAAACTCCCCCTCTTACCCAAAGGGCTACTAGGTGCCGATGGGGCGGGCGAGGGCGATGGCTTCGGGTTTGAGGGCTTTGAGTTCGGCTACGACGGTGTCCATGTCCGGGTAGCGGTTGTCGCGGTCCTTGGCGATCATTTTGAGGATGCAGTTGGCCAGAGCTTCGGAGATCTGGGGGCGGATTTCCCGGGGGTTGCGGGGCTCTTCCTGGACGTGCTTGATGACCACGTGAATGGCTTCGTCGCCGTCGAAGAGTTTCTCGCCGGTCAGCATCTCGAAGCCCATGGCGCCCAGCGCATACTGGTCGCAACGACCGTCCAGCTGCTTTTCTCCCAAAATTTGTTCGGGAGGCATGTAGTGGGGGGTTCCGATGGCTGACCCGGATTGGGTCAGGTCGGAGGTGCCGGCCTGGCGAGCCAGGCCGAAGTCCATGACCTTGCAGCCGTGGGGGGTCAAAATGATGTTGTCGGGTTTGACGTCGCGGTGGATGACTCCATGCGAGTGCGCGTGAGCCAGAGCGCCAGCCAGTTCGATCAGTAGATTCACGGCGTCGGGAATCTCCATGCGGCCCTGCTTCAAACGAGTGCGCAGCGTTTCGCCCTGGATGAATTCCATGATGATGTAGCGCAGTTTGTTCTGCTCGTCAGACTTGTGAATGCGCACGATGTTGGGGTGGTCGAGCTTTTGGCAGAGGGCCACTTCGCGACCGATGCGGGCGACAAACTCGTCCTGCTCCGCCGCGTTCTCGGTGAAGACCTTGACGGCCACCGACTCGCTTTCGCGCAGAGTGCGGTCGGGGACTCCCTGGAAGACCTTGGCGAATCCGCCGGCGCCGACAAAGCGAATCAGTCGGTAATGCTCGACCAGGGACATGGCCAGGGGCTCGTCTCCGGCCGCCGCGGTGTAATCCTCGATGGCCCGCAGCCGGTCATAGCGAACCTTGGCGCGCAGAATCGCGCTGACGATGAGTGCGCCCAGCAGGGCCGGGATGAAATGTACGTGCGAAAGGCTCGGTCCCCAAGAACCGAAAATCACGTTGCCGACGATGGCGCCGGTAAGGCCCAATGCGGTGGCGGATAGCCGGCCATGGCGCAAGGGGGAGGGATATATGGATTCGGACAGGATTCCAAGACCACAGCCGATCCCCACCAAAACAGCCAGACCCAGGAGATTGCCCAGAACCACAATGAATACGGCGAACAAAACGAGGATCAGCGCGCCGTAGCCTATGAGTTGGAACGTCTCTCTGTTCACCCGCAAGAATTTCCCCCTAGTAGTTTGATCTACCTCCCACAGGAATGGCCTTTGCAATGCAAAAAAGGGCTGCCATGAACGGGATGTTGTTGGTGGTGGATGACAACTTGATCAGCCGAGAGCTGATGCACCGCCGCCTGATCCGCGAAGGCCACGAAATCGTAGTGGCCGAGTGCGGCAATTCCACTCTGGAAGCGGTGGCGCTGCACCCCATCGAGCTGGTCTTATTGGATCTGAATATGCCCGATATGTCCGGCATGGAAGTTTTAGAGATCCTGCGCAAGCGGTTCAATCCGATGGAACTCCCAATCCTCATGGTTTCTTCAACGGATGATGACGCCACCATGGTGCGCGCCATTGATGCCGGAGCCAACGATTACTTCACCAAGCCCGTGCAATTCGAGTTGCTTTTCGCCAAGGTCCGTCATCTGTTGCGCCTCCGACCCAAGGTCGTCATTCTCAATCCGGAAGAAGATTTGCCGGTGGAATTGCCGGGGTCTTACCAGACCGGGGAGCGGGTGGCACACTACTGGTTGGAGGGTTCGCTGGGCAAGGGCGGCATGGGCGAAGTCTTCCGCGCCCAGGATACGCGACTGCTGCGCCAGGTAGCCCTCAAACTGATCACGGACGAACCCAAGCCCGGTCAGGCGCTGCAGCGCTTCATCACCGAAGCCCGCGCTCTGGCCCGAGTGGATCACCCCGGGGTGGTCAAGATTTACGAAATCGGTTTGCAGCCTTGCCGCTTCATCGCCATGGAGCTGATCGAGGGTAAGCTGCTCTCGGACGCACTGAAAGTCATCGCCGACATTCCCACCATCGTGAAGCTTTTTATCCAGTTGCTCGAAGCTCTGGAGGCCATTCACCTCGAGGGCGTGGTGCATCGCGATCTGAAGCCGCACAACGTGATGGTTACCCTGGATGGGACCTGTAAGGTGATGGATTTCGGACTGGCCCGCACCGAGGTCGACCCCATGAAGGGGGACAGCCTCTATGGAACTCCTCATTATATGGCTCCCGAGGCTTTCAATCCCGATCTGGGGCACGTCGACGCTCAGAGCGATCTGTTCGCGGTCAGCGTCATGCTCTATGAGGTTCTCCAGGGCGAGCATCCCTTTCCGGCTAAGAATCTCGGCGAGCTGATCATGGCTCTGGCCAATCACGAGCCCGAGCCTCTGGACGTGGCCGTCGACCTGTGGCTGGCCATCCAGCGCGGCATGCGGCGCGAGAAGCGCCTGCGCTTTGCCACCGCCCGGGAGTTCGCCCAGGCTCTACGACTGTCCATTCTCTCTCCACAATAGGAGCTGGTCGGTTGCACATGGAAACAGGCCCCTTATGAAAGAGGCTGCCCGCATACTGGTTCTCGAGGACGACATGAATATGCTCGAGACGCTCTGCGGTGTGCTGCGCTTTCACAACTATGACCCACGGGCGGCGGACAATGCCGATACCGCTATCGAGTTGGCCAAAATCATTCCGTTCCAGCTGATCGTCTCGGATATTCGCATCGGCGGACCTCAGGACGGCCTGGCCGTCATGCAGAAGATCAAGAAGTTTCAGCCCAAGGCCAAGATCGTGATGTTGACCGGCTACGCCGATGAAGACGCGGCCCGGCGGGCCGTCGAGATCCTGGTCGATGACTATGTGCACAAGCCCATCAAGCTGCCCGTGCTGATGGAGGTTGTGGAGCGCGTGCTGCATCCTCCCCAGCGCCAGTTCTCGCCGTTGGCGGGCCTGCGCAGTTTGCTGGCCGGACCCATGAAGCTGATGGAGCAGGCCAAAGCCCAGAAAGTGCAGCGCATGCTCGGCCTGTTGGAAATCGAAAAGCAAAAGGTGCTGCAGGCCTTTTTCGTTTCCCTACGCGCCCGAGGCTTGAGCAAGTCGGCCTCGCTGGAACTCTGGGACCAACTGGAAAATTTGGAGGCAGGCTGGTTGCAACTGCCCGGCACTCCGACCGAGGAAGCACTCCAGCAGATGGGCGTGGCCTATCGCAAGGTCTACGAGCGCATGGCCCATTATCAAAAGACCGGCAACGTGGCCAGTCTGCCGCCACGGGATGGCAAAGCCGTCTCGCGCAATGGTTTTCAGACCATGGTGGACTTCGTCCAGGCCGGCCGGGTGGCCCAGGAAGAGCTATTGCTGCTGCTGGAGGCCCGCCTCAAACCGGACAAGGCAGCGGCCCTACCACCGGCCCTGCAAGACGTATTCCGTCAGCTAAGTCCCTGAGACTTCGAAGCGCCGCCCTTCGGCGTCCTGACCTTCCCAATGGATTTCGACCCGGTCGCGTTCGCCTTCGGGCCGGTCCAGACCAGCTACCCAGACGTCCCGGATCTCCGGGTCCAGCTCGACTTCCTGCTGCATCTGACCCTGGGCGGGCACGCTGAAAGAAGTGGGTAGCACCCGATAAAAGCTGTGCGTCGGATGGCCCTGAGCATCCAGGTAGAGCACCCGAAAGGCCGTCACCCGGGCGCTGCCTGAGCTCAAGTTGGCGAACTGGAAGCGTGCCATGAGACTGTCCACGCCACCCAGCAAGTTGCGCTTGAGTTCCAGAGTATAGCTACCCTGCAGAGGAGGCGCTGTCTGGGTGGCCGCTGGAGTGGGCGTGGCGATCGTCGGCGAGGGGGTGAGCCAGGGAGCGAGCAGCCGTCTCGGTCCCTCGGGAAGACTGGCGGCCAAGGCCTGGGCGCGCCGCGGCAGAACGCGCGGTAGGAAGAGGACAGAGGCAGCCAGAGCCATGAAGCTCAGCACGGCCAGTCCGATCTTGAGATGGCCGCGGTCCTTCTCGCGCACGAAAGCCACCAGGTTGAGCACGGTCGCGGAGAAGCCGATCAGGCCGGCGACCACGGTCAGAATTTGAATATCACTCATCTTACTCTCAAGGTCCCCCTTTTCCCAGCGTAATACTCCCGGTGGCCGGATTAAGTTTCAGGCCGGTCACCGTGCTCAGGTCCCGGGGCAAATCGGAAGGGTCCAAATCCCAGAGACGCAGCTTTCCGTCCTTGGAGCCTGTGGCCAAGATTTTGCCGGCCTTGTCGAAGGCCAGGGCCGTGACCGGGCCACCGTGAGACAGCCAGCTGGTCACGAGCTGGCCCGTCGAACTGCTCCAAAGACGGGCGCTGCCATCTTCGCAACCGGTCGCCAACCAGTTACCGTCGGGACTGAAGGCCAGACAGGTGATCGGGGAGCGTTGGGCGTGGGCTAATTCATTGAAGCTGAGACTTAGATTGCCGCTTTCAAAGACGCGGGCGGTTCCGTCCTGTGAGGCCACCGCCAGATGACGCCCGTCCGGGCTGAAGGCCAGGTCCAGAACGCAGCGAGTAAAGTGGTAGTCGGCGACTTTGCCGGTCTTCAGGTCCCAGAGGACGACGCCGCCCTGCTGACCGGCCACCGCGATGCGTTGGCCGTCCGGGTGGACGCGCAGGGCGACCAGCGGTTCCTTGGCCAAAACCTCCTCGGAGTGGGGGGCTGCCGTGCGATCCGACCAAGTTTGCAGCAAGCCCTGACCGGTGGGATTGCTTCCCGCCACCAGCCCCTGCCGTCCTAGCCAGGCGCAGTCGACGGGGGGAAACGTCATTCCGGGAATGGTTCGCCGGTTGCCGTCCGGCAAAGAAATCTCGTCTAGGAAGCGAGCGCTTTGGGAAGCCGCCAGAGCCCGCCCCTCGGCGAAGTCCACCGCCAACCAGGGAGCGTCGGACTGGTAGAGCGATTTGCCGGATGAGAGATCGATGAGCCAGTCGCGGAAGCCGGCGGCCCCGGTTTTTTGATGAACCCAGGCCCGGTTGCCGGAGATCTTGAGCTGATCGATTCGCCAGCCCAGCAGCGGCTTGCTCAGGCTTTGCCCGTCCCAGGCCGACAGACCCAGCTCGGACCCGATCCACAACCGCCCGTCGGACTGGTAGGCCAGGCTATGGATCGGGCTGCCTAAATTTTCCTCGTGAAGAGGGGGCGGCACGCTTTCGCGCACGGTGAGTCCGCCCAAAGTGCCGCCCAGCAGCACCCGGTCACCCTTGGCGCTGAATTCAATGAAGGCGGCGGGCGACGGATCGCGCCACAGTTCAAAGAGATTTCCGTTCTGGCAGTCCCAAAGGCGGGTTTTGCCATCCGCGCAGCTTTGGGCCAGCGTTTTGCCATCGGGACTGAATTGCAGAGCGGTGCAGTCGGTGGTGTAGGGGCGAGAGACCTTGAGAATGCCTTCCGGCAATTGCCAAAGGCGCATGGTGTGGTCTTCGCAGGTGGTGGCCAGCAAACGAGCGTCGGGGCTGAGACAGAGGGCCAGCACCTTCTGCGGATGCAGCAGCCGAGGGCCGATGCTCTTGCCGGTGCTGGCCTCGAGCAGACCGGCCGACGGTCCCAGGGCGTAGGCGACTCTCTCGCCGGCCTGCACCACCTCCGCGCTGACGGGCCAGAGCATCTGTTGGTTCCCCTTGCGGTCATAAAAGCGCAGGAGGTTGCCTTCGTCCAGCAGCCAGTAGCCCGTCTGCGCCAGCCCACCTTGGGAATAGTGTCCGGCGGCGCGGTCGGGTTGTGGCAAGGCGAGCGGCCGCCCGCTGCCGCTGAGCACCTCAACCTGTCCCCGGTCGTCGATGCGCAAATCCAGGATGCCCGAGGGAGCCGTAAGTTCCTGTTTTAGTTGGCCGTCCTGGTAGGTTGTCACCTGGTTCCCCTGGCTGAAAACGGCCAGCCAGTGGGAGTCTGGCGAGTAGCCGAGGTTGGCTTCGTTCAGGTCGGAAACCATCGGCCTGGAGAGCTCGCTCAGTTTTTCCCCACTGGCTGCCGCGTAGAGAACGGGCACCTGTCCCGGTAGGACCGAGACCAGTTGATCGCCGGCCGGGGCCAGTCGGCCCAGGCTCCGCTGGGGCTGCGGCAGCCGCCACAGCCAGCGATGGAAGAGATGATAGCGGATCAGCAGCTTCAGAGTGCGGTCGCGGGCCAGATTGCCGCCGGGCAGGTTTCCCCTCGCGGTTTGCCACCAGAGCACGGCTTGCTGGGGGTCGGAAGTCGCCATGGCCACCCCTCGCTCTTGCTGCATGTCGCAGATCTGCAGTTGGAGTTCCGCGTTTTTCTGGCGGGTCTGATAGAAGGACGCGCCCAGCACTCCCAGCAGCAGCAAAGTGAGAACCAGAGCGACCTGATGAATGGGGCGCCGCCAGAAGCGGTCCGCCCGATAGATCAGGGTCCAGGGGCGGCGACATAGCAGCGGTTCCCCCTTGCGCCGTCGTTCCAGGTCCTGCAGTAGCTGCGAAGCGGACCCGGGTCGCCGAGCCGGATCCAGTTCCAGGCAAGCGGCCAGCAGGTGATTGAGCTCCGCGTCCACTGGCAGCGGCTGGAGCGGACGCTGGCGCAGAAGATCGCGATAGATGGAGAGACGTTCGCTGGTGCCGCTGACGGTGGCCAGCTGACTCAAGTCCTCGCCGCTGACCCGGGGAGTGCGGCCGGCAATCAGGTAGTAGACGGTGGCACCCAGAGCATAGAGATCCCAGCGAATGTCGGGAGAATTTCCGCTGCCTTCTTCGGCTTGTTCGGGCGGCATGTAGCCAAAGGTGCCGAAGGCACCGCGTTCCCCGTGGAGCCGAGCCTGACCGAAGTCCACCAGCCGTACCCGCCCTTCTCCATCCAGGAGCACGTTGGAGGGCTTGAGATCGCAGTGCAGGATACCTTTTTCGTGCGTAAACTGGAGGGCGGCCGCCATCTGCTCAAACCAATCCAGCACCTGACTCAGCGGGGGCCGTTCGGGCAGCCTGGCCAGCGAGCCCTGGCCCAACCAGGGCATGACAAAATAGGGAGGTTGGGCCGTCAGATCGGCATCGATCAGGGTCACGATTCCGGGGTGCTCCGAGACATCGCGCAGGCGCTCCAACTCGTGGCGGAAATAAGCCCAGCTGTGGCTACCCGATTCGTGAAGAAACTTGACGGCTACTTTCTGGCCAGTGCGCTTTTGTAGGGCGCCCCAGACTTGACCGAAAGCGCCCTCGCCCAGTTGGCGTTGCAGTTCGTAGTTTTCTAACTGCGGGACCTGCGTTTGCTGCTGGCGCTGGCGTCTCTTTTCTTCCTCGCTCTGCAGAACCGTCTGGTCGTCTTGGGCCACGAAATCTGCTTCCCAAGCCTCTGGGAGGTTCCTCCCCGGGGAGTGTGGATATGCTTTGTCATGAAGAAACAATCGCTACCCGGTCGGCACGGCTTGATCCGCATTCGTTGGAATGGGAGAGGCGTTCCCAGCATCCGCGCCGAGCACTGGGAAGACGTTTGCTGGGGTCTAGGCTATGCCCACGGACGAGACCGTCGTTTTCAGATGGAAGTGCAACGTCGGCTGGCCAGTGGGCGACTTTCCGAAGTTTTCTCCAAGGCCACCCTCAAGGCCGACAGTTTTATGCGCAAGCTGGACTTGATGGGTCTCTGTGAGCGAGAGCTGCCGCTCTATCGACCCGAGGAGTTGTCGGCCCTGCAGGCCTACTGTGACGGAGTCAACTTTCGAGCCGAGCGTCCCTGGGCTATGCGCTTGCTGGGAATGCCCCTGACCGAGTGGACGCCTCAGGATTGTCTGCTCTGGGTCAAGATGATGGCTTTCGGCCTGGCCGCTAATTGGGAACAGGAGCTGCTGCGGGGCCAACTAGCGGCCACTCACCCGGAAGCCCTGGAGACCTGGGGAGCTATGACCGCCCCTCCGGGTTTCCCCACTGTTTCCGGCCAGCTGACTCGGCTGCGCCTGCAGGAGCTACGAGAGGAATGGGAGCTCATCCAGCAGAGCCTGCCGGCAGGTCTGACTCCGGCCGGTCCCGGCAGCAACGCCTGGGCAGTCAGCGGGAAGCTTACGGCAAACGGGAAGCCACTGTTGGGTAGCGACCCACACCTGGCTCCGAAGGCACCGGACAGTTGGTATCAGGCGGAGTTGAGCTGGCCCGAAGGTCACGTGCTGGGCGCCAGTATGGCGGGCTTCCCGGGGATCGTCATCGGGCAAAACCGCACTCTGGCCTGGGGGGCGACCAACTCTTACATCGATGTCCAGGACTTGTTTTGGGAGAAAGTCGACGGCAATCTTCAAGAGCGTTGGGAAGAAATCCGGGTGCGCGGTTTTGGGACCAAGAAGGTCTTGATCCAGTCGACCGAGCGCGGACCCCTGTTGGTCCCGGTGCGCGACGGTCACTCGCTTTCGCTGGCCTGGACCGGGCAGCAGCCGGGACAATTTTTCCGCGCTCTTTTCGGTCTGAATTTTGCTCGTGACTTGACCCAGGCCCGTGAAGCCATGCGGCACTGGGTCGCTCCCAGTCTGTGTTACGTCTTGGCCGACCTGGAGAACATCGGGTATCAGGTGGTCGGGCACATTCCCCGCCGTGGCAAGGGTTCGGGCCTGGTTCCGGCGCCCGCCTGGAAAGAAGAGTTTCTCTGGCAGGGGTTGCTGGATTTCGAAGAGTGGCCGGCCCTGACCAATCCTGAGAGTGGATTTGTGGTCTGCGCCAACCACGGACTGGGGCCGGACCTGTCCTGGGATTTCAATAGCGGCATCCGCGCCCAGCGCATCGAGCGCCTGTTGGCCGAGCAGAAGCAGCACGACTGGCGGAGCTTCGCCAAAATCCAGATGGATATTTTCAGCTCTCCGGCCCGCCGCTTCGCCGACCTCTGTCTAAGGTTGCCCGATTTTCCCCATTCCTGGATGCTTCAGGATTTGCGCGGCTGGGACGGCAATATGCGGGCCGACAGCCGGCCCGCTCTGCTGGCCGCGGTCGGCTTGCTGTGCCTGACGCAGTTGGCCTTGCCGGAAGAGTGGCGCGGCATCTTTCTTGGGCCCGACACTCACCATCCCTTGCTCAAGCGGGGAGGACATCTTTCCCGGCTGCAGCCGTGGGTTTTGCACTGGGTGGAAAGTGAGCCAGGAAAGATAGGCCTGGTGGCGGAGGCTCTGCAGCTTGCCCACGACCGGCTCAGCCGCAAACTCGGTCACCCGGGCAGCTGGAACTGGGGTCGAGTGCATGGACTGCGACTGCCTTTTGGGCGCTGGTTGCCTCTCGACGGCGACGCGGATACCCCCAATCAGGGCGGATTTTTATGCGACCGTGAATTGCCCGGTTCCATCTGTTTGATCGGTAGCTTTCGCATGATCGCCGAGCTGGGTCATCCTGAGAATTGCCGAACCTGTCATTTCCCCGGTCAATCGGGACGTTGGAATAGCGGACATTACGGCGACGGCGTGGAGGATTGGCGGCACGGTAGGTACACCTGGCTCAGCGCCAGGGAGTCGATGCAGGCATAGCGAATCCGTCCTAATCCAGACGAGCAGGGGGTCCTCCAGCGAGAATGCCCAATCAGCGTGGTGAAGTTCTCCATTCTTTGCTCCATCTAGTCACTCAGATTCAAGATCATTCCTCGGTGGGAATGTGCCCCGGGCCAGCGTTGTTGACGAAAGTGCCGGGAGAACAGGCTCTGAGCTCGCTGGGCCAGGCCGAGGTGATCGAGTGTGTTCAGGAACTGGCCAAGATGAATCTGGTGGAATTTCCGTCTCTGGGCAAGTCCAGTTCCGACAGAACGCTCTTTCTGGTGCGCGTCACCGCCGCCGGCAAGCGGGCCCTGCAGGCCGCGCCAGGCTCTCCCTTCTGGAGAAAGAGCGACCCCCACTCCGAGTCCGGCAAGCTGGGACGCGACCCGAATGTTTTGCTGCATCAGACCATCACCATGGAGCAGGTGTTGCTGGCTTTACGGGCCGGGGTCGAGGGCTCGGACGCTTCGGAGGCCGAGAAAGAAGCTTTGCGCCAGGCTCTGCTGCTCGCTCAGGAATCGGCTCAGCGGTCCACCGACCAGGGGGCGGGCCCGTCCCTGGCTCAGTGGGCCCGGCACAATCACCAGCAACTCGCGGTTTTGCTCGCGGCATTGGGACGCTGATACCTCGAGCGTCTTCGAAGAGTCCTTCCTGTCTGGGTAGCCCCACACCTGGATGGCCCGCGCTCCAGCCTGTAGCCTGGAGTCACACAACATCGGAGGACTACGACTATGAAACGCTTTCTATTGAGCGCGGCTCTGGCCGCCATGACTTTTGCGGGGCCGGCAATGGCCCAGGACAATGGTTCCAGCAGCGAAACTTCCGCCCCGGCGCCTGCCCCCAACGTGAACGTGAAGGTGGAAGCACCCTCGGCTCCGGCAGCCCCGGCTCCGGTCGAGTCGACTTCGACCAGCACGGTTGAGAAGACCACGATCGTAGATCGGCAGCCCGATTCCGGCAGCATGGACAACATGACGTTGGGCCTGATGGCCGGTATCGGCGTGATCGGCGGTGCTTTCCTGATCGGTCTGGCCGCGTCCAATCGGGCCTAAAGAACAGGGTCCAGTTGGTCTCGGAAATCGTCAGCCATCTTTTCGACCAGTTCATTCAGGTTGTTGGGATGGGTGGCGATTTTGCGTTCGCACAGATCCAGAGCGTGATCCAGGCTTCCACTCTGGTCGAACCAGAAGCGATAGAAGCTCGGCAGCAAGTGAAGCAACGCTAGATTGCCCAGTAAGGGTCGGTGATTGATCAGAATTTTTCCGTGCAGCAGCGCGCGGAGATAGGTTTCCAGCTCCGCCGGCGGAGCTTTGCGACTGGGAGCGCGGGCTGACTTCTCGCCACAGTGGGCCAGAAGTCTGTGGAACCAGTGATGCTCCATGAGCATGAGCGGTTCATCAGGTGGCTCCAGGGCAGCCGCCGCCTGCAGCAGATAGCCCTCCAGGGGCCTGTCCGGACGGAGGGCGTACTGGCCCAGGGCCCAGAGGCCTTCGGCCAGGCCTATTTCGACCGTCTCACGCTCGAGGATGTGCTTTTCCAGGCGCAGGTATTCCGACCAGTCTAGCAGGACCGATGGGCAGACAGGAACTCCGCTCTCCCCCCAGAGCGGTAGTCTCTCGGTCAGAGATTCCAGCTCCGCCTGATAGGTGGCCAGCGGCTCACCCTGATTGGACTGAATCGAGGGGCAGCTGAACGAGGTGCCCACGAAGATTCCGTCCGGCGTGCGGGTGAGCCGAAAGGGAAACTGTCGGCAGCCGGCCGGCTTGGCGCCTGTGCCGGGCTGGCTGTGGAGCTGGCAGAGTCGCTGAGGGGTGAGAAAGGTGCACTCCTCCTGGGCGTTTTTGCGGGCGAAGGTGCGGCCGTCCTTGACTTCGAGCTGCTTGCGAAAGGGGCTGCTCTGCAGAGTCTGGGCCGTTTGCGGGTCAATGTGGATGCGCCAACCGCGGCAGCATCGAGCGCACTGGCTGCATTCGAAGTTGCGGCCCGGCGCGAAGTGCCAGTTCGTCAATCGACGGGTTTGTCGTCGGCCAGCAGCATGGATAGATGACTGTTGAGTCCGGGACTCAGCTCACCGAAAGGCACCCGCTCCACGTTTTCCTGCCCGTCCAGAACTTGCGCCACCTCGGGACGGTCTCCCGAAACGATGCGGTGGTTGGGGACCCCGAGGAAGGAGTTGGGCAACAGCATGGTGTCGTTGGTGTTGTCGCCGGCGGTGATCACCGCCTGCACGCTCGGATAGCGGCGCACCAGGTGGCTGACGAGACTCTCTTTGGAAATATCGGTCGGCTCGATCAGGTAGATTTGATGGCACTTCTGGTCGACGAAGCGTTTGGCGTTCAGGCTGACGCCTTGCTTGGTCAGGCGTTCCTCGAGCTTGCGCGCCAGTTTGCGGGCGAAATCCTTGTGGGCGGGGGTGAGCGGCTTGTTGACGTCTTTGAAGTCGGCTCGGAACATCAGGGTGGTCTGGTCTTTGGTGAGGGCGACCACGGCCACTTCGCCGTTCTTGCCGCCCGGCACAGCCGCCACGAAGGCATCGCGTTCGTGATGAGGCGGCGGCAGCGGCACAGCGCAGCGCTCGAAACCGAAGTCGTTCAAGACGCTGTGAGTGGCGCGCATGACCAGCTGCGTGTTGAAGCCGCCGGAGCGACGGGCGACTTCATTGTCCCAGTGGTTGTCGCTGTCATGGACTTTGAGGCTGGTCAGCCATTCCTCGGCCGGCTGGTTCTGGCTGTTGATGTAGACCTGCTGACCGCCATTGGTGCCGATGAACTGAAGAGGTACGCCCTTGAAGAAGGGGGCTAATTGCTGAATCTGGCTGAGGCCGCGGGCGCTGCACAAGCCGTTGATGGTCTTACCTTCGTACTGTTTGAGGGTCTCTTTGGTGCGCCCGAGCTTGTCGACGTCCGCCACCTGGCCGTAGCGCTTCCAGGGGACGAAGGTGTCGTCGATGTCAGAAAATACGAGAACGCTGGGGTCATCAGGAGACGGGGTACGGCCGGACGCGCCGAAGTTACTCTCCCGGAAAACATACGAAGAAATAAAGCCCTTCAGGTCCACGTGTGGTTAGTTCTTAGCATCGATGGGGAATCCTCCGTTGTGGACATTTACTCTTTCCTTGCCCAACACTCGATCGACTACGAACGGCATGACCATCCGGCCGTGTTTACCTGCGAGCAGGCGGAGCAGCTGGTGCCTCCGATGGCGGCGGCCCGAACAAAGAATCTGTTCCTGCGCGATCGCAAGGGTTTGCGCCATTTTCTGGTGGTCGTCGGCTACGAAAAATCGGTGGACCTGAAGCGCCTGACTCCCTTGCTGCAAGCGGACAAGTTATCGCTGGGTACGCCTGAGCGGATGCTGGAGTTTCTGGGAGTGGAGCCCGGCTCGGTGACCATCCTGGGACTGGCCCATGATACCCAGGGCAAGGTGGAAGTGGCGTTTGATCAGCCCATCGCGACCGCTGCCAGCCTGCGCTGCCATCCCTTGATCAATACCGCGACTCTGGCGATTTCCAGCGAATCCATTCGTCGTTTCTTGGGTGTCACCGGCCATGCCCTGAAAGTTCTGGACGTGCCCGGCCGCTGAGCTACTTTTTGCCCTGGGAGAGGCGTTGGGCTTCTTCGGCGGCCGAACTGTAGCCCAGACGGGCCAATGCCGTGGCGGCCTGCGCATACATGTTGCGGCCTTTGTCCCACTCGGGGTGTAGCTGCAGCACCCATTTGAGGGTGGAAAATCCCAGCTGGGCGGTGGGATACTTGCCGGACAATACGAGCTGCAGTTCGTCGGGTCGCAGTTTGGCGGCCAGCAGAATCTGGTCCAGGCTCCGTTGGGCCAGGCTTTCGTCCATCTCTCGCAGTTCGCGCTTGGCGTTCAGAATGCCGCTGGAGGCCAGGTAGCGCACCCAGGCGGTGGCGGCCGGATGTTCCAGGGCGCGACCTAGCCAGGTGATCGACTCTTCGTGGCGTTTGAGTTCGCCGCACAGGCTTCCCATCCCGGAATAGAATTCCAGCAGGGTGGGGGAGAAGTCTTCGGCGCGGGTCGAGCGATTTTTGCCTTCGAAGGGATAGACGACGGGGAAGTTCTTGGCATCGGCCAGGAACACCATGTCGGCGGCCGCCTGGGACCAGTTGTCGTAGGTGTCTTTCGGGTGCTTGAGCAGTCGCGCTACGAAACCGATTTCGTAGAGAAAGTTGGCTCGAAAATAGCGCGCGGCCCGTGCGCTCTCGTCCTTGCCCTGGCTGAGCCGGTCCAGATTGGCCTGGACGCCGGCGTATTCCGCTTTCATGCCTGCCAGGTCAGACTCGGTCAGTTCGCTGGGCTGGGTATCGTCTTCGATGTCGCGCATCCGGTTGTAGGCTTTGACGCCTTCCTCCAGAGGGGTGGCGGGTGCGCACCAGGCGGGAGCCCAGAGAGCGGCGGTCAGCGTGAGGCAGACGAGCATTCGCATCGTTGGCTCTTCCCAGCCCGCCAGGAAGGGTCCTCTGCCCGATCAGCGGCGTCGGTGTTCCGAATGCTTTCTGCGACGACGGGGCCGGAAACGGCGTACCAGGAGCACGGCCAGGGGGCCGAGCAGGGCGAATCCGACGGCTCGGTAGGCCAGGTAGTTGAAGGCAGGACCGCGTTGAGCGGGGTCGACAAACCACTGACGGGTCAGTCCATCGCCCAGAATCAGCAGCAGCAGCCCCAGCGCCGGTGGAAAGGCCAGCAGAATGGCTATCTGACGACGATAGCTGGCGCGGTCCCGTTCCTTGCGAGCGCGCAAGGCCATCGGAATGAACAGAAAAAGCGGCCAGAAGGTCAGGGCCGAGGTCAGTTGCTGGAGTTTAGCGGTGGAGCTGACCGGCCTTTTTTCTGGGACCGGGGTAGGGGAGGCGGTCGCTTTGGGAGGTGGTGGGGCTTTCTGGCCTGGCTTGAAAGACAGGCGCTGATCGCTCCGTTGGAAGGTCTTCAGCCACTCTTTGAACTCGGGTGGGGTGGGTCCGGGGCCCATGTCCAGCCAGGCCAGAGTGGCCGGAATGGTGTGAGCAAGGACCAGGGTGCCCTGCCATTCAGGGGCTTTGAAGGGCATCCAGTAGCTGCCGCCGTGGGGAACCTCGCTGTAAACCACTTGGTAGTCTTTGCTTTCGGGCACCAGCTGGGCAAACCACTCGCGGGTGGAGGGCGGATCGGCCACGCCGGGGGGCAACAGGTAAAAGTGCCAGACGCGCTTGCCCCGCACGGTCACGTAGTGCCAGCGGTCCGGGGGCGTGTCGGCCTCTTTTTCCCAGGTGGCACCGGGCAACTCGCGCAAGCTGCCCCACTCGAAGAAGGTCCGCCCGTCGCGCCGATGCTCCGGGCCCACAGGCAGCCAGCGCGGCTCTCCCCAGGCCGCGCCGGATACCAACAAGATCAGCACCCACCTGCGCACCCCCGCCCCTTCGATCCCCTCCACACCAGGCCCCTCCGTTCTGCGTGTAGCGGATCCCGATGAGGAGAGGTGGGAAGGTGGAGAGGGGGAGAGAGCCGGGCTAATTCCAGGCGTGATTAACCATTCAAAAATGGGCAGGAAGCGTCTCTTTCCACCTCTCCCGACTCCCCCGCTTTCCACTCGGATGCAAGCCCGCGCAGAACGGGAATCTAGGGCAAGGTTTTGAGCCAGAAGCTGAGTTGTTTTTTGGTTTCTTCATCCGCGCCGACGTCTTTCCAGGCGAAGGAGCAGCGGAGTTCGGGGTGGTGGGTGTAGCCGCGGGAGCGCCAAAAGGGCTCGAGCGAGCGGTGTCCTTCCCGAGGGGCGCGTTCCACAGCGCAGAAGCAGGTTGTAGCAAAGCCCAGGTCGCAGGCCCGGGCTTCGCGTTCGTCAAAGAAGAAGTGGCCCCAGCGTTGACCGCGATACTCGGGTAAGAGCACGGACTCGCCCAGGTAGAAGTAGTCCTGGGGGCGATCAAAGGGGGCGCGGAACTCGGGGCCTTCGTCGGCCAGCGGCAGGCAGGTGCTGGCGCCCACCGCACGGCCCGCATCGCGCAGCAAGATCACGCGGCTACCGGCCGAGCTCCAGTAAGTCTTTAGATACTCGCGCTCATAGTCCAGGGTGCCCTCGTAGAGGTAAGGATAGTCGCGGAAGACGCGGATGCGCAGTTCGGCCAGTTCTTGCCAGTGAGCCTCGATCTCGGGCCCGTGCAGTTTCAAGATCTCCATGCAGGCACTTTACCGCAAGTGCGGCACCATACCTGGATGGAACCCGCGCTGGCGTTGATTTCCTTGTTGGGACTGGCGGCGCTCTCGCAGGGGCGGCGCTGGGGGTGGAGCCTGTCGACACTGGCTTCGCTGGGTTACGTCGGCTTCTTCTGGCAGATTCAGCTGCCCGGTCAGGCCTTTCTCAGCCTGGTTTACGCCGTCACTCAGGCCTGGGGCTGGCGGGCCGACCCGGTGTTTCGCAGCCAACCGCGGGCGCTCTGGTTTTTGCTGGCCGTTCCACCCCTGGCTCTCGTTCTGCAGCAAGGGCTGACGCCGATGGATGCCTGGCTGACCGCCGCCGCCCTGATCACCCAGGGTCTGACGGCCCAGAAAGTCAGCCAGGTCTGGCGTCTCTGGCTGGTGATCGACCTGGCTTCAGCCGCTTTTTATGCGCAGCAGGGAGCTTACTACACGGCCGCCCTCTACGGGATCCTGGCCGCTGTGGCTGAATCGGCGCATAGAACCTGGGTGACGAAAGGGGGGTGCTAGGGGGAGAATGCCCCCCTAGAACACTTTGTGAAGGACGCCACGGCCTGAACAGAAAAGGGGAGGCCGCTATGCACGTCAACGAACTAGAATATGCGCTGCTGACCCATCTACAGCAGCAAACCGGCGAAATCACCGTGGGCGACCTGGCCTCCCAGCTGGGAAAAGACCAGAGTCAAGTGAGCGCCGCCTGTATCAGCCGCTCCGAGTGGATCGAAGTCCGCGAAGAAGAGCGCGTTTCTTTGAGGCTGGGCAAGAAAGCCCAGCCCTTCGTGGACGGCGGCTTTCCTGAGCGCAAGATTATCGAGGCCCTCGAGCAATTGGGTGGACAGGGTGACTTCGGCGCGGTGGCCGACAAGGGCGGCATCACCGCCCAGGACATCGGACAAAGCCTGCGCTTCCTCAAGGTCAAAGGTTGGGCCGACCAGCAAGCCAAAACTTTAATTCTCACCGAGGCCGGTAGAGCCGCCATTGGCTCCACCGGTGCCGACGAGCGCCTGGTCAAGGCCCTGGAAAGCGGCGAACAGGAAAGCTCCACTCTGGCCGACGCCGTCGAAGGCCTGAAACTTCTGCAAGGCCGCACCGGCGTGGTCGAAGAGCGCCCGCGCACGCTGCGCTGGGTGAAGCTGAGCAAACAAGGCAAGGCCGCCGTCAGCCAGGGACTGGAGTCGCGCACTCAGGTCAATCAACTGACCCAGGAGATGATGATCTCGGGCGAGTGGCGCAACGTCGATTTTCGTCCCTATGACGTCAGTCTGGCCAGCGAAGCGGTCTATCCGGGCAAAGAGCATCCCTTCGTCAGCATCATCGCGCAGACGCGCAAAGTCTTCCTGGAACTGGGTTTCGAGGAAACCGTCTCCCCCTACGTGGAGTCGAGCTTCTGGGATTTCGACGCCCTTTTCCAGCCGCAAGATCACCCGGCCCGTGATATGCAGGACACTTTCTACATCTCGAAGCCGGCCGAGTGTAAGCTGCCCCGGCAGGAATGGGTGGATGAGGTGGGGGCCACCCACCGCAATGGCGGCCAGACCGGCTCACTCGGTTGGCGCTACGATTGGAACGACAAACTCATCAAGCAGCCGGTGCTGCGCACCCACACCACCGCCAGTTCGATCCGCGCCCTGGCCGAGAACCCCAATCCGCCCCGCAAAGTCTTTTGCGTGGGACCGGTGTTCCGCCGTGAGACGGTCGACTACAAGCATCTGCCTGTGTTTCATCAGGTGGACGGCATCATCATCGACGAGAAAGCCAGCTTCGCCAGTTTGCTGGGCACGCTGGAAGCTTTCTATCGCAAGATGGGCTTCAAGAAGTTTCAGTTCCGTCCGGCCTTCTTTCCCTACACCGAACCCAGTGTGGAGATTTTCGTCTGGTCCGAGCGCAAAGAAGACTGGGTGGAAATGGGCGGCGCCGGCGTCTTTCGGCCCGAAGTCACGGAACCATTCGGTTGCAAGGTTCCGGTATTGGCCTGGGGCCTGGGACTGGAACGATTGGCTATGTTCCGCTACGAACTCGGCAGCATCGGTGAACTCTACCGCGCTCGCCTCAACTGGTTAAAGGAGACCCCGCTATGCCGGTAATTGGCATTCCCGTCGATTTGCTCTTGGAGCGCGTCAAAACTCAGCCTTCCCGGCAAGAACTGGTCGAACATCTGCAGCACCTGGGCTGCGACGTGGAAGGCTATGCCACCATGCGTCGCTTCGCTTGCGGACGCTGTGGCAACCTCATGGAAATCACCGAGACCGAGAACCCACCCGTAGTCTGTGACCGCTGCGGCACCGATTTCAAGGCCGCGCCCGACCAACTTTCGGCCGCCGGTGAAAAAGACGTGGTTCGCATGGAGCTTTTGGCCGTGCGCCCCGACATGTTCGATCCGGGCGGATTGGCTCGCACGCTGCGCAACTACTTCAAAGAAACGCTGGAGACGCCCAGCTATCCCTTTACCAGCTCAGACTATGTGGTCAGCGTGGAAGAGGGCCTGGAGCAGCGCCCCTACATCGCTTGCGCGGTGGTGCGCAATCTGAAGCTCGACGACGACAAGATCCGCGTGATCATGAAGCTGCAGGAGAACCTGCACTGGGCTCTGGGCCGTGACCGTAAGCGCGCTTCCATCGGCGTCTACGATTTGGATACCCTGCAGGGCAGCCAGTTTCGCTATACCAGCGTGGCACCGGAGGAACTCGAATTCGCTCCTCTGGGCTACGCGGCCGAGGAAAAATGGACTCCCGCCCGCGTCCTCAAGGAGCACACCAAGGGCACGGCCTACGCCCGCCTGATCAAGGACCATCCGCGCTACCCCATCCTGCTGGATGAAAACAAGCAGGTGATGGCGCTGATCCCGATCATCAATTCCGAGTCCACCAAAGTCTCCAAGAACTCGACCAACTTCTTCATTGACGTGACCGGTCTGGAGGAGCGCATTGTCCACAAGACGCTCAACACGATCGTCACTTCGATGCTGGAGCTGGACCCCGGCGCCAGCCTGGAGACGGTTATCATCAAGACCGGCAACGTCAGCCGCCAGACCCCGGACCTGACCCCGCAGCAGGCGGTTCTCAACCCTCAGACGGCGGCCAGCCGCATCGGCATTCCTTTGGACCGCGACGGGGTCGTCGAATGCCTGCGCCGCATGGGCCACGAGGTCAGTGATCGGCCGGACGGCAATCTCGACGTCAAAGTGCCGGCCTATCGCAACGACATCCTGCATGAAGTCGACTTGATCGAAGATGTGGCCATCGCTTTCGGCTATCACAACATCGTGCCCACCCTGGTGCCCACCCTGACGGTGGGCTCCGAGCAGCCGCTGGAAGTCGCTTCCCACGCCGCTCGCGGTGCCCTGACGGGGCTGGGTTACCTGGAAGTGCTCACCCTGATCTTGTCCAACGAAGCCGCTCAATACGACTTCCTGGGCCGTCCTCGGGAAGACAAGCACGTGGTCATCCAGTTGCCCATCAGCCAGGATCAGACGATGGTGCGCGTCGGTTTGCTGCCCGGTTTGCTCGACACCCTGAGCGTCAACACCGACCACGAACTGCCGCAGCGCATCTTCGAAATCGGCAACATCAGCCTGCTCGACGACAGTGAGACGGGAGCCAGCGAGCATCGCCGTTTGGCCGCCGCCTCCATCGGTCCGCGCGTGGACTTTGCCTCGATGCGCGCCGCTTGCGAAGCTCTGCTGCGTGAATTTGGCTATCGACTCGAGACGAAACCCAGTCAGGACCCGGCCTTCCTGCCCGGCCGTGGCGCCGAAGTCTGGGGCCTGAAGGGGGATCAGTCTGTTTCGCTCGGGCTGCTCGGTGAAGTTCACCCGCAGTGGCTCGAGCACTACGGCCTGGGTCACCCGGCCGCTGCTTTCGAGTTAGACTTCGCCCGACTGAGTGGTCGGTAGCAGCAGGCGAAACTCGGTCCCTGGCTTCAAGTTCTCTTGTTCCAGGTGGCCGCCGTGCAGCTCGCTGAGCATCTTGGCGATGTAGAGGCCCAATCCGGTAGAGCTTTCTTTGCCGGTGGGCCGGTTGCCGACCTTGCCGAACATCGTGAAGAGCTTGGTCTTCTGATCTTCGGGGATGCCCGGGCCCTGGTCGCGCACGCGCACCACCGCTCGGGTTGTTTCTCTCTCCAGGCAGACCTCGATGCGCGAATCGAGCGGACTGTATTTGATGGCGTTCTCGACCAGATTGTCGAGGATGGAGGCCAGTCGGTTGCTGTCCACCTGAGCCGATAGAGAGTCATCCAGTTCCCATTTGAGGACCTGGTGCTTTTTGCGGGCCATCGGCTCCAGTTTGCGCAGCACTCTCTCCACGATGGGGGCCAGAGGAGCGTTACCTCTTTGCAGCACGACTTTGCGCTCTTCGAGGTAGGCGACTTCGCTGAGGTGCTGCACCAGCTCGAGGGCCTGGGTCGCGGCCTGCTCCATGGTGGCCAGGTCCTTGGCAATCCCCTCTTCGAGTTCGTATTCCTCGCGACAAACTTCGACCAACCCGATGACGGCACCGACCGGGTTGCGCAAGTCGTGGGCGATAATATGAAGGTGCTCGTGGTTGCGCCGCATGACCTCCTGCAGTCGATCATTGCTGGCCTGCGCCTTCAGGTAAGCGCGGCTGACTTCTTCGTTTTTCATCTGCACGCGCATGCGCTGGCGGTCATAGCTGCTCTTGAACTGATGCGTGCCGTAGCCCAGAGCGAACATGGCCGTCAACATGCCGATGGCGCTGTCCAAGAACTGCACTCGGCCGTTGGAATACTGCAAAATCCATTCCGGCCAGATGCCTTCCACGGCCAGGCAGAAGATGGCGCTAAAGACATAGAGCGCAAAGATGGGCGCTCTCTGAGACTCCGAGATGCTCATGGCCAAAAAGAGGGCCAACAGGTAGACCATAGGCACACTGCCGTTGAGCCCACCGTTGAGCAGCCAGGCGATGGCCAGGCTGACCGAAGTGGCGATGGCAAAGCCCCACTGCAACAGGGTGGAAATCCCGTAGCGCTGGGCTTTGTAACGCATCCATTCGAGCAGGATGAAGAGGCTGATGACCAGGGCCATGAGGGCCGGTGTGGCGCCGCCCACGATGTTGATGGTGAGGGCGATGATGCAGTAGGCGCTGGCGATGCGGCAGGCCGAAATAAACTGACGAGCCTCGAAGGGGAGGCTGGACAAAACGCCAGTTTCCTGGCTCCGATCCACCCCCGACCAAGTCGTCTGTTCGGACATCTTAAGGACTTGCACCCTGCCCTCGCGGTACCCTGTTAGAACGCGTCGCGTAAATGAGTGACCTGGTAAGGCGGTCCCCAGACGAAAAGGGCGTCAAAGCGGACCTCCGATTCCAGCGAAAGACGGTTGCGCACCATAAATTCTTCGGCCGCGCCGCGCACGCGTAAAATCTGACGGGGGAGAACGGCTTCCACTCGAGGCTGACGCAAGCTGCCCTTGATTTCCAGAAAGACCAGCGCTCGACCGTCGCGGGCGATGACATCGATCTCTCCGCGGCGGCCGCGAAAGTTGCGGGCCACGATGGTCCAGCCCAGTCCGGTCAGATAGTCCACCGCCCAGTCTTCGGACTGGCGGCCGGTCTCGTAGGAGTTAGTGGCCACGGGAGGAACGCCCTTCTGAGAATGCGAGTCAGGTCGGCCATCGTTAGTTTCTCCCTGCTGCTGGTTGGCTGCCAGCGTCCAGGGCCTGTCGCCTCGCTTACTCCGGCTACTCCTGTGCCCAGCGCCAGCGGTACCCCAAACGCGAACGCACCCAAGGCGTTGCCCCCAGAAATCGATCCGGCCCTGGAAAAAGGGCAACTGCGGGCCTATTACAACAAGAAATATACCCAGCAAGAATTCGACGCGGTGCGTTCCGTCATCGAAGAACTCTTCCCCAACTTCACGCCGGCCGAGAAACGCCAGGCCATTTCCGAGATTTTGGCCTTTTCCTACGTCATTTTTCACGAGACCGAATACCACAAGCTGGACAAGAATCACGCGGCTCTGCGACGTCATGAGAAAACTCTGGTCGACGCCGCCAAACGCTATCAAGTGCCACCCCTGGCGGTGATGGCCATCGTCTCCTGGGAAAATTCGGGCGGGGTGACCAAGGTCTCGGCCGCGGATGCCGCCGGTCTGGGTCAGATGACCGACGGCGCCATCGAGGAGGCTCACCGCTACGCTCATCAGGAAGCCGGTCGATTGCGTCTGGAAGCCAGCAACCCGGCCGGCGTCGAGCCTATGGCCAAGTATCTGGAAAGCATCGAGTTTCGCCATCAGAAGGCGGCCCGGGTGGCCAAGTTGCCGGACGAGCGTTTTGTCCCCGAGTGCAATTTGGAGGACATGGTTTTGTTCTTCCGCTTTCTGCTGGCCCAGGTCGGAGGGCGCGTCGACCACGCCATCGGTTCCTACCATAAGGGCGCGGCTAACACCGATGACATCCTTTACGACTACCTGACTCGCACCGAGGGTCAGGTGGTGCCGCCGGGCAGCGACCGCACCGACTTTTTGGCCGCCTTAGGGCGGCGCAACGTAACCTATCTGACGCTTTGGAACGACCCGCGTTCGCGCCAGATGCTCAATGGTTTGCGCACCATGGACGGGGACGTCACCACTCCCGAGAATCGCTCCCAGGCCCTGGGCGACGAGAGCGACATCTACCCCTGGAAGGTGCTGGGTTCGCTGGCCGCTTATCGGCAGGGCGCGGAGTATGTGCGCCAACAGGTCCAGCGCTACTCGGGTCCGCAGGCGGAGGCCGAGACGCGGGGTCTGCCCGTTTATGAATCGCTGGCCGCTCTCAAGAAGGCCATCCAGGAAAAGAAGCTGGTCCAGTCTCGGGCGCCGTTGGCCGATTACGGCTATCGCAGCGGCTATCCGAGTGAGTTCGTTTCTTATTCCGATTTCATTACGCCCGAACTGGAAGGCTATCTCTTCAGCCTGGTGATGCGCTGGCGCAAAACGGCCAACCAGGGCGAGTTGATGCTGCCGGTCAAGACTCTGATGAATACGCGGGCGCTCAGCGTGGGCGGCTACGGAATCTTCTCGCGAGTGCAGATGAAGGGCGTGACCTGCTTGATCGCTCCTCAGGACCTGCCGGAAGAAGCACGAGCGGCCTTGCGGAAGGTGCTGGAGGTGGATTTCCTAAACGATAGGATCTACCGCTCCACTTTGGACAACGGTGACGTGCTGATCACTCTGAACCCCCGATTTGGTCATCAGTTTTTAGCCGCCTACAATAAATATCGCGCGGATCGTTAAAATGGAAGCTCTCAATATTCACCAATTACGGAAAACCTACGGCGCCGGGGTGGAGGCGCTCAAAGGTGTGGACCTCAAGGTCCAACAGGGCGAATTCTTCGCCCTGCTCGGCCCCAACGGTGCCGGTAAGTCCACCCTCATCGGCATCCTCACCGGTCTGGTCAACAAGACTTCGGGCAAGGTCCGGGTTTTCGACGAAGACCTGGATGTCTCTCCCTCCAGGGTCAAAGCCCAGCTGGGTGTGATGACTCAGGAACTGAACTTCAACATCTTCGAAAGTTGCTGGAACACGGTGAACTTTCAGGCTGGCTATTACGGCATCGACTGGAAAGAAGCCAGCCGGCGCACCGAGCAGTTGCTGCGAGACCTGGAACTGTGGGACAAAGCCAAGCAGCCGGTGCGTAATTTGAGCGGCGGCATGAAGCGGCGCTTGATGCTGGCTCGCGCGCTGGTGCACGACCCCAAGGTCTTGATTTTGGACGAACCCACCGCCGGTCTGGACATCGAGCTCAGACGCAGCCTCTGGGTCTACTTGCAGAAACGCAATGAAGCCGGCCTGACCATCATTCTCACCACCCACTACCTGGAAGAAGCCGAAGCTCTCTGCAATCGCGTGGCCATCATCGACCAGGGCACGATTTTGCGGGATGCGCCCATGCGTGACTTGCTGGGTCAGCTCAAAAAACAAACCTTTTTGCTGGAGCTGGCCGAAAGCGCCACCATGCCCGCGGACGACGAGCAGATCCAGTATCGCACTCTGGACCCGCTCACCGTCGAGGCCGATATGGCTCACGGAATCACCATGAACGAAGTTTTCGAACGACTGATCCGGGCCGGCGTAAAGGTGCAGAGTATGCGCCCCAAGGCCAATCGCCTGGAAGAGCTATTTATCGACCTGGTGGGGAAGAAAAGCAAAGGTCTGACCGCATGAACGCCTACCGACTGTATATTTCCTGGCTGACTTTGACCCGCAAGGAAGTGATGCGGGTGCTGCGCATCTGGACCCAGACGCTGGTGCCGCCG
>JAFKGI010000025.1 GCA_017307785.1 Vulcanimicrobiota bacterium | reverse complement strand
GAGTTGCTTGGCCACGTTGTACGAAGCCGCACCGTTGATATCGAAGGGAGTCGCGTAGGATATCCCCAGACTACTTCCATAGTCCCAGTTCCCGGTGGTGGGTGGAGTGGTGGCGGTATCGATATGGACCAGGCTGGGCGAAGTGTTCTGCATGACTGTATTCAATCGCGACAGGAAAGCCAGCACTCCACCCACCACCGGGAACTGGGACTATGGAAGTAGTCTGGGGATATCCTACGCGACTCCCTTCGATATCAACGGTGCGGCTTCGTACAACGTGGCCAAGCAACTCTACTGGCAGGGATACGGTTGCTTTTACCGCGATACGCAGAACACGCTGCGCTTTATCGCCAAATACAATCCGCAACTGTCCAATCCCAATGTTGAAGATGTGAGTCCACCCGCTCCCAACTTGACCTCCCCTCCCATGTCGCCAGCCCACTTTACCAACACCACCGAAGGGATTTTGCTGGCCAAGAACGTCACCGCCCTGACCTTTCGGCGCATCGAAGCCACGGGCCTGACTCAGAAACAACGCTACTATGAGGTCTCGGTGGAGTGCGGCAGGCGGGGCGATCCACTCGGTTTCTGGATGCAACTCTCTTCCTCGTTCTACCCGCGGAACTAGGGCAACGATGTCTTCCACCACGGTCCCCATGCGGACGAATTGTCTCGTTTCCCGAACTCTGGATTTCTGGTTGTTGGGGGGCGCCAGCGTGCTCGCCTATGCGGCCATGACGGTGGCCACCGGGTTTCGCAACTGGTATGGCGTGAGCAACCAGTTTGGCAACCTGGCGGTAACGATGGCCATGATGTCGTTGTTCGTGAACTACCCCCACTTTTTGGCCAGTTACCGACTGGCTTATGGGCGTGGCCGGGGGTTCGTCGTCAAACACTGGTTTCAGACTCTAGTGGTGCCGGCTCTGCTGCTCGGATTTTTGGTTTGTTCTTACTGTCTGGCGGTGAATCCGGACAGTCTCAAGCTCAGCCAGCAGATGCTGGGGGCGGGCATCAACTTCATGTTCTTCACGGTGGGTTGGCATTACAGTAAGCAGGCCTTCGGCTGCATGATGGTCTACGCCGCCTACGACCGCTATCCGCTCGACCGCTGGCAGCGCGAATCGCTGCGTTTCAGCCTGCTGTCCCTGTGGTGGTACAATTTCACCAACGCCAACCAGAACCCGACCGGCTCGTTCTGGTCCTTGACCTACAGCACCTGGCAACTGCCTCGCTGGCTCTATGTGGGTTCTTTCTGGGTCTTTCAATTGATGATTGCGGTGATGCTCTACCAGGTGCTGTACCGCAATTGGAAGGCCGGCCTGCGTCCCAGCCCGACCTTTTTGATCCCTTACGTGGCTATGATGCTCTGGTTCGCGCCTTGTTTTCGTCAGCCCGACTTCTTTTTCTACGTCGTTCCGTTCTTTCACTCGCTGCAGTATCTGACGTTCGTTTACCGCGTGGAGCGCGCGCGGCCCAGCATTCGAGAGTCGGCCGGCCGGGCCACCGCCCTGATCCTGGGTCTGGCGCTGAGTGGCTGGATGTGTTTCGAGGTGGTTCCCGGCAACCTGGACATGAGTATGGATGCCATGACGACTTTCGGCTTCTCGTTCTGCCTGATTGCTTTCAACTTGTTCCTCAACATCCACCACTATTTTTTGGACAACGTCTTGTGGCGAGTGCGCGATGATGAATTAGTACGCCAGGCTCTTTTCTCCGATCCTCTTTAAATGGTGCTTTCTTGTTAGGCAGGAAGGCCTCGATTCCTCAAGAAATTTTTGAAGATGGCGGAACCGTCTGGCTACCAGCTGAGGATCAAGGGTTCCAATCCGGCGGTCGTGCATCCGTTGGAGATGCGCACGTATATGATTGGACGCGGGGTTTCCGGCACCAACTCGAGTCGGCCGGGCTACCTCTTCTTCACTGATCCCACTCTCTCGGCTGAGCACGCCCAGATTTACTGGCATGATCGGGAGATGACTTTCGTGCTCCGCCACCTTTCGGCGACCAACCCCTCTCTGGTAGGCCATGCCAAAGTGGCGCCCGGCCAGGCCCGCGGAATCAAGGCTGGAGACTCGATTACGCTGGGCACGTTGGAGCTGATTTTCGAACGTGTGCCGGTGCCCACCCAGGCCAAGACCAGGCGTCCCGACGCGCCCAAGACCGTCTGGGATCACCTGGCCGGCCGAGTCCGCCAGCTTCACCCCAAGAACCGTAAGGCCAAGGTCACCACCGAGGACCTTTCGGTCTTCACGCGTCAACTCTCGGCCATGCTCGATGCCGGCATCCCCATCGCCCGGGCTCTGCACTTCTTCTCCGAGGGCATCTCGGGCGGAGACCTGACCGAGGTGGTGGAGAGTCTGAATCACCGGGTCAACTCCGGATCGCGCCTGTCCCACGCGATGCGCAGTTTCCCCACCGTCTTTTCCGATGTCTACGTTTCTCTGGTGGAGACGGGCGAAGAGTCTGGCCAGCTTTCCGTGGCCATGCAGCGGTTGGCCGACCTGCTGGAAAAGCAGGTGAGGATGCACAAGCGGATTATCGCCACCATCACCTATCCGCTGATCCTGCTGTGCGTCTCGGTGCTGCTGGTGGGCGGCTTCATCTTCGGCATCCTGCCCATGATCGAGCCGATGTTCACCAGCATGAAGGTGGATCTGCCGCTGCCCACGCGGATTCTGCTGGCCTCGCGCTTGATGATGATGCCGGTGGCCATCGTGCTGGTGCTGAGCGCCATCTTCTTCTGGCTCTTCCAGCCTCTGATCCAGCAGTTTTTGCAGAAGCGCCCCGCGCTGCGGAAGAAAGTGACCAAGGCTCCGCTCTACTGGCCCCTGGTCGGGCCGGTCATTCGCAAAGTGGCGGTAGCCCGGATCCTCTACTCGATGGCGACCATGTTGGAAGCCGGCATGACCCTGGTGCAGTCCATTGCACGCTGCTCGAGGGTTACGGGCAACTTCTGGATCGAAGAGCAGATGGGCATCTCCAAGACGGCCATCATCGATGGCGAAACCGTGGCCGACGCTTTTGCGGCCAGTGAGATCTTTCCGCCCCAGTCTTTGCAGCTGATCACCATCGGTGAGGAGACCTCGAGTCTTTCCACCATGGTCAAATATGTGGCCGATATGTATGACGAGGACGCCGACATGGCTTTAACCAACATGGCCAACATGCTCGAACCGCTGCTGATGGGCGGTATGGGAATCATCGCCGGTTTTGTCGTGATCAGCGCCATCTTACCGACGCTGGAACTGATCAACCACCTGTAGCATCCCCGAGGCGGCCAGCCACAACAGGCAAGAGCCCAGCAGGGCGGCCGGCCAGCTGACCAGGCGATCTCCCAGCCACAGGGAGCGCACGGGATAGAACACCTGGAACGGCCCCTGGCGGCGCTGCAGATAGGGGAAAGAGCCGCCGACGCGGACGGCGGCTCGAGGTCCGGCGGGTTCGGCCCAGACCCTGTGAAGTCCGGGACTCTGGGCGCGTAATCGCCAGTAGCGAGCCGAGCTCCTCGAGTCCCACACGGGCGCACTATCCAGGCTCAGTCCCGGGTCATGTTGCAGCTGCTTTCCATCTCGCAGGCTAAGCAGGATCGTCTCTCCTACCTGAAACGGGCGCCAGCATACGAAGGGCTGGAGACAGAACACCACGAGAGCCAGCAGCCCGAGCGAAAGCAGGCTGGGAGCCAGCCAGCTTCGTGCCAGGCGTGCGCAGCTGCGAGTCAGGTCGAGCAGCACGCGGGCCAGGACGCCAGGACATTCCCCGTAGAGCAGCAGTTCTAGAAGATGGGCCTGAGCGGGCCCAGCCTCACCGGACCGGTGCCGGAAGAGCCAGGTCCAACCCAGAGTCAAGACCAGGCCGGCCGCCAGGATGGGAATCAAAGATAGCCCAGGCCGCGAAGTCGCTCTTGCAAAGCGGCATCTTCGACCGGGCTGAGTTTCTCCAGGTCCCGCTCCAGAAGATGGGTCACGTACTCGTCCAGGGAGCTGTAGCCAAGCTCTTCGGCTCGCTTTTGGGCGCGTTCCAGCAAAGTGGGATCGATACGCAGTTTGGGAGAGAACATCATTCCTCCAGGAGGTCGCGGCCGCGCATGGTTGCGGGCGGCTGCACGCGAAACTGCTTAAGGATGGTTGGCGCCAGGTCCTGCAGAGCGGGTTGGGTCCGGCGAATGGGGCGAGAGCAAAGCAGAACCCCTGGAACCAACTGAGAGTCAATCAAGTGGTCACCGCTCCAGTGGTCGAGATTGTCGCGTAGGACCTGGCGTGATCTCTGGCCCAGGGCCGCTTCCCAGGAAACCCGGTAGCCTTTTTCATAGCCCACCACCAGGTCGGGGGCTCGTTCGCGCCACTTCGGGCTATAGATTTTGCTGCTTTCGTAGACCTCGCGCACCACCGGCCGTCGACTCTTGGGGTCGAGCACTCCTCGGAGCTTTGTGCGCAGCTCCTGTTTCAAGGTCTGCGCTTGCTCCGGGGTCAGGGTTCCGTGCGCTTCCCGTCCGCGCAGATTCAGATACAGCCCGTTGAATCCCAGCGCATAGGCGCGCGTCTTGCTCCAGTCCGCTTTCTCGAGGGGCTGGTCCGGCTCGAGGGCCAGGTAGCCTTGCTGCTGCAGCCAGGCGTTCAGGTCAAAGACCCGTTCAAAGGGGGCAAACCCGTGGTCCGAGAGCACCCAGAGCGTGGTGTCTTGATCGACCTCCTGGAGAACTCGACCGATCAGACGGTCCACTTGCAGATAGGCCTTTTCGACCTCGGCGGGCTGGCGCCAGTAGAGATGGGACTGAAGATCGATATGGCCGACGTAGAAAAAGAACAGACCCCGGGTGAACTCTCGGAGGCCCTGGTCCAACAGGCGCTCGTTTTCGGCCAGCACTTCCTGACTTTGCTGCAAATATTCCTGATCGTTCAGGACGTTGGCGCTCAAGGCTTTGCTGTCTTCGGCCATGCCCTGGGTGTAGAAGCGACCGCACAAGCGGGCCAGATGCGCAGCCAGCGAGCTGGGGTTGGAGAGAGGCAGGGTCGGCTGTTGGGGATCGTCGTTCAGGGGGGAAACGTAGAGGCCCAGGGGATGGGTCGAGCGCAAGAGGAAGCGGACCATTCCGTGATTCTTAGGGAAAACCACCGGGATCCACTGAGACCATTCGCCCTTTTTGAGCAGAAACGGTTCTGATTGATCGACTTCCACCAGTGCCTGCTGATGTTCGAGATCCAGGGAAAGGTGGAGCGGACAGGCCTGGCCCTCCGGTCCGATCAAGCTGGCCGCGACCTCGCCCTGGTGAGCTTCCACCGTCACCCAGGTGCCGCCGGAAAGCGCTCGCTGGGGCTCTTCACTGTAGTAGCTGAAAGTGCCGTAGCCGCCCAGCAGGTCGGGCGTTCCCAGGCCCGTCAACGTGTGCGCCTGGTCGGGGGCGGCGGGAAACCAGACCGGCACGCGCAGCAAGGTGGCCGGTACGTTCAAGTAGGTCCAGAACGGGGGAGCGCCCAGGGTCTGCCGGTAGCGTCCTTTCTCGACTTCGGACATCGAGGTCACCGGTTGCAGCCGGCTCGGGTCGCGCTGTAAAAAGTCGAAGAGGCCGTGTCCGCCCGGGTCCTGGCCGGTGAGAAAGGTTGCCCAGGCCACCGGGCTCTGGGCAGGCATGGTGGTTTGCAGCGGCCACAACCCTCCCATGGCCTGCAATCGAGCGAAGTTCGGCAGCTTCTTCTCCTGGATCAGGCGACTCAGCAGGAGGGGGTCGCAGCCGTCCAGGCCCAGCACCAGGACTCGAGGCGGCGGGGCCTGTCGTGCGCAGGCCAGCAGGCAGGCGAGAGCCAGCACCAGCCACTTCAGACGCACAGGGAACGGCCTTCCCAGTTCTCCGGCCGGGGCACTCCGAAGTAGTCGAGCACGGTGGGCGCGATGTCGTGCAGGCGGGCCTCGGGGTGCAACGGCTGGTTGCACAACAAAATCCCCGGCACGCGCTTGGGATGCAGGCAGTGGTCTCCGCACCAGGCGGAGGTGTTGTCCAGAAAGACTTCGCCGCCGGTTTCGCCGCGGCCAGCACTTTTGGCCACGCGATAGCCGACTTCCCAGGCCAGCACCAGGTCGGGGGCGTCCTGCTGAAAGGGTCCTTGGTAGCATTGCGAACTGTCGAAAACGTCCACCAGCGGCCTGGTCCCGTCCAGGGGGTCGGTCAGGTCCAGCAGGGCGGCGCGCAACTCTTGTTTCAGACCGTCGGCCTGCTCCGGTTCGACGCTGCCCTGGGCTTGACGGCCCTTGAGGTTGAGGTGAATGCCGGCCAGGCCCAGCGCGATGGCCCGCGTCTTGCTCCAAATCGGTTTGCCGGTTTCGTCCACTTGCAAATAGCCTCGCTGGAGCAGCCAGGCGTTGACGTCAACGGCTCGTCGGAAGGGCTTGAATCCGTGATCGGAGAGAACCAGCAGCACTTCACCGGGAGCCAGGCGGGCGCGTGTCTCTCCGACCAGTTCGTCCATGCGGGCGTAGAGTTGCTCCAGCAGGTCGGGACGGTTCATCGACATGTGCTGGATGCGGTCAGGACCGTCGAAGACGGCGGCGCACAGGCCGCGCGGAGTTCGCTCCAGCAGGTGGAGGAACTGGCCACGCCGCTCCTGATGGATGGAGTAGCATTGTTCCAGGAACTGCTCCTGAGAGAGTACTCCATCCTCGCGGGCTCCCGTGTCCTCGGCCAGACCGCAGGTGGCGTAAGGCCCGAGTAGCATCGCCAGAGTGGTCGAGAAAAAGCTGGGATAGGAAAGGCTGAGCGGGGGTCTTTGCGGGTCCAGCTGGACCGGACTGGCGTAAAGCTGAGGGCTTTCGTCCAGCAGCAGAAACTGCACCAGCCCGTGAGAACGCCCGAAGCGCAGGCGGCACCAGGGGGTGAAGCGACCCACCTGAAGCTCGATCTGCTGGCCGGGCCAGCTGAGCCGCCAGCCGCCCGCTCGGGCTTCCAGGCGCAAGCGCAGGCGGCCCGAGGGCATAGAGAACTCGGCGCTTCCCTCCTGCCAGACAACGTTCTCGCCCTCGCGCAGCTGTTTTGGTTGGGGGCTGAACAACGTGTAGGTGCCCTGACTGCCGCGCAGATCGGGAACTCCCATGGCCGACAGCAACGTGCCGAAAAAAGGCCCGGAGGGCCAGGTCACGGGCACTCGCAGAATCTGAGAGAAGACGCCGTATTCACCGAGCACTTCCCAGAAGCTGCGGCCCTTGCGCAACTGGCGCGGCCGGTTGCGGTGAACTTCCGAGAAGGCCAGCTTGAGCCCGAGATCGGCGGTGCGGTGGACGAAGTCGAAGACGCCGTGTTTGCCGGGATTCAGGCTGGTGGCGAAAGTCGACCAGGCCACCGGAGAGAGGGGCGGTAGAGTGGTGCCCAGGCGTTGGTATCCGCCCTCGGCGGCCAGTGCGGCAAAGTTAGGCAGGCGTCCGGCCTCCATGCCTTCTTCCAGCAGGGTGGGCTCGAGACCGTCCAATCCCAGAATGACCACCCGCGGGCTGCGGGCCGGTCCGCGCTTTTTGGGGCGCCTGAGAAGCCGGCGCAACGGCCAGCTGATCAGCGAGAGCAGGGCCACCAGGACGCCGGTCAACAACAGCAGAGCGGGGGCCTGAACGGCCAGCCCGGGACCGGGTCCGATGTAGGCTAGCATGCGCGATTGCGGTAGAGGTTCAGGTCCACCTGAGCCGCCATGGCTTTCAGATCCAATGGAAAGTTCAGGAAGTCCTGAAGTTCGGCTCCGACTTGCTCGGGCTCCTGGAGCAAACGCCGATGCTGCACCAGTAGCAAGGGCCAGGACTGGCGGGCCAACCAGCCTTTGAGGCGGCGCAATTCCTTTTGCAAAATGATGGGCCAATCCAGGTCGGGCGACGGCTGACCGAGCATTCGTTGCTGGGATTGGCTGACTTCCACCAGGTCACGTTCGAGCAGCAGCACTCGAGCGGGCAGTTGGGGGGGCACGAATTCCATCTGGCGACTCAGGATCTTAACCGCCTGACCCTCCAGTTTCCAGAGCCAGCTCGCATCCGCGGCCAGGTCGAGGACCGCTTGATGCTCAAAATAGCCCCGGGGGTTGTGTTGGTCCGGCGGGCGGCGATCGTCACTCAAGACGCGGACACCACCCGCTTGTAGCAATGCCATAAGCAGGGAGGTGCCCGAGCGTGGCAGGCCGGTGACGAGGATCACTGGGCCCTGAGAGTCGGTTTTACCAGATGCCCAGATAGAGGCGGGCTTCTTCGGAAGCGTGCACCTGCGGGTCCCAGCGGGGACTCCAGACCAGTTTGACTTCACAGTCCTTCACGCCGGGCAGGCGCTTCACGGTCATCCAGACAGCACTGGTGATCTCCGGACCGGCCGGGCAGCCCGGGCTGGTCAGAGTCATGTTGACATCCACGATGCCCGTTTCGGTGTTCGGAAGCACGTCGTAGATCAGACCCAGGTCGACAATGTTCATGCCGATTTCCGGATCGATCACCTCTTTGATGGCTTCCCTGATCTCTTCCGAGGTTAAGGAGAGAGGGGGAGAATCTTGGAGAGTGGGGGAGGGATCTGCTTGGGTTTGAGTTTCTTCTGACATAACGGGTTCCTTTGGTGAGGTGGGGAGAGTTGAGGAGATGGAGAGGGCAGAGCTTGGGACCAAGTCTCTCCCTCTCTCCAAAATCTCTCCCTCTCTCCTAATCTGGAATCTCCACATAGACCTGGTCCTGGTCGACTTCGGTCTGGTAGATCTCGAGGGGGGTGAAGGCGGGCGGGGCCATGACCCTACCGGTGCGGATGTCAAAGCGGGCCCCGTGGCGGGGACATTCGATTTGGCAGCCTTCCAGCGGGCCCTGGCCGAGCGGGCCGTCGTCGTGGGTGCAGCGGTCTTCCCAGGCGTAGTATTTGCCTTCGTGAAAGACCACTCCGATGCGTTCGCCCCCCACTCTCAGGACTTTGACCTTTTGGGGTTCAAAGTCCTGAGTGGAGCCAACGGAATGGCGACCCATTTATTTGTTCTTGCCCAAAACGGCCTGCATTTTGTCTTCCAGCTTTTCAGCCAGCCACTCGCCGACCTGTTCGTGGTCCATACGCTCGACCACGGCCGCGAAGAAACCGGTCACCAACAGGTGCTCGGCGTCATACGAGGTCATGCCGCGCGACTGCAGATAGAACTTCTGGTCGCGGTCATAGGTCGAGAACGAGGCGCCGTGGGTGCAGCGCACGTCGTTGGCTTCGATCTCGAGGCGGGGCATGGAGTCGGCGCGGGCCTTGTCCGAAAGCAGCAAGTTGCGGTTCTGCTGGTAGCCGTCGATCTGCTGGGCACCCGGTTCGCACAGGATGTTGCCGGCGAAGACCGAGCGAGCGCGGTCGGTGAGGGCTACGTGGCAGAGCACGTCAGAGACGGTTTTGCCGACCCGGTGGTTCTGCTGGGCGTCGATGTCATAGTGCTGCCGACCCTGACCCAGGATGATGCCCAGGACCTCGGATTTGCAGCCTTCGCCCACCAGGTCGCTCTCGAAGAACGCCTTGGTCAGCTTGGTGCCAAAACCGGCGAAGAGCATCTCGAAGTGAGCGTCCTTTTCGACCTTGGCGTGCACGGTGGGAACCACACGAGCCGTGTTGTTCCACAGGTTGACGAAAACGTAGCGGAACTTGGCGCCGTTTTCGACGACCACTTCGACGCTGGGGATGGCCAGCAGCTCGGGGTCGTCGGCGGTGAAGTATTCCACCAGCGTGATGGAGCTGCCGGCGGCCACGTGCAGGAAGCTGCGCGGTGCGGCCATGCCTTTGCCCTCAAAATGATGATGGACGAAGAGAGCCTGCTCGCCGGTGCTGACGTCTTTACCCACCTTGAGGAAGGTGCCGCCCTCATAGACGGCGCCGTTCAAGGCGTTGAAGAGATTGGTCTTGGCCACCGGAGCCACGCTGAAGATGTGTTCCACACCCTTGGCGATGGGTTCGAGGGTGACGCCGGCCGGAACCGCTTCGCCCTTGAGCATGCCGAAGGTGGACTTGGGAGCCACCACGGCCTGGCCTTCGGGTTTGACGATTTCGGGGTCGGTGCGACGCCAGACTTCATCCCGGTGGGTGGGGAAGACCAGCGAGCTGAGACGCTCGAAGGCTCCCTTGTGTTTGGGGGTTTCCAGGCCCTGGACCTGGACGGGGATTTGCAAAGTGGCGCTCATTAGCCGATCGAACCTTCCATTTCCAACTGGATCAGGCGGTTCAACTCGACCGCGTATTCCATCGGCAACTCCTTGATGAAAGGCTCGAAGAAGCCGTTCACGATCATAGCGATGGCGTCGTTCTCGGACATACCGCGGCTCATCAGATAGAAAAGCTGCTCGTCGCCGATTTTGGAGACGGTGGCCTCGTGGCCGACCTGCACGTCCTTGTTGTCGATCTCCATGTAGGGGTAGGTGTCGGAACGGCTCTTCTCGTCGAGCAGCAGCGCGTCGCAGCGCACGTTGACCTTGACGTTGTGAGCGTTGGGAGCCACCTTGACCAGGCCGCGGTAGCTGGTGCGTCCGCCGTCCCGGGAAATCGACTTGGAGAGCACGGTCGAGGCCGTGTTGGGCGCCAGGTGAACCATCTTGGCTCCGGCGTCCTGGTGCTGGCCCTTGCCGGCATAAGCGATG
The DNA here is from genome assembly GCA_017307785.1 of Vulcanimicrobiota bacterium. Classification (GTDB taxonomy): domain Bacteria; phylum Vulcanimicrobiota; class Xenobia; order Xenobiales; family JADMJV01; genus JADMJV01. The sequence continues at coordinate 103,123 of JAFKGI010000025.1, read as the reverse complement.
GAGAGAACTTCGCCACGGGCGCCTTCTTCCATCAGATGCACGGCCGGGTACTTCATGGTGATCTTGGAACCGAGGTTGCCGTCGATCCACTCCACGGTGGCGTTCTTATAAGCATAAGCGCGCTTGGTCACCAGGTTGAAGACGTTGTTGGACCAGTTCTGGATGGTGGTGTAGCGGATGGTCGAACCTTCTTCGGCGATCAGCTCGACCACGGCCGAGTGCAGCGAGTCGCTGGCGTAGATCGGCGCCGTGCAGCCTTCGATGTAGTGAACCGAGGAGCCGGGCTGGGCGATGATCAGGGTGCGCTCGAACTGTCCCATGTTCTGGGCGTTGATGCGGAAGTAGGCCTGCAGGGGGATTTCCACCTTGACGCCGGCCGGCACCACGATGAACGAACCGCCGGACCAGACCGCCGTGTTTAGCGCCGAGAATTTGTTGTCGCCGCTGGGGATGATGGTGCCGAAATACTTCTTCACGATCTCGGGGTATTCTCTGAGGCCCGAGTCCATGTCCAGGAAGATGACGCCCAGCTTCTCGAGGTCCTCGCGGATCGAGTGGTAGACGACTTCCGAGTCATACTGAGCGGACACGCCGGCCAGGAACTTGCGCTCGGCTTCGGGGATGCCCAGGCGGTCGAAGGTCTTCTTGATGTACTCGGGCACGTCGTCCCAGTTCTTCTCGACGCCTTCGTTGGCTTTCATGTAGTAGTGGATGTCGCCGAAGTCGATTTCCGACAGGTCCGAGCCCCATTCGGGCATGGGACGGCTGTTGAAGATCTCCAGAGCTTCCAGGCGGCGTTCCAGCATCCACTGGGGCTCGTTCTTCTGCTTGGAGATGGTCTCGACGATCTCACGGGTCAGGCCTTTGCTGGACTTGTAGATGTACTTCTCTTCACCATCGTTGAAGCCGTACTTGTAGTCCTGGCCGATTTCTTCTAAGAGTGCTGCATCTGATGACATAAGCGTTTCTCCTTAAACGGCCGCGGGCTCTAAGCCGTGGGCTTTGAGCAGCTCGTCGTAGCCTTTTTCCTCGAGCTGCAGGGCGACTTCGGGTCCGCCCGACTGGACGATGCGTCCGTGAACCAGCACGTGCACAAAGTGGGGCTTGATGTGGTTGAGCAGGCGCTGGTAGTGGGTGATCACCAGCACGCCCATTTCCGGGGTGGTCAGACGGTTGACGCCGTCGGAGACGATGCGCAGGGCGTCGATGTCCAGACCGGAGTCGGTTTCGTCGAGGATGGCCAGCGAGGGCTTGAGCATGGCCATCTGGAGAATTTCGCAGCGCTTTTTCTCGCCGCCCGAGAAGCCTTCGTTGACGTAACGCTTGGCGAAGTCTTGATTGATGCCGAGGTCCTGCATCTGGGCGATGAGCTCTTTGCGGAAGGGCAGCAACTTGACGTTGTCGGCGCCGCGCACGGCTTTGACCGAGGCCAGGATGAAGTTGGCCAGGGTCACGCCCGGGATGGACGTGGGATACTGGAAGGCCAGGAAGATGCCCAGCTTGGCGCGCTCGTCGGCTTCCATCTCGTTGATGTTCTGGCCCAGGAAGAAGATTTCACCGTCGGTGATTTCGTAGTTCGGGTGACCGCAGATCACGTTGGACAGGGTGCTTTTGCCCGAGCCGTTGGGTCCCATCAAGGCGTGAATCTCACCACGGTTTACGGTCAGGTCCAGTCCGCGCAGAATCGGCTTACCGGCGACGGACGCGTGCAGATTTTTGATTACCAGAAGGGGGGTCTCAGACATTGGTCACCTCGTTTGTTGATTAGATTGGTAAAAGTTTGCTCAGCGAGACGGTCACGCTCTCGTTTTCGCCGGCTCCCTGCAGACGCAGCGCTTCCAGGCGCATGTCCTCCAGGGTGGTGCCGTCGAGAACCCTGAGCAGGGTCGTCTCCAGGTCGTAGCAGAGCCGGCGGCTGACGCAGCCGGTGGATGTACGGCAGTTGTGGGAGCGCATCTCCGGCACACTGCACAGAATCGCGTCCATTTCGCCTTCCACCGCGCGCACGATTTCGCCGATGGTAATGTTGCTGGGCCGGCGCGACAGCTGGTAGCCGCCGCGTGCTCCCCGGGTGGAAAGCACCAGCCCCTTGTGCCGCATGGCGTTGAGAATCTGCTCCAAGTAGCGGCGGGGAATCTGATTGTCCTTGGACAGATCGGCCACGGCCATGGGTTGGGAAGCGGCCGTGCAGGCGAGTGCCAGGCAGGCGCGGAGTCCATAACTGCTGCGGGTCGACAATCGAAACAAACCAGAATCCTCTTTCTCGAAAACCGGCCTCAAAGTAAGATACTTGACGGCTGGTGTCAAGTTTTATGGCTGGCCTGAAAACGGCGCGCCATCTGCATTCTCGAGTAGGGACTATACCCTGGGTCGAGAGCTTTAAACCGGAATCCCCACCCTGATAGTAGGAATTCTGACAGGCGGCCGTGAGTTCCCCTGGTTAGATTTCGACCTGGGTTCCCAGTTCGACCACGCGGTCGGGAGGCAGGTTGAAGAAGGCGGTGGCGTCCTGGGCGTTGCGCGACATCAGGGCGAAAAGATTCTCACGCCAGATGGGCATGGCCGAGTATTTCTCATCGCGCGGAATCACCGTCTCTTTGCCCAGGAAGTAAGTGGCCTCCTGAGTGACAGGCAGCCCGTCGACGACCACGCGCGAGAGTTCGTCGGGCACGTTGAGCTTGTCCATGAAGCCAAACTGCAGGCGAACCAGATGGAAGCCGTGCCCCAGCGAGGAGACCTCGGTGCGTTGGGAAGAGAACAGGAAAGGCTGATCAACGATGCGCACGCCGACAAACAGCACTTTTTCGTGAATGACGCGGTTGTGCTTGAAGTTGGAGAGCAGCGCCGGGGGCGTGCGGGTGGGGTCGCCATACATAAAGATGGCCGTGCCCGGCGCGCGGTGCGCTCCCTGGTTTTCGATCATGCCGATGAGGTCGGTGAAGGCGATGGTGCGCTTGCGGATCTCGACGCCGAGAATCTCGCGACCGCGCCGCCAGGTGGACATGGCGATATAGATCATGGCGCCCACCGTCAGGGGCAGCCAGCCGCCCTCGGGGATCTTGATGACGTTGCCGGCGAAGAAGAGCAGCTCCAGCGACAAGAAGAGGAAGCACATGCTCAGGGCTTTCCAGGGGGCCCAGTTCCAGCCGTAGATGGTGAGCACGGTGAAGAGAATGGAGTCGATGACCATGGTGGTGGTCACGGCGATACCGTAGGCCGCGGCCAGGTTGCTGGAGGTCTTGAAGCCGATGACCAGCGCGATACAGGCCAGCATGAGCACCCAGTTGACCAGCGGCACGTAGATCTGGCCTTTGGCCGAAGCGCTGGTCTGCAGCACTTTCTGGCGGGGGATGAAGCCCATCTGCACGGCCTGCATGGTCAGCGAGAAGGCACCGGAGATGAGCGCCTGGCTGGCGATGACGGTGGCGCAGGTGGCCAGCACCACCACGATGCCCAGAAACTGGGGCGGGACCATTTTATAAAAGGGGCTGCTGGCCAGGCTATGGTTGGCCAGGATCATGGCGCCCTGACCCATGTAGTTGAGGAACAGGCAGGGGAAGACCAGGGCGAACCAGGCCCAGCGAATGGGGGAGCGACCGAAGTGGCCCATGTCGGCGTAGACGGCTTCACCACCGGTGACGGCCAGAAAGACCGAGCCGAGCACGAAGAAAGCGGCGTGTTGGTGGGTGGCGATGAAGTGGAAGGCCCAATAGGGGTTGACCGACTGGAGCACCGACCAGTTCTGGGAAACCTGCTTCAGGCCCAGCAGTCCCAGGGTGCTGAACCAGACCAGCATGATCGGGCCGAAGACTCGACCTACCGCTTCGGTTCCATATTTTTGGGCCGAAAAAAGAATGATCAAGATCACGATGGTGATGGGGACGACGTAGTTGGTGAAGTTGGGGTTGAGTAACTCCAGCCCTTCCACGGCCGAGAGCACGGAGATGGCGGGCGTGATCATTCCGTCGCCGTAGAGCAGCGAGGTGCCGAACAGGCCCAGCGCCACCAGCAGGGGATAGGCTCGCAGTTTGGAGGCGGCCGAGTTGGCTACCTGTACGGTCAAGGCCAGCACGCCGCCTTCGCCGTGCAGGTCCGCTTTCATGACAAAGCCCAGATACTTGGTGCAAATCACGATGATGAGCGCCCAGAAGATGAGCGAGAGCACGCCGAAAACGTTGCCCTGAGTGACTTCCATGTGGTGCGAGAAGGCTTCGCGAACCGCGTAGAGCGGGCTGGTGCCGATATCTCCGAAAACGACTCCCAGGGCTCCAAGGGCCAGAATCGGGAGGCTGTCGTGTCCGTGACCGTGGGCGGTGGTCTTGGCCGGGTCGACGTGGGCCTCTTGTTTGCGAGGCTCGTCCACGGTCAGAACCTGGGCGGGAGCGGTTTCCACGGGGGGAGGAGAAGCTTTTTCAGCCGGCTCGGCCGGGCTGTCGGTAGAAGGGGAGATATTCTCGGTCGCGCTTGCCTCGGAAGAACCCGAGGCTTTATCGGGCGGAACCGACTCGGGATGATCCGTCGTCGAACTCACCGGCCTGTGATTATGCGTCCTCTTGAGCTTTCCTTTATAAAGATTCCTGGCGTTTGGAGTGCGGGGAGGTTCCATCCGGGGGGTGTTCGAACAGATGTGCCCTTGTCAAAACCGAAGAAGAAGATGCCTCTATCGGTTCAGGTCGTGCTCGGCGCGGCCTGCGGTGCTGCTTTGGGGGTCGCGTTCGGTAAAGACCCTTACCTGCTGGGGATGGGCAACGAGCAGTTGGGCAAGCTGGGCATGCTGGTCATCAAGCTGCTCAAGGCGCTGGCCGCTCCCTTGATCCTGGTGGCCATCATCGACGCCTTCGTGCGCACCCAGTTCACCCTGCAGCAGGGTCTGCGCCTGATTCGCGCCTGTGCCGTCAACGCGGCGGTGGCCTGCACCATCGGTCTGGTGCTCATGAACCTCATTCACCCGGGCAATCTGTGGCGCGGCCAATTGGACAAGATGCTGACCGAAGTTCCTCACCAGGAACTGCGCCAGGTGGCCGACGTCAGCCTTGACCCCATCGACAATCTGGCCGGCTACGTGCCCGAGTCGTTCGTGGAGCCGCTGCTCAAGAACACCATCATCAGCATCGTGCTGGCCGGTGTTTTGCTGGGCGCGGCTTTGCGCCGGCTGCAGCAGCAAACCCCCGATGACCCCGGCGTGAAGACGCTGGTGGGCGCCGCCAACGCCAGTTTCCGGGTGCTGGTGACCATTCTCGAGTGGGTGGTGGCCCTGGCCCCCTACGCCGTGCTGGGTGCGACCGCCGACGCGGTGGGCAAAAACGGACTGTCGGTGCTCAAGCTGCTTTTCCCGTTTGTGGGCATCCTCTTGCTGGCCATGGCCATCCACGCCTTGATTTACTATCCGTTCATCGCCTGGGCCTGGGGCAAGCGCTCGCCGCGCGACTACTTGCTGGGCTGCTCGGACGCCGCTCTGACCGGCTTGTCCTGTAACAGCAGTCTGGCCACGGTGCCGGTGACCCTGAAGTGTTTGACCGAGAAGATGGGCGTCTCCGAATCTTCTTCGCGTCTGGCCGCCTGCGTGGGCACCAACCTGAACAACGACGGCATCACCATCTACGAGGTTATGACGGCGGTCTTTCTGGCCCAGGCGCTGAGCACCGACCTGGGCTTCTCTCAGCAGATCGGCATCGTGGCCGCTTCGATCATGGCCAGCGTGGGCATGGCCGGCGTGCCCGAGGCCGGCCTGATCGTGCTGCCGCTGGTGCTCGGCTCTTCGGGACTGCCCCCGGCGGTGGTTACCGGCATCATCCCGCTGATCATGCCGGTCGACTGGCTGATCGGCCGCGCCCGCACCGGCGTCAACGTGATGAGCGACATGGTGGTGGCGGTGATGCTGGACGCCGACGACGGTAAGGTTCAGCGCTCCGTCGCCGGACCGGACTTGATGATTGGGGCCTCGGCTCAGTCGAACTGACCATCCTCCCCGTAGAGCAGTTGGCCGTGATCCGCGATGTCTTGTAGGTGCGGCGCGCACTCTTCGCCGATCTTCTTTAATCGTTCCGAAACCGATAGGCGGGGGGGCGCTTCCAGTCTTTCCAGCCGTTCGCGAATGGCGATCGCAACGGCTTCGGTCAGGCTTTCGCCGGTAAGGGAAGCGAGCTTCCGCGCCCACTGGTGAGCCCGCTCGTCTTTGATATTCATTCCCATGCTTGTCCACCTCGCATGGTAGAATTCTGCCTTGAATCTAATAGAGACGCAAGGTCAGGCACTTGGCTGAGCCGCCGGCCTTGAGGAACTCGGACAGGTCGAGCCCGATCGCTTCGAAGCCCCGCCGCTTCAGAGCTTCGACCAGGCGGGCCGAGGGCTGATTCAGAAAAACGGATTTTCCCACCTGAACGGCGTTGCAGGCGAAGTTGCGAGCTTCCTGGGCGGTTACGGTCAGGCGCTTTTCCTCGGGGACGTTGGCTTCGATGACCTTGAGGCCGTATTCGTCGAAAGCCCCGGGGTAGTAGAGCAGATGGCCACCCTCCAGGGGGCACAGGCAGGTGTCCACGTGGTAGAAGTGCTCGGTGTGCAGCTCCAGGCTGAGGACGGGCAGGTCGAAGGTGGAGCTGATCAGTTGGTGAGCGCTGACTTCGGTGCGCTGGCGATAGCCGGCCAGCACCAGGCGGTTGTCGTAGATCAAGGCGTCTCCAGCACCTTCGAAGGGCACGGGCGGCTCGAGCACGGTGTAACCCAGGTCCTCCAGGCGGGCCTTGAAATGCGGTTCCTCGGGACGCCGTTCGTCGTTTTTGAAGCGGGCCAGAATGGCTCGGTCCTGATAGACGAAGGCGGCGTTGGCGGTGAACACCAGGTCGGGCAGTCCCTGGACCGGTGGCACCAGCGAGATCTGGGCTCCGGCCCGCTCGACCATGGCGTTTTTCAGGCTTTCCCACTGCACGGCCGCCAGACCGGGGTCGACCGGCGTATCGCCCTTCATCCAGGGATTGATGGCGTAGAAGACCTCAAAGTAGTCGGGAGGACTCATGAGGATGTGCGGGGTCAAAGCTGCTGGGTCCGCAGGCCCCGCTGGCCGACCAGCACGCGGTCCCCTTCGTTCAGTTCGCTGGCCCGCGCCAGCTCGGGGCCGGTGGGACGCAGCACGATCACCCATTGGACTTTGGAGCCCATGACTTCGGTCCACTGGCCCTTGTAAAGCACCTCGGTGGAAGGCAGGTGACGGGTGTAAGCGCCTTCTGGCACCTCGCCTGCTTGCGCGACCGGGACGAATTCGGCTTCCTCGTTGGCAACCAGATGCACGCCGTGAACTTTCAGTTCCTGAATCAAAGCTTCCAGATCTTCGCTGCTGGGCGCCCAGACCTGGATCTGAGCGGTGGAAATGTCTTGTTTGCGGGCTCCCACGCGCAGGTCGGCGAGCACGTAATTGTAGCCGGACAACTGGATGCGATCGATGACTTTGGCCAGGATGAGCGAGTCGATCAAGTGTCCGTGCAGTTCTAGAAGAGCGGAGGTCATATCCAGGATCTTCTCAGCCCGTTTGGAAAGCTCCCGCCCGTGGAGAGGGAAACGCCGGCCCTGCCTATTGATGTCTACCGAACCATCATCGGACTGGTAGCCTTGATTTACTTTTGGGGGCTCCATAGCGAGTGGCGTCTCTATACGGCTCCGGACGGCTACCTGGACCACGAAATGGTGCGCAAGATCTTCTGGTTCGCGCGCCTCACGCTCTATCAGCCCTGGATGTCCGACGGCTTTCGCTACCTGCTCTTCCTGAGCGGCTGGGCTGCCTGTGCGGGCGTTTTCCTGGGCTGGCGGCCGCGCCTGTGCGCGCTCTGGGCCTGGCTGATTTCGACCTCGCACTTTCGCTGGAACTTCCCCGTCGGCTACCTGGACGATAGCTCGATTCACCTGGGACTGTTCTGGTGCATGCTGTTGCCCACCGGCACCACCCTGGTGTGGTGGAAGCGTCCCTGGGATTGGTCGGCCTGGAAGCAGCAATGCGTGCCGGGCGGCGTCTGCCAGGTCTTCGTGGTGAACCTCAGCCTCTCTTACTGGGTCACCGGCCTGTCCAAGCTCACTTCCAAGTTCTGGCTGGAGGGCAAGGCTCTCTACGTGGCCTTGCAGTTGAATATCAGCCGAACTCACGGGTGGTGGGGGATCTCGGCCTTGCCGGCTCTCAAGGTTTTGAATTATGGCGCTCTGGTGCTGGAATGCAGCCTGCCGCTGGTCTTTTTTCTCAAGCCGGGCAACAAGTTGCGCTTGCTGGGACTGCTGGGCGCCTGCGGTCTGCACCTGGGCATCATCTCGACCATCGGCGTCAATTACGCCAATTTTTGCTGGCTGCTGTGCTGGGTGATCGTGCTGCGCGAAGACCTGGCCCTCTATTTCGGCTGGGCCCGCTCCTCGCTACTGGTGGCCCGACGCCTGGCCACGCGTTACGCGGCCGTAGTGGTGGCCTGCATCGCCCTGGCCATGAGCGAAGGCGTGCCAGGTCTGGGGGAAGCCTATGGACTGGGTTTCGCCCTCCAGTGGTCGCTGGGCATGTCCCAGGAATACCACCTGTTTGACTGGATCGACCGCTTCAACTTTGTGGTCGAGGACCGCTCCACGCTGGACGACAAGCCCCTGGCTCAGCCTTATCCGCCGGGAATGCGCGGGCTGCTGCTGCAGAGCTACCTGCTGGACATGCGCTGGATGCGCCTGCCCCGAGGCCAGGTGGGTGAGTGGCAGCGCTCGCTGCGCGAGCGGCTGGAGCTGCAATTGGCGCGACGGATACCCAACGGAACCATCGTGCTCCGCTCCCACGTTACGCGCGTAACGCTGGACAATCTGGATATGCACCGCTCGACCGACCTGGAGATCGATGCCTTCGAGGTGAAGGAAGGAAAGGTTAGCCGGCTGAGACTGTGACCGGAACCGGATCTTCCAGCAAGGAAAGGTCCATGGCGCGGTAACGCGAGGTCAGCAGTTCGGAATATTCGATCATGTGGCGGCCGGCCAGCAGCACCGAGTAACCGTGCACCAGCTTGGTGGGTTGGTTCCACCAGCGCGCGACCATCGTTCCCAGGGCCTTCCAGAAAGGCAGCTTGTAGTTGCTCTTGATGCCCAGATGATAAAGCCCGCCCAGGAAACCTTTTATTTTCAGGTCCCAGCCCAGTTTGGCCGGCTGCTGGGGCTTGCGCGGTCCCCACAGCTCCAACGAGCGAATGGCTCGCTTGAAGTAGGCCTGGGGGGAATAGAGGCTCTCGAGCAGATCGCAGTAGCCTTTGACCAGGGTGGCCCGAGGCAGAGTGGTCTGGAAATTGGGCACGCTCAAATTGTCACCGGTGGTCGAATCCGGGTAGAGTCGGCCTTCCTTCTGCAGTCGGTGATGCAGAGCGGTGTGACGCAAGGCCTGCAGCATGCCGACCATGGCCCAGGGGATGGCGGCCTGTTCGATAAACTCTCGCTGGCGTCGGAAAATGGTGTCGTCGTCGCTGTCAAAGCCCACGATGAATCCGCCCATAACCCAGAGGCCGCCCTGCAGCAGGGTGTGCACCGAGTCGACCAGGCTGCCCTTGAGGTTCTGGAACTTGTGGGTTTCCTTCAGGCCCTCGTCCGAGGGCGTCTCGATACCCAGGAAGACGTATTGGAAATTGGCTTCGGTCATGGCCTGGATGAGGTCGGCGCGCTGGGACAGATTGACCGAGGCTTCGGTGTAGAAGGAGACGGGATAGCCTTTCTTCTCCTGCCAGTCTTTGAGCGCTACGCACAGTTCTTTGGCGCGCACGTGGTTGCCGATGAAGTTGTCGTCCACCAGGAAGATTTCACCCTTCCAGCCGGCTTTTTGCATGGATTCCAGCTCGCCGATGAGCTGCTCGGGGGGCTTGGTGCGCGGTTTGCGACCGTAAAGCACGATGATGTCGCAGAATTCGCACTGGAAGGGACAGCCGCGTGAGAACTGGACCGACATGGCCGTGTAGGCCTTCATGTTGAGCAAGTCGTAGCGGGGCTTGGGCGTTTTGGTGACATCGGGCTTGTCGGTAAAGACGTAGACCGGCTCGGCCGTGCCGGCTTCCAGAGCGCGGGCGATGTCGTCGAAATGCTCTTCGACTTCCCCGGAAACGACGTGGTCACAAATTTTGGAGAGTTCGGGGGTGTGGCTGGCCGCGTAGGGACCGCCGATGACGGTGCGCTTGCCGGCATCGCGACAGCGGTGCAAGAGAGCGGCCACGGCGTCGCGCTGGATCTCCATCGAGCTGATCATCACCAGGTCGGCCCAGGCCAGGTCTTTGTCCGAGATGGGTCGGTCGGCTTCGTCAATCAGACGCAGGTCCCAGTGAGCGGGGCACATGCCGGCGACCGTGATCAGGCCGAGCGGAGGAATGGTGGCTTTGCGGCCAACCGCCTCGACAGTCGCCTGCCAGGACCAGAAACTGGGAGGGAATTTGGGCCAGACCAAAAGAACGCGAAAAGACTTAGACATTCGGCTGCCGTTCCGCGCGCGCGCCAGCCTACCTTCTCGCGAGGACTCAAGGATCTTGACAACGGAAAGCAAGTTGCACTCTCGGATTGAAAATCGGGCCGGCGATTACCTCGAGTGGCTCCGTGAGTTAGTGCGTTGTCCGAGTCCTACCGGGGAAGAAACGGCCTGCCAAAAGCTGGTCGGAGAACGGATGCGCTTCCTGGGCCTGCAACCCCGGGCGGCCTACGCGAAGAGCGCCCCTCCCTTTCACGAGACAGGTAGAAATTATCAGGAGCGCCCCAACCTGGTGGGCCGCCTGGAGGGGACCGGTCGGGGTCGCGTCATGCTCAATGCCCATGTCGACACGGCCCCCATCACCGATCCTCAGGCCTGGACGCATCCTCCCTACGGGGCGATCGTGGAAGGGGACAGGCTCTACGGGCGCGGTGCCCTGGATGATAAGGCGGGCATCGCCATGATGATGCTGCTGGCCGAGGTCTTCCAGGAAATCGAGCACGCCCCGGAGCTACTTTTTGCCAGCGTCATTGAAGACGAGGATTCGGGCAATGGCTCGCTGGCCTGTATGGAAGCGGGCTTCTGGACCGACCATGCCATTGTGCTGGACGGGACCTGGCCTTTCCGGGCCATCGATTCCCACCTGGGTCAGCTTTGGCTGCATTTCGAGGTGCCCGGCGTGGCCGCGCCCTCTTGCTCCTGGGCGCGCGCGGTCAATCCTATTGATCTGGCCTTCCAGAAGATCGCCGGGCTGCGAGCCTGGGTGGACGAGCAGAATCGCCGGATGCCTCAGTGGCTGGAGATCGCCAACCCGTTCTTTTTGAGTATCGGCGAGTTTCACAGCGGCAGTTGGGCCGGTTCCGTCCCGGAGCGCGCCCAGGTGTCTCTGCAGATGGGCTTCCCTCCGCCCTGGACGCCCGAGTCGATTGCGGCCGTGGCCCGCGAGCATCTCGGGGACTTTCGGATCGGGGCTCTGTGCACACCGCCGCATACGCAGCGCCCCAATCGGCCGGCAGAACTCTTGCGCGCTCAAGTGGATCGGCTGCGGGCGGGCGAGATGGAGTTCCGCATCCAGGCCGTCACCGGCCACTGCGATCTGCGCAACCTGCGCAAACAGGACGGCTCTCTGGCCGAAGCCTGCCTCTACGGCCCCGGCGGCGGCGCCAACCCCCACGTAGCCGACGAATACTACCTCATGTCCCACTTCGTGCCGGTCGCCCAAAACGTAGCCTCGGCCCTGCTGGAGCTCATCCGTAGCTAAAGGAAGAAGCCTCTCCACCTCTCCATCATCTCTCCCCCTCCCCTAAGACGAAGTGGCGGAGGGCCGCGGCGACGCCGTCGTCGGCGAAGGTGGGGGCGATCCAGGTGGCGGCTTTTTTGACCGGGTCCGGGGATTGGCCCATGGCCACGCTGGTGCCGACGGCGGCGAACATGGGCAGGTCGTTGAAGTTGTCGCCGACGGCCAGCACGCGGGCCGGGTCGAGTTGCAGGTGGTCGATCAAGCGACGCACGCCCACTCCTTTGTCGATGCCGGGGGCAGTGCCCTCGACCAGCAGGTGGTGAGTGCGGCTGACGTGAGCCAGCGGGCCGGCCCAGCGGCCCCAGCGTTGGGGAGCTTCGGCGTGCTCATCGAAGACCACGAACTTGAGCACCTGATGATCGTCCAGGAAGGCCCCCAGGTCGTCCACGACCTCGGTTTCGGGGCCGAGCAGATGGTGATAGACGTCCATCGCTTCCAGGGCCCGGTTTTGCCGGATGAGCAATTGGCCCGTGGCCAGGTTGCGATAATAGAAGCAGAAGACTTCAGGTAGGTCGTGAGCGCGCGCGGCCAGTTGGCGAGACAGGCCATCGTCCAGGCGCTGCTCGCTCAACACGGTTCCGTCGGCGGCCACCAGGGTGGCCCCGTGACTGGAGACCATGGGCAGGCTGAGTCCCAGTTCCGCGATGCGTTGGCGAGCGTAGTTCCAGGTGCGGCCGGTGGCGAAAGTGATTCCCACTCCGCGCTGCAGGGCTTCGGCTACGGCAGCCTTGACGGCGGGGCGCACCGGGGCTTCGCGGTCGGGATCGAGCAGAGTTCCGTCCAGATCCAGCACCACCAGGTCAAACTTACTCACTGCCGGCCACCACTTCGGGAATGACTACGCGAAAACCGGTGTCCAGGCCGGAGTGATTGGGTTGCTGATGAGAGCGAGCCGAAGTGCGGCAGTTGGCAGCCGGACTGCGGAACCCGCCTCCGCGCAGGACCTTTTCCTCGCCGCTCCGGGGACCGCGCGGATTGTCCTGATACTCCTTGGAGTAGGGGCCGTAAAAGTCCTGACACCATTCCTTGGCGTTGCCGTGCAGTTGATAAAGGCCGAAATGGCTGGCGTAGGGATAAGTCTCGACGCTGACCACCTCGTTGCGGTTCATGCCCATCGGGATGGATTGAGTGAAGGGCGGATCGGGATTGAAGTTGGCCACCTGATCGGTCAACACCGGTCCGAAGTGGAAAGGAGTATCCACTGGACCGCCGCGGCATGTGTATTCCCATTCTGCTTCCGTGGGCAGACGATGGACGCGTCCCGTGTAGCGCGTCAGGCGCTTGCAGAACTCGTAGGCATCGTCCCAGGTGACGGTGTGAACCGGAAGGTCCGAGCCGGCCTTTGTCCAGGGAGTTTGAGGCAGCGTCCGGCCTTCGGAGGGCATGCGCAGAGCCAGTGCCCATTGGGCCTGAGTGACTTCGAAGCGACCGATATAAAAGTTGCCGAGACGGACCGGGTGGCGTGGCGATTCGTCCAGTTCGCGCTGCACCTCGGCTTCCGGGGCGCCTTGCTCAAATTCGGCACCGGGGATCTGGACCAGATCCAGGTGGATGCCTTCGCCCAGGTCTTCACTCAGCACCGGAGCCACCGCCGGTTGGGTGGTGATGCGACCTCGGTCGTCGAGTCGAGCGACCTGGTATTCCTGATTGACGAGATCACCCAGGTTGACTTGAAACACTTTCTTGGGGGGTGGTGGCAGCAAAAATTTACCGATGAACAGACCGACCAGCAGTAGCGCGACGCAAAGGCCCACATACAGCGGACTGCTGCTGGGCGGTGGAGGAGGGGCTGATGCGACCAGTGGTTCCGGGTCGGGCTCGGGGGGAGCCGGCGTTTCGTAACCAATGGGACGGATCTGCTCGAAGTAGGTTTCCAGCACCGGGCGTCCCGACAGGCAGGCCAGCGCCTGTTCAGCCGTCCAGCGCAGACGGGGTTCGCGGACCAGGCAGTGGGTCATCAGGCGGTCGAACGGCTCGTCCAGGTGTTCAAACTGCGGGTCCTGGTTGACGATGCGCCAGAGCAGGTCGGAGCGGTCGCGCGAGTCTTCTTCGTCAAAAGGCAAGTGACCGGTGAGAGCGGCGTGGGCCACTACGGCCAGCGACCAGATGTCGGCCGAAGTGTGGTCGGCGCCTCGCTCTTGCGCTTCAGGGGCGCGAAAGACGAAGTGGTTCTGGTTGTAGCCCAGTTCTTCCAGTCGGCGGCTCAAGGTCGATCGATATTCCAGGCCGCTGAGGCGCCAGCCGGTGGTGGTGGAGAGCACGTTGGAGGGGCGAATTTCGCCGTGGACGATGCCCTGAGCGTGCAGGTAGCGTAAGGCTTCCAGCAGTTGCACCAGACATTCGCGCACCTGGGTGGGGGTCAGAATCTGACCGCGGGTCAAGAGATCCTGGATGGAGTAGTCGGCCAGTTCGCTGGTCAGGTAAATCCAGTCACGAGCAATGCCCTCTCGCACCAGGCCGGACTGCTGCAGTGCCAGAAGGTGCGGGTGGACAAAACGCGCCTGCTCGCGCAAATCCTGAAGCAGCGTTTCCGGAGAACACATCGGGCGGGGGTGCATGAGGCGAACGGCGCAGCTGGCCACCGGGCGACCTAGAGAGAGCACCTCTCCCTGATAGACAAAGCCGACCCAGCCGATCGCTCGCAGCTTGGTGATGCGAATGCGATCGGATACATCTTCGCCTTCTAGCGATTGAGGTTCTATTCCGGCCACGGGGGGTGCCTTCTGAGTGAGGCACAGGACTTCCTCGCCAGCAAACGAACCGCGTGGGCTGGTGTTTCTTGAAAAAATTTTAGATCTAAAACGTCAACTGCCCGCGCCCGAGCCAGGTCAACTGGCTGAGTGGCGGGAGCAAGCCCTGTCCGCCCCCGCCACTCGCGGTTTCGCGCGGGCCCTGACCAGCGGTCCGCGGCCGCGCATCATCGCCGAGTTCAAGCGAGCCTCGCCCTCCAAGGGTGTCCTCAGCGGCGGCCTGGACCCGGTCCAGCAGGCGCGGGCTTACGAAGCGGGCGGTGCCGTGGCGATGTCGATTCTGACCGAGGAAGCCTATTTTCAAGGGAGTGCCGCCGACCTGAGGGCGGCCCGCGCGGCCTGCTCGCTGCCCGTGATCCGCAAAGATTTTCTACTCCATGACTGGGAGATTCCTCAGTCCCGCTGCTGGGGTGCGGACGCCGTTCTGCTGATCGCCGCCGCCTTGCCCACGCCGCGTCTGATGCGCATGCTGGAGCTGTGCCAGGAATACGGACTGGACGCGCTGGTGGAAGTGCACACCGAGGAAGAGGCGCGAATGGTGGCGCCGCTGCGCCCGCCGCTGATCGGAATCAACAATCGCGACCTGATCAGTTTTCGGGTGGAACTGGAAGTCACCCGACGTCTGTTACCGCTTCTTCCTGACGGCTCCGTCAAGGTATCCGAGTCCGGATTTGAAAATTCTGAGCAGCTCGCCGCCTTTCCCGAGGTTGACGCGTTCTTGATCGGGGAAACATTGGTCCGTACGGAAGAGCCCCAGGTGTGTTTGCGACGCCTTCGGGGCGATTAATCAAGTTGGAGCGGGTATGAAGTCTCACCTCAGGTCCATGGTTGCTATCACGTTGGTTGGCGGAATGCTGCAGGGCGCCGCCTGGTCTCAGCCCGCCGCCGGCAACACCACCACCAATTCCACCCTGCCGCCTCTGCCGGCTCCCAAAAAAGATCTACCTCCGCTGCAGCTGCCGGACATCCCCGGGGAAGAAATGCGCCCCGAGGACAAAGAGCCGAGCAACGATCCGCCCGCCTGGGAAGATAAGTCCAAGGAGCAACAGGCCACCCCGCCTCCCGCTCCCTTGCCCATCCCGCCCGGCCCGGCCGTGGTGGATGCCAACCTGATTCCCAAGCGCAAAGCCATCTTCCGTGTGGAGTATGACAAGCGCCTGGTGGGCTATTCGGTTTTTGAAGTCTCCGGCCGCATGTCGCTGGTGGGAGAATCCAGCTGGATTCTCAAGTCGCGCTCCCGCCTCAAGCTGGGCGTTGGCTCCAAGGACGACTCCAACTTCGAAAGCAAGTTGATGGTCGACACCAAAACGCTCGCACCCACTTATTTTCAGGCCCAGCAGACGGCCGGCGGCGGCAAGTTTGAAGTGACCTGTCTGTATTCGCGAACCATGGTGGCTCAAACCAATACGGCCGGCAAGAACGCCGCTGCTCAGCAGCATTTCCACAGCTACGACGGCGAAGTGCCCAAGCTGCTCTTCAACAACCTCTGGGGCCATCTGGATACTTTCCCCGAGCACTACTGGTTGCTGGTGCGCAGCGCCGTCAAGGGCGGCACCCTCAAGGCTTATGACCCCATCTTGCGCGGTGGCGGTGAACTGGTCGTGTATGCGCCCAAAGCCGAAAAATGGAAGCTGGATAAGGTCGACTACAACACGCTGGTTTATCCCATCAGCGACATGGAAGGCACCATGTTGGCGCGCGTGCGCGTGGAAGCCAAGACTATGGAACTGCTGGAAGTCGACGAAGTCGGCAGCGGCGTGGTCATTCGTCGAGCCGGCATGGGCGTGATGGCCGAAGTCGAGAAGATGAAGCCGCTGGATCTGCTGCCACGGCGCATGGCCTCGTCCAACGTGATCTTCCCCGAGCCGGAGAAATTGACCAACCTCGAGGCCGACATCGACCTCAGTCTGCGCGGCGGCAATCTGGTCGACCACCAGATCGCCGGCTATCGCCAGTATTTCACCGGCGAGATTTCCGAGGGTCACATGAAAGGCCGAGTGGTGGTCCGCTCCGTGCCCAGTGACCTGGCTCACAAGACCAAGTATCCTTTCCGCAAAGATGAGCAGCCTCCGGCGGACGTGGCCGCCGATCTGGCGCCTGGTCCCGGCGTCGAGTCCGATTGGGCTCCGCTGCAGAACAAAGCCCTGGAGCTCTCCTGGAAGGCGGACAGCACCTTCTCGGCTGCCCGCAAGCTGATGAACTTCTGCACCCAGGTGGAGGAGGGGGTTTCGCTGCCCTCCGCTCGCTACGCTCTCGAATCGGGCATTGGCAATCCGGAAAGCAAAGCGTTGTTGCTGGTCGCTCTGGCCCGTGCGGCCGGCCTGCCGGCTCGTCCGGTGGGAGGCCTGCTCTATCGGGATGGAACCTTCGTGCCCCATCACTGGGCCGAGGTCTGGCTCGGCCCCAGCGAGGGCTGGTCGGCCTTCGACCCCACCACCCTCGAGGCGGGCCGCATCGGCGCCGCCCATATCGCCCTTTGGAATTCCGGCGACATCCAGAGCATGGACGTCAAAATCGTCAACTACGCTCCGCGCGCCCCGCGCCGTGTGGCCTTCTTCAACCGCGAACTGTCCTGGGGCGTGGGCGAAGAAAGAACCTACGACATTCTGCGCAAGGGTAAGAAAATCGGTGAGGAAATCGCGGCCGTGCGTGACATCACCGTGGCTGATGACGAAGATATTTACCGCTTCGAGTCGACCACCAAGATTACCGAAGGCACGGCGCTGGACAGCACTTCCGAGCTGATGGTCAATCCCAACGGCTTGCCCGTGCAGTTTTCGCTCAACGGCGTCAAAGGCAAACTGCAGAACCAGAAGTTCTCGTTCAAGAAAGACACCGCCAAGCTGGAGAAGGATGAAGCCGAGGGCAAGACCTCCTCGCGCGAGATTCCTTTCTCCTACGGCACCTACTTCACCGACTCGCGTTTCCTGACCCAGTGGGCTCTGGTGCTCGGTCAGGCACTCGATACTTCCCCCGAGAAGCAGCCCAAGGTGGGCGACAAGATCACCTTCCACACCTTTGTGCCCGACAGTATGAAGAGTCAGGAAATCGTGCTGGAAGTGCGCGAGCCGGAAACCCTCAAGGTTTCCGAAGAAGAGCAGATCGATGTCAAGCGCCTGGAAGCGGAGACCGGCATGGCCTTCTTGATCAATGACAAGAACCAGGTGGTCAAGATCGAAGTCCCCGAACAGAACCTGGAGTTACAGCTCAAGGATACCAAGTTCAAGGCTAATTAACGCGGAGGGAGCTCACGAGCCCTTTCGAGAACTGGCGGAAACGCAGTTCATCGGGAGGGCTTCATGACGCTACAAATCTCCGCCGACCAGACCGAATCCAAGCTGGTCCCCATTCCTCAGCCGCCGGCTCACTTCATGATGGGCAATCTGCCCGAGCTGAAGCTGGAGGGGACCCCTGTCGAGTCGATGATGAAGTTGGCCGAGGAATACGGTCCCATCTTTCGACTGGATCTCGGCTCCGGCCACATCATTGTGGCCAGCAGTTTCGAGCTGGCGGAGGAGCTCTGCGACACCAAGCGCTTTGACAAGGGCTTTGGTCCCGGACTCAAACAGATCCGCGTTTTCAGCGGCGACGGTCTGTTCTCGGCCTACACCCACGAGCCCAACTGGCGTAAAGCTCACAACATCCTGATGCCCAATTTTTCGCATGCGGCCATGAAGCGCTACATGCCGGCCATGCTGGAGATTGCCCGACTGCTGATCGAGAAATGGGAGAAAGCGGCCGACTCCGGCGCTCAGGTGGACGTTCCCGAGGACATGACGCGGCTGACCCTGGACACCATCGGACTTTGCGGTTTTGACCATCGCTTTGATTCTTTCCGGCGCGACACTCCCCACCCGTTCGTCGACGCTATGATGACCTTTCTTTCGGGAATGCAGGAAAACGCTCGACGTCCGGCCGTGGTCAACAAGCTGCTCTACTTCAAGCAGAAAAAGATCACGCAAGGACGCCAGTACATCAACGATTACGTCGATCAGATCGTGCGCGAGCGTAAGACCGACCCTGCTCGAGCTTCCAAGGTCGATTTGCTCAGCTGTATGCTGGATGGAGTGGACCGCGAGTCGGGCGAGCAGCTCGAGGACCTGACCATTCGCTTGAACATCGTGACCTTCTTGATCGCCGGTCACGAGACCACCAGCGGCCTGCTCTCCTTCGCCATCTACTTTCTGCTGCATCACCCGGACGTGCTGGCCAGAGCTTATGAGGAAGTGGACCGGGTTCTGACCGAGGAGCCGACCTTCGAGCAGATTCACCAGTTGCAATACCTGTTGCAGATCCTCAAAGAGACCCTGCGCTTGTATCCCACCGCTCCTTTCTTCACGTTGGCGGCCTATGAGGACACGGTTCTGGGAGGCAAGTATTTCATCCCCAAGGACCAGCCGGTGCAACTCTTGCTGCCCAGTTTGCATCGCGACCCGGCCATCTGGGGGCCCAAGGCCCACGAGTTCAACCCGGACAACTTCGCCCCCGACCTCGAGGAAAAGCGTCCGGTCAACGCCTACAAGGGCTTCGGCAACGGTCAGCGAGCCTGCATCGGGCGCCAGTTCGCGCTTCAGGAAGCGGTGTTGGTGCTGGCTCTGGTGCTGCAGCGCTTCCGATTGGTGGACATCCATCAGTACAAGCTTCATCTCAAGCAGAGCCTGACCATCAAGCCGGGCGACTTTCAAATCAAGTTGCAGCGTCGTCCCGTCGACGAGGCGAAGAAGCAGTCCGCCGCTCAGCCCGTCGCGGAGGCGACGCGCCCGGCGGCTCCAGCTCGCCAGCGGCCCACTCATGGCACACCCTTGCTGGTGCTTTACGGATCCAACACTGGCTCGTCCGAAGCTTTCGCTCGCCAGGTGGCCGAGGACGGTGATGCGCGCGGTTTCCAGACCGAGGTGGCCGAGCTGGATGCTTTTGTCGGCAAATTGCCGCGCCAGGGTGCGGTGTTGGTGTTCTCCTCCAGCTACAATGGAGCCCCACCGGACAATGCCGTCAAGTTCTGTCAGTGGCTCGAAAGCGCGGAAACTTTGCAAGGCGTCAAGTTTGGCGTCTTCGGTTGTGGCAATCGCGATTGGGCGGCTTCTTACCAGCAGGTGCCCAAGCAAATCGATCAGCGCCTGGAGGCCCTGGGAGCGGAGCGCGTGATTGGTCGCGGTGAAGGCGACGCGCGCGGCGACTTCGATGGTCACTTCAGCAACTGGTATGCTCCACTCTGGGCCGAGCTGGCCGCCAGACTGGGCATTGAGGAAAGCCTGGAAGCCGAGGCAAAGGGCGATCTCTACGAGGTGGAGTTCCTCGAACAAAAACGCGAGAATCCCTTCGTAGCCGCCTTCGGGGCGCGTCCCATGACGGTCGTCGAGAATCGCGAGATTTTCCAATCCCCTGAGCGTTCGGCGCGCCATATCGAAGTGGTCTTGCCCGAAGGTATGAACTATCGCATCGGTGATCATCTGGGGGTGGTGGCGCGCAACTCGGCTGGATTGGTCAAGCGGGCCGCCAATCGTTTCGCGCTGGATCCGGAAGCGCGCATTCGCATCAAGAAAAAGGGAACGACCAAAACGCTGCTGCCGATCGACCAGGTGGTTCCTCTGGGAGAGATCCTGAGCGAATACGTGGAGCTTCAGGACGTGGCTACGCGCAAGCACATCAAAATCATGGCCGAGAACACGCCCTGTCCACCGGAACAGCGCAACCTGCAGGCTCTGGTTTCCGAGGATGAGCGTTACGCCCGGGAGGTGCTGGCCAAGGGTAAGTCGGTGCTGGACCTGCTGGAAGATCATCCCTCCTGCCAACTGCCGTTCAACCTGTTTCTAGAGATGCTGGCCGGACTGCGGCCTCGCTACTATTCGATTTCCTCCTCGCCTCTGAGCTCCGAGCGCATCTGCAGTATCACCGTCGGTGTGCTGAATGACCCGGCTCGCTCCGGCAAGGGGCGCTACCAGGGGACCTGTTCCAATTACCTGGCTGGTCTCAAGAAGGGGCAGCAAGTTTACGCCTTCGTGCGCGAGAATCACCCCAACTTCCACCTGCCCGAGGATTCGGCCAAACCGGTCCTGATGGTGGGGCCGGGCACGGGACTGGCCCCCTTCCGGGGCTTCCTGCAGGAGCGTTCGGCTCTTCAGGCCCAGGGAGAGACTCTGGGCAAGGCTCTGCTCTTCTACGGCTGCCGCCACTCCAAGCAAGACTATGCCTACGAAACGGAGCTTCAGGAGTTCGTCGAACACGGCGTGTGCCAGCTGGTGACGGCTTTTTCACGCGAGAACGAGCAGAAGGTCTACGTGCAGCATCGCGTGTTGGAGAACAAGGAGCTGGTCTGGCAGTTGTTTGAGGACGGTGGCACCGTCTACATCTGCGGTGACGGCGGCAAAATGGCTCCCGACGTGCGCCGCGCCTTCGCCCAGATCCATCAGGAGAAGACGGGACAGGACGCGCAGGCCGCCGAGGATTGGTTGAAAGGTCTGGAGACCTCGGGACGCTACATGGTCGACGTCTGGTCCAGCACCTGAAACAGAGGTCGCTACACCATATGCGCCTAATTACACCTTTGTGGCGTTGAACATCAAAAACTCTGAGGTGGAGCGGCTGGCCGGGGAAATCTCCGGCTTGACGGGCGAGAGCAAAACGGAAGCGATTCGGGTTGCCTTGCAGGAGCGAAAAATGCGCCTGCAAGCTCAGCGAGGTCGGCGCTCCCTGGAGCAATTGACCGAGTTCATGGAAACTCAGATCTGGAGCCAGATTCCTGAGGCCTGCTTGGGCAAGGGGTTGGCCTATCTCCCCGTGGAGGACGATCTTGGTCTTGGTGAGGACGGCATTTGACGCTCGATTCATCGGCGATTTTAGCCATTTTGCTTCGAGAAAAAGAGTCTGCGGAACTACTTCGGCTCCTGCAAGCCGCTCCCACCGTGCGGGTAGGGGCGCCGACACTCGTGGAGACCACCATCGTTCTCGATAAGCGGATGGGGGAGGATAGCCTGCCTCTGCTGGAGCGATTCCTGGAGGCCTTTCAAGTTCTTGTGGTGGATTTTACCGCCAGCGATTGGCGCCTGGCCGTGGGAGCCTATCGGCGTTATGGCAAAGGAAATCATCCGGCCGGCCTCAACCTGGGAGACTGCTTTTCCTATGCCACCGCAGCTGGCGTAGACGAGACCCTGCTCTACATCGGAAATGACTTCAGTCAGACCGATCGGGCCAGGTGAGTTTCTACCAACTGTTGGAAAGCGGCCGCGTGGGTGAGGGGACCCATGTGGCCGGCTCCCGGCAGCATCTGCAGGTCGGCCCGGGGTAGCACGGTCGCCAGCAACTGAAGCACGCGCCGGGCGGCTGGCGGAGTTTTCTCGCCATAGACCAGCAGGGCCGGCATCGTCAGAGTCCTGTAGGCTTCCAGGGGAGTGCGATCCTCGGACAGAGAGCGGACCTCGTAGTAGACTTTGCGTCCCACCTGGAGAAAGGCCTGGCGATTGGGCTCGGGCATGGCCTGCCAGGAGCCCGGGCCGTTCCAGTAGTCCACGAAGGTTTGCATCCACAGCGGACCGCCGCCCTGCTCGTCGTCCAGGAAGACGGGGTGGGCGGCCACCTGGTTCAGATCGTCCACTCCCTCGTTGTCGTGCGGGTCGAAAAGCACTCCGAAGGCCACCGGGTCATAAAGCGTCAGCGAGGCGATGTTCTGAGGCTGATGCCGAGCGACCGTGAGCGCGACCAGGCCTCCATAGGAGTGGCCAATCAAATGATAGGGGCGCTGCAGGCTCTCCAGGAGCTTTTCAATCTGCTCCACGTCTTGTGAGAAGTGAAAAGACTGTTCCCGGGGCCAGGCTGGATTGCCGCCGGAGCCCAGAAAGTCAGGCAACACCACCCGGTAGCGGTCGCTCAAGGCCTCGGCTAATTTCCGCCATTGGCGGCCCGACATGCCGCCGCTGTGCAGCATCACCAGGGTCGGGCCCTGACCGGAAAAATTGACGTGTAAGCTCACGCTTGCCTCCACTCGATGGTTTCCAGCACGCTCTGATCAAAGGTCACCTTCAAGCGGCCAAAATCGCCCTCCAGCCAGCGCCCCACGCGCCCCCGCCCCAACAGCTTCTCGGCTTCGTCATAGCGGCTTTCCGGCCCCAGTAAAAGCTCCTCCCCCCGGGTCAGGCGGCGTCCCACCCGACGGGGGTGGGCCGCGTCCGGAAAGCCTCCGTCCAGTTCCCAGCGGGAGCGGGGCAGACGCCCCAGCACTTCTTCTTCCAGATCGATCCTGAGGGACTCCAGTTCTTCGAGGCTCAAAAAGCCTTCCAGGAACGGCTGGACGTGCGAGAGAGCGGTCAGGCTCAGATGAATGGGGCTGGGCTCGGCGTTCCAGTGCAGGCAGCTGATGACGACTTCGCGCAAGACTTCGGCCGCCTGGGCCCCTTGCTCCAGCTCCGCCCAGCGCAGGAAAAGCGGTTCGCGTCGCTCGGCGTGCTTGAAGATTTGCTTGCGCAAGGTGGCGAAACCAGACTGGTAGCGCGCCTCACTGAGACCCTCCAGAAACTGATGAAGGGGCTCGATGCGCCGATGGCCATAAAGCAGAGCCTGGGTCCCGCCGGGGCAGCGCCAAAAAGGATTGGCCGCTGCCGCTTGCTCTCCACCCGGGCTGGGTGCGAACTGCCCCTGCCACCAGTAGAGCTGCACCACTTCCGGGTGCTGGACCAGTTGGGTGAAAGCCTGCGCGGGAGTTTCCATCCAGGGAAAGGTCGCCGGTCTCTCGTGCTGGGCCGCCAGCATCTGCGCGAAAAGCAGAACCTGTTCCGGCTCCAGTTCGCCGAAGGGCAGTTCCGGGTGCAATTGCCGCAACGCATAGAACAGCAGCAGGGGCGACTCGCCCCCTAAACTCCTGGCCAGCTCCACGACTTCTTGCATGTCTTTAACTGCATCACCCGAACCCATCCTCCCTTTCCAGGGTCAGGGGAGGATGAGGGTGCCGGCCTGGCCTTCGAGAGCGCGCTTGAGATTCGGCGGATTGGTGATCAGGGCGCGCTGGCCGCCGGCCGCCAGAAAAGAGAGCACCGCTTCGATTTTGGGACGCATGGAGCCGGCCTGGAAATGGCCTTCCTCCAGGTACTGACGGGCCTGAGCGCTGCTGATGCGGTCCAGCGGTTGCTCCTCAGGCTGGCCGAAGTGTAAGCAGACTTTTTCGACGGCGGTGGAGATGACCAGCAGGTCGGCGCCAAGTTGACGAGCCATCAGGCTGGAAGCGGAGTCCTTGTCGACGACCGCAGCCACTCCGCGGAACAGGCCCGCCTCGTCACAGACGACGGGGATGCCGCCGCCACCGGCCGCTACCACCACGTAGCCGGTCTCCAGCATGGCGCGAACGGCTTCGATTTCGACGATTTCCTTCGGCTTGGGGGAGGCTACCACGCGTCGCCAGCCGCGCCCCGCGTCTTCGGCCGTGTGCCAGCCTTCCTCGCGGCGGCGTCGCCGTGATTCCGCTTCGTCAAAGAAAGGGCCGATGGGCTTGCGGGGATTCTGAAAGGCCGGGTCATCGGCTTCGACCACGACCTGGGTGAGCAGAGCGACCGCCGTCTTTTTCAGCTGGCGTCGCTGGAATTCGTTGTGCAGGGTTTGTTGCAGGTGATAACCCAGGTGACCCTGGGTGTCGGCCACGGCCACATCGAAGGGGATCGTGTGGACCCGAGCGCGGGCCAGTTCGGAGCGGAGCAAGACAAACCCGACCTGAGGGCCATTGCCGTGGGTGACCACCACCCGCCAGCCGGCCTCGACCAGATCGGTGATGTGCACCACCGTCTCCACCAGAGCTTCGTACTGATCGGGGATCGATTGGTGATCCTTGTCGCGGATCAGCGAGTTCCCGCCGACGGCTACGACAGCCAGGCCAGACAAGGTCAGGCCGCCTGACTCTCCAGATGGAATAGGTAGTTATCCAGAGCCACTTTCTGGCTCCAGTGGAATCCCTCGAAGACGACGCCTACAATTTGGCGCCCATTGTTGAGGGGCTGGCGCCAGACGGTGCGGGCCAGCAAGGCGATCTTTCCCTCGAATTCCACGGTCAATTCCGTGTTGTCTGCATCGTCTTCCAGAATCAGGCGAGCTCCGCTCTGGCTGATGTTGACGGCCTGTCCTGATTGGACTCCGCCTCCCTGGTGCACGTAGCGGATATCGAGATTGCGGCTCAGACGGGGGGCGCCGCGCCGATTGCTGAGTTCGTTTTCGAGATTTTGTTCCACAAATACACTCCGAGCTAATTTCACTTTACCGACAGTCTACCCTAGAACCGTTTAATAAACTTCCGGATTGGGCTTTGTTTGTCATCATCAGGTTACGAATTTGTGAACATTTCATGACCTGGATCTCGGGCCTTCGCTTTCGCGACTTAAGTCTGAAGGGAGCAGAGGAGTGGATCTCACAGCCATGGTAGTCCAATTCTACTGTATCAATCGAGTTGGGCAACATTCTGTGGGGGATGTAGGACCCGATGAGTTCTTTCAAAACAATGGCCGCTTTGGGCCTCGCCTTTTGGGCAGTTGGCTGTACCAGCGGCGCGCCCCCGAAAAAAGAAATGCCGCCGATGGAAGTGTCTGTGGTCGAAGTGGCCCAGCGCAACGTGCCCGTGCACGGCGAATGGGTGGGCACCATGGACGGCCTGGTCAATGCCAAGATCAAGGCGCAGGTCACCGGCTACCTGCTGCGTCGTGAGTATAAAGAGGGCACCTTTGTGCGCAAAGGTCAACTGCTCTTCGAACTCGACCCGCGTACTTTCGAAGCCGCCGTGGCCCAGGCCCAGGGTCAATTGGCCCAGGCTCGCGGTCAACTGGAGGCCGCCAACAGCCAGCGCAAGACGGCCCAGGCGGCCTTGTCGCAGGCCAACAGTCAGCTGCTGCAGGCCAAAGCCGGACTGGAACAGGCCCAGGGCGGAGTGATGCAGGCGGAAGCCAATCTGGCTCAGCAACAGGCCAACCAGGGCAAAACTCAGCTGGATGAAGACCGCTATCGGCCGCTGGCCGAGCGCAAAGCCGTGCCTCAGCAAGACCTGGACAACGCCATCCAAAACAACCAGGTGGCCAAAGCTCAGGTCGCCGCTCAGGTGGCCCAATTGCAGACGGCACGAGGCCAGTTTAACTCGGCCAAGGCTCAGGTGGAGGCGGCCAACTCCACCATTCAGTCGGCTCTGGCCCAGATCAGTAGCGCCGACGCGGCCATTACCACCGCTCTGGCCCAGATTGAGTCCTCCAGCGCCCAGGTCGAGACGGCCCAGCTAAATTTAGGCTTCACCAGGATTACTTCACCGATTGATGGACTGGCCGGCGTGGCCGGTGCCAACGTGGGTGACCTGATCTCGCCGACCAGTGACCCGCTCACGACCGTCTCGACCATCGATCCGATCAAGGTCAACTTCACCATTCCCGAGCAAGAGTACATGAGCACGGTGAAACGGAGCCCGGCCGCCTCGCGGCGCGCCGAGAACCAGAAGAACCTGCGCTTTGAACTGATTCAGTCGGACGGTAGCGTCTATCCCCAGCCCGGACGCTTCTACTCGGAAGATCGCAGCGTTGCGGTCAGCACCGGCTCGATCTTGCTCACGGCCCTCTTTCCTAACCCTCAGAGCAACCTGCGTCCCGGCCAGTATGCCCGGGTGCGCACCGTGCGCTATGTCGAAAAGGGCGCCCTGCTGATTCCTCAGCGGGCCGTGACCGAGCTTCAGGACCGCTACCAGGTGGCGGTCGTGGAGCCGGACGGCAAAGTCAAGGTTCAGCCCGTCAAGGTCGGTGAGCGCATCGGCCAGGAGTGGATCATCACCGAAGGCCTCAAGCCGGGCGAGAAAGTCGTGGTGGAAGGCACCCAGAAGGTTGGCATGCTGCCGCCGGGCGCCACCGTCAAGACCAAGCCCTATGACCCGTCGGCCTCGGCCTCGGCCACGCCCCAGCCTGGCGGCACACCCCAGCCCTCGGGCACCCCGGCGGCGGTGAAATAATGTCACGCTTTTTTATCAACCGACCGATTGTGGCGATGGTCATCTCCATTCTCACCGTGCTGGTGGGACTGGTGGTGATGGCCTCGCTGCCAATCGCTCAATATCCGTCTATCGTACCGCCGGAAATGACCATCCAGACGACTTATCCCGGCGCCGACTCGCAAACCATCGAGCAATCGGTGGCCGTGCCTATCGAGCAACAGCTCTCGGGTGTCGACAACATGAACTACATGCTGTCGGTCAACGCTGCCTCGGGTGTGATGCGTACGACCGTCAACTTCGACGTGGCCGCCGACCCCAACATTTCGCTGATGTTGACCCAGCTGCGCGTGCAGCAGGCGGTGTCGCAGTTGCCTACCGACGTGACCACCCAGGGCGTGACCGTGCAAAAGAGCTTCTCGGCACCGATGATGCTGGTGGCGCTCTACTCGCCTGACTCCACCTATACCAACAGCTTTCTAGCCAACTACGCCTTCATCAACGTGGTCGACCAGGTGACGCGCGTGCGCGGCATCGGCAGTACCCAGGTCTTCGGCGCCGGCCGCTACGCCATGCGCCTCTGGGTCAAACCCGACCAGCTGACCAAGCTGGGCATTACCGTTCCCGACGTGACCCGAGCCCTGCAAAGTCAGAACACGGTGAACCCGGCCGGTAAGATCGGCGGTGACCCCGCCCCTCCCGGCCAGGAATTCACCTACTCGGTGCGCGCCCAGGGACGTCTCAGCACGCCTGAGGAGTTCGAGAACATCGTTCTCCGCGAGACTCCCGACGGAGGCACGGTGCGCGTCAAAGACGTGGCCCGCGTCGAGTTGGGATCCGCCGATTACAACTTGAACGCCCGCCTCAACGGCAAGCCGGCCGCTATCGTGGCCATCTATCAGCTGCCCGGCTCCAACGCCATTCAGGCCGCAGACGGCGTGAAAAAGCTCATGAAAGAGCTGAAACAGCGCTTTCCGGCCGGCATCGACTACGCCGTCTCGCTGGATACCACGCTGGCGGTGTCCGAGGGCATCCACGAAATCGTCATCACCCTGGGCATCGCCATTGCGCTGGTGATCCTGGTGGTTTACATCTTCTTGCAGGGTTGGCGTCCCACGCTCATCCCGCTACTGGCCGTGCCCGTCTCCTTGATCGGCACCTTCGCTTTCTTCCCGCTCTTCGGCTTCTCCATCAACACCCTGTCTTTGTTTGGACTGGTGCTGGCCATCGGTCTGGTGGTGGACGACGCCATCGTGGTGGTGGAGGCGGTGGAGCGCCACATCGAGGAAGGCAAAGAGCCCAAAGAAGCGGCCTTGATCGCCATGGAAGAGATCACCGGTCCGGTGATCGGTATCGCCATGGTGCTCACCGCCGTGTTCATCCCCACCATCTTCATCCCCGGCATCACCGGCCGCCTCTATCAACAGTTCGCCGTGACCATCGCCATCTCGGTGATTCTCTCGGCCTTCAACGCTCTCTCGCTCAGCCCGGCTCTGGCGGCTCTGCTGCTCAAGCCGCGCAAACCCTCGGGCGGTATCCTTGGCGCCTTCAACAAAGGCTTCGAGAAAGCCACCAACGGTTACGTCAGCCTCTCGGGAATTCTGGTGCGGCGTGGCTGGATCACCATCATCATGCTCATCGTCTTTACAGTGGCGGCCGGCATGCTGGGCAAAAACCTGCCCTCCGGCTTCTTGCCGGAAGAAGATCCCGGTTACTC
Source organism: Vulcanimicrobiota bacterium (assembly GCA_017307785.1). Classification (GTDB taxonomy): domain Bacteria; phylum Vulcanimicrobiota; class Xenobia; order Xenobiales; family JADMJV01; genus JADMJV01. Next base: position 74,983 of record JAFKGI010000025.1, on the reverse strand, counting down.
CTACGTCAGTGTGCAGCTGCCCAGCAGCGCCTCGGCTCAACGTACTTCCGAGGTGGCCCGTCGGGTGGAAGAGCGAGTGGGTAAGCTGAAGGGCGTCAAGTACGTCACCAGCGTCATCGGCTTCAACCTGCTCAGCACCGTGCAGACCACCTACAACGCTTTCTTCTTCGTCAGTCTCGAGTCGTGGGCCAACCGCACCGACCGCGAAACGGCTTACAAAGTGATTCAGGCGGAGGTCAACAAAGAAGTCGGCTCCTTGCCTGAGGCCATTGGCTTCGGCTTTTCGCCTCCGGCTATCCCGGGTGTGGGAACCTCCTCGGGCTTCACCTTCCTGCTCGAGGACCGCTCGGGTCAGGACATTGCCTTCCTGGGTAAACAGCTGGGAATCTTCCTGGAAGCGGCCAAAAAGCGACCGGAAATCGGACAGATTTCCACCACCTTTTTGCCGGGAGTTCCTCAGCAATTCGTCCAGGTCGACCGCGAGAAAGTGCTCAAGCAGGGCGTTCCTGTCGAGGATGTCTATCGCACGATCCAGTGTTTTATGGGTGGCGTATTCGTAAATTATTTCAATCGCTTCGGTCGACAGTGGCAGGTCTACGTGCAGGCGGAGGGCGAGTATCGCACCGACGTCAAGAAGCTCGACCAGTTCGCGGTGCGTTCCAACACCGGTCAAATGGTCTCATTGGCCGGCTTGACCAAATTCGAGTCCCGCCCGGGTCCCGAGTTCGTCATGCACTACAATCTCTACAAGTGTGCCCAGCTGAACGGCAGCGCCGGTCCCGGATACAGCTCCGCTCAGGCAATGAAAGCCCTGGAAGAAGTCTTCAAGGAAACCATGCCGGTGGAGATGGGCTACGACTACATGGGCATGTCCTTCCAGGAGAAAAAAGCCCAGGAAGGCGTTTCCGCCAGCGTCATCTTTGGACTTTCACTGCTCTTCGTCTTCCTGATTCTGGCTGCGCTGTATGAGAGCTGGAAGCTGCCGTTCTCGGTGCTGCTGTCTACTCCCATCGCCGTCTTCGGAGCCTTCCTGGCCCTCTTTGGACGCCGTATGTTCAGCTTCGCCACTCCCAACAATATCTATCAGTTCGAGAACAACCTCTACGCTCAAATCGGAATGGTGATGCTCATCGGCCTGGCCGCGAAAAACGCCATCTTGATCGTTGAGTTCGCCAAAGAGGAATTCGAGAAGGGCAAGCCGCTCGCGGAAGCCGCCCTGGAGGGTGCGCGCCTGCGCCTGCGCCCGATTCTGATGACTTCCTTCGCCTTCATCCTGGGTTGTATACCGCTCTGGTTCGCAACCGGCGCCGGCGCGGTGGCTCGTGAAGTCATGGGCACCACCGTGGTGGGCGGTATGCTCGCGGCCAGTCTCATCGGCATCTTCGTGGTGCCCTCCATCTTCGTGATGGTGGAGAAATTCGGGGCCAAGCAACCGGAGAAATCGTCCAAGCCCACATACGGCTTCACGCCAGAGAATACTGAAAAGCCATGAAGAAGACCTTACTCCTGATGTTATGCCTGAGCACGGCTCTCTTTGCTCAGGATCCGGAAGATGCGGCCAAGGTCGAAAGCAGCGTCACCCCGCCGCCGCAGTTCCGCGATACCGCTCCCACCGACAACTCCATCGGCGATCTGCGTTGGTTCGAGATCTTCAAAGACCCGCAGTTGCAGACGCTGCTGCGCACGGCGGTGGCCAACAACCTGGACTTGCGTCTGGCGATGGTGCGAGTGGACGCCGCTCGGGCCAACGCCGGCATCCAGGATGCCAATCTACTGCCCAAGCTGAGTTTGCAGGCCGATCTCAACCAGACGTTGGCCTCCAAAAACAGCCCGACCTTTCCGGCCGGCGGCTTTCTGCCGCGCAACCGACCCTACTTCGAGGTTCTGCTCAACTTTCTGAGCTATGAGCTCGATATCTGGGGTCGCGTCAAGCATCAGAGCGCCTCCGCCTGGGACGAAGTGCTGGCCACCGAAGCCAATCGGCGCGCCGTGCAGAGCATGGTGGTCGGGGACGTGGCCACCGCTTACTTCAATCTGCTGGAACTGGACGCGGAGCTGGATATCGCCAACCGCACCCTGAAGACCAGGACCGAGTCTCTGGACTTGATCCGGGCTCGCCAGGAAGGGGGCGTGGCCTCTATGCTGGACGTGCGCCAGGCCGAGCAGCTGGTGCAGACGGCTCAGATCGTGGTCAGCGACACCCAGCGTCTGACCGCTCAGATGGAGAACCAGATCCACATCCTGCTGGGCGAATATCCGGGACCGATTACGCGCGGTAAGAGCCTGCTGGAGCAAGAGCAGCTGCCCGAAGTGCCGGCCGGCTTGCCTTCACAGCTGTTGGCTCGCCGCCCGGACATTCGGGCGGCCGAGTTCACGGTGTTGGCTCGCGAGGAGCAGATCAAGGTGGCTTACGCCTCTTTGTTTCCGCGCATCACCTTGACCGGCTTCCTGGGTTTCCAGAGTAAGGCTCTCTACAGTCTGTTCCAGCCCGACAGCGGCACTTTCTTCTTGAACCCTACCATCACCCAGCCCGTCTTTGACGCCAGCCTGGGGTCGGCTGAGGACTTCGCCATCGGGAACCGCAATGTGGCCCTGGTGCAATATCAGCAGACGGTGGCCAAGGCTTTCAAGGAAGTCTCGGATTCGCTGATCGACCACACCAAGTATCAGGAGATTCGCAAGGAGCGCGAACTGCTGGTGACCACCCTGAAAGACCGGGCGGAGCTTTCCTACCTGCGCTATACCGGCGGGGTGGACAGCTACCTGAACGCGCTGGACGCGGATCGCGATCTGTTCCAGGGCGAAGTGGCGCTGGCGCAGGCTCGTCGCGGCGAACTGCTCTCGCTGGTCCAGCTTTACAAAGCACTCGGCGGTGGCTGGCAGCCGGAGGAAGGCCCGGTCAATCCTAAGGTCGAGGACGAAAACTGAATCAACGTTTGACGGCCGGCAGAGACAGCAACAAACTACCTCCCAGCAGGGCGGCCGACAGGTAATAGGGGAGACCTGCCGGCCAGCCCGGGTGGGTGGTGGCGTGAGCAAACGACAGGGTAAACAGCAGCGGTCCAATCATGCCGGCGATGCCTCGCAGGCTGCTGAGTGAGCCCTGCAGTTGTCCCTGCTCGGTGGCGTCGACTTTCGAGCTCATCAGCGCTTGCTGAGCGGGTCCGCACAGTCCCCAGAGTCCGACCAGCGGCACGCCTATCAGAAAGACCTGGGCCGTGGCTGCATAGCCATAGCAGCTGAATCCGGCGATACCGAAGAGCAGTCCGATGACCAGTGTGCCGGCCTCGCCCCAGAGTTTGACGGCTTTGCCGGTGAGCACGGCCGATACCAGCATGGAACTGACTCCCACCGCTCCCAGCACCAGCCCCACCGTTTTCTCGCTCCAGTGGAACTTGTAGTCGGTGTAGAGCACGAACATGCTGGGCAGCGATTCGTGGGCCACGTAATACAAGAAGGCGGCCATGACCAGCCGTCCCAAACCGCCGCCGGCATGGCCCCGAATAAACTGAAAGGCTCCGAACGGATTGGCCACCTTCCACTGAAAGGGGCGGCGTTTGTCGAGAGGCAGAGATTCGGGCAGCACAAAAAATCCGTAGGCAGTGTTGAGCAGACTGAAACCCGCTGCCACCCAGAAGGGTAGCCGCAAATCGGTGTTGCCCAAGACTCCGCCTACGGCCGGTCCGATGATGAAGCCGATGCCGAAGCCGGCTCCCAGCATGCCGAAGCGCGCCGCTCTCTGTTCCGGCGCCGAGATGTCGGCGATGTAGGCCGAGGCGGTGGCGAAGGTGGCGGCGGTGATGCCCGAGACCACCCGTCCCACAAACAGCCAGCGCAAGTCGGGTGCCAGGGCCATGAGCACGTAGTCGAGGCCCAATCCAAGACTGGAGAGCAGCAGGACCGGACGGCGTCCAAAACGGTCCGAGAGCGAGCCCAGCACCGGGCTGGCCAGAAACTGCATCAACGCCCAGGCAAAGCCGAAAACGCCCGTCGCCTCGGCGGCGCGTGCGTGGTCGCCCGCTTCGAACTGCACGATCAGCTTGGGCAGGACCGGCACCATAATGCCCAGAGCCAGCATGTCCAGCACCACGCAGATAAAGACGAAAAGGAAGGTTGCTTTCTTGATTTCTTGAGACACCGTGTGCGGGCGGTTAGGCAGGCACCGATCAACTCCTGTCCTGGGGGACCGGTATCCAGGCTTCTGGTGACCGGTGGTATCTGGTTACTAGCATAGGTGGGTGGACAGGCCGGTACAGATATTTCCCCCTTGGGTGGACCAATGGTTGGGGGTTCTCGTCATGGGATTGTTGCTGGGCGTGCTGGTCGGCATCCCCGCGCTCTGGACCTACGCTCACTCCGACTATGTGGAGCGTAGCCGCCTTGCCCCCGAGCAACCCATTCAGTTCAGTCACCGCCACCACGTGGCCGAGGTAGGACTGGATTGCCGCTACTGTCATGGCACGGTCGAGACCGGAGCCAGCGCCGGCATGCCGGCCAGCAGCGTCTGCCTGACCTGCCATTCGCAACTGTATGCGGACAACGACCTCTTCGAGCCGCTACGCCAAAGCTACCGCGCGGGAAAGCCACTCCGCTGGAAGCGGGTCTACCGGCTGCCGGACTACGTCTACTTCAACCACAGCATCCACGTGAACAAAGGTGTGAGCTGCGTCGAGTGCCACGGACGGGTCGACCAGATGGCCCTGGTCCAGTTGAGTCAGCCGTTGACCATGGAATGGTGCCTGAACTGTCATAACGATCCGGGCCCGCGCCTCCGACCGCAGGGGAAGATTTTCGATCTGGCCTCGGCACGCACGGCGGGACTGGAAGACCACTACCAACTTCGCAGGCAGGGGCTGACCGATTGCTCGGTCTGTCATCGCTGATGGAGACCAGTCGCAGAAGCTTCCTGCAGATGCTCAGCGCCGGATCACTGGCCATCATGGCGGGCTGTTCGGCTCGTCCGAGCAGCGAGATTCTGCCTTACGTGGTTGCTCCCGAGGCCGGAACGGAACGGCAGTTTTTCGCCACCGCCCTGCCTTACCTGGGAATGGCCCGCGGCATGCTGGTGGAGAGCGTGGCCGGTCGCCCCATCAAGGTGGACGGCAATCCTGCCCACCCGGGGTCTTTCGGTGGAAGCGACATTTACGCCCAGTCTTGCCTGTTTGACCTCTATGATGAGAAGCGCTTGCGCGCTCCGCTGCGCTCGGGACGGCCGGCTTCTCTGCGTCAGCTGCTTCAGGAAGTGAAAGGCTTGTTGGGACCCGAAGGTCGAGGCCTGCACGTGTTGACCCGCACGGTCGCTTCGCCGGCCCTGGAGTCGGCCCTGAAAGGACTGGGGCCGGCGCTGCGCCGCCATCGCTACGACCCGATTCTCTCTCACTCCAGTGCCTGTCAACAGCCGTCTCACCTGCGCTACCGACTGCAGCCCGGGGTGGAGACGCTGGTGGCTTTCGATCAGGACCCGCTGGGTTTGCATCCGGAGCATCTACGCCTGGCACGTCAGTGGTCTACTTTGCGCCCCCGGCTGCACGTGCTGGAAAGTGCTCCCAGCCTGACGGGAGGGCGCGCCCACTACCGCCAGGGGCTCGCGCCGGTGGAAGTCGAGCGGGGACTCTGGGCTCTGGCGGCTCGTTTCGGTTTGTGCGCGGCCCCCGCGGAGGCCAGGGTGGAGGGCGCCTGGCTCGATCGCGTGGAGGCCGAGCTGAAGCGGGGCGGAGGCATGATTCTGGCTGGCGAGACCCTGTCACCGGGGGCCCAGGCCCTGGCGCTGCGTCTGAACCGTAGGCTGGAGGCTCCGGTGGACGTTCTCCCCGCTCTCGACTCGACTCCCCACGGGCTGGCCGAGCTGGAGAAAGCGCTTCAGGCCGGCGAGGTCAAGGTTCTGCTGATTCTGGAGGGCAATCCGGTCTACGAGCGCCCGCACTTCGCCTCGAACCTGGCTCGCGCCGAACTGGTCGTTCACCACACCCGGGTGGCCAATGAGACCACCCAGCTCTGCCATTGGGCCGTCCCGGCCAGTCACGAACTGGAGAGCTGGGGTGACCTTCGCGCCTTCGACGGTTTGCTCTCGTTGGTGCAGCCGCTCATTCAGCCACTGCACCAGTCGCTTTCCGGCCTGGAGCTGCTATCTCGTCTGGGCGGGGAGGAGCGCGATGGCTATGCGTTGCTGCGTGCCGCCTGGAAGGGGCGTCCCTGGGAGGAGAGCCTGCGTCGCGGATTTCTGGCCGACAGTCCCAACCGTCCTCTGGACTGGCCCGAGCGGGAGCCTGGCACGGCGCCGCCCGCGGTGGCCGAGAGCGTGCTTCTCTTTCGGCCTGAGCCCAATATCCTGGATGGCCAGACGGTCGGAAATGCCTGGCTTCAGGAATGCCCGCGACCCTTCTCCAAGCTGGTCTGGGGCAACGCCGTGCACCTGGGCCCGGCCACGGCCGCCCGGCTGCGGGTGGAAAACGGAGACCTTCTGGAGCTGAACGTGGGCGGGCACAGCCGCACCTTTCCCGTCTGGTTGGAGCCCTGGCAGCCGGAAGAGACCATGGTGGTGCACTTCGGCTATGGGGGCGAGCGCGGCGGCACCGATGCCTTCGGACTCAGGCCGGGAGACGACTGGCAGGCACCGGTCGAGGCTCGCAAGGTGCCGGGGCGGGCTTTGCCTATCACCACCCAGCAGCATCGACAGTTGGACGACCGGCCGATTTTGCAGACCGAGCCCGCTCCGGTCGAAGTGGACCTGTACGGGGAGAAAAGCTATTCCTCCAGCGAGGCCTGGGGCATGGTCATCGATCTGGAGGCCTGCATCGGTTGCAATGCTTGCACCCTGGCCTGTCAGGTGGAGAACAACATCCCCACGGTCGGACCCGAGGAGGCAGCCCGGGGCCGCAACATGCACTGGATTCGGGTCGACCGCTACGATCACGAGGCTCGCCTGGATTTCCAGCCGGTGGCCTGTCAGCACTGCGAGAACGCGCCGTGCGAAAAAGTCTGTCCGGTTGGCGCTACCATGCACAGTCACGACGGTCTCAACCAGATGGTCTACAACCGTTGCGTGGGCACTCGCTATTGTGCCAACAACTGTCCCTACAAGGTGCGCAAGTTCAACTTCTTCGGCTACTCCAATGAGAATTTAGAGAACCCGCGCAACCCGGAAGTGACCGTGCGCGACCGCGGCGTGATGGAAAAATGCACCTACTGCGTGCAGAAGATCTCGGCGGCCCGCATCACGGCCGACAAGGAGAACCGGTCCATCGCGGATGGTGAGGTGATCACCGCCTGCCAGGCAGCCTGTCCCAGTGAGGCCATCGTCTTCGGCAACCTGGCCGACCCGCAATCGCGGGTGGCCAAAGCGCGGTCCGACCGGCGCAACTTTGCTCTGCTGGGCGAACTCAACACGAAGCCTCGAACCACCTACCTGTCGCGTCCGGAGGCCGGCTCGTGAAGTGGATCGAGGGCGAGGCCACCCCGGAAACGGTCAGCGCCCAGATTTCCGGGGTCATTCTGCAACCGCGTCACCAGCGGTTGTGGTGGCGGCTGCTGGGGCTTTCCGCTCTGGGAGTGGTGGTGCTCTGTGTGAGCATCGGAGTGCTGCTGTATGAGGGCATCGGGGTTTGGGGTGTAACCCGTCCAGTTGGCTGGGGTCTGGCTATCGTCAACTTCGTCTGGTGGATCGGCATCGGCCACGCCGGCACTCTGATTTCGGCCATTCTCTTTTTAGCCCGTCAGGAGTGGCGCACTTCCATCAACCGTTTTGCGGAAGCCATGACTTTATTCGCGGTCTGTTGCGCCGGTTTGTTTCCCCTGCTACACCTGGGGCGACCCTGGTATTTCTACTGGCTGGCCCCGTACCCTAACCGGATGCACCTCTGGCCTAACTGGCGCAGCCCTTTGATCTGGGATTTTTTCGCCGTCTCCACCTACCTGACGGTATCAGTGCTCTTCTGGTATCTGGGATTGGTGCCGGACCTGGCGGTGATGCGCGACCGCGCCACCGGCTTGTGGAAGCGCCGCATCTACGGGTTTTTCGCGCTGGGCTGGCGCGGTTCGTCTCGCCACTGGAGCGTGCATCAACGCGCCTACCTGCTGCTGGCCTGCCTGGCCACGCCGCTGGTGGTGTCGGTGCACAGCATCGTGTCGCTGGATTTCGCGGCCGGACTGGTGCCGGGCTGGCACTCGACGATTTTCCCCCCGTTTTTTGTGGCCGGGGCCATCTTCTCGGGATTTGCCATGGTGGTGACGCTGGTCATCCCCCTGCGCTCTTTGTTTTCTCTGCAGAACTTCATCACCGACCGTCATCTCGACGCCATGGCCAAGATGATGCTGCTGACTTCCATCCTGGTCACTTACGGATATCTGTGCGAGGGTTTTTGCGCCTGGTATAGCGGCCTGCGCCCCGAGATTTCCACCGCTCTGGATCGGTTTCATGGGCCTTACGCCTGGATTTACTACGTGCTGCTGGTCTGCAACTCGTTGGCTCCGCTGTGCTTTTTCTGGCCGGCCGCGCGCCGCAATACGCTGGTGCTGCTGGTGGTGTCGGTGCTGATCAACATCGGCATGTGGACCGAGCGCTTCATTATCGTGGTGCAAAGTCTGTCGCACGATTTTCTGCCAGCCGCCTGGGGACTTTACAAGCCCACCATCTGGGACTGGGGCCTTTACCTGGGCACGATCGGACTCTTCTCCTTCTTGATGCTGCTCTTCGTTCGCTTCGTGCCGGCGCTTTCCATCAGCGAGCTTTCGGAACAGGCGGTCAAGCAAAGCCATGAGTGAGCGCGACTGGTTGCTCCAGTTTGAGGATGAGCAGGGCCTGCTGCAGGCGGTGGACCGGGCGTCCGAATTGGGCCTGCGCGTGGTCGACGCCTACGCACCTTATCCCATCGAAGATCTCCAGGAACGGGTGAGGGGTCCGGTGACGCGCACTTCCTGGCTGATCTTCCTGGCCGGGCTGCTGGGAGCGCTGGGGGGGTTCGCGCTCTGCACCTGGTCCTCGGTGTGGGCCTATCCTTTCCAGGTGGGGGGAACGCCGCTGTTTTCCTGGCCGGCCTATCTTCCCATCACCTTTGAATGCGGCGTCCTGGCTGCCGCCCTGACAGCTTTTTGCAGCGTCTTCGTGCAGTCCGGACTGCCGCGCTATCATCATCCCCTTTTCGACTTCGAGGCCTTTCGCACGGCCAGTCACGCCGGCTACTTTCTGCAGGTGCTGGGCGACTACGAGGCGGCGCGCCAATTGGGAGGGGTGCTGCATGCGGAGTAGTCTACCGCTGGCCGCCCTGCTCCTGAGCGGTTGCCTGGGCGAAATGGACCCGCAGGCGCGCGCCGCCCGTTGGAATCAGGTGCCGCAAACCGTGCCGGCGGGAACGGTGTCGACCGCTCCCGTGGTGCCACGTCCACCGGTCGACCTCAACTTGCTGCGTCGCGGCCAACAGCGCTACGCCATCTACTGCGCTGCCTGCCACGGCCCCCTGGGCGACGGCCGCGGGGAAGTGGTCCAGCGTGGTTTTCCGCAGCCGCCCTCCTTTCACGAAGAACGCCTGCGCCAGGCGGCGGACGAGCATTTCTACTCGGCCATCCGCAACGGCGCCGGACGCATGTGGCCTTATGCCGACCGCCTGCCGGAGCGGGACCGCTGGGCGGTCGTTGCCTATGTGCGCGCTCTGCAGGTGAGCCGACGTGCGCGCCTGCAGGATCTGCCTTCCGAGGTGCGTCTACAGGCGCAACGGAGGTTACCGTGAGCTGGCTCTACGCCTGGCTTTTCTGGACAGGTGTCAGCGCCGGTGCTCTGGTCTGGCTGCTCATTCATCACCTGACTTTGGGTCGTTGGGGGGATACCTGGAGGCCGCTGGCCGGCGCCGCGGCCCGGGCTTTGCCGGTTTTGATCTTCGCCATGGCGCTCTGGTGTGGACAGACCGAGCAGATCTTCCCCTGGGAGCACTTTCCAGCCCATCGGCGCGGTTTTTACGCTCCCTTCCAGGTGTGCGGACGAACGGGTTTTGCTCTCTTGATCTGGACCGTTTTTGCTTTCTGGCTGAGCGGACCGGTGCGCCGACAGGGAGCGGCGGCAGCCGGTTTGCTTAGCCTCCTTTTGTTGGGCACACTGGTTTCTTTCGATCTGGTGATGAGTCTGGACCCGCATTTCTACTCGAGTCTCTTCGGTCTTTTGGTTTTGCTCGGTTGGGCTTTGTCGGGACTGTGCGCGCTGATTTTATTGTCTCCACCCGATCGTCTGCGCTGCCACGATTGGGGTGGGCTGCTGCTGGCCTGCCTGATGCTGCTGACTTACCTGGATTTTGCTCAGTTGCTGATTCTCTGGTCGGGCAATCTGCCGGAAGAAAGTGCCTGGTTGCAGTTGCGCGCCTGGGGCGCCTGGCAGCCGCTGGCAGCCACTCTGTTTCTGGCTTTCGCGGCCGTGCCGTTTCTGCTGTTGCTGGTCGGGCCCTACAAACGCAAGCCGGCTTTTGTGCGGGGAATGGCCGCCTGGTTGCTGCTCGGCAGCGCCCTGCACACCTACTGGTTGATGTGGCCGGCGGCCTCGACCGCCCTGGCGTTTTCTCCGTCTGCGCTGGGAGCCTGGCTGCTGCTGGGAGCTCTCTGGTTGATGAACTTCTTTTTTTGGAGGAGGCGTCTTGGCGGATTACGAGCAGAGTGACGCCACCCACGGACCTCTCGTGATGTTCGGTGGCGGCGTTTTGATTCTGGTGCTGGTCTCCATGCTGGCCATGGGTTGGCTCCACAAAGCCTGGCGCCACACGGCCGGTCCCCTGACCAAACCGACGCCTTTGCTGGTGCGACCGGTGGTCGAGGCTGACCCTGCAGAGCTTCATCAATATCAATGGTTGGACCGTTCCCAAGGTCTTGTGCAAATCCCGATCGAGGAGGCCATGCGGGTGGTCTCTCAAGGAGGTTCTCGTGCGACTGATGCTACTGCTATTCCTGATGTGGATCGCGCCCCTGGCGGCCGAGCCGATCCCGCAGTTCGAACAGCATCCGGGAGCGCCGGTCCCCCTCGCTAGCTTCTGCGACGAGGACGGTCACTCGGCGACTCTGGCCCAGTTGAGCGAGGGCCGGCCCACGCTGTTGGTGCCCGGCTATTTTGGCTGCCCCATGCTTTGCGGTCAGGTGCAAAGCGGGCTGCTCGACAGCTTGAAGACGGTGGCTTTCCAAGACTACCGGGTGATCTGCCTGAGCATCGACCCGCGCGAGCGTCCCTCGCTGGCCCGCCAGAAGCGTCAGGCCGCCCGCAGTCGTGGCGCCGACTGGCGCTTCGTGACCGGGACCCCGGAGAACATCGCGCGCCTCTGTGAAACGGTGGGATTTCAGTTCCGCTACGACCGGCGCAGCGACCAGTTCGCCCATCCCGCCGGCCTGGTGGCGCTGACGGCGGACGGTCGGGTCTCTTCCTATCTCTTTGGCATCAGTTTTTCCGGACCGGCCCTGCAGCGCGCTCTGCAGCGAGCAGCCCAGAATCGTATCGAAGGCAAAGTCGACCCGGTTCTCTACCTGTGCTTTCAGTATGACCCGGCCACCGGTCGCTACAGCCTGCAGATCTGGCGCACCTTGCAACTGCTGGGCCTGGCCACCACGCTCTGTCTGGTCTCGGCCATCTGCTACTGGCTCCATCAGGAGCGCAACTCATGAAGCTCGGTCCTTTCCCCATCTGGCCGGATGTGGCCGCCAGCGAGGCGGGCGGGGTCGATTTCGTGACGCTGGTGGTGCTCGCGATCTGTTCCTTTTTCGCCCTGGGCGTGCTTTTCTGCATGCTCTTCTTCTTGTTTGCCTATCGTGAGGGTCGCCCGGCCGACCGCACGGCTCCGCCGTTGATTCACCACAAGCTGGAGATCGGCTGGATCGTGCTGCCCACGCTGCTTTCCCTCGGCATGTTCTGGGTCGGAGCACGCCAGTATTACCGACTTTATCAGCTGCCGGAGAGCACCGACGTCACGGTGGATGTGGTGGGCAAGCAGTGGATGTGGATCATGCACTACCCGAATGGGGCTAAAGAAATCAATCGCCTGCACGTGCCGCTGGGCAAGCGCGTGACTCTGCGCATGATTTCTCAGGACGTGATTCACAGCTTCTCAGTGCCCGACTTTCGCGTCAAGCATGACGTGCTGCCCGGTCGCTACACCTACCTCTGGTTCGAGCCCACCAAAGCGGGTCCGTTTCACCTGTTTTGCGCCGAGTTTTGCGGCACGTCTCATGCCGCCATGGGCGGCTGGATCGAAGTGATGAGTCCGGAAGACTACCAGCGCTGGCTGGACGGCCAGCAGACCGAGGACCCGGTGCAGCGCGGCAAGCTGCTGTTCCAGCAACATGGCTGTCAGGGATGTCACGAAGGCAGTGTGGCCGCCCCCCGTTTGCAGCGCATGAAGGTGGCCGACGAGGAGTATCTGCGCCGCTCGATCGTCGAACCGAACGCCGACATCGTGCCCGGCTTCCAGTCGATCATGCCCAGCTACGCCGGCCGTCTCAGCGAAGAGCAGATTCTCGACTTGATCGCCTACCTGAGGAGTCGGCCATGACCAGCTATCTGAGTGGGCCGGTGTCCTGGAAGTCCTGGTTGCTGACCGAGGACCATAAGCGCATCGGTTGGCTGTATTTGATGACGATTTCCGTCTTCTTCCTCATCGGCGGTGTGGCCGCCACGCTGATGCGCCTGGAACTGGCCACTCCGGCCGGAGATCTGGTGACGGCCGATATCTACAACCGGTTGTTCACTCTGCACGGCACCGTCATGGTCTGGCTGTTTCTCATTCCGGCCATTCCCAGCACCCTGGGTAACTTTCTGCTGCCGCTGATGATCGGGGCTCGAGACGTCGCCTTCCCTCGTTTGAATTTGCTCAGTTGGTATGTCTTCTCGGCGGGGGGACTGCTGGTGCTCTGGTCCTTGCTGGCCGGGGGCGTGGATACGGGCTGGACGTTTTATACGCCCTACAGCAGCACCTACACCAACAGCCATGTCATCTTGATGGCGGCCGGCATCTTCGTCACCGGCTTTTCCTCGATCTTCACCGGGCTCAATTTCATGGTGACCATTCACAAAATGCGCGCTCCGGGAATGACCTGGTTTCGCATGCCGCTTTTCTGCTGGAGCATGTATGCCACCAGCCTGATCATGGTGCTGGCCACGCCGGTGCTGGCCTGCACCTTGATTTTGATTGCGGCCGAACGACTCTTTGGAATGGGCATCTTCGACCCGGCGCTGGGCGGCGATCCGCTGCTTTTCCAGCATCTCTTCTGGTTTTATTCGCATCCGGCCGTCTACATCATGATTTTGCCCGGCATGGGCGTGGTCAGCGAGATTTTGCCTTGCTTCGCCGGCAGACCCATCTTTGGCTACGCCTACGTGGCCGTGGCCAGCCTGGCCATCGCCGTGCTGGGGTTCGTCGTTTGGGGACACCACATGTTTGTCTCCGGACAGTCGATTTATGCCGGACTGATCTTTTCGTTTCTCAGCTTTTTGGTGGCTGTGCCCTCGGGGGTCAAGGTCTTCAACTGGACGGCCTCGCTCTACAAAGCCTCGATTCGCCTGCACACGCCCATGCTTTATGCCCTGGGCTTTATCGGGCTTTTCACCATCGGCGGCCTGACCGGGTTGTTCCTGGCCACGCTGGCGGTGGACGTGCATTTACACGATACCTACTTCGTGGTGGCTCACTTCCACTTCATCATGGTGGGCGGCATGCTGATGGCTTATCTAGGCGGATTGCACTTCTGGTGGCCCAAAATGACCGGTCGCCTTTACCACGAGGGTCTGGGCAAGGTCTCGGCCCTGCTGATTTTCCTCGGTTTCAACCTGACCTTTATGCCTCAGTTCCTGTTGGGCTATCTGGGCATGCCGCGCCGCTACCACAGCTATCCGCCCGAGTTCCAGGTCTACAACGTGCTCTCTTCGGCCGGTGCCAGCTTTCTGGCGGTCGGCTACCTGCTGCCGCTCAGCTACTTGACCTGGTCGCTGTTTCGCGGGCCGCGCGCCGAGGAGAATCCCTGGGCTGCCCACCACGGCCTGGAATGGGCCACTGCTTCGCCGCCACCCACCCACAATTTTGTGGAGACCCCTCGCTTGGAGGAGGCGGAGTGGGGGATGGCCCCGCTGCTGAGGTGCGTCCGACTATGAAGCAGTTTGTCGATCGCAAGCAGGAGCACGAAGCCTACAGTCTGGGCATGTGGATCTTTCTGGGTTCCGAGCTGATGCTATTTGGCGGGCTTTTTCTGGCCTACAGCTTCGGCCGGTTCTATCACCAGGTCGAGTTTGCCCAGGCCTCCCTGCAGATGGAGCGCCTGTTGGGGGCCGTCAACACGGCCGTCTTGCTGACTTCCTCCACCATCATGGCCTTCGCGGTCGATCGGGCTGAACGGGGAAACTGGCGCGGAGCGGCCCGCCTGCTCTATGCCACGGCGCTGCTGGGAACGATTTTCTTGGGCGTCAAAGGCTACGAGTGGCACCAGGAGTTCCTGCATCACAAGGTGCCCGGAACGGGCTTTGAAGGGGGCGCCGGGGAGAGACTGTTCTTCTTCTTCTACTTCACCTTGACCGGACTGCACGCTTTTCACTTGAGCCTGGGCATTCTGGCCGTGCTGTTCTTCGCGCTACGCGCTCGCCATCGCAGCGCCGATGAAGTGATGATGCTGGGCCTGTATTGGCACCTGGTGGATCTGCTGTGGTTCTTCCTCTACCCGCTGTTGTATTTGATCGGGAGCCGCCCATGACTTACTGGCTGATTTGGGCGGTGCTGATGGCACTGCTGGTGCTGACGGTGGTTCTGAACATGTTTCACTTAGGCGTCTGGGGCACCGTGCTGGGTCTGATCATCGCCTGCATCAAGGCTCTGCTGGTGGCCGTGTTCTACATGCATCTGCGCCACAGCCCCGCTTTCATCCGCCTGGCCGCCGGTGCGGCGCTCCTCTGGATTTGCTTCATGTTCGCTCTCAGCTGGGCCGATTTTCTGAGCCGCTAAGGCGCCCAACAAACCCAGAGCGAACAGCCAGGGAGCGAAGTCGAAGATGCGCGGCCAGAAGGTCACCACCAGAGTTCCGGCCGGGCTGCCGGCCGGAATTTCCACCGCCATCTGCTGCAGGTTCCAGTTGTAGAGAGGCAGTGGTTGTCCGTTGAGGGTGGCTCGATAGCCCACCAGGTAGTTGCGATGAATGGCCAGCAGCGCGGGCTGCGTCGAGGCATTGGCCGAGACTTGCACCTGGGACCGATTGCGTTCGTTACGTTCCTGGCTTAGTTGCACGGGAGCAAAGCTCCTGAGGCCGTCGGGGCCCTGACGAGCAACGCCGATTCCGTTCGGTTCCAGCGCTTGTTCCATGGTCTCGTTCCAGTTCTGACGGAACGAGGCCTGGGGGACAGACTCGAAAACGGGTTTCTTCCCTTGACCCCGGGTCCAAATTTGGATCAGGCCCTCCGTCCCCACGCGGGTCCAGCCGTTCTGGGCCAGGATTTGGCCGAGCCCGCTCCACTGAGGGCTGAGAAGCAGTCCTGAAATTCCCAGTTTGTCCAGCAGGCCTCCCGGAATGGTGCCCAGTGCCACGTTGACTTTCGACCTCTCGCTCAAATCGAGGCTGCCCACATTCGAGAAGGTCCAGGCGCGGATGATGGGGGCTACGAAGAGCGGCGAGTAGCCGTTGAGGAATTCCACCTGTTCGGTCATGCCGGCGTTTCCGTAGCGAGCCGGAACCATCAGACCGGCCCTTGGATCCTGGAGCTCGTCCCAGGTGTAAAGCGACATCCAGACCCGGTCGTTGCGGACCAACGAGTTAGGAGCAGCTGGCTCCATGGGATATTGGTGGCCGCTCAGGGCCTGCATGGGGACGGCCAGCAACAGACCCAGCAGCGTGCCGCCCAGGACCAGCGGGGAACGTCGGTCAGGGCGGCGGTTCCAGGCCAGGCAGAAGCCGGCCAGCAGTAGAACGGGTCCCACTTCCCAGCGGTGAGGGAAGCCGCGCAGCGCGTCCAGCCCGGGACCCAGGATTTGCGCGGTCAGTAGTGCCGCCCAGGTGGCACTGCCAAATCGGTGCGCTGGATTTTTGGCTTGTTGCTGGAGCCAGAGCAGCCCCAAAAGTCCCATCAAGGGATTGAGGTAGTCCAGCCATCGGAAAGAAAAGCGCATCCCGGCCACTGAGGGGGCCAATCCCAAAGCGAACCAGAGCAGGGCCAACCACCAGAGCGGCTGGCCCTTGGGTCTTTGGGTCAGGGCCCCTAAAAGTCCCAGGCAGGGAATCCAGCCGATGTCGGTCAGCAGATTGACCATCTCCATTCCCCGAGAATGCGCGACCAGGCCCGGCAGGAAGTAGGGGAGCCCGTCCAGCGCTTCCAGGCGATACTGCCAGCTGGAGGAGTTGGCGCGAATGGCCGAGCGGGAATGCTCCACCAGGCTCCCCAGGGCGGGCGAGGCCATGGCCAGAGCGCAGAGCGCTCCTAGAACCAGCAGAGCGGCTCTGCGCCACTGCCATTGGCTCAGGGCCAGGAGAAAGTAGAAGACTCCCAGCGTAGCTGTAGCGATGACGGCAAAAGGCCATCCGGCGGTCAGCACCAGATAGAGCGACAGGACCAACTCAGAAACGCACAGCCGGCGCCGGGCGCAGGCGTGCCAGACCCAGGGAATCCAGGCGGAGCCGATGGCCATGGGCAACCAGGAGCGCCAACCTACGTCCATGGCAAATCGATTGAAGCAGAAGACGGCCGCCAGGGCCAATCCGAACTGGGGGTCCAGTTTCTGGTCCCGCGCCAATCGCAGGGCTCCCCAGGCGGTGATCCAGGCGAAGAAAGCCACCAGTGCGGCATCGCGTAGGGCCAGGTCGGGGATGTAAGAGCTGGCGATGACTGCCAATTGCACCACGGGATTGAAGATGCCGTACTGGTATTCACCCAGCAGACCCCCGGCGCACCAGGAGTAGCGGCTGACAAAAGGCAGTTCACCGGCCCTCCAGGCTCGACCGATCTCATCGAAGCCGGGCAGAAAGTGGGCCTGCTGGTCGTCTCGAAAAAAGAACGGGTAGGCCGAGAGTTCCCCCGCCACCACCACGACCAGCACCAGCAGCAGCGCCAGGCCGGCGTTCCTCACCTTAGATGCCGAAACCGCCGCGCAGAGCCTCCAGGTGGGCACGAAGGGCCGTTTTTAAGGAAGGCTGGTATTCGAAGTCGGTGAGCAAGCGGGCCAGGCTGGCGAAGCGGCTGAAGCCGGCGTGCCACGGCAGGCGGATGGGTGTATAGAAGGGTGCGTAAAGCACGGTTTTCTGGATGGTATCCACGTTGGCCGTGTTGTGCACGAATCCGCTGCCGGATTGGATGTCTTCAGGGGTATTGCCCGGATAAGCTCCCCACGGCAGGTTGACCAGGGCGAAGATCAGGCCTGGCCAGATGTTGATGCCCACCGCTCCATAGCGCAAGTTTTCCAAAGCCCGTCTCCAGGGTTGGCTGCGTTGCGCCTCGGGAGGCAAGATCAGTGAGCAGGAGAGGTTGCCCCAGATTTTCTCGTTGGCAAACTCGGCGGCTTTCAGCAAGAATTCGTTATAGGGCACGTCCAACGTTACTTCAAAGAGCACGCCGCAGAAGGCTTCTTCCTGGAGCGGCCTGGGGTCTTTTTCCCAGTCCAGACCGGGCACCAGCGTCCAGCAGGTGGCCCCCGCGGCTGGCGGACCCAGTTGCTCGGCGCCGGGGTTCTGACGAATCAGTTTCTCGTGACGCTCTTGGGAGCCCGGATAGTAGGAAGGCCGGGCCGGCACCTTGGCCAGAGTGCGTCGCAGAGCGTTCAGAAAGGCGTCGCGTTGGGGCCACTGACTGCAGGTAAGAATCACCTGGGCGGCGTTGCAGTTGAAGCCTGCATTGGTGGTCAGCATGCCGGCGATGTGGCGAGCCTGGTATTCGATCTGGCGATTGGACCAGCGGGCCGGGGCCACGATAACCGGGGAAACGCAGCCGAGCTCGGAAGTGATGGGCTTGGGCGTGGGAAGATTGCGCCGAATCGCATCGTAAGTGTGATGGGAACCGGTGATGTGCAGCGCTTCCACCTTGGGATGCTGACAGGCGAGAGCGCCTTCGGCCGGGCCGCCACGCACGATGCGCAGAAAGCCGTCTTTGATCAAACAGTCGAAAACTTCCTCGAGCACCTCTCCCAGAGGTTCGTGGACCGGGTTCATCTTGAGCAGAATCACCTGGTCTTCCACGAACATCTTGTAGAGCACGTCGGTGGCACCGATGGAGGAGACGTTGCCGGCGCCGAGCACCAGACCCACCTTCCCCTTGACTGACTCCGGCTTGTTCTGGGTCGGGTCGGACCAGGTCTCACCTCGCAGGATAGGCCACTGCACCATGTCCCAGGTGTCGCCGGGTAGGGCTCGTACCATTCGGCTGCCCTGGCGCAGCGGGGTCTGAATTTGTTTTTCCAGCAGGCGCAGGTTGCGCAGAGTGACCAGCGGACCCATGGCCCATTCTTCACCGGCCAGTTGAGACTTGGGGTCGATGCCCTTGATCTGGCAGCAGACTTCGGCCCAGCGGGCGGCCAGGCGATGGCAGTCCTTGCGTAGCTGGGCCAGGTAGCTGAGGCGACGCGGAGTGGGGGTGGCCTGCCAGGCGGGCAGGGCGCGGTTCAAGTCTTCTAGCCAGCCGTCCAGGGCCGGGGCGGTAATCGCCTCCATGGGGTGGGTCCTCCTACAGGGCCTTGATCAATTCTTGCAAGGCCGCTTCGATGTCGTGGGCCAATCCCTGCGCGTCCACCTTGAGATTGGCGTCGACGGCCACACCAAACTTGACTTTGCCGCCGTAACTGAGCACCGAGATGCCCAGACCCAGCCGGCCCGATTGGGGGACCCAGAACATCAGGCTGTCGATGGTTTGACCGGCCATGGCCAGAGGCTCGCGGGGGCCGGGCACGTTGCTGACCACGGCGGTGCCTTTGGACCCGAAAAGATCCACGATGTGCTGCTGCATGTCGGCGGGAATGGAGCCGACGGCGGCCAGCAGTCCCAGCACGACCACCGCCTGGGGCGAGCGCTTGAGAGCGTTCATGCGTTTTTGCACTTCCGCCAGGCGCTCTTTGGGGTTGTCCAGGCCCACCGGCAGACCCAAGAACACCAGGCCAAAGCGATTGCCCAGCGGCTGATCTTTGCCGGGTTTGCGCAGATCCACGGGAATCATGGCGCGCAGATTTACGTGCGCTGCCGGCTCGCCCTCGATTTTGGCATGATGGGCCCGCAGTCCGCCGGCCACCGCCGCCATGAGCACGTCGTTGACGGTGCAGCCGGCGCGCTGGCGGGCCTCCTTGATGGCGTTCAGACAAATAGGTTGGGTGCAGGCAGCGTTTTTGGCGGTGCCCAGTTGGCCGCGGAAGGGGCTGGGAGGCTCGGTCTCCAGCAGCAGCTTGCCCAGATCCTGAGCCACCGCTCCATAGCCGCGAGCCACATCGATGAGCTTGCTGGGTTTGACCTTGATACTGGCGTCGCTGACCATGAGAGCGCCGCTTCGGTTCGGGGCTTCCAGCACCGAGTGATCTTGCTCGGTCATGCTCAGAAGCACGCGCAACAACGCGATACCATCGGCGATGGCATGGTGGATGCGGCAGATCATGGCGCTGCCTTCCCCGTTGTAGCCGTGCACGATGTGGAATTTCCAAAGGGCCAGGTCACGGTCCAGCGGGGTGCTCATGAGTTCGCTGACCAGCCGCATCAAGGTGGGCTCATCGCCGGGCGCATCCAGGGTCCGCACGTCCAGGTGGTCGTCCAGATTGAAATGGCGATACTGCTTCCAGAGCGGGCGGCCGATGCCGATCTTGGGGTAGCCGACGCGCATGCGGAAACGGTCGTAGGTCATCAGCTGTTTTTCCAGCATGTCGCGCATCACAGCTGGATCCAGTCGGCCTTTGAAGGTGAACAAGGCCGTGATCATCATCAGATTGGATGGATCTTCCATGTGCAGCCAGGCGGCGTCGGCCCGGCTCATGGTATAGCTACGGCGTACGCGTGCCAACTACGGTAGGTTGTAGGGCAGGTCGAGACCGTCCCAGCACTTCGCAAAATGTTGATTGAGGAAGTGGGCGGCCTGATCTAGAGATTCGCGACCTTCCGGGATCAGTCGATGAAACAGCTGCCAGGTGTGCGGCTGGTTTTTCCAGACGCGGAATTCCACGTTCACGCCCGCGGCGCGGGCGCGTTCGGCCAGGCGAGTGGAATCATCGAGCAAGACTTCGTTGTCGCTGACGTGCAGCAACATCGGCGGCAGGCCGGTCAGGTCTGCATACAGCGGAGATATGAGCGGATTATAGGGGTCGTCCTGGCCGACGTAGAGCATGCGGGCTTTGCGGATCCCGTCGGCCGAGAACATGGCGCAGGCGTGGTCGTTCTGATCGAGCGAGGCGCCGGTCGCCGCCATATCGGTCCAGGGTGAGAAAAGCACTCCGGCGGAGGGCAGCGGAACTTTCAGGTCTCGCAAGCGGATCAGGGTGCTCAGGGCCAGGCCGCCGCCGGCCGAGTCCCCGGCGATGGCGATGTGCTGGGGAGAGATCCCCTGATTGAGCAGGTAGCGATAAGCGGCCACGGCATCATCCAGAGCGGCCGGATAGGGGTTCTCGGGAGCCAGGCGATACTGCAGGGCCAGGGTTCGGCCGCCCAACTGGCGGGCCAGCGCGGTGGTCACCGGTCGGTGAGTGCGCGGGGAGCAGAAGAAGTAGCCGCCCCCGTGCAGATAAAGCACCACCCGTTCGTTGTGAGCATTGCGCGAATGCACCCACTCGCCTTTGAGCCCGGCCTCTTGAAACGGCTTGACGCTCACGGAGAGATGCGGAATGGGCAGGACCATCAGGCGATTCACCCAGGAGCGCACGAAGCGTACGTCCACGTCACCTCGACTGCGATCTTTGACCAGGCGACGGATGGCCAGGCTCACCAAAAAACTTTGGGTACTGGGCATGTAAAGGGAAAGTTCGGCCGCTGAAAGGGGGTTCCTTGTGTTGAATTTCATTCTATTGCGGCGTTGGTTCAGCCATTTTTCATGGCCGGCGGCTAACCTCAACGCATATACAGATAAAAAGACCCTTGGTTCAAGACACAGAGACAAAAGAGGGACACGTCCAATGATGCAAGGCAAGCTCAGTATTCAACATCCCAGCCTCAACCTGCGCGGCGAATTTCGTAAAGCTTTTGGGCAGGGCGGCAACACGCAGGTCGCTTTTCTGGACCGCGGCGAAAAGGGGTTGGGGGCAGCGCTCCAAGATTTTTGCGACTTTAACATGTCGACCCGTCAGTCTTTGGTCGATGCTTACGACCGTTACCGAGCCGAGGAGGCCGCCGAGCCGCCCGCCAAGCCTCAGTCGGGTCCCATGCTGGCCCCTCCGCCCGCAAGCTTCCAGCGCCTGCGTGAATTCCAGGCATCCCAAGGGCAACACTTAGAGAAGGTGGCCGCAACTCACTCCGAGCAGGCACAAGTCATCGCTCAACAAGTCGCCCTGACCGCCAACTCCTGGGTGGGGCCGGTGTTGATGACCAGCTGCCGCGATCTGGGGAAGGGCATCCTGGCCCTGGGATTCAGCCGCCAGACCAGTCAAGAGATGCTCCGCAGTTCCAACCAGCCGCTAGCTTCCATCACCGGAAACCAGATTGTGGCCGGCGACCGTAGTCGCGAAAATCTGCGTTCTGCCGCCCAGGACCCCAGTCTGCCGGTTTACTTCGAGCCGACCACCTCGCACACCGTCGTGATCGACTCCCAGACCGGATTCTTCGCGCTCAAGCCGCAGGCTTAGTGGCCGTGTAGCGCCTTGGGGGCGACCCGGGTGAAGTTGTCGCGGTCAAACGCTTCGGTGAAGCGTCGGAAGAATTCTTTGGAGTGCATCGTGGCGGCGGGTTGGCCGGTTTCGGCTTCCAGCTCCTCGATGAACTCCAGCCAGAGTTTTTCGCGCCGTGACAGTTCCAGCGGATCCTTGATGGTGCCAAAGTCCTGCACGTGCTTGTTGTGGCGACACAGCATGCAGAAAGCGTGCTCGGTGTTGGGACGAGGCAGCGGGAGTTCCAGCAGGTCGTGGTCATTGCCCACCTGATGGACGGGCTGCCCCCACTCGCTATAGCCGCTGAAGATGCTGCCCAGTTTTCCCAGGGCGTGGGCCACCTTTTTCTGCTTGAGGCCGGTCAGCACCGTGGTCATCAAAGGCGTGTGCAGTTTACGATTGAGGTTCGGCTCGCTGAGACGCACGCTGACACGAAGTTCGCGACGAATGACTTTCATCATGCGCTCGGCCGTGATGCGGTTGTCGGTGGCCAGATGGATGCGTTCGCCGATACACTCCGGATGCAAAGTGGCGTTGACGATGCCGCGGGCTACCCAATCCACCGGAATGAGATTGAGTTCAGCCGAGGGATCACCCGGGAAGATTTTGGCCATGGCGAAGAGCACTTCGGCCTGGGACCGGCGCACCCAATCTCCCTGACTCTCTTTGAGGAACTTGCGGGCCCGGCCCCAGCTGTTGACCGGGGCATTGACCACCTTCTGATCGCCCCGATTGTTGCCGGTGCGGGCATCGCCGATCACGATGGCCGGACACAGCTGCACCACGCGCAGGCCGTGTTCGAGCATGAAGCGCTCGGTTTCCAGTGAGGCCATGGCTTTGGTGAGCTCGTAGTAGTTGTTGTAGAAGTTACGCGGGAAGACGACCTCGTCCTCACGGGCCTGCTGACGCACCTGTTTGCCGTGAATGTAGGAAGTCTCCACCGAGACGTGGGCCACGAACGGGCTGTTTTTGGCGTTCTGTAGATTGAGGGAGAACTGCAGCGCGTTGCAACTGCCGGTCACGTTGGCGGAGAACGAGTCCGGATAAGGGTCGTCGAAAGCCACGCTGGCGGCGCAGTGGATTACGTGGGTGATCGATTGGGCCATCTCGGCCAGCGTCTCGGGTGCGATACCCATCTGAGGCTTCTCGATGTCACCATCGATGAAGCGATACTTGGGATTGCCATCCAACCAGAGTTCTTTGAGCAGTTCGGCGCCGCGCTCTTCCACGGTCTGGTGCGAGATGACCTCACCGGTGATGCGGTGACGGACCGTTTTGGGACGAATCAAGACCACCATCTCTTCGATCTCGGGGATGACGCTGGCCTGATACAGAATCTCTTTGCCCACGAAACCGGTGCCGCCGGTCAGGAAGACCCGCATCTTCTTGCCTTTAGCCCGGCTGACGGCCTCGTCTTTGAGCGTCTGGATGCGGCTGGCAATTTCCTCGGCCGAATACAGGTGCTTTTTAAAGCGGAAATAGTAATCGCGTTTCTTCAGCCCAAACAGGGTCTTGGAGAGCGCGTCCGGGTCCTTGCCCAGAGCTTTGGCCAACACATTCGAGGTGGAGCGTCCAAACTCACGGACTTTGCGCATGATGCCGCGCGCCTTCTCCTCGTCACCGGTGCTTTTGACCAACCAGCTCATCAGCGAGCGGGCATAGGTGTCGACCACGTGATAGTCCCGATAGTGGGTGACCAGCAGTTCTTCGGGGACGACGTCTCCGGGTAGAACCTCGTCGGTGGTCAGGCTGACCTTTTCAATGTAGAGGTTGGGGCTGTTTTCGGGTGCGCTCATCCGCCGCAGTTCGCCTGCCAGGGGTACTTCCCCTGGCCGAGAAGATGCGGCGATGAGCAGCCTTCTTGTCACAGGTTTTCCCGGCTTTCTGGCCAGCAATTTGTTGCCGCGCATCCTCTTGCAGCGTCCCGAAAGCAAGATTTTGGCGCTGGTCGAGCCTCGTTTTCTGCAGACCGCCCAGCAGCGCCTGGCCAGCTTTGACCCCGCTCTGGCCGCCCGCGTGGAGCTGATTTCCGGTGATATCACGCGCCCCGGTCTGGGCCTGGAACAAGAACTGAGCTGCAGCGAGATTTTCCACTTCGCGGCTCTCTATGATCTGAATCTGGACCGCACGCTGGGCCTGCGCATCAATGTCGACGGCACTCAGAATATTCTGCGCTACGCCGAGCGCCTGTCGGGTCTGGAGAAACTCCACTACGTCAGCACTTGCTACGTCAGCGGTCGCTACACCGGCCCTTACCGGGAAAGCGATCTGGACAAAGGCCAGCGCTTCAACAACTACTACGAGGAGACCAAGTTCCTGGCCGAGGTCGAGGTGCAGAAATCGCAGCTGCCCTGGATCATCTACCGGCCTTCGGTAGTGGTGGGTGACTCTCGCAGCGGGGCCACGCTCAAGTATGATGGACCTTATCCGATCATCAAGTGGCTGCTGCGCTTCCCGTTCCTTTCCGTTTTGCCGCGCATTGGCGACCCTTCCATGACGCGCATCAACCTGGTCACCCAAGACTTCGTGCTGGACGCGTTGACCTATCTGAGCATGAACGCCAGCAAGCCGGGTACCGTCTATCAATTGTCCGACCCCAACCCTCTGACCGTGGAGGAGATGGTCAGTGAACTGGGCCGCACCTGCAAGCGTCGCGTCATCCCGCTCCAGCTTCCGTTGAGCCTGGTCAAGGCCAGCTTGCGCAACTTCAAGCCAGTTGCCAACTGGTCCGGGTTCACTCCGGGTATGGTCGACTACTTTGTGCATCCGACCCACTATCTGGCGGACAACACCACGGCCGCATTGCAAGGTTCGGGCATCGCCTGTCCCGACATTCGCCGCGTGCTGCCCCGGCTGGTGGAGTATGTCAAACGCCACCCATCGCCCGTAGGCTAGAGGGTGTTTGAGCTAGTCGCCTTGCCCTTTCTGATGCTGCCGGCGGAGTTCCCTCTGGCAGCATTCTTCTGGTTGTTGGCCTTCCCCATCTACGGGATTGGGGTCTGGGGTGGAACGGAGTTGTTTCTTCTTCGAGTGGGCGCACCCGTGGCGTTTTTTCTTCTGGTGGCGGCGGCCAACGCCAGCACTTACAGAGCCAATCCCAATGGTTGGTTGAAGTTTACGGGTAGCGACCTGTTTTGGATGAGCGCGGTGCCGTGTGGAGTGGCATTGCTGTTCTTGTTGACAGTCATCGACCTGGTCCGGGTCCGCCGGGCCAGGGATTCCAGCGGAACCGAGTTTTGAGGTGAAGCCCAGGCTTACGGTTGTGACCCCTTGCTACAAGGATTGGTCTGCTCTGCGCGCGCTACTTCCCTTGTTGGCGGAGGCTCTCACTCCTGAGAGTGAACTGGAACTGCTGATCGTGAACGACCATCCCTGGGGAGCCCTGCCGGAGCCTCTGGACCAGGCTGGCTTTGAGCGGATCCGCGTGCTGCAGTTGACGCGCAATTTGGGCCATCAGCGCGCCATCGCGATGGGCCTGAGCTACCTGGCCGGCGAAGAGCCCGGTGCCGTGTTGGTGATGGACGCGGATGGAGAGGACCGACCTGAGGACGCCGCCCGCATGGTGAAAGCCGCCCGCGATCACGGTTCCGATGTGCTGGTCTTCGCGCAACGCACCCGCCGCTCTGAATCGTTGCTTTTTCGACTCGGCTACTTTTTTTACCGAAGCCTCTACGGAATGCTGACCGGTAACTCTATCCGCATGGGCAACTTCAGCGTGATTCCCGGACCTTTGCTCTCCAGGGTCGCGGCTCTACCGGAAATCTGGACGCACTACGCAGCCGGAATTCAGCGGGTCGGCGCGCCCTACATTCACATTCCCACCCGGCGCGGCAAGCGTCTGGACGGCTCCTCCAGTATGAACACCACCGCGCTGGTCACTCATGGTTTGTCCGCGGTCTCGGTGCACTCCGACCGGGTGGGAGTGCGGCTGCTGCTGGTTTCCCAGGTGTTCATCGCCATCGTTTTGTGCCTGATGTTGACGGTGGTCGGCGTGAAATTTTTCACCACCCTGGCCATCCCCGGCTGGGCGACTTCAGCGTTCGGCCTGACGCTGATTTTGCTGACCCAGCTGATCATTACTTCGTTCTTCTTCGTGTTTTTCGTGCTGGGCAGTCGCACTCATCAGAGCTTCGTGCCCGCTCGTGACTTTCAGCACTATCTGGCGGAAGTGCTGATCTGGAAGGAACCTGGTTCGTGAAGTATGTGGGCGATGAGCTCGAGTTATTCTCTCGGGCACGCAACTGGAAGAGCTACTTTTGCGCTCAAATCAAGCCGTTTTTGGGAGCCGAGGTGGTCGAAGTCGGGGCCGGGCTCGGAGGCACCACCCGAGTCTTTTTGCAGGACGGCTCGCGTCATCAGCGCTGGCTCTGTTTGGAGCCGGACGCGGAGTTGTGCGCTCAGATCCAGGGTCTGCCTGCTTTCTGTGAGGTTCAGTGCTCGACTCTGGAGGGGGTGGCAGAGGAATGTTGTGACTCCATTCTCTACATCGACGTGCTCGAACACATCGAGCACGACCGGGCGGAACTGGAGTTGGCGCTGGGCCGGCTGCGACCGGGGGGACACCTGATCGTGCTCTCGCCGGCCCACCAAAGCCTGTTCTCGCCGTTCGACCAGGCCATTGGCCACTTCCGGCGCTACAGCCTGAAACAGCTCAAGGACTGCGGTCCGGCCGGAGCGCGCCTGGTGTGCGCTCGCTACCTGGACAGCCTGGGCTTCTTTTTATCGCTGGCCAATTCCAAGCTGCTGCGTCAGAGCATGCCCACCCCCCGCCAGATCGGATTCTGGGACACGGTGGTGGTGCCCATCTCGCGCCGCCTCGACCCATTGCTGGGCTATCGCTTCGGCAAGACCGTCCTGTGTGTCTGGCAAAAACCTGCCGGCTAGCGCGTTCGGTTGGGCCCGGATCTCCAGGGTGGCGTAATTGGCCTGTAGATTCGGGCCTTTCTGGGGGCAGATTTGGGCAGAACCGTCAGGGTGGCGTAGAGAATCGACATCGGCCTGTAGATTCGGGCCTTTCTGGGGGCGGATCGGGCAATATCGTCAGGGTCGCGTAGAGAATCTACATCGGCCTGTAGATTCGGGCCTTTCTGGGGGCAGATTTGGGCAGAATCGTCAGGGTGGCGTAGAGAATCTACATCGGCCTGTAGATTCGGGCCTTTCCGGGGGCAGATCAGGGCAGAATCGTCAGGGTGGCGTAGAGAATCTACATCGGCCTGTAGATTGGGGCCTTTCTGGGGGTGGGTCGGGCAGAATCGCCGGGCTCCCCTAGATGCCGAGATCCTACTCTGGCCAAAGGCGGCGGCAACAGGTAGAGTTGCAGGGTGGACATCGGCATCAGCGACGTTCCCCGGACGACGACGGAAGAGCCGTCCTTCTTTGGGGTGCTTTTCGACTGTGTTTACCTGGTGGACTTCCTTGTCTGGTGGCTGTTCATGCCGATTTTCGCCCTGTTCAGTCTGCTCGCATCGGTACTACCGCTTTCATAGATCTTTCCGGCCGCTCCCCTAAAGTGGGCGTGTGAAGATCCAACAGTTGCCTTTTCGGCCTGCGAGCAAGTTGCCGCCCAAGCCGGCCCAGCCGCCGGTCCCGCAGGATTCGGTAGAGCCGTCGCGCTGGCAGAAGATCGGCAAGACGATGCTCAAAGGCGCTACCGGCGCCGCAGTGGGAGTGATCCCGGCGGCTGCCGCGGGTTACGCCATTTCCAGTTGGGGCGGGGTGCCGGGTGCGATTCTGGGCGGTTGCGTGGGAGTGGCGGTGGGCTACTTCTCCGGTAAAGAAGTGCGCGAGGTGGCCCAGAAGATGGCCGCCAAGGATCCGGCCAAACTCAATTTCTTCCACAAGGCTGCCCTCAAGATTGGGCCGGCCGCCCCTTACGTGTGGGCCGCGGTGGCCGGAGCCGAATGCGCTCTGGCGGGTGCGACCTTTATGCCGGCCATCTCGGCTCTCACCTTTGGCAAGAAGGGCTTGATCGCAGGCGCGCTGTTCATGGGCACGAAGCATTAGCGGTTGTTTGTCGCGAATTTAGACCATCTGGTGCTGACGGTGCGGGACGTCCAGGCGACCGTCCAGTTTTATACTCAGGTGCTGGGCATGCAGGCGCGAACCTTCGGAGCGGGTCGTCAGGCATTGCATTTCGGCACCCAGAAAATCAATCTGCACCAGGCGGACAAACCGATTGACCACAATGTGCGACACGCCACTCCGGGTTCTGCCGACCTCTGCTTCCTGATCACCATTCCCCTGGCGCGTATGCAACAACGGCTGACCGATCATCAGGTGACGGTCATCGAAGGGCCGGTCGTGCGCACCGGCTCGCAGGGGGACATTCGCTCGCTCTACTTTTACGACCCCGATGAGAATCTGATCGAAGTCTCGGAACCGGTGCCGGGCACGGTTTTCGAGCCCAAGGATAGCCCGCAGAATCTCAGCTTTCATCGTCTTTATCAGGAGCGGCTGCAGCAGTGGTTGGACAACCCTGGCCGCCCTGTGCTGCTGCTGGTGTCCGACACGGTTGTCTTTCTCCACCACGGCCAGCGCAAGCAGTTGAGCTTGAGACCGCCTTCCTATCATGCCTTCAAGGCCGAGGTGCACGCCCAGGCGGCCGAATGCATGCAGGGAGCGCCCATGCAAGATTTTTCCGCCGCTCTGGAAAGGGGCGCGCGCATGGAGATCGAGGACCTGCACTCGGCCGTGTATCCCTGGTGGAGTGAACTGAGCGAGGACGAGCAAAAGCGCTGCGCCATCTGTGTCACCACGCCCCATCAACCTCGAGACGGACGTCTCAGTCTGCTCTACCTCGAGCGACTGAGCGGGCGCAAAACCGGGGTGGGCGCCAGTCTGGACGATGGATTGGTGGTTCTGGAGATGGATTGCGACGAGCACACGGCCTTACTGGGGCTGGCCCGTCACTATCTGGACCAGGAAATCGGCGAGCTTTTCTTTGGCGACCGCTTTCGTATGCAGCGCGACGTCATGGCCGCGGCGGCCGGGGCCATTCTCGACGAACTATTCCTTCTCTAGCGCGCGCATCGCCAGGTAAGTCAGCGGAATCAAACTGGCCACCACGGCGGTGCTGACCCAGCAGGGGACACCCAGCTGAGTCTGCAGAGTCACGAAATCGTGGCCGGCCTTGGCCGTCGCGGCCGTCTTGCCGATGCCGCTGGCCGCGTAGAGCGTCGAACTGGTCATTCTCATCAGGCCGTAGCCCATCATGGCGTTGCCGGCCAGTGGATGGGACTTGCGCAACTTATAGCCCGAGGCAAAGAGCGCGCAGCTGCTCAGGGCGTCCATCGCGGTGCCGGCCATGGCCACCACCGAGCGACTGCCCGCGGCTCCGAGGTGCTCACCCAGGGGAGAGAGGCCCTCGCCTTTCCAGCGGGTCACTCCGCCCTTGAAGGGGAAAACGGTAATGTTGGCCTCAGCACCGGAATACAGAGCGTGGATGGCCATTTTGTGGCCCATCTCGTGCAAATAAGTGGAGGGGTAGGCGGCTGCGCCTAAAAACGCGGCCGAGCCCAGCGCACCGCCAAAGCAGAGGTCCTCGATTGCCTTGTCCAGATCTTTGCGTGACGGCTTCGAACCCTGCGGCGGTTCTTGTTTCTGGGGCAGGGGTTTGGGGAGCTGGGGCCGAGGAGCGCTCTGGATCTGCATACCTTATGCTAGTTCAGGATCCCACCCCTCCGGATGAAAGGAATGTTGCCGGTTCAGCAGACCGCCTTTATCCTTTGGGCGTTTCCGTCGGATCGGGAGTGGGCGTGATGACCAGACCCGCTTGTCCCAGCATATGATCGATGTGTTCCCCCAGACCGTTGCCGGTAGCCAACACGACCAACATGGACTTGTTGGCCAGTTCCTCGGGAGGAATCGGTGGTAGTTTCAGGGCCTTCAGGCTTTTGGGAACCTGCTTGTTGGCGCCCAGGGGCGCGATCACGAAAAGAGCTTCTCCGCCCGAGGCGCGCTTCATAATGCAGACCCGCGTCCCGTCATAATCAAAAACCGGACCGATGCCCTCCAGGTACGGCTTGTTGCCGTCCGCCGTGAAAACCGGCGTGAGTTGAGCTTCCACCTGGGCCAGGCTGTCATTGCTGGTATAGTAGCCCAGGCGATTCTCCTGGATTCCCGAGTCTGCCCACCAGGTTTCGCTGTCCTTCAGCTTGGCGTCGAGCGGCGCCGGAGTGTAGCTTTTGAGCAACTTCTCGGGCAGGTCCGGTTGCGGCAGCGGCGTGGCCGCGGCGGCTACCATCGTGGGACTGGAGCTGGGCGCAGGGGTCACCACGGTGGTGGTGTTGCTAACGGCCACCGTGCTGGTGCTATTGGGCGTTCCTTCGGGCGGAGCGCATCCCCACAAAAGCAGGAGCAGGGCCGGAGCGAGGGACTTCTTCATAGCCATGGACTTAAGGTCTGGAGTTGAAAATCCTTCAGAGTTCGGGACGCTGCCAGGAATCTTCAGGCAAGGCTCCCAGTGGCTGGGGCTCTTCCCTCAGAATCGGGTCTTCCTGGATTTGTTCGGGACGACCGCCCAGCGGCAGCAGTCCTTGCTCGGGCATCAGTTGCTGCATGATGTAGATGCCGAAGCAGCGGGTCAGAACGGTCACAGGGGTCTGGAAAGACAGGCTACTAAAGAAAAGCGTCCCGAACAGCACCATGGCGAAGAGCACGCCGCAGAGAACCGCGGGTGCGGTCATGTGCGCCTGGTAGAGGAAGAAGGCGGGCATCGCCAGCAACAGACCGCTCACCAGACCGACCACTCCGGTCACCAATACGACTCCCATCATCACGCCGAAAGCGCCGGCCATGACCACACCCATCAGCACCAGCAAGAAGAGTGCGGTGTCGGCCTTGCGGTTTCGCAGGGTCTGCCAGACCAGCGACCAGGCCGGATTGAGGCCGATGCGCTGGCGATAGGCGACCGGAACCACCAGCTGGTTGGTGAGGGTGAAGAAGATGAGCACCGCGATGCCCAACACGCCCAGCACGGCCAGTGCCGCGAGACTGATCAACAAGATGGCCCCCGGCGCCGTCTGAGAAACCATGAAGCCGGACCCGACCGCGCCTACGATTACGATTCCCACCGGAATCATACACAGCAAGCTGACCAGGAAGGACCAGAGGAACAAGCCGGTGCCGTTGCTCTTCAGGCGGCCGAAAGGTTCGCCTAGAACGTGACGGTCGTAGACGATGCTCTCTACCAGCACAAACTGAGCGCAGCTACTCAGCCAGGCGAAGAAGATCACGAAGAGCATCAGGCCCAAACCCAGGCCCAGGACAACCGGGACCATAGCCGTGTCGAAGTTTCCCAGGGCGCAACTGGTGGCCATCAGGCCGACCATGGCGGTCTCTTTCTTGTAGGCCTGCATCAGTTGCAGAGGAGCTCGCACGTTCATGCCGCCGCCCCCGCCTCCACCGCCGGTCAGCGTGCTGAGCAGAGCGAAGCGCCACCACCGGGCAAAACTGCCGCGCTCCCAAAGCAAGTAACGGGTTCGCTTAAAGGCGTCGCCGAGCGCCGCCGAAATGTCCACCATAGACCCTCCAGACCTTCTTGTTTCGCTCTGCCCGGGTCCACTCCTCGGCGGCCCGACAGGGTGGGCTGAAAGAACTGACGAACGCGATCTGGATGCACACAGAAACCGCACCATCCGTCCATTTCATCCGACAAATCGTGGAAGAAGATCTGAAGACCGGCAAGCACAAGACGGTGGTCACGCGCTTTCCCCCCGAACCCAACGGCTATTTGCACATTGGGCATGCCAAGTCTATCTGGTTGAATTTCAGCCTGGCTGATGCCTTTGGTGGCGTTTGCCACCTGCGTATGGACGACACTAATCCCCTCAAAGAAGACGCCGAGTATGTCGAGGCCATCAAGCGCGACGTCCAGTGGCTTGGATTTAACTGGGGAGACAAAGAGTATCACGCCGCCGACTATTTTCAGCAGTTTTATGACTGCGCTGTGCAGTTGATCAAGGCTGGCAAGGCTTATGTGTGTGACCTGAGCGCTGAGGAAGTGCGCGAGTACCGGGGCACGCTGACCGAACCGGGTCGTCCCAGTCCCTACCGAGAACGCTCGGTGGACGAGAACCTGGAGTTGCTGTCGCGCATGAAGAACGGGGATTTTGAGGATGGCACGCGCACGGTGCGGGCCAAGATCGATATGGCCTCTCCTAACATCAATCTGCGCGACCCGGCCATCTATCGAATTCGCAAGACCGCTCACCATCGGGCCGGTGATGCCTGGTGTATCTATCCCATGTACGACTATGCTCACTGCATCTCCGACTCTATCGAGGGCATCACTCACTCGATTTGCACGCTCGAATTCGAGAACCATCGACCGCTTTACGATTGGTTTTTGGATAGCCTGGAGCTTCCGGTGCATCCGCAGCAGATCGAGTTTTCCAAGCTGAAACTTCAATACACCATGCTGGGCAAGCGCAAGCTGAGAGAGATGGTCAGCGAGGGTCTCGTTTCGGGTTGGGACGACCCCCGCATGCCGACCATCGCGGGAGTTCGCCGGCGCGGTTATACGCCGGAAGCGATCCGGGATTTGTGCGAGAAGGTCGGAGTGACCAAAAGCGAAGTGTGGACGGAGTTGAGTTATCTGTCCGAGTGCGTGCGCGCCGACCTCAACACCAAAGCCCATCGCGTTATGGGTGTGCTCAGGCCACTCAAGGTGGTGATCACCAACTACCCGGAAGGTCAGATCGAAGAGTTGGAAGCTCCTTACTTTCCTGACGATGTAGGTCTGCCCGGCAGTCGCAAGGTCCCCTTCGGACGGGAGATTTTTATCGAGCAGGACGACTTCATGGAAACCCCACCCAAGAAGTATTTTCGTCTGCAGCCGGGCGGCGAAGTGCGCCTGCGCCGTGCCTACATCATCAAGTGCGAAGAAGTGATCAAGGACGAGAGCGGCAACGTGACCGAAGTTCGTTGCACCTACGATCCGGAGACCAAGAGCGGTGGCTCGGGCGAACACCGCAAGGTCAAAGGAACCATCCATTGGGTGGAAGCAACCACTTCGCTGGCGGCCGAGGTTCGTCTCTATGAGGAGTTGTTTACTATCGAACAGCCCGACGGGCTCAAAGATGGAGACTATCGCGAGTTCTTGAATCCCGAGTCTTTGCAGATTCTGCCCGAGGCTCGGTTGGAGCATAGTTTGGCTCGGAGCAAGGTGGGCGAGCGTTTCCAGTTCGAGCGCCAGGGCTTTTTTATCAAAGATTGGGACTCGACGGCCGAGAAGCCCGTCTTTAATCGGATCGTTCCGCTAAAAGACGGTTGGGCAAAGGTGCTGCAGAAGCAGTAAAGGACGTCTGTCACGGTGGCCGGGGGGCGGGGGCCTTACACTCGCTTCATTGAAGTGAAGGGAAGGTTCTTTCTTTGAAGATGTTTCGTTTGTTTGGGGTGGCGCTGGCACTGAGCGCCGCCTGCTGGGCGCAGAGCACGCCGGCCGAGCGCGGCCAGGATCTGGCCAATGGCCGCCGAGGCGCCGCCTACACGGTCTACAAGTCGGAAGAAGTCTACTGGGCCAACAATGTTTTGTTCGAGCTCACCGATGCCGGATGGGCCGGCCTCAACCTCGACCGGGACGGCTTGCTGCATCGTTTGAGTTGGTGGCCGCGCTATCTCACGGAATATGCCAAGCGCACCGGGGTCGGCGACATCGCCGCCATGGAAAACAGCAACAATCAGGACGGAGCCGCGGATACCGCTCAGGGTCTCAAAGGCAAAGTTACGCTTCACCTCAAGGATGACAACGTAAAGTGGACCCAGGATAAAGCCAAGCGCTTCATTTCTTATGCCGGCACGCTGGTGGAGTTTCTCGGCGATGGCTACGGCTACACGCCCGCCAACGGCGTCTACAACGTGACCTTTATCTACACGCCCTCGGTGAAAGATATCGCCGTAGCTTACAACAAAGCCGACGGTTCTTTCGTGGTGAAAGCTCCGTCCGAGCTGGAGCCTTCGGGCTGGGACAGCAAACTGAAGACGGGTCTGATGAAGGGCGGAAAGTTCCGCTACTGATCAGCCACCGGTCAGTTTGCGCACCAACGCGACCAGCTGGCCCGTCTGCGGCTCTTGCGCTTCAAAGCGCAGGCCAACCAGGTTGAAGCCTGGTTGGCCGGAGACGCGGCGCACATCGGCGGAGACTTCCAAATTGCCCATCTTGAGCCGGAGCTGTTGACCCACCACCAGGTCGGCCCTGGTTTCCACGCGACAGCCGGTGACCGAGATGTCCCGCATACGAGCCTCGAAGCTCTCGATACCGGCCCGACCCTCCACCGTCCAGTCGGTGCGCACGCGGATATGGCGGCGCTTTTGTTTGGGATGGCCGGCGATGTCGTCCACATGTCGTTGCATCCAGCTACCGCGGATGGGACTGACGAATTTGAGACCGACCCGGCAGAAGTTGCGGCTGTTTTTTTGCCAGATGACCTTGGCTTTGGTCGGCATCGCCTGGTCCGGCTGGCTGAGCTCCACCAGGCTGCCTACCTTCAGTTTCGGGGCCAGAAAGAGGTCGCACTCCAGGCGTAGACCCCCCTGACTGATTTCGCGGACGGAAACGGCATCCTGACCCCTGCCCAGGTTGAGGTCGAAGCGACAGCGGGCGCGCACAAAGTGACGGCGCTCCGTTCCGTTCCAGGTCGATTTCGGCCCAAACAAACGTTGGATCAGTTCTAGCATAGCCCCCCCGAATTCTAACCCGTGCCTTTAAGATCTTGCCTTGAATTCATTCAAATCTTGGACTGATTTTTGGAATCTCTGCACGGCTCCATCCAGACTGTATTCTCTGGTGATACGTTCCAAGGTGGCCCTGTCTTTCGGCGCTTCGGGCAGGCTCAGGTCTCTTTGCGGGAGCGGCAGATCGCGCACCGGCATGACGACTTCAGCGGCTGCTTTCAGGTAGTCGGCGGAAGCCTCCAGTTTGGCCTTGAGCTTTGGGTTCAAATCGGTCGCGGCCTGCAGGGTCTGCAGGTCGCCGTAACGGGCAATCAAGGTGGAAGCGGTTTTTTCTCCGATGCCGGCCACGCCCGGGAGACCGTCGGATGGGTCGCCACGCAGCAGCGCGAAGTCTCCGTAGCTGCGTCCCGGAATGCCGTATTTCTCCGTGATCCAGCTTTCCGTGACTACCTGGATGCCACCCTTGGCGGGGTAGAGCACGCGAATGCGCGGATCCTCCACCAGATCGAAAAGGTCGCGGTCGCCCGATAGAATCTCGATGACCTCGCCGCGGTGGGTGTGGGCCAGAGTGGCCACAATGTCCTCGGCCTCGTAGCCCTCCCAGCCGACCACGGCCAGACCCAGGGCGTCCAAAAATTCTCGGCCCAGCACTTCCTGCGGGGTGACCGGGTCCTCGACAGCCGCGGCCACCCGGTGGGTTTTGTACATGGGCAGGGCGTCGACACGGAACTGAGGCCGCCAGTCGTAGTCGCAGCAGATGGCCACTCCCGAGGGCTTGCGGTCGGCGATGACGCGAGCCAGCGAGCCCAGGAAACCGTGGAGTCCGTTCATCGGCACGGAGGATGGGGTGGAGTGAAAGGCCCGGTAGAGCATGCTGGAATAGTCGACGAGAAGTAGCATGAGCCGCTCTTCGCGACCCTCCGCTGGCGGCCCTTGAGCGGGGCTATTTCCGCGGCTGGGTGCGGGGCTGCCGCGTTAGAGTGCGGGAAAATCGGGCCTGGGGGCTATTTCCGCGGCTGAGTGCGGGGTTGCCGCGTTAGAGTGCGGCAAATCGGGTGCCAGGGGGCTTTTTCCGCGGCTGGGTGCGGGGCTGCCGCGTTAGAGTGCGGGGAATTGGGTGCTGGGGGGCTTTTTCCGCGGCTGGGCGCGGGGCCGCCGCGTTAGAGTGCGGGGAATTGGGTGCCAGGGGGCTTTTTCCGCGGCCGGGTGCGGGGCTGCCGCGTCAGAGTGCGGCAAATCGGGTGCTGGGGGGCTTTTTCCGCGGCCGGGTGCGGGGCCGCCGCGTTAGAGTGCGGGAAAATCGGGCCTGGGATTGGAGCGGGGGCGGGCCAGGCAGAGCAGTCCCAGTTGGGGTAGCACGAGCAGCAGGGTGTTTTTGACCAGGTGCTCGGGCGGCTCGGACATGCAGTGGGCGATGGCCAGCGGGCCGAGGGCTATCCCCATTGCGCCCAGCGCGAACCAGCGCAAGGGCCGGCCCGGATGGAGTTGCACGAGGCTGGCCACCGCCAATCCGGAGGTCAGCCCGACGAGCAGCGGTTCATCCAGGTGCTTCATGATCAGGACCAGTTGCAGAACCACCAGGAACAGACGCTGGTAGACTCGCTCGGGCTCGAGCCGGCTGAGCACGGCCGGCCAGCAAACGGCCAGGGAACCCATGGGTCCGCTGACCATGAGCATCAATGCGGTGAACGAAAGCAAAGAAGTGAAGAGTAAACTGGCCACGGTGCGCCATTCGGGAGCTTGTTTGCTGCCGGGCCAGAGGCCGCAAAAGATGATCAGCACCAGCGAGTAGACCAGTGCTACCTCCTGGCTGCCTTGGTGCTCCTGCCAGCGGAGGATGCCGATGGCCAGAATCTGCAGGAAGAACCATTTCATGGGTGCGGCACCAGGCCTTTCTGATCGTCGTAGCGAGGGAAGTTGTTGCTGGATGCACTGAAGCCCGTATAAGCGCGAGCGTGATTGTTGCCCGCGCAAGCAAATTGGATCCTCTGCAGTTTGTCGAAGCGTCGATAGAAATAGGTGGGGCGGCGCGCCGCCGGACAGGTGGGAAGAGATTCCAGGTAGCGCTGTCGGACCAACGTCTCCAGCGAGGACGGATAGAGCCCCTGATTGTGGGAGGCATAGAGATCCAGGGCAATGTGGAGACGCTTGCAGTTAGACTTGCAACCGCTCAACAGCCACGAATGCGTTCCCTCGAAGGGGAAGAAGAACACAAACGGGCCCACCACTCCGACCAGAGCGGCAAAGATGTGGAGTAGCGTTTTCACGGGTGGTCGATCAGTCCCGATTCTGCATCGTATTGGGGGAAGTTGGTGCTGCTGGTACTGAAGCCCGTATAGGACTTGGCGTGATTATTGCCTACGCAAGCAAAGCTAAAGCTCTCTGGATTGTGACTCACGCGATAGTTGGTATAGGTCATGGCCCCCGCCGCCGGACAGGTCGGAACTAAACGCAAGTAGTTGCCCGGGATCAGTTGCTGGAGGTTGTCTGGATAGGCGCCCGCGTTGTCGCTGGAATACATCTCTAGAGCGGTCGCGATGTTCTTGCAGTTGGATTTGCAGGCGGTGAGTTGCCCGGGACAGTGACAAGGAAGCGAGTTCACGTAAACGATGGTGAACCCGGCAAAGCCTGCGAGGGCTATCAAGACGTGAAGAAATATCAATTCCCAGTTGATTTTTCGTCTTTCCGGTTCCAGTCCGGGGATACCGATGGCAAAGGGCTCAATCATGGTACAACCAGCGCAGTCCGAGTTGGGGGAGGGTTGCCAGAAGGAGGTTGCGGGCCAGAGCGGCGGCCGTCAGTCCGGAGGAGAACAGGTAGGCGGGAACCAGCATTCCCAATATCCACACCAGCGTGCCCAGATTGGCCCAGCTGCTGACGCGACCGGAGCGGATTTGCAGCAGGCTTAAGACTACCGGGACCAGACGCAGGCCGTCGGCGATGGGTAAGTCCACCAGGGGGGCGGTCGTGACCAGGGCGATTTGCAGAGCCACCAGATTCAGGCGTCGTTCCGCCGCTGGACGAGTGTCCAGGCGCAGCATGAGGGAGGGCCAGAGGAAACCCAGCGAGACCAGGCTTCCGCCCGCCAGGTAGACCAGCCCGGTGGCGCCCAGGACCATCGAGAAAAGAAGCGAGGCGATAGTGCGCAACTCCGGATATCGTCGTTGCAGCAACCAGAGCAAATCAAAGATCAGCAGTCCGACCAGGTAGGAGAGTTCTGCCTCCAGAGTGCGAGGGTGGGGCACCGCCAGCACCACGGCAAACAGGGACAGTCGAAGGATTAGCCAGATCACGGGTGGTCCACCAATCCAATCTGGGCCGAGTAGGCCGGATAGTCGTCGCAGGCCTTGTCGAAACCGGTGTAAGCATTGGCGTGATTGTTGCCCACGCAGGCGAAGCGGAAGTTGTTGCGACGATGCGAGACCTGGTAGTCGGTGTAGGTCACTCTACCGGCGGCCGGGCAGGTAGGAATCGCCCGCAGATAGTTGCCGGGGATCAGTTTGTCCAGGCGGTCCGGGTAGAGTCCGGCGTTATCTTCGGCATACATCTCCAGAGCCGTGGCCAGATTCTTGCAGTTGGATTTACAGGCCGTCAGTTGGCCGGAAGATCGGACCGGGAGAAACGAGGGCAGCACGATCAGCGCCCCAAAAAATCCGACCACCAACATGAGCCCGTGGCCGAGCAAAAGCAAGAAGCTCATCCCCTTGGGACGAGTCTCTTCGAGTCCGGGGACTCCGATAGGAAAGTCATCTTCAGACATGCAGCAGGCTACGCCCAACTTTCCAGAAGAGTTCAAACGAGTTTTCGGGCAATGCCATTTTCTGAAAGTCGAGGTGCCATGATCCGAGAAAACCTGCTCAACCAGTTGTCCCAGCTATTGCGGCGCGTCAGCGAGACGCTGGCCAAACCCACCCCAGAGAACGCCTGCGCGTCCTGTTTTTCGTGCTGCACGGCCCGCGGGCTAACTCAGCACCGGGTCAGCGAGATCGAGTTTGCCCTGGTCGAGGAGCGAGTAGGCAAGGAGGCGGCCGACCGGTTCCGCACCTACATTGCTAAGAAACAAGATCTTCAGGGCAATTATCTCTACGAACGCTGTCCTAACTACGACTGGAAAACGCGCGGCTGTGGCATCTACGAGCACCGCCCCTTTGCCTGTCGGGTTTTCGGCCATCTCAAGCCGGAAGGCACTTCCTTCCCCAGCGGCTGCCACTACGCGCAGCGAGCCAAGGCATTTGAAACCAAGAACTACTTTGACGAGGTTCCAGGAGCCCAGGAGCTACGATTTCTTTCGAGAGAGTTCTCCTTGCTCACGCCACCGGTGGCGGCCCACTATCTCGACCCCGAACAGCCGTCGGAAGTGGACGTGAGTCGCCTGGGTCAAACCGACCCGGTAGATCGGGCGCTGTTGCTGCAGTTGGATGGCAAGCTGGAAGAAGCGGCCATGGTGCTGATCGAGGCTCGTCCCGAGCAACCTTCGCTCTATCTGGACTACTGTCTGGCCAGTCTGCTTACGCAACTGGAACAACACGAAACGGCCTGCGCCCTCTACGAATCTCTGGTGGAGAATTTGCCGGAGCGGAAGGATTTCCACTATTACGCGGGCTACCACGCCCTGCAGACCGGTCAACGACGCGTGGCTCGCCGGCATTTCCTGGAGACCGTGGAGGCTCTGCCCAATCACTCGCTGGCTCTCGGCTTCCTGGGCTATATGGATCTTCAGGAGAACCGCTGGGTGGAAGCCGAAGTGTGGCTGGTGCGTGCCTGCGTGGCCGACCCGGAGAATCCTTACTTCCGGGCTCGTCTGCAGTTGATTCGCGAGCGCTCGGTCGGGTTGACGTAACTTCCCATCCCCGCTACCCTCGACCGCATGGTCGAGTTGAGCGGGGATATTCACGAGGGAGGCGGCCAGATACTGCGCACCGCCCTGGCTTTGTCGGTTCGCACCGGACTGGCTTTTCGCTTGACGAAGATCCGGGCCGGTCGCAGTCGTCCGGGCCTGCAGGCGCAGCATTTGGCCGCCGTCCGTCTGGCCGCCCAACTTTGCGACGCTCGGCTGGAAGGCGATGCTCTCCATTCCAGCGAGCTGACCTTTGCGCCGGGAGTTCTAAAGGCCGGTACTTTCAAGATCGACATCGGCACGGCCGGCTCGATGACTCTGCTGCTGCAGGCCACCTTCTGGGCTCTGGCGGCGGCCCCGGGTCCTTGCGAAGTGGAAGTGCGCGGCGGTAGCGACGTTTCCTGGTCGCCACCCCTGGACTACCTGGAGAACGTCACGCTCCCTTTATACCGAGAACTGGCCCCGATCGAGACGCTGGAGAAGCGGCGGGGATTCTTTCCCAAGGGTCAAGGACTGTGGCGTTTTCGCACTCAGCCGGGTGGCCTCACCACTCCTCTGGATCTGGCCGGGCCTCCGCAATGGACTCACTTTGGGGGTCGGGCGGTGGCGGCGCGCGATTTGAGCGAGCGCCGAGTGGCCGAGCGCATGGCCGAGCGAGCTTCTGCCATGTTGGAAGCACCGGTCGAGTTCGAGTATGCAAAAAGCGCCAGCGCCGGGGCAGCCTTGACTCTCTGGGCCGAGGACGAGCGATTGCGCTG
Organism: Vulcanimicrobiota bacterium; assembly: GCA_017307785.1. Lineage (GTDB taxonomy): Bacteria > Vulcanimicrobiota > Xenobia > Xenobiales > JADMJV01 > JADMJV01. Next base: position 34,973 of record JAFKGI010000025.1, on the reverse strand, counting down.
CGGCGTGGGCGTGCTGGGGGAGAAGGGCAAAAGCTCGGAGCAGGTGGCCGAACAGGCCGTTTCCCGGCTGCGAGAACGGATGGCTCGCAGCGAGCCGGTGGAAGAATACCTGGCCGATCAGTTGATTCCCCTGCTGGCTCTGGTGGGCGGTCGCATGCGCTGCCAGGAAGTGTCACCCCACTGCCTGGCCAACCTGGACGTGGTCTCCGCCTTCCTGGGCCCGCGCATCCGCCGCTATGGGTCGCTGCTCACGACCCTGCCGTTTGAGGTAGTGGTCATGGTCGGTCTGCAGGGTTCGGGGAAAGGCACCTACGCCCGCACCCACCTCCCACAGCACCGGTTGTTAGGTAAGGATTTGAGGCTCCTGCAGCAAGCTCTGGCGGCCGGAGAGGCGGTGGTGGTAGCAGCCGATGTTCTGACAGAGGAAGAACGAAGGCCGTTACTCGAGTTGGCCCGCCTATGGCGGGCTTCGGCGCGCGCCGTCTTTCTAAATAGCCAGGAATCGGCGGAGAACTCTTTGCAGCCGCCCCGACTGGAAGAGGGGTTCGTGGAGATTCTGCGACCCTGACTTTAATTTTCTAAAAAGGGCTTAAGCCGCCCCCGTACCTGCCGACGATCCAGGGATGGAACGCGTGGAACAACTACTGGGGCCTAAGACGGAACCTGCGAAGCGACAGGTACCCCCGATTCCGGAGCAGGCCAGGGCTGCGCTGGAGCGCGCCAAAAAGGCCAAGCTGGAAAAGGATAAGAAAATCGATGAGGAGAGGAAACGGCCGAACAGCGATCTGGATCTGGCCATGGCCGCCTTGCAGTCGAAAGACTACGATTCTGCCGCCGCGCTGGTCGAGAAGTTGCGACGCGCCGCCCATGAGGACCCAAAGTCTTACCAACTGGTCGTAGCCCAATTAGGCTTGCTGGCCCAAGAGGGTAAGGTGAGTGCCCAGCGTCATAAGACCCGCCTCTCGGCGCTGCAAGCCTTTAGCAAGCAGGTCCGCCCGCAGGCCGAGGAAGAGCCTACCGTCGATCGCTCGGTGTGAATGATTTTTGAATAAGGACCAATGAGCTGTCCGTGGAAGCTGCTGGGGTGAGACCGTCGAGTCCGCCTTTTTTGGGGCAAATCCTGGAGCATACCGAGTTCGGAGTCGTGCTGGCCGACCTGCATTCGAACGTTGTCTATATGAATGCCACCGCTCGCCAGTTGCTGGGGGTTCCTAAGCAATTAGACCTCGGCCAGATTCGCGCCGACCAGTTCCGCTCGCAGGCCGCCGGCCAGATGGTTTGGGAAACAGTCGTGCCCGAGGTCTTGCGCGGACAGCGTAAACGCTGGACCACCGTGCTGCGCAGCCTGGATGGACGCGATGTGCCTGTCGAGCAGTCGATCTTTCCCTTGCTTGGCGAAGATGGTGATGACTACATTTGCGGCATCATCCGGGACATCGAACCGGATTTGACGCGCGAGGCAGAGTTGGCGCGGGCCCTGCATGAGGCCGAGGCCGCCAGTCTGGCCAAATCAGAGTTTCTAGCCAGCATGAGCCATGAACTGCGCACCCCCATGAACGCCATTCTGGGGTTCTCGCAAGTGCTGCGCCAACAGTCCTTTGGCCCCGTCAATCCCAAGCAAGAGCGCTATCTGGACAACATTCTGCGCAGCGGTCACCACCTGTTGCAGCTGATCAACGAAGTGCTCGACCTGTCCCGAGTGGAGTCGGGCCACCTCGAGATCTCGCTGGAGCCGGTGGACGTCCAGGCGCTGGCTCGGGAGTGCCTGGACTTGATACGCCAGCTGGCTGAGCAGAAGGGTCAGTCGCTTTGCTTCGAAGGCGACGACGGGCTGTGTGAAGGATATTGTGACCGCGGCCGGATGCGTCAGGCCGCCCTGAATCTGCTGGGTAACGCCATCAAGTTTACCCCGGAGGGCGGTGCCCTGGAGGTCCGCGTTTCCCAGCAGACGGATTTTGTTTGTCTGAGCGTGCGTGACAGCGGAATTGGCATCGATCCCAAGGATGTGGACCGCATTTTCGGCGCTTTCGAGCGAGTCAACAACGGCTATTCCAGGCAGCAGGAGGGCTCCGGCCTTGGACTGGCGCTGACCCGCCGGATCCTGCGCGCCCAGGGAGGCGAGGTGACCGTCGAAAGTGAGCCGGGCAAGGGCTCCACTTTCACTTTGCGGGTTCCGACTTACCGCGGGCAGATCCAGGTCGAGCCCGTTCGCACGACCACCTACGTTCACGACGCCGTGCGACTGCGCACCCTGGAGCAAACCGGCTTGCTGGATTCGCTGCCGGAAGAAGCCTATGATCGATTCGTGCGTCTGGCCGCCGACCTGATCGGGGCTCCGACCGCGCTGGTTTCTCTGGTGGACCGCAACCGCCAGTTTATCAAAAGTGCGGTGGGATTGGGCGAGCCGATTGCCACGGATCGGGAAACCCCACTGAGCCACTCGTTCTGCCAGCACGTCGTCAATCAGCGCGCCCCCCTGCAGGTAGATGATGCTCGCCAACATCAACTGGTCAAAGACAATCCGGCCATCGCCGATTACAACGTGATTGCCTATTTAGGGGTGCCGCTATCGGTAAGCGGCGAGGTGATTGGTGCTCTCTGCGTGATCGACTCCGCTCCCCGCAGTTGGGATCCCCAGCATCTACGTATCCTCAGCGATCTGGCGGCGGCGCTCAACACCGAACTGGCGCTGCGCTGGCAGACCCTGCGTTCGCGGGCCGGGGAAGCGCGCTGGAACCTGTTGGTCAAGTCGGCACCGATGAAGTTCTGGACCCTGTCGCGGCGGCCGGGGGCAGAGCCTTGCTGTCTGGACGAACAGCCCTGGGAGCCCTCCCACGCCTGGCGGGAATCAGCTCTGGTCACCCGTCAGCGCTACATCGAAACGGGGCAGACCTATCAGTGGGATCAACTCGACGACGATCGCTGGATTCTGGAACGCGGACAGCCGCTCAATAGCGAGGAATACGTGGGCTGTTGGGTGGACTTGACCACCCTGTTGAACCGCCGGCCCTAACTTACTCGGCGTCGCGGAACCAGACGGTGCGCTGCAGTCGGAATCTCTCACAGGGATTGCCCTGGGCGCTCACCTGCAGTCCGCCTTTGACCTCTTTTTCCAACATCAGGCTGAGACTGATCGGATTGGTCACCGAGACGGGCGTTGCGAACTCCTGATACGGGGTGGCAGATCCGCTCAAATCCGTGCCCGAGCCGATCTGAAAGCCGACGACTCCGTCGGCCAGCCGTTTGCGACCCTGGCGGCCGCGACTGATCATGCGCAGAAGATTGCCCTGAGTGCCACCGCGGCTGGCGCTGGTCTGGCTGAGCGGATCCAGCCGAAGTTCCGCCAGAGTGGGCGGCTGGCCGTCGGGCAACAGGCGGTGAAAGAAGCCTCCTTCGGCGGCCCAGTAGACGGTATAACAGCGGTCGAAAATGGGCGCCGGAGGGTCGGCGTTGTTCACGTCGGCGACCTTGTGCAGGCAGACGACCGTGGCCGGAAAGTTGGGGTCGCTGGCATAGAGCAAACCCACTCCCCGAGGTGTGCACTGAAACAGGTCGGCGGCCAGGGCATTGACCGAGCGCACGGCTTGTTGCTGCAGGTCGACTCGAGTCTGATTGCGGGCGGTAGAGGAACTGGTGGCATACAGCAGGGTGGCGGTCAGACTCAAGGCCACCAGGGCCAGGCCGGAGGCTACCATGACCTCCAGTAGGGTCATGCCGCGTTTCACGGAGTGACTTCTCGCACCAATACGCGCTTCATTTTGTCCTGGAGCTGAATAAACTGGTTGGGATCTAGAGTGACGCTGCCGTCCAGAATGGAGCGTCCGGGCCGGCTCTCCAAAGAGCGTCGATAGACTTCGTCATAGTCGTAGACTTTGCGGAGAGCCTCAGCGATCAGGTCCCGAAATTGGCTCTCGTGATCGGGTCGGTTGAACCACGCGTCGATGGTGGTAATGTCGGCACCGCTCTGGTCGTAAACATAGGTCATATAGTCACAGGGGCTGTTAAAGACCTTGCCGCTACGCGCTTGGAGCTGAAAGGCAAACTGCAGAGGCCCGCGAGTGGTCAAACCTTCGCGAAAACTGCCGGCGTTGCGGATGGTCCACCAGATGGTGTTGGTGCCGTCCAGGGCCATGCGCGGATCGGTCACTCGGCCGCGAGCCAGCTCCTTCTCGACCTGCGCATTGGCCAGCCGAAACCAGGGTGTTTCGGTCAACAATGGATCTTCGCTCAGGTCGACGCCGGCGGGCAGTCGCAGCTGTTCGCCGCCCTGGGCCCCGGGCTCGCGTGGGAATCCGGCCGGATAATGATTGTTGGACTGTTCCACCCACTCTCGCTCATGGGCAAAGACCTTGCGACTGAAGTTCTCCGAGCGTTCGCGCAGGCCGGCGGGAAGTTTGTGGGCGGCTTCCAGGGCCTGCATTTGCTCAGGCGTATAGGCCAGGTCGCCCAGGGCGCTGCTGTGATGATTGAAGACAATCTTGTCGATTTTGAAGTCATCTGGATTGCCCCGAACGCCCCACTGCGAGGGAATCGACCAGTAGGGATCCACCTCGCCCAGGTCGGGCTCCCAGCCGTTGCTCCAATCCGCACTGATGGTGCCGGGATGGTGAATCAGATTGACGTTGGTCAGGTCCATCTCCGAGCCCTGGGGACCCTTTTTGTTGCCCAAGACGGTGCCCACCAGCTGCAGGCCCTGGGCTTTGAAATCGCCTTCGGTGTAGACGACCCCGCGAAAGGTATTGCCGTTCATCTGGCGCTGGTTGGCAGCCTGGCCAATCAGTTCGACGTCGCCCTTGGCGGCCAGACCCACCGAATCAATAGCACCTAAAGTGGCTCGGCCGTGCACCGAAACATTGCCGGTGGAGATGATCATGCCCTTGCCGTGAACTCCGCCTTCGATGCTGACATTGCCGTCGACATAGAGGTAGCCGTCGTCGAGATGGAGGCCTCCTCTCACGGTCAGGTCTCCCTGGCGGCGGACCGCCGAGGTGACGTTCATGCTGGCGTTAAAGGTGCCGTTGCTCAGGTTCTGATAGCCACTGCCCAGCAAGGAAGGGTCATAGTTTTCGAATTTCAGGTCGGGGATGACGGCCGGTTCGGAGCCCCCCCGAGGGGCGCCCTCAATCGTGACAAAGTCCGAGTCGCAGCTCAGGCTACCGACGGCTACCGCATCGCCCGTGATCAGCGTGGGATTGGCCGAGTCGGCTTTGAGATCGACGGCCGGATCGTCGGAGGCGACTTTGTCGCTATTACTGGCCAGGTGCCCGGGCTTGATTTTGTCTTTGGGGATCTCCTGGGGGCCCCGGCCCAGGTCGTCGAGGGACTCGATTCCCATCACCTGGAGGGCGCCGTTGGAACGGAATTCCCCGGTGGTGGCCAGGGCATATTTGTAGGGCGGGATGACGAGAATGGACTCCAGGGTGCGCACCTCGTTGCGGAAGATGCCCCGGCTGATGATTTGCATCGAGTGAGGGGGAAGGGTGCGCTTCCAACCCGATACGGCCCGATTGGAGGCCAGATTGTTGAAGCTGGCCGGCATATCGTAGGCGCCGGCGGCGAAGGTGACCCGGCCCAGTCCGTCGTTGACCGGAATTTCAAAGGAAAGAGCGTCGGTGGCGGCCCCCTGGGGGGTACCCAGCTTGGGATTTTCGCAGATCAGGCCGATAAGATGTTGGGCGGCTGCCTCGGCGTTGAGGCGAGCGATCTGGGCGTTCTCCAGCCGATTGGCCACTCCCAGATGACTGATGCTGACGCCGGCTACGGTGAAGGCAAGCAGGACGCAAAGACTGGAGGCCAGCAAGACCGAGACCAGACTATTGCCGCGCTTCTTCATATCAAAAGAGATTAACAAGGAAAAGGCCTCTGTGCAATCTTGCGGAACCAATCGAGTATGAGGCAAGGACTCACCTTGATGGAAACGATTCTGGCGACCTTTGTCGTCAGTATGGTGATTCTGGCCATTCTCCAAATGTTGCCTTCTTCGGCCCTGGCCACCAAGAAGGCGGAGTGCAAGATTCAAGCCTGCTCCCTGGCCGTTTCCGCCCTGGACGCGCAGCTGGCGCGAGGCTTCACGGCCGTGGCTCACCAACAGGGCCTCGATCTGGAGTTGCCCGACGTCTCCAGTGGGGGAGTGGTCTACCATTTGACCGTGCGCGTGCTGGACACGCCCCAGCCGCGGCCGACCCTGGTCAAGGTGGTTCGCTGCACGGTGGAATGGAACTTCGGAGGTCAGGACTTCAGCACCACTCAGGAAGCCTGGCTTTCCAAGGTCAAGGGGGGTTAGGCGCAGCGGGGGGATTGGATTTTCGAAAGACCCGAGCAGTCGGTGTTGCCAGGGTGACCCGTAATTTCTTCCGCACTTTGGGTTGGTGGCGCGGTGGTGTGGAGGGCGGCTGGGCCAGTCCCGCCGCCAGAACTCCACAGAGCACCAATCCGGCCAGCGAGAGCGGTAGCGCATAGAGCTGATAGCGCTCCACCACCAACCGAAAGCGCCCAATGCGAATCTCGGCGGGTGGCTTAGGCCGGGGCATCTTCTCCAACTGCAACTTGAGAGAGCCCAGGGTGGCTGGTCGGCGGGCCGGATCTTTGGAGGTGGCCGCCACCACGAGTTTGCGCAAGGCGCTGTGACGTCGGTAGCCCTCGCGGGCCAGACCGCTGCCGCGCCGCAGCATTTCTCCCAGCAGCCCGGCCACGGCCAGGACATCCCCCCGAGCCCCGGGCGTCTCGGTCTGGGCCGAGGCTTCCAGACCGGTGAAGCTCAGCACCATGTCTTCATCCAGGCCGAGCCCCAGCAGTTGCAGACGGCTGTCGTGGACGCGTAAATTGGCCAGGCTGGAGCGACCCCAGAAGATGGCGATGGGCGCCTGATGGCATTCCTCGAGCATGGAGCAAAGCTCCGTGAGCCAGGCCACCAGCTTGGGCAGCACAGGGGCGTGCAACTGCAGATAGTCGGTCACGCGCAGGCTGCTGGGCAAGGGGCCAACCCAGTAAACTCGATCTTCGTGCAGATAGAAACGCACGGGTTTGAGCAAGCCCGGATGCTGCAGATAGGAAAGGGTCTTCTCGGCCAGCTGAAAGGCTTGTTCGGCCAGTTCGGGATAGCGGGCCAGCGGCCCGCGAGTGAGCAACCATTCGTCGCTGCCGCTGGCTTGATGGAGCACGCGCCACTGGCCTTCGCCGGGTAGTTCGGAGAGGATCTCGTAGTCCCCGAGCTGGTCCCCCAGGTCCAGTCCGCTCACAGGGCGTTGACCAGGTTGACCATGGGCAGCATGAGGGCGACCGCCACCACGCTGACGATCAGACCCATGACCAGCATGACCATCGGTTCGAGCAGGCTGATCAGGGCGTCGATCGAGCAGTCGATTTCGGTTTCGTACATGCTGGCGATGCGCTGCAGCAGGGGAGGGATGCGGCCCGATTCCTGTCCCGCCTGAATCACGGAAAGAAATTGATCCGGAAAGAAGCCCACCAGCTGCAGACTACGGTGAAAGGTGGCACCGTCGCTCAAGGATTGGTGAGCCACTCCGATGTCGCGTTCGAGCACGGGATTGTTGGTGCTGGCCGCGGCCATCCCCAGTGCGTCCAGCACGGTCACTCCCGAGTCCAATTGCAAAGCCAGCGAACTGGCGAAGCGGGCTGTGGCCAGACTGCGCAGCATACGGCCGAGCAGAGGCTGGCGCAGCGTTTTCTCGTAGAGCCGCAGCCGGGCGGCCGGCTTCTGAAACGCGAGCCAGACCAGGTTGACCAGGCAAGCCAGGCCGGCCAGGAAGCAAATCGTGACCGGTCCTTGGGCCAGCAGTTCGGCCAGACCGAGCACCAGCCGGGACAGAAGAGGCAACTCAGCGCCCTGAGCACGCAGCAGCGGTAGGATGCCTTTGAAGAGCAGCGAGGGGGACAGCAGTAACATGACCGAAGCCAGCAAGAAAATGAACCCCGGGTAGGTCAGGGCACTCTTTACCTTAAGTGCCACCCGGTAGTTGTTTTCTTCATAGTCCGCCAGCTTCATCAGCAGCCGGTCCAGGCGGCCGGTTTTTTCCCCGACCTTGATCAGGTTGACGTGGAAGGCGTTGAAGCAACCGCTCTGGTTCTTCATGGAGAGCGACAAGGATTGCCCGGTCAGCAGGTCCTGAGCCAGATTGGAGCAGACGAGTCGCATGGTGAGTTCTTCCGACTGCTGGGCGAGCACGTCCAGGCCCTGGTGAAAGGGAATTCCGCTGGCGGTGAGCAGCGCCAACGAGCGAAAGAAAACCACTCGCGACTTGCGTTTGGGCCGGAGAACCCCCATCCGACTGACAATTTGCACCCGTGAACCTTCCCGACCATCCGGTCGCTTCCTCGCTCGCTGAATCTCGCAATGCTGAAACCGGGGAAGGAGGGCCTGAGAATTCGCCAAAAAAACGGGGGTGCGCCGACTTGTGACTTCGCTGCTGCTGGCTCTGACCTTGTCCGGTCCTTCTTCTGCTCAGTCTGGTGCTATCGATGGTTCGGGTAGTCCGGTCAATGTCACTTTCGTGGCCGACCCTCCCGTTTCCGAAGTCCGCTTTCAAGACGAGGACTTCCTCCCGACCGACAAGGTCTTCTCTCTGCCGATCGGCGGAGGAACCGGCCGGATTCTGATCGTGAAGAACGATCGCGGTGTTTCCCAGGAGTTGAAGCTGCCGACTGTCACCGAGCAGAACCTCAAGATTCCCGTGACCTGGCCTTTCGATACTCGGCCGGTCCTGGGTTTGCTGCTGCTGGGCGCGCTGGCAACGGCCTGGGGGCTGCGCAGGCGCTCTCGGCTAGTTCGCCTGCAGGCAGGGGAGTTGCATGAGCAACAGTCGGCCGTGCTGGAAGCCGATCCCAATTATCCGTTGCTAGGCCAGACCTTGGGACAGTACCGACTGGAGGCTCCCCTGGGTCAGGGCGGCATGGCCACCGTCTATCGGGGGCGTGGTCCGGACGGCGTGGCCGTGGCCGTCAAAGTGATCAGCACCGAGACCGAGAATCTAGAGTTCCGCACTCGCTTCGAGCGAGAGATCAAGGTCTCGCATACCCTCAAGCATCCGCACGTGGTGCAGGTGGTGAACTGGGGCCAGGACGATCAGCGGGTCTACCTGGTGCTGGAGTTGGTGGACGGTCAGAGTCTACGGGATTTGCTGCCGGCCGACGGCTTGCCCGTGGCCAGGGCCCTGGAATGGAGCGAGGCTATCTGCTCCGCCCTGGAATATGCCCACGAGAAAGGCGTCGTGCATCGCGACCTCAAGCCGGACAACGTGATGGTGACCAGGGCGGGAGTGGTCAAGTTGATGGATTTCGGGTTGGCCCGCGACCATGAGGTGCAAACCGTGACCATGACCGGGCAGGCTCTGGGAACGCCCAACTATATGCCACCCGAGCAGGTCTTAGAAAAGTCGACCAAGGCAACCCTCAATCCGCGTTCCGACCAGTATTCTCTGGCCGTGACCGTCTATGAACTGCTTTCCGGAGCCCTGCCCTTCCAGGGCGACAATCCCGTGGCGGTCATCGGCAAGCACCTGTATGACCAGCCTGAATCCTTGCTGCAGCGCAAGCCGGAACTGCCGCCCCAGGTGGAGGCGGTGCTTTTTCGAGCCCTGGCCAAAGACCCGCAAGAACGGTTCGAAAGCGTAGCCGCCTTTCGCCAGGCCTTGCGCAGCGCTCTTTCTTGAAGCGAGGCCTGCTGGTCTGGCTGCTCTCGAGCGGCCTGGCCGCTCAAGCACCGGATCCGGTGCTGGTGCGCTTTGACTGTCAGCCTCCGGTGGAGCATGTGCGGACGGTCACCGACAGCGAAGTGAGTCGCACGGACCAACCCAATGTCTTTCGCTTCAGCGTGGAGGAAAATCCCTATCCCGGCGACCTGCTCTTCAGCAATCGAAGGCAATTTCGACTCACCGGTCACGGCTTTGCCGGTACGGTCTGGTTGGAACTGGCCGAAGTGCGCCGACTGCAAGGCCAGGGCCAGGCTCTGCACGTGTCGGACTGGAAGGCGACTTCTCCCCGCCATCAACTGACCTACCTGGTCGGCCGTTTTGCGCCTCTGGCGGCAGTGGGCGGAGTGGTCTTGTTGGGTTTGCTGGTCCATTTTTTGCGACGCCGGCGACTGCTGAGTCAACTGCAGGCCCGTCAAAAACGCTTGGATGGGCTGGTGCGAATTTCATCCGCGGATCCTCTCGTGGGCACCAGGATTGGGCCTTATCGATTGATCGACCGACTGGGAGCGGGGGTATGGCTCGAGTCTACCGCGCCGTCCCCGATGATACTTTGGACCTCGAGCAGGTGTGCGCCCTCAAGATTGTCAGGCCGGAAAAAGATTCTCCGGACTTTCGCCAGCGCTTCCTTCGTGAGATCCAGGTGAGCATGACGCTGAATCATCCCAACGTCATTCGGGTGGTGGACTTTGGGGCTCTGGAGGACTTCGACTACCTGGCCACCGAGTTGGTCTTGGGAGTCACTCTCAAGGACAAAATTCCTGAGGGCGGATTGCCGCTGCCCAGGGCCCTGGACTATTTCTCGCAGCTGCTGGAAGCTCTGGGGTATGCCCACGGTCGCGGGGTCGTGCATCGCGATCTCAAGCCGGAGAATATCATGATCGACAACGAAGGTCGCCTGAAATTGATGGACTTCGGCCTGGCTCGAGACCAGCGCGTACCGGCTTTGACGGTAGCGGGCGGGGTGATGGGAACGCCCGACTACATGGCGCCCGAGCAATTGGGCGACGACCCCCGGCCCGACCCATTGTCCGATCAGTATTCCGCCGGATTGATCCTCTACCGCATGCTCTGCGGCCGCCTGCCTTTCGACGATCAGGACACCATGGCCCTGATTTACGCGACCGTGCACCACCCGCCGCCACCTCCGCGCAAGTTTCGTCCCGAGCTCGAGCCGGAATTGGAGGAAATCGTGCTGCGCATGCTGGCCAAGGATCCGGCCCAGCGTTTTCCCGACCTTAAGGCTTTGCGGCGGGCGTTAGATGTTCGCTCACCCGGAGCATAAACTGCTGCATTCTCTGCCGCGAAGGCTCTTGGACTCGGCGAACCTGTTTGGATGCTTCACTCAAAGCGGCTGCTTCGTCGGCCAGTTTCTTTTTGTCTCCCTTGCCTTCGAACGGGTCGGGCCAGTATTTGCTTAAGTCGGGATCGGCCGCCCCACCCCAATTGTCAATGCACTCATGTTTGAGGTCGGCCAGTTGGGCCAGCGCCGGACCGGCCGGGACTCCGGCCAGGGGAGCCCGCAGTTCCAACCAGGCGCCCACCGCCGTATAGGCGGTTTCCAGCTGTGCCAGGGCGGGAGCGGGCAATTTTTCCGACTGATTGGCGCTCATCTCGTCGCGGATGGCTTTGTAGAGTCGCGCCATCTGATCTTGGGAGGCCGTTGAATAGCCGATGACGTTGGCGGCACACCAGCTCTCGAAGCGCAGCCAGCCGGCGTTGGCGATTTCAAGCCTCGAAGGCAAAGGGGTCTTGGTTTTGGGCAGCTCTTGAGCAGCTGCGCTCAAGGTCAGCCCCACCAACAGCAAAAGGGTCTTCCACATCCTGAACTCTTGCGTAGGTGCCTCGGGAAAACCTCCGAACAAGTTTGGATGAAGTGGTTGGTGCTGGGAATGCTGGTAGCCGTGTTCTTTCTGGCTTTCCTGTTGATTCCGGCGGGAAGACTGGATTGGCCGGCTGCCTATGCCTGTGTCCTGCCCATGGTGGCCGGCTGGGTGTGGGCGGCCTATCGCTTGAACCGCGACAATCCGATTCTGTTTGCCCGCCGCGGCCACGATCTAGAAGGAACCCCCGCCTGGGACTACCGTCTGGTCAGCTTGCTCAAGCTCTCGGTGCTGGCCATGCTGGTGCTGGCGGGTCTGGACTCCGGCCGAGTGGCTCGCCCTCTGGAATGGCCCTGGGCGCTGGCCGGCGGGGTGCTTTACACGGCCGGTTGGGGGCTGTTCGTGGCCAGCCAGAAAGCCAACCCGTTTTTTGAAGCGATGGTGCGTCACCAGAGTGAGTTCTCGCACAAGGTCGTCGATCGGGGTCCCTACGGGCGACTGCGCCACCCGGGATATCTTGGGTTTTTGCTGGTGTTTACGGCCATCCCCTGCGTGCTGGAGTCGACCTGGGCGGCCGGCGCGCTGCTTGCCGTCTGGCTGTGTTTTCTGGTGCGGGTGGTGCGCGAAGAGCGTTTTTTGCTGCACCATTTGGACGGCTACGAGGATTATCGCAAGCGCGTACGCAGTCGATTGCTGCCGGGGATTTTCTAAAAGGCCAACATGGGGTAAGCTGATTTGGAATGAACGTTTCTTCCACTACGCGTTGTCCTTTTCTGAAAGCGCAGCAGACAGCGGCCCCCGCCGAAGAGACGCCGGTCAAAGCCGCGCGCAAGCCGGCTGCCGCCAACCCGAGCCCGTCGCTGGTGGAGTTGGTTGGTGAGTTGGGAGTAGAAATTCAGCGTGGTCCCAATTTCTGGCGCACCGGCTGGAGTCAAACCAAAGTAGAGAAAGCCATCGAACTGGCCAACACTCATCAGCCGTTACGCATGCGTCTGCCGGGCGGCGAATGGCAGCCGGTGGCCGGCCTGGATGAGCTGAACCAGATGGTGGCCGAAGCTCGCCGTGAACTCAAGTGCGAGCAACTGGCGGAGCAAGGGCAGAAGCTGGCCACTCAGGCCGCCTTGTCATTGTCCGGTCAGCCGGCCGTGCTGGCAGCCATCCCCGATACCCCTCAGGTCAACGGCCTGTCCTTCGCCCTGCGGGCTCTGAAGTTCACCGATAGTCCGGCCGCTTTTTTGCGCGAGGCCCACGCCAAGCACGGAGCCTCTTTCACGGTGGATATGCCCACCAAAGGTCAGATTCTCTTCGATACCCGTCAGGACGTATTGCGCCAGGCCTTGATGAACACCGATTCCGGCCAGGATAACTGGAAGAAGTCGGAGATGCAGGGCCACGGAGCGAGTTTCCTGATCGGCAAGAAAAACATGTTCCTCAGCGGTGGCGAGGATTGGAAGTTCATCCAGGAAACGCTGCGCCCTCATTTGAGCGGGAAGATTGTCCACAGCGACGCCATGGTCGGCAAGTTGAGCGAGATTTTCGACCGTCACATCGAAGACCTCAAGGCGCGCGTAGCCGCCGCCCCCAACGGCGAGCTGGAAATCAACCCGCGTAAAGAAATGCAGAAGGCCGTGCTGGATGTGGCCATGCAGGTGTTCCTGGGCAACAAGCTGGACGACCAGCAGCTGGGCGAGATGCAGAAAGCCTTCTCCACCCAGATCGAGTGGCTGACCAAGGAGTCCTTGAATCCCACCGATATCAGCCTGAGCAAGCTGCCGGGTATGGGCAAATTGCGCAATGCCTATGAGACCCTGAACAGCGTGGACGGCTTGATCGAGGCCAGGCAGCGGAGCTCCGAGCGTCCCAACGATATGCTCACGGGGCTGATTGAGGCCGTTGACCCTTCCACCGGTCAGCCGATGGATGCGGAGCGCCTGCGTCACGAAGTGCTTTCACTGCTGGAAGCCGGTCACGAGACGACGGCCACCCTGATGGGCTGGTCCTTGCTGATGCTGGCCCGCAATCCCGGCGAGTACGCTCGCCTGCAGCAAGAGATCGACGAGAAAATCGGTTCGCGCGTGCCCGGCGTCAAGGAGCTGGGGCAAATCAAGCAGGCGGACAATGTGACCGATGAGTCCTTGAGGCTGTATCCGCCGTTTTATCTGTTCATGCGCGAAGCCAAGGAAGATATGACCGTCGGCCCGGCCGAGAAGCCTGTGCACGTCGAGAAAGGCACCACTCTGGTGACCAACCTTTACGTCAACCAGCGTGACGAGCAGGTCTGGGGCAGCGAGGCCACCGGTTTTCCGGCCAACGAATTTCATCCCGACCGCTTCAACGAAACCACCCCGCCGATGTCGCCTTTCGGCGTCGGCAAGCGCTCCTGCATCGGCCAGGCGCTGGGGCGACTCGAGAACAATTTGATGATGTGCCGTTTCGCCCAGACTTTCGACGTTTCGGCCACTTCCCAGGCGCCCATCGAGTTAGGTTCCGATCTTTCTGTCCACAGCCACGACGAGACGGTCAAGATTCGACTGCGCAAAAGCTGAACCATGGAGGTCCCGCTCGCGGGAAGATCAAAGGCACCCTCCCTGGAGGACGCTGAAAACCCATGAATTCCTGGCTGGCACAACTGGATAAGAGTCTACGCACCCAAATTCCTGATCTGCCGCCGGCCGGAAATGATCAGACTCGCCTGGCCGCGCTGCTGGGCCAGGGGATTCAGAATGTCCCGGCCGAGGTGCAGGAGTTCTTCCGCTGGCTGCCCGCCGGGCTCGTTTGGGACTGCACCTGGGAGATTCCCCACTGTCCGGGAGGCTCGGTTCTGGAAGCGCTGGAAATGGCGGCGGTCGTGGAAGACTGGAAGCGTCCCAGCCCGCCCGGCACCACCGATTGGTGGAGTTCCTCCTGGGTCCCGGTTCTGGACAGCGGTTCCGAAGACTATCTGTGTGTCGACCTCAAGGGGACCTTTGGCAATCCGCCCGGTTCGGTGATTCAGTTTCTTCACGATCAGCCGTTCCGCCCGGCGCTCTTTCCCGATTTCGAAAGCTGGCTGCGCTGGCTATCCACCTCGCTCGACCAGGGCATGGGCAAAGCCTTCGTGCAGGGCCAGAAGCTGCACATCGCCCTGGGCCGTAAAGCGACCCAGTGGCACAAGGACCTGTTTCCCCAGTATCCTCAGCGCCACGAAGCGGAAGTGCTGGGCACCAGCCCTCTGGACCGCTGCCTGAACGTCTATCGCAAGCATGGACTGCGCATGGGCCCCAGGTGCATGCTGCCCTTCGGTTTGAATCAGGGCCACATCGAGGCCGCTCTCAAGCAGAGCTTCGTGCGCGTGGAGGCTCCGGACGCCGACTGTCTGCGCGTGATCGTAACCGTCACCCCCAACTGGACGGTGTACCTGAATGTGCGTATTACGCCCGATGCCCTGGAAGTTGACACGGTGGTCTGTTTACCCGAGTCGGTGGCGGACACCGTGCGTCTGGCGGTGGCCCTGGAGGGTCAAGGCGACCATAAGGCAGCCTCGTCCCGATTCACCGAGGCCGCCTTCATGGCACACAAGAAGGGCTTCTCCGCCGAGGCCATGGCGATCTTGCTGCGCGCCTTGGAGCTGGAACCCAACAATCAGGTGGCCGCTCAGTCCAAGGACGCCCTGGCAAACAAAAAGGTCGTTCTCGACTTCAATCGATTACGACCTTTCCTGAGACACCTGGTCAGCTAGGTTTTAGCCGATAACGTAGCGCTGCTGGGGGTAGTAGCCCTGCACGACCAGCTTGCCGCCCTCGCGTTTGATGTCGAAATCCTGGGGTTTGAGCTGGCCGTCGATGAAGATGCTGCCATCTTCTTTGCGGGTGAAGCTGAAGTTGCCCTCTTCGAATCCGGCGTCCACCTTGGTGGTGTTGCCTTCCTGGGTGATCTTGTATTTGGGAGCGTCGGCGAAGCCCGAGACGACGGTGGCCTCGGAGCCATTGACGTTGACGGTGTAGGCGCGGGCAGCGTATTTGCTGAGCACGTCGATGCCGTCGGCACGGAACTGGGCCTGGACGTTGTTCACGTCTTCCTTGCCCTTGATGTCCACCTGATTGCCCGACTGCTTGAGGCTGTAATCCTGATTGTCGTAGTGGCCGTTGACCAGCGTCTGCAGGCCTTCGCGGGTCACCTGGAAGTCGCGGTTCGGGTAGGTTCCGTCGGACAGATGACCGATGATGTCGAACTTGTCGGTGGCTTCCTTGGGTCCCACCAGGATGGCTTTACCGTCGAGGCTGATGCCCAGGCCCGGCTCGATCTCGATGCCTACCGAATTGACGTGGTAGGTGTTGGGCGGGGGAATCTGGGGCGACAGATATCCGGTGGGAACCCCCACCATGAGGCGCGGCGAATTGGCGGTAATAGACATTTTGGTCGGCTCCTGTGCTGATCTGTGTATATTTCCAACGCATAATATGCCAGCCGTACCCGCCGGTTAAGGTCGAACTTGTAAACAAGGAGTCATATGCGGGGTGGGGCTGTCTGCGAGCGCCTGTTTCCGCGAGTGGATGCGGCGGCTCCGCGATTTTCTGCGGGAGTTTGGGGCTGGAGGGGCGTTCTCCGCGAGTGGATGCGGCGTGTCCGCGATTTTCCGCGGGAATTTGGGCTGGAGGGGCGTTCTCCGCGGGTTGGTGCGGCGTGTCCGCGATTTTCCGCGGGAATTTGGGCTGGTAGTGGCGTTCTCCGCGGGTTGGTGCGGCGTGTCCGCGATTTTCCGCGGGAATTTGGGCTGGTAGTGGCGTTCTCCGCGGGTTGGTGCGGCGGCCCCGCGATTTTCCGCGGGAATTTGGGCTGGAGGGGCGTTCTCCGCGGGTTGGTGCGGCGTGTCCGCGATTTTCCGCGGAAATTTGGGCTGGTAGTGGCGTTCTCCGCGGGCGAGTGCGGCGGCCCCGCGATTTTCCGCGGAGAAATCAGGGGGCGATGTGGAAGCCGAGGCGGGGGAGGAGGGGGAGCAGGCGGGCCAGTTCCCCCGGGGTCTGGGGCTGGACGTCGTGCATGAGCACGATGCCGTGGCGGTGCAGCAACATCAGGGCCAGGGTGCGCGAGGCGATGCGGCCGGGTCGGGCCTGCATGTCGCCTTGCCAGTCCTGGCTGTCCACGTTCCACAAGGTAGAGCGCAGCCCGAGCTTCTTCATCAGGGCCAGTTCCCGGGTGGAGCGAGAGCCGTAAGGAGCGCGAAAAATGCGGGCCAGTTTCAGTCCGGAGGCACCGGCCTGCTTCTCGGTCTTGGAGAACTCGGCGCTCAGTTGAACCCCGTCCAACTCCAGCAGATTGGCATGGTCATAGCTGTGGCTGGCCACCGTAAACCCGGAATAATCGGGGCGTCTGTTTCCAGCTTCCGCCAGGCGCTTGCCCAGCACAAAGAAGGTGGCCGGCAAGCCGGCTTTCCGCAGACTGGCCTGAATCGGTTGACTGATACCGGCCCTGGGACCGTCATCGAAAGTCAGCTGGAAGGTGCGGTCGGGCATCTCCCAACCCACCGTCTCGTCCTGACTCCAGCGGATCTCGCTGGGGTAGCGCCCCTGCAGTTTGGCCAAGCGCTGCTGCTCGGCCGCATATTCGGCAATAAAGGCCTTGCCGCTGTCGGATAGGGGAGACGCTTCAGGATGATCGCCGGCGGCCTTCAGGTTCTCCTGACAGTGGGAGCGCACCGAATCCAGCCACCATTGCGGCCCGCCCAGACGCTGCACCTCGGCCAGATAGGCCTGATTCAACCGCTGGCTCAGCCCGTCCGCCTGGGCCTGAGTAGACGGAGCGTGGTCGACCAGGCCGTCCCAATGGGCCGGTGCGGCGCCGGCGATTCCGGTCAAGAGCAAAACGCAGAGCAGTCTATGCATAAGCCTGGCTTCTGCCCGAAATGGAAAAAAGCCCCCTGGCGGGGGCTTGGGTGGTTATCCCTTAAGGATAGGTTCGAAAGTTGTTGTAGCGGTGGTAGGTTCCACGATTGTAGTTGTTGCTGCGCTGCAGGTGATAGGTGTTGCGGTCGAGGCGGCGTTCGTCTCGGCGCACTTCGCGAGCTTCGTGGCGGGCGCGGTTCCAGTCGCGGTCACGGACCGCGTCGCGCAGGTCCCGTTTGTTGTCGCGCAAATCGTGGCGGATTTCGTGACGGCGCTCCAGGGCCCGTCCCTGGGCCTGGGCGACGCCCATGGTCGCTAAGAGCATGAGGGCGCCCAGTAGGAAGGGTTTGATACTCATAGTCGGTGCCTATCCGTTACCAACGACGGTAGTTGTTGTAGTAGTAGCCGTTGTTGTAGGGGTTGGTCCGATAGTAGTAATTGTTGTTGTTATTCCAGCCGTTGTTCCAGCCATTGTTGTAATAGCCGTTGTTGTTCCAGTTGTTGCGCTGCAGCCTGTAGTTGTCGCGGCGAATTTCTCGGGCCTTCTGGCGTGCTTCTCGCCAGTCGCCACGGCGCACGGCCTGGCGGTATTCGCGACGGTCCTGACGCATTTCACGCCAACTCTGAGCCTCGGCAACGCCGAGCATCGGGAGGGTGACCAGAGCGGTCAACAAGATGGGTTTGAGAGAAATATTCATTTAGGTTCCGTCCGTTTCTGCGCCAGACACGGCGCCGGGTTCTTATTCATCATAGGCGCCCAGCCCAACAATGGGCACGGTTTGCCGTCCCTCGTACCTTCGGACTCCCGTCATTGTTCGTCTAGGACTATAGCCTGAATGAAAAAAGCCCCGGCGAACCGGGGCTTGGCGAAGGAGCTTCTAAGCTTACGGGTAGACTCGAATGTAGTACGGCTTACCGCTTACGGAGTCAAAGCGCTTGGTGTATTGAGGCGAGAACTGCGCCTCGTAGACGCTGGCCGGGGTGGTCACCACGGTGCGCTTGATCATATAGGTCTCCGTCAGGGGCTCATCCTTGGGGTGAGCGTTCAGGCGAGCCAGTTCGGCCGTGTTGGCTCGCAACTGAGCTTCGTCCTCGGCCACTCGAGCCTTGGCGTTGATAATTCCGTCGGTGTCCTGAATTCGCGTCGCTGTATTCAGGTCGTCCCGGTGATCCCGGAGGTTCTGGCGGATGTCCACGCGGCGGTCCTGAAGGTCGCTCACGGGGCTGGCGCTGGCCACGCCGAGCAGCGGCAGAGCCAGGAAAGCAGTCATCATTACAGGTTTCAGGTAAGTTTTCATCGTTAGATTCCGTCCAATTCTCCACCTCGCAGCGAGGTGGGGTCTGTCTCACCTAATGTAAGCCGGCCTCAGCCTTTGGGCCAAGGACGTCGATAACCAGACGCCGGGACTTACAACAAGACGAATCGGTACCCCACCCCTGGCTCTGTGGCTAAATACACGGGTCTTGCCGGTTCCGGTTCTAGCTTTTTGCGCAGATTGGAAATGTTGACTCGTAGCGTATGCAAATCTTGTTCCACATGGCCCCAGACCTCTCGCATCAGTTGCTGATGTGTCAAAACCTTACCGGCCTTTCGGGCTAACGCTTTCAGGATGTCGTATTCGGTGGGCGTGAGAACGATGCGCTGTCCATCGCGGATCACGTCCCGATTGGTCAGATCGATAGTCAGGCTACCGCTGACCAGCACCGGCTCGTCGGGATTCTGCTGCACACGACGGAGGGCGGCCCGTAGCCGGGCCGTCAACTCGTTGAGGCCAAAGGGCTTGGTGAGGTAGTCGTCGGCTCCGGCATCCAGGGCGGCCACTTTGTCGGCTTCACTTTCGCGCACCGAAAGAATGATGATGGGAATGCTGCACCACTCGCGAAGAATGCGTGTGACTTCCACACCGTCGAGATCGGGCAGTCCCATATCGAGCAAGATCACGTCCGGCTTGGAGTGGGCAACCACGTCCACCGCTTCGTGGCCGCTGCTGGCCTCGGAGACGTGATACCCGCGGGGTTCCAGGCTGGTGCGCAGAAAGCGGCGTACGGCCGGTTCGTCGTCTACCACCAGGGCTTTCAAAGTTGCCTTACTCATGTTCTTGGGCCCAATCTAGCTCGACCACAAAGCGAGCTCCCGGATTCGCGGATTCCACGTAGAGGTTGCCTCCCTGGGCTTCCACCAGGCCTTTGCAGATGGAAAGGCCCAGACCGCTGCCGGTGACTTCCTGGCGACCCCGGTAGAAGCGCTCAAAGATGGCCTCCCGTTCGGCTTCCGGCACGCCCTGACCGTAGTCGCGCACCCAGAGCTGGGCGCGCGAACCGAGGTTCAAGCCAATGTCGACGGGGGATTCGCTGAACTTGAGGGCGTTTTCGATGAGATTGGCCAACACTTGTTGCATCAAGCCAAAGTCGACGGAGACCATGGGCGGATCTTCCGGTAGGTTTACGCTCACCCGTTGGGGATGGCGCAGCATGTTGAGGGTCATTTCCACGATTTCACCTGGTTCCTGGGGTTGCAGGTTGGCCCGCACCACCCCTGATTCTAATCGCGTCATGTGCAACAAGTTGCCCACGATGCGGTTGAGTCGATCCGACTCGGATAAAGCGTTGTCGAGTAGAGCCTCGCGCTGTTCTCCCGGTAGCTCATCCTTGAGAGCTTGCAGGGCTCCCGAGATGGAGACCAGGGGAATGCGCAGGTCGTGAGAGATGGAGTTGAGCAGGGCCGACTGCAGGCGCTCGGTGGCCTTGAGCAGTTCCGAATCCTGCGAGGATTGCGAAAGCCGGGCGCGCTCCAGCGCCAGTCCCGCCTGCTGGCCGAACGTCTCCAGCAGTCGTCGGCGGGCCGGGCTGAGCGGGCTCTGTAGCGACACCAGTAGTCCGCCCAGCAAATGCTTCTCGTCCACCGACAGGATAGGCAGACAGAGAACTTTGGCGCCGGTCAAAGTGTCGGTTCCCTTTCCGGCCGGCTGCTTGTGTTGAAAAGCCCAGATGGCCACGCCCCGGTCGCTCTCGTCGGCGATCTGCCCCAACTCGGGCGCCAGAAAGGTGGTGGTTTGCTTGAGTTGATGACTGGCATAGTCGGCTACCACCTTGCCAATTTCTTCCTCGCTCAGGGCCTGGGTCAGAGCCCGACTCAACGAGAAAAGAGTCGAGGTTTCCTCTTCGCGTTGGCGCGCTCCCAGCGCTTGCTCACGGGCCCGGGCCGTAAGCGTGCTGATCACCAGCGCCACCGCCAGCAGACCCAGGAAGGTCAGCACATACTGCTTGTCGCTGACCACGAAAGTGTAGTAAGGCGGCACAAAACAGAAGTCGAAGAGGGCGACCGAGAGAGCGCTGGCCAGGGCTGAAGGGCCGCGGCCCAACCAGTAGGCAGCCACCGTCACCGTCAGCAAATAAAGCATCACCAGGTTGGTGGGGGCAAGCGCCCGACTGACGGGAAAACACAGGGCGGTCACCAGGAAGACCAGCAGGATCGACTTGAGGTATCTGGACCAGACCCAGTTTTTGGGAGGGGAAGGTTGAGCAGGCGCGTCTGCTTCCCCGGAGACCACGAAGATGTCAATGTTGCCGGACCCTCGAATCAACTGGTCGACCAGGTCGCGTCGCCACCAGGAAATTCCGAGCGGCTTGCCCGCTACGATTTTGGTCACGTTGTTTTCCCGGGCGAATCCGAGCACCGCGTCGGCGATCGAAAGGCCCGAGACAACCTCGGTGCGTGCTCCCAGTGACTCGGCCAGGCGCAGATGGCGACTCACGCGTTCCTCGGCCTCAGGTGAGAGCGCGCTGCGGACCGAGACGGCCCACCATTCGGCAGAAATGGCCTCGGCCAGACGACGGGCGGAGCGCACCAATTTTTCTGAGAAGGGACTGGGGCCCACGGCCACCAGCAGGCGCTCGCTGACCGGCCAGGGACCGGCAATGGATCGACGCTTCATATAGCTCACGACGTCATCGTCCACGTGGTCGGCGGTCCGCCTCAGAGCCAGTTCGCGCAGCGCCGTCAGGTTGCCGGGACGGAAGAAGTTGCGGGCGGCCGCCTCGGCCTTGGCGCCCTGGTAGACGTCGCCTTTCTGCAGCCGGGCCAGCAATTCTTCGGGAGGCAGGTCGACCAGCGAGAGGGCGTCGGCTTGTTCCAGCACACGGTCGGGCAGGGTCTCGCGCACGCGCACGCCGGTGATTTGAAGAATCACATCGTTCAGGCTCTCCAGGTGCTGGATGTTCAGGGTGGAGTAGACGTCAATGCCGGCTGCGATCAGTTCTTCCACGTCCTGATAGCGTTTGTGATGGCGGGAACCGGGTGCGTTGCTGTGGGCCAGTTCATCCACCAGCACCAGTTCGGGCCGGCGTGCCAGGCACGCATCCAGGTCGAACTCATCGATTTCGATGTCCCGGTGGGGCATGAGCCGACGCGGCAGCAGCATCAGACCGTCGAGCAGAGCCGCTGTCTCGGGTCGCTGATGGGTTTCCAGGATTCCGACCAGCACATCGCGGCCCCGAGCCGTTTCCCGATGGGCAGCTTGAAGCATGGCGTAGGTCTTGCCGACCCCGGCCGCATACCCCAGGAAAATTTTCAGACGGCCCCGAGTGGTTTTCTGGCTGTGCTCCAGTCGAGCCAGCAGGGCCTGGGGGTTGGGCCGTCCGTCGCTTTTTCGCAGCATCTCCGTTGCCTTGACCTTTTCTTAAGGCCAACCGCCGGCGACTTGACCAAGTCGTGATGGCGGCAGCGCTAGTCTGGTCGGGGCTTGAACCTGCCCGGTGGGCCCTACAACGGAGGAAGTTGTGCAAGATCTAGTTTCGTTGCTGCTCGTCCTTTCCTTCCTGGGAGTTTCGCTCGCCTACATCGAGTTGTGCTCCCGGTTGCGAGGTCAAGATGAGCTTTGAATTGGGACTGTCCAGCCTGCTGGGCGGGCTGCTGATGGTCTATCTCGTTTTCGCCCTGCTCAATCCTGAAAGGTTCGATTGAGATGGCGGAGTTCTTATTGCTGGTTCTTTTCTTGGTGGTGCTCTCTTATCCGCTGGGCGTCGGCATGCACCGACTCCTTGAGCGCGAGCATCACTACGGGGCGGAACGCTGGATTTATAAGCTGACGGGCGTGCAGCCCGACCGGCCCATGAACTGGCGCCAATACTTGACGGCCCTGCTGGCGTTCAACGTGATTGGCTTGCTGGTTGTTTACGGGCTGCAGCGGGTCCAGGCCTGGCTCCCCGGCAATCCGCTGCATTTGCCCGCGGTGGATCCTTATCTGGCCTTCAATACCGCCGCTTCTTTCGCCAGCAACACCAACTGGCAGTCCTATGGCGGCGAGACCACCATGAGTTGGGCCACGCAGATGCTGGCGCTGACCACCCAAAATTTTGTCTCGGCGGCCACCGGCATCGCGGCCATGATGGCACTGTGTCGCGGCCTGCGGCGCACCGAGAGCAAGGAGTTGGGAAACTTCTGGGTGGATTTGACCCGCTCTACGTTGACGGTTCTGCTGCCGCTATCGCTTCTGCTGGCGCTGTTTCTCGTGGGTCAAGGTGTCCCCCAGACTCTGCACCAAGGACCTGGAGCGCCGGTCGGACCTGTGGCTTCGCAGGTGGCTATCAAGCAACTGGGCACCAACGGCGGCGGCTTTTATAACGTCAATTCGGCTCATCCCCTGGAGAATCCGACGCCGTTGAGTAACTTCTTCGAGTGCCTGGCCATTCTGCTGCTGCCGGCCGCTCTCTGTCATACCTACGCTCGGGCGGTGGGCGACAAGCGTCAGGGCTGGGCCATTCTCAGCGCCATGCTCTTGCTCTTCCTACCCCTGACGCTGATTTGCATGCAGGCGGAAGTGGGCAATTGGGAAGGTAAGGAGGTCCGCTTTGGACCGGAGGCTTCGGCCATCTGGGCGTGCGTGACCACGGCTGCCAGCAATGGCTCGGTCAACTGCATGCACGATTCCTTGACCGCTCTGGGGGGCCTGATTCCCACCGTCTTTATGCTCTTTGGCGAGGTCGTCTTCGGCGGTGTGGGTTGCGGAATCTACGGCATCGTGCTGTGCATTCTGGTGGCTGTCTTCGTGGCCGGACTGATGGTGGGACGCACTCCCGAGTATCTGGGCAAAAAAATCGAGACCTATGAGATCAAGATGGTCTCACTGGGAATCCTGTGTATGCCCGCGCTGGTTTTGTTGATGACCGGGATCGCGATGCTGGTGCCGGCTGCCCGAGCGGCGGTCTTGAATTCGGGTCCTCACGGTTTTTCCGAGATTTTCTACGCCTGCACTTCGATGGGTAACAACAATGGGTCGGCATTCGGCGGTCTCTCGGCCAACCAACCCTACTACAACCTGGTGGGCGGTCTGGTGATGCTCTTCTCGCGCTTCTGGATCGTCATACCCGTTCTGGCTATCGCCGGTTCGCTGGGGGCCAAGAAGCGCGTGCCGGAAAGCGCCGGCACCCTGCCGACCCATTCCCCGCTTTTTGTGGTGTGGCTTTGCGTGGTCATCGTGGTGGTCGGTGCCCTGTGCTTTTTCCCCGCCCTCTGTCTGGGACCGGTGGCGGAGACTTTGAGGTTCTCATGAAACGTGCTTTTTACGACTCTTTCCGTAAGTTAGATCCGCGCAAGATGGCCGGCAATCCGGTCATGTTCGTGGTCGAGGTGGGCAGTCTGCTGACCACCATTCTCTGGCTGCGCCATCCAGCCGACACCTTCGTGTTGCAGACCGCGCTCTGGCTCTGGTTCACGGTGCTCTTCGCCAACTTCGCCGAGGCGATCGCCGAAGGGCGAGGCAAGGCTCAGGCCGACGCTCTGCGTAAGTCGCGCAAAGACATCCCGGCCCGACGCCGGCGCCCGGACGGCCAGTTCGAGGAAGTGCCTTCCTCCGATCTGCGCAAGGGAGACCTGGTCCGCGTGGAAGCCGGCCAGTCCATTCCCGCCGACGGCGAGATCGTCGAAGGGGTTGCTTCGGTGGACGAATCGGCCATTACCGGCGAGAGCGCCCCGGTGGTGCGTGAATCGGGCGGCGATCGCAGCGCCGTCACTGGCGGCACCACAGTGCTCTCCGACTGGTTGGTGATTCGGGTCGAAGCCGACCCGGGTCAGGGCTTTCTAGACCGAATGATCAGCATGGTGGAAGGCGCCAGCCGTCAAAAGACCCCGAACGAACTGGCCCTCAATATTCTGCTGGCCAGTTTTACGATTCTCTTCCTGATGGTTTGCGTGACCCTCTATCCCATGGCGGATGGGGCGATTTCGGTGGTGGTGCTGGTGGCTCTGCTGGTCTGTTTGATTCCGACCACCATCGGCGGCCTGTTGAGCGCTATCGGAATTGCCGGCATGGACCGTTTGATCCAGCGCAACGTGATGGCCATGTCGGGACGAGCGGTAGAAGCCGCCGGCGACGTGGACGTGCTGCTGCTGGATAAAACCGGCACCATTACCCACGGCAATCGCCAGGCGGTGGAATTTTTCGCGGATGGTGTCACTCCGGCTGAGGTGGGCCGGCTGGCCACGCTGGCCTCGCTGGCCGACGAGACGCCCGAAGGCAAAAGCATCGTGACGCTGGCGGGCCTGAATTTGCAGGTCCCCGAAGGGGCCGAGTTTGTGCCCTTCACGGCTCAGACGCGGATGAGCGGAGTCGACCTGGGCGACGAGCGAATTCGCAAGGGAGCCATCGACTCGATTAGCAACTGGGTTCAGGTGCCGGTCTCCGAGAAGCTGCGGGCGGCCGTGGACGACATCGCGCGCAAAGGCGGCACTCCGCTGCTGATTGCCCGCAATGACCGGGCGGTCGGCGTCGTCTATCTGAAGGATGTGGTGAAAACCGGCATTCGTGAGCGCTTCGCCCGGTTGCGCAATATGGGCATCAAGACGGTGATGGTCACCGGCGATAACCCCGTGACGGCGGCGGCCATCGCGGCTGAGGCCGGCGTGGACGATTTTATGGCCCAGGCCACTCCCGAGCAGAAACTGGAGCTGATCCGCAATTATCAGCAGGGCGGACGGCTGGTGGCCATGACCGGCGACGGCACCAACGACGCGCCGGCGCTGGCTCAGGCCGACGTGGCCGTGGCCATGAACAGCGGCACGCAGGCGGCCCGCGAGGCGGCCAATCTGATCGATCTGGACAGCAATCCCACCAAGCTGATCGAGATTGTGGAAATCGGCAAGCAATTGCTGATTACCCGCGGGGCGCTGTCGACGTTCAGTATCGCCAACGACGTGGCCAAGTATTTTGCGATTCTGCCGGCCGCCTTCGCGGTCAGCCATCCCGAGTTGGGCAAGCTGAACTTCATGGGCCTGGCCAATCCTCAGAGCGCCATTCTTTCGGCCGTCATTTTCAATGCGCTGATTATCGTGGCCCTGATTCCCCTGGCCCTGCGCGGCGTTCCCTACCGGGCGGTAGGGGCCCAGACTTTGTTGCGTGACCATCTCTTGATCTATGGAGTGGGCGGCCTGATCTGCCCCTTTATCGGTATCAAGCTGGTCGATGTGGTGATTGGAGCTTTTGGATTATGTGGATGATCGCCGTCAGACAGGTGCTGCTCTGGACGCTGGTGTGCGGATTGCTCTACCCGTTGCTGGTCACCGGACTGAGTCAGTCGATATCGGGGCAGGCGGTCGTGGGCCAGGCTGTAGAGGGGAAGGCCTACTTCTGGCCGCGACCGTCGGCGGTCGGCTACAACCCGGCCGCTTCTTCGGGCAGCAACTTCGGCCCCCACGAGCCCAGACGAGAGTTGCAAACAGACCGCTTTCCAAAGGATGCGCCGGCTGATTTGCGCTACTCCTCGGGTTCGGGCCTGGACCCGGATATTACCCCGGAAGGGGCTTTCTATCAGGTGCCGCGCGTGGCCGCCGCTCGCGGCCTGGCACCGGCTCGCCTGGACGAGTTAGTGCGCGCCCACGTGCAGCCCAGAACCTTCGGCGTCCTGGGTCACGAGCGCGTCAACGTGGCCGAATTGAACCAGGCCCTGGACGGTTTGAAGTAGCGGATTCTCAAAGGTCAGCTTCGCCGTCAACGGGCATTAGGGCATCCGTGCGGAAGTAGTCCGCAATGACGGTGGCTCGTGGCAAGCTCAGGATCTTTTTGGGGTATGCGCCCGGGGTAGGCAAGGGCGAGGCCTTGTTGCGCGCGGGTGTCAAACAGCGCGAAGCCGGCCGACGGGTGCAGTTTGAAAGCATTCCCGGCGAGTTGGATTTGGACGCCTGCCTGCGCTTGCGGCCCGAGGTGGTGTTGCTGACTCAACTGGCCCGAGCCAACCCGCCCGGAAGTCGACACCCCAGGCGCTATCAGGACGCCGAAGAGTTGCTGGCCGCCGGCATCGACGTTTTCGCCAGCCTGGAAGTGCAGCAGGTCGAGAGTCTGAGGGACGAGGTGGCTCGCCTGACCGGGCTGCCCGTGCGCGAGGCCGTGCCCGACGCCTGGTTGAAGAGCGCTGATTCGCTGCAGTTGATCGACCTGCCCGTCGAGGAGTTGGATCAGCCGGGGCCGGGCCTGCCGGCTTTGCGCGAACTGGCTCTGCGATTCGCGGCCAATCGGGTTGAAGAGCAGGGCTCGGTGCGCGAGCGCCTGCTGGTTGCGGTCGGGCCCAGCCCTTTGTCGGAGAGGTTGATTCGTCAGGCCTGTCGCCTGGCCGACGCGCTCAACGCCGAGTGGCGGGCCGTCTCGGTCGAGGGGGTGGAGGCCCTGACTCCTGATGCCCGCGAACGGGTGGCTGCTCACCTGCGTCTGGCCTCGTCTCTGGGAGCCTTCACCGAGCAGGTTGCCGGCAGCGACGTGGCCGCTCGACTGATCGAATACGCTCAGGAACACAAAATCACCCAGATCGTGGCCGGCAAAGGTCCGCGTCGGGGTTGGTGGGCCCGTCTCACTCCCGACCTGGTGGACCAGTTGATTGCTACCAGTGGGTCGATTCATATCTCGGTGATCAGTGCCGAGAGCCCGGCCGAAGCCCCCCCGGTCGATAGGCCGACCGCTCCCATCTCCGCCTATGCTTGGAGCACCCTGGGAGTGCTGGTTTTGTCCCTGATCAACGCGCTTTTGAGCCGCTATCTGGCCCCCACCAACCTGGTCATGATCTATCTGGCACTGGTGTGCGCCATCGCTTTTCGTCTGGGGCGAGGTCCCGCCTTTTGGGCCTGCACCCTCAGTCTGGCCGCCTTTGACTTTTATTTTGTGCCGCCCTACTACACCTTCGCCGTGCAGGACGGCGAGTATGTGGTCACCTTTATCGCCCTGCTCCTGGTCTCTCTCGTCATCAGTTCGCTGACCGCGCGGGCGCGCGAACAAGCGCTCTCGGCTCGACTGCGCGAAGGACAGACGATTGCTCTGCTCGATCTCTCTCGAGATTTCAGCTCCAGTCAAAGCCTGGACGAGGTGAGGCAGTCTCTGGAGAAGCACGCTCAGTTGCGTATTGACCCGAAGGCTGAGGTGCGTATGGCGGCCGAGGATCCCTCCGAGGCGGAACGCTGGGCCTGGCAGAAGGGAGTCCCGGCCGGGCGAGGCACCGATACTCTGCCCGAGTCGGAGGTGACCTGCCTGCCGGTGGTGAGCCGACCCGGACCGACTCTGGCCGTGCTGATTCTGCATCGCCACGAGGGGTTGCAGCTTTCCGAGCAAGAGTTGCTCGAGTCCTTTCTTCTCCAGGCGGCGGTTGCCTTGGAGCGGCTCGGCCTGGCCCACAAGGCTTCCCAGGCGGAGGTTCTGGCGGCCACCGAGCGTTTGCAGAGTGCGCTCATCAATTCCGTCTCTCACGATCTGCGCATTCCGCTGGTCTCCATCATGGGAGCTTTGCAGGCGGTGCGCGATGAGCATGAGATGCCTCTGGAGGCCGACGACCGCAAGGCGTTGGTGGAGAATGCCCTGGGCGAAGCGCACCGGCTCAACCGCATCGTCGGCAACCTGCTGCAGATGAGTCAATTGGACGCGGGGTTCCTGCGAATTACCGGGCAGCCTCAGGACGTCCAGGACCTGCTCTCCATCGTGCCCATCGCCAACTTGCGGTTGCCCGAGGAGTTGCCCCTGGTGCATTGCGACTTCCTGTTGACTCAGCAAGTGCTTTTCAATTTGCTGGACAACGCCCGCAAGTATGCACCGAACCTTCCCTTCGAAGTGGCCGCGGAAGATCAGGGTGATTTTGTCATGATTTCGGTTCACGACCAGGGGCCGGGCGTGGCCGAGGCCGAACGAGACAAGGTGTTCGAACGATTTTACCGAGCCAAGAATTCGCCGGCCGAAAGCGGCAGCGGCCTGGGGCTTTCTATCTGTCAGGGGCTCATCGAAGCTCAGGGAGGGCGCATCTGGCTTGATGCCGGAGTGGAACGAGGAGCGCGCATTTGTTTCACCCTGCCGGTGGCTCGACCGTGAGCGTCCAGATTCGCGCCCTGGTGGTCGACGACGAACCGGCCGTGCGCCGCTTTCTCAAAGCCAGCTTGAGCGGTCGTGGCTACGAAATCCGCGAGGCCAGCACGGGCCAGGAGGCCATAGAGATGGTGGCCCAGTCGCGTCCCGACGTGATTTTGCTGGACCTGGGTCTACCCGACCTGGATGGTGTGGAGGTGACTCGCGTGCTGCGCGAGTGGTGCTCCGTGCCCATCATCATTCTCTCGGTGCGCGACCGCGAGAGCGACAAGGTGGCGGCGCTGGACGCCGGAGCCGACGACTATCTCAACAAGCCGTTTGGGCTGAACGAACTGACGGCCCGCTTGCGCGCCGCCCTGCGTCGGGTGCAACAGACCACCGACGAGCCCACCGTGGTAACCGGACCTTTAAAACTGGACCTGGCCAACCGCGAAGTCACCCGTCACGGCCAGACGGTCGCACTCACGCCCACCGAGTATGACATCCTGCGCGTGCTGGCCCGCCATCACGGCAAAGTGGTGACTCACACCAAGCTGATTCAGGAAGTCTGGGGCCACCTGGAACAAGACCTGCACACCCTGCGCGTCAACGTCAGCAACCTGCGCCGCAAAATCGAAGACGAACCGGCGCGTCCGGTGTTGTTGGTCACGGAAGCGGGCGTGGGCTACCGATTGGTGCTACACGAAACCTAATTGGTCTTGTGATAGTGGAGCATCGAGTCGGTCATCAGGAACTGTGCTCCTTTGAAGCCGCCCCAGGCTTCCGTGCCGGACCGCAGTTCCGTTTTCATGGCCTTACCCGCCGCAACCAGCGAGAGCTTGGAGTTGTTGCGAGCGATGAAGGTCGAGTCTTTGTAACGAGGCGCACCGCTGCCTACGAAGAAAATGCGCAGCGTGCGAGGCCCTAACACGGCCTGTTGACCCAACTGCGTGATGTCCAGAGCACCTGGAGCCGGAGCGACCAGCAGATTCGGGTAGTTGGTCGGATCTGCCTGGCCCAGGCGGTTGGCCCAGTTCACCCGACTATTGTCGATAGTCACGTTGCCGCCCACGTAGATATCGCATGGCGCTGCACCGGTGGCGCCCGCGCAAACCAGGTCGGAGTTGGTCAGCGTCAGGTTGCCGGCCACGAAATACTCACCCTGGTTGAGGGTCAGCGTCGTTCCGGATACGTTGATAGATTTGAAATTGGCTGCACTGATCGTGGTCGGCGCGGTGTAGTTGGCCACCGTGCCGCCAGGACCCAGAGCGTCGCTCGGGTTGCGGGGAGGGCGGAAGCGGGGGACGCGCTGGACCTGAGTTGATTCTACGGCGTAACCGGGAGGGTCGGATGTCCAGGTGACGGCAGGAGGCCCGGGATCGCTAATGACCGAGGGCTGCCCTTTGGGTCCCCACATCAGGCCCGACTTGATGAAAGTGTTGGGACCCGCCATCGTGAGGCCGCCAGCCTGCACGCTGTTGGTTTGAATGACGCCTTTCAAATAGGGCCGGAGAGTGTTGGTGGCTGAGTCGACGTAATAGGCGTCCACCGTCGAGTTGGTGATCGTGATCTGGTCGGTCCCTACGATGGTGGACTTGCTCTCGTATTTGCCCAGCGCGGCCTTACTGTAGACTTTGGTGGTGTACTGGCCTACATAGTCGCGTAAGTCGCACTTGGATTCGATGTAAACCATCCCGTTGGGAACCTCGCCGTTCACTCCGGTCGGCGGATTGGGGGAGAGGGCGTTGTTGTAGTTGTTGCAGATCCGAAGATCAAAAACCAGTTCCGGATCTCCGGGAACGGCGATTCCGTGAATGTCGCAACTGTAGGTGTAGTTCTTGTTGAGTTCGTCCAGTCCAAGTTGCATGGCGCCATAGGCGCCGTAGTTGGTGCGCCGTTCCAGGGTGCCGCGAGTCGCGTTGCGCAGGCCCAGATTGACCGAGTCTCCGGTGCCCGCGGTCATGAGCACAAACATGAAGGCAATGACGAGAACCAGGGCTACCACTGCAAAGCCGAGAGTCCGGCGTGACCGACGCATGCTGCTTAAGTTCTGCTAGTTGCGCGCGAAGACCTGCGTTTCGACCTGAAAGCCGTAGTTCTTACCGTAGTTCGAAGGCAGGTCGGCGCGCAGCAAGATCAGCAGATTGGCCGAGGCTTTCCAGCACTCGAAGGTGGTGATGTGGTCGGCCACCACCGTGATGCCGTAATCTCTCAGCAGGAAGGTATCCAGGGCGTCGCATGGCGGGGGATAGGGGACCTTGGGATCGAGTTTGGCCACCGTGCGCACAATGGAGGGTACGCCATTGATGTCGCGCTTGTAGAAGCAGACGTACTTGCACCAGACCAGTCGACCCTGGTCGTAGTTGACGCTGCCGTCTTTTGGATCGCGAGGACTGGCAAAGACGACTCCGTAGTGCGACTGGGTCGTGGGCACGGCTGCGCTGGTGCCCGTCGTGAACGAGCCGTCGTTCGTTTCTTGGAACTCCTGAACAATGTGCCGGATCGTCAACAGAGCGCTTTTTTGCAGCTCGGTCTTGGCGTTGGTCACCATCATGTAGCGAGAACCGGCGCGGACCAACGAGGCGATGCCCAGCAAGCAGACTCCCAACACCGCCTGGGCGGCGATCAGTTCCATCAGGGAGTAGCCCTTGCGTTTCATGGTTGCTTGATTCGCGCGAGGACTTATGCTTGCCTTCCGGAAGATCACAGCTTATGCGACGTGGCTTTAGCATCGCGGAATGTCTTATCGCAGCCGTGCTCCTGTGCGGCATTTCCGTCTGTCTCTTTGGCGTCTGGGCCATGCACGCTCGGGCCACGGCTCAGAGCCGCGAGACGCTGGTGGCGACCTTCTGGGCCGAACAGGTCATGGAGGAGAAGCTCTCGATGGGCTACACTGTGAAAGAGGACACGGCAGACAACCCGCCGTTTATGGCCAAACACTTCGCGGACGGTCAGTCGATTGACACCGCCTTTTACTACAAGACCTACGTGGCCGACAATCCTACTCCCGACAACCCTGGCCTGAAGACGGTCAC
This sequence comes from Vulcanimicrobiota bacterium, assembly GCA_017307785.1. Taxonomy (GTDB): domain Bacteria; phylum Vulcanimicrobiota; class Xenobia; order Xenobiales; family JADMJV01; genus JADMJV01. The sequence goes on along the minus strand of JAFKGI010000025.1, from coordinate 3,238 downwards.
GGTGGAGGTTGCCTGGGAGCACGGTGGCAAGTGGAAGTCTGTGCATCTCGTGACGCGGTTGGGTTGGCAGGGCTAAAGACCTTTACTCGAGGGGTTCTGGAGCGTCGGGGTCATATTTCGGAAGCGAGGAAGTGGCGGGCGCACCCGGAGTCGGTTGCGCCGCTCCTCCCACCACCGACGCGCGCCGCTTCTGCCGTTTCACGGTCATCGGTTTGAGGGCGCCGACCAGAGAGGCGGGCTCTTTTCCGGGCGTTAGCTTTACCTCCATCCAGCGAGACATAAATCCGGGCGCTTCTACAAAAAAGACCAACGCGGTCGGAGCGCTCGGCAGGCCTACCTCGGCATTGAACTGATAGTCGCCATCGGCGGTCGATTCGAACTGAACCTTGGCCTTTTCTCCGATGCTGTGGTAGCGGCCGTCGCTGCCCTTCTCGCCGATCGTTCCGTTTCGATTGATCTGCCATGCGGGCTGTTGAAGACGGAGTCCTAGCTGGACCCGGTCCATGTAATCCGCATCCAACTCTTGCTTGCTGATCAGTGCCAAATGGCCGGTCAGCTGGATTTTGTAGGTTTTCTCCCCCAAGAACAGTCTTGCCGCCCAAGAGAGGACCAGAAAGCTGACCACCATCGAGACCAGCAGGAACATCATCTTGCGCCGGTCGATCTGACTCCATAGCCCGTTCTCGCGCAGCGGGCGTTTCGGTGGGGGCGGGCTGGGTCGGGCCTCGCTCTTGACCGCCACGTGGACCGGGGCCGCGCTTTCTTCGACGTCGAGTTGAAGCAGCTGAAGCTTACGTCGCTCCAATTGACGGCGTGCCTCGGTGGGGTCGAGCGCCTCCAGGTAACCCGATTTGGTCTCGCCCTCGACAGAGCGGGCGGTAAAGCGATAGCGCATCGTAAGACTGATTCGTTTACCGTTGAGGCGTTCCCTGGCGCCAGGAATCCCATCGTACATCAGGAAAGCTTGTCTTCCATGAGTAGTCGCTTGCGTACTTTAGGGGTCTGGCTCGCCTGTCTCGGCTTGATCTGCGGTTGTCGCTCCGGCTCGAGCAATGCCCCCGCCGCCGAGGCGACCGGTTCTTCCAAGCGCACGGCCGAAGCCGTGGGACACTGGGCCGGTTCGGACGAGAATCACTGGGTGGAATTAACCGAGAAAGGCACTCTAGCCATCGTCAATCAGGGCGAGGCGCTGATCGGCAGCTATACGGCCCGAGGAGCTGAAATCAATCCCCAGTTCGTGGCTTTGAACTCCACCAAGCGTAGTCGTTCCGCCGGACTGTGGAAGCTACACCTGGAAAAGGACGCCCTGCAGGTGACCGGCCCCGACAAGAAGGTGGCCGAATATCACCGCACCGCGCCCGAGGCTTCGCTCCAAGATTCCCGCCTGATGGGGCGCTGGGAGTGGACGCGCAAGGGGACGCATCACGTCAATTCCTTCGAGTTTACTCCTTGGGGTAGCTTTGTGGCCGTGCGCTGGCTCCACCCCAAAAAAGAGGGCAAAGGGGAACCCTTAGAGGAAATTCGCGAGGCCGGTACCTTCACCGTTGAAGGCCAGACGATTTCTCTAACCACTTTTCGGCGTAAAAAAGCCAACCGCAAGTTGCGTTTTGAGATCGCACCGGGGATTCAGGGGGACGATCTGAGGATCACTCACACGCGCCCGGACGGCACAACGGCCAGCGCGAACTACAAACGAGCTTTCTGACCCACTCCGACTGACCTAGAACGGGTCGGAGTCGTCATCATCATCGTCATCGTCGTCATCATCGTCGTCGTCGTCATCGTCATCATCGTCGTCATCGTCGTCGTCATCATCGTCGTCGTCGCCACCACCGCCTCCGCCGCCGCCCATGTCTTCGTAGTAGCTTCCGGAGTCGAAGCTGCCCTCCATGTCGGCGGTGCCAATGCCGAGCAGAGACCAGGCGGCGTCGGGAACGGGTTGGGCGGGGTAGGGGACCGGCGGCGCGGCCAGCAGCGAGAAGGCCGCCAGTTTGAGAGCGTTGCCTAATTTCGTCGGCTGGGCCGGCTCAGCGTGTGCTGGTCGCGCAAAAACGGGCCTGTGCGTCGGGACTGTGGGGGGATGCGGAAGCAATCGAGCACCCTGACAGAGGACGAAGAGAGAAACGGTCGCGAGAGGCGTCGCCAGGCTTTTCATCTCTCAATAATACCGCTTCCAGCCGGCGACACCTGCTTAAGGCCAGCGGTAGCTGGCGGGCATTTCCGGTCCGGGTAGAAGAATCCAGGAGTTGCGACCCCAGCCGCTGTATCGATAGTCGCCCTGGCAGAAGTCCTCGATGTCGATCAGCTTGGCTCGTTCTCGGTGGCCATCCAGCTGTTCCCACATTTCTAGCTTCAGATGGTCCGGATGATACCGACCGCAGAGCTCCTTGGCCCAGAAATAGTAAAGATAGGGATCGCCAAAGGTGCGTACCTGGGCCGAGGTGAGCAGTCTTGGATTGAAAACCAGATCTCGCTCTTCGCCTTCCTTAATGGTTCCTTTGGGCCGATACTGGCGGACCAACTCAGATCCCTGATAGACGGCGATCTCCATTTGCGGCTCGTCCGCCGGCTCCAGACTTCCGTCTTCCAGGATGGCGCCGTTGCGCCAGGGGCGGTGCAGTGTGAAGACATAGCTGTGCTCCCCCTTGACGATCTCGGCGCGAAAGTCTACCGCTCGGTTGGCGTCGAACATGAAAACGCCGAAATACTTGCCTTCGTGAGTCAGTCGAGTGTCGCCGGGAATCAAAAAATGATAGAAGCCGCCAAGTAGCAGCAGAGCCTCGAAAATCCAGCAGCGCAGATGGGACCTTTGAAACCGATAGCCGGCTTGAATCGGCTCGCGGAAATCGAGAAAGGCCCCCACAATCAGGGGCATCATCAGACTGGTGTATTTAAAGCCGACGAGCACCCCGGAGTAGAGGTGAAAGAGGATGTAAAGTCCCCAGACGGTCAGGCGGGGAGCGCGCTGAGGCAAGAACCAGGCCCAGGGCAGAATTAACTCCAGCACGATGATGGACTGTTGAGCCAGGCGAACCAGGGTCTCATTCTGGGGCAGTAGCGGCAGCTTTCCTGGAATGGAGTTGAAGTATTCCCCCCACAGCCAGGACGGGGTTAGCTTGATCAGGCCGCTCATGAAGTAAGTCACCACCAGGGTCATCCGGAAAAAGAAGAGCTTGGAGCCGCTCGGGCTGATCAGGAAAGCCAGCGTGTAGATCAGGTGCAGATGGTGGAAGTTGGC
>JAFKGI010000024.1 GCA_017307785.1 Vulcanimicrobiota bacterium | reverse complement strand
CAACCCCTGATTTGAAGCCATTTGAGGGCGGTATGACGAAGAATCAGCGCCTCGCCAAGGGAATGGCCAGAATCGAGAGAGCACGACGCCGCCGTTATCATTAAGAGGGTATTGGTCCCGCCGGAGCACTTTAGCCCCACCCTGCTAGTTAGAAAAATGTTAACTGAGGTACAGGCGGTTCAGGATAATTTCAGGGGAAGTAAATAAAAAGACCGGCAGTCCGCTTGGGACTGCCGGTCTTTTCGAGGCTTTAGAAGTTGTTGCCGAGGCCTTGGAGCAGGTTCTGCAAGCCTCCGCCGCCGGGGGGCGGAGGGGGCGGGCCGTGATGATGACCGTGGTGATGGCCGCGATGCCCCTGAGCTTCAGGGCCGAACTGGCAGCCGTCCGGCGGAGGGCCGGGAGGCGGTCCGCCCTGACCGTTGGGGGGCGGCGGCGGGGGGCCCTGAGGTCTTCCGCCCTGTTGACCGATTCCGAGGTTCATATTGAACTGTATCATTCGTTCCTCCACGTGTCTTTGGTGTGCTTGCAGTATGCTCGGGCGGCATTGCCTGGAGCTTGCCGCAGTTAAGCGGAGGGTAAAGTTCGGGTAAAGGGAATAGACGATTATGCAACCTATCGGGGGAGGGCCGCAGCCGTCGTACGACCAGCTGCTGGCCGAGAATCGGCGCCTGAAGCAGCAGCTCAACGGGATTCACATCGATCCGAGCAAGGATCAGGTGACGTTGCGGGGCCTGCAAGGGGCGGATTTACGCATCGACGAGCTTCAGGTGAAGATGCCCGGACTGGGCAAGTTGGTGCCGGAACTGCTGGACGTGAGCGCGGTGGCCGGCGGTACCGTGCAGATGCCGGACCTGGCGCGGTTCGCCAAGTTCCCGATGGAAGTTCAGACCATCGACATGAGTTTGAACCAGAAGGCCATCAACGATGTGCTTCGCCGTCAGAAAGTGGATGGCCTTCGCGATCTGAGCCTGGAGGTCGGATCCGAAGGACGTCTGCGCCTGAAGGGCATCTCGACCAAGGTTTTTGATGTGGGCTTTGCGGTGGAGGGACGTGTCTCGGCCGCCGGGGGCACCAAACTGCGCTTCGATCTGGAGAAGACTCGGGTGGGCGGGTGGCTACCGGTGCCCAAATTGATGACCAATCTTTTCGCTTCCCTGGCCGCCGACCAGATGTCCAAGATGAACGTGAAACAAGAGGAGGACGGGGCTTTCGTGGTCGACGTGAAAGGCTATTTGCCGCCCAATGTGGGTCTGACCATCGACGAAGTTCGTTCTTCTCCCGGCGTGATCCAGGTGCGGTCTATGCCTCGTTCTCAGCCTCTTTGATCTGAGACGCTTCGAACTCGAAGTCGTGAAAAGCTCGGTCGGCCTGGCCGGTCAATTCGTATGCCCTGGTCTCGACTTCTTCGGGCAACTCCCCGGTCGTTTCCAGTTCCTTGCCCACCATCCATAGAGCCTGTCCGTAGAGGTCGAGCGCCTTGAGATAGTGTTCGCCGGCCTTGCCGTCGGGTGGCTCCTGCATGGCTTCCTGGACAATTTGGCATTCGGACTGCAGGGCGTAGAGCAGATCGGACAGTTCGACGGGCCCTTGAAAGTGTTGGTCCAGGGTGCTCTGTAGCTTGAGGGTCAGCGGGGAGTTGGACTGGTCGGATTGGGCCGCGAAGAACTGCTCTAACATGGGGTTCGGGTTTCCGCGAGGGTGGGGTCCGCTCCTGTGGCGACAGGTTCTGATGGCCTTGGCGCAAAGGTGGGTTGCTATGTTGCGTGCTTTATTGACCGGTGGGTTGTTGTTGTCTTTGGGGGCCGGAGTCTCGGCCGAGGAGTTGCGCCTGGTGCAGTTCAGCGATCTGCATTCGGGAGGACCGCATTTCTGGCTGGAGGCCCTCAAGGAAGCCACCGAGCAGGGGCTGGCTTTAAAGCCCCAGGCCATTTTGCTCACCGGCGACCATGGGGATAACAGCTTGGATAAGAGTGAATTTGACGCGCGCATCATGCTGGACATGCAACGCTGGCGCAAGGCTCTCGAAGGGTATCAGGGTGAAATTTTCCTGACGCCGGGCAACGACGACGTGGGTCACAACTATCAGACTCAGCCGGCGGATTTGAAGGCGCAGTGGCACGCGTTCCAGGAGACGTTTGGGGAACGCAATTACCTGAATGAGTTGGGCAACGGAATCTCTCCCAGCAAGTTGGGCGGATTGCGCTGGTTGAGTCTGAACTCTCAGATCTTTTCGCCTTTGAATAAGACTCCCGAAGCACCCGAGCAAGCCCGGCAGACCTTTCAATGGTTGCGTCAGACGCTGGGCGAATCCCAGCAGCCGGTGGTCATTCTCTGTCACATCGCTCCCAGTTGGGACCTCTATCTGGGAAAGCCGGGCTGGAAGGAAGAATATCTTCGTGAGCTGGACCAGGTGTTGGGCGATTACCCGGGGCAGGTGATGTTCGTGTGCGGGCATATGCACCGCAATCACGTGCAGGCCATGCGACCGGCCCGGCCTATCCCGATCTTGACCGGGGGAGCCCTGGCTACCAAATACGGCTACCAGAGCAACTGGCGCGACTATCGCTGGCAGGTCGATGACAGGGGGGTCGAGCGGGTCGAATACACGCTCCACTATATCCAGCATCCCGAATGGACCATCGACTACCAGTTGGAGCCGGACCATATCGACAGCTTCTTGGATCGCCTGCGCAACGACGCGGATTTCTTCCGCCAGTATTTCTGCGACATTTACGGTCACTTTGAGAAGTGGCAGCAGAAGGCGGAGGACCCGGCACAGCGCCGGGGGGTGTTCGAGCAGTTCTGGGTGCCCTGAAAAATGGTGGCTGTGGGGGCGCGGCTACAGGACCGCTATCGAATTCAAGAGGCGATCAAATCCGGAGGCATGGGCTCGGTCTTCCTGGCCTTCGACGAGAGACTGCAAGGCCTGTGCGCGGTCAAAGAGATGCATCCGTCGCAAGATGAGTGGGCCACTCGGCGTTTTCGCGAAGAGGCAACCACTCTGAGCAAGTTGCAGCATTCGGGGATTCCCAAGGTGCGGGACTTCTTTGTGCAGGACGATTTGCATTATCTGGTGATGGACTACGTGGCCGGTCACAATCTGAGTGCGGAGATCGGATCCTTGAGTGGGGAGCAGGCACACGCGGATTTGCTGGAGGTGCTGGCCGTTCTGGACTACCTGCACAACCTCGACCCGGCCATGATCCATCGGGATCTCAAGCCCGGCAACTTGATTCGCTCCCAAGACGGGGGACGACTGATGGTGGTTGACTTTGGGCTGGCTCGCAGCCTGAACGAAGAGACCCAGACGACGGCCGGCACAATGATGTTTTGTCCCCCCGAGCAACTGCTGGGCAAAGCGACCCCTCGCTCGGATCTCTATGCGTTGGCGGCGACTTACTACGTCCTGCTGACCGGGCGAGAAATTCAGATGGGCAGCAGCAAGCCAATTCTCTTTCACCGACCCGACCTCGCTCCCGAACTGGCCCTGGCGGTGGATACAGCGCTGCAGCTGGAACCTCAGCTGCGCTACCCGGACGCCCGCTCCATGCGCGAGGCGCTTCTGACTCCGCTGGTTGCACCGCGCCGGTCCAGACCCTGGTGGATTCTGGTGGTGTTGGGGCTAGCTGCCGGGCTGTGGGGAATGAAGCCGGCCCCCGTGCCGAGCGCGACGCCCGGAGTTAGCCGGACCCCCCGGGCCAATCCTCAGCTGGTGTTCGGTCCGGAGCGCCTCTTTTGGGGTCGCAAGCTCAGGACCGGTGAGACGGCCGAAGATGTGCTGGCCGAGGTGACGGCAGAGGTCGAGTCTCAGGGGATGAACGGGCGCCAGGTGCTGCTCTACGCCGAGGATGGGCGGGCTCTGGAAGTGGGTATGCTGCTGCCGGAAAAGGCCCCGGGTCCGAAGCGATTGTCACCGCTTTACCTGCCCGACGGAAGCGCGGCCTGGATGGTGGTGACGGGAGATTATGCCCAACTGCCGACCGAGCGGAGGCGGGTTCGCGAATGGATCGTGGCCCAAGGCTATAAGCCGGGTCAGCGTTTCTATGAAGTGCGGCGCATCGGCGAGACCAGCCAGAGCCATCGCGAGCGTTGGGAGACCGACCTGTTCTGGGTGGTCACCCGATAGGCACTCCCGGGGCCTCCCAGGGGGAGGTTACTCCGGGGCGCGCTCTTCTTCGGGGAATTTGTCCATGTGTTCTTGGACGTGGGCTTCGAGCTGGTCCATGGCGTTTTCATCAAGGCCCCTGGGCGTGAAGCGTTCTTCGGGAACGGTCACGATCAAGGCGTCCTTGTCGTCGATGGGCTTCTCCGCCGTGGCTCGACGTTGTTCGAGGGCGTGCGCCAGCTTCAGGACAAGCTTTGCGTGCCGCTCCGGGTCGGTTTCGCGTAAAGTCGCGCTACGTGGGTCGCCGTCCAGCCACGCATGAGCCAGGCCCAAAAAATCAGGTTCATCCATAGCCAGGTTTTCTCGCCCACTAACTTCCGTCCCCCCTAAATTGACTAGCTCTTCTTGGTGCGCCAGGCTTCCACCACACGGCTGAACCAGCTGCTCATGAGCCGGTCGCGCAGTTCTTTGACTTCTTCCTGGAGTTTGACCGCCTGGAAGCTGCTCTCGATGACCTGAGAGCGCATTTCTTCCAGTTTGAATTCGGTCTGGATCAGCTTGTCCTGGATGTCTTCCAGGCGAGTCTCGGCCAGCTCGGCGCGTTCCAGTTCTTCCTGGCAGTTCTCACGCAGCAGGGTCTCGCGGTCTTTGCCTTCTTCCAGCATGCGCTTGCATACGGCCAGTTCGGATTCGAGATAGCCGATGCGCATCATGGCGGCTTCGTGGCGGGGCAGAGGAATCTGCATCGCGTAGGTTTCGGCGATCGGATCATCGCGCTTCACGGCCCGAAGGGTGGTGCGCGAGGGCTCCATCTCCATCGAGATGGCCGTCAGCTCCATGGAGTGACTGAGGCGGCGCCGGTCCTTCCACTTTGAAAGGCGTTCAAGCTCCGTTTCCGGAATACGCACCTCACCCGCCTGATTCTCCAGGGTGCGCAGGCGACCCTGACGGATCAACCTGCGAATCCGCCTGGGGCTGGTTTCGGCTGCCTCGGCAAAGGCTCGGATCGACAGAGGCCGACCCTGTTTTTCTTGAATAGCTTGCAACATAACGAGCATTTGTTCGTATGGAAGATTCTTCAACCTCTCCAGTAACGAAAATATGTTTTGCAAAGGCTAAACTGGGCACGATGAACGTTCATGTCCCAACAGAAAGAGCACGGCGGTTGGAGTTTTCTCCTTCTTAAGGCCCTTCTAGACTTTGCTTACAAGGGTCCCTGGAAGGTTCTAACGCTGGCTGTACTGTTGTTTGTGGGCAGCCTGGCCTTTTCGGCCGCCAAACTCGAGTTTCTCACCGACCGCGCCGCGCTGGTGGACCAGAACGAGAAGTTCCGCGCCCTTTCGGACAAGTTCAACCAGGAGTTCCCCAACAACGAAGAGCTGCTGATGGTGGTGGACGGCGGTTCCATCGCCCAGCGCGAGAGCTTTGCCGACGAAGTGGCTCGCCGCCTGAAAGCCAAGCCGGAACTCTACTCGGACGTCTTTGTCAAAGTGGAACTGCCTTTCTTGCGCAAGCAAGCGCTGCAGTATCTCGACCTGCCGGACCTGATCAAGTTGCGCGACTCTCTGGCCAAAGCCCAGGGCATGGTCTCGGCCCTCTCCGATCAGGGAGATGTGGGCAAACTGCTGGCTTCCACCACCAAGGACCTGGAAGAGATGTTGCCGGTGCTCAACTCGATTCTGGGGCAGTTGGTCAAGTCGCTGCAGACGCGCGGGCGCTATCAGTATGAATCGCCCTGGGCCTCGGCTTTCTTCTCCAGTCCCGAAGACGGACCGGCCGAGGAAGGCCACGACATTATGAAGGAAGCCACGCGCACGGCTTTCTACAACACCATGGCCAACGACCGCATCCACTTGATCCTGGCCCGCCCCACCGAAGACACGGGCGGGGCCATCACCTATCTGCGCCAGCTGGTCAAGCACCTCAAGCCGGCCTACCCGGAGCTCAACATCGGCATCACCGGCGAATTGGTGCTGGACCAGGACGAGATGGAATCGTCTATTTCCGACTCGCTGCGGGCCACTCTGTGGTCCCTGATCCTGGTGGTGGTGATGTTCGCGCTGTCTTTCAACAGCGCCTGGAGGCCGGCCATGGCCCTGTTCGCGCTGACTCTGTCGATGGGCTGGACGCTCGGCTTCACCACCCTGGCCATCGGCCACTTGAACCTGCTGACCGTGACGTTCGCCACGATGCTGATCGGTTTGGGCACCGACTTCGGCATTCACTTCATCTACGGCTATGAAGAAGAGCGGGCCAAAGGCCACGAGCCCTATCAAGCCATGTACGAGACCATGAGCCACGCCGGCGTGGAAAATATGACCGGCGCCATCACCACCGCCATCGCTTTCTGGGCCATCTGTCTGACCGACTTCCGCGGCGTAGCCGAGTTGGGGATGATTGCCGGAACCGGCGTGCTGTTGAGCTTCCTGGCCATGGGCAGCGTGTTGCCGGCCTTGATCTTTCTGCAAGAGAAACGGCGTAAGGGCGAACCCAACGAAGACCCCCGTCCCGCCTGGGCCTGGGTTTTGGCGCGCCTGGAAGACGTCTTCATGGCCTATCCAGGCTTCACGACCGCCTTCTGCACGCTGTTTACGGCCTGGTCGCTGATCCATCTCCCGGAAGTCACCTTTGACTACAACCTGTTGCATTTGCAGTCGCCCGCGCTGCAGTCGGTGCAGACCGAACTCAAGCTGATCAATGCCGAAAGCGGAGTGCTGTTCGCGGTAGCCCTGGCCGACGACATTCCTCACGCCGAGAAGCTCTCCGAGCAGTTCTCCGCGCTGCATTCGGTGGCCAAAGTGGAGTCGGTGGTGCCGCTGGTGCCCAAGGGCTACGAACAGAAGGCACCCGTGCTGCGTCAGATCGTGGCCCTGATGGCCAAGATTCCGCTGCCCAACACCGAGGACGCAGCTCAGAGCGGCACCGGCAAAGGGCTGATGAAGATGGCCGACGGCTTTATGCTGCTCGAGTCGACTTTCCGCGAAGCCTATCCCAAGCTGATTCAGTCGCCAGACCCCAAGGTGCGAGCCGAGGCCAAGGAATTCAAGCAGGTGCTGGACACGCTTTTCGCCACTCTGCAGAAGATGGGCGCCGGTCCGATTTCCGACAGCGTCACCGCCTTCCAGACCAATCTTTACGGCGATCTGCGCAAGATGCTGGAGTTTATGAAGGAGCAGCGGGCCGATCAGCCTCTGTCGCTCGACAGCCTGCCCCAGGCCATCAAGCTGCGCAGTATCGGGCAGACCGGCAAGATTTTGCTGCGCATCTATCCCAAGAAGAACCCCTGGGACCGCGATGAGTTGCGCGTCTTCGTGGACCAGATTCAGAAGGTCGATCCGACCGTCATCGGCACGCCGGTGATGGTCTACTACCACACAGAGTCCCTCAAGCGGGCCTTCGAGCTCAGCGGACGCTATGCGCTCGGCGCCATTGCTATCATCCTGCTCATACATTTTCGAAATTTAAAGAATACTTTACTTGCTCTGCTGCCGAAGGTCGTGGGCGTGATCTGGATGCTCGGCCTGATGGCCTATTACCATGTGCAATTCAACCCGGCCAACTTCATGGCGTTGCCCTTGATTCTGGGCATCGGCCTGATTTTTGGCGTGCACGTGGTGCATCGACTGCTGGTCAACCCCCATGAGGGCATCTTCAGCCACTCTACCGGTCCGGCCATCGCCCTTTCCGCCTGCGTCACCATGGCGGGATTCGGCACGTTGATGATGGCGAACCACCAGGGCATTTCTTCGCTGGGCTTTCTGATGACGGCCGGCGTGGGAGCCAACGTGGTCACTTCGCTGGTCCTGCTGCCCGCCTTTATGCGCCTGATTACCCCGAGGCAACCGGATGCCTCTGAGCCGACTGGCGAATGAGCAACGCGCTGAAGCGGATGCTGCTGGTCAACATGGCCTGCATGGGTGCGTCCACTTTCTTTATCTTCCTCAATCCCTATCTGCTGGCACACGACCTGCAGGAGTATCATGTGGGACTGTGCGAGGGCGGTTTCTGGATCATCAGCGTGATTCTGCAACCCTGGTTGGGACCGCAACTGGACAAGCGCGGCCGAATGCCTTTTCTGCGCTGGGGTATCTTGCTACTGATCGCGGCCTCGCTCGGCTATGCCTTCGTGCCGCCCCATGTGCAGTACATCTTTCCGCTGCGGGTGCTGCAGGGTGCGGGCTTTGCCCTTTATCTCACCTCGGCCTGGGCCTGGGTTTCCGACCACGCTCCTCCAGAGAAAATGCACGCCATTTTCGGATACTTCGGCCTGGCGGCGCTGGGAGGCAGTCTGGTAGGACCGGTGGCGGCCAGTTTGATTCGGGGTTCTCAGCCTCCCTATGACGATCGCCATGTTTTTATTGCGGCGGCCGCGCTTTTTGGCGTAGCCTTGCTGCTGGTCATGTCTCTTCGCGACGCGGTGCGCGACGTGGTGCAGGAAAGCGGCGAAGGCAGTTCCCTTTGGACGCTGGCGCGACGCTCCAACCTGCGCGGCCCGCTGGTCGGTTCGCTGAGCTTTGGTCTGGCGGTGGGCAGCCTCTTTGCCTTTGCCGCGGCCTATTTGCAGTCGCTGGGGGTCGGCTCGGTGCCGGCCTTGTTTGTGGTGCTGACGCTGGTGGCCGGAGCCGGTCGCGCTTTTTGTGGACAGCTTTCCGCTCGATTCGGAGCTTCCAACCTGGTCGCTCCCTGTTTGTTGTCTCTGGCTCTGGGAGCGGGAGGTCTGGGAGCTCTGCAGTGGGCAGCGCAGCCTTCCACCTTGATGGTCTTGGCGATTGGTGCGGCCGCTGGCGTAGGCTACGGATTGGTCTACCCGCTGCTCAACGCCCTTGCTTACGAGCGATTAGAGGCGGGAGAACGCGGTCGCGGGGTCAGCCTGGTCGCCGCCTGCATTGACGCCGGCAACGCCACCGGAGCCGCCCTGGCCGGAGTCATCGCCCACAAGTGCGGGGAAGGCGACATGTTTCTGGCGATGGGAATCCTTGTGGCCCTCACCGGACTGCTTTCCAAGATCAGTGATCGGCCGGGGCAGGCCCTTGAGGTTTGATGCGGTCGTGCTGGGGGCGGGCATCAACGGCCTGGCCACCGCCTATTCGCTGCTGAAGCAGGGCGTGACCAACCTGGCCGTGCTCGAGCAATTTCCGATGGGTCACGGCCAGGGCAGTTCCCACGGACGGTCTCGCATTACTCGGTCCACCTACAGCACTTCCAAATACGTGGAGCTGATGCAGGTGGTGCACGGACGGCTCTGGCCGGCCTGGGAAGCAGCCGCCGGACAACCACTGTTACACAAGAACCCCGGGATTTTTTTCGGGCCGGGAATCGGCCGCTATCAGGAAAGCCTGCGTGACGTTCCCGAGGTGACGGTGGAGGAAATCACCGACGAGGAAGCGCGTCTGCGCTTTCCGCCCTTTCTCTTTCCCGACAGCCCTCGGGTGCTGGTCGACCACACCTGTGCGGTCGTGGCGGCCGACCGCACCATGCGCTTCTTGACCGAGCAATTGCGTGACCACATCATGGACAACTGCCAGGTTCAGTTGATCGACCCGGGTCCACAGATCTTTCTGGACACCACTCGGGGCCCGATGGAGTGTGAGCGGCTGGTAATCACGGCCGGCCCCTGGACTTCGCGCCTGGTGCCTCGTCTTAAGGCCAACCTGCGACCGGCTCACCAGGACGTCGGCTATTTCGAGATCGAGGCTTCCGCTCAGGTCGGGGACTTTCCGGTCTGGGTCTATGCCGGCGAACAGGCCGATGACAGCTTTTACGGACTGCCCGAGTTCGAGCGTCCCGGTGTTAAATTGGCTCGCCATCGCACGGGACCGCATGGGGATGACCCGGACCGACCCATCGGCGAGGTCCTGCCCGAGGAAGCGGCCGCGGACCTGCAGGCGTTCGTGCAGCGCCAGTGGTCGGGAACGGCCCGACTGGTGGGCTACGATGCATGTATCTACACCAACACCTGCACGGAAGACTTTATTCTAGACCACCTGCCGGAAGATCCGCGTATTGTGGTCGGGGCCGGGTTTTCCGGACACGGCTTCAAGTTCGCCCCTCTGACCGGCCAGGTACTGGCCGAACTGGCCATCTTCGGGCGCACCAGCCTGCCCGAATTTGAGCGCCACCGGGCCGCCTTCGCGTTTTACTCGGCTGCGTGCTGGTAGGGACATGCTCAAGTATCCGCGCACCCCGCACTTAGAGGGGTCGGGAATCCAGCCCGGGGACGAGCCGGCCGTGGCCGATTTTTCCGCCTTGGCCGGGCGTCAGATCGTGGTGGAAGAAAAGCTGGACGGAGCCAATGCCGGCCTTTCCTTTGACGAAGGCGGAGAGCTGCGGTTGCAAAGTCGCGGCCACTTTCTGGATGGGGGAGCGCGCGAGAAGCACTTTGCCTTGTTCAAGACCTGGGCCAGCGTGCACCAGACGGCCTTCTGGGAGCGGCTGGGTTCCCGCTACCTCATGTATGGGGAGTGGCTCTACGCTAAGCACACCATTTTCTACGACCGACTGCCCCATTATTTCTGCGAGTTTGATGTGTGGGACCAGGTCGAGAAAGAGTTTTTAGACACCCCGCGGCGCCAGCAGTTGCTGGCCGGGCTTCCGGTGGTTTCGGTGCCGGTGCTCTACGAGGGCCCGGCTCCCCGTCAGTTGCTCGACTATTTGAGACCGTCCCTGTATAAGAGTGAGAACTGGTGGACTCGGTTGCGCCAACTGGCCCTGGAATTGCGGCTGGATGCGGAGCGAGTGTGCCGGGAAACCGATTCCAGCCCGATGAGTGAGGGGCTGTATATCAAGGTGGAGGAGCGGGGTCAGGTGCTCGAGCGCTATAAATTCGTGCGGTCCAGCTTTCTGACCAGTGTGCTCGACAGCGAGAGTCACTGGTTGGACCGGCCCATCGTGCCCAACGGCCTGGCGCCCGATGTTGACCTTTTCGCATGCTGAAGTCGGAATGGGAGCGCAGCCTGCGGGAATGTCCGCAAAATCCGGAGCATCACGGGGAAGGTGACGTCTGGACCCACACCTGCATGGTGGTGGAGGCCCTGCGTGGAGACCCGGAGTTTCAGGCTCTGAGCGCAAGCGACCGGGAGGTCTTGGAAGCGGCGGCCTGGCTGCACGACGTGGCCAAGCCTTTGTGTCTGCAGCCGGACTTGAGCTGCCCCGGTCACGCGCGCAAGGGCTCGCAGATGGCCCGCCAGCTGCTCTATGAGCGTGGCTATGACTCGCGCTTGCGCGAGATGGTCTGTCAACTGGTGCGCTATCATATGGTGCCCTATCGATTGGTCGACGCCCCCGACTGGGAGCGTCAGATCCTGCAGATGGGATTGAGCTGCCGGCCTGAGCTGCTGACCCTGCTGGCGCGGGCTGACGCGCGCGGGCGCATTTGTCAGGACCAGCAGCATTTGTTGGACCAGATCTCCCTGTTTGCCGAGCTGGCCCGAGAAAACCCACCCGCTTTTGCCGACGACCACAGTCGCGTCACTTATTTCCGTCGCGGTGGGGACCCCCACCGGGTCGTCCACCACCAGCCGCGCTGTCGGGTGACGGTGATGTCGGGGCTGCCCGCGGCCGGCAAGGACCACTGGATCGCGCGACACGGCGGGGGGTTACCGGTGGTCTCGCTGGACGGTCTGCGTGACGAGCTGGAGGTCTCTCCCAGCGGTGACCAGGGCGAAGTCATTCAGGAGGCTCGCGAGCGGGCGCGGGGTCATTTACGGGCGGGTCGCGACTTTATTTGGAACGCCACCAATCTCAGTGGTCAACTCCGGCAGCGCACGCTGGATCTGTGCTTTGATTATGAAGCCGACGTGCGCCTGGTCTATGTGGAAGCTCCCCTGAGCGAAATTGAGCGGCGCAACCAGGCTCGTTCTCGACCCGTGCCGGCCGGCGTGGTGGAGCGCATGATGCGGCGCTGGGAACCACCCGAACTCTGGGAGGGCCATGAGCTTATCCAATCACTATGAGCACTTCGCCGCGGCCTTCGTGCGCGGCAAGTTGGGCATCGACGGTACCGATGAGGAGGTGCTGGAGCAGGCCGGCGAGCTGCGCCTGCACCGTTTCAAGCGCAGCAATCAGTTGCCGCGCGTGCGCAAAGTGCTGGGCACTCTGCACGGGCTGGCTCCCGAGCGTCTGCTTGACCTGGGCACCGGCCGCGGAGTGTTCCTGTGGCCGCTGCTGGAAGAGTTTCCTGAGCTGGAGGTAACCTGCGTGGATGTGCTCGACTATCGGGTGGCCGACCTGCAGGCTCTCTCTCGCGGGGGCCTCTCACGGGTAACGGCTCTCAACTGCCCGCTGGAAGCGATGCCCTTCGCCGACCGCGAATTTCCTGTGGTTACGATGTTAGAGGTGTTGGAGCACACGCCCGACCCGCTGCGGGCCCTGACCGAGGTGTCTCGAGTTTGTGACCGTTCGCTGATTGTCAGCGTGCCTTCGCATGAAGACGACAATCCGGAACATTTACATTTATTCAACTCCAACCAGCTCAAGAGCTGGTTGCAAAGTCTCGGTTTTGCGCGCGTCAAGCTGGACGGAGTGCTGAATCACATCGTGGTACTGGCCCAGCGGTAGATCTGTCCTATAGCCTTCGGTGGCTGCTTGCGGAGTACGCGCGAGCGGCAACATCTCGTCCATATCCGGTCGTAATTCAGCAAAATTTAAGGGTTAATGTGTGGGCACGGGGTCAGCAGAACCCCCATAAGATGTAATAGCTGAGGACCACTACCATGCAGAGTTTCGCCAAAGAAGACTTCCGGATTATTTGCGCCTGGTGCAATTCCGAGATCCGCGCCCCCCGCGAAAGCGGCCTGGAAGGCGACGCCCCGGAATCTCACGGCGTTTGCCGCCCGTGCGCCATCAACATGGGCATGCCGCCCGAGTTGTTTGAGTAATATTTCATGCTCCGCCGCTAAAGTGAACCCGTGAAGATCCAGCAAGGGCCCCAGTTCAGTTCGCAACCGCTGCGCAAACTACCGTCTCCGGTGGTTTCGCAGCCGGCCCCCGCTGCCCAAGAACCGGTCGATTCCGCTCCGGTTCCGCCGCCGAACACGCGCGAAGTGCGCATCGGCCGCTTCGTCAAGTTGCTCACCCGCGAGTCGCTCTCCCATCTGCGCTACCTGTCAACCATGTATGCGTTCAATATGGTGGGCACCACCGTGGGACTGATCGGCGCTACTCCTCTCGGAATTCACCTGGCCCACGACAACGCCGCCATCGTAGGCGGCGTTGCCATTGGTGGCGGCATCGCCAGCGGCGCGGCCGCGGCCCTGGCCGGCTACGCCATCGAGCGTCACCACGACAAGAAGCCGAAGACCGAAGAAGAGAGCAAGTCGACCAAGGCCGCCGAAGGTCTGGTCACGGTTGCCTCGGCTTTGCGGGCGATGCCCAAGTTCATTTATCCCACCGTGGTAGGCACCCCGGCCGAAGAGAAAGCCATCTACGACGCGCTGGATAAATTGCCGCTCAAGGACGTCACCGCTTCTTCCGTGATGCATGTGGTCCCCAATCTGACCGATACCGGCATTTCGGGCATGTCCCAGCCGGGTCTGACTCACACGCGCATTTTGCTCGACCAGGGCTACATCAACGACGGCCGGGCCGAAGCTCTGGTCCATCACGAACAGGGGCACGCGGTCGATTATTCGGGCGGTTATGGACTGCTTGGCGCGCTCAACTGGCGTGGCCCTTTCGGCCACGGACCGTTCGTGAGCGAATACGCCAGCGGCAACCGTTACGAGGACTGGGCCGAATCCTACGAAGCTTATCATAAGGATCCGGTTGCCTTTACGCGAGATTTTCCGCACAAAGCGCACATCATCGAGCAGGCCGAGCGCACCACTCCCGGTGAGCACATGATGGACAATGAGCAGGTGCGCAACGCGGGACGCACCGTAGGCCACGCTTTGGGGCAGGTTCCCTACCTGCGCACGGCCATGGAAACCGGCTTGTCTCTGCTCTCACCCATTCAATTGCACCGCGGTGCCCGCGCTCTAGAAAAGGGCTTGATTCAGGATGACGACGCTCTGAAGCTGCGCGGCAAGATGAGCTTGATCACGGGAGTGTTGCTCGGTCTGCCCGGCGGAGCCGGCCTGGCCACGGTGGCTTCTTCGATGAACCTGGGCTTCCAGATGACCACCGGCGATGACCCCAAAAAGTTGAGACAGGCCAACGAAGTGGCCGACAAGTTTATGTCGGTAGCGACGGGTCCGGTCGGAATGGCCAGCGTGGCCATTACCCAGGAGCTGGCCAAGGCCGGTGTGGACCTGTCTAAGATGGACTTCACTCCCGACGATTTCGATGCTCCCGTCAAACCGGGCAAGATGATTCAGGGTCTGGTGGCGACCGTGGGCGGCGGCGTGGCCGGCTCTCTCTTGGGCGCAACTTTGGGTGGTGCTCTGGGCGGTGGCGTCGGAGCCAGTATGGCCGCCTTCTGGGGGCGTATCGGTGGTGGCCTGGTGGGACTCGGTGCTTACGGCGCCTATCGTGCTCTCAGGGCTGAGAAGGCCGAGCCTAACGATTATGACTTGACCCGTGGCGACAAGGTCTTCCTGACCAAGATCGTGGGCGGCGCGGTGGCCGGAGCGGCTCTCGGCACCCTGGGCGGCGTCACCGGCGGACGCGCCGTGGGTGCGCTGGTCGGCGGCGCTCTGCTACCGGGCTCGGAAACCTGGGCGGCCAACGTGGGCGGCTGGGCTGGGGCCCTGCTCGGCTCCTACGCTCTGGGCAAAGCCGGCGCGGTGGTCGGCCGCAAGCTGACCCAGGATGATCCGCCCGCCTGATTTAGTTGCCGGATGCGGGGACGACCAGGTTACAGGCTGGGTTTGAGCTTCCGACCCCTTGCGAGCATCAAAAGGCAGCAAGCGGCCGCCGCTCCAACCAACCAGCTACCTGGGTCTAGTTCGGGTGCTCCAGCAGCCGTCACCAGAGAGCCGGAGACCAGGAAATTGGTGTCCTCGCCGGGTCTAAGGACGAAGTTACTGGTTCCGTCGAAAGAACGATACCGGTCCCCTCCGGCGTAGCTCGGGGTCGTAGTCAACTGAATAGAGGGCTGGGCGCTATCGGTGTAGAGAAAATATTGTACTCCGGACGTGAGAGTTAACGAGGGATCAAAGGTGAACAGGTTGCCGGCGGCCACCGCTGACCCCAGAAATCCCGGCGTGGCGGTGCTTAGAGCGCTGGGGGTGCCTAAATATTGCGTCGACAGCAGAAAGGCTGTGCCGGTAGCCTCTGGCATCGTTAGCTCGAAGTCGCTGAAAAAGTTGAAGACAATCTGGTTGTAGTTACCGGAGGGGCCCACGGTGAAGGATTGACCATGGATAAAGTTTGTGCTCCCAAGGTCTGTTCCTGAGGCCACGTTAGAAGCGATAGGAACAGCCCCGGCCAGACCATACAGGCTGACAAGGAGGACCACAACAGCTCCCCGGACTCTTGTGAAAACAGACATCTCAACCTCCCTAATCGCCACGTTCATTAGCTGCGCATAGAAATAGTTCCTGCGCCGGCCGATCCG
Organism: Vulcanimicrobiota bacterium; assembly: GCA_017307785.1. Lineage (GTDB taxonomy): Bacteria > Vulcanimicrobiota > Xenobia > Xenobiales > JADMJV01 > JADMJV01. Next base: position 101,089 of record JAFKGI010000024.1, on the reverse strand, counting down.
TGGCCCGGGGTTGTTTACCAGCTCCAGGTCGCCAGCCATGGCGGCTTTGGGCTGTGGTTCGTGGATTCAAACGGTACCGGGCTAACAGCATGTCGGGACTTTGGTGCCTGTGCGTTCGAGCGAGCGGCGGGCTATACTGCGAGTGAGGAAACTGCCGGTCCCCTTCGTTAGTGCTCGGTGATCCATACGGTCTCTTTCCGAGGTTGATTCGCGAAAGAGCCACAGTCAGAGTCGGGACGGCAAGCTTATCCTCGATTCCTCCCGCCAAGGTAGGAACCTGAAGCTCCCCGTGATCTCTTCCGGGGAGCTTCCTTTATTTTGATAGGAAACTTCAGGCCGGCCATTGTGCTTGTAGCCTGAATATGGATGATGCTATTTTGCAAAAGATGTCTGCCCGCTTCAAACTGCTGGGCTCCCTCCCTCATCTCCGCGTCTGCCACTGCCTGGCGTTGGAGAGTCTCTCGGCGGCCGAACTGGTCGCTAAAGTTGGTCTACGCAGAGCCTATTTGGACCGCTTGCTGTTTTCACTGGTTCGAGAAGACCTCGTGCAGTTGGGAACGGACGGTCGCTATCGCGCTTCTCGCTCGGTGCTCCGCGATCTTGGGGACTTCGTGAACCCCGCCCGTGGTAACGCCGGCTTATCTGAGTATCCGCGTCCTAGCTGCTGCTGGCCCCATTCGGCCTGACCAGGATCGCAGTCCATATCGGTCAGGACCGCGGCACCTCCGTCCCGTCCGTCGTTGTAAGCTACTCTGAGCTCACAACCGCGGGGGCGGACGATGGAGGCTAGGATGATGAAACCACTACTTTTTGCTGCTTTGCTGAGCTTGCCCGTGCTCGCCGCTCCCTTCGGCACGGCCGAACGCAGCGCCGAGATTCGCGCTGATTTGAGCGTTAACCGCGCCCAGTATGATACGGCGGTGCGCAACGACGACTTCGAGAGGGCGGCCAGCGAGCGCCGTCAGATCGAACGGAATCTGGCGCAGCTATCCGAGAATGAGTCGGCGATGGGCAACCACTATCTGTTGCGCGAACCGGCCACCTTTGACTATCACCTGACCCGCACTTCGTTCTATCCGGCCAACAGCCAACCGTATCCCGCGGTTTACCCGCGTTACCTGCGCCTGAGCCCGGGAAAATAGACTTTTCACCTTGGCTCCCGCCTTCTGGGCGGGGGCCTTTTTTATTCTCGTCCCAGAAAGGTCCAGAAGCGCTGGCCCAACAGGTCCTTCAGGTCTTTCTCGATGTGGTCCGGATCGACCCGATAGCCCATTTCTTCCAAGGAAGCATAATGGGAGGCCAGCAGGTCGACGGCCACGGGCTTGAACTGAGTCCAGCGGCTGATGAGCTCCTCAAGAACGCGGGCTCCCGACGGCTGCGGCACAAAGGTCAGGCCCTGCGACTGCACTCGCGCCAGAGTCAGAGCGTAGTTACCGGGTCGGGGCCAGCCGTAGATGAGCAGGTTGGCGAAGCGCACGCCCAGCAGCGCCAGGGAAGACTCTTCGTCGAACGACTCCACGCGAGCCAGAAAGCGCAGGCCTGGGTAGTCGTGGCAGAGGTTGGCCAGGTCGGTAAGGCCGCCCGGTTTGACGGTGCACTGCACGGCGATGGAGCGCTTTTGACAGGCGGCCAGGATGACGTTGCGCAGCATCTGGCCGGATTCGCCCTGAAGGGCCGGCAGAGTGATGCTGACGTAAATCGGGTTGGTGCGGTCCATCCAGATGTCCAGGAAGCGCACGATTTCGTCATGAGAGGTGGTCAGATTAGCGCTCACCTGGTAGCCCCAGGGCTTGAGACGCTGGAAGTTCTCTTTCCAGCCGTGCACCATAGTGTCGAGTTGGAGAGCCGAGAAGAAGCGCACGTCACGCGTAGGCTGGGCCTGCCAGGCGGCTCGCTCTTTGTCGTCAAAGGGGTCGTTGGTCATGACCAGCCGAGCTACGCCAGCCGTTCCCAGGACCTGTTCCCAGGCTTCGCGAGGATACTTTTCTCGCAGGACGTCCATGTTGCGCTCGTTGATGTCGAGGCCGAAAGACTGCAGAATGGTGAGCACCGAGCGGGTGGCGTCCGACATGGGGGTCTGATCGATAAAAAGCGTCTTCCAGACAGTGGCGGCCTGGACGGTTTTGTCCGCAGCGGCGAACTGGGTCGGGTCGAAGCGCTGGGTGCGTAAGGTTTGTCCCACCAGTTCCGGAGTGGTCAGCAGATCGTCCAAGCCACTGCGGGTGAGGCCGGTGAAGGCCGGGTCGAAGATGTGGGTCTGGATGTCGGTGATGGGAGTCTGAATCAGAATCCGCCGAATCTGGTATTGCCAATCGGACATCTTTGCCTGTTCCAAAAGGTCCGAGGCGGATCCTCCAGCCCTTGGGTGTAGTTTATTCGAACCAGAAATCAGGGTTAACTTGCACCTGACAGCCCTACTGCAAAGACTGTTAGGCTTAAGTCATGCAAACCAATGAACTGCCCGTCGCTGATTTACACGAAGCCCTGGCGGAAGCGGATCCCGCCCTACTGCACCTGGTGCCATTGGAAACATGCCAGAGTCTGCGCATCGTCCCCATGGCTCGCAAAGGAAACGCGCTGGTCATCGGCTTTTATGACAAGCTGACCAGCGCGTCCGTTTACGATTTGCAATTGTTGACCGGTCTGCGCGTCATCAGCGTGCGCCTGAGCAGCCAGAAGACGAGCGGGCTCGAAAGCGTGCTGGGCGCGCAACCGACGCCCGGCTTCGCCCGCCCTAACCTTTGTTTTTGACCTTCTCGTCGTACTGCTTCCAGAAGGATTTCCACCAGCCCCGAGGCTGCTTTTTTTCTCCCGAGAATTCGGTCGGACGGCCGGTTGAGCCGCCGGTGACCAGGCTACCCACGTAGTCGCCGTCTGCGTAGACCTGGTTGATCTGGGCGGCGATGCCGGCCAGGTCTTTCTCGCTGACCACGCCGTTGCTGGTCGCTTTGTAGAACTGAACGGTCACTCGGATAGGGAAGCGAGGATCGCGTTCGATGGCCATGTTGTCGATTTCCGTGTAGGGGCCTTCGATTTTGCCGTGACCGATGACCGCGTTCTCGACGTCGCTTTTGCGGCGGTCCATGACGCCCTCCGCGGCGGTGGTGGTGGGACAAGGTTGCACACAGTCGTAGGCCCGCATGGGGATTTCCTTGTGTTTGAGCGGGACCTGCACCAACAGCACCATGTTGAGCCCGCCCTGAGCGCCCACGCTGGGCGTGTGACTCTCCCCACTGGGGGTGAAGTCGGAAAGGCGGGTGCCGGTGAAGCCCGCTCGCTGACCGTCCTGGTTGAAGAACAGGCGCTGGCCCCAATTGGCTTTGTCGCGGGTGTTATCGATAATCGTGGCCGAAGTGCCTTCGCGAGTGCAAACCAGCGAGAGCACGGCGGGGTTGTTCTGGTAGGACTGATAGTTGAAGAGGACCGGATTGAATCTGGCTTCTCCCTGTTTCGGAATGGGAAGGAAGCAGGCCTGGGCGCTGACCAGCACATGGCTGTCGCGTTCCGCCAGTAGCGACTGCCCTCGGCCTTTCCAGGAGTCCGGCTGGTGCAGATATTCTCGGAAATGTCCCAGATATTCTTTCAGATTGACTTTGTGCAAGTTCTTGCCGTCTTCATTGCCGACCAGCAGGTTGAAGTTCTCCGGACGCAGATCCGCCGATTTGTCGGCGAAGTTCGGGAAGCGAATGACAGGCATCATCGTGAGGCGGTCGCCGTCGATCACCTGGAGCGTCATGTCGCTGATGTTGGGACCGACCGAAGAGTTGGCGTAGCGTCCCGTATCTTCCCAGGTGAGGTTGAGAATCTGCAGTCCGTGACTGCTGGCCGCGTTCTGGGCCTTGACGTCACCGACCATCGAAGCCGTTTCGGCCACCACTTCTTTATAGCTGGCGTCGCCGGCGTAGGCGGCCAGGGCGAGCAATCCGACCAGGGTAAGGGCCTTGAGTTTCATGTGGGAACCACCTCCAATGGTTCGGGCCGTCGCCAGGGGATGGGATTTATTCTCCCTTGGCGCTCAGCTTGGGCAGATTCCCGTCCGGTCGCCAGGATCTGGCCGTTTCAGGGCCTGGAGGGATTGGGGCGGAAGCGAATTTTCAGTTCGCGCTCGGCGCGGCCGGGTTGATAGCAGACCTGTCTGCTGTGGCCGAGACTATTTCTTGGGCTCCAGTAGCGGCACCAGACTCGGACGAATGCGGCGGGCCAGGGACAGTGCGGAGTCGCCGTTGCCATCCTTCTTGTTGGGGTCGGCGCCTTTGGCCATGAGCAGGCGCACGGATTCGGCGTCGTTCTTGACCACGGCTGTCAGCAGGATGGGGCGGTTCCCCTGTGGTTCGCAGACGTTGGGGTCGGTGCAGCGAGAGATGAGCAGGGCACGGATTTCGGGAGAACTGTGCATGGCTTCGGTGATCCAGGGGCGGCCTTCGTCGTTGACCTGTTCCGGCTTCATGCCCTGGTCGAGGAAGTAGCGCACCGGTTCCAACTCCTTGTCGCGCATGGCTTTGAGCATAAGGGCCCGGCGCCAGGACTCGCGTTCGCTGGGAGAGACGGCTTGCAGCGCCCTTTCTAGCTCAGGTCCGGGATGTTTGCCGGCTTCACGGATGGCTCCCGCGGTGCGATCGTGCTGTTCCCCTTGCACGGTGAAATACGTGATCTTGCAAGAGAAGGCCAGGAACATCACGGCCGCCAGGATGTCCAGGCCGAAGGAAAAGTAGTCGAGTCCTTTGGCTCCAGCAGGCACCCGCTTCCAGTTTCTCCAGACTCGCCAGAAGAGAAAGAGGGTGGAGACCCAGACGAAGACCACAAAAAAGAGCATCGGAATCCCTTTTCCCAAACCCCGCCGGAGCCTTCCGCTCCAGGTCCAGGGAGCCGAGTTCAGAATCCAGCAAGATGAACAACTTCGATGCCCAACCGAGCCTGGCCAATGCCACCGTCCGCCTCTCTCCGATCGCGCCCGAGGACTGGAGCGAGCTTTACGCCGTCGCCTCTGACCCCGAAATTTGGGCCGGGCATCCAGCCCGCGACCGCTGGCAAGAGGGGCCGTTCCGGGCCTTTTTTGAGGATGCGCTGGCCTGCGGGGAGGCGTTCACTATTCGCGATGCAGAGAGCGGGGCGGTCCTGGGTTCCTCACGATACAACTTCGAGCGATGCGGGCCGGGTGAGATCGAGATCGGCTGGAGCTTTCTGGCCCGCAGTGCCTGGGGCGGTCAAGTCAACGGTGAGGTGAAGCGATTGTTGGTGGGACACGCGCTGGAGCACTTCGAGCGGGTTCTGTTTCTGGTCGGCGCTGACAATTTGCGGTCCCGCAAGGCGCTGGAAAAGATCGGAGCCACCCTCAGTGATCGAATGGAGAATGCTTCTATCGGCGAGCGGGTGATTACCCACGTCGTCTATATGCTGGACCGCGAGCAGTTTCGCCAAGGACCCCTTTCTAACCGCGGGGTTGAGGACGGTAGGCGCGGGTAGTGCCGGTGGTGTGCTGGGTGGTGGGATTGCCGTTCTCGTCCTGAACCTGGCCGTTGCCGAAGTGAAGCACGCGGCGGGTTACGGGACTTTCCGGGGGTTCGGCGTTCTGCTCGAGCACCGTGATGTTGCCGTGTCCATCGTTGCCGACAACCACGGCGGTGTGGTGGGGACGGTCGCGATCATATCCGGAGCCATCCGCTTGAGTGGTGCTGTTTTCATAGTTGCGGAACTGGAGGATGTCGCCCGGCTGGGACTGGTTCAGCGGAACTGCCTGACCCCAGCGGTAGTCGGCATCGGGAGTGACGCGGCCGTAGTCGCTGGCGGTTTTCATGCCGTTCTGGCGCAGGGCCTGGTCGGCCAGGTCAAAGCATTCCCCGCTGCCGACTCGCTGGCCCTCCTGGCGTTGGGCCCAGTCGAGCACCGGACTGCTGGCGGGAGCGGCGGCCGGGGTGCTGGCTTGAACCGGGGTGCTGGGTCCCAGGGTGCGGTCGGCGGCCTGGCTGGCGAATTGAGCCGGAGTGGAGGGGCTGGAAGGAGCGCTGCGGCCGGTCTGGCCTACGCTTTGCATCGGGGCTGCGGATACGGTTCCCATCGCCATCGTCTTTTGTCTCCTTGCGCTTGATTGAATTTAGCTTAGGAGGCGGTGATTATTTCGGCCTTATTTTTCTCCAGCCAATGTTGTGGATCTGTGAACTTTGTGAAGAGCCGGAGTGCTCCTTAAGGAAGCACTTCACGATGTTCCTTGAGCCAGGCGGCGATCCGCTCGGCCATCGCCTCGTTGACCCGGGCTGAAGGATGAGAATCGATGGGACCGGCTTCGAACTGGCCGACCGGGAAAGTGTCTTCCAGGTCCTGCAGTTCGAGGACCGGTGCGCCGGCGTCGCGGAAGGCTTTGCCTACTGCATCGTAGACCTTTTTCCGATACTCCGGCTGAACATGGTAAAACATGTGGGGGAAGGGCAGAATGATGGCCACGGGCTGGGCGCCCATGGCGCGAACCTTTTCGACCATTTTGGCGATTTCCTGAGAATGATGAGCCATGGACTGCTCATTCCAGTAATTGTAGAGCAGGGTGTAAAAATAGCGCAGGCCCGCGTCATTCTGGTTGGAGCGCCCGAAAAATCTCAAGTAGGCGTAGTTGTAGGTGGGACTGGCCTGCAGCAGGCTGCGCTGAAAAGGGGTGAGGCTTGGAACCGGCGGGTCGAAGGGCTCGTATTCACAGGCGATATCGTTGGTCAAATAGCAGAGGAAGACGGTCTTGGGATGGTGGGCCGCCACGATGGGGAGAATCTTCTCGGTTTCCTCCTGGGTGGAGGCCCCGGGTCGCCCAAAATTCCAGAATTTGATCTTGGTCTTCTCGCTCAGGACATCGGTGAAGCGAAATTTGCGGGCCGGAATGCCCTGGCCCCAGGTAAAGGAATCGCCCACGACGGCCACGTCAATCCGGGCCGGCACTTCGTCATCCCAAAACCCCAGCGCATTTTCTTGAACCGTGCGATTTTGCCAGTTGCGATGGCTGATCGAAATGTGACCCGCTGGTCCGGAGCTTTCCGTGGAAAAGAGAAGCACCATCAGGTCCAGCAAACCGATGGTCAGACACAGGGTGGAGCAGAGCATGAACAGACCCGGCCAGACGCGCTTGTGGCGCAAAGCGAAGGCGACCATCAGACAGCCGAACGCGATCCACAGCCAGAGAAAGAGGTTGAACAGGTAATGGTTGATGTCGAACAGCGCTTGGAAGTGTTTGAGTCCATCGCGCGTATTGTGGACGAGCAGCGCCACCGGCAGCAGCAGAAGGAAAACGAGTTTGAGAGCCTGGCGCACTCTGAAGACTGTCGAGCAGTCCAGTGAAAGTCCTGGTTCCGAGACATGGGGTTAAGCAAGAGAGCTGCTGGAAAGGCTTGTTTCGAACATGCATCTTGAACCGATCGGCTTCTTTCGCAGTGGTGCGGAATCTCTGGGACAATTGAGTCGTCAGCCTTCGTTGGGCGAGGGCGTGGTGGAACTGGTGGCCGGCCGCCATTTGGACCACGCTCTGCACGACCTGGAGGGCTTTTCACGCATCTGGCTGATCTGGTGGTTCCATCGCAGCAAGGGAGAGTGGCGCCCCAAAGTGCTGCCGCCTCGGGGTCGCAGCGGGCGCAAGGGAGTTCTCTCCACCCGTTCTCCGCACCGGCCGAATCCGCTGGGAATCAGCGCGGTGCCGCTGCTGAGGGTGGAGGGTCTGCGTCTCTGGATCGGTGCTCATGACCTGGTGGATGGGACGCCTATTCTGGATATCAAGCCCTATTTGCCGCGCTACGATTCCTTTCCCGAGGAAAGCGAAGGCTGGGCGGCGGCGCCGGAATCTCGAGCCTGGACGGTGGAGCTGGCTCCGCCCTTGCAGGGGCACGAATTGGCTGAGCGGGTAACGGCGATTCTGAGCGAGGACCCCTTGCCTCACCGAGCCCGGCGCATTCACGCGATGCCGGACGGGCGTCTGCGGTTGGGAATCGGCTACTGGCGATTCTATTATCGAATCGAAGCATTTCGGGTACTGGTGGAGTCAGGAGTTTTGCAGACGGACGTAGAATAGCGCTTGGTGGACAAGGTTACCATCTTCGCCTTCAACGACTTTCATCGTCGCCTCGAGCCTTTTGCCGACGGCACGGGCGGAGCGGCGCGGTTGGTGGGCAAGTTGCGCCAGCTCAAGGAAGAAAACCCCAACTCCATCACCGTCAATGTTGGCGACGTGGCCGGCGACAACACCAAGCTGGGACCTGATTCTTTTGCCCCCATCGCGCAGCTGTTTGACCGCGCCCAGGTGGACGTGCTGGCGCTGGGCAATCACGAGTTTGAAGATTCGCGCAATGATTACGAGACGCTGCGTAACGGCCTGGTGAAGCCTTTCTCGGGCGAGACCCTGTGCGCCAATGTGGCCTATCAGGGAAAGCCCATTGAGGGCGTCAAGCCGTTCACCATCAAGCAACTGGCCGGATTCAACATCGCACTGCTGGGGGTGGTCACCCAGGATCTGAGCTCCAAGATGCACCCCACCGCCGGCGTCGGCCTGAGCAGTATGGGGATCAAGGAATGCCTGGCTTCCATGGTTCCCAAGCTGGAAGCGGAGAGCGACGCGGTGGTGGTGCTGGGCCACGAGAATTTGCGCAAAATGACCGACTTCACCGAAGGCCAGCCGGGAGTGGACGTGGCTTTGGCGGCTCACGATCACCGCACCGGCTCCAAGCTGGTGGAACGCTCCGACGGTAGCAAAGGCCACGTCTCGGAGGCCGGCGCCTACGGGCAGAGCATCAATCAGTTGGACCTCTATTTTGACCCGGCTTCGCGCAAGCTGATCAAAGTGGAAATGACCAGTCACAAAGTGGACGCCAGTTGCCCCAGCGACCCGGTCGCCGAGGAAATCGTGCGCAACGCTCCTCAACTGGAGCGGGCCGAGAAGCCCGCCGAAGTCCCGCGTCGGGACCAGGTCAGTCTCAACAGCTTTTCTCAACTCAGTCAGTGGTACACCATCCAACAGGAGAACAAATCATGATCAAGTCGCTGCAAACTCAGGTGAACCTTCAGAACGTGGCTCGTCCTCAGAGCAAGCCGGCCGCTCAGGAAACCGGTCCCAAGGATGGTTTTCAAAAGGGTGACTGGCGCAGCGACCTGGCTCAGTTCGGCAAGAAGCTGGAGGCCCGTGAGTCGCTGGGACTGGCCGGTGCCAAGGACGGCAGCGAGATGTCTGAAGTGCTGGCGCGCATTCTCCAGGACGAGACCCCGACCTCCGACCTGAAGCTGATCGCCGACCGCCATATGGCCAAGGAAGGCCTGTATACGGAGTTCCCATCGGGCGTGATGGCCGAGGTGAACAAGGTTTCGGCGCCGGCCAAGATCCAGGACGGAATCGTGGACCTGCGCCATCTGCCCATGGTTTCGGTGGACAACGGCACGCTCGACCCGGTGACCGGGAAATTGATGAAGGACGAGTCCAAGGATATCGACCAGTGCGAATACGCCGAGCGTTTGCCCAACGGCAACATCCGCGTGCTGGTGGCTATCGCCGACGTGGACTCGCTGGTGCCGAAGGGGTCGGCGGTGGACCGTCACGCCATGCACAACAGCGCCACTGTGTATACCGACGATAAGATCTTCCCCATGATTCCCGAGAAGTTCTCGACCGATTTCACCTCGCTAAACGGCGATCAGGACCGCACTTCTTTCGTGAAGGAGTATCAGGTCACGCCCGAGGGCGAAATGGTGGAGCCCAAAGTGTATCAGGCGATGATTCACAATCACGCCAAGATGGCTTACGAGTCGGTCAACGAGTGGCTGACCGACGGCCCGGGCGCCAAGCCGCCGCAGTTGGCGAATCCGGCCTTCGCCGAGCAGATTCGTCTGCAGGATGAGGCTTCCCAGCGCCTGGCCGCCAACTTCTACGCCAAAGGTTCGCTGGACATCGAAAGCCAGGAAGTCAAGGCTCAGACCAACGAGAAGGGCAACGTGGTCGGCATGAAAGTCGACCAGCAGAACCGGGCCAAGGACCTCGTGAAATACGGCATGATGGCGGCCAATATGGCTTCCATGCAGGTGCTGGAGGCGGCCAACATGCCGACGCTGCGCCGCATCGTGAAGACGCCCGAGAAGTGGGACCGCATCGTCGACCTGGCCAAGACCTACGAGTATAAGCTGCCCTCGACGGCCAATGCCCGGGAGCTGAACAAGTTCCTGGAGTCGCGCAAGGCGGCCGACCCCGAGCATCATCAGGACCTGTGTAACAAGGTCGTGCGTCTGGTGGGTCGCGGCGAGTATGTCGTGTCGACGCCGGGTGAGCCGATCGAAGGCCACTTCTGTCTGCAGGTGCAGGACTACGGCCACACCACCGCTCCCAATCGTCGTGCTCCCGACCTGATCAACCAGCGCATCGAGAAAGCGGCGGCCAATGGAACCGAGTGTCCCTACACCAAAGAAGAGCTGGAAGAGTTGGCGCTGCACTTCACTGCTCAGGAGAAGACGATTTCGGGCGTGGACCGCAAAGTGCACGCCTCGGCCTCGGCCAAGATGATGGAGCCGATGGTGGGCAAAACCTTTGACGGCATCGTGTCACGAGTGGATGACCAGATGACCTTGATTCGCCTCGAAGACCCGCCTGTCCAGGGCAGATGGTCCGGCACCAAGCTCGAGGAGGGCGCGCATTTGCGGGTCAAACTCGACAAGGTAAATGTGGAGAAGGGCTGGATCGACTTCTCGGCAGCCGAGACGCAGAGTGCGGACGGTTTCTTGTTCAAGGCCTGAGCCTTTTGGTGGCAAGCCCCTCTTCGGAGGGGCTTTTGCATTTCTAGAGAGGTTTCGCCCAAAAGGCCACCTCCAACTCACCCACGAACGTCCAGCCCATGCTCCTTACCATGGAAGACCACCGCGACGCCTACTTCCTCTGGCAAAAGCTCGGCATCCAGAACGCCGCCTGCCTCCACATCGATGCCCACCTCGACATGGCCGGCTTCCTCAGCCCCCTCGAGACCCATTTGGACAGCCCCGAGATCAACTGCGCCAATTATCTCCTCAAAGCTGTAGAGCACGGGATCGTCAACGAGGTCGTCTGGGTCATCCCACCCCACATCGCCCAGCAGAACCTTCTGCACTGGGCCTACAGCGAATTGCCCAAATGGCTCTCTCTGGATTTACCCGAGTTCAACTCTCTGCACTTGAAAGACCACCGCGTCGAAGGCAGCCTGCGAGGCGCCCGATTCACCCTCTGCACCACCGACCACTTGCCTGAGAAACAGGGACCCTGGCTTTTTGACCTCGACATCGATTATCTCATCGATGACCAGGATCACGTCTGGCAGACCCCCTTCGAACTGCACCAGAAAACCCAACACCTCGAACTGCAGGCCACGACCATTGCCTACTCGGTCCGGGGTGGCTACACACCTGTCGCCAGACGATACCTGGGCGACCTGGCCGAGCTCATCTGGTCCGGCCAACTGGACCAGGCCCAGCACTTTTACAGTCAGCTCCATTCTCTCCATCTCGAGGAGAACGCGAGCAACAAGCTCAAAGCCGCTGCCCTGGTCACCCGCGCCTGGGGCCTGGGCAGCGATCACCAGGGCCCTGCCTGGGAGCAAGCGGCCGAGCTCGATCCTGCCTACACCGTCAGCCCGTTCGACGTCTCCGCTCTCTACTGGCAGCGTAAGAAGTTCGGTCACTGCCTGAAGTGGCTCCCCCAGGAGCAAGCGGACTACATCCGAGGTTTCATCGCCCTCGAGCAAAACCAGCACGACAAAGCCGCCCAGCACTGGGAAAAGCTCCTGGATACAAAGGACGACATCGCCCGCAAGCACCTCCACTCTCTGCTCGCCAAAGCCTATAAGAACCATCCGGACAAAGCCATCGCGGCCCTGCAAAACACGCTTCCCGATGGGGACGCCTACCGCGAGATCGCCCGACTTCAGAAGCAGACCGACAAACAAGAAGCCATCAAGAATTTCCGCAAAGCCATCAAGCTCGACCCCCTCAAGCTAGACAACCTCGAGGCTCAGATCGAGCTGGCCGAGCTGTATATCGAGACCGAGCAAGCTGTGCGGGCCCAGGCCGAATACCGCAAGCTCAGCCAGCTCGACCTGCCGGGAAAATTAGGCATCCGGACCGAAAGGCTGCCCGTGAAAATCGCCCTGAGCCAGAAACGCCGATGATCGAGATCCGCCGCGCCGGGCTGGCCGACGTGCCCTTCATTCGCGAACTCTCCCTCGAGGTCGTCGGCCAGGGCATCCCCGAACAGCGCGACATCCCCACCGCCGAAGTTCAAGAACTCTGCCGCCAGGGTCTGCAGGAACTCGAGCAGTGGATCACCCGAAAGCGCGACTTCGCCATCCTGGTGGCCGTCGACACCGAGAAGAACAACGAAAAAGCCGGCTTCATCATCATCGAGTTCAACCACACCGAAGAATCCACCGGTGAGAAGCAGTCCTACATTTTCAACCTGGCCGTCCGCCCCGAATATTGGGGGAAGTGGGCCGGTCACCGCCTCGTCTGGGAGGCCTGCAAAGTTTCCAACCAGCGGGGTTACCGCTATATGACCTCGAAAGTCACCGCCAGCAACGAACGGGCTCTGCTCAGCGCCGTCAAAATGGGGTTCGAAATCGAACGTTACCAGTTGACCATCGCCTGCGGACCCGAAGGAAGAGTTCGCATGCCGGGTCGGCCCTTCGCCGAGCGCGATCACGCCGTCACCCGCATGCTCAAGTCCCGTAAGAAAAAACCAGGGGAGACAACATGAGCCAAGCTACCAGACCCGTCGCCGCTTCGCCGGAATCGCAACAACTGATCGACCTCTGCTTCGATGTCGCCGAAGGCAAGTTGGACGCCTATCCACAGTTGGAGAATGCCGTCAGCACCCGTCAGGACCAGTTGACCAAGGCCAGCGACGACTTCTTCGCCAGCGTCGAGAGCCAGTCGGCCGAGTTTCAGAAGAAGTACAAACTGGAAGTGGATCTCATCGGCAAATACTTCGAGAGCTACGACTCCGCCCTGGAGCAGATCCTCAAGTTCAAGGCCGACCCCAAGAAGGAGTTGCTGGAAGAGTCCGCCCACATGTTGGCCTTCTGTTCCAACGGCATGCCGGCCGCCATGTCCAGCTACGAGCAGAGGCTGCTCTCGGACGGGCCGCACCGTTACCCCCTGATCAATGTCTTCATCAATCTAGGCAAAGCTCTGCGCGACAAACGCACCAGTGTGGAAGCCTGGGTCGGTACCTGCAAACAATACGACGTCTTCTATACGGAAGCACTGCGCGAGGTGAATGCCAGCAAGAAGCAGGACGCCGCCGGCGTGCCCGAGCGTCGCAAGGCCCTGGAGAATATCGTCAAAGCCCTCCAGGAAATGCAGAAGTTTACCCCTACCACCTCGGGGGCCAAGTTCGAAGAGATCATTCAGGAACTGGCCGACGGTCACCGCGACCTGGACGAAGCCGTGGCTGCCTACAACCGCGAGATCACTAACGGACCCACCGGTGCTCCCGCGATCAACATCATTCTCAATACCGCCGAAGGAGTGTTGGCCAAGCAGTTCCAGCCGCGCCTGCTGCGCGATCTGTGCACCGCCCAGATCGAGCAGACCCAGCAGGGCATCAAGGAAATGCAGGCGGTCGTCAAGGCGCCCCACGAATCCACCGTCATCCAGGAAGAAACCCCAAAAGCTCTGGAGGCTATGGAGGGGATCGAAGAAGCGCTGCTGGCCATCGTCGCCTATTGCGATGCTCAGGGGAGCGAAGAAGAAGTGCGCGCCGCTCTGCGCGACCTCCAGGAACTGACCAAGGAAATGCTCGACAGCAAGAGCAGCCTGGACACCCACGCCGAGAACTACGGCAAAGTGCTCTGCCCCCACTGTCAGGCTCCCAACGCGCCGAATCTCAAGTCTTGCGTCAAATGTAACCGTATGTTGCCGCAGATGACGGGCAGCGATGTCTACGGTCAAGGGGCCAGCAGCTTCCAGGCTCTCGAAGGAGACGCCGCCGACAGTTCTCGCGACGGCGTCGTGACCACCACCATGAAAGAAGTCTTCGACGCCAACGAAGCTTTTCTCACCGACAAGATGGCTCTGGAAGACTTCCTGGCCGTCATGGACGACTATCTGGAGAAAACCGAAGACGCCAAGAAGAATCTCAGCAAATACCACGCCCCGCCCGTTCCCCCCGAGGCGACCGAGGAAGAGCGTGCCAAGGCCCAGGAGTTCATCGACCTCTGCGCCGAGGCTCTGGAGTTGCTCGGCCAGGGCGTGGAGGAATGCGAATATGGCCTGCAGTGTATGCGCGACGGCGCCGCCGACGACGACCGCGACAAAATGACCGAAGGCCAGCGCTTCTTCTACGAAGGCAGCCAGAAAATGTGGCAGGTCCGCCGCGTCGACGAAGCCCTCCAGAAATACATTCACGCCGACGACGGCTCGGTCCCGGAGCAGGAAGACTCCACCGACCTGGCCTGATTTCTTGGAGCCGGTCCCGGGTCGACCTGACCCGGGACCGGTTTGGCAGGTCGCTCAGCAGAGGTCTTCACCCTTTTTTCAGGGCCGGCCGGTATTCTCGGGTCACAGATATACAAGAGATATGCCGTTCCAGAAAAGCGACCCCAGATGCAGATTCAGTTTCGCAATCCCAACAGACCCGCCCCTCGTCCCTTGCCCTCACCCGCCGGCAAGAGTCAAGAACCTCTCAAGCCCGATACCTTTCAGGGCCGTGCTGAAGCCGGCTTGCAGCGTGCCTTTCGCAATAGTCAGGCCGCTTTTGGAGGCGCCGCCGCGGTTGGTGCCTTGAGTGGATTCGTTCTCTCGATTGCTCGCGACACTATGGAAGGACCGGGACTTACCATGTTTGCGGCCGTCGGCCTGTCGCCCATTCTCGCCGTGCCCGTGGCGGCCGCCCTGGGAGCAACCATGGGAGTGATCAGCCGAGACGCTCAGCCGGACTTCAAGGTGAGCCTGGCGGTCGGCGCTGCGTCGGGCATCCTGGTGGGATGCGCTCTCACCGGAATGCTCTAAGGAGCCTGCGCACAAACTCCAGCCGGGAATCGGGTCGGCCCAGGCCTTCCAACCACTGCTGCTGGCGGCTCAGGTATTCTCGATGGTGCAGGAGCAGGGGACCGAAAAATTCCGCCTCTTCGGGTAAACCCGCGTAGGCCGGGTCGGGGCCCGTCCCAACCTGCAGGTCCACCACCACGTGACCATCTATCCAACATTCGTCGCGCAAATGAAAGCCGTTCTCACGGGCCCAACGGCGCACCGGCAGAGCGTTGTCCTGTGGTTGCAGAACCAGCTGCGGGGGAAGCTTCTCTCGCCCCCGCTGCAACAGATCGCGTATGTTGAGAGCGCCCATCCCGCACGCACTGAGACTATCCACCTCGCCCGCTTGCAGCGGATCCAGCCCGTCCCCTTGGCGCAGGTCCACGGCACTGCCTGAAAGCGCCCGGCGGGCCGTCTCGAAGGGCCCGCGGTGCTTTTCCACGGCGATCACCCGTTGCAGACGACTGCACAACGCCAGCGGCAGCAGCCCGTGATCACAGCCGATGTCGACGTGGCGCGGGCCGATGACCCGATCCGCGACGGCTTGCCGGCCGGGGCTCAGCATTTCCATGGGTTTCCCGCGTTGACGGCCTTGTAAAACCATGGTAACATCGGCGCCGCTCGTTCTCCGGAACGAGACATTCAAGCCGCGGCGCACTCCGGTTGAACCTTATGGCGCTCGGCTCAGAACAAAACTGGAGGATTATCCATTGGCTATTATCAGCATGAAGCAGCTGTTGGAGGCTGGCGTCCACTTCGGTCACCAGACCCGTCGCTGGAACCCCAAGATGTCCCGCTACATCTTCACCGAGCGCAACGGCATCTACATCATCGACCTGCAGAAGACGGTCGTCAAACTCAAGGAAGCCTTCAACTTCGTGAAGGCTGTGGCCAAGGGCCAGTTTGATTATGATGAGTACAAGATCCGCGATGAGCAGGTCGGCAACCCCCGCCCCATTCTCTTCGTCGGCACCAAGAAGCAGGCCCAGGACACCATCAAGGAAGATGCCGTCCGTTGCGGCGAGTTCTTCGTCACTCAGCGTTGGTTGGGCGGCATGCTCACCAACTACAAGACCATCCAGAAGCGCGTCGAGCGCCTCAAGAACCTGGAAGAGATGAAAGCCGTCGGCGTGTTTGACCGCCTTCCCAAGAAGGAAGTCAAGCGCCTCGAAGACGAGCGGATCAAGCTCGAGAAGTTCTTGGGCGGCATCAAGGATATGCCCGCTCTGCCCGGCGCCATCTACGTGGTCGACCCGCGCAAAGAATACATCGCCGTGCAGGAAGCCCGTCGCCTGGGCATCCCGGTGGTTGCCATCGTGGACACCAACTGCGACCCCGACGAAATCGATTTCCCCATCCCCGGCAATGACGACGCCATCCGCGCCGTCCGCCTGATCACCGGTAAGATCGCTGACGCCATCATCGAGGCCAAGGCCGAGATCGAAGCCAGCCTGCCCGGCGCTGAAGGTATGGGCGAGGGTGAAGAAGGTGGCGCCAACGCCGACAGCTACTTCGCTCCCACCGTCGAAACCGAGACCGTCGTCTACACCACCGACGAGGGTGAAACCGAAGAAGTCCGCGTGGGCGTGTGGCGCGCCGACGCCGCCCAATAATATCCCGAGAAGTGGGGGGTTGCAGGGGGAGGCGCGTCAGTCCCCCCTGCCCCTAGAGTTTGGAAGGAAACTACAATGTCCAAAGTGAGTGCACAATTGGTGAAAGAGCTCCGCGAAAAGACCGGAGCCGGTATCAAGGACTGTCAGGAAGCTCTCGAGCAGAACTCCCTGCAGGTTGACAAAGCGGCCGACTGGCTGCGTCAGAAAGGCATCTCCCGCGCCGAGAAAAAGGCCGACCGCGCAACCGCGGACGGCGCCATCGGCTCCTACATCCACCTCGGTGGTAAGGTGGGCGTGCTGATCGAAGTCAACTGCGAAACCGACTTCGTGGCCAAAACCGACGACTTCAAGGGCCTGGTCAACGAACTGGCTCTGCAGGTTGCCGCCATGAAGCCCGACTACGTCAGCCGCGAAGAGGTTCCTCAGGAAACTCTGGCCGCCGAGCTGGAAGGCTACAAACAGGCCGCTATGGCCGAAGGTAAGCCCGCCAACATCGCCGAGAAAATCGCCCAGGGTAAGGTCGACAAGTATTTCCAGAATATCTGTCTGCTTGAAATGCCCTACATTCGCGATGACTCCAAGAAAGTCGAAGACATCGTCAAGGAAACCATCGCCAAGGTTGGCGAGAACATCCGCGTCCGACGCTTCGTTCGCTTCGCCCTGGGCGCCTAACCCGCACCTCGGTAAACAAAAAGGCCCGTCGGCAACGACGGGCCTTTTTTCATGCCCGCTTTCAGCACCCACCCGACTGGCCAGTTACCCCAGGGCCCGTACTCCCCTAAGCTAGAGACATACCAAGTGGAGGACAACCAGTCGTGAGTTTGTTGCAGTGGAGTCAAAATGTTCGAGACCTCTCGAAGCGTGTCGGCTTGCGGGTGGCCGCCGTCCAGTCGGGGAGGCACCAGGCCAGCGGCTGGATTTGGGACTCGACCCATCTCGTCACCGTCGAGCACATCCTCTCGGGCCGCGAGGAAACCTGGGTCCACACCCCCGACGGCAAGCGCCTGCAGGCCCATATCCTGGGCACCCATCCCGGCCTGGACCTGGCCCTGCTGCGCCTGGAAAGCGAGGTGGAGGTCGTCGATTTGCCCGCTCGCTCCACCGAAAGCCTGGAGGTCGGAGAATTCGCTCTGGCCGTGGCCCGCTCTGCCGACGACGGCCTGGGGGTCGCCGGCGGCCTCATCGCCTGCCGCAGCGGCGCCTGGACCAGTTGCCGCGGCGGGCGCGCCGAACACTTCCTGCAGCCCGACCTGCAACTCTACCCGGGCTACTCGGGCGGTCCGCTGGTCGACGCCGAAGGTCACTTCCTGGGTATCAACACCCGTGCCCTGTCGCGCGGCCAGGCCATCACCCTGACTTCCGAGACGGTGGCCGAAGTGGTCGAGCAGTTGCGCAGCGGCAAACACCATCCCGCCTACTTGGGAGTCGGTCTCCAGACAGTCCATCTGCCCGAAGGCTATGGGCGACCTTCTGGGGCCATGGTCGTCAGCATGGAAAATAATTCTCCCGCGGGTCGAGCCGGTGCTTATTTGGGCGACATCCTGGTGGAGTTGGAAGGCACCCCGGTCGGCGGAACTGCGGAAGTCCTTCAAGAATTACAGAGACTACAGGTCGGACAGGTGGTCACCACGCGGTGGATTCGCGCCGGTCAAGAGGTAGTTCTACAAGTCGAGTTGGGCCAACGCCCTCGCGCGGGAGATGAAACGGTTGAATAATTTAATCCAAGTCTATACGGTCGCCGGCAGCGCCGCACAGCGCCAAAGCCTGGAGCGCTTCCTGGACAACACCCCCGGAATGCGCAACCTGGGTAGTGGCAACCTCAGCGTCACGCCGCCTCAGCACGCCGACATCATCCTCACCGAACTCTTAGCCGGCGAAGTGCCGCAGCAACAGCTTCAAGGAGCACCCCACTGGGTGGCCTTGCTGGATGAGCCGCGCAGTTCCTGGGTCGAACACAATTGGGGCCGCGGCCTGCGCGCCATCCTGCCTCGTCAGAGCGGAGAAGCCGAGTTGGAATCTGCCCTCACGGCCGTTTCCCACGGTCTGGTGCTGACTCATCCCGACTTCCTGGCCCCCCTCGTGCCCGCCACCGCCTCGCCGCTGTCGGCACGCGAGCACGAAGTGCTGGCTTTCCTGGCTCTGGGTCGCTCCAATAAAGAGATTGCCGCCCAGATGACCATCTCCGAGCATACCGTCAAGTTTCACCTTGCCTCCATCTTTCAAAAGCTGGAAGCCTCGAGTCGCAGCGAGGCCGTTGCTCAAGGCCTGCGCCGGGGTCTGGTCAAAGTTTAACCTTCGTCGTGCGTCGCCGGCGCACCAGTCCGCGCCCGTAGGCCTCGGCCCGCGTAAAGATCGCCTTGTAGACCGAACAATAGGGGTCTTTGGCCAGCATGGTCCCCAGGGCGCTGTAGGTGCGGACCGGGCAGCCGCCGTGACAGGTCGAGAGAAACCGGCACTCCAGGCAATCTTCGTGCTCTACCAAATGGCGCGGCCGCTCCACGAATTCGCGCCGGGCCGGACTGGAACGCAGCATGGAGGTCAGGTCACCCTCCTCATAAACGTTCCCAAAATAGGTCTCCGGGTAACTGGTCACCCAGCAATCACACTGGGCCACGGTGCCTTTGGAATCGATAGAAATGAACTGATTGGAGCAGTTCTCTTTCCAGATGCAGGGTAAGCGAGCCGGTTGCCCGCTAAAGTGATTCACCAATTCATCGAAAGGACCCAGGGCCACGCCATGCCCGTGCCCGCGCTCCATCCAGCGGTCCATCAACCCCACCAGGAAGTCGGCCAATGCCTCCTTGTTCAGGTCGAATTCCGCCTCCACCGCTTTGGCCGGACCGCCCGGGAAGGGTGTATTCACCTGGAAGCTGGTCAGTCCCAACTCGTCCACAAAATAGTCGTAGAAAGCGGCCGGACCGGCATCCAGGCTGCCCTGGTGCAGGACCGCGATCACGCCCACCTGCAGTCCGGCCGCCTGGGCCTCGCGCAGTCGTTGGGTCCAAACGCTGGTGTAGCCTTCGGCGCCGCCCTTGAACAAATGCCGGTGCTGATTGGGAAAGTCCATCGAAGTGCCCAACGAACCGTTGAACATTTCAAAAATCAGCTCGCTCCAGGCCGGCGAGAAGCTGATCAAGTTGGTCTGCAAATAGTGGGTGAATCGCTTGCCCCGGGCCGTCGCAGCCTCGTTCATCACTCGTCCGGCCTCGCGAAACCAGTTCGGCCCCATGATCATGGCCTCGCCGCCCTGCCAGTAGACTTCGCACTCCTCGATACCTTCGTGTTCCAGATGTGCCAGTAGCTGAGCCGTTAGCTCGGGCACGCGCGGTAGGGACAGCCGGTGCTTTTCCTTGTGTTCAAAGCAATAAGTGCAGGCCACGTTGCACTCGGCCGTGGGCAACAGAATGACGCTAAAGACTCGACTCACGGCTCATCTCCTCAGCCACCGTCTCCAGTTGGGCGAATAACCCGATCACTCCCGTGCAATCATAAAATGGGTCGGGATGCTTGAAGTAACTGGCGCAGACCGAATGGTAGCGACACCCCTCGCATTCGGAGCGCGGCTCCAGGGCCGGCTCTTCTAGCATGTCCCAGAGGGTTCCCCGATCAAAGCCGCTGAACGTGGCCAGGAGCGAATGAAAGAACTCCACCGGCGCTTCCACACGGGTGTCGTGCAGGTAGAAGTCGAGCGCCTGGCACAGCCCCTCCACCCCCGCAGCATCCGGTTGGCCGGGCAGCAAACGCACGGGCAATTGCAGAGAAGCCGCCATTCGCAGTGCCTTGAGAAACCCTGGAACGGCAAGTAGCGTGACGCCTACGGGACGCACCAGGCGGACGTCCGCCAGCCGATACAGCAGAGAGAAATCGCGGTCGGGGCGTTCCAGCACTACGTCCAGGGGCATTTGGCCCGGCCCCTGGGCCGCTCGCGCCCATACCTCCGGGTCGTCCAGAAGCCCCTCGACGCGCAGGCCGTCCGCCCCCGAGTCGAGTCCGCGTTCAAACTCGGAACGCGAACGGACCCGTAGAAAACCGTTGCTCAGCGCCGGTTGATCCAGCTGCCGCCGCCCCAACGGCGATTGATCCAGCCGCCACCGCCGCCGGCCCGGTTCAGCCAACTGCCGCCACCGTTGATCCAGCCGCCGCGTCGATTGATCCAGGCGCCGGCCTCGGCCTCGGGCGAATTGCTGATGCCGCCCAAGAGGGCCGCTACAATAGCCGCTCCCGACCACTTGCCGGTGCTTTGCAGAAAGTCACGACGGCTCTGGAGGTTTTCGTCTTCCTGGCTCACTTGGCACCATCGCTGACGAGGTTGGAGAAGTGCATCCCGGCGATTTTCCAGGCACCTCCCACCTTGGTGACGGTGATGGAGATGTTGATGGGGAAGGCGAACGCCTTGCCACCCTTCTTGCCCTTGATTTCACCGGAGGTGAAGAGGTAGCCCATGTCCGTGCCCAGGTCACCCTGGCGCTGATGGTAGGTGAAGTCTTGCTGGCCCTTGTCGAAGCCTTCGAAGAAATGCTTATAGGCTTCTTTGATTTGCTCGGGAGTCGTCCACAGTTCGCCGGGGCCGGTGCCCATCAGCGCCGCTTTGGGAGCGAAGGTGGCCATCACGCCGTTCAGGTCGTGCTTGGTCATGGCGTCATCGTGCGCTTTGAGCAAGTCGTGAACTTTCTTCAGTTCCGGATTCTTGTCTTCGGCTTCGGCCGCGTTGCTGAGGGCGACAGCGGCTCCGATGGCCGACAGTCCTGCTAAAAGAGTGGTTCTACGATCCATAGGGCTTAGATTACCTCCATATAAAGAAGAAAGTCAACTATAGAATACTGAACGTCAAAGTATAGTCGAAGGCTTTGCCGTCTCCATCCGGATTGACGTCCACAAAGAAGTCGCCGTTGGCCGGCAGCTTGAACGAGCAGCTGCCTTCCTTGCCGGAGCTGCTGGCCAGCTCTCCGTTTTCATAATCTTTCTGCCAGCAATAGACCATGCCGGGAGCGGTGGCCCGGAAGGTCACCGTGACTTTCTGGCCTTTGGAAGCACCCAGAATGTAGCGGTCGAAGGATTCGTTGGCCTTGGGGTCGGGATGCCAGTTTCCGGTAATGGTGGCTGATGTGGCCCCCCGTTCAAAGCGGATGCGTTTGTTGACCTGGTTGGCGGACCCGCCCAGGGCCAGTCCCAGCATCAAAACAGCCGTCGCGAGCACTCTCATTGTTGGGCTACCTCCTTGCTCCAGCGGAACTTGCGCACTAACTTCTTTTCCACCGTGCGCGATTCCCCGTTGATATCGATCTCCAGCTTCTTGTCCAGCAGAAGGCCGGTGGAAGTGTGGCCGTCGCGCCAGAAAACCTTGTCCAGCTGACCGGCGGTGCTCAGTTCCACCCGTTCTACTTCCGCTCGGGTGAGCTTCACGCTGGAGGTGCCGGTTTCGAAACTTAGCTTCTCGTTGGTGATTTGGCCGACCAGCGTGCCCTCGCCGATTACGTCCATTTCGTCTTTGTTCTCGGTGTTCTTGGGCAAAGCCACCACCCGGTCGTTCTTGGGTTCAGGGACGGTGGTGTTGACCAGAGCTGGAGCCACGGTGGTGCCGTCGGCCGGGTGTCCCTGCACGTACTCGGCGTTGGGACCCGGCGGTTTCCCGATTTTGTCGGTGCCGGCCGGACCGGGCACCTGAAAGCCGGCCGAGAATTCCAACAGGTTGGACTGGAAGCGGTCGCCCGAGAGCGCTTCCGGCCAGAGCAGAGGCTTGAAGACGATCATGCCGCGACCCTCGCGGCGGTAAGCGGCCAGCGCCGGTGCGTTGTAGGTCAAACGCAGCAAAGGCTGGGTGTCGGCGGTGACGTTCACCGCTCCATATTGCTCGTCGCCCACCTTGGGTAAGAAGCAGCTGACCTGGCCCACTCCGGTGTTGATGGGACTCTGGCCCACCGCCAGCGCCACCGCGCCCACACCCTCAAGTCCCCGGCCGGCCAGCTTGCCTTTCTCGTCCTTGTTGGTGAACTGATTCTTCTTCATCAGGATCGGCTGGAAGCCAAACATCGGGGTGATGCGGGCATCATAGATCCACAGGCTGTGGCCGGCCTGCACCCAGGCGGTCAGGGGAGCCACCAGCGACTCATCCATATCTTCGCGCAGTATCTGGAGAGCGATGATGCGCACGTTGGAGTCGGCCATCAGTGACTTGATGGTGCCGAGTTCCCCGGTGCCTACCGGCTTGGCGCCCAATTCTTCTTCCTTGTGGAATTCGCTTTTGAGCGATTCGGCCATCCCCTGGGCCTGGCCCAAGGCCGTCAGCCCCAGCGCCAGCAGCGCCACCTTCAATAGTCTCATGCTACCTCCTAAAACCTGCGCTGCAGCGGCAGTCGGAACCAGAAAGTGGAGCCGGAGCCCAGCTGGCTGCGCACTCCGACCTCTCCTTCCATTCCTTCCACCAACATCCGCGTGATGTATAGACCCAGGCCGCTGCCGCTGACCTTTCGCGACATGCGGTCCTGCACCCGGCGAAACCGCTCAAAAACATATTCAAGTTGGTCTTCAGGTATGCCCGGACCGGTATCGATCACCTCGACGTAGGCATGACGGCCTTCCATGCGCGCATCGACGTGGATGGCGCAGCCTTTGGGTGAATATTTCACGGCATTGGAAACCAGATTGTTGAGGATCTGCTCCAGTTGGTCGCGGTCGGCCCGCACCACCACGTTCTCGGGTATGCTGCTGCTCAGGTCGTGGCGGCGACTGCTCAGTTGGTGCACGCTGACCACGCGCTTGACCACCTGTTGCAGCGGCACCGCCTCGATGAAACGGCCTTGCTGACCGGCCTCGATGCGCGCCTGGTGGAGCAAGTTGTCGAACATGCGGGTGACCCGGTCGATCTCCGAGTTGATGACTTCCAGAGCGTCCTGGCGGGTCTCCTCGTCAAGCTTTTCCCCGTGGCGCAGCAGGGTGATGGCGTAGCCCTTCATGGCCGTCAGAGGGGTCTTCAAATCGTGAGAGAGGGCGGCCGCATAGTCGGACTTCATCTGCTCGATGGCCCGCTTCTCGGTGATGTCGCGGAACAAGACCACCGCGCCCATCAAGTCCCCTTGATCGGCCACCACCGAGTAGGTCGAGGAAACGTAGCGCGAGTCGCCCTCTTTGGTGAGGATGCTGCCTTCCACGGTGATGCCGGTATCCATGAGTTTCTGGTCCGAGAGCAACTGCACCAGCGGGCAGCTTTCCGAGCAGGTGGCGGAGCGTCGCCCGCTGCCGTCGCCTGCGCAGAAATACTGCGAACGCAGAACTTCTTCGCAGGTGCGACCAATGGCTCGTTCGGCCGGCCAACCGGTGATCGATTCGGCCGCGCGGTTGAAGCTGGTAATGCGCTTCTCCCAGTCCAGCGTCATGACGCCATCGGCCATCGAGTCCAGCACGGCTCGCGAAACCACCCGTTCCACGTCGGCACCGTGAGCCAGCAAGGCGTTTTCCAAGAACAGCGAAATCTGGTGGGCCATCAGCTTGGCCAGTTCGATCTCCTCGTTGGTCCACTCGCGCGGCTCGGGTCCGCCCAGCAAGAAGCCGCCCAGGCAGCGATCGTCCACCACCAGGGGCAGTGCAATCAGCGACTGCATCTCCAGCGACTGAAAAATCTGACTCTTCTGGAGTCTTTCCGGGTCCAGAGACGAGATGTAGGGAATGCGCTGCTCCAGCATGAGCCGGGCCAGCGAGCCCAGCCGGCGTGGGGAGAACACCGGTCCCAAAACGGCCCGTAAAGCCTCGCCTCCCCACAGGCGCAGGCGCCTGTTTTCAAAGACCAGCACGGCCGAGAAAGTCGTCTCCAAGAGCCGGGCCGCGCGTTGTGCGAAGCTGGGTAGTGCCTGCGAGAGCTGGGTGGAAGCCAGTGTGCTGGCCGCCTGCCGATACCATAGGTGCAGAGACTCGGCTCGTCGCTCGGCCGAGCGCAGCTCGGCTTCCCGTCCCAGTTCGCTATCCTCGGAAACGACCGGCTTGCGCAGAGCCTGGCATTCCTGCTCATAAGCCAGCCGTTCGACCACCAACTGAGCTTTGTCCAGCAGGTCCTGGCCGACTTCTTGAATTTCCTCGGCCAGCAGCAGACCGTAGCTAAGTGGCCAGCAGAATACCTGTGCCGCCCCGCGAAAAGGGGACAGAGCTCGTGCCTGATAACTGGTCAGTTGCTGCGGTTCATCGGGGCCGCGGCCCACGAAAGAGACGCGCTCCGGACTGGAGTCCGCCACCGAGGCGATCAGTTCGTAGCGGTCAGCGCCCAGCATCAACAGCACCCAACAGCGCGGAGCCGCGTGTTCGGAGCGCACCGCCTCCAGAGCGGAAACGAGCAAGCGGGACGCACCTTGCGGCAGGTCCTGGCGGACCCAGCGGATGGCCGTTGTCACTTTAGGCCACCACGGGAATCGACGGTGCAGGCGGCACCAGCGACCACTCGCCGAGGCGGGATTCGCAAGCCTCCAGTTCTCCCTGGAATCCCCACACAAATGCTTTTTGGATGCGCACGCGGGCCAGGCGCCCGGTCAGATCTTCCTCACACTGGAAGTGCGTCAAGCGCCCGCAGCGACCGCGACCGGTCAAGCGAGTGGCGTCTTTCTTGCTGCGGCCTTCCACCATGATTTCGATGGTCTGGCCTTCCAGCATGCGATTCTCTTCCACCGCGATTTCGTTCTGCAGCGCGATCAAGCGTTGCAGCCGGTCACTTTTGACCTCTTCCGGCACCTGATCGGTAAACAGGTTGCCCGGGGTGCCGGGGCGGGGCGAATAAGAGAACATGAAGGCGTTGCGGAAGCGCGCCTGGCGTACCAGCTCCAGCGTGTTCTGAAACTGCTCCTCGGTTTCGCCGGGGAAGCCCACAATGATGTCGGTGCTCAGAGACAGGTCCGGAATGGCCGCGCGCATGCGCGCCACCAGGTCCAGGAACTCAGCTGAGGTGTATTTGCGGCGCATCCGTTTCAGCACTTCATCGTCACCCGACTGCACCGGCAGGTGAATGCCGCCGCAGGTGGCCGGATTATCGGCCAGTGCATCGATCACCGACTGGGTGAAGTAGGCGGGGTGGGGCGACATAAAGCGCAGGCGGTCCAGACCGGGCGTGCCTTTGAGGGCCCGAATGATGTCGCCGAAGTCCTTTTTGGGGGTGAGGTCGCGACCATAGTCGTTGACGTTCTGGCCCAACAGCATCACTTCGCGGCGGCCTTCGCGCACCACGCGCTTGACCTCGCTGACCACTTGCTCCAGCGGCCGGCTCTTTAGCTTGCCGCGCACATAAGGCACGATGCAAAAAGTGCACCACTGATCGCAGCCCATGGAAATGGTGACCATGGCGCTGTGGGTGTTGCGCGGATTGGCCAGCAACGAAAACGAGTCGCCGACCCGTTCCACGCGCACGAAGCGGCCTTCGCCGCGCTGCACGCGCTGGACCAGATCGGGCACCTCGGTCAGGTTGTGAGTGCCCACCACCACGTCCACCTGACTGAAGCGCTGGAGAAACTCTTCGCCGTCCTTTTGAGCCAGGCAGCCGGAAACAGCCAACACCTGGTTGGGGTTGTCCCGCTTGAAGCCCTTGAACTCGCCCAGACGGCCGTAAACCTTCTGGTCGGCGTTGTCGCGGATGCAGCACGTGTTGAACACAGCGATGTCGGCGGTGGCCGGATCGTCGGTGGGGGCATAGTGCATCTGCTCGAGCATCCAGCTGATCAGCTCGGAGTCGTATTCATTCATCTGGCAGCCGTAGGTTTGTAGATAATAGGTCCCCAGGCTGCGGACCGCCTCACTCATGGACTCTCCCTATTTGACGCTGCCCCCCAGCAGCTCAACCGCTTTCTGCAGTTGCACGTCTTTGTCGACCTTACCCACATAGCGGGTTTCCATATCCACCATGACTTGAGGTTCGATGCCCTGGCGGTCGATGACGCTGCCGCCGGGGGTGTAGAAGCGGGCGATGGTCAGTTTGAGCTTGGGGCTCTTCTGGGCGGTCAAGTCGAGATTGTAGAGCTGCTGCACCGAGCCTTTGCCAAAGCTATGGTCGCCCACCACCGTGGCCAGCTTGTGGTCGCGTAGCGCACCGGCCGTGATCTCCGAGGCCGAGGCCGAGTATTCGTTGATCATCACCACCGCCGGAATGCCGATGCCGCCCTCGTGGTGACTGCGGTATTCCTTGCGCTTGCCGGTGCGGTCGATGGTGTAGACTACCAGCGAGTTGTTGGGAGCGAATTCGCCCACCACGTCCACCGAGGCATCGATGTAGCCGCCGCCGTTGTTGCGCAGGTCGAGAATCAGGCCTTTGGCGCCGGCCGCCTTCAGCTTGCTGATGGCCTGGGCGATTTCGCTGCCGGTGTCCTGGCCGAAGGCGCGCAGGCGAATGTAGCCGACGTTGCCGGGAAACATGCGCTGAGTCACGGTGATGGTGTGAATCTTGCCCCGGACCACGGTATAATCTTTGACTTCTTTGTCGCGTTCGACGGTCAGCACGACGGGAGTGCCTTCTTCACCGCGGATCATCGTCTGAGCCACGTCCAGGGTCACGCCGGCGGTGGTCTTTCCGTCGATCTTGAGCACCTTATCGCCGGACAGCAAGCCGGCGTTGTAAGCCGGAGTGCCCTCGATGGGTTCAAAAATCGTCAGCTGGTTGCCGCCTTCGCGGTCCAGTTCGATGTAGACGCCGATCCCGCCGAAGGTGCGGGAGTTCAGCTGTTCGTCCATCTTGCCCCATTCGGCCGGGGTCATGAGCACCGAATAATTGTCTTTGAGGCCCTCCAGCAGGCCGTTCATGGTGGCGTAGCCCAGCAGGCTCTTGTCGACTTTGTCGCCGTAGAGGGCCTGGGCTTTGTTGAAGGCGTCCACAGGCTTGACCGCCTCCAGGGCTTCCTTCAAGTTAGTGTGTTCCACCTTGGCCTGGGTCAGGAAATTGTCCAGCTCCTTCGTAATACCGGCCGTGAGCTGAGCCTCCGGAACATCGGCCACGAACGACTGGCGTGCGTGGAAGTAGATGTTGCGATAGAGGTCATCGGTGGCGGTGAACTCCAGCTTTTTGGGGTCCTTGATCAGCTCGGTATAGGAGCGCTTGACGTCTTCCACGTCGCCATTGCGGGCTTTCTTGCGCTTCTTTTCCTCAGGCTTGGCTTCTTCCGCCAGCTGAAAGGCGCTTTCCAGAGCGTGGCCGGGGAGCGTGATCTTGACCGCGGGCTTGGGCGCTTCTTCGGCCGAGACCGGTCGAATGGGGCTCGGGGCGGAACAGCCCCAAAGTCCGAAGGCCAGCAGCGCGGCGGCAAGGTTGAGACGCTTCATGAAATCAATACTCCTCTAAATCAGGCCATAGCCGTGGTGTCGATGATGCCTCCGCCCAGACAGGCTGGACACTTGATCTGTGCTGGTTCACTCGGAGGATCCTGGTTGGGAGCAACCGGCGCGGGCACTTTGCCGGTTCCCTTGCATTTGGTGCAGATTGCTTGCATCGCTAAGAATTTTCGGAACCAAAGCAAAGGGACCTGCCGGAGGCAGGTCCCTGGCGAATAAGCGTGGTTTAGCTTAAACGGGGCTCGACGATGCCGTATCCTTTGCCCTTGCGATGAATGAGCTGGAAGTTGCCGGTGTCCTCATTGAGGAAGCCTACAAAGTCTTCTCCGCTCGATTGCAGCTCCTTGATGGCTTCATCCACGGTCATCGACTGGGGAGTGAACCGCTGCACGGACTCGATACGAGCGCTGTAAGCGTCCTTCTCCTTGTCCTTTTTCTTGCCGGCTTCCGGCTCGCGTTCTTCGCTTTCTTCCCCGGGGGCGCTGGCGCTGCGCCCGGCTCGGTGATTGGTTTCCTTCTCGCGTTGCTTTTTCAGCTCGCGCTCGAGTTTCTCCACCACGCGGTCGATCGAGTTGTACATATCGGTCGACTTCTCTTCGGCGTGGAGGTCGGAACCTTTGCAGTTGAGGGTGATCTTGGCTACGTGCCAGTTGCGCTCGGTTGCGAGCGTGACCTCGGCGGTCATAACGTTGTCCGAAAACCGCGCGGTTTTCGAAAGCTTGGATTTAGCGTGGTTGCGCAGACTATCGGTGATATCGAAGTTCTTGCCCTTAACGGTAATGTCCAAAATGCGCCTCCTAGACTGTGGTCGCTGAGTAGCTCTTTTGAGCCACTCTTGTGCGTCTTCCACATACAAAATCCGCCCCCCTCCGTCAGTTCCCGGCTGGAGCAGAGAACTTGAAAATCCGGCCCCTGCAAAACAAAAAAGGCCGCAGCCTCATGGCCACGGCCTCATCCACTCGCCCCGTCCTACGGGCGCCAGCTCCAGGCTTTGCGCACCTTACGCACATAGTGCTGGGTTTCGGCGAACGGGGGGATGCCGCCGTAGCGCTCTACGTTGCCCGGTCCCGCGTTGTAGGCCGCGATGGCCAGATCGTAATTGTTGTCAAAGCGGTTGAGCATCTGGCGCAGGTAACGAGCGCCCGCGGCGATGTTCTGCTCAGGGTCGAAGCGGTCGCGGCAGCCCAGATAGGAAGCCGTACCCGGCATCAACTGCATCAGTCCGCCGGCGCCGGCATACGACTGGGCGTGGGGGCGAAAAGCTGACTCCACCTCGATGACGCCGCGGATCATCCAGGGATCCAGATTGAACTTCTGGGCGTTCTTCATGATGATCGGGGTGATATCGAATTTGCGCGCGGCCCGGCGATATACGCTGCGATAGACCACCGACTCGGTCACCGTGCCCACCGGGCCGGCCGTCGAGTGGGCGCCACGCGACGCCAGCGAACGCCGGCGGTGCTCGTAGTGAGTCTTGCGCACCACCACCGGCACCTGGTCATAGTAGCCCGACTCCACTGTCACCATGATGGGAGGCAGGGGGCCAAAATCCATGGTGCAGGTGCCCTCGCTGGGGCGGCTCAAATCGCAGTTGGTGACTTCGTTGGGGGTGAGCATCCAGGGCTCTTCCTCGGGCTGCATCAACGAGCCGTCTACCTGTTCGCCCAGAACCTGCACGGGCTGGGGTTCACAATAAGCGGGCACAGACCAACCCACCAAGCACGAAAGCAAAAGCAAATGCTTGCAAGCGTTTTTCATCACCGGTTCTCACTCCATTTTCGGGGGACCGCGCTCGTCGTGGAGCACGCGATGTCGTCCTTGTTACTCTATGGTTTGGACGCTTCAATCCCGAGGTTAGGGGCGGCGAGTTTCGCCTGGGAGGGCCCCTTACCGGACCCCCTTAGCGACCCCCCCGTTCCACCCCTTCTAAAAAGAATCATTTCTGACAAAATTGATATAGCGATCTCTTCGGGCGTTAATGCCCCGATGTTAAGTCCTATTGGGGCGTATATTCGTGCTAACCATTCGGGAGATACCCCTTCCGAGCGGAGTTCATCCAGTACCGCCCGTGTCCGCCGGCGGCTTCCGATCATCCCCAGGTAGGGCACCGTTCGTCCAATCAGGCCTCGCAGGCACTCCTCATCCAGCTTGTGGCCCCTGGTTACCAGCACCACGTGACTGCCCGGATGCACCGTGTACTCTGCAAAAAACTGACCAAAATCCTGGCAGACCACGCGGGCTTCCGCAAAGAGTTTCGCCTGTGCGTATTCCGAACGGTCATCCACTACGACCACCGAATATCCGCACAGTGCCGCCATTTTGGAGAGAGGTCGGGCAATGTGTCCGGCTCCCGCAATCACCAGTTCTTGGGAAAGTCCCAGTGGATCCAGGAAGAACTCATGTCCATCGCGTTCCACCAGTTTGGGGCGCCCGTCGCTGAAAGCCATTTCCCAGAACAGTCCGTCGTCGTCCGTCAGCACGCGGCTCTCTCCCGGGGCCCAGTCGCAAGGCCCGGAGCCCGCCGGGGAATTTCGCCAGGGCCGAGCGGGCCGCGGTCCCAGGCAGGTCACCAGCAGGCACAGGCCCTCCTCGGGCAGTCTCAGGCCTTCCCAGATGTCCACAAAAACCTCGAAGCGGCCGCCACAAACCTTTCCGTTCTCGCTGGAGGCGTCCTCGGTCAGATCGACTTCCACTCGGGTGCAGGCACCGCTTTGTAAGCAGTCCATGGCAGCCTGCCAGACCTCGGCTTCTCCGCAGCCTCCGCCCACCGTGCCGCGGATAGAGCCGTCCGGAAAGACCAGCATCTTGGCGCCCGCTTCGCGTGGCACCGAGCCCCAGCCTTGAACCAAAATGGCCCGGGCCGCACGGCCTCGAGCCAATTCTCGATACAGATCCCGCTCTTGACTCAAATCAACGAGTGGCCGGATAGCTGTCGCGCAGCAACTTCCAGAGAGGCTTTTCGCAAAACTTGGCGGCCAGGGCCAACTTCTCCATGGGGTCATTGCTCTCGGTGGAGGGCGGTTTGTCGCCTTCCTTGGTCAACTTCTTGATGACTTCTTTGATGAGCGGCGCCACCAGCAGTTTGCCGCTGCCGCGAATCTCCGCGCCCGCTTTCATGTAGGACTCGCGTTCCCAGTCCTCCATGCGATTCCAAAAGGTGGCGGCTATGCCGGGGGGCAGGTAGTGCAGCAGAATATAGCCTTTTTGCGTGTCGCTCAACTGCTTGAAGGCGGTGTTGTCGAGCACGGTCTCGCGCCAGCGCAGGCCATAGATAATCAGGCTGATAGGGGTGATGAGCAGGAGTACCTGCCACCATTCGGGACGATCAAACACCAGGGCGATCCTTGATCTGGATCGGGGGATCCAGGTGATAAAGTTTGTCGGCGTTTTTGCCGCGGGCGATGGACATGTAGAAGGTCAGGAAGTGAATGACCGGATACATCGCCAGAATTCGGGTGATTTCGCTGACTTTGGTTTTCAGTTCGATGGCCTGGTCGGCGCGCAGTTTGACCGATTCGTCGGCCTGTTCCAGGATGACGACGCGCGGGCAACGGTATTTGGCCAGGCCGCCCAATACGTCCAGTTCGGCTTTGCGCATCGTGTCCGAAAGGAAGCAGATGACCATGTTCTCTTTGACCAGATTGCCCTGGCCGCCGTGGCGAAACTCCAGCGTCTGTTGAGCTTCCGCGCTGTAGGCCACCAGTTCCCTCAGTTTGCGGGCGGCCTCCAGGGCCAGGCCGTAGTAAGGGCCGCAGCCTAGAAAGGCAAAGTGGATGGGCAGCGGTTTGGGGACACTCAGTTTACGGACGGTGTCCTGAATGTTCTTAAGGTAAACCGGGTCGCCGTAGATGTCGGGCACGCGGATCAGTTCGTTGATAAAGGCGTCTTTGCCGGAGATCCAGGCGGTCAGCACCATGCAGGCCAGCAGCGAACTGGAGGCGGTGCGCGTCGAGACCGGACCGATTTCCAGGGTATTGGGCAAGATGATGGTCTGGTCGCACATCGCCTGAATGCGCCCGCCGTCTTTGGCGAAGATGCCAAGCACTTTGGCGGCCGGATGCATCTTCTTGATCTTGTCCACGGCCCAGAAGGTGTCGTCGCTATCGTTGCTGCGACTGATGGCCACCACCAGCGTCTTGATGCGGCTGTCGTACGGAGGGCGGCGCAGGTAGCAGAACTCGCTGCTCGGGTAGATTTCGGTGTTGAGCCCGGAAACCAGTTGGGCGATGTGGGCGGCGGAGACGCCGACCGTGTAAGAACTGGCGCAGCCGACGAAGACGATCTGGCCAAAGTTCTCGCCTTTGAGCCAGCCGCCTAATTCTTCCTTGCGCTTGACCAGCATTTGCAAGGTCTCGCGCCAAGCCCGAGGTTGGTCGAGAATCTCGCTGAAAACGCCAGCTTTTTGAACCTGCATCTACGCCTCCACCTGGTTTACTCCGGCTCGCCTTTCCTCACTCCCGCTCAATTGCCCTCTGCCGCAAGGCATGATCCATCACCACTAGAGCCACCATGGCTTCGACGATCGGCACGGCTCTGGGTAGAACGCAGGGGTCGTGGCGGCCCTGGGCCTCCAGGGTAACGTTTTGCCCCTGGTTGTCCACCGTCTGCTGGGCCTTGAAAATCGTGGACGTCGGCTTGAAAGCCACCCGCATCAGAATGTTTTCGCCGTTGCTGATGCCGCCCTGGACCCCGCCTGAGTGGTTCTTCAGGGTGCGCACCTGGCCATCGCGCATTTCGAAGGGATCGTTGTGCTGGGAGCCCGTCAGCAGCGTTCCCTCGAAGCCGGACCCGATTTCTACGCCTTTGACCGCCGGCAGGCTCATCAAGCCCTTGGCCAGTTCGGCTTCCAGTTTGTCAAAAACCGGTTCGCCGAGGCCGGCCGGCACGCGCCGGGCCACTACCGCCACCACGCCTCCTACCGAATCGCCCTGGTCTTTGGCCCAGCGGATGCGCTCGGCCATTCGTTCCGCGGCCGGGCCGTCCGGACAGCGCACCAGATTGCTTTCCACCTGCTCACGCGTCACCGTGTCTGGATCGACGTTCGCGCGCAGGTCGTGAACCCGCTCCACCCAGGCTACGATTTCCACTCCGTATTGCAGGGCCAGCCACTTGCGGGCCAGCACGCCGGCGGCCACGCGGCCAATGGTTTCGCGGGCGCTGGCTCGACCGCCGCCCATCCAGTTGCGGATGCCGTACTTGGCTTCATACGTGTAGTCGGCGTGCGAGGGTCGAAAGGTGTCCTTGAAAGGAGCGTAGGACTCCGGTTTGGCGTCCTTGTTCCAGACCATCAGCGAAATGGGCGTTCCCAGTGTCTGGCCCTCGAATAGACCGGACAGCACCTGAACGCGGTCTTCCTCCTGGCGAGGCGTGGTCAGGTCGCTCTGGCCCGGTCGCCGCCGGTCCAGTTCCACCTGGATTTCTTCCAGCGTAATCGGTAGGCGGGGAGGGCAACCGTCAATGACCACGCCCACTCCGCCGCCGTGGGATTCGCCCCAGGTGGTGATGCGGAAAGCTTTTCCAAAGGTATTTCCCATTTTTGAACTCCTCTAAAAAAGAAAAAGGGACCGGCGAACCGGCCCCTTTTTCTTGTCTACAACGACTTACTTCTGCAAGGTGCGAACGTAGTTCACAACTTTCCAGCACTCGTCGTCGGTCATACGACCCTCCCAAGGCGCCATGCCGGAGCCGTCCACACCATACTTGATGGTGCGGAAGATTCCCAGATCGCCCTTGCCGAACTGATAGTCGGCGAAGGCGGTCAGGTTGCGGGGCTTGGGGTTGAGCGACATGCCGGCAGGGCCGTCGCCGTGGCCTTCGGCACCGTGGCAAGACACGCAGTTGGTGGCGAACAGGGTCGCTCCCGCCTTGGTTGCTTCCACGTCGCCGGCGACCGGGTTTTTGCCGAGCTTCTTGACGTCGGCGTAGCCTTTTTGGGCCTTCGCCTTGTCAAACTCCAGATCCGGAGCCGCTGCCACGGTGGGCGTCGAAACGGCCACCGGTGCGGGCGGGGGAGCTGGGGCTGGAGCCGGGGCTCCGGTTGCAGGTGCGGAGCCGGTGGTCGATGCCGAGCCGGCCGCGTTGTCGGGCGGGCTGGTGCAACCTGCAATAAGCAGGGCCGCCAGGCCCGCAGCCGCGAGAACTTTCTTATTCCTCATCATTTGAGGGGACCTCCGTTGTGATTGTGCTACAGCAGACTAGGGGGTAGCAGGAGCTGCAGGCGAAGCAGTTCCCGGGGTGGCGGTGCCGCCAGCGGGCGGGGTGCTCGAGCAGCCGAAGGTGGCCACGGCCAGGAATCCAGTAACTAACAACAATCCGATTTTGATGCTCTTCATGAGAAGAACCTCCCTTATGTTTATCCTGCGGATTGTCCCGATTGACGCTCCGCCACTTTCCCTAGAGCATTGGACGAAAGTCCAATAAACGGCTGTAACTTACGTCACCGCCACCTGAATCCTTCTCAGAAGTCGAACTTCTTTTTCTGATCCCGGTACAGGGCTGAGAGAATCTCCGATGGTGAAGTCTGCACCTGCCGCACGCTGGCGGCCTGCTGTACCCCCCGCAACTCTCTTATCACGTGGTCCGCGCCCTGAAACCTGCGCCCGCGTTCCGATTGTAGACAGGTTTGCAGAAAGGCATCCAGGGCCGGGGTCAACTCTGGTCGGGAGTTTCGAATCGAGGGAATGTCAAAACGGTAGCGCTCCAGGGCGGTCGGCTGCAGGCACCACCACAGCGTGGCTCCCAGAGAATAGACGTCGCAGCGCTCGTCCAGGCGCCCCGCCTGGTATTGCTCCGGCGGTGAATAGCCCGGCGAAACCAGGGCGTATTCGCGGTCTTGCTGAGGGGCTGCATAGCGAGCCACGCCAAAGTCGATGACGCGCAGCTTGTTTTGATAGTCCACCACTACGTTAGCCGGCTTCAAGTCGCCCAGGAGGACCGGGTATGGCTTCTGGCTGTGCAGGTAGCGCAGTACTTCGGCCAGTTGCAGTCCCCAGTCGAGCACTTCCGGCTCACTGACGGCCACGCCGCGTTCTTTGACTTCGTGTTCCAGGGTGTGGCCGGGCACCCACTCCAGCGCCAGATAATAGTTCTGTTTCTCGGCAAAAAACTCGACCACGCGCGGTAGACCCGGGTGGGAGAGGCGCATCAGAAAGGCCGCCTCCTGTAAGAATTGAGCGTTGAAGACGGCGTATTCTTTCTCGCTGAAATGGCCGGTCGGGATTTCCTTGAGGGCCACCAGGTTGCCGCGCCACTTCTGGTCGTTCGTCAGGTAAACGGTCGCAAAGCTGCCCTGTCCCAGCAGGGACAGAACCTGGTAGCGGTCGCGCAGGACCTGACCATTGCGCAGTCGGCTCATCGACCCATGGTTATACCGGGAGGGGTTAAAGGCCTGTCTGCGGGTGCGTCGAAGCCGTCGGCCTCTTACTCTATACACAATGTTTTTTGGAGGAATCGTGAATCAAGTTCGCAGACTCGTGCCCAGCTGGTTCGCCGCCATGATCGCGGCCTCGGCCGCCATTTGCGTGGTCGGCCTCAGCCAGCCCCAGCTTCCCACTCAGCCTCAGGCTCCGGCCGCCGAAGTCGAGACCCTGGCCGCCAAGGACCTCTATGACGTGCTCTGGCTCGACAAATATCCCGAGATGGCCAGCGACAAGTTCCACGCTTACAGCTTCACCTCGGACAATGTCGGTCTGACCTTTGACTTCCACTCGGCTTACAAAGTCACCCTGGAAATCTTCGAGTTCAAGGCCAACAACACCAACATCAGCTATCATTTCCCCCACAGCGGCACTCGTGCCAACGTGACCTACAAGGTCGAAAAGCTGAAGAAGCCCACCAAGCACTTCGATACCCAGTTGACCGTCGAGAACGATCCGGCCAACGGCGGCAAGTCCACCGTTTACTTCACCGGACCGAGCTTCCGCTCGCTGCACGACCTGCCCGGCCCCATTCAGCAGCAGATCGACCGCAGCGGCGCTCTGCAGCAGCTCGAAAACCGCTAATGCTGGTCGGGGTGATGGCGGATAGCCACGATCACCTCGATCTCCTCAAGCTGGCCGTGCAGCAACTGCGAGATCGCAAGATCGAGCTGTTGCTGCACGCCGGCGATTTCATCGCCCCCTTTACCGTGCCCATCCTGCACGAAGTGGGCTGTCCCATCCGCGCTGTCTTTGGCAACAACGATGGAGAGAAAGTCGGCCTGCACAGCCGTTTTGCGGCGTTGGGTCATCAAGTCCAGGAGCGCCCCTGGGCCTACGAGCACGAAGGCAAGCGCTTCTTGCTACTCCACGAACCGGCCGCTCTCGACACTCTGACGGGCTGCCGCGAATACGACCTGGTCGTCTACGGTCACACGCACCAGATCGAAGTGCGCCGACCGGATCAGGGGGCTCTCTTGCTCAATCCCGGCGAAGTCTGCGGCTGGCTCACCCAGAGAGCCACCTGCGCCGTCGTCGATCTGGCGCAACGCCACATCGAGATTCTCGACCTACGGGCGTAACAGCAGGTAGTCGCCTTTGGCCCGGCCGGTGGCCATCTTTGGATAGCCGGGCGGCATAGAGAAGGCCCGATGCCCTCCGTGGCAGGAAACTGTGTAGTTGCGACCCACTACCTCGTAATCGTAAGGCGCGTCGCATTGCGGAATTTGCTTGATGTAAATCGGGATCAGTTGTTTCGGAGTCAGCGGTGGAAAGCCGTCGTTGTCGATGGCATACCAGTTCAGCGCGGTGGTGAGCACGCGCTCGTTGCCCACGCACTGCTGGGTGTGCGGGCGCTCCCGGTGCTTCCAGTAGCGCACGGCTCCCCAGCCACAAGCGACAACAGCCAGCAGCGCCAGCAGTCCGCGCTTCATCCCCGGCCAAAGCGCCCGAAGAGCGGGTTTTCCAGGATCTCGATTTCTTCCGGCTTCAAGCCGGGCTGCCAGCAGTCCACCACCAGCACCACCCGGGTCTGGTCGCCCTGATGAACCACCTCGTGTTCAAAAGAGTCGTCAAATGCCAGCACTTTGCCCTGGCTCCAGGGGCGGAAGTCCCGTGCCACCCGTAGCTTGACGTTTTCTGTGTCGGGAACCTGAAGTCCCAGGTGGAATCGGAGTCTCAAGTTGGAGGAGCCGGTGTGTGGCTTGACATGGGTGCCTGGTGCCAGTTCGGAGAACATGACGAATCCGAAATTGGTGCACAAAGGCAATTGCTCCAGGATACGCGTGGTCTCCGGGCATAATTTACACAGATCTTCGTTTTTCTGGCCGCGGGCGGCGTAGAAGAAGAGTCCTTTCCACTTGCCTTTTCCGGCCAGCGACGCGTCGTCCGGGTGGGTCTGCAGCAGGTGCTTGACGTTCAGGTATTCTTGGATAATCGTCTGGCTGTTGCGTTCCAGCATTTCAGAAATGGCGCTGGGGTAATCATGCCAGGGAAGTCCCACCAGCGAGCGACAGTGCCACACCGTGGGGGCCGGCGCGTCCAGGCCGGGTCCCATTGGGTCGGCCAGATAAAGGTTGGTGATAGCATAGTTGGCGGATATTTCGTCCGTCTTTCGTCGAAACAGCCCCCACCAGAGTACTTTGAGCATGCCGCTCAGACTGAGCGCCTGTGGCAGCGACAGATCATACCAGTAGGTGTTGCGCAAATTGTGGGTCCAGCGACCTCGTAACAGCCGGCTTAAAGCCAGGCAGTTCCGGATGTGGCCCAGGTAGGAGCGCAAATATTTCAACATGGCGGCCCCGTTCGCGGCCCCTGCAGATCAGCCCTCCGCTCCGGCATCGCAGACGGGGCGGTAAACGCAGTTGCGGCAGCGAAAGAGGGCCGGGCGCGCTTCGAATCGACCTTCGCGAATGCCCGCCACTGCCAGGCGGATCTGTCCGGTATGTTCGTCCAGAGGATGATCATACGGAACGCTATGCCCCTCCACCCCGCTTTCGATAAAGTGCAGGCACAGCAGGTCCGGCAATTTGCCTTTGATCACCTGATAGGCGAAAGCGTATATAGAAAGCTGAAGGCTCTGTTGGGCCTGCTGATGGGCCAAGTCCACCTGGGTCACGGGGCTGGACTTGTAGTCGGTGATTTTCACTCGCCCGTGCTTGTCCAGGTCGACCCGATCGATGCGCCCACGGATGCGCACATCGTCGAGGCGGACCGTAAACTCTTGCTCGATCATGTCGGGCACCTGCTGGCTGCCCGCTTCGTCCCTCCAGAATCGTTCCAGGCAGTCGTAGCCTTGCTGAAGACGATGGTCGGCGTGCTCTCCGCTGACGCAGCCTACCCGCCGCCA
This sequence comes from Vulcanimicrobiota bacterium, assembly GCA_017307785.1. Taxonomy (GTDB): domain Bacteria; phylum Vulcanimicrobiota; class Xenobia; order Xenobiales; family JADMJV01; genus JADMJV01. The sequence goes on along the minus strand of JAFKGI010000024.1, from coordinate 62,927 downwards.
CTGTTTGCGGAAGCGGTTGTGCATCTCGCTCAGCTCGGGAATGCGCCCCTCTTCCTTGCGTTGGCGTAAAAACCAGCTGATGCATTCGTGGAGTGCGGTTCCGAAGGTGAGCGTTTGCGATTCCGGTTGGGGAATGCGCAGCACGTGTGCCAGGTAGTAGCGATGCGGACAGTCCTGGTAGTCGGCGATGCGTTGGTGGGAGAGGTCAAAAACCTTTGGCTTCAGCGTCTCTTCCTGACGAGGAGCGGGCTCCACAGGCGCCGACCGTTTGATGCGCTCCAGGGATTGCATGCGAGGGGCCGGTTTAGCGGCCGCTTGCGCCCCCAGCGATTCGCGCACGAAGCGGCTGGGCTTCATTTTTCGCCGCATGCCCGTATCGGTGGCTCCGGAAAGCCACAGGTGGCGTTGGGCCCGCGTCAGAGCCACGTAAAAAAGTCGCCGCTCTTCCTGTAGGTGTGACTCTTCATCGGCCGGCGCGGAAGTCTGCAGTAGCGGCCAGGGGAATTCCAGGTCTTCGGGGCGGAGCTTGTTGGGAAAGCGGTCCTCGTTCAGCCCTACCAGGAAGACCACCGGAAATTCCAGACCCTTGGAGCGGTGGATGGTGAGCACCTGAACGGCCTCGTCCAGCGTGTCCGACTCGACCACGCTGGGACTGTCGCCAGACTCGATCAGCAGGTCCAGGTGGCGCACGAACTCGGCCAGATTGGCCTCGGGATATTCCTCCGAAAAGCGCCCGAGCACGTCGAAAAAGCGGGCCACATTCTGCACCAGCGCCTGGGCGTTGTCGACCTCTCCCTCGGTCACCCGTCGCCACCAGTCGGCTCGTTGCAGGAACTGATACACCAAAGGTCCGGGCTGTAAGGTGGGAATCAGATCCACAAAATGGCGATAGTCGTCGTGGAAACGCTGCAAGATCGCCAGTCCCTGGAGCTCCGGCGACTGTTCCTGAAGGGCTTTCTCAACCTGCACCAGCAGCGTGCTGTGCTCTCGTTGCGCCAAGTTGCTCAAGCGGACCAAGTCCCGTGGGCCGCAGGCATAGAAGTCGCTGGAGAGCAGGTAGAACAACGACTGACCGTCGTGGGGATCGACCAGCACCCGCACCATCGACGAGAGCAGGCGCACTTCCGGTCTGCGGTAGAGGCCTTCGTTGCCGGAAAACCGGTAAGGCACCTCATACTGATTCAGGGCGCGTAGATATGGCTGAGAATCGCGATTGTTGCGGATCAGGATGGCAAAGTCGGTGTATTCCAATCCGTGCTCTTCGCGCCACTGCACGATGCGCTGAGCCACCGCTTCGGCCTCATCGGACACCGTCTCGAAGCGGGTATACTCCAGGGGATTGGGGGCCATTCCCTCCAGGTCGGTGCGCGCCCCATGCAGTCGCTTGTCGATCTGGTTGATAATCTCCAGTCGATTGGGATTGTTGTGTTGAATCAACTGGTAGCTGGAATCGAGAATCGGCTGCAGGGACCGATAGTTTTGGGTCAACACCACGGGATGGGCGTCCGGATAAACCTCCTTAAATTGAAGGATGTTGCTGATGGCGGCCCCACGGAAAGCGTAGATCGACTGGTCGTCGTCACCCACCACCGTCAAATTGCGATGGGCCTCGGCCAGCAAACGGACCAGTTCGAACTGCGACCCGTTGGTGTCCTGAAACTCGTCCACCAGGATGTATCGATAGCGCTCCTGCAATCTCTGCAAAACACCCGGGCGCTGACGGAGCAACTGCAGCGGCCGATAGACCAGGTCGGCAAAGTCGCAGCGGCCGTCTTTTAGCAGCAGCTCCTGATAGGCTCGGTAGCACAGCGCCAGCTCTTGCTGCAATTGTGCGCGCTCTTGCATGGCCGGCACTCCTCGGGCGGCTTCCACCAGGTCGTCGGCCCAGCTCACGTAGTCGTCGGGCTCGATGCATTCGTCCTTGAGCCTGCCAAAATGCTGCTTGAGGGCTCGCAGGTGGGTGGTCGGATTACCCAGGGGCCGCAGTTGTCTGAGCGGCAGCTTGAAAAGATGCTGGCGCAGAAACAACACCTGGCCGGTGTCGTCCAGCATCCGGTAGTCCTGCTGCAAACCCAGCTCCAACGCGAACTGGCGCAATATCTTGTCCCCGAACGAGTGGAAGGTGCAGATGGTGGTGTCCACATAGCCCAGGGGCAGCAACTCATCCACGCGCCCTTGCATCTCCTGAGCGGCCTTGTCGGTGAAGGTCAGCGCCAGGATCTCGCCGGCCCGCGCTTGCCCGCTGAGAATCAAGTGGGCAATGCGGCGCGTGATGACCGTCGTCTTGCCCGTGCCCGCGCCGGCCACGATCATCAAGGGTCCCTGCTCGTGCACGACCGCCTCGAGCTGCTCGGGCGTCAGCCCATCCAGAATTTGCACAACACCTTCTTTACCGCACCCCGGCTGGTCCCTGGCGAACAAACCAGCGACTTCCTACCTTGGAACCCCAAAGCAGGGTCGTGCTGCCCACCTTGGGAATGTCTGTTCCCGTGACTTGGGAGAATGAGCTGGTCGTTCCGTTTCGAGAACCGCTGGCCCCGGGCACGTTGATGCAGCGAGGGCTCTACCGGCTGGGGGAAGTGGTAGGGGAAGGTAGTTTCAGCATTACCTATGCCGCCCGTCAGCGGCCGGGCAAGCTGGCGGTGGCTATTAAGGAGTTCTTTCCACAGGGCTGCTGGCGCGAGAACTTCCTGATCGTGCCCGGAGACCCCTATACTCGCGAAGAGTTTGCGCGCGGTGTGCGAGCTTTCTTGCAAGAAGGCGCCTACCTGGAACGCTTCAATCATCCCGGGATCGTGCGCCTGCTGGGAATGTTCCAGGCCAACGGCACCGCCTATCTGGTCGAAGAACTCCTCCACGGCGTCACCCTGGGCGAAGGGTTGCGCAGCGCCGGCGTGATGCCCGTCGAGCGCGTCATGGAGGCGGTTCGCCAGGTCGGTGAAGCCCTGATCGAAGTTCACGAGAAGGGCCTGCTGCACACCGACCTCAAGCCTGACAATCTCTTTATCACCGGCGAGGGCCGCTACGTGATCCTCGATTTCGGCACGGCCCGCACCTACGGAGAACAAGAACCATGGACCGGCGTGGCCGCCGTTTCGCCCGGCTATTCCCCTCTCGAGCAGTACCAGAGAGATCAACGACTGACCCCGGCGGCTGACGTCTACGCCCTGGCCTGCACCGTCTATCATCTGTTGCAGGGTTATCCCCCGCCCGACTCGCGCGAACGCAGCCGTGGCGCCCACCTGATTCCCCTGGCCAATTCCACCGCCTCCATCGAGAAGGCCCTCTATGAAGCCCTTCATCTCCACCCGCTCCGGCGCACTCCCAGCATCGGGCAGTTTCTCGACCAGTTGGGCATTCTGCGCAAAGGCCAGCCCATTCCCACCTACTGGATTGAGCCCTTTCAGTTGCGGTTGGAGCGCAATGCCCACCTGGGCGCCACATCGGTGCTGGTCATGGACGACCGCCACCGCATCCTCTACTCCGGCGGGCGTGATGGACGCCTGTGCGGCCACAGTTGGCCGGACCTGCGTCCCTCCCTCAGTCAGCAGGCTCATCGCGGCCCGGTTTCGGCCCTGGCCGTCTCCCCCGACGGCCGCTACCTGGTCACCGGCGGCCTGGACGGCTCGATCAAACTCTGGTCGGCCACCGAAAAGGCTGATTGCCATTGGATGGTATCCTCGGGACCGGCGGTGCGGGGTTTGCGCTTCCATCCCCGCGATGGCTTCCTGGTGGCCGCGCTGGCCGATGGAACCTGCCGCTTGCTCTCCGCCAGCCTCTCGCGAGACCTGACCTTTCCCTGCGAGCAAGGGCCCCTTCATTGCCTGGAGGTCCATCCCAAGGGCCGCATTCTGGCCACCGGCGGAGAAAAGGCCTGTGTTCATCTCTGGGACCTCGACAGTGGCGACCTTATCGGCAGTCTGGCGGTGGCGGGCATGGTGCGCTCGCTCCGATTCAATCAGGACGGCAGCGGATTGCTGGTCAGCAGCGGCGACACCAGCGTTGGTCTCTGGGATGTCGAGTCCCAGCGCGAGGTGCGCAGCTTCTACGGGCACCGCTCAGAAATTTGGGATGCCTGCTTCAGTTGCGACCAGACCATGATCGTGACGACCTCGGCCGACCACTCACTCTACGGCTATCGAGCCGATAGCGGCCGCCTGCTTATGTGGTCGGAAGTCAATCAGGGTCTGACCGGCTCGATTCTGGCGGACCCTCAGCAACCGCTGCTGGCCACGGGCGGTGGCGACGGCCATCTGCGCGTCTGGAGCTACTGACCGTAGATGATGCCGGCTCCGATGTAGGGTTCGGCGTCGGCGACCGGATGGGCCAGGGATAGAAGTCGCTGCACAGCTTCATCGCGGGTCAGTCCCGGGTCGGCGGCCTTCCAATCGGCCACCAGAGCCGAAACCTGAGGCTGCGCGAAGGAAGAGCCGCTCTCCATATAAGTTTTGCCGTTGATGGTCACGGGCACGTTCACGCCCTGAGCACCCACCAGCGCGCCCGCATCCGGTGAGGCCAGCGCCGCCCGGCCGTCGTCGGCGCGAGTGTCCGTGCCCCGATTGTCGGAGGCTCCCACGATGATCGCCGAAGGGTCGGCCATGTCGCTCATGTAGAAGTCCCGGCTGGTGATCACGCCCAGCCGATCAAATAACTGCTCCAGGCTCCCTTGATTCCCGGCGGAGATCACGCGAATGACGCCGGCTTCCTCGGCCGAATGGGCGGCGCGCAAAAGATGTTGACGGGCCGCGCCGATGGTCCGGTCGCTGTGATGGACCTCGTCCACCCGGTGCACCAAAGCCTGCAAAAATTCCGCGTCGCTCGAGCCTGCCGGGATGCCCAGTTCGCTTTCCAGGAAGGCACGTGTAGACGCTTTTCCCTGAGCAGCGCCCCAAAGACTCTCCACCACTCGCGATTCCGAAGCGCCCTGTGATTGGGCGGCCACTCCCGGCCGATGCATGTCCTCCAGAGCCCGGGCAGTGGCCTCGGTCGGCACGGAAAAGCGCTGCACGATGTATTTGTCCAGATTGCCTTCCTCGGGGCGGTTGATCAGGTCCATCTGAGCGCCCAGAGAAACCTGCACCCGCTGGTGATTGACCTGGGTGCGGCTCTGCAAAACCGCTTCCACCATGGTGCCGTGGGTCAGCGAGGTGGAGTCACGAGGAAATTCATCCAAAAGCATAACCTGAGCCTGCGGTTGCGGTGCCGGCGTAGCCGACCCGACCGCGAACACCGCCAGGCCGAGCATTCCGGCGTTGGCTATCTTCTGACCCACTGTCATTTCTGGAGCTTAACCGTGCGCTCCAAAAAACACCTGAAAACCCAGGGAACGCGCAGGTCCAACGGGAACCTGCAAGTCATGATCAAGCTGCACTTCCCCGAGGGCCAGAACTACGACTGCGTCATGTGCGGAGTCGGCTGTGAATCGCTTTGGACCATTCCCGTCGAGCCCGCCGTGGTCGAGAAGATTGAGGCTCACCCGCTGGGGATCCGCGTCATCAATGAGAATGGGGCCGCCTTCACCAAAGACGAAGCCGGCAACTACGCTATCTACTACAAAGACCCGGCTGACCCGCGTTGCGGTTTCCTCCAGGAAGATAAGCTCTGCTCCATTCACGCTGAACTGGGAATGGAAGAAAAACCCCTGACCTGCCAACAGTTCCCTTTTCATCTCACCGAGACTCCCGATGGCGTCTTCGTCGGCGTCAGTTACATGTGCACGGCCGCCCGCCAGAACAGCGGACGTCCTCTCAGCGCCCACGAAGACTGGCTGCGGGAGCGCATGGCCAAGGGCATTCGCGTCACCAGCATCGAGGCGGACAAGGTGCCGGTCGGTGAAGGTCGCCACACCACCTGGGAAGACTACGCCGCCTTTGAAGAGGAATTCAATCGCCGCCGCGCCGAGCAAGGATTGGAATTGACCGCCCAGCAGGCGCTGGTTCTCACCGCCCAGGCCATTCAGCAAAAGAATGTGCAGCTGGCCCTCTCCTGGGATCATTTCGAAATGGAGGAGATGCCTCTCGGAGGCCAGGTCGCGGCCATGCTCGACGGCACCCTGTTCGCGCTGGTCAAGCTCTTCCTGGATGACACCAGCCCGGAGCGCATCCTGCCCCTGGACGAAGCCTTCCAGAAAGGCGAAGACCTGGACTTCCCGGAGTTCAACTGGAGGGGCACCTGGTTTTCCTTCCTGCGCTTTCAGGACAAGGCTTTCGGCGACGAATTGGAGGACGAACTCGACCGTTGGGCTGACATGCAGATGCATCGCAAGTCGTTGCTCATCTATCGACCGCTGCTCGACAATTTGTGGATGATGGCCGTTATCCCGCGCCTGGTGCGTGTCTACACGGCTTTTTATGCCCACCAGGGCGGCCGCGTCACGGCCACCCAGGACGACTACTATCGTGCTTTGCGTCTCTCGGAAATGTATCTCGGCACCAACGGACAGTTGCCCAGCCGATTGACCCCGCGCTTCAACGCTTTTCTCTTCGAGGTTGTCTGAGACAGTTGAAGCAACTGGTCCTCCTGCTCGGGCTGGCGCTTTCGCCCTTGGCGTGGGCGCAGCCCAATGATCCGACCGACCACCTGGAAGAGTTACCGCCGCCCCAGACTTTGCCCGTCCCTCCGGACCCGTTACAACTGGTGCCCGACGGTCAGGGTGTGGTGAAATTCGACGTCCAGCAGGCAGTCGAACGCGGCATGACCACCCACCCTCAAGTGCTGGCCGCCAACGCTCGGGTGCGCTCGGCTTATTGGGCCTTTCAGAAGACGGCTTCCCTACCTTCGACCCAGGTCACCGTGGCCACCATTCCCGGCACCAATGTGCCCGGCTCACTTCCAGGGGGCAACAATCCATCGGGGGCCGGCGCCGGATTTGCAACCTTCGCAGCCAACGGATTGACCGATACCTACGTGCAGGTGACCCAGCCTTTCATGCCGCTGGGCAGCTACACCACCACGCAGAAGGTGGCCCTACAAGATTACCGGGTGGCGGTGGCCGAATGGAACGGAGCTCAGGTCAAGTTGCGCCAGCAGATCAAAGACGCTTTCTACAGCCTGCTGGCGGCCCAAGAAACCATTCGAGTGGTGCAGAACAATTTGGACCTGGCCAACGAAGGCTACACCATCTCCCAGAAGCGCTATGCCTCCGGTGCCGGACCGCAACTGGACCTGATCGACGCCGGGGTCCAGCTATCGCGAGCTAACCAGGACCTGGTGCGCTCGCAGGCCGGTCTCAAACAGGCCCAGGCCACCCTGGCCCCGCTGCTCAATCTGCCCGGGCAGACCGCCATCGAAGGCACCGGCAGCCTGGATACCCCCAGCCTGGAACTGGCCTACTCCCGGTTGCTCGAACTGGCTCAAACCAACCCGCAGATCCAGTCGGCTCTTCACGCCCTGGAGAGAAGCCGAAAATCGGTCACGCTGGCGGAACAGCAGGCTCACCCCACGCCGTTGCTCACTTTTTTGCGCGATCTGGCGACCCACACCTATCAGGTGCAAGTTGGCCTGCAGTTCCCCATCGATTGGGGACAGATCCGCAACGACGTGCGCGCCAAAGAAGAGAGCGTGCTCGAGCAAGAACAGAATCTGCAGGCCGCCAAACTCGAGGTCTCTTCCAATCTCAAGGTGGCCTTTGAGCAATACCTCGGAGCCATGCACAACGCCGCTGACTTCCGTGAAAAAGTTCTGCAACCATCCGAGGAGTCGACCCGCATCACTCAGTACGGCTTCAAGCGCGGGGCCGTCCCCTACGTGCGCCTGCTCACCAGCCAGCAGAATCTGGCCTCGGTACGCAAAGAGTATATCGCCCTCTTACAATCGGTGTTTGTGGCTCTCAACGCTCTGGAGGCGGCTGCCGGTCATTCACTCGCTTCTGCAGTTCCCCCGACTCAAAATAGCGAAAGAAATCCTCTCCCGGACAACGTGTCTGGCCAGGAGCCTGATTCCGGTGGGTCGAGAGCTCCTTCAGGCCGTAGCGATCCCGCAGCCAGGCCAGCAATTCCACGGTAGCTTCTAGCGCCTCGGGCGTGACCGATTGCTCGTCAAAGTTGCCCCAGAGTTCGACATTGATAACGCCGTTCAGGTCGTATTCCGTGTTGCTTTCCGGCCGATAGCGCATTTCCCGGCCTTCGAAAACGCGTCCCTGCGGGTCGATGAGAAAGTGATAGGGCAGGTCGGGCCAGTTCTTCTCTCGCTGGCCCCAGCTCTGCAGGGCGCGAATTTTCTGGAAAGCGTCCTGGCCGTCTTTCCAAAGCACGCCAGAATGGTGCAGCACGATCAGGCGCGGAGTGTGTTCCAGGGTCGCGGGCAACCCTTGTGCTTGCGAACCCCATTCTTCCCGAGGCACAAAGTGGGCAGGCTGCGCCCAGGCTCGGCCGCTCAGCAGCCAGACCAGCAGTAGCAGAAAGGGACGAAGGTGGCTCAGCAGAAGGTTGGGTTGGGCGCTTTCCGCCCATCTTCCTGCGAAGCGAGGTCCCATGTCGGTCGGCACGATGCACAGACTCCTCTGTTGTTTCCTCCTCAGCTCAGCCGCCGGGTCAACGACCGCCTATCGTCAGAAGATCGCCGTCGACTTGAACGGGGACGGTAAAAAGGAGTTCGTGGTTCTCCGGCCCTACAATGTGGGGGAAATCAGCCGCGGACAACTGCTCGTGCTCGATTCCAGCGGGAAAATTATTTGGACCGGACCGAAGATCAAAGACGCCAACTCGAACAGCCCCTGGATCTTCTTAGGGGAATTCGATCTCGGCGACATCTCCTGGGTTGACGACTATGACGGGGACGGCAAAGTCGACCTGTGCGCCACCTATCAGAAGTCGGATGTGCGGCCCACCCATTTCCGCCTCTTTCACTGGAACGGCAAGGGCTTCGTTTACGACAGATCGGCCATGCTCGTGCCGGTTGCCCAGAAACCGGCTACGTTTGAGTGGAAAACCTACGCCCCGGAAGCCACCTCCTGGGTGGAAAGCATGATCTGCACCAGCCCGGGACGTTACCGGGCGGAAGTCTCCGCCGCACCCGATCAGACGGAACCCATCAAGCTACGCTACCAGACCGGGGAAGGCTTTGTCGTCACCTTGTAGAGGACGGCTCACTCGTTCTTGGGAGAAGTTTTGACCGGGTTTTCCGGATTGAGTTCCTCCTCAGACGCCTCTCTGCCGGGTGGGGAAGGCATGGGGGGGAGCTCCCAGTCTACCTGCATCGATTCTGGCAGCACCAGCGGATACTCGGCCGAAATAGACTTGCGCCAGTCGGCCAGGCTCGACCGGTAGGAAGCCTCCACGCTCAGCATGGTCAGCTGAGAGCTGGCCCAGTTATCTTGGGCATTCAGAAGTTCGGTTCCGCTGGAGACGCCGGCCCGAAAGCGGGTGAAAGCGATTTTCAGAGCCTCGTCGTTTTGGGAGGCGGCAATCTTGGCCTGCTTCATTTGCTCCCAATAGCTCTTCAGAAGTAGAAAGTTTTGAGCCACGTCCTGCTTCACCGAGCGCTCTTGAGAAACGATGCTCTGCCGAATCTCCTCCGATACGGCATCCGCCTGCTGCTGCAGGTAGACCGACTGGCCGCCGTCCAAAATCGGGACCTGCAGTTGCAGACCGGCAACCCAGTTGATCGCCAGCGGAGTGACCGGCACGTAACTGGCGCTGTACTGAGAGAACGCACTCAAGGTCGGCGAGTTCGTCAGACCCAGTGCGATGGCGTTGGCCTGGGCGGATGCCAAGGACCAGCGCAATCCCGCCAATTCCGGGCGGCGCACCAGGGCCCGCTGCAAGCCTTCCTCGTAGGTTGGTGGTGGAGGCGGAGCCGGGGTGTCGGCCAGTTCCATGGGAGTTAACGGTGGCAAATCCAGTAGAACCGCCAACACCACCTTGGAGGTGTCGCGAGTTTTTTCCGCATCAATCAGCGACTGGGTGGTCTGTTGCAGGGCGGCGTTGGATTGGATGATCTCGAATTCGGCGATCTTGCCGGCCTTGAACAGGTTCTGGGAAAGCCGCAGATACTCCCGGTGGTTGTCCTGACGGCTGCGCGCCAGTTTCACCTGAACTTCGGAAAGCTGCACGCTGATGTAGGCCTTCTCGACCGTCTGCAGCAACGTCTCGATCGAGGTCCGGTAGTCTTGCTGGGACTGCTTTTTGGTCAGCTTCTTGGCCAGGGCCGACCAGTGCACTCTTCCAAAAGTGGTGATCGTCTTTTGCAGAACCAGGGTACCGTTATAGTTGTTGGCGCTGGGAGTGGTGCTGCTGGAGACCAGACCCGGGATCAAACTACTGAAGAAGGTGGAGAGGCCGTTCGGCTGCGGAACCGGCTCCAGGGTTCGTGCGTAGGCCAGATTGGCGGACAGCGTGGGGGCCAGGGGCACGTAGGCCAGGTCGATGGCCTTCTGGGCCTGCACGATGCGAGCTTCTGCCTGCCCGATATCAGGGTTGCCCACCAGCGAGCGTGCCAGGGCTTCTTCGAGGGTGAGCTTGAGTGGAGGCGCTTCAGGCGGAGTGGTCGTGGGAGCGGGCTCCGCCCACAGACCAATGTGCAGGACCGCTATCACCCCTATCAATCGGAACAGCCGCATCGGCGGCGAACTTCCTCATGACCTGATGAACTCCTCGATAGAAAGCAGAAGGGCCGGTCTGGGAACCGGCCCTTCTGGTTTCAGTTTTTGCAGACATCTTCGTCCGGTTGGGGTCGAGCGAAGGCGAGCATTTTGACTCGCTTTCCGTCGGGACGTTGGGCGTCCCGCTCGACCCGGTGCAGTTGTTCATTGGCTAGGAATTCGGACCAACGATAGCCTTCGCGGAGAGCCGCGCTGAGACTAGAGAATACGATCAACTTTTTTTGCAAGCCTCCTGATCACAGTCATCACTTCGTTTCGTCGTGTGCTCGACAAGAAAACCAAACCTCCAGGGCTAACTTTCAGTTCCCCCCTGGCGCCGGGCCTTTTCTACCAGTACGCCGGTGAGCCTACCGACACTTTCCACTTCTTTTTCGGTCGTTGCATGGCCTAACGAAAGGCGTAGCAAACCCCGAGCTTGCTCAGGGGAATATCCCATGGCTGAAACCACTCGAGACGGCTCGATGCTGTGGGAAGAACAGGCCGAGCCGGAAGATACCGAAATACCCTCCAGATCGAACAGTACCAGCAGTGGTTCGGCGTGCACGCCCTCGAAAAACCAGCTGCTGATATGCGCACTCCGCTCCTCGCCCAGGCGCACCGCTCCGGGAATCTTGCCCAGTTCGGCTTCCAGCTGGTTGCGCAATTCCGAGATGCGGGTCTGTTCCTCGGCTCGACGTCGAGCCGTCACCTCCATGGCTTCAGCCAGCGCCAGCGCCGCGATTACGTTGCTGGTGCCAGCGCGTCGATGATCTTCCTGGGCCCCGCCCACCATCAGGGGAGCCAGGCGCAAGCCCTGGCGCAGAAACAGGCAGCCGCTGCCCACCGGTCCTCCCAGCTTGTGAGCCGACAAACTCAGCATGTCGATACCGTTCAGAGCCGGCCACCCGAGCAGCCCGCTCTGCACAGCGTCTACGTGTAGTTTCCACTTTTTGGGCTCGGCCGCCAACTCGCCAATCGGCTGGATCGAGCCTACCTCGTTGTTGACTCCCATGAGGCTGACCAGTGCGGTGTTGTCTCGCACCAGGCCACGCAGCGCGGCTACGTCCACACGGCCGTGGACGTCCACCGGCGCGATGTCCAACTGGTATCCCTCGTAGGTGAGAGCCTCAGCGGCTTCCCAGGCGGAAGGATGCTCGATCGAGCTCACGATCAAATGACTGCCCTTGGGCTGCTCGCGCATCCAGCCTAAAAGGGCCAGGTTGTTGGCCTCCGTCGCCCCTGAAGTAAAGATGATCTCCTCAACCTTTGCTCCTAGCAACCGGGCGATGCGCTCGCGGGCGTCCTCAAAGTGCATGCGCGCCGAGTGGCCGGCCCGATGCAGCGAGGAAGCGTTCCCCCAGTCCTGGCCGTAACAGCGCTGGAGTAACTCGCGCACCTCGGGTCGCAGCGGCGAGGTGGCGGCATAATCCAAGTAAATATTCATCGCCAGCCAGGTTCCGGCCCTCGCGTTTATGTCCTGGGAGCGCCGGGTATGTGTGCCCGCACAACACAGAGTGGTGAAGGAGTTATATCGTGGGAACCAGAGTCGCTATTAACGGATTCGGCCGCATCGGTCGTCAGAGCCTCAAGGCTATGTTGGAGAATCACCCGGACCTGGAGATCGTCGGCATCAACGACCTCACCAGCGCCGACACCAACGCCCATCTCTTCAAGTATGACAGCAACTACGGCGTTTTCAAAGGCGACGTCAAGGCTGAAGACGGTCACCTCATCATCAACGACCGCAAAATCAAGATTTTCACCGAGAAAGACCCCGGCAACCTGCCCTGGGGCGCCAACAACATTGACGTCGTGGTCGAATCCACCGGTATCTTCACCGAGCGCGAAAAGGCCAGCCTGCACCTCAAGGCCGGCGCCAAGAAAGTGCTCATCTCGGCTCCCGCCAAAGGCGAGGACATCACCATCGTGCTTGGCGTGAACCACGAGAACTACGACCACGACAAGCACCACATCATCTCCAACGCCAGCTGCACCACCAACTGTCTGGCCCCGGCCGCCAAAATTCTCCACGACAAGTGGAAAATCACCGCCGGTCTGATGACCACCACCCACTCCTATACCAATGACCAGCGCATCCTCGACCTGCCCCACAGCGATATGCGCCGCGCCCGCGCCGCCGCCATCAACATCATTCCCACCTCGACCGGCGCCGCCAAGGCTCTGGCCCTGGTGATCCCGGACCTGAAGGGCAAGTTCGACGGCTTCTCGCTGCGCGTTCCCACCCCCACCGTCTCCATTGTCGACTTCGTCGCCACCCTGGAGAAGCCGGCCACCAAGGAAGAAGTCAACGCCGCCTTCCGTGAAGCAGCCGGTGGCAGCATGAAAGGCATCCTGGCCGCCGTTGACGAGCCGCTCGTCAGCATGGACTTCAAGGGCAACGCCCACAGCTCGTGCGTCGACCTCGACTGCACCATGGCCATGGGCAACATGGTCAAGGTCATTACCTGGTATGACAACGAGTGGGCTTACAGCTGCCGCGTCGGCGACCTGATCCACTACATGTTCACCAAGAAGCTGGCCATCGTTTAACTAAGCGAAGGTCTTCGAGCCCCATCGCCCCAGGCGATGGGGCTTTCTTGCTCTCTAAGGAAAGGAAACCCATGGCCGATTTCTCCACCCTCAAAGACCTCGATGTCAAAGGCAAGCGCGTGCTGGTGCGCGTCGACTTCAACTGTCCGCTCCAGGACGGCCGAGTCTCCGACGACACCCGCATCCAGGCCGCCATGCCCAGCATCCGTCGCCTGCTCGACGAAGGCGCCGCCGTAGTGCTGATGTCCCACCTGGGACGGCCCAAGGGCAAGCGCAACATGGAGTTCAGCCTCGGCCCCGTGGCCGCCAAGCTGGAAGAGGTGTGGGGTAAGCCGGTCAAGCTCGCTCCCGATTGCATCGGTGCCGAAAGCGAAGCGCTCAGCTCCTCGCTCAAGCCCGGCGAGATTCTCCTGCTGGAGAACCTGCGGTTTCATCCGGAAGAAGAAGCCAATGACGCCGGTTTCGCCGAGAAGCTGGCCAAACACGGTGAGCTCTACGTCAACGATGCGTTCGGCGCCGCCCACCGGGCTCACGCCTCGACCGTCGGCGTAGCCAAGTTCCTGCCCTCGGCCGCCGGTCTCTTGATGGAAGCCGAGTTGACCCACCTGGGCGAACTGCTCAGCGCCCCCCAGAAGCCCTTCGTGGCCATCCTGGGCGGCTCCAAGGTTTCCGACAAGATCGCCGTGCTTGAGTCGTTGGTCACCAAGGCCGACGTTATCCTCATCGGTGGCGGAATGGCCTTCACCTTTATCAAGTCGCACGGCGGCGAGATCGGCAAGTCGCTCTGCGAAGCCGACCTGGATCTGCCCAAGCGCATCGAGGAGAAAGCCAAAGCCGCTGGCGTCAAGCTGTTGCTGCCCGTGGACGTGCAGGTTTCCGACGCCTTTAAAGGCGGATCGCCCGCCGAAACCGTGCCCGCCGATCAAGTGCCCGCCGACAAAATGGGCCTGGACATCGGTGAGAAGACGGCCGCTCTCTACGCCGCCGAAATTGCCAAAGCCAAAACCGTCTTCTGGAACGGCCCTATGGGCGTTTTCGAGAATCCGCCCTTTGACAAGGGCACCCGCGCCGTGGCCGAGGCCGTGTGCGCCAGCAGCGGACGCTCGTGCATCGGTGGTGGCGATTCCGCCGCCGCCGTGACCCAGATGGGCATGGCCGCCAAGATTACCCACGTGTCCACTGGAGGCGGCGCCTCCATGGAATTCCTCGAGGGCCAAGAACTACCCGGAGTTGCGGTCCTGCGCCGCAGCGCCCAACCCGCTTAAGGAGCTGATGACGATGCGCACCCCCATTTTAGCCGCCAATTGGAAAATGAACCTGAACCGCCGCGAGGCCAAGAATCTGGTGGAAGACCTGCTCAAGGTGGCCTTCCCCGTGCAGCAGCGCGAAGTGGTGCTCTGCCCCAGCTTCCATCTGCTCACCGAAGTGGGTGGCCTGATCGAAGGCAAAGCCAACTACGGCCTGGGCGCTCAGAACGTCTACTGGAAAGAGTCCGGCGCCTTCACCGGCGAGCTCTCGCCCGCCATGCTGCGCGATTGTGGCTGCAGTCACGTCATCATCGGCCACTCCGAGCGTCGCGCTTATTTTCACGAGTCTGATAAAGACTGCTTCCAGAAAGTCGAAGCCGCTCTGCAGAACAATCTGGTTCCCATCCTCTGCGTCGGTGAGAGCCTCGAGCAGCGCGAAGCCGGCAAGACCAAAGACGTCGTTCTTGGCCAGCTGCAGGGCGCCCTCAAAGGTCAGTCTCTGAGCAGCGGTGACAAGCTGGTCGTAGCCTACGAGCCCATCTGGGCCATCGGCACCGGCAAGACCGACACCCCGGAAGGTGCCGAGAGCACCATCGCCGTGCTGCGTCAGGAACTGGGCAATCTGTTTGGGGAACGCATTGCCCAGCAGGTCCGTTTGCTGTATGGTGGCAGCGTTAACGCCGCTAACGTCGACGCTTTGATGGCCCAGCCCAACATCGACGGAGCTCTGGTCGGAGGCGCCAGCCTCAAGGCCGACAGCTTCGCCCGCATCGTCAACTATCAAACCCAGGCCTCGCTGGCCAACTAAGGAGAACGATATGTGGTTCGCCCAATCCGCTACCCCGGTGGCTCCGATGCCCACCCCAGACATCGTGGTGGAGCAAATTGCCAACACCGGTGCCTCGGGTCTACCCGTTTGGAAGATGGGTTTGCTGGCCATCTACTTCTTGATCTGCGCCGCCCTGATCATCTGTGTCACTCTGCGCACCAATAAGTCTGAAGGTCTGATGCAGCAGAGCATGTCCGCTCCCTCGCAGCCGACTTCCAAGGGTAAGATGACGGGTGAGGAGCGTCTCTCCGACCTGACCAACAATCTGGCCTACGTCTTCCTCTTCCTGTCGATGATCGTGGCTTCGGTTATCCGTCTATGAAGTATCATCTGGAAACCCTGGCCATTCACGCCGGTCAAGATCCTGAGGCTATGACGGGCGCGGTCAACGTCCCCATCTTTCAGACCTCGACCTACGCCCAGGAAGCTCTCGGCCAACCGCGCCTGGGCTACGAATATTCGCGCACCAACAATCCCACCCGTCAGGCTTACGAGCAGTGCCTGGCCGCCTTGGAGGGCGCCAAGCATGGTGTGGCCTTCGCCTCCGGCATGGCCACCACCAACAACTGTATGTATCTGCTGCAGAGCGGCGACGAGATTCTCGTCTCGGACGACGTTTATGGTGGAACCTTTCGCTTCTTCACCAAGGTGATGAGCAAGTTCGGCGTCAAGGCTCACTTCGTCAACACCAGTGACCTGGGCGCCGTCGAGAAGGCCCTCAATCCCAAGATCAAGATGGTCTGGATCGAAAGCCCCACCAACCCCCTGCTCAAGCTCACCGACATTCGCGCCGTGGCCAGGTTGGCCAAAGCCAACGGCTCGCTGGTGGTGGTCGACAACACCTTCATGTCGCCGGCCTTCCAGCGTCCCCTCGAGTTGGGCGCGGACATTGTGATGCATTCGGCCACCAAATACCTGGGTGGCCACTCGGACTTGGTGGGCGGTATTCTGGCCACCAATTCGGACGAAATCGCCGCCGATATGCGCTTCCATCAGAACGCCGTCGGTGCCATCCCCGGACCCTTCGACTGCTTCCTGGCCCTGCGCGGGCTCAAGACGCTGGCCGTTCGCATGCAGGCTCACGCCCGCAATGCCCAGGCCATCGCCGAGTACCTGGAAGCCCACCCGGCCGTGCGCCAGGTCATCTACCCCGGCCTCGCCTCCCACCCCCAGCACGCCCTGGCCAAGACAGAGATGTCCGGCTTTGGCGGCATGATCTCGTTCGAGATCAAAGGTGGTATGGACGAAGCCAAGACCCTGGTCGAGTCCACCAAGTTGTTCTTGCTGGCTGAAAGCCTGGGCGGCGTGGAAAGCCTCATTGAGGTCCCCGCCACTATGACTCACGCCAGCATCCCTCGCGAGCGCCGACTGGAAATGGGCATCGCCGACGGCCTCATCCGGCTTTCGGTCGGTATCGAAAACACTCAGGACCTCATCGGCGATCTCGAGCAGGCCCTGGCCAAGTCCGTTTCCGCGGTCGGCAGTCGCTAACTCTCGGGCTGGGTAGCTGGGCAGTCAGCTATCCAGCCGGGAGCCGGGGGTTGTCCGCCACCCGGCCCGGACAACCCCGCGTCCGCCACCGGCGCCAGACAGTCCGCCGCCCGGCCCGGACAACCCTCGCGTCCGCCACCGGGGTCGGACAGTCCGCCACCCGGCCCGGACTACCCTCGCGTCCGCCACCGGCGCCAGACAGTCCGCCACCCGGCCCGGACAACCCCGCGTCCGCCACCGGCGCCGGACAGTCCGCCACCCGGCCCGGACAACTTTCAGCTCCCTTTCAGACCGGCTCGCTACCCTCTAGCTACACACATAGAGGAGCACCAAACTCATGAACATCAACCCGCACAGATTCCAGCGTCAGGCCAATCACGCCGGCGGCCAGCTCATTCGCGAGGAAGACTACCCGCAGACCACCAAGCTGCCCCGCGGCATGCACGAAGCCGGCGACGCCTACGCCGACCAGCAAGCCCACGACTCCTACTGGGACAACCTGCACCGCGACGGCTACGACCCCCGCGACTAAGCCTGAGAATTTTTCCCGCCAAAGAGCCCGCGCCGGATGGTGCGGGCTCTTTGCGTCCCCGCCCTTTGGCGAAAACTGCCGAAGCCGCCGGAGAGATCCTACCAGCGCTCCACCCGCAAAGTGACCCGTTCCAGCTGCCCCCAGTCCAGAAACTGGGCTACTCCCGGGACCTCGGGCACGCGCACGCATCCGACGGATTCCAGCACCACTTCCGGGTCGATAATGTCGCGCGCGAAATAGCGACGCGAGGCAGAAATGTCGCCTGGCAGCGTAAAGTTCGGCAAGGACGCCAGTGCCAGGTTCTGCAGCCGCCCCACCCCTGTTTCCAGCATGCCGCCCACCCAGCACGGCACTCTCTGTTCTAAACAGAACGAATGAATGTCGCGCGAAGCGCAATAACCACCGACTCGCCCCGGCTTGATGTTGATAATCGCGGCCGAGCCCAACTGCAGAGCCCGCCTGCACTGGTCGACCGTATCGATGGATTCGTCGAGACAAATCGGTGTCCTGACCATGCGAGCCAGAGTCGCGTGGTCCACAATGTCGTCGTGCTCCAGCGGTTGTTCCACCAAGAGCAGTCCAAAGTCATCCAGCCGCGCCAAATGGGAAGCGTCCCCCAGCCGGTAGGCCGAGTTCGCATCCACCTGCAGTAGCAGCGAAGGCCAGCGTCGGCGCACTTCCGCCACCGGCTCCAGATCCCAGCCGGGCTTGATTTTCAGCTTGATCCTTCGATAGCCCTCGGCGACCCCGGCTTCCACCTGAGGCAGTAGCTCGTCCAAAGAAGCCTCGATCCCCAGCGAGATCCCAACCTCTACCCGAGAACGCACCCCGCCCCAAAGCGACGAAAGCGACCGACCCTGACACAAAGAATGCAAATCCCAGAGGGCCGCCTCCAGCCCCGCCCGGGCCATATAGTTCCGTCGCACATGGCGAGTCGCCGCGCACCATTCTTCCACCGAAGACCAGGGGCGTGACAGAACCAGCGGGATCAGCAGGTCCTCGAGAAGGTGCCAGCACGTCTTGAGAGTCTCCTCGTTATAGAGGGGCTCTTTCATGGCCACCACCTCGCCCCAGCCTTCGAACCCTTCGCCGAAAACTCGCACCAACAGACAATCTTTGTCGGTCTCGCGGGCGAAGCTGGTCTCGAACGGTGTGCGCAAAGGCATCGAGAGCCAACGGAGTTCTACTCGGTCAATCTGCATCCAGCATCCCCAGGCCGTAGACTCCCCGTCCTTCTATCACTTCGAAAGAAAGCACCGATAGTCCCCGGGAAAAGGCGTCTAGAAACCGCGAACGGGTCCCCTCTCGGGAACGCACTCCCAGCTCGAAAGTGACCGTTTCCGTCACCGGCCCCCGGGAGACCGGCACCAGCCACCAGTCTACCTCAAAGCGGTCCGTTGGCACTCCACGGTTGAGCTCGTCATCCAATTCGCCATAGTAATCGACCAGATAGCGACTGCAAACGGCACCCAGGCGCCCGATATTGAGACGCGCATTCAAAGGCTGCAGGGGATCAAAGGTCCAGACGATCCGTCGATAACCGCGTTCTCGGGCCCATTCCGCCTGAGCCTGCTTCAGCTGCCGGCCGTAGCCCCGACCCTGCAGTTCCGGCGCGATGGCGGCCAAATGCGAATACAGGTAGTCGGAGCCGGGAGGTCCCGGAAACGAATAAAGCAAGCCCATCAACTCCCCGGAGTGCCTGGCTTCCAGCACACAGGCGCCGTGATGTTGATGGGCTTGCAAAAGGTGGGCCGGCACGATCTCGTTGGCGCCACAGCCCCAGACACGTTGCTGGAGTTGTTCAAGCGCTGCCAGATCGGTCGGCGGTCCAAAACAGAGGCTCATCTCCAAGGGGTTGGAGCGAGCCCTGGCCGAGACCTGCTACTCGCCGATAATGGCCGGAGCTTCGATACGACCGAAGGTGCTGGCGTGATACTTGAGCAGAATGGCGCTGATGTCAGCTTCCGACAGCTTTCCGCTGGGGCAGCGCACGACCACTACGGCGCGACCGTGACGCAGAGCGGCCTCCGAATCCAGAGCTACCTGATGGTCCACGCCCTGGTCTTCCAGGTAGCCGGCCACACCGCCGGCCAGAGCGCCACCCACGGTGGTTCCCGCCGCGCCGATCAGAGCCGAGGCCAGAGCGCCTCCGCCGGTGACCAGGCCAAAACCCGGAATCAAGAGGCTGGCCAAGGTGGCTACCGCACCCAGGCCCAGGCCTACACCCGCGCCCTTGGCGGCACCCGCAGCGGCGTCCGCACTGGTGGTGGTGGTGATTCCGTGCTTCAGATTGGCACGCACTTCGTGAACGTCTTCGGTCTCGAAGTCAGACGGGAAAAAGCCCGACAAGTCTTCCTTGGCTACTCCGTGATCGAGCAGCGCTGCCATGGCTTTCTCGCCCAGAGCGGCATCTTCAAAGCTGGCGTGTAGAGTGATAAACATGATTCTTCCTCCTCGTTTGGGTCATCCCAAGACAGAGTAGGGCGAACGCAAAAACCAGCGTAGGGATCCTGATACCTGTTAGTGATTATCGGCCACAAGCTTGGCCAGTACAAGTCCAGCGGCGCCCGTCACGACGCCAATTCCGGCGCCTAACAAGGCGCCTTGCATGGCCGAGTGGGGGAAGCCGGTGGTGTGGTGCTCGACTTCCTTGAACAGGGTGCGTCCCGTGTAGCGAGTCTCATAGTCGGTCACGGTCTGGCTGCAGCTGGCGTCATAACCGTAGTGATAGCCAAATTCACCTTTCATGGCATCGTAGCCATAGTGGTACTGGCTACAGCCGTGTTGGGTGTGCGAACCTACGGCCACCCGCACCGTTTCCTGATAGGGTACCTGCTCGACTGTCACGACGTCATCCAGGCTACGCTGGTGGCCGACGTAAGCGCCCGCTGCGGTGGTCAAACCCACCCAGCCGGCAGCGATGCCCAGCCGGGCCTTGTCGCTCAGCCCCGCCTCGACATTTTGTCCGAAGTCCGGGTCCGGCTTCTTCTTCAAGGTCAAGTTGGGGCGGTTGAACAGGTTCCCGATATTCATAGCCCCTTCAAGCTAAGGGTCTAGCCTGAAAAATGCCTGAACGTCAGGCCCAGATGCGCTGCCAAAGCTCCTGATACTCGGGGTCTTGCGCTCGCCGTTCGGCCGGCATGCGCCGCAGGCTTACCGCCATGCCCAGGTCGGCCGCGTCCACCGTGCCGGACTTGATTCGATCCAGGAAGCGTCGGAACACTCCCCGGTCCACCTTTTCCGGTGAGCGCTGGGCGGCCATGACCAGTTCTTGTTTGGAGGCCCGCTGACCGAGCTGCGACTGCCAACCCGTATAACGGGCGGCGGCTCCCTGTACCGATTGGACCGTCAGAGCGGCGGGACTGCGCATCGCTTGCAGGTAGCCCACTTCTAACTCCTCCAGGCGCTCCCAGGTGTCCAGGGCTGTTTCGGCATACAGATGGCTGGCTCGCACGGCCACAAAAAAGTCGCGCAGGCAGCTTTCCCGGATCCCCTGTAACTCGCTGAGCAGCTGAATGGGGTCGGGTTGCCCCATCACCCTGCCCAACATCTTGCGATACCAGGCGTTCTGTTGCGCGGACTTCTTGACCCGCTCCAGCGCCGCCAGGATGTCTTTGACGTCGAAGGGCTTGTAGAGATAGTCGTCCACCCGGATCTGAAGGGCCCGTAGCGGCGCCAGTTCGTCCGCGTAACCGGTCATCACGATGCAACGCAGCGGCGGCCGTTTTCGCTTCAGTTCCTGAAGAGCCCCGAGACCGTCCACCGGTCCGGCCATGCGGACGTCCGAGATGACGCAGTCAAAGACGATTTCGTGAGCCAGGTGCAGGGCCTCCTCAGGCCCGGCCGCTCCCTCGACCTTGTAGTCGAGGGAGTCGAGCACGTCCACCAGGAGTTCCCGCAGGTTTTCGTCATCCTCCAGGACCAGAATGGACTTCACCTGGAGTTACTCGGCTTCCGGTTCGATGGCCTCGCCGGTCGCGTCACCGCTGGGGACCTCTTCGTTGCCGGCGACCTCTTCTTCCACTTCGTCGTCGCTTTCTTCCGGAATGATCCGGGTCACCGCGCCGACCAGGTCACCCTCGCCGAGACGGATGACGCGCACGCCCTGGGTGGCTCGCCCGATGCAGTTGACGTCGGAAACGGCCAGTTTGATCAGCGTGCCTTGCAGCGTCGACACCATGAACTCGTGGTGATCGTCGACCACCATCGCGCCCACGATGTGGCCCGTCTTCTCCGTCATTTGCAGAGTTTTCAGACCTTTGCCGCCACGACCCTGGGTCGGATACTGGTCGAGCAAAGTGCGCTTGCCGTATCCATTGAGGGTTACCACCAGCAATTTCTCGCCGGGGGTCGCGTCACTGGCTGCTGCTTCCTCACCTTCGGCCGCAGGCTCGTTGTCCGCGTCCGCGGGAGCCTCTTCCCCGGTGGCTTCGCGCTTTTGCACCGAGTCCATGGCCACGACCACGTCGCCTTCTTTCAGATCGATGCCCTTCACGCCTTGAGCCGTGCGGCCCAGAGCGCGCGCGTCTTCCTCGTGGAAGCGAATGGCCATGCCGTTCTGAGTGACCAGAATCAGATCCTGATCACCGGGCGTCAGCTTGACGCTGACCAACTCATCGCCCTCCTTGAGGGTCAGAGCGATCAGTCCGGAAGAGTTGATGCGCGAGTAAGAGACCAGTTCGGTGCGCTTGATGATGCCTTCGCGGGTGCAGGTCACGATGGTGCCCGGATCTTCGAAGCTGCGCACGGGAATGATCGAGGCCACTCGCTCGCCGTCCACGATGGGCAGCAGGTTGATCAAGGGCGTGCCCTTGGCCGTGCGCGAGTATTCTTGAATCTCGTGCACCTTCATGCGGAACACGCGAGCCCGGTTGGTAAAGAACAGAATGTGGTGGTGGGTGGAGCTGACGAAGAGGTGCTCCAGCGAATCCTCTTCCTTCAGTCCGGTGCCCGAGATACCCCGCCCGCCACGCTTTTGGGTGCGGTAGGTATCGTAGGGAACGCGCTTGATGTAGCCGGTCTGGGAGATGGTCACGACCATCTTCTCCTCGGCGATCAAGTCTTCGATGTTGAGCTCGCCGGCAAAGGCCACGATCTCGGTGCGACGGTCGTCTCCGAAGGTGTCGCGGACTTCGATCATTTCCTGGCGAACCACGTTGTCGAGCTTCACCGCATCCTCCAACAGGCCGCGCAAGAAAGCGATCTCGGCCATCAGTTCGTTGTGCTCGTTCTGCAGTTTGTCGCGTTCCAGGCCGGTCAGGCGCTGCAGACGCATATCCAGAATGGCTTGAGCCTGCAGTTCCGAGAAGTCGAAGCGGGTCATCAAGCCGCTGCGGGCTTCGGCCGGGTCGGCCGAGCCGCGGATGAGCTTGATGATTTCGTCGATATGATCGAGGGCTTTTAGCAGGCCTTCGACGATGTGGGCGCGCTTGAGGGCCTTGTCCAGCAAGTATTGCGAACGGCGGCGTACGACCACGCGGCGGTGATTGACGAATTCCAGCAGCATGTCGCGCAGGTTGAGCACGCGCGGCACACCGTTGGTCAGGGCCAGCATGTTGACGCCGAAGGTGGTCTGCAGTTCCGAATATTTAAAGAGCTGGTTCATCACCACTTCGGGGTGCGATCCCTGGCTCAACTCGAAGACGATGCGCATGCCCTTGCGATCCGACTCGTCGCGCATGTCCGAGATGCCCTCGATGCGCTTTTCCTTGATCATTTCGGCGATGTTGATCTGCAGGCGCGATTTGTTGACCTGGAAGGGAATTTCCGTGACCACCAGCTGCTGACGCCCGGCGCGCTTCATTTCTTCCACTTCGACCTTGGCTCGCATCAGAATGGAGCCGCGCCCGGTGCGATAAGCCTCGCGAATACCGTTGCGCCCCAGAATCTGGCCACCGGTGGGGAAGTCGGGACCGGGGATGACCTCGATCAGGTCTTCGATCTCGGTTTCGGCGTTGTCGAGCAAGAGCAAGCAGCCGGCGATCAGCTCGTTCAGATTGTGCGGGGGAATCTTGGTGGCCATGCCGACCGCGATACCATCCGAGCCGTTGAGCAGCAGGTTGGGAATGCGGTTGGGCAGCACCACCGGTTCTTGCAGCGAGGCGTCGAAGTTAGGGCGCCAGTCGACGGTGTCCTTATCCAGGTCCTCCAGCATCATCATGGCGATCTTGGAGAGACGGGCTTCGGTGTAGCGCATGGCGGCCGCGTTGTCGCCGTCTACCGAACCGAAGTTGCCGTGGCCCTGCACCAGCATGTAGCGCAGGTTGAAAGGTTGGGCCATACGCACCAGCGAGTCGTAGATGGCCGAGTCGCCGTGCGGATGGTAACGGGCCATCACGTTGCCGACGGTCGAGGCCGACTTCTTGAAGGGACGGTCGGGCGTAATGTTTTCCTCGCGCATCGTGTAGAGAATGCGTCGGTGAACCGGTTTGAGACCGTCTCGTGCGTCGGGCAGGGCGCGCGACACGATAACGCTCATGGCGTAGTCCATATAGGCTTCGCGCATTTCGTCGATTACGGCGACAGGAATGAGGTCTTTTCTATCTTCTGTAGACATGCTTGCAGCGACTCCTAGATGTCGAGGTTCTTGACGTGACGGGCGTAGTTGATGATGAATTCGCGGCGCGGAGGCACTTCGTCACCCATCAGCACGGTGAACATGCCGTCTGCTTCAATGGCGTCCTGGATGTGGGCGTGACGCATGATGCGCACGCTGGGATCCATGGTCGTGGTCCAGAGTTGCTCGGCGTCCATTTCACCCAGGCCTTTGTAACGCTGAATACCGACGTTATCGCCCATTTCAGCGATTACCTGGTCTCGTTCCGCATCGGAGTAGGCGTATTGGATTTTCTTGCCGCGAGTGAGTTTGAAGAGCGGCGGCTGCGCGATGTAGATGTGGCCTCCATCGAAAAGCTGCGGCATCTGACGATAGAAGAAAGTCAGTAGCAGAGTGCGGATGTGAGCACCGTCGACGTCGGCGTCCGTCATGATGATGATGCGATGGTAGCGCAACTTCTCGATGTTGAAGTCCTCGCCGATACCTGTGCCCAGGGCCGCGATCAGAGCGCGGATTTCCGAGTGGCCAAACATCTTGTCCACGCGGGCTTTTTCCACGTTCAAAATCTTACCCTTGAGCGGCAAAATCGCCTGGAAGTGTCGGTCGCGACCTTGCTTGGCGGAGCCGCCTGCGCTATCGCCCTCTACGATATAAAGCTCGGATTCTTTCGGGTCTTTGTTGGAGCAATCGGCCAACTTGCCGGGCAACGAAGCCGAGTCCAGCGCACCCTTGCGGCGCACCGTCTCGCGCGCTTTGCGGGCGGCCTCACGAGCGCGGCTGGCGCTGATGGCCTTCTCCACGATGGCCTTGGCCACGGTGGGATTTTCGTCCAAGAACTCTTTGAAGAACTCATCGAAAATCGATTCGGTGATCTGCCGTGCCTCGGTGGTGGTGAGCTTCTTCTTGGTCTGATTTTCGAACTGTGGCTCCGGCAGCTTGATGGAGATAATCGCTGTCAGGCCTTCGCGCACGTCGTCGCCGGTAAAGTTGGGCTCGTTGTCCTTGAGCAATTTGCGCTCTCGGGCAAACAGGTTCATCACGCGCGTCAGAGCGGTTTTGAAGCCGGTGACGTGCATGCCGCCTTCGGCCGTGTTGATGTTGTTGGCGAAGCTGTAGAGTTGCTCTTGAAAAGACTCGTTGTGCTGCACCGCGATTTCCACCGAGACCGCTCCACGCTCGACCGATTCGGCCACACGAGACACATAGAAAGGGTCGGGATAGATCGCGTGTTTGTTCTGATTGAGGTGCTGCACGAACTCGCGGATGCCGCCTTCATAGAGAAAGCGATTGTGCTTGCCGCCCTCCTGGGTCAACTCGATGGCCAGCCCCTTGTTCAGGAAGGCCAGTTCGCGCAAGCGCTGCATGAGAACTTCGTAGACGAAGGTGGTCGTCTCAAAGATGACCGGGTCGGGATAAAAACGCACCTGGGTGCCGCTGTGCTCCTGGCCGGGGTCAGGGGAGCTAACCATCGGACCTTCGACCAGACCGCGCGAGAAGGACATCTGGTGATGTCCCCCGTCACGCCAGACGTCAGCGGTCAGCTTGATCGAAAGAGCGTTGACCACCGAGACGCCCACACCGTGCAGGCCGCCGGAAACCTTGTAGCCTTTGCCCTCGAATTTGCCGCCCGCGTGAAGCTGGGTCATGACCAGCTCCAGGGTGGTGACGCCTTCGGTGGGATGCACGGCCACCGGGATGCCTCGACCGTCATCGCGTACTGATACGGACCCGTCCGTGTGCATGGTGACCCAGATGTTGTTACAGGCTCCGGCCATGGCTTCGTCCACCGAATTGTCCACCACCTCGAAGACACAGTGGTGGAGGCCGTCGCTGTCGGTGCGCCCGATGTACATTCCCGGACGCTTGCGCACGCCTTCCAGGCCTTTGAGGACCTGAATATCACCGGCTTCGTAGTCCTCCACGGTCATGGCCAGATCGCCTTCGTGCGACTGCACGCGGTCCTCGGCGGCCATTGCCGTGAATTGCTCTTCGTCCGGGTTTATCTCTGTAATGGGATCCATGGGTCCTCCAGGGGGTAGTTCGACGGGTGGGCTAGCGACTCGCGGTAGCGGGCGGCCTCAGGGGGCCGTAGCGGCGCTCAGACTCTTACAAACCGAGTCTGGAAAAGTAACATCATAGGTGAAAAAACTTCTGGAAAGGCCAGGCTTCTCCTGCCCTTTCAGGGGCGCAAAGACCGGTATAAATTCGTCATTTTGCGGCCCATTTCTCGATCTGAAAAACCGTCCGCCCAGGAGCTTGCGCGCTGGCTCAGTCGCTGGTGGAGTTCCGGATTCTGGTCCACTCGTTGCATCGCTGCCACGAACTCCTCCAGTCGTCCAGGAGAGGTCAGCAGGCCGCTCCCGTCGGGCTCCACGGCTTCGTTGACTCCGCTGGCTCGTATCGCGACTACGGGCACGCCGGCGGCAGCCGCCTCGATCAAGACCAGGCCCTGAGTCTCGGTCTGGCTGGCAAAGAGAAACATCTTGGTGGCTGCCAGGTAATCTTTCAGTCGTTCCCGTTGTCGGTAACCCGGAAAATGACAGCGCTCGGCAATCCCCATTTCCACCGTCGCGCGCTTCAGGTTTTCCAGTTCCGGACCGCCTCCGATCAGCGCGAAATGGGCTGTTCCGCCTTGCTGGCAGTAGGCTTGGAAGGCCTTCAGCAGAAAATCGATGGACTTTTCTTTGCCCATCCGACCCATGTAGAGAAAAAGCTCGTCATCGTCTCGCAGGCCCAGTTCTTGTCGAGCTTTGCCCGCGTCGCCGTCGCGCAAGGCAGCGCAGTCGATACCGGTAGGAATCACTTCAAAAGGGCAGCGCAGCCGCCCCTGGATGGCTTGCGCCACTTCGTGAGACGGCATCACTACAGCTCGTGCGCGCCGGAAGTAAAAGTCGCAAAGCTGATGGCCCACCCAGCGGCCCAGTTTGATGGGCACGCCCTTGAGGTAGTGGGCGTATTCCTCCCAGAGGGTGTGGTGAGTGAAGACCATAGGGACTCGCCCGAAAAAAGCTTTGCTGTAACCCATCCAGCCCATGTTGAAAGGTGTGTGGACGTGGATGATGTCGAATTTTTGGCCGTAAAGCTGGCGCATCTGGCCGGGCGGCCAGGGAATGCCCATGCGGTCTTCGGGCTGCAGCGGCATATACATCGAAGTGATGCGGTGAACGTGCTCTTCGGGCGGATCCTTACGGGTATAGCGCGGCACGAACAGGTGCACTTCGTGGCCCTCTCGCTCCAGGGCTCGCTTGAGCACCTGAATGGAGGTGGTCACACCGTTGATCCTTGGTGAGTAGCAGTCGCTGAAGTGGGCGATTCGCACGCCGGCCTGTTCTATGAAGGGACCCTTATGCCTTGCGGAAACTGTCCCTGGAAGAATGAGGATTTCCGCGCTCCGGCTCCAGGATTTTCGCAACTACACCTTCCAGGAAGTGGAGCTAGGTGCGGGTCTGCACGTATTTGAAGGACGGAACGCGCAAGGCAAGACGGCTCTTTTGGAAGCGGTCTACCTGGGGGCCACGGCTCGATCTTTTCGCACCAGCAAAGAAGCGGACTTGATTCGCTGGGGGCAGGAAGCGGGTGGGCTGCATCTTTCCATGGTGCGCGACTCCGGCCGACCCCGGCAACTGACCATGCGCTGGCAAGCTCAGCCGTTGCAGCGCCGGATTCTCTTGCAAGACCAGCCGGTGCGCCGATTGGCCGATTTTCTCAGCGAACTGCCTCTGGCTCTGTTCACTCCCGACGATCTGGAGTTGGTTCAGGGGGGGCCGGAAATGCGTCGCGGTTATCTAGACCTGTTGCTGTGCAAGCTGTATCCGGCCTATCTGGAGGCGCTGGGGCGTTATCAAAAGGTTTTGCGTCAGAAGGGCGCCCTGCTGCGGGCCCAGTCTTCTCGTGCCGAGTTGGAGAGCTGGGATCAACTGCTGATGCAGTTCGGCCTGAACCTGATGGAATTTCGCGCTCGCGCCTGCCAGCAGTTACAACCTTTGTTGGCCTCGCTCTATGCCGAATTGTCCGGCGAGACCCAGGAGTTGCGGATCGAGTATGAGCCCTGTGTGAAGGGCGATTTCGTCGAGGCGCTGCGCCGCGCCGGGTCGGAGGAGTGGCGCCGCCGCACCTGTTTGGTAGGACCGCACCGTGACGAAGTGCAACTTTGTCTGGGAGAAGCTTTGGTGCGACGTTTCGGCTCTCAGGGGCAGCGGCGCACGCTGGCGTTGGCTATGCGCCTGGCCCAGGCGGAGATGTTGCTGGAAATTGGAAAGGAGCGCCCGGTCGTGTTGTTGGATGACTGTTTCTCGGAACTCGACCCGCTACGCCAGGCGCGACTATTGCGCTGGTTGGAGGGTGCCTCTCAGGTTTTGATCACGACCGCCACGCCTCTGGAGCTGTCTCCGGAGCATCGGCTTTATCGGGTGGATGAAGGACGGGTCTGCCCATGCTGAGGCCGCTCGGGCCCAGTTTGCCTCCGGCTGTGGAAGGTCTGGGCGTCACTCAAAAGCTGGCCCGCTTTCAAATCCAGGCTTCCTGGCCGGAACTTGTGGGCACCCGACTCGCCCCTTATTGCGCTCCCCAGAAGCTGCAGGGTCGGATGCTGTGGATTCGTGTGCGTGCGCCGGTCTGGTCTCAGGAGATCATGCTGCTGCAGGATTCCATTCTCAACGCCATCCACAAGCGGTTTCCCCGTCTGCGAGTCGAGCAATTGCGCTGCCAGGTGGGCGTGGTGGTGCCGACCTTCACCGAAGCTCCCGTCTCGGTGCCCGAAGACCTGGCCGCCATCGAGCTTCCTCGCTCGGTCGAGTATCGCCTCGAGCGCCTGGCGGAGGGCGTGGAAGATCCCGATTTGCGGGCCAGTTTCTTGCGCGCGTTGCGACAAAAAGAGCGTCGCGACGTCTGGCTGCGCAGTCAGGGCGCCATGCCATGTCAGTTGTGCGGGGTGCTGCAAGATCGCCGTCTGTGCATTGGCTGCCGCCAGGAGCGCGACCGCGAACGCCGCCGCAAGCTGTTCCAGTTGATTGGACGCCAGCCCTGGATCAGCTTCGCCGAGGCCCGCTCGCACCTCAAAGCCCTGCGACAGGGCGATTTTCACACCGCCCGCCACCAACTGCGCTCGATCTTTCTGCTTAGCTATTACCAGCAGCGCGATGTCCTGCAGACCGGCGAAGTCCTACCGCCGCCCTTGCGCAATCTGATGCTGCAGATCTGCATGCTCACCACTCAGACGCCCTGGGATCAGTTGCTCGATCGCCATATCTACTTCAGTCTGGGGAAAACCTGGGGCAACGCCTACCTGGAAGACAAAGCCCCGCCACCGTTCGATAAGAGCAAGCGGAAGAAGAAAGATCCGGAAGCCGGGGCCCGCGCCAACGTCCGACCCGACGACCCGGGATTGAGCTAGGGTCTGTGGACATTTAACTTGCGATGTAGTTTTTGTCAGGCGCCCCATACTCAAGGAGTGAGGAGCGAGCAGCGGAGGCGTGCAGAAGCACAGACCCTACCCCTCCTTGGGGGTCCACCACTTCTTTTTTTCTTCCGGGGCCTCGCGCGAGACGCTCGGAAAGGACACCGGACGAGCGGCTGGGGACTGCTGCGCCTGCGCTTGAGCCGGGCGCCAGGGCTTCACTTCGCCGGGGCGAGCAGCGGGTTGAGGCGGGGCCGGCGGCGTCTGCGCGGCCGGGCGCCAGGGTTTCACTTCGGGTTGCTGAGCGGCCGCCGGCCGCTGCGGGGGAGCGGGGGGAGCCTGTCTTACAGGTTCCGGCTCCGGCTGCCAGTCTACTTCGGTCGCCTGAGCCTGAACCTGGGCGGCGGGTTGCTGACCTTTGCCCCACCAGGTTTGAGCCTGGGCAGCCGGCTGAGCCCAACGGTCCATCTCGGCCTGCATTTGCTCGGGAGTGGCCACCGGAGCCAGCACGGTGATCTTTTCGTCCGGAACCAGCTCGCGGTCCACCGCCAGCTGGCGCAGTTGAAGGGCGCTCAATCCCAGCAGGCTGGCCATGCGGGCTTCGCACATATCGCCCAGGCCGGCCACTCGCAGAAAGCGACCGGAAGAAGCCTGCCAGCCCAAGAAAATTTGGGCCAGGAAGCAGAAGGCTCCGAACGCCAGCGCGGCCAGCATCAGCACCACGCCGATGGCGCCTGAAGTCATCATCCAGCTGGTGGGCAAGCTCGAATAGGAAACCCAGAGCAAGAAGAGGCCTACGACCGAAAGCACGCTGGTGGTCAGCCCAACAGCCAGAGCCTGAACGGCGTGGAAAGCCAGAAAGGGATCCTGGCGCTTGGAGCTCAGCAGAACAAAGGCCGGAACGACCGGCCAGAGAGGGTAGCACGAACCGGCCATCATCTTGTCCTCGCTGGACAAGGGCGGAAGGATGTCGTCGTACTCGTTGGCCATCCTTAATAATTCACCGCCCGGGGGCGGTTACCTGCGGTGCTGCATGAAGGGGGCGGGGTCGATCTGAGCGCCGTTTTGGTGCACTTCGTAGTGGCAGTGGGGGCCGGTCGACATACCCGTGCTGCCGACGTTGGCTACCATCTGGCCTTTGCGCACGTAGTCGCCGTTTTTCACGCATACGGCGGAGCAGTGACCATAGAGAGTGGACAGGCCGTTGCCGTGGTCGATGGTGATGGCCAGGCCGTAACCACCCAGGTAGTCGGCGTTGGTAATGCGTCCGGCGCCGGTGGCGTAAATCGGAGTGCCGGTGCCGGCGGCGATGTCGCAGCCGGAGTGGAAACGAGCGTAGCCCAGCACGGGGTGAACGCGATAGCCGAAGGGACTGGAGAAATAGCCTTCGCAAGGCCACAGCGTCGGCTGGGTGTTCCACAGGGCCAGTTTCGCCTGACGCACTTGCTCCTTGTGGTAGGAAATCGCGGCGGTGCGAAGCTGCTTCATTTCGCCGTCGTCGCCGTGCAGGGCTTTCTGGAGTTCCAGATAGCGCCGCTTCAAGACCAGTGGGTGGGTGCGCGAACGCGAGCTGCTCAGCGAGCGGCGCGTCTTGCTGTGACTGGAGGCCGGGTGTTTGCCGACCACTTTCCAGATCTGATCCATCTGCTGGTCGCGCGCGCGCAATTCTTCCCAGAGCTCTTCGGATCGCATTTGGGCCAGCGCCAGCGCTTGCTTCTTCTCGCGCTCCTTGCGCTGCAAGAAAGTGTGAGCCTGGCGCTTCTCGTCCTCGAGCTCGGCAATTCGAACCTTCAGCGCCTGCTCTCGGGAGTGTTGGTTCGAGGCCAGCAGGCGGGCGCCGGCTCCCAGCAGCAGGCAAACGCCCAGGATCACCCAGGGAGAGATTCGATAAACCACTCCCTGTTTGCCGACCATGAACTTGACGACCAGGCCGTCTCGCCAGGTTCCCGTGCCGCTGTGAGCTTGTCGCGAAAGTTTTGTCATAGAATTTTTTTCATTAATTGCAGGAAAACCATTAAACTCCTGCGCACATCCCTGGGGCAATTTTAGGCCCTCGCGCCCGCGCGTTCTTTACCCCATTGTTACCGGATTTCAATCCACCACGGGTTGAGAAGTTTTCCTCAAGTTCTGAGGAAAGCGCTTCAAGAAATGCGATCCTGTGTTCGCCTTTAGGGCTCGCTGACGATGGCGTCGGCTA
This sequence comes from Vulcanimicrobiota bacterium, assembly GCA_017307785.1. GTDB lineage: Bacteria > Vulcanimicrobiota > Xenobia > Xenobiales > JADMJV01 > JADMJV01. The sequence continues at coordinate 31,551 of JAFKGI010000024.1, read as the reverse complement.
CCGTCTCGACGTCCGCTGCGGCTTCAGGGAGTTGCTTGCCCGAGAGCCACATGGTGTGACTGACCATGAAGCCCATGCTCAGGATGATGGTGCCGAAGACCTTGTATTTGACCCACAGGTCCAGGCTGACCGAATAGCCGACCACTAGATTCAGGACAGCAGCGAAAAAGAAGTAGCCCACATAGGCCCAGGTCCCGCTGCGCCACTGGTCCGGAGCCAGGCGCAGGGAGCTGCCCAGCAGGCGCTCCAGCATCGGCGTCTGGCCCTGGCGACAGGAAAGTGCGAAAAACAGGGCCGTTGCGCTGTAGGCTACGGTGGGCTTCCAAATCAGGAATCGCGGGTCTTTCAGATAAATCGTCAGTCCGCCTAAAACGACGATCAGAACCAACGTAAACAGGGGGAGTGGCTCGATCTTGCCTTCCTTGCGGTAGCGATAGATGGCGCCGAAGATGCCGGCGGCGATGGCCGAGCCGGTAGCGGCGTAGATGCCCTTCCATTTGTAAAATCCAAAGAAGAGCAATAAAGGCAAAACGTCAGTCCACATACTCCTTTCGGAGTTCGGCTTGCGCTTAGCGCAGGCCTTCGTGGACTGACGTTTTAGGACTTTTGACTCTCTAGACCGGAACCTCGTCGGCGTTACCGGAGAACACACCTTCGCTCAGGAACTCCCACTTCACACCAGACCTCCCGCTTACGGCTGCTCCCTTCCGGTTCTGACCGGGTTCACAGGCGTCTCGTTGAGTGGGACCCGAGGTTCAACGGCTGGACCCTCCGGTCAGACCCGCCGAGGCCCGGGCCTAGAGAGTGAAAAATGGCGGAGAGGGAGGGATTCGAACCCTCGATGCAGCTATAAACCACATACACGATTTCCAATCGTGCTCCTTCAACCAGACTCGGACACCTCTCCGTATCCTAACTCTTTTCACAATGCGTCATACGCTGGCGGAGAGGGAGGGATTCGAACCCCCGATGAGTTTCCCCATGCTCGATTTCGAATCGAGTGCATTCAACCGGGCTCTGCCACCTCTCCAGGTTAGCGACGCTTCTGAAAAAAGCTCTCTATGAGTCTCGCGCATTCGTCTTGCAAGATTCCGTGGTCCACTCTACAGCGTAGAGACAGGCCGGGGAAGTCGTGCAGAGCGAGGATGCTGCCGGCTGCGCCCAGTTTCAGGTTGTGACACCCGTAAACCAGTCGGGGGATTCTGGCTGAAAGAATCGCTCCCATACACATCGGACACGGTTCCAAGGTGACATACAAGGTGCAGTCGCTGAGATTCCATCTCCCCAGCTTGCGGGCCGCCTCTCTCAAGGCCAGCACTTCGGCGTGGGCGGTCGGGTCGTGCGACTGTTCTCGCTGGTTGCCCGTCTGGCTCAGCAACTGGTCCTGATAGACCACCACCGCTCCTACGGGAACCTCACCCTGGTCTTGTCTGGCTACATCCAGAGCAAGACTCATCCATTTTTCGTCGTTATTTACTGACTTACCTCATTACGCCTGGCTGCTCTTGTGTAGCAGCTTCGGCACAACTTATTTTCGAGTTCGCAGCCTTCGGCTGCTTACTCAAGCGAGTTTGGCGCGCCGGAGAGGATTCGAACCTCCAACCTTCGGCTCCGGAGGCCGACGCTCTATCCATTGAGCTACCAGCGCTCGTCGCTTGAGCCCAGGCATTCTAGCACAGCCCCTGGGGGTTGGCAACAATCCCTGAGATAGTTCCAAATGTGCCATTTATTCCGCGTGGCTTATAAATTAGATATATGCTTCATGTTGCATAAAGTCTATTTATGTGGTTTAGTGTATAAATTCGTAATATAAGCTATAGGGCATATTTTGAGGTGTCACAATGGAAGTGAAGATTCCCGCGGCTACGCAGCTTGGTGAAGTTCTCCAGGGCTGGCGCAAAGAGAGAAAGCTTACTCAAGCGCAACTCGGCGCAAAGGTCGGTCTCTCTCAGGTGGCCGTGTCCCATCTCGAGCAGGCGCCGGAAAAAACCAGTGTTGAGAGGCTATTTCGTCTTCTGAGCGCGCTTGAGGTCGATCTTGTGTTGCGTGACAGGGCCAGTTCTTCCGGTGATTCGGAAAGCAGTTGGTGAAGCTTGGGAAGACGCTCAAAGACGAACACCCTCCTGTGCTGGATGAACAGCCAAAAAGTGGGACGATGGAAAGTGGACGCTCAGCAGGAGCACCACTTCGAGTATGATCCGGACTGGATCAAGAACCCGGCGGGCCGAGCGCTCTCCTTATCCATGCCCCTGCGACCGGGTCCAGGTTACCGCGGCGACGCAGTTCGCAACTTCTTCGAGAATCTTTTGCCGGATAGCGACGAAATCCGTCGTCGCCTGCAGACCCGCTTTCAGACGGACTCGAACCGTGCTTTTGATCTGCTGCGGGAGGTGGGCCGTGACTGTGTGGGAGCGGTGCAACTGACCGAAGAGTCGGTGCTAGAGTCTCCACTTCGACCGGCCGAGGGGGATTTTCTGGGAGAGGAAGAGATTGCTGCCTTGCTCCGGGCCGCTTCGGGAGCTGGCTGGGGTCAGACGAACCTCGATGATTTGCGGATTTCTCTGGCGGGAGCCCAGGAGAAGACGGCGCTGACTTTTGTGCAGGGCCGATGGATGCGACCCACCGGCTCGACTCCGACGACTCATATCTTCAAGCTTCCTTTGGGGCGTTTTCCCTCCGGCTTGGACCTGTCTACATCCGTGGCGAACGAATGGCTCTGCCATGCGATTTTGAGGGAGCTGGACGTACCGGTGGCTCCGGCGCAGATCGCTCGCTTTGAGGATCTGCAGGTGCTGGTGGTCGAGCGCTTCGACCGTCGCTGGAACGGGGGGGTCTTGCTGCGGTTGCCTCAAGAGGACCTGTGCCAGGCTTTTGGTGTTCCGCCTGCTAAAAAGTATGAGAGCGACGGGGGCCCCGGCGTTCGTAAGATCATGACCTTATTGCTGGGTTCCTCTCGGGCTCAGGCGGACCGAACCGACTTCTTTCGTACCCTGATGATTTTCTGGTTGCTGGCGGCCATCGACGGCCACGCGAAGAACTTTAGCCTTTTTCTGGAGCCCGGTGGCGGTTTTCGACTGACTCCCCGTTACGACGTGCTCTCCGCCTACCCGGTCGTCGGTTCGGCTCTCGGTAACCTGAGGCCACAGGAGCTGAAGATGGCTATGAAAGTCTGGGGCGAGAGTGCCCACTACCACTGGGAAAGAATCAAACGTCACCACTGGGGTCGCACGGGCTCGGATTGCGGAGTTTTCCCGGCAGCGGCGGAAATCTGGGAAGCTCTGTTCGTAGCGGTTCCGGCAGCGCTGGAACGTGTTGAATCCCAATTGCCGACGGATTGTCCGGCGGAGCTGGCCGAAGCGATTCTCGGTGGGACTCGCAAGGCGCTAGAACGCGCCCGGCGCGATCAGCCCTTGCGTTGATTTTCGTTGAGGATCGGCTGGATGGTGCCCTTTTCCAGGGCTTTCTCGAAGGCTTTTACGCATTTGGGGTCCAGTTGTCGCCCGGAAACTTCGCGCAGAGTTTTCAGAGCATCGTCCAGCGGTACCCCTTTGCGGTAAGGGCGGTCTGAGGTCATGGCGTCAAAGGTGTCGGCCACCGCCAGGATGCGCGAATACAAGGGAATCTCTTCGCCCACCAGCTTGTAGTGGCCGGAACCGTCGAAGTTTTCGTGATGATAGGCGGCCTCTCGAAAAGGCAGCTCGCGCGACAGGCTGACCAGGCGCCGGCCCAGGTCCACCGCCCGGTCGGTGTGAGTGCGCATGATCTGGCGCTCGGTGTCGGTCAGGTGCCCTGGTTTGCGCAAAATCGCGTCGGGAATGTCCACTTTGCCGATGTCGTGGATCAGTCCGGCACGGCGCACTTGCTCCACTTCTTCCTCGCTCATGTCCATACAGGCGGCCATAGCGGCCGCGTAGCCGGCAACCCGAGTCGAGTGCCCCTGCGTGTATTGGTCGCGCTCTTCCAGGTAGCGAGCCAGCGCCTGGATGGTGCTGACGGACTCGAGGCGCAGCTTGTGTTGGGCCTCCAGGGCGTTGTGCATCAGCACCACCGGCACCAGCAAGAGAGGGGCCACCCAGGGTAGTTTTTCCAGGAAGATGGCCAGCAGGGCGCCCAGTGGCACCAACATCAGCACGTGCAGGCGAATGTAGCGCAGATTCTGGCGGAAAACCTGGAGCATCCAACTCAACGGCAACTGCCGGCGCAGTGTCAGGGTCAACGAATTCTGGGTGAAGGCCAGGAAGAACCAGACGGCTGTGGCTGCGGCCACGGCGGCGATGTTCTGAGCGCCTTCCATCAGCGCTTCCGTTCCTTTGACCGCGTTGTAGGTCAGGCCGGCGGCGGCCGTCACGTTGACGGTCATGGGAATGTTCGAGAAATGGTAGAGCACGTGGGCCCAATGAACCCGCTCGGGATGCTGGCGCCAGGCCTGAAAGACGCGCACCACCTCAAAGAGCATGCGAGTCAGGCCGGAGACAACGACGGCGGCCTGCCAGCCCTGCAGAAAGATCAGGGCATAGAGCGGGACGTCATCCAGGGTATAGACCGAGTGATAGGCGTCGTCGCTGAGACGCACATAGCGGAAAAGGCTGGCGAAGGTGACCACGGCCAGCGCCCCCAGCGCCCACAGGCTCTGGGGATGCCAGGTCTGGTGCAGCAAGTCGTGGAGAGCCACTCCCCAAAGGGTACAGCCCACGCCAAAGACCAGCAGATACCAGAGCCATTCGCGGGGAGTTGGGGCCATCGTCTAACGGAGCTTCGCCGCGAACGCTGCGCTGCCTGGTCAGGCGGCGCGGTTGCGGAGAAGGGCCGGGGCCAGCACGGCTTCCAGAGCGGCCACCACTTTGGGGTCGAACTGGGTTCCTGAGCGAGCGCGCAACTCGTTGAGGGCCATCTGCCAGGTCATGGCGGTGCGGTAGGAGCGGCGCGAAATCATCGCGTCGAAAGCTTTAGCCACGTTGAGGATGCGGGCGCCCAGCGGAATCTGTTCGCCGCCCAGAGCGTTCGGGTAGCCTCCGCCGTTGTACCATTCCTGGTGAGAGCGGATGATCTCAGCTTCACGACGGCTCAGGCTGAGGTGGGAAGCGACTTCCGCGCCCACCTCGGGATAGCGGCGCACGCGTTCCCATTCACTGGCCTGCAGATTGCCGGACTTGCAAAGAATCTGGTCGCCCAGGCTGATTTTGCCGAGCTCGTGGAGACGAGCGGCCGAAGCCAGGGTGCGCACGTCGCCTTCGACCATCCGCATATAGCGGCCCATGTCGGTGGCCAGTTTGCCCACGCGGGAAGCGTGACCGACGGTGTGGGGCTCGCGGCGCTCGACGGCTTCGGCCAGGCTGCCGACGACCTGTTGGGCTTCTTCCAGGGTGGTGGTGTAATTGCGAATGCTGGAGTAGGTGACCCAGAGCGGGCCGAGCAGGAGGACCACGGCGGCCGGGCGTTCCTGCAGGCAGGCGGTGAAGAGCACGCCGAGCGGGAGCAGGGCCTGCACAATCAGGCGCAGGCGGGGCCAGTTGATGCGAGTGGACCAGTCGCCCAGGCACTGCTGTTCCAGCCACTGGTGGAGAGCCACCACGTAGGCCTGGACGCCGAAGACGCTGACGGCCAGCAAGAGCATCATGCTCATGTCGAGGACCGGGTGGGCGCTCATAATCGGGCCCAGGCCGCGGAATTTGGCCCACAGCCAGGCGGCGCAGCCGTAGCTGAGCCAGCTCTGCGAGAGGCTATAAAACATGAACTCGGGACGGACCGGTTGGCCCTGGCGGGCTTCCCGGTTGAAGCGGGACAGGCCGGCCAACACGGTGGCGAACAAGGTGGCCACCGGGCCGTAACGCAGCATCACCGCGAAAATCATCGATTCGGAGAGAGTGAACGGGCCGTAGCGGGGCAACACCAGCAGCCAGCGCTCGGAGAGAACCGCCAGCGCCAGACACAGCAACAGGCCCATATCGAAGGGCGGAGCCTGTGAGGTCAGCAGCGTGGCCAGTCCGAAAGCTGTGGCACCGACGGTGACGGCGAATCGGAACTGGCTGAGGATGGCGGTGAAGTTCATGTGGATTTGGATACTCCTTCTCTCAGCCTATTATGGATGGGGTATGTTGCCGTTCAAGGTCTAAACCGCGTTCATAGATTGACGTGGGGACCACTTAACATGCGTGTAACATTAGCCCCGCCGGGTATACTGCCATCATAATTTTCAGGGGAAAAAAATACATGAAATACGCCAACAACGTCCTCGACCTGGTCGGCAACACGCCGCTGGTCAAGCTCAACCGGGTCGCCGCCGGGGTCAAGCCGCTGGTGCTGGCCAAGCTGGAGCAACTGAATCCGGGCGGTAGCGTCAAAGACCGCATCGCCCTCACCATGATCGAAGCCGCCGAGCGCGACGGCCGCCTCAAGAAGGGTGGCACCATCGTCGAGCCCACCTCCGGCAACACCGGCGTCGGCCTGGCCCAGGCCGCGTGCCTCAAGGGCTACAAGTGCGTCTTCGTCATGCCCGACAAGATGAGCCAGGAGAAGATTCGCCTGCTCAAAGCTTACGGCGCCGAAGTGGTCATCACGCCCACTCACGTGGCCAAGGAATCGCCTGAGTCCTACTACTCGGTGGCGGAACGCCTGGCTCGCGAGATCCCCGGCGGCTTCCAGCCCAACCAGTATGCCAACCCGATGAATCCCCACGCCCACTACCTGACCACCGGTCCGGAGATCTGGGAGCAGACCGAAGGCAAGATCGACGTCTTCGCTTGCGGCATGGGCACCGGCGGCACCATCTCGGGTGTGGCCAAGTACCTGAAAGAAAAGAACCCCAACGTCAAAATCTTGGGCATCGACATCGAGGGCTCGCTCTACACCGGTCCCGAAGCCAAGCCCTACAAGATCGAGGGCATCGGTGAAGACTTCATTCCCGCCACCATCGATCTCGACATCATCGACGAGATGGTCTGCGTCAACGATCGCGAGTCGTTCCAGATGGCTCGCCGTCTGTGCAAAGAGGAAGGCCTGCTGCTCGGCGGTTCAGCCGGTTCGGCCGTGGCCGGCGCTCTGCGCTACGCCCGTCAGATGCACGAAGGCCAGACCATGGTCATCCTCATCCCGGACGGCGGCATGAAGTATCTGTCGCGCTTCTACTCCGACGACTACATGAAAGAAAACGGCTTCTGGGATGAGTCCGAAGGCCTGGTGGTCTCGGAACTGCTGGCCCACAAGCCCTCGGTCAACAATGGCACTCCTGTGCTGACCGTCTCAGCCGACGATGAAGTCACCGTGGCCATCGAAATGATGAAGCGCTACAACGTTTCTCAGCTGCCCGTTCTGGAGGGCAACCGGGTGGTCGGAACCCTTCAAGAGAGCTCGGTGATGAACCGCATCTTCGAAGAGCCCGCCAGCCTGCACCACAAGATCAAAGACGTCATGGGCGATGCGCTGCCCATGATCTCTCGCGATACCAACGTCAACTCGGTCTATCAGATGCTGCTTGACGGCCGCTCGGCCGTGCTGGTGGTGGACGCCGAACAAAAGCCCTGCGGGATCGTGACCAAGATCGACCTGATCGAGCACATCACCCGCACCCGCGACCCCCGCGCAGCCATCAACAACTAAGTCCGCCTAGGAAAAAAGGCCGTCCCTGCCGGGGCGGCCTTTTTTCTTGCCTTTAACGCGCCTTGTCCAAGGCTTCCAGAATGCCTGGCGTGTAAATCGAGTCGACTCTCTCGAGGCGCTCGCGCAGCTTGGGGTAGATTTTGCGCGATTTCAACGAAGCTCCCTGATATTCAAAGAACTGCTGCATGGGAAACAGTTCCCAGAGGTTGTCGATGCGCTCGAACTTGCCCACCACTCGATCCATCGTGAAGTCGCTCAAGGTGGGCGCCACCGCCAGTGCCAGCAAGGCCTGGCGCTTGGCTTCGACCTGCTTGTCCGAGTTCATGACCGTCACCAGAAAGAACTCAAGCTGACTGCGCCCCCACTTGCTCAGGGTCGGACTCGACAGAATAGCGCCCAGCAATGCCGTCGCTTCGGCGTGACGGGTCAGCTTGGGGTAGAGTTTGACCATGTAAAAGGCCAGTTTTTCTATGGAGGCCGGGTCGATGTTGAGGGCCGCGAACGTGGCCTGACGACTCTCCTCGGTGTAGCGAGCGCTGGATGGGTCGTCCAGACCGCGGGTGTAGAGCACGGTCAGGCCGTCGTCGGAGACGACCCGCACCAGCCCGGCCTGAATGCCTACGGCAATGCGTTTGAGATGGGTCTGAGGATCAAACGACTCCGCCAGAACCGGTAGGTGCAGCCACAGAACCAGCAGCCACACCCACCGCATCAGGGATTGGTGCCGTTGACCGGAGCGGTTACGTTGACCGGAGGCGCGGTGGTGTTACCCACAGTGGTGTTGGTGGGCGTGACCGGCGTGGCCGAAGCGACCGGGACGGGAACGGAAATTGGGGTGGCCGAGGCCGGCGGGGCTTCCAGCGACTTCGGGTCCAGGATGCGCATGGCGGCGATATACTGGCTCATGATGTTGGACTGGTCCGGGTTGCCGGGCGGGAGTTGCATGGCGATGTCTCGGGCCAGGCCAAAGTCACGACGAGCGGCTTCCGGCTGCTTGCGAGCCATCTGCAGGCGCCCGCGCAGCAAATAGGCCTCGGCGGCGCCCGGATTGATCTTGAGGGCGGCGTCCAGGTTGGCCAGCGATTCTTCGTATTTCTTCTCGTTCAACTGCACTTGGGCCAGGCCAACGTGCGCTTCGAGCTGGACTTGCTCGGCTTCCGACTGCTTGCTGTCTTTGTCCGGGACATTTTCCGCGATGGGGCGTTTCGCCAACTCCAGGGCCTTGTTGAAGGCCTCCAGAGATTTGTCCGGGCTTTTCAGGGCTCCATCGACGTTGCCCAGACCGATCCAGGCCTGCATGTTCTCGGGCTCGGCCTTGACCAGGGCTTCGAACAGTCCGCGCGCCTCTTCCATATCTTTGGTGGCCTTGACCGGTTCGGAATTGCTGCGGGCGCGCAGCACCAGGCATTGAGCCAGCAGTCGCTGCGTCTCGGAGTCGCCCGGCTTCTTCTTCATTTCGTCCTGATAGCGGGCAATCTCGGAATCCAGAGCGTTCACGGCCGTGCCGTTGGTGGCGGCGTTGGTCTGCTCTTGCTGCTGGCGGGCCGCTTCCTTTTCGCCCATGTTGCTGGCGATACACGTAATGCCCGAAGTCGAGAGGAAAGCAACCAGCAAAATACCCGTGCCGAAGCGGATGATGGCCTGACGCTTGCGATACTCGGGAGTATCGCGAAGGTCGCCCTCATCGTCGTCATCATAGGCGGCCATCGACTGTTCGGGGCGCCTGGGTTTGGCCGGGCGAGTGCGCTTGCGCGGTCCGCGAGGTCCTCTAGACATAACCAATCTCCTTAGGGTCTTGCAGAAATTTCAAGGGAGCTTCTGACTTAACGCGAGCTAGCCTTTTTTATGGGTCCACTGCTGCCAGTCTTCGTGATGGGTGTAGATAGCGCGAGCGGCTCCCAGTCCCATGCGGACCGCAAAACACAGCCCTACCGGCACTCCTACCATGGAGGCAGCCCAGGCCAAACCTTGACCTACTTCGATGGCGCCGACCACCTTGGGGTTGACCGGATTGCCGGCCACCTTTTTGTGGGTCATGCGTGCCAGACCGCCGGCCGTTTGGAGCAGGCCGCTGGCAAATCCGAATTCTCGGCCAAAGGGTTCGTGTCCCAGCGCCAGTGAGGTGGCCCAGGTGCCGACATAGGCTCCGCGCGCGATGTCAGAGGCGCCAATCAAGCCCTCGGCCAGATTCTTATGCCGAATTCCGTCCACCAGATCTTTGGTGCCGGCCGTGACCAGGGAGAGCGTCCCGATGCCACCAAAAATTCCCGCGCCGGCTTCGATGTAGGGAGTCATGTGCTTGAGTCGCAGCGACTCCAGAATCCAGGGGTGGGAGCCCAAGAACTGAGGGGCCATGGCCAGACCCTGCGAGCCCTTGCCCACCCAGCGGAAGATTTGTTCCACCAGTTGCGGGTCATCGCCCGGTTCATCCGGGGAGTGCTCGTGCTTGGGTACTTCGGGCCGGGCTTTGGGCAGGCTTCGCGGGGCCTGCCAGGTTTTGGGTCCAGCACTGATTTGCATGCATCCGTATCAAACCCCAAACTGCTGAGGAGCAGGTTAGGGGATTGCAACAAATCCGTCAGGCGTGACTTTCGAAGGTGAACCCCTGCATGGCCTCGGACGAGATCTCGTTGTCACCCAGCGCCTGGCGCAGTCTCTGCATGGCCCGGCTGTGCATCTGAGAAACGCGCTGCTTGGAAACGCCCAGTTCCTTGGAGATGGCGTCGAAGGTGATGCCCTCGAAATAGTGAGCCGTCACGATCAGCTGCTCGCGCTCATCCAGCTTGTGAATGGCCTGACGCAGGGCGTCCCTCTCCTCGGCGTATTCAAATTCGATGTCGGGGACGTCGTCATCGTCGTCCACCATGTCCCCCAGGCTGGCATCGCCGTCTTCGGAGCCCAGAGGCTGTTCCAGGGACAGCAAATAGGAGGTGCCCATGTTGGCGATCAGGTCGTAGACCTCTTCGGTGGAAAGCTTGAGTTCTTCGGCCAGCATCTCCTGGCTGGGCGGCTCGCCGCTCTCCGCCTGGTGGCGATCGATGGCCTGCTGCAGTTGGCGGTTCTTGGCACGGACGCGTTCAGGCACCCAGTCCATGCGGCGCATACCGTTGAGAATGGCGCCGCGCACCACGGTGGTGGCATAGGTCTGGAATTTGAAGCCGCGATCGATGTCAAAGGTGTCGATCGCGCGAATCAGGCCAATGCTGCCATCGGCGATCATATCGTCCACGTCTACGTTCTGGCCCATCTTGCGCGACAGACCGGTGGCGATGGACTTCACCAAAGGCAAATATTGCTCCGCCAGCCGATTTTGGATCAGCGGATCTTTGGAGACCTTATAGCTGCGCCACAGGTTGTCTAACTCTTGTGGATCGGTCTGGTCGCCGCGTCGACTCAGCTTGGGGCCTCCCTTCCCGTGATTTCAGGACCCCTAAATCTTCGCATCAAAGCGAAAGGAGAGGTCCCAATGAGACCTCTCCTTTTTAGTCACGGGGCTTCCCTTCCCTCTTCGGGAGGAGACCGTTACTTCTACAGAGTTTTCTTCATCTGCTGGAAGAGCAGGTTGGCCAGGCCAACGCCGCCCTCTTGCGACCAGGTTTTGGCACGTTCCTGATCGAGCATGCCGGTGAACATTTCTTCGCCCTGGCTGTTGCCCATCAGACTCTCGCCGCCACCCATTTTGGAGGCTTTGCGCATCTGCGTGAACATCTGCTGCAGGTACATCTGCTCAAATTGCTGACAAGCGTCTTTGAGCTTGGCTTCCTCTTTGGCACGCCCCGGAGTCTTGTCGGACGCCTGGCGCAATGGTTCTGGGTTGAAGCCTTCGATCTGCATGGTGTTTCCTCCTGAGGGTTAGCTTAGCCGCGCTGCAGCTGGTTGGTGGAGCGCATCATTTCGTCCGCCGCCTGCACGCCCTTTTGGTTCATTTCAAAGGAGCGCTGAGCGGTGACGATGTTGATCATCTCTTCCACGATATTGATGTTGGATTTTTCCAGGTAGCCCTGAGCCACGACGCCGCAGCCGTTTTTGCCAGGGGTTTCCTCGATCTTGGAACCGCAAGCTTCGGTTTCCGTGTAGAGGTTGCCACCGATCGCTTTGAGAGCGGCCGGGTTGGTGAACTTGGTCAGAGTGATCTGACCGACTTGCTCAGCCTTACCGTCGCCGTTCAGGCGGGTACCCATGATGGTGCCGTCGCCCTTGATTTCAATGTTGCTCATGTCGGCCGGAACCTTGATGCCCAGGTCGGCGCCGTTGTGCAGGCACAGGCGGCCGTCTTTGTTCATCTCGAAGCTGCCGTCACGGGTGTAGGCGGTGCTGCCGTCGCTCATCTTGACTTTGAAGAAGCCTTCGCCGTCGATGGCCACGTTGTAGGGGTCTTTGGTTTCCTGCAGCTGGCCGGCCGAGAACATCTTCTGGGTGTTCATCGTGCGCACGCCCATACCGATTTGGGTCTTGCCGCCGGTGGCTTCGGTGCCGGGGGTTTCCATGGTGGCGTAAAGGAGATCTTCGAAGGATACGCGGGACTTTTTGAAGCCGGTCGTCTGGTAGTTGGCCAGGTTGTTGGAGATGTTGTCGATGTTGGCCTGTTGGGCCATCATGCCCGAGGCGGCGGTGTAGAGTGCTCTCATCATAGCGGTTCTGTTCTCCTTATTATCCTTCTGCGAATTCTAGTACTTCTGAGATTAGCGGACGCGGCCGAGTTCGTTGACGGCCTTCTGCAAGCGCTGGTCGTGGGACTGGAGCGCTTTCTGGTTGGCTTCGAAGTTGCGCATCGTCTGCATCAGGTCGACCATTTCGGTCAGAGCGTTGAAGTTGGCTTGCTCGACGTAGCCCTGCTTGACTTTGAAGTCGCCGGTGGCCACCACCGAGTTGCTCTCGGAGGCGAAGCTCGAGGAACCCTGGCGCTTCATGGCCTTGGGGTCTTCGAAGCGGCTGACCAGCAGCTTGTCGACGTCTTTGCCGTTCACGTTGACGACGCCGTTGTCGTTGACTTTGAAGTCAGCGCCGTTGACCTTGATGGGGCCGCGCTGGCCGAGCACGAACGAGCCGTCCGCGGTGACCAGGTGGCCGCTGGTGGAGAGATGGAAGGTTCCACCGCGAGTAAACTCAATGCCCTTGGGGGTTTGGATGGTGAAGAAGCCTTTGCCGTTGTCGTCCAGGGCCAGGTCGAAAGCGCTGCCGCTTTCCTTCAGAGCGCCCTGGCTCATGTGGGTCATCGAATACTGATTGAAGCGAGCGTTGTTCTCGTAGCCGCCGGTCGAGTTGACCTCGGTGGAGCCATTGGACTCACGGGCCATCACTTCCGAGAAAGATTCGACCACCAGGCTTTCCTTACGAAAACCGGCCGTACCTACGTTGGCCAGGTTGTTCGTAACCATGTCCTGCTTCATGGACATCTGTTTCATGCCTTCTGTGGCCATTCTCATACCATCGAGCATCTCGCCTATTCCTCCATCCGCATCTTCCGCTGTTTTTCTCGTTCCGATAATTCGTCGAAAAACAGGTTTAACCTTTACGACTCTCGGGCTCCAGAGCCCCAAGCTTCGTCGAGTTCCTGTGCAAATTGCACCATCATCGACATCAGCTCGTAGACCTCGGGAGGCACCCGGCTGGACGGTTGACTGGAGCGGAAGAGGTCGTCGACTTCTTCCTTGTCCTGTCTCACGTCCACGCCGTCTGCCTGAGCCTTGGCGATCATCGCTTCGGCTTCGGCACCCTCGGCTATGCCTAAAATTTCCACTTCGCCGTCCGGTCCGTAGCGAACCGAGACCGCTCTCTTGCCACCTGCCCCGGCGCCCGAGTCTAAGATTTCGTCAGGCCTGGACATCGTAGCTCACCATATTCTGAATCTCTTCCTGGTTCATCCAGGGGTTGCCGGGCACCGTCTTGCGACCGGTCACCGACACTCCCAGGCATTTCCAGCCCGCCATCGCGATGCGCTCTTGCAGCACCACCGCGTAGCGATTGACAAAATCTTGTGTGGACTCGTTCTCCACTTCGACCACCACGCTCACTTCGACGCCCGCTACTTCCACGATGAAGAACAGGTTGCCGAGGAACTCCGTGGTCACCAGAAACTCGGCGCGGAACTCGTCGCTCAGGCTTTCCTCTTTACCACCGCCTTTGCGGCGGAAGTAGAGCCAGACTTCGGCGTCTTCGCGGAAGCGAATCGGCACCTGAAAGTAGAAGCAGCCGATTTCACCCATCACGGCTTTGTTGAGCAGTCGTTGGGCCTGCACCGTCTCTTCAGCTTCGTTGAGCATCCGGGTCAGTTCTTGGGTCTCTTCCTCACCCAGCTCTTCGCCGGCTTTGCGCCGCAGTTCGCGGTAGGCGGCCAGCAGTTCCCATTCGTCTTCGTCGTTGCCCGGGAAGGGCGAGGTGCCGAATTCAATGCCGGCCTGTTTGGCGGCGTTGAAGAACTTCTTGGGAGGGGGAGGGGACTTTTTTTCTTTGGTCTTGCCGATGTTGCCGCCGCCACCTTCGATGGCTTCCAGCACCATTTCGCGCATATCATCGAACTGTTTGGCGTCGCCGCCGCCCTTTTCGATGAGCCGCTTCAATTCGTCGTTCATACAGGCCATTTGCTGTCCAAGCTGCGGGTTTTGCGCCAGGAAGTTGGCCAGACACGACATGTTTTGCGGCGTCACGGGCAAGTTGTTTTGCTGCAGAAACACCACCGAGCTGACCCGGTTTTCCATCGGAGGCTGCGATTTGCTGCCTTCGGGCATCTGGGTCAACTTTTGCATCGTCTGCAGGTTGTCTTTCGTCAGCGGAACCTTGTTTTCGACCATCGCTTTGGCCGTCTCCATCGAGTTTTCGCTGACCATCATCTTCATATTTGAAAGACTGTCGGCCAGTTCTCCAGCGCTGTGGCGAGCCTGTCCGCCCCCTGGCACCAGCTGCATCCGCACCTGGCCGCCCTGAGGCTGCTCGCCCTGCACCTTCATCTGTACCGACTGACCCACTTGCAGCGGCGTACCGCTCTGGGCCCGCAGCAACTGGTCCCCCATCCGCATCAGGTAACCCTGACCATCCTTGCCCGCCACCTGGGCGAAAAGGCTGGTGCCCTGCTGAGGCATCCGAAACCCCTGCGGGAGCTTCATCTGCATCTGACCGGGCTGCATAGGTTGTTGGCTTTGCGACGGAGCACCCGCTGGTTTGCCGCCCGCCGGAGCCGTGGCAGGAGCCTTGTTCCCGACTTGGGGAGAAGCTGCTCCTGGTGGTCCGCCTACGTTCATTCCTTGCCTCGCTTGTCGTTTTGCCTAACGATCCACTTGCTGTGGGCTCAGTATAGGCCGGGATTGTTAACTATTTGTATACAACTCGTTGCTCACATGTTACTGCGGACAACCTGAAATCCTGGCTTTGTTCTACAAGTACTCACCCGCTCCAGTTCCCCGCAGTCGCCCCTCCGCCAAGCTCAGGCCGTCGCCGCCGCAAATACCCGGCGATAGTTCAGCCCGCCAATCTTGGCAATTTCCGCCGGGGAGAACCCGGCCTTGCGCAGCGCGGCCGCTACCACAAAGTAGAACCCGCCGCCCGCCCACCCGGAATTGGTGCGACCTCGGTCGCTTCCGTCCGGGGGCGGGGTCAGCTTGCTATCGGTGCCGATGCAGACGTGGTCAACGCCCACCACCTCCACCATGGCGCGGACATTGGCGGCATACTCATCGGCCGAGTCAGCCAGGTGCGTCCAGACGCCGATCACTCCGCCGGCCCGGGCCACTTCCCGAGCCAGTTCCGCGCGGATCAGCCGGGGCAGCATCATGCGCGCCATCTTTGGGTTGGACCCCAGGCGGGTGTTCAGTCCCGTGTGTGAGACAATCAGAGGTCTCGTGCTAATCTTCAACGCATCGCGCACGGCCTTGTCACTGCCGTGAGACATGTCCAGCAGCATCCCCAGGCGATTGCACTCACGCACCGCCCCGGCGCCCAGTTGGGTCAGACCCCCGAAGGCCTCAGGATTGGTGAACACGTCCCCCAGCGGCGGCGTTGCATCGTGATCGTGCAGCAATCCGAAATGGCGAAGGCCTCGACCGTAGGCCTCCTCCATCCGTTCCAGCTTGCCTTCCAGAAAGTGCGCGCCCTCAATCGACTGAATCACCGTGAGTTTCTCGGCTCGCAGGTCGGCGGCTTGCAGCGCCCGCGTCATTTCATTGCGGGCCAATTGTGCATCCATCGCGTCCAGGCCGTGGAGGAATCGTTGGTAACCCTGGGCGGGCTCCCGAATCGGCTGATAGTCCACTGCGAAAGTCATGCAGATGGCGGTGAGTCCGGCCCGATCCAGTTCCCCCCTCAGGTCCAGGTTGGGGCCGGCAGTTCCATCCAGGGGGACGTCCACATGATTGTGGGCATCAATGGAGAGAAAGTCCTCGGCTCGCGCGCTCAGGGCCAGCAAACCCGTGGCCGCGAGGCCGGCTAAAACTTGACGTCGTGAAAATTGCATAGCCTGCCCAACTTCTTTGGGCTTCCCGAAGTTCTCCACGCGCCTAAATTGTGCTTCAGGCAGTCCATAGGATTCGGCTTCACAAGCCAGAACCATGACATCCTATGAAGATTCAGCAGTTCACGCCGCTCCAGCCAGCCGTTTCCCAGAAAGTGGCCCCTCGCAAGGTCGCCGAGTCGGACGCCCCTTTGCCGGCCGACAGCGCTATTCTTCAGAAATCGAATCCGCCCACCCCGCAGGCCGTGCCCACCCCGGAGGCCGAGCCCGCGACGCCCCGGCCGGTCGCTTTTCAGCCCGCCGCCGACCTCAGCGTCGAAGCATTCGAAGCCACGAATACGAAACTGGCAGCCTTCGAGGGCGGCTACACCAAGCAGCACATGGCCACCGCCTCGGCTTACGCCAACCGAATGGCCGAGGCCCTCGAAGGAACCGCGCTGCAGCTGACGGCCAAGGAAGCTCGCGACCTGAACGAAGCCAGCCACCTCTATGACGCCGGCAAACTGGTGGCCGACGAAGCCCTTTACAACGATCCTCGCGGCCCGCGCGATATGCCCAAAGAAGAATGGGGAGCCATGTGGAGCCAGATGTGCCGCCACGTGGAAATCTCCACCGACAGATCCCGCCAGCTCGGCAAAGCCAGCGACCCCGAAGTCGAAGCCGCCCTCGGCTCGCTCAACTCCAAAGTTGCCTCCGGAGACAATGGCGTGCGCGAAATCATTCGCCATCACCACGAGAAACTCGACGGAACCGGCTATCCGGATAAACTCCAGGGCGATCAGATCCCGAAGGGCGCTCAGATCCTGGGAATTTGCGACATGTACGCCGCCCTGCGCGCCCCCCGCTCCTTCCGTCCCGCCAAAGACCACAACACCGCTCGCTCCATCCTGGAAGGCGACGCCCAGAACGGAAAACTCAACCCCGAACTGGTGAAGACCTTCTTCGAAAAGGTCGCTTGCGGAGGCTGATTCGCTTTACGATTCCTCGGGCTTGCGCGTGGCGCGTCGATGAGCCCACCAGGCCGGCAGTCCCAGTGGTAGCAGAAAGACAAAGTAGATGGCGGCCTGCAGGACCAGGCGCAGGCATAGCTTGAGCAACATCCAGGCGTTGCCGACCGTACCGCTCAGGTCCCAGAAAGCCACCGTCGAGCCCTGCGCGGTGGTCGTCAGAGTGACCGCCACCGTCGAGTAATCCGCCTGGTAGTTGAGGTGCTTGAGCTTCCCTTGAATTTGCTCCAGCTCGCCGCGCACGCGAGCCAGCTCTTGTTCCACCGCCAGCAGGTCCTTGAGCCCACCCGCCGACTTCAGAATGACCAGCAACCTTTCTTCCTCGCGCTGTAGGTTCGAGCGACGCGCTTCCATATCCACAAACTGCTCGGTAACATCTTCCGCTGTCTCGGATTTGGAAAGCACCTTACCGAGGCTTTCCAGGTCCTGCATGAAGGGGTCGAGTTTTTCAGAAGGCACCTTGGCCTCGATGGTGGCTGACTCGGCCTGTTGGGAGTTGACGTCAAAGCGTGAGTTGGAGATGAACCCACCCAGCTCAGCTGCCTTGGCCCGAATTTGCTCGGAGGTCTCCGTGAGCGCGACGACCCTTAGGGTCAAGGCGCCGTTCTTGACCAGCTTGCGCGAGGGGTTGACGGCCCCGGGTGTGGTGGCAACAGTCGGTACGGCGCTCGCTTGGGGAGCGGGTGTACTCTCTGGCGGACTGCCCGAACATCCCGCCAGCAGTCCCAGAAGCAAAAGCACGATCGCAACGTTTCGCATCTCGGATAAATTCCGACCCGGCTCGGACGACCCTCCATCATCTAGCTTGCACCCGTAGATTCTCGCCACGTTTCATCAGGCTCAAGTGCTGCTCCGAACTGCCGGAATCTACCATAACCGGTGGATTCTCTACAACGCCCTGTAGAGTCTGGCGAATCCGCACCCCCAAACCAGGCAGAATCTACATGCGCGCGTAGATTCTCTACATCACCTCGTAGAACCAGGCCTAGCCGGGCCCAAAACCCGCGAGAATCTACGGCAACCTGTAGATTCTCTGCACCACACTGTAGAACAAGGCCCATCCCGGTCCCAAACTGCCCGAATCTACACCCACGCGTAGATTCTCTACATGGCCTTGTAGAAACGAGGACAAACCGGCTCCAAACCGCCCGAATCTACAATAACCGGTGGATTCTCTACAACGCCCTGTAGAATCTGGCGAATTCGCCCCCCAAACCGGCCGAATCTACACCCGACCGTAGATTCTCCGCACAACTTTGTAGAACCGAGCCGAAACCGGCTCCAAAGCAAGGGAATCCGCGTACCCGCCAAACCCCAAGGATCCCCCGAGGCCGGTAGCAAAGAGCCGGCCCATGAAACCACCCACCGGCAAATTGATGGCCACCGCCCTGCGTCGCTGCCGCGACGCCGAAATCGCCTGGGAGCAGCGCTGTGAGATCGACCTGGCCGATCCGCGCAACCGCCGCGAGTTCCGGGGCTGGGGCATTCGGGTCAACTACGAAGGCCGGCTCGGCTGGGCCTGGGGTGAGCCCAGCGAACTGCCCGAAATGCTGCTCGAACGCGGCCTGCAGGCAGCTCGCAGCTCTCCCCTCGAAGGCATTCTCTTCGCCCACGGGCTGCCTATCCATAGCAGCGCCAACGCCAGCGAGCCCATGGCCCTCGAGCCCCACCTGGAAAAGCTTTCGCGCTACGTCTCCAAGCTGCAGTTCCTGCTGCCCAGCCTGCTCAAGGAGCATCCCACCCGCATCCGCGCCAGCCTGCGCTGGCAGATGCTGACCCTGGTTACCCGCGCTGGCGAACAAACCGGCCAGCGCGTCGTCTACCAGGTGGCCGTGGACAGCACCCAGCCGCCTTTGCTCCAGGCTCAGATCCTGGCCGCTCGACTGCGCGCCAATCCCTCTGAGCTGTTGATGGAACTGGTCTGGCAGAGCGCCCACACCGACGGCGTCCAGGAACTCAGCGCCGGCGAAACGGCCGCCGTCCTGACCCCGGCCGCCAGCGCCGCCCTGGTTACCGACATGGTCTCCCGCCATTTCGACGCCCGCCGCTTTGACAGTCACCCGGAGATCGCCGCGCCCTGGGGCGAAGCCTGGCTCTCGCCTCAGATCACTCTGCAGGACGATGCCACCCTGCAAAGTGGACCCGGCACCGTGCCCTTTGACGGCGAAGGCCAGCTCAAGCGCCCGGTTTCCCTGGTCCAGGAAGGCGTCGTGCACCATCACCTGGTCGACCGCTACCACGCCCGCTCGATGGGAGTGGATGCTCCCGGCCTGGCCGTGCGTGAATGGGGTTTGCCGCCCAACCCCGGTTGGTCCAACCTGAGCCTGCTGGGCGGACGCAGCTCTCTGGGTGACCTGGCCCGTGACGTGGGCGACGGCATCCTGCTCGACCGCCTGGTGCCCTGCGATGCCCCGTGCGAACCCGACGAATTTTGCCGCCTGGCCGAAGTGGCCTGGCTTCTTCAGGGGGGACGGCCGCAGATTCGCCTCGCGCCTATGCTGGTGCGGGGACGTTTCAGCGACCTTCTGGGACGAGAACTGGTCAATGTGGCCGCCGACCGCGCCTGGCACGGGCGCTGTCTGGCTCCGGCCCTGAGCATCCAGCGACTGCGCCTGGAACCCTGCGGAGAATTTCAAGCCCGCCCCGAACCACCCGGCACCTGGTGGTAGAAAGAGAACGCAAATGCAAGCCATTTCCGAATTCAACGTCACCTGGACCGAGCAGCCCTGGGGCCGCACGGCCCAGCTCGCCTCCACCGCCCTCTGGCAGGAGGTCGCGCCTCACCAGTCCTTTGCCCCCGAGAAGCTCGGTTCCGGCAAAGAACTGATCACCGTCACCCTGGCCGGAGGCGCCCAGGTGCGCGTCGGCGAGCGCGTGCTGCGCCCGCTGGCCGGCCAGATCCTCGAGCGCGAGTCCGGCGAAGAGCTGGAAATCGTCAACGACACCCTTCAACCCGTCCGCCTCTTGCGCGTCACCCTGGCTTAACCTCATGGATATCCAAGGAACCACCGTCATGGTGCTGGGCGGAGGCGGCATGGTGGGCCGCGCCGTTTGCCGCGAGCTGCTCAAGAACCGCCCCGCCCGCATCGTCGTTTGCTCGCTGCACGAAGAAGAATCCAAGCTGGCCATCCGCACGCTGGAAGAAGAGATCCAGAGGGCCGAGAAACTCACCCCCAACTTGCCCAAGGTGGAGCTGATCCCGGAGTCGGGCAATCTTTTTGCCCGCGAGAGCCAGCGCCACATGACCGGCAATCAGGCCATGCAAACGGCCGAAGGGCGCGCCGCCATCATCGAAGACACGCTCACGCCCATGTCGGCGGCCGTGGCCCGGCGTTTCGTCCTTTACCAGATCGTGCTCAAGTATCAGCCGCACGTCATCATCGACGCCATGAACACGGCCACCGGCATCGCCTATTCGGACATCTTCTCGCACTCGCGCCAGGTCTGGCGCGAGGTCCAGGAAGACGCCACCACCCGCGATTCGGTGGAGAAACTGCTGTGCAGCCTCTACATTCCCCAGCTGATCCGCCACGTGGACGTGCTCTATCGCGCCATGGTGGCCGTCGACACCAAAGCTTACGTGAAGCTGGGCACCTCTGGAACCGGCGGTATGGGCTGGAACATCCCCTATACTCACGGCGAAGAGCGCCCCTCCTCGGTGCTGCTCTCCAAGTCGGCCGTGGCCGGCGCTCACACCCTGCTGCTCTTCTTGCTGGCCCGCACCCCCGGTATCGCCAGTCTGGAGAACGAAGACGAAGTCGTTTCCAAGGCTCCCCCGGCCACCATGGAAATCAAGCCCACCGCCATGATCGGTTGGCGCGGCATCGGCTACGGCGAAATCAACAAGCGCGGCCGCCCCGTCGAGTTGGAAGAAGTCGATTTGAACAAGGCCATTCCGGCCAGCGGCACTCTGAAGCTCGATGATGCCGATTTCGGCAAGCCCAGCGGCCGCAAGCTGGAAACCGTCTTCGTGGATACAGGTGAGAACGGGCTATTTTCGACCGAAGAATTCGTGGCCATCACCAGTCCCGGTCAAATGGAGTTCGTCACCCCCGAAGAGATCGCGCGCAACGTGGTCGACGAAGTGCGCGGCGTCAACACCGGCAAGGACGTCATCAACGCCCTCAACGTCACCTGCATGGGTCCGACCTATCGGGCCGGCTTCCAGAGGCAGCGCGCTATTGAAAAGCTGCGCGAACTGGAGAATCGTCACGGCGTGGATTCGGTGGCCTTCGAGAATCTGGGTCCGCCACGACTCTCCAAATTGCTCTACGAAGCCTATTACCTGAAGCGGCTTTTCACCGACCTGCAGGACGTGCTCAAGCACGAGCCCCAGAGCCTGGTCGAGCAGATTTTCGGACTGCTCGATCAGCAGCCGGACCTGCTGGCCACACCCGTGTCCATCGGCATTCCGGTGCTCTTCGAGAAGGACGGCAAGCCGCAGCTTTTGCGAGGCCGCCAGGTGAAGACGCCGCCGCCCAGTGGCGCCAACGAAGTCAACCTCGACAGCCACAACCTGGAGGAGTGGGCCCGGGCCGGCTGGATCGACCTGCGACCCGCCAACCTGGAGCTGTGGCAGCAGCGCATCCGCGCCCTGGTGGCTGACAGTCTCTCCATCCCCGCCACCGACACCTCGTCGCGCTACGTGCGCGACCGGGAGTTCTGGCGTGGAGACGAGGACGGCACCTTCAGCATCCAACCCGGCGAAATCGCCGCCTGGATCTTCATCAACGAAGACAAAGGCGAGCGCGGCCGCGAATAGGTCAGTTCAAGCAGTAAACGCCGGGCGTGCCCGCTCCGACGGTTCCCGTCAGCGTGCAGCCCGGCCCCTCGTCGGAAGAGATCTCGCGCTGCAGCTCTCGCAGGCTTCCAAAACGTCGCTCGGGGGCGCCGTCCATGCGCAGTAACAGCGGGCGTTCTTCCTTAAGCACGCGCGCTGCCGTGAAGGGCGACAGGCTCTCCTGGGTGCGCGGATGCACGATCTGGGTATTGGGCACCAGGTTGAAGAAAGCCCGTAAGGAGACGGCTCCTACTTCCTCGTCGTTCTGAGGCACGTCCGCCTTCATATAGTTGAGGTAGGCCACCAGGTCAGTCGTGTCCGTCAGGTAGGCGGTGCGGTCGAACTGGTTGTCTTTGACCTCGGTCACCACCACCGAGCCGGCTTCGGCCAGGATTTTCTCGGCGTGCCAGGGGGTGATGGAAACCGGCGGGCGGCCCGAGGGTCGCACCTCAAATTGGAGGGATACGCCATGTTTCTGGGCGGCTTGCGTCAATTGGTCGCTCAAAGTCACGTCCTGAACGTCTTGATTCTCGATTTGAGAAACCAGGTCCGGAGCCGTTTGGGCCTGCACCAGCGAAGTGCCGGCCATCAGGCAGAGAGCCGCCACGCTGGCAAACGTCACACCGCGACTTACCGTTGAGCCGATTTCGGCCCGATCGGGCGGGGTGGGAGGTACCGGTTTCGAAGGGCGCTGCTGAATGTGCACAGGACTCAGCCGGTGCATCTGTTGGGTTACCATGGGAAAATCCCCCTTTGCCAACCCACTATATGCACCGGCCGAACCCGAGCTGTGACCAAAAGGTTAACTACAACCCAAGGCTATAACCTAGTCCACGTACGGTGCGAATCAGGTTTTTTGCTCCCTCGCCCAGCTTCTGGCGCAAACTCGAGATATGCACCTCGACCACGTTCAGATTGGCCGCCTCGTGCCAACCCCAGACGTGATTGAGCAATTGCTCTTTGGAAAACACCTGACCGGGGTTCTGCACCAGAAACTGCAGCAGCTGAAATTCTAGCGCCGTCAGGAAAATCTGCTGGTCCTGCCAGCGGGCCGAGCGCGAAGTCGGCTCCAGCACCAGCGAGCCGAACTCCAGCTGTTCTTTGGAAAAGGCCCGGCTGCGTCGCAACTGGGCCCGCACGCGAGCCAGCAGTTCCTTGGTCTTGAACGGTTTGGGCAGGTAGTCGTCGGCGCCCGTATCCAGGCCCGTGATCTTATCGTCCAGGTCACCTCGGGCCGTCAGCATCAGGATCGGGACCTGACTGACGCGGCGGATTTCCTGGCACACCTGAATGCCGTCCATGTTGGGCATCATCCAGTCCAGCACCAACAGGTCGACGCTGCCATCAAACAACTGCATGGCCTGACGCCCGTCCGGGGCCAGCGCCACCTCATAGCCTTCCAGCTCGAACACCGTCTCCAGGGAATCGCGGATCGAGTCGTCGTCGTCGGCCACCAGGATCTTGTAAGGCTTCATTGAGCGGGTATCCAAATCTTTACGAGGGTTCCTTTCCCCACTTGGCTCTCCACCTCCAGTTTCCCGCTGCACTGGTGCACCCAGGCGTCCACCATCGAGAGTCCCAACCCCGTTCCCCCCAGATGTCGGCTGCGCGACCGCTCCGAGCGAAAGAATCGCTGTGTGACTTTGTCCAGATCCTCCTGAGGTATACCGCATCCTTGATCCTCCACTTGTAATAGGAATTCGTGCCCGCGTCTGTGCAGACTGACCCAAATCTCTCTGTCCACCGGCGTATGCGCCAGGGCGTTGTCGAATAGATTTCGCAGGCTGCGGACCCATCCACAGCCATCGAGGCGCACCATGCCCCCCACCAGCTCTCCGCGCACCTGGACGCGGGGGTAACTTTCCAGCACCGACCGCAGCTCGCCGGCCAGATCCACCACGTCGCGGCCCGGATGGTCGAAACGGGAAAGCGTCAGTAGATCCTCCACCAGTCTCTCCATCCGCGTGATTTCGCGACCGATGACGTCCCAGGCGCGCTCGCGTCGCTCCGGCCGCAACGCGTCGCCCTTGTGCTGCAGCAGCTCGGTCATGGTGGTGATCGAGGTCAGCGGAGTCTTCAACTCGTGCGAAGCATCGGCGATAAAGCGCTCCTGGGCTTCGAAGACCTGGCCCAACTCGTCCACCATCTTGTTGAAGTCCTCGGCCACCGACTGGATCTCGAGGCTGCCGCAGACGGGAGCGCGGGCGCCGAAATTTCCCCGCGTGACCTTGCCCATGGCTCCGGCCAGGCTCTCCAGCGGTCGGGCCAGATGGTTGGAAATCAGGGCCGCCAGCAGGCTGCTGATGGCCATTCCCAGCCCGGCTACGATCAGCAGCGATCCGGCCAGCACGCGTAGCAGTTCATCGTAGGGACGCATGCCCAGGCCGGTCTCCAGCACTCCCACCACTCGTCCACTCAGATCGTGAACCGGAACGGCCCACATCAACCAGTTTTCGAAGCGATTGCTTGAGTTGTAGCGTAAGCTCCGACCTTCCAGCGCGCGGCGCAGTTGTGGAGGACGCTCGTCCGGGCCTTCCGGTGGGCCGCCCATCTGCACTTTGCGCTGCAGTTGCTGATCGTAGAAGCGGACAGAAACCTGGTCATTGCTCAGGCGCAGCCAGTTGGGCTTGCCCTGTGAGGGCATCAGCAAGAAAGAGCCGATCGGTCGAGGCTGCCAGTTGTCCTGTACGTGATTCTGCAGAACCTGGTAGGTCCGCCAGCGAAAATCCCGCTGAATCATCAGGTAGCAGCCCAGCGCTACGCCCCCAAGAACCAGGCAGAACGAGAAGAAAAGGGCCGCGAACAGCAGATGACGGGTGGTCCAGGACAGGGCCGCCGGCAGAGGATGGCGGTGCGTTGAGCCAGCCGCATCCTCTCGCCAGCTAACGTGCACGGACAGGCGTCACTCGGTAAGGCTGAACTGCGACCAGTTGCTGGCAGAAGTTGGTGGTAAAAAGGGTGGTTGCCATAACCACACCTTAGAGTCAGCCCCTTAAGGGGTCGCTTTCGGGTTTCTGAAGAGTTTCTGAGGTGAGGTCAGGACTTGATCTTGTGCCCGGTGCGGAAGATCCACCAGACCAGGGCGCTGCAAACGGCCAGAAACAGGGTGGTCATGCCCAGGCTCAATCCAAGACTCACGTCGGAGGCACCATAGAAACTCCAGCGGAATCCGCTGACCAGGTAGACGACCGGATTGAGGAGACTGACCTTTTGCCAAAACGGCGGCAGCATGGTGATCGAGTAAAAGCTGCCGCCCAAAAAGGTGAGGGGAGTGATGATGAGCAGCGGAATGACCTGTAACTGTTCAAAGCTTTCGGCCCACAACCCGATCAGGAAGCCAAAGAGACTGAACGTCACGCAGGTCAGCACCAGGAAGAGCAACATCACGGCCGGGTGCAGGATGCTGTAGTCCACAAAAAAACGTGCCGTCAGCAAAATGGTCAGGCCCAGCATCAACGACTTGGCCGCGGCCGCGCCCACGAATCCAGCCACCGTCTCGAAAGCCGAGATGGGGGCGGAGAGCACCTCGTAGATGGTGCCCGAATACTTGGGAAAGTAGATGCCAAAAGATGCGTTGGAAATACTCTCGGTCAAGACCGACAGCATCACCAATCCCGGCACGATGAAGGCGCCGTAACTGATGCCATCCACTTGTTGCATGCGCGACCCGATGGCCGAACCAAACACGATAAAGTAGAGCGAAGTCGAGAGCACGGGGGAGGCCACGCTCTGAAACAACGTGCGGAAGAATCTGGCCATCTCGAATTCAAAGATGGCGCCGATGGCGTGAACGTTCACTGTTTGCTTCCCACCAGTTGCACAAAAATCTCCTCGAGCGAACTTTCCTTGGTGCGGAGATCGGAAATCTCCAAATTCTCGCGGGCCAGCGCCGCCAGCACGGCACCAATGCCGCCTTCGTCGGACTGCGAATCGAAGTGAAAGATCAATTGGAGGCCATCCTCCGAACGCTCCAATTCGTGGCTGGCCAGCGCTTCGGGGATGCGCTCGAGGGGCGACCTCAGCGTCAAAATCAGCTGCCGCTTGCCCAGCTTCTTCATCAAGGCCGCCTTGTCGTCGGTCAGCAACAGCTTGCCCTGCTTAATAACCCCGATGCGGTCGGCCATCTGCTCGGCTTCCTCGATATAGTGAGTGGTCAAAATGATGGTCACGCCGTCCTCGCGGAGGCGCCGCACCAATTCCCACATGTCGCGGCGCAGCTCCACGTCCACTCCGGCCGTGGGCTCGTCTAAAAAGAGAATCTCCGGTTCGTGGGCCAGCGCCTTGGCGATCATAACGCGCCGCTTCATGCCGCCGGAAAGGGTGATGATTTTGCTGTCCTTTCGTTCCCACAGAGAAAGGTCTCGCAGAATCTTCTCCAGATAAACCGGATTGGGAGGCTTACCAAAAAGCGCCCGACTGAATTTGGTGGTGGCCCAGACCGTCTCGAAAACGTCGCTGCTCAGCTCCTGCGGCACCAGGCCGATCAGCCGCCGCGCCTGCCGGTAGTCTTTGACGATGTCGTGACCGCCCACCGTGACCGTGCCGGAGCTACGGTTGACCAGTCCGCACACGATGCTGATGAGCGTGGTCTTGCCCGCTCCGTTGGCACCCAGCAGCGCAAAGATCTCTCCTTTGCGAATGTCCAGGGTGACATCGTCCAGGGCCTTCAACCCGGAGGCGTAGGTCTTTGCCAGCCCCCGGACCTCAATTACGTTCGTCATCCTCTGGCCTTCGGCTCGGTCCGGAATTGCCTCCTAGCCAGATGAGCAGGCGTGCGGTGACGGCCCCCAGCGACACATACCAGGGAAAAGCCAGACCGCCGTGCACTTTCACACCCAGCACCACGGCGATGGCTACCGGCATGGCCACCAACGCCGTCCAACGATCAGGGCCGGCCGGGCGCGCCTCTGAGCGCATGAGAGCCAGTCCGAAGACGGCCAGCAGCGCTCCGTAGAAATAAGTGCCGATTTCCAGGCCCAGCTTGAGAATTTCCTCAACCCCTCCCGAGACGATGGCCACGATCATGAGTAAGGTGGCGAAACCGATGGTAGCCATGCGCGTCACCCACAGGTAATGTGCGGGTTCGCGTTCCGGCACCAGCGGGCGGTAGAGGTCGACCACGAAGGAGCCGGCCAGCGAGGCCAGGGCGGACTCATAACTGGATAACAGAACGGAAATCACGGCGGCGATCAGCAGCCCGCACAGGCCGGCCGGCAGCTGGGTGACGATGAAGTAGCCAAAAACCTGCTTGGCCGATTCCGGCAGATGAGGGTCGGGGTGGAGCTGATAAAACAGACGCAGCAGCGTGCCAATGCCCAGGAAAAGACTGATGATGGGGATTTCGGCCAGGGCCGAGCCGATCACGGCCCTTCCGCTCTGCTGGCTGTTTTTGGCCGTCAGCATACGCTGCACCATGTCATAGTCGGTGCCGAAGATGGCCGCATTGGTCAAGGTGGTGCCAATGAGGGCCGCCCAGAGGGTGAATTCCTTGGAGGCATCCCATACCGGGTCGATCACCTGCAGGGATCCTGGAGGAATGATCGCCCCCCGAGTGCCCGTCCACAGGACCAGCAGGGCCGAGAGAGCCCCGACCAGCATCACCGAAACCTGCAGCACCTCCGTCCACACCACCGCCTTGACCCCGCCTACGGCGCAGAAGATCACCCCGATCACGGCTACCAGAAAAATAGCGGTGTTGACGGGAAGGCCCAAGGCCAGGTGCACGATGAGCGCGCCTGCCCCCAGGCGCACCCCGCTCATCAGCACACGGGCGAAGAGAAAGACCAGCACGGCCACGTTGCGCGTCCAGGGTCCATAGCGGCGCAGCAAAAACTCGTAAATAGAAACGACGTTGTGGCGATAGAAGGCGGGCACGAAAAAGCGCCCCACCAGGTAACGGCCGCCGATGGCTCCCAGCGTTACCTGCAGATACGTCCAGTTGCCGGAGTAGGCAAAGGCGGGCACGCCCACAAAGGTGAGCGCCGAGATCTCCGAGCCCAGCACCGAAAGCAGCACCGCCCACCAGGGGATCTGGCGGTCGCCCACCAGCAGGTCGCGCTCCGAGTCGTCCTTGCCGCCGTGGCCCACCCACCAGCCGATGCCGGCCAGGGCGGCAAAATAGAGGCCCAGAACCAGCAGGTCGAGCAGTCTCACGGACGGTTCAGTTTGTCCAGATTCTCGACGAAAAGGATGGGGCAACCCTGCTGTGGTGTCGAGGGCGGCACAACGGTTTGCTTGGCGTGCAGCTGGCCCAGCGCCTTGGAAAGTCCGGCCAGGTTGCCGAAGTAGCGCATCTCGCCCTGGGCATCCCAGACCATGGCGGTGGTGCTGGTGCGAATGTTCAGGACGCGGCACAAGCCGGCGCGTGGATCAAAAAGCACCGGAAGCTTCAGCTTCTGGCGTTTCAGATAAGCCTCCACCTGCTTGGCGTCGTCGTTGAACTGGGCGTCCAGCGCGCGCATATCCATCTCCGGATAGCGCCGAGCCAGTTCCAGCAGAGTCTTCTCGCCGCTGCGGCAGCAGGCACAGTGACTGCACCAGGTCATCAGCACCAGCGGCTTGCCGGACTTGCGCAGGCCGTCCAGGCTGACCCGGCTGCCGTCCAGCCCCACCAAGGTCTGGGCCGCGGCTGCTCCGCTGAGGAGCAGCCCGAGCAGCCATTTCACGGCGTGAACTGGCGCATCATCTTGGACTGCATCTGCTGCTGAAACTCGCCGTCGCTGACCTGTTTCAAGCCGTCCAGACTGAACCAGGAGTCGTCCAGGGCGGCATTGCTGTATTCCGTCAGTTCGGTGGTCATCATGGCCTTGCCGTCCTGATACATGATTTCCTTGACCGGTTCAAAACGGGTGGCCGCCATATAAAGCTGCACATCGCCCTTTTGAATGACCTTGATTTTGCACTGCTCCATGGAGAAGTCTCCGGTGGCGTCGAGCACCGGACAAACCAGGCGCGGCAGGTCGGCAATCCAGACCTCGCGGTCGATGGTGTTCTTGGACTCTCCGGCACAACCGGTGCTTTCCATCAAAACCTGGACCCGGTAGTGATGGGTGTCCAGGTTGGCCACCTTTTCCACACCCAGATCCTGAACTTTGTAGGTCATGGTGTAGGTGCCGGTGCCCGGCTTGACCTCCGGCTCAGGTTTCTCTTCCTGGCCCATGGGATTGCGCTTTTCCAGAAGATGGGGACGCAATGAACTGCTGGTGTAGATTTTCAATTCCGAGTCCAGGCGGGCGCGTTTTTCCAGGTCGCAGAGGGTCAACTCGCTCTGCTGAATCTTCATCGGGCCCGCCTGCATCACGGTGTCGATACGCTCCCGGCGGTTCTTCAGGAAGGTGGTGGTGTTCATCGACATGCCGTCGGCGTCGCCCTGGTTGAAGGTCACCTTTTTGGTGTAGCGCACGTCCGCGTGAGCGGGAAACATCAGGCTGGCCAGTGCCAGTAAAGCAAGCGTCTTTTTCATGACCCGCCCTTCTCGGCCGAAACCGGGGCGGCCTTCAGTCGATAAAGACGGGCAGGCGGCGCACCACCGGGGTGCCGTCGCTGAGTTCGCGGAGAGCTTCCCAGGTGGCCGGAAGACCTGTTTGAGCCCGGGTCATTTCGTCGCGCATGCCGATCGCCTCGGTATGCGGAGCGGCTTCGTCCACCACTTTGTGAAGTAACTTGCCGGCGGCGTCGAAGGTCAGGCTCATTCCCTGAGCCACTTCGCTGGCCTTGCCATCGCCACAGCGCACCACCTCGCTGTGCACGCCTTCGACGACCGTGAAACCGTGGCCATCCTTGAGGATGCGCTGAGCCTGGAAGCCTCCGGGCCCCAGCTGGTCCAACAGCGGTTGAGCGGAGGCCAGGTCGGTCGGCGGCTGGCTCCAGCTGAAGTCGGGCACGCTTTCCTGGGCGCACTCGATGCCGGACTTCTCGAAGGCCTGGCGCAGCACCGCGGAATTTTCGCCGCCATAGAGCAACTCGTCGGCCCGCAGCATAGCCCCGGCCAGCTGGCTGTAGCGCGCCCGGGTGGGGCTGACCAGGTGGACGCCCAGCGTCAACAGGTTGCCCCCGACCTCACCGGCCTTGCCCAGGTCGCCGCTCTTTTCAAAGAGCCCGGACAGCGTGTCGTAAAACGCCCGCGTCCACACCTGGCAAAAGCTGTGGGACTCGCCGCTCAAGGTCTCACGCGGGCCGTCAGCCGGCAGCGTGTTGGGGTCGACGTAGCGGAAATCGTTCAGATGGGTGCGCAGATAATCGCGATCGTCGCTGGTGTCTTTGTTCATGCGGCGCACCGCGTAGCCGAATTCCTCGCCCATGCGCGATAAGCAATTTTCTTTGCGCAGATCGCCGCCGGTTTCTTGCAGAATGCTCTGGCGATTGGCCTCGCGGGACACGGTCAGCAACATGGCCGCGCAGTCGCCAAAAGCCTCGTGGAAGGCCTTGGTTTCGCGGTCGAAGGTGCGTCCGAATTCCGGCTTGAGACCATCCAGAATGGCGTGGCCCGTTTCGTGGGAAACCACGTCGGCCGACTGGGAAGTCTGCACCCGGCGGCCCAGCGCTTTGGAGTCAAAATAGTAAAAGCTCAGGGCGCCATAAGACCTCTGATAGTAGGCGTTAGCGCCTTCTCCGACGTGTGGACCCACTCCCAGGGTTTCGCCGTCAAAGGCCCAGGGAAGCTTGCGCTGCGCGTAGCCGTCGAAAAGGTCGATGGTCTTTTGCGAGCTGACGAAAGCCTGCACTTGATCGAACTTGCGATTGTCGGGGCCGTACAGGTAGTTGCCCTGGCCGTCAGCCGAAGCCTTCATAACTTCTTGATCCCAGACTTCGACACGCGGGCCTTCCAGCCGGCGGCCGATTTTGCTGATCTCGATGGTGTCCTCGACCACGGGTCCGACCATACTATCTTGCGAATAGGTCTTGACCCGGGCGAGTCCCGGCGGCGGGGTCTGGGCGGCGATTTTCACGCTCGCAGTATATTTTGCTCTGGCCTCCCAAGAGTTATAGAACTATGAACTTTTCGCCCTGGGCCAGCCTGGTGAGTTCCTCAGGGAGCTTCTCCATCCCAGGAGCCGCGGAGGAAACATTTTGGTAGAGATTGAGTAGTTTCTGGGCCCAGTAGATCGGCAGGGTGACGGACTCGCCGCTAACGGCAACTGGCTCTGCAGCCTTGAGCTTGTATCCGACAGCCTCAAGGTCACGTTCACGGCGCTTGCGAGCCCAAGACTCTCCCAGGTTCTCGATGGCAGAGATCGCCTCTTCAAAGTCACGGGTGCTCGGTTCTGTATCGCCCTTTTCCCATCCCCGAACTAAGGCGGGCGGCCTGCCTAGGCATTGAGCCAGCTGGGCCACAGATACGTTGAAGTCATCTCGAGCTTCGGCGATCATTTTGCCTCGGTAGCCTGCGGGCTCACGACCCGGCAGGCCTTCGCTCTCCTGAAGAAACCAGTCAGGAGAGCGGTCAAGAACATTGGCCAGCTTCTCGAGGCGAGAGGCGCGACAGAACTTGCGTCCCTTCTCCCACGTCCAAACGGTTTGGATGGTAACCCCGAGTCTTCCCGCAAGGTCCTGCTGAGTCCAACCCTTGGCCTCCCGGGCGGCGACCATTTTTTTAGAGAAGATTTGAGCTGCACTCGACATAGGAACCTCCACAGTTGAAAGATATCGTCTTTCAATTAGGATAGTTTCTGCTTGTGCTTTACGTCAAGATCTGCAAAAAGCTAAACTAGGATAAGTTTTCGGTT